>FCOD02000007.1 GCA_001544655.2 Caballeronia turbans
GCCGATGATAGTGCGGATACCCGTGTGAAAGTAGGTAATCGTCAGGCTCCTCATGCGATAAACAAAAACCCCACCCCGCAAAGGTGGGGTTTTTGCGTTTGGGAACCGAATTCTTCCAAGAAAGTTCGTTCCAACACCATCCCATCTCCGATGCACGGTTTCAGTCGGTAGAATGGCGTCGAAAGGTTGTAACCATCATGCCGACCCTTCCCGGAGCGCATATGAGAACGAGCCTGTTGATTGCCGCCGTCAGCGCCGCGTTGCTTGTCGCGGCGTGTGGCAAGAAGAACGATGCAAGCGAGTCCAGCCTGGGCGCTGCGATTTCCGCCGACATGAAAACGAATCGCGGCCTGCTATGCCTGAATCGAAGTGGTCGTGGGCCGTACGCGTTCCCATCTGTCTATAGCAATCGCGACCTCAACGAATATTCCGCTGCCGCACTGCGCGAGCAACTCGCCGCGCTCGAAAAAAGCGGGCTCATTGCGCGCGCGGCGCCGACTCCGGCGAACGCCAACGCCAAGCAGAACGGCATCGCGTACGGTCTCACTGGCGAAGGGCAGAAATATGCGGTCGAAACCAACCGCCCCGCCGGCGACCCCAACGCCACGAGCGACCCGCGCGCCTGGATGCTTTGCTATGCGCACGTCAAGCTGGACAAGGTCGTCGGCTGGACGGAGCCCGATCCTACGGCTCACCGCTCGGACGTCACGTACACCTACAAGCTCGAAAGCGTGGCCCCGTGGATGGACGATCGTGACATCAAGCGCGCCTTTCCCGACGTGACCGCCGCCGACCGCGAGGCCGGTGAAACGAAGCTGCACATTATTCTCGAGCAGCGCGAGGACGGCTGGGTGCGGGTGGATTGAAGCCGCCGGCCCCGCTTTCGAAATCACACATGCCGCCATCGTCCTTCGATCCTTCCGCCGGCCCGCCGCGCATGTCTGATGTCGCGCGTCTCGCCGGCGTTTCGAAGATGACCGTATCCCGCGTGCTCGCCGGCCACAGTGTCGCGGTGGCGACGCGCGCTCGCGTCCAGAAGGCAATCGACGAACTCGGCTACGTCGCCGATGCCGCCGCGGGCGCCTTGTCGTCCGGACGCTCGGAGTTCGTCGCCGTGCTGGTTCCGTCGCTCGCAAGTTCCAACTTTTCGGACACCGTACGCGGTCTTTCCGCGTCGCTCGAGCCGCACGGCCTGCAATTGCTGATCGGAGACACGGACTACCATCTGGATCGCGAAGAACGGCTCGTGCGCTCGATGCTGCGTCATCAGCCGCGCTGCATCGCGCTGACCGGTTCGCGTCATACGGAAGCGACGCGCACGCTGCTGCGCCGCTCCGGCGTGCCCGTCGTGGAGATGTGGGATTCGCCGTCCGATCCGATCGATGCCGCCGTCGGGTTCTCCAACGTCAGCGCCGCAAGAGAGATGGTGCGCTATCTGGCGGACAAAGGCCACGAACGCATCGGCTTTCTCGGCGGGGCGAGCGAGCTGGACCGTCGCGGCCTGGATCGTTTGAAGGGCTTTCGCGCGCAGATGAAGGCGCTCGGTCTGGACGACGAACGCATCATTCGTCTCGGCGATTCTCCGATCACGATGAGTCACGGCGGCCCCGCGATGGCCGAATTGCTCGACACCTGGCCCGACACGCAAGCCGTGATGTGCGTCAGCGACATGTCTGCGTTCGGCGCGATAATGGAATGTCACCGGCGCGGCCTCGTCGTGCCGGACGACATCGCCGTCGCGGGCTTCGGTAACTTCGAAGTAGCCGCCTGCTGCACGCCATCGATCACGACGATTTCCGTCGATGCATACGGGATCGGCTCGCGGACCGGCGCGACCTTGCTGGCGGCGCTGGAGGCGCGCGAGCAAGGCATCGTCGGGCCGAGCGGCAAGCGCGTGCGCGTCGCTTATTCCGTGGTGCCGCGCGAAAGCGCCTGAGCCGAAGCAGTGCGCCGAGTGCGTGCTAACATTGAGTCGAATGTTACCGGTAACGTAAATATAAACAGAGAGACATCCCATGCCCCAACAGAATCCCAGGCGACTGCGCAGCCAGGAATGGTTCGACGATCCCTCGCACGCCGACATGACGGCTCTATACGTCGAGCGTTTCATGAACTACGGCCTGACGCGCGAGGAATTGCAATCGGGCCGACCGATCATCGGCATTGCGCAGACCGGCAGCGATCTGGCGCCGTGCAATCGCCATCACATCGAACTCGCCGCGCGAACGAAGGCAGGCATTCGCGATGCCGGTGGCATTCCAATGGAGTTCCCCGTGCATCCGCTCGCGGAGCAGAGCCGCCGCCCGACCGCCGCGCTCGATCGCAATCTCGCCTATCTCGGTCTGGTTGAAATCCTGCACGGCTTTCCGCTCGACGGCGTCGTGCTCACCACCGGTTGCGACAAGACGACGCCGGCGTGCCTGATGGCCGCGGCCACCGTCGACATGCCCGCGATCGTGCTCTCGGGCGGCCCGATGCTCGACGGCTGGCACGAAGGCAAGCGCGTCGGTTCAGGCACCGTGATCTGGCATGCGCGCAACCTGCTCGCGGCGGGCGAGATCGATTACGAAGGCTTCATGCGCCTGACGACGGCGTCGTCGCCGTCCATCGGCCATTGCAATACGATGGGCACCGCGCTTTCGATGAACAGTCTCGCCGAAGCGCTCGGCATGTCCCTGCCGACGTGCGCGAGCATTCCCGCCGCATATCGCGAGCGCGGGCAGATGGCGTACGCGACTGGCAAGCGCATCGTCGATATGGTGCGCGAGGATCTGAAGCCGTCGAAAATCATGACGCACGACGCGTTCATCAACGCAATCGTGGTCGCCTCAGCGCTCGGCGCATCGACGAATTGCCCCCCGCATCTGATCGCGATCGCGCGGCACATAGGCATCGAGTTGAGTCTCGATGATTGGCAACGCCATGGCGAACAGGTGCCGCTCATCGTGAACTGCATGCCCGCCGGCGAATATCTCGGCGAGAGCTTTCATCGCTCGGGCGGGGTGCCCGCGGTCATGCGGCAACTCGACAAGGCGGGACTCATCAGACGCGATTGCCTGACCGTGTCGGGCCGCACGATCGGCGAGATCGCGAACGATGCGCCGGCCGCCGACAATGAAGTCATCCGCACCACGGACGATCCGCTGAAACACGGCGCGGGCTTCATGGTCCTGTCGGGCAATTTCTTCGATAGCGCGATCATGAAGATGTCGGTCGTCGGCGATGCGTTCAGAAAGACGTACTTGAGCGAGCCCGGTGCGGAAAACGCTTTCGAGGCGCGCGCAATCGTCTTCGATGGCCCCGAGGATTACCACGCGCGCATCAACGATCCGTCGCTCGACATCGACGAACATTGCATCCTCGTGATTCGCGGCTGCGGCACGGTGGGTTATCCGGGCAGCGCGGAAGTCGTGAACATGGCGCCGCCCGCCGAACTGATCAAGCGCGGCATCGATTCGCTGCCCTGCATGGGAGACGGACGCCAGAGCGGGACGTCCGCGAGCCCGTCGATTCTCAACATGTCACCCGAAGCGGCGGTGGGCGGCGGTCTCGCGCTCCTGCGCACGAACGACAGGATTCGCGTCGATCTGAACGCGCGCAGCGTGAACGTGCTGCTGGACGAAGCCGAGCTCGAAAGCCGCCGCGCGCAATCCGCATTCGCCGCGCCGGTCGCGCAGACGCCGTGGCAGGAGTTGTATCGACAAACGGTAGGACAGTTGTCGACGGGCGGCTGTCTCGAACCCGCGACCCTGTATCTGAAGGTGATCGAAACGCGCGGCAATCCGCGCCATTCACACTGAGCGAGCCGCCATGTCCTACGCCATCTACCCGAGTCTTGCGGACAAGCGCGTCGTCGTGACGGGCGGCGGCAGCGGCATCGGCGCGGCGATCGTCGAGGCGTTCGCGAAGCAGGGCGCGCGCGTGTTCTTCATCGATGTCGCCGAGGCCGATTCGCGGCAACTCGAACAGGCCCTCGCGAGCGAGAAGCATGCGCCGACGTTTCTGCATTGCGATCTGCGCGACACGGCCGCCATCGAAAAGGCCTTCGACGACATCGCCAGCGAAGCCGGTTCAATCGACGTGCTGGTCAACAACGCCGCGAACGACGACCGCCATCAGTGGGACAACGTGAGCAGCGCGTACTGGGACGAGCGCATGGCCGTCAATCTGCGGCATCAGTTTTTCTGCGCGCAGGCCGCGGCAGAGCGCATGCGCACGCAGAAGCACGGCGCGATCGTCAATATGGGCTCGATTTCGTGGCATCTCGCGTTGCCCGATCTCACGCTCTACATGACCGCGAAGGCCGCGATCGAAGGACTCACGCGCGGGCTCGCGCGCGAACTCGGCGAGCATGGCATCCGCGTGAACACGGTGATTCCCGGCGCCGTGCGCACGCCGCGTCAGACGAAGCTGTGGCAATCGCCCGAAAGCGGGGCGAAACTGCTCGCGCAGCAATGCCTGCACGAGCGGATCGACCCGGAACACATCGCCCGCATGGTGCTGTTTCTCGCATCGGACGACGCGGCACGCTGCACCGCGCGCGACTATTACGTCGATGCGGGCTGGTTCGGCACGTGACGCATGACGTAATGCGTTTCAGATGCGCGCATCGCGACGCCGCGTCACCTTCGGCGTCGCCCTGACGGTCGGCATCGTGCCGCTTTCGATGCAATGCTGCACGGCATCTGCGGCTTCGTCATAGTCGCGTTCATCGAGCCAGTGCCAGACTGCCGCGAGAAAGAGGCCGAGTCCCGCATGCCCGCAATGGGCGATTACCTCGGCGATGCCTTCCGCGAGCGCGTCGTTGCGGCCCTCGGGCTGCATCGCGCTCGCGACATGCGATGCCGTGCGCGATACCAGCATCGCGTGCATCGTATGCAGTTGCGGATTGAACGTGCTTGCGGCGTTTTTTCTTTGACTGCTGCCCATGAAACCCCCGTCTCTGGCTCGGCATGCGGCGACGGCATTGGAATTGCGTGCGCGCCGCGAGTGATTCTTCGAATGCGCCTTTTCTTAGGCGATGGGGTCGACTTACGCAAGAAGCGGGCCGACGGTCCACTTCGACCGGCGAACTTCGTTTCGCGCCTTATATAACGGCGCAGCACGCATCCTGCTGGGAACGGAGAAAAAAGCGTGTAAAGACGATCGCGCATGCATTTCATACAATTCAGCGCCGTGTGCGGCAAGCAATCCATCAAAACATGCGTCTTATGTCCTACTTTTGGTCGGCTGTATTCGCTTTGATCGCGGGCTGCTCGTCGGGCGCAACCGCGCGCAGTGATGAATCCGCGCATGCACCGGAATCGCAACAGCCGCAAGCGCTGCACCACGCGAAGCGCACCGCGTCCGGCTTCGAAAACGATTATGGTCATCTGCCGCGCGAATCGTTTCTGAAGTGGCGCTGGGAGCGCTTCACGCATGGCTTGCCGAAACCGCCCGCGAACGGCTATCACTTTCCGATGGCGCATCCCGACATCGCGTGGCTCAAGGCCAACCGCACCGCCGATACGCTCACGTGGATCGGCCATGCGAGCGCGCTGGTACAGATCGACGGCGTGAACATCCTCACCGATCCGGTGTTCTCCGAGCGCGCATCGCCGTTCTCGTTCGCGGGCCCGAAGCGCAAGACGCCGCCCGGCCTCACGCTGAACGAGCTGCCGCACATCGACATCGTGCTGATTTCGCACAATCACTACGATCATCTCGACAAGCCGAGTATCGAAGCGCTCAACCGGCAACCGGGCGGCCCTCCGCGCTTTCTCGTGCCGCTCGGGATCAGGCAGTGGATGAAGGACATCGGCGTGACGAACGTCGAAGAACTCGACTGGAGCGACGAGACGCACGCTGCCGGGCTGAATATCTGGTTCGTGCCGAGCCAGCACTGGTCGGCGCGCACGCCGTTCGACCGCGCGGAAACCCTGTGGGGCGGCTGGGTCGTGAAGACGCCGGCAGGCGCGGCGCATCCGTACTCGTTTTACTTCGCGGGCGACACGGGCTATTCGCCGGACTTTCGCGATATCGGCGCGCGGTTCGGCGGTTTCGATCTCGCGCTGATTCCGATCGGCGCCTACGATCCGCGCTGGTTCATGCACGCGCAGCACGTCGATCCCGAGGAAGCGGTGCGTGTTTTCCAGGACGTCCACGCGAAGAAGGCGATCGGCATTCACTGGGGTTCATTCGAACTGACCGACGAGCCGCTCGACGAACCGCCACGCCGGCTCGCCGACGCCGTGCGCCGCGCCGGCCTGCCCGCAGACGCCTTCACCGTACTGAAACACGGTGAAATGATTCGCCTCGACACGCCGAACTCAAGCGCAGCCACAAGCGGCCGTAAACACGGTCTGGGAGCGCGGCTTTCACGCGCACGAATTCTTCCTGCAAATTGAGGCGCCTCATCGTCGAGGCGACTCGCGGTTGTGCGCGGCGCGGCAATCGTCTTTATCACTGATGGGGCTCATCGCGTGAAGCAACTGTCCATTCGGCATCGCATTCTGGCCAGCTTCGGCATCATTCTTTCACTGATGCTCGTCATGGCGGCACTGTCGTACACGCTGCTTGGCGGAATCGATCGCGAAGCCAAGAGTCTCGAAGACGATTCGATGCTCGGCGTCTCGCTTTCCAGCGATCTGCGCGCGACATGGTTCGAGAACTACGCGATCACGCAGCGGCTCGTCTTCATCGACAAGGACGCCGAACAGGTGCGCCGCGATACGCAGCGTCTCGCCGAAACGCGCGCCACGATCGACAAGCTGATGGACACCTACGTGCCTACCATCTTCGAAGAAGATGACCGGCGCCTCTTCAACGATTTCAAGCGCCAGCGCGACCTTTACCTTCCGGTTCAGGACGAGACGCTGCGCGAACTCGCGAGCTCGAAGGACGCGGCCGCCGCGACCTTCAACACGCGTCTCGCGCCGGTATGGGAAGCAGGACAGACCGCGACGCGCGCGCTCGTCGACCATAACGAGAGCTTCAACGCGAAATCCGTGGAAAGCATTCGCGGCTCGGTGCAGAAGTCGGAAGCGACGCTCATCGTCATCATGCTCATTGCGATTGCGGCGGCAGCGGTGCTCGGCTTCATGCTGATGAAGGCGCTGACGGTGCCGATGCTGCGCATGGTCGATGTGGTGGACAAGATGCGCACCGGCGACCTCACGCAGCGGCTCGCGCTCGCGCGCCGCGACGAATTCGGCACGCTGGAAGCGGGCTTCAATCGCATGACCGACGAGCTCACGGGTCTTGTCGGCCAGGCGCAGAAATCGGCTGTGCAGGTGACGACATCGGTATCTGAGATCGCGGCGACCGCGCGCGAGCAGCAGGCCACCGCGAGCGAGACGGCCGCGACGACGACGGAAATCGGCGCGACCTCGCGCGAGATTTTCGCCACGGCGCGCGACCTCGTGCGCACGATGAACGAAGTGTCGGGCGTGGCGGAGCAATCGGCGGCGCTCGCGGGCACGGGTCAGGCGGGACTCACGCGCATGGAGGAAACCATGCGCCTCGTGATGGAAGCGGCGGGCTCGGTGAACGGCAAGCTCGCGATCCTCAACGAAAAGGCGGGCAATATCAATCAGGTCGTCGCGACCATCACGAAAGTCGCGGATCAGACCAACTTGCTCTCGCTGAACGCGGCGATCGAGGCGGAGAAGGCGGGCGAGTATGGGCGCGGCTTCGCGGTCGTCGCGACCGAGATTCGCCGTCTCGCGGATCAGACGGCCGTCGCCACGTTCGACATCGAACAGATGGTGAAGGAGATCCAGTCCGCCGTCGCGGCAGGCGTGATGGGCATGGACAAGTTCTCCGAGGAAGTGCGCCGCGGCATGCTCGATGTGCAGCAAGTCGGCGGTCAGCTTTCGCAGATCATCCATCAGGTACAGACGCTCGCGCCGCGCTTCTCGATGATCAACGAAGGCATGCAGACGCAGGCCACCGGCGCGGACCAGATCTCGCAGGCGCTGTCGCAACTGTCCGAAGCCGCGCAGCAGACGGCCGAATCGCTGCGCCAGTCGACGCAGGCGATCGACGATCTCACGCATGTCGCGAACGGCCTGCGCACGGGCGTGTCGCGCTTCAAGGTGGCGGCTTGACGTTCCATTGAGGCGCGCCGCGATGCTCTTCGTCCAGTTCACGCTCGGGTCCGACCGCTATCTGCTCGACAGCGCGCACGTCGAACGCATGCTGCCGCTCGCGCCGCTGAAGGCGTTGCCGGGCGCGCCCGCCTGGGTCGCGGGCGTGCTCGATTACGAAGGCGCGAGCGTGCCCGTCATCGATATCGCGGCGCTTGCGCTCGGGCGCGCATCGCAGGAAAGGCTTTCGACGCGGCTCGCGCTCGTCGCGTATCCGCGTTGCGGCGACGACGGCGTGACGACGCTTCATCGGCTCGGTCTTCTGCTCGAACAGGCGACGCGCACCGTCACATTCGATGCCGCTTCGTTCAGCGATGCGGGCATCGACACGCCGCACGCGCGCTATCTCGGCCCGCTCACGCGCGACGAAGCGGGGCTGCTGCAATGGGTGCGCATCGAGCATCTGTTGCCCGACGACGTGCAGGCGCTGCTTTTCGCCGGGAGCGACGCATGAGCGCGCTGCCGACATCATTCGCCGATGCCCGTCATGACGAGCCGTTCGGCATGGGCCGATTCATCGACCTGCTGCATCGCACGATCGGGCTCGATGCCGAATCGATCGGCGCGAACGCGGTGTCGCGTGCGGTGCGCGAGCGTTACACCCTGTGGCGAGACGAGCACGGCGGCACACTGGACGACTACTATCGCGCGGTGACGCAAGATGCCGCGCACATGCAGGAACTGATCGAAGCGGTCGTCGTGCCGGAGACATGGTACTTTCGCGATCCCGAAGCCTTCGCCGCGCTCGCGCGTCTTGCGCGCGTGCGTCTGCACGAGCGGCCCGCGAAGCCGGTGCGCGTGCTGAGCGCGCCGTGCTCGACCGGCGAGGAAGCCTATACCGTTGCGATCGCGCTGATCGAAGCGGGCATCCCCGCCGAGCGCTTCTCGATCGACGCGATCGACGTGAGCGAACGCGCGCTTGCCGTCGCGCGCCGCGCGCACTACGGGCGCAACGCGTTTCGCCAGCGCGCGCTCGATTTTCGCGACCGTCACTTCCGCGCAGCCGATGGCGGCTGGCAACTCGATCCCGCCGTCGCGCAGACCGTGCGCTTCTCGCAAGCGAATCTTCTGCAACTCGACACGCACGCGTTCGAGCAGTTCGATTTCATTCTGTGCCGCAACGTGCTCATCTATTTCGACCGCGACACACAGTCCGCGGTTTTCCGTGTGCTCGATGCACTGCTCGCGCATGGCGGCACCTTATTCGTGGGTCCGGCGGAGACGGGTCTTCTGATGCGCGAGGGCATGAGCTCCTCGAACATTCCGCTCGCGTTCGCGTTCAACCGGGCCGAGCGCGAGCATGTCAGCGTCTTCGATGCGGCGTGGCCGAGCCTGCCCGCCGTGAAGACGCCGCCGCCCATGAAGTCCGCGTTCGTCCTGCCCGCATGGGCCAGCGCGCCGCCCCCGGTTCGTGCGGTGCCGGTGCCGGTTCCCGGGGCGCGCGAAGACGCGCGCGTTCGGCCCGAGCCCGCGATCAGCCTCACGCATGCGCGCGAACTCGCCGATGCCGGACAGCTCGAAGCCGCGGCGAACGCGGCGCATGCGTATCTGCGCGTGAATCCATCGAACGCGGATGCGTACTATCTGCTCGGCGTGATCGCGGATGCGCGTGGCGAGCATCAGGCAGCGCGCGGTCATTATCGTCGCGCGCTGTATCTCGAACCCGCGCATCCCGAAGCGCTCGCGCATCTGGCCGCTTGCCTCTCGCTCGACGGCGATGAAAGCGGCGCGCGCCTCTTGCTCGCACGCGCCGGGCGCGTCACCGGGAGCGCGCGATGAACGCACGCGACACCCATATCGCGATCGATATCGACGATTGCTGGAACCGCATCGGCGTGCGCGGCGATGCGTCGTGTCCGAAGCTCGAACGCTACGTGCATTGCCGCAATTGCCCGATTCACGACGAAGCGGCCGCGCGCGTGCTCGATCGCGTGGAAGCACGCACGTCGATCGAACAGACGAGCGCGGTTTCGTCGAACGAGACGCAGAGCGTCGGCCAGACCGGCGCGCATTCGTGTCTCGTGTTTCGCATCGGCGGCGAATGGCTCGGCTTGCCGACGACCGTTTGCGCGCAAGTCGCTCAACTGCGTCCGGTGCATTCGCTGCCGCATCGGCGGCATCGCGCGGTGCTCGGCATCGTCAACGTGCGTGGCCGACTGATCGTGTGCGCCTCGCTTGCGCGGCTCTTCGGCATCGAAGAACGCGCTGTGAACGACGTATCGCATAACCGGACGCTCGATGCGCGCGAGCTCGGCCGTCTGCTCGTCATCCAGCGCGCGCAAGGCCGCGATCATGCGAACGGCGATCATGAAGGTCCGATCGCTTTTCCCGTCGATGCCGTCGACGGCGTGCATCGTTTCACGAGCGCCCAGCTTCAGCCCGTGCCCGCGACGCTCGCGCAGCGCGTGGCGTCGCATGCGCATGCGGTGGCCGCGTTCAAGGACGCGACCGTCGGCCTGCTCGACGCCGATCGTCTCATCGACAGCATGAACCGGAGTCTCACATGACGAGCATCGATCCCGGCCGCTCGTCGTTGCTCGAACTCTTTCAGGAAGAAGCGCGCGCGCAGGCGCAGATTCTCTCCGATGGCCTCATCGCGCTCGAACGCGCACCGCGCGATCCCGTCACGCTCGAAGCGAGCATGCGCGCCGCGCATTCGCTGAAAGGCGCTGCGCGCGTGGTCGGCGTGCCGGTCGGCGTGACGCTCGCGCATGTGATGGAGGATTGCTTCGTCGCCGCGCAGGACGGGCGCGTCGTGCTCGACGCAGGCTATATCGACATGCTGCTGCGCGGCGTCGATCTCATCGTGCAGATCGGCGAGGCGCGCGACATCGATGCGCAAACGGCGCTCGAACGCGACGTGGATGCGTTCGTCGATGCGCTCAACGCGCGTCTCGAAGGCACGCAAGTGGCCGAAGCGCCGCTTTCGAGCCACGTTGCGCTGGATCTTTCGCAAGAACTTACGCTCGACAATGCGCCCGAGCTGGTCCAGACGCCTTCGCGCACGAATGAAGCGCGCATGCTGCGCATGCGTGCCGACACGCTCGACCGCCTGTTGAGCCACTCGGGCGAATCGCTCGTCGAATCGCGCTGGCTGAAGCCGTTTTCGCAATCGATGCTGCGCGTGAAGCGCATTCAGCACGACGCGAGCCGCGCGCTCGAACGTCTGCACGAAACGCTCACCGAGACGAACGCGACGCAACTCGACGCACGCGCGCATGCCGCGCTCGACGAAGTGCGGCGCCTGACGGCCGAAGCACATCGTCAATTGAGCGAGCGCCTGGCGGAACTCGAAAACTTCGATCGCCGCTCGACGCATCTCGCGCAGCAGATCTACGACGAAGCGCTCGCGTGCCGCATGCGTCCTTTCGTCGATGCGACCGGCGGCTTCGCGCGCATGGTGCGCGATGTCGCGCGCGGGCTCGGCAAGGACGTGCGGCTCGAGATCGCCGGCGAAACGACGCAGGTCGATCGCGACATTCTCGATCTGCTCGACGCGCCGCTCGGCCATCTGTTGCGCAACGCGGTCGATCACGGCATCGAGCAACCCGCGCTCAGGCGCGCGCTCGGCAAGCCCGACACCGGCACGATCACGCTCGAAGCGCGCCATAGCGCGGGTTCGCTCTTCATCAGCGTATCCGACGATGGCGCGGGCGTCGATCTCGATGCGCTGCGTCGCGCGGTCGTGCGCAAGAATCTCGCGAACGAGGACACTGCCGCGCGTCTCACCGAAGCCGAGCTGCTCGAATTTCTTTTCCTGCCCGGCTTCTCGATGCGCGATGCGGTCACGGATGTATCCGGGCGCGGCGTCGGCCTCGATGCGGTGCAGGACGTCGTGCGGCAGGTGCGCGGCAGTGTGCGCGTGACGCAGGACGTGCACGCGGGCACGCGCTTCACGTTGCAATTGCCCCTCACGCTGTCGGTGATCCGCAGCCTGATCGTCGAGGTGGCGGGCGAGCCTTACGGCCTGCCGCTCGCGCATGTCGCGCGCACGCTCGTGCTGCCCGCGAGCGCTATCGACACGCTCGAAGGCCAGCAGCACTTCTCGTTCGACGGAAAGCGCGTCGGCCTCGTCACCGCGCATCAGATCTTGCAGACCGCCGCATTCGAAGCGGCGAGCGATGCGCTCAACGTCGTCGTGATCGGGCAGGGCGCGGCGAGCTACGGCATCGTCATCGATCGATTTCTGGGCGAGCGCATGCTGGTCGTGCAGCCGCTCGACAAGCGGCTCGGCAAGGTGCGCAACATCGCGGCGGGCGCGCTGATGGAGAACGGCGACCCGCTGCTCATCGCCGATCTGGACGACTGGCTGCGCTCGGTCGAAAAGCTCGTTGGCAGCGGCGAACTCGGGCGCGTGGGCCCGAACGCGGCACGCTCGAGCGTGACGAGCGCAAAGCGCGTGCTCGTCGTCGACGATTCGCTCACCGTGCGCGAGCTGGAGCGCAAGCTGCTCGCCTCGCGCGGCTACGACGTGTCCGTCGCGGTAGATGGCATGGACGGCTGGAATGCGGTGCGTGGCGAACGCTTCGACCTCGTCATCACCGATATCGACATGCCGCGTCTCGATGGCATCGAGCTCGTCACGCTCATCAAGCGCGATGCGCAGCTTTCCGGCCTGCCGGTGATGATCGTGTCGTACAAGGATCGCGCGGAAGACCGTCAGCGCGGCCTCGATGCGGGCGCGGATTATTACCTCGCGAAAGGCAGTTTCCACGATCAGGCGCTCATCGAGGCGGTGCGCGATCTCATAGGCGAGGCGAAATCATGAAGATCGGCATCGTCAACGACGTTCCGCTCGCGGTGGAAGCGCTGCGGCGCGCGCTCGCGGCGCGGCCCGACTTCGAGATCGCGTGGGTCGCGCACGACGGTCGGCAGGCGGTCGACTATTGCGCGGCCCACACGCCCGATGTCGTGCTGATGGATCTCGTGATGCCGAACGTCGATGGCGTGCAGGCGTCGCGGACCATCATGGCGCGTTCGCCGTGCGCGATTCTCGTCGTCACCGTGGATGTCGGCGCGAACGCGTGGCGCGTGTACGAAGCGATGGGCGCGGGCGCGCTCGATGCCGTCGATACGCCCGCGCTCTCCGGCGCCGATGCGCGTCGCGGCGCGGCGGCATTGATTGCGAAGATCGATCAGATCGGCGCCCGGCTCGCGTCGTCGGGTGCCTCGTCCGTCAGCGCGATGAGCATGCCGAAAAGCCATGCGCGACTCGTTGCGATCGGCGCGTCGGCGGGCGGCCCGTCCGCGCTCGCAACGGTGCTCGGCGCGTTGCCGAAGGACTTCGCTGCGGCGATCGTCATCGTGCAGCATGTGGATCGCGCGTTCGCGGAAGGCATGGCGCAGTGGCTCCATGCGCAATCGGTGCTGCCCGTGCGCGTCGCGCGCGAGGGCGACAAACCGGTGCCGGGCGAAGTGCTGCTCGCTGCGACCAACGATCATCTCCATTTCGCCGATGCTTTACGCCTCGGTTACACCGCGCATCCCGAGCAGCTGCCTTACCGGCCTTCCGTCGATGTGTTTTTTCAGAGCGTGACCGAGCGCTGGACCGGCCGCGCGATCGGCGTGCTGCTGACGGGCATGGGCCGCGACGGCGCGATCGGCCTGAAGGCGATGCGCGCGAAGGGCTATCACACGATCGCGCAGGACGAGGCGACGAGCGCGGTGTACGGCATGCCGAAGGCCGCGGCCGCGCTCAACGCGGCGGCGTCGATATTGCCGCTGCCGCGCATCGCCGACGCAATCGCCAGGGCATTTTACTGATAGCGCCACGAACCAACCGATAAGCAATCAATCAAGGACACGTTCATGAAACTTCCTCATCCCGATCCGCTGGCCGAGCGTGCGAAACGGGCCGCGGCGGCAGGAACGCCGAGCATCGGGCGCGCGGGTTCGCGTGCGATGGTGGACGAGCGCGCCGTGTCCGATTTGCTCGCAGCCGCATTGAACGCGCCGCCCGCGGCCGAGTTGCCGGTGATGGTTTTGCTCGTGGACGATCAGGCGATCATCGCGGAGGCGCTGCGCCGTGCGCTCGCGGAAGAGACGAACGTCGATCTGCATTACTGCGCCAATCCGGAAGAGGCGCTGCGCACCGCGCAGGAAACGCGGCCGACGGTGATTCTGCAAGACCTCGTGATGCCCGGCGTCGATGGCTTGACGCTCGTGCGTCAGTACCGCGAGCATCCCGCGACGCGCGACATTCCGATCATCGTGCTCTCGACGAAGGAAGAGCCGCGGATCAAGAGCGCGGCGTTCGCGGCGGGCGCGAACGATTACCTCGTGAAGCTGCCCGATACGATCGAGCTCGTCGCGCGGGTGCGCTATCACTCGCGTTCGTATCAGAACCTGTTGCAGCGCGACGAGGCGTATCGCGCGCTGCGTCAGTCGCAGCAGAAGCTGCTCGAAACGAATCTGGAATTGCAGCGGCTGACGCATTCGGACGGGCTGACGGGGCTGTCGAATCGTCGCCGTCTCGATGATTATCTGAACGCCGAATGGCGGCGTGCGGCACGCGAGCATGCGGCCATCGGCTTCCTGATGATCGATGTCGATAACTTCAAGTCGTACAACGATACGTATGGACACGTCGCTGGCGACGATGTATTGAAGCTCGTCGCGCATACGATCGAGACGAGCCTCAACAGCCCAACGGACCTGGCCGCGCGTTTCGGCGGCGAGGAGTTCGCGGTGGTGTTGTTGTCGACATCGGCGCCGGGATTGCGGTTGCTTGGCGAGAAGATACGCATCGCGGTGGAGGCGCTCGACGTCCCGCACGCGGGTTCCGCGAGCGGGCGCGTGACGATCAGCATCGGCGGTGCGACTCAGATCGCCATGCAGGACGATGCGTCCAAGCAGCTCGTGGAAGCGGCGGATCTCGCGCTTTATCGGGCGAAAAGGGATGGGAAAAATCGGGTGGTGATTACGTGATTTGCGGCGCGTAGAGGCATGCAAAAACGCGCGGCGGCATATTGCGTCGTGGTGAGCGACCGATTCAACGCACATGACACCCTAGGCGGCAGGGCGGCACGCTCAATTCGCTCGTGCTCATGTAGGCGTTGCCGATTACGGCAGTCGATGAGGCACAGTTCATCGAGATCGAAGGCAATTCCAACAGCATCGCCGATAGCGGTGGTCGCAGCGGATCGTTGAGCGTGCTAAAGCTAAACGCAACGCGCAGGTGACCGCTTTCCCCCACTCGTAAGAGTAATCTTATTTGCCGTCGTTGATATGACGTGTTAATTGACAGCCTTTCGTTGCAATCCTAAATTCCAATGCGAAGCTTGAACGAACGATAAGACATCGTTTCATTCAACAAGATAGGTATGCATATGAATGCTGTCACAAAAAATCTAACTGATGCACTGAGCCGTCCGAGCGCGCGGCTCACCCAGCATCTGAGCATATGGATCGGCACGCTCGATCTCGGCCTTGACGTGCTCAAGTTCAAGGTCAAAGCGGGGCTATGCGATGACTACACGGTGGAGGTGACCGTGACCTCGCCGCAACTCGATATCGACGGCAAGCTGTGCGTAGGACGGCGCGCAGGTTTGCAGATCGACGAGCGCGTGGCCGTGCCGTCGGTGAACTACATCGAGCCTGTCGATCACGAGGCCGCCACCTTCAATGGCATCGTCACATGCTTTAAACGCATCAGCGCGAGCCGCGAGGAGGCGACCTATAAACTCCGCATCGAGCCCAGATTTGCCGCGCTTTGCAAGCGCGTGCATCGTTCAGACGTGTACAAGGACGTCACCTTTCAGGAGATGGTGACGCAGTTGCTGGTGGATCGAAGAACTTCGATGCTTTCGATATCGAGTTCCATCTGGAAGGCGCGCAGGAGAAGATGGAGCAGGGCGTGATGTACGGGGAGTCCGTCTGGGACTTCATCACACGTTACGCGAAACGTAGGGGCATTTGCTGGTTTCTGACTAACATAAAGCGCTGTCTCGGAACCCGCATAGACGCGAAACGCGCGGCCTCAAAAGAGCCCGCGCGTTTCGCTTTTTGCAACGCCCACTACACACCCAGCGTCATCGCCTGAACACGCCAAGCAGCAACGTCGCCAGAAAGATCACGATGAAGATGAAGAACAGGATCTTGGCGATTTCCGCCGCGCCCGTTGCGATCCCGCCGAAGCCGAAGACGGCCGCGATGATCGCGATGATGAAGAAGATGACAGCGTAACGGAGCATGGAGCCCTCCCGTGGGGTTCGGTTGATCGGTCGATTCGCAGGCGGGTCGATGCCGCTGCTTTCGCTCATCAGGTTCTTACCGCGCATCGTTCAAAGCAACAGGCGTGCCCAGCGTATCGAAGGCGCTCAGATGCAAAAACGCCGCAACGGGAAACATTGCGGCGTTGCGGATCGCGTCCTCATTGGCGCGATGGGCCCGGCTGTCGAGGCTAACGGCCTGCTGTGCGATCGGAGTCGGAATCTTCGGCGTCATCTTCATCGTCGACGCCGTTTAGCGCATCCGGCAGGTTGTTCTCCAGTTCATCGCGTTCGATCTGATCGGCCAGGTCGAGGGATTTGCGCGTGGCGGGACCGGATGGGCGATTGGCTCCAGACATGGCGTACTCCTTGGACAGATTTCAAAGCCGCGCCGACGATTCGGCGCGAACCAACGGACTAGCAAGGCATGTACGCGCCGGGCTGAAAACGCCGCCTTAAAGGATCGCTTAAGGACCGGTCGGGCGGCAAGGTGGACAGACGATGCTGGCGAGAAGAAACGCAGTCCCAAACTTGCAAGCGGGACGGCAGATTTTGCGTGCCGGCGCGTGAGTCCAGTATGCACCCGACAGGCGTCGAGGCAAAGAGCGCGCGCGCTTTTCATGCGGCGCGCGTTTCTCCTCACGCATCAATCGAACAAATGGGCGACGATCGGATACAGCGACAGCACCAGCAGCACGGCCATCGTGATGTTGAAGACGCGCAGCGAGCGCGGATTCGCAAGAAAACGCCGCAGCGACATGCCGAACGCGGCCCACATCGTGATGCACGGCAGCCCGATCACAACCAGCACCAGCGCCATCAGCGCCGCATTCAGCGAGAGGCTCGCGTGCAGATGGATGGTCGTCGCGGCCGTGAGCACCATCATCCACGCCTTGGGATTGATCCACTGGAACGCGATCGCTTCGTGAAAGCGCATCGGGCGGCCCTGCCCATCGCGCATCTGCACCGACGACGACGTGCCGATCTTCCATGCCAGATACAGCAGATACGCGACGCTCGCCGCTTCCAGCACGGTATAGAGCCACGGCACATGCTCGAACGCCTGCGCGAGCCCGAGACCGACCGCGATCATGAGAATCGCCATGCCGGCGCTGATGCCGAGCACATGCGGCACCGTTCGCTTCAGGCCGAAATTGACGCCCGAGGCGAGGAGCATCGTGTTGTTGGGGCCGGGCGTGATTGTCGTCACCAGCGCGAACAGCGCGGCGGCGGGCAGGGCATTCATGAGTTCGGTCGGCATGGCGCGCTCCGGTGGTTTCAGGCTCGATGGCGCCAAGTGTACGGGACGTGTCCGGTACAGTACCGATACAGATTTACGGAAGCCTCCCGGTACGGATTCTGAATGTGGCGGGCGGCACCCGCCACGCGCAGACTTAAGCCTTACACCGGGAACGGATTGCGTTCCGCGAATCCTTGCTGATGCCAATACGGGTACGCCGGCCGCACCGTGCTCGCCTCATCCAGTTTCTTCACCTGCTCGGCAGTCAGATTCCACCCGACCGCGCCGAGGTTCTGACGCAGTTGCTCTTCATTGCGCGCGCCGATGAGCACCGTCGCCACCGTCGGACGTTGCAGCAGCCAGTTGAGCGCGATCTGCGGGACGGTCTTGCCGGTTTCCTCGGCGATGGCGTCGAGCGCATCGACGACGCGATACAGGTACTCGTCCGGCACCGGCGGGCCCATGTCGGCGGTCTTGTGCAGGCGGCTCGTCGCGGGCAGCGGCTGGCCGCGACGGATCTTGCCGGTGAGCCGTCCCCATCCGAGCGGGCTCCACACGATCGCACCGACGCCCTGATCGAGCCCGAGTGGCATCAGCTCCCATTCGTAATCGCGGCCGATGAGCGAGTAATACGTCTGATTCGCGACATAGCGCGGATAGCCGTAGCGGTCCGCCACGTCGAGCGATTTCTGTAGATGCCAGCCCGAGAAATTCGACACGCCCGTATAGCGGATCTTGCCCGCGCGCACGAGATCGTCGAGTGTGGAAAGCGTTTCCTCGACAGGCGTCTTCGCATCGAAGCCGTGCAACTGGAACACGTCGATGTAATCCGTCTGCAGGCGCTGGAGCGCCGCGTTCACTGCCTGGATGAGATGAAAGCGCGACGATCCGACCGCGTTCGGATCGTCCTGGTCGAAACGGAACGTGGCCTTGGTCGAGACGATGACCTTGTCGCGCCGGCCCTTGAGCGCTTCGCCGAGTATCGATTCCGATGCGCCGCGCGAGTAGATGTCCGCGGTGTCGAACATCGTGACGCCCGCATCGAGACAGATGTCGACGAGCTTGCGCGCCTCGCTCACGTCGGTTTCGCCCCATGCCTGAAAGAATTCGCCCTTGCCGCCAAAGGTGCCGGTCCCGAAGCTCAATACTGGAACCTTGAAGCCCGAAGCACCGAGATGTCGATATTCCATTGCCTGTCCTCGTTAATGAAGTCGGAAGGCGCCGCGCTTCGTGCGTGAAACGCGGCGCAACGAACGTTCATCGACGAGACTACCGCAACCGTCCCGCGCATGCAGGACGCGGGCGCTAGCGTCTGGTCGCGGCACGCTCGCCGAGCGAATCGTAGATCGGCGGCACGCGCAGGAGCATCGGCACGACCATCGCGGTGAAGCAGGCGGTGAGCATCGGCAGGAGCAGGGTGAAGCTCGCCGTCATCTCGGTGACGAGCACGATGCCCGTGACCGGCGCGCGCACCACCGCGACGAAGAAAGCCGCCATGCCGACCACCGCGAACGTGCTCGTGTCGCCGGCGGCGGGTGCCATGCCGGGGAACCAGTCGAGACAGACGCGGCCGAACAGAAGGCCCGTCTGCGCACCGAGCACGAGCATCGGCGCGAAGATGCCGCCGGGTGCGCCCGCCGCGTACGACACCGGGCCGAGTATGAAGCGCAACGCGAACATCGCCGTCACGCCCGCCAGGGTGCCGGTGCCGAGAAGCGCGCGCTCGGTCAGCGCGTCGCCGCCGCCGGCGAGGTCCGGCGCGAACCAGGCGAGCAGACCGACCGCCGCGCCGATCGTCGCCGCGCGCATGGTCGCGTGCTTCACCGAGCCGGACGGCGCGACCGATTCGGCGGCGTCGAGCGTCCAGACGATGAGACGGCTATACGCCGCGCCCAGCAGTCCCAGCAGCGCGCCGAGCACGAGATGCGCGCCGCTCATTTCGAAGCCGGGGAATGGTTGCGGCGGGACGTGAAAGTCGGGGAAGTCGCCATGCAGCAGACGCGCCATTGCGATCGCGCTCGCCGATGCGCCGAGCGCCGCGACCGCCGTGCGGGTATCGAAACGGCGCGTCAGTTCTTCGAGCACGAATACGGCGCCCGCGATCGGCGCATTGAATGCGGTCGCAAGCCCGGCGCCCGCGCCGGCCGCGAGCAGCACCCGGCAATCGCCCACGTTGCGCCTGAAGAACCTGCCGACGGCATGCGCGATCGATGCGCCCATCTGCACCGTCGGGCCTTCGCGGCCGAGCGCGAGCCCCGCGCCAATGGCGAGCACGCCGCCCACGAACTTGATCGGAACGAGCACGAGCGGCGCGGGCGGCACTTTGCCGTGCAGCACCGCTTCGACATGGGGAATGCCGCTGCCGCTCGCCATCGGCGCGTAGCGCGCGACGAGCCACGCGGCGAGCGCGGCGGCGGCCGATGCAGCGAGCACGACGAGCACGATCGCCGCATCGTGTCCCGCGTGCGCCCACGCAACGAACGCGTTGCGCCATGTATCGGCGCGTTCGAGGGCGAAGCGAAAGAGCACGCCGATCGCGCCCGTCGCCGCGCCCACGACGACCGATGCCGCCGCGAGCGCAACGAGTCCTGCGCGCTCGTCGTCCTGATGGGTGACTTCGTTATCGTTCATCGCGCAGGTCGCTCCGGAATCGGCAAATGCAACGAAGCGTATCACCGCGTCGCGCGGCGGGCATGGTGCTTGCAAAACGAAAGTCATTTCGCCGGGAGTGCTGTAAACAGCAGATGACCCACGCAAACCACGACGAGCCGTTTTTCCAGCCGGGACGCAATTGCGCGAGCGTGCGTCACGCAGATCGCTTCAGCCTGCTCATCGACGGCGCGGATTATTTTCGCGTGCTGCGCGAGGCGCTCACGCGCGCCGAACGCACGGTGTTCATCCTCGGCTGGGACATCGACAGCCGCATGAAGCTCACGCCCGAAGGCGCCGACGACGGCTATCCCGAAGCGCTCGGCGATTTTCTCCACGCGCTTGCTGGCGACAAGCGGCGGCTGCGCATCTACATACTCGCGTGGGATTTCGCGATGCTCTATGCATTCGAGCGCGAGTGGCTGCCGGTCTACAAGATGGGCTGGCGCACGAACCGGCGCATCGCGTTCCAGATGGACGGCAAGCATCCGCTCGGCGGCTCGCAGCATCAGAAGATCGTCGTGATCGACGATCGCCTTGCGTTCGTCGGCGGTCTCGATCTCACGCGCTCGCGCTGGGATACCACCGCGCACGCCCCGGACGAGCCGCTGCGCCGCGATGCGAACGGCGCGGCGTATCAGCCGTTCCACGACGTCCACACGATGTTCGACGGCGACGCCGCGCGCGAGATCGGCCTGCTCGCACGCGAACGATGGACGCGCGCATGCGACAAGCGACTCGCGATCCGCGCGCATCGCGCCGCGCTTGCCCAGGACCCGTGGCCGCCTTCGCGACGTGTCGATCTCGAGGACGTCGATATCGCCATCTCCCTCACCGAGCCCGACTATCTCGGCCGCCCACCGGTGCAGCAGATTCGCACGCAGTATCTCGACGCCATCGCGCGGGCGCGGCGCAGCATCTATATCGAGAACCAGTACTTCACATCGGGCACCGTCGGCGCGGCGCTCGCCGATTCGCTCGCGCGCGACGATGGCCCCGATCTTGCCATCGTCGTGCCGCGCAATCAGAGTGGCTGGCTGCAGGAAGTGACGATGGGCGTGCTGCGTGCGCGCCTGCATACGCTGCTCAAGCGTGCCGATACGCACGGCCGCTATCGCCTGCTGTGCCCGAGCGTGCCGAATCTGGGCGACCAGATCGTCAACGTGCACAGCAAGCTGATGATCGTCGACGATGAATTGCTGATCGTCGGCTCGGCCAACCTGAACAATCGCTCGATGGTGCTCGACAGCGAGTGCAACGTGTCGATCGACGCGGGCGCCGACGCGCGCATCCGCCGCGCGATCGCGACGATGCGCGACACGCTGCTCGCGGAGCATCTCGGCTGCGAGATCGCGGATATCGTGCGCGAGCGCGACGCACGCGGCGGCATGAACGCCGCGATTCAGGCGCTGCTGCGCGAGCGCGACGCGCATCGCACGCTGGTGCCGCTCGACCCGCAAGTATCGCCCGAACTCGATCAACTGATTCCGCCCGAAGCGCTGATCGATCCCGAAACGCCGATCGCCGCCGACGAACTCGTCGATCAGTTCGTGCCCGCGGAGCGGACGCGCCCGCTCATCGGACGCTTTGCGCTGCTCGGCGGGTTCGCGCTGATGATCGTGCTCTTCGCGGCGCTGTGGCACTGGACGCCGCTCGGCGATTACGCGAACCTGAAGTCGCTCACGAACGCGACGCGCCATATCGACGCGTTGCCGTTCGCGCCGCTGTGGATCGTCCTCTGCTATGTCGTCGCCGCGGTCGTCTCGGTGCCGATCACGCTGCTCATCGCGGCTACGGGCATCGTCTTCGGCGCGTCATGGGGCGGCATGTACGCGTTCTTGGGCACGATGGCCGCGGCCGCCATTTCGTATTCGCTCGGCAACTGGCTCGGGCGCGATGCGGTGCGCAAGCTGGCGGGCGCGCGCGTGAACCGGCTGTCCGAACGCGTCGCGAAGCGCGGCATCGTCGCGGTCGTCGTGTTGCGGCTCTTGCCGGTCGCGCCGTTTTCGATCGTCAATCTCGTCGCGGGCGCATCGCATATCCGCATGCGCGATTTCATGATCGGCACGATGCTCGGCATGGGGCCGGGCATCTTTCTGACGGTTGCGTTCGCGCATCAGCTCGTCGCTTCGTTGCATCGGCCGACGATCGGCTCGTTCGCGGTGCTGATCGGCATCGGCGCGACCTTGATCGGCGTGTCGCTGCTGTTGCAGCGCTTTCTCGGCCGCGCGGATCGTCAGGAAACGCACGAAGGCGCGCCGGGCGATGCCGACAAGCCGCGCGCAAGCGACGAGGCCAGACGCGCGAGCGAACTGCGCGAGAACGGCACCATGCCGCGCGATGCGGCGGCGCGCGCATCGTCGAGAAACGAGCGTCCCGATGAGGTCAACCAATGACGCTGATGCACGAAGCCGGAATAGAAAACGAAGACCTGGCCGACACCCGCGCTCGCGAGTTGCGTATCGCGACGTATAACTTGCATGGCGCGATAGGCATCGACGGCAAGTTCGCGCCGGAGCGCATCGGCGAGGTGCTCGCCGAGATCGATGCGGACATCTTCGCGTTGCAGGAAGTGCCGCTCGGCGGCAACGGCTCACCCGATGTGCTCGATGTGCTGCAACGCATGACGAACCTGCATGCTGTCGCCGGCCCGACGCTCGACACGCCCGAGCGCCGTTACGGCAACGCGGTGCTCACCCGCTATCCGGTGCGCGCGGTGCGTACACTCGATCTGTCGTTCAGAAGCCGCGAGCCGCGCGGCGCGCTCGACGCCGACATCGACTGCGGCGGCGAACTATGGCGTGTAGTCGCGACGCATCTCGGACTTGCATCCAGCGAAAGGCGTGCGCAAGTGGAGCTGGTGTTGCAGAACTTCGATACCCCCGCGCTGCCCGTGATCCTGCTCGGCGATCTGAACGAATGGTTCGTGTATGGCCGGACATTGCGGCGTCTCGTCACGCACTTTCATCGCGCGAGTGCGTTGCGCACCTTTCCGACGCGCTATCCGCTCTTCGCGCTCGATCGCATCTGGGTGCATCCGGGCGAGCGCCTCATGCGTGTCGACGTGCATCGCACACGGCTGTCGCGCATCGCTTCCGATCACTATCCGCTCATCGCGCATATCGCGCATCGTGCGTTTGCATCGTCCATGCAGCGCTAAAACGCATGACGTGTGCAACGCAAACGCAGCGAAGCACATCGCAAACGATGCCTTCATGACGCACGTGTCAGCGCCGCGCCACGAAAAACCCCTATAAAAACGATACAAAAGCGCAAAAGACTCGCACGAACTCGCTTGGCCTATGTAGAATCCGGCGTGATACGAACGCATCGGTGCGAACGTATTCGAATATCACTGACCAAAAAACAGGTAGGAGAAACATGCCGACTTCCGCTAAAACCGCTGCAAAGAAGGTCCCGGCCAAGAAGGCCACGGCGAAGACCGCCGCCGCACCGGCGAAGAAAGCTGCAGCACCGAAGGTTGCCGCGAAGAAAGTAGCCGCGAAGAAGACCACGGGCGCTCCCTCGCCGATCAAGGATACGTTCACGAAGGCATCGCTCGCGACGCACCTTGCAGACCGCGCCGCCGTCGACCTGAAGGCGGTGAAGGCCGTGCTGGTCGCGCTGGAAGACACCATCCTCGGTTCGATCCACAAGAAGGGCGCTGGCGAATTCACGCTGTCGGGTCTGCTGAAGATCTCCGCGCAAGCCGTGCCGGCTAAGAAGAAGCGCTTCGGCAAGGACCCGTTCACGGGTGAGGAGCGCTGGTTCCCGGCCAAGCCGGCAAGCGTTCGCATCAAGGCGCGCGCGCTGAAGAAGCTGAAGGACGCCGCGGCTTAAGTTTCGTCAGCCGGCGTTGTGGCTTCGGTTTCGTTGGCGAAATCGAAGCGCGATGAAAAAGAGGCCAGCTTCCCTTCATCGGGATGCTGGCCTCTTTTGCTTTCGCGGTTTTGATCAGCCGCGCACGTTGAATGGAGCGAAGATCTCGCCCAACCAATCCGCGAAAACCCGTACGCGCGCGGAGAGCTGACGGTTATGCGGATAGAGCACGGAGACCGGCATCGGTGGAGGGGCAAGGTCTGGGAGCACGACTTGCAGGCGGCCATGGGCGAGCGCATCGTCGATGTGATAGCGCGGCACCTGAACGATGCCGAGCCCCGCGATAGCCGCTTGCGTATAAAGTTCGACGCCCGACACCGACATCGCCGCTCTCAATTCGATGGTCTCGATACGCTCATCGACGGTGAATTCCAGCGGCAGCGCGCGGCCCGTCGCACTCGACACGAAATTCACCGCGCGATGCGACGCGAGCGCTGCGAGATCGTCCGGCACGCCTTCACGCGCGAGATACGCGGGACTCGCGACGGTCACCTGTTCGAGCAGCGCGACGCGCCGGCCGATCATCGACGAATCCTGCAACGTGCCCGCGCGCAAAACGCAGTCGACGCCTTCGCGCACGAGATCGACGAGTCTGTCGTCCTCTCCGATGTGCAGTTCGATCTGCTTATGCCGTTCGAGAAACGCAGGCAGTCCCGGCATGACGAAGTGCCGCGCGAGCGTGCCTTGCAGATTCACACGCAACATGCCCTTCGGCTCCGCATGTCTGAACGAGCCTTCCGCTTCTTCGAGATCCGCGATCAGACGCACGCAACGCCGATAGTGCTCTTCGCCATCATGCGTGAGGCGCACCGTGCGCGTCGTGCGTTCGAGCAGGCGCGCGCCGAGCCGCTCTTCCATGCGCTTCATCAGATTGGTGACGGTGGCACGCGGTATCTGCAAATCGTCGGCGGCCTGCGTGAAGCTGTGCCGCTCCGCGATACGCACGAATACCTGCATTTCCTGGAATCGATCCATGGGCTCGAGATTGTTGAAGCAACTGGAACGATGATACTAAGCCACACGCGATGATCGCGGAAACGGAATGATTCATCATGCTTGCCATCGAACAGCTTACTTTGGGAGCACATCATGAATCAGATCGATTCGAAGCGCGTTGCCATCGTCACGGGTGCGTCGCGCGGCATCGGCGCGCAGATCGCACGGCGTCTCGCACGCGACGGCTTCGCGGTTGCGGTGAACTATGCGGCGAGCGCGAAGGAAGCGGATGCGCTCGTTGCCGAATTGCGCGAAGCAGGCAGCGCATCGATCGCGGTGAAGGCGGATGTTGCCAGACCCGACGACGTGCGCCGTATGTTCGAGACCGTCGAAGCGGAACTCGGCCCGGTCGACGCGCTGATCAACAACGCCGGCGTGCTGACGACCACGCCACTCGCCGACACGAGCGACGCGCTCTACGACAAGACCTTCGGCATCAACGTGCGCGGCACGTTCAACACGCTTCGCGAAGCGGCGGCGCGCATGAACGGCGGCGGGCGTATCGTCAATTTTTCGAGCACGACGCTCGCGCTCAACATGCCGGGCTATGCGATCTACAACGCGACGAAGGCCGCGGTCGAATCGTTCACGCATGTGTTCGCGAAGGAATTGCGCGGGCGCGGCATCACGGTGAACGCGGTCGCGCCGGGGCCGGTGGCGACGTCGCTCTTCCTCGACGGCAAGACCGACGAACAGATCGCCACGTTCTCGAAGATGGCGCCGCTGGAAAGACTCGGTCAGCCGGACGATATCGCGTCGGTCGTCGCGTTTCTCGTCGGGCCGAATGCCGGTTGGGTCAACGGGCAAGTGCTGCGCGCGAACGGCGGCATCGCCTGAAACGTCTAGAACGTCAGGGCGAACTGATCGGCGGCGATGGCGCGCGGCTTCATCGCGCGTTTCGTCTGCTGTGTGGCGACGACTGCACGCGCCGGCGCATCTTGAACGACGAGATGAAACGCCGGCCGCGCATCGCAGGCGATCCACGTGAGTTGTCCGGTTGCAAGACGCTTCGCGATCAGGCTGTACACGTCGGCATCGAAAGGGCGCATTTCCACTGCATCGGCGAGCAGCGGGGCGATGTCGGCGCGCGTCGCGCATGTGCCGACATAACACCATCGATCGATCACGTGCCACGCCTCGCGGCCCGTTTGTTCGTCGCGCTCGGCGACGGCGATCGGCCCTTCATGCGGCCATTTCACGAGGCGTGCGTGCTCGATTGCGGCGAGCGCGCGCGCCGCGTGATCCGCAAGTGCTTCGATTCCCGCACACGATCCGAGGCAGCGTTTCACCTGATAGCCGAAGCAGCCGCGACCGCGCGACAGCGGCGCTTTTTCGAGTCCGAGCGTCGCGTGACAGAGCGTGTGCTCGTCGGCGATATGGCGCATGAATGCAAGTGCCTTCGCCCGCGATGCGAACACGCCGAAGAGATGGTCCTCGCGCGACAGATCGCGCCGGTTCGCCTTCAGGAGCGTCGGCGCGCTCGCGCCCGGCAGCCATTGCCACGCGCACGTGCCCGAGGCGCCCTTGAGCAAGCGGTTGTGCGTCGGCTTCAATGCCTTCACGAGCTTCGCTTCGAGCAGCAGCGCGCCGAGCTCTCCGACCGTCTCCCGGCATTCGATGCGCCTGATGGCCTGTGAAATCGACAAGTCTTTCTGAAGCCTGTGATCGCCCGAAAAATGGGCTGCGACGCGCTGTTTCAGGTTGATGCTCTTGCCGACATAGAGCGGGACGTCGTCGTCGCCGTGAAAGAGGTAGACGCCGGGCGTCGATGGCAGCGCGTCGAGCGCGCCTTCGGGCAGCGCGGCGGGCAAGCTCGCGCGACGGACCAGCGTCTTGATGGCGGCATCGACGAGATCCTGCGGATAGAGCGCGTGAATCTTCTGCCAGAACTGCCACAGGAGATCGGCATCGGCGAGCGCGCGATGGCGTCCTTCCGGCGCGAGATTCAACCGCGCGATGAGCGCATCGAGACCATGCCGCTCGACCGATGGAAACAGCGCGCGCGACAGTCTCACCGTGCACAGCGTATCCGCGCGAAACGCGATGCCCGCGCGCCGGAATTCGTTCTTGAGAAAGCCGTAGTCGAAGCGCGCGTTGTGCGCGACGAAGAGCTTGCCGTGAAGGCGCTCGGCGAGCGCGGGCGCGAGCGATTCGAAGCTCGGCTGGCCGCGCAGCATTGAATCCTCGATGCCGGTCAGGCGCGAGATGAACGGCGGCACCGGCACGCCCGGATCGACCAGCACGCTCCAGCGCTCGATGCCGGCCGTGCTCGCTTCGACAACGCCGATTTCGGTGATGCGATCCTCGTTTGCGTTCGAGCCCGTGGTTTCCAGATCGACGAACACGATCGGGCGCGCGAGTCGCGCGAGCAGGGCGTCGGCGAGGGAATCGGGTTCGTCTTCGAGCGCGTCGGACATGGATGAAACGTTGAGCATGAGTCGGGAGTCTAGCGCAAACGAGTCCGCAGCATCGCGGCGCGCGAAAAAAGCTGCACGCGCCCGGTGCTTTCGTTCGATACTTCGAAAAAGCCGCTGAAAAAACCGCGAAGGACGCAATGATGCAGATCTACGATGAAATGCGTCAGGACGACTCCGTGCGCCGTCACTACGCACGGTTTTCGCGCTGGCTCGCGATGCAGAGCCCTGAGACGATCGCGCGCAAGCGCGCGGAGGCGGACGTGCTGTTCCGGCGCGTCGGCATCACGTTCGCGGTGAACGGCGATCTGTCCGGCACCGAGCGGCTCATTCCCTTCGACATGATTCCGCGCATTATTCCCGGCGACGAATGGCGCGTGCTCGAAGCCGGCTTGCGGCAGCGCGTGCAGGCGCTCAATTTCTTTCTGCACGACATCTATCACAACGGCGATATCGTGCTCGCCGGGCGCATTCCCGCAGAGCAGGTCTATACGAACGCGCAATACCGGCCGGAGATGCAGGGCGTGGACGTGCCGCTCGACGTCTACGCGCATATCGCGGGCGTCGATGTCGTGCGCGCCGGCGCGGCGGGCGAGTTCTACGTGCTCGAAGACAATCTGCGCGTGCCCTCGGGTGTGTCGTACATGCTCGAAAACCGCAAGATGATGATGCGGCTCTTTCCCGAGCTCTTCGTGCAGAATCGCGTCGCGCCGGTCGCGCATTACCCCGACTTGCTGCTCGAGACGCTGCGTTCTATCGCGCCCGAAGGCGTCGACGATCCAACCGTCGTCGTGCTGACGCCCGGCATGTACAACTCGGCCTATTTCGAGCACACGTTCCTCGCGCAGCAAATGGGCGTGGAACTGGTCGAAGGCAAGGATCTCTTCGTTGACGACAACTACGTCTTCATGCGCACGACGCACGGGCCGCGCCGCGTCGACGTGATCTATCGCCGCGTGGACGACGACTTTCTCGATCCGCTCGCCTTCCGCGCGGATTCGGCGCTCGGGATTCCGGGCTTGCTGACGTCGTATCGCGCGGGCCGCGTGACGCTCGCGAACGCGATGGGCACCGGCATCGCCGACGACAAATCGATCTATCCGTTCGTGCCCGACATGATCGAGTTCTATCTCGGCGAGAAACCGATTCTCAACAACGTGCCGACGTATCAATGCCGCAAGGCGGACGATCTCGCCTATACGCTCGCGCATCTGCCGGAGCTCGTCGTCAAGGAAGTGCACGGCGCGGGCGGCTACGGCATGCTCGTCGGGCCGGCATCGACGAACGATGAGATCGAAGCGTTCCGCGCGCTGCTTCTCGCGCGCCCCGAAGGCTATATCGCCCAGCCGACGCTCGCGCTCTCCGCATGTCCGACGTTCGTGGACGCGGGCATTGCGCCGCGTCATATCGACTTGCGGCCGTTCGTGCTTTCCGGCCGCGAGGTGTCGATGTGCGCAGGCGGCCTCACGCGCGTCGCGCTGCGGGAAGGCTCGCTCGTCGTCAATTCGTCGCAAGGCGGCGGGACGAAGGACACGTGGATGGTCGATTGACTAACTCACTGCACATCACCACATGCTGAGCCGCACTGCCGATCACCTGTTCTGGATGGCGCGCTACATGGAACGCGCGGAGAACACCGCGCGCATGCTCGACATCGACATGGAAGGCGCGCTCCTGCCGCAAACGCCCGAGCAGGCGGCGCGCGGGCAACGCTCGGTGCTGAAGA
This sequence comes from Caballeronia turbans, assembly GCA_001544655.2. GTDB lineage: Bacteria > Pseudomonadota > Gammaproteobacteria > Burkholderiales > Burkholderiaceae > Caballeronia > Caballeronia turbans. The sequence goes on from FCOD02000007.1 coordinate 29,241, forward strand.
TTTCCGAGCTGGAGGAGATGTTCGACGAGCGTCATCCGGGATCGCGCTCGCGCGAGGACATGCTGCATTTCATGGTCGCCGATGCGCGCAATCCGTCGAGCATCCTGTCCTGCCTGCAGGCGACGCGCGAGAACGCGCGCGCGGTGCGTGGCACGCTCACGACGGAAGGCTGGGAAACGATCAACTTCACCTGGCTCGAATTCAATCAGCGGCTCGCGAACATGGAGCTCGAAACGGGCCCGGATGCCCTGTTCGAATGGGTCAAGTACCGCTCCAATCTGTGCCGCGGCGTGATGCAGGGCACCGCGCTGCGCGACGACGCGTTCTTCTTCATGCAGCTCGGCACCTATCTCGAGCGCGCGGACAACACCGCGCGGATTCTCGACGTGCGCTTCGCCGATGCGACGCCCAACTCGCGCGAGGCGGCGCGCCAGCTCGAAGACTTCTATTACTGGACGTCGATTCTCAGTTCCGTGTCGGCGCTCGAGATCTATCGCAAGGTGTATCGCGATGTCGTGACGCCGACGCGCGTCGTCGAACTTCTGATTCTCAACGAGCAGATGCCGCGCTCGCTGCTCGCATCGCTCGACGGCGTCTGCGAGACGCTCGCGAAGCTGCGCACGGATGCGTCGAAGGAATGCGAGCGCTTCGCGGGCAAGCTGCGCGCGGACGTGCTGTACTCCGACATCCGGCTGATTCTGGAGACGGGCGTGCACGCGTGGCTCACGCAGTTTCTGAAGCGCGTCGATGAACTCGGCCTGCGCGTGATGCACACCTTCCTCATGTTGCCCATTGCGTGAATCATGCTGCTGACCATACGCCACGACATCCGCTACCGCTACGCCACGCCGGTCACGTATTCGATCCAGCAGTTTCGTGTGACGCCGGCAAGCGGCGCGTCGCAGCTCGTGCGGCACTGGCGTGTCGCAGCGCCGGGCAAGCTCGATGCGGCGCGCGATGCGTATGGCAACGCGTTGCACACGCTCGTGCTGACGAAGCCGCACGGTGAGATCCATGTGAGCGTGGCGGGCGAAGTCGTGACGCAAGCGTTGCCCGATGGCCGCCTGTTCGACGAAGCCGGACCGATTCCGCTCGAGCATTTCACCTGCGCGACGCCGCTGACGATGCCCGATGCCGCGATCCGCGCGCTCGCGCATCGCGTGCCGTCGCTCGATACGCCGGCGTCGCTCATCGCGCTGGCGGAGCGCATCGGCGAGAGCGTGCAGTATCGCAACGAGCCGGCGTATGCCGCGGGCACGGCCGCGCAGGCGCTCGCGAGCGGCTTCGGCGATGCCCGCGATTTCGCGCATCTGCTGCTCGCGTGCTGCCGGGCGCGAGGCGTGCCCGCCCGCTGCGTGAGCGGCTATTTCGACGCGGGCGCGACCGAGGCCGTGGCCGCGCACGCATGGACCGATGTCTGGGCGGAGCACGGCTGGGTCTCGGTGGACGCGACGCAGGCCGCATTCGCGGGCGAGCGTCATTGCCGTCTCGCGGTGGCCCGGGACTACGAGGCCGCGGCGCCGGTGCGCGGCTCGCGCGTGGGCGGCAAGGAGGAGACGCTCTCGGTGCACATCGGGATCGATGCGCACCGGGATCAGTGAACGGGCGGATGCGACGCGCGGTCGCGCTCAGTACAATGAGGGTTTGCTCGTTTTTCAGGATCGATCGACATGACTTATTGCGTGGGCATGTGCGTGGACGAGGGACTCGTGTTCCTGTCCGACACGCGCACCAACGCCGGCGTGGACCACGTAAGCGCCGCGCGCAAGATGGTTGTTTTCGAACAGCCGGGAGAGCGCGTGATCGTCCTGCTCGCGGCCGGCAATCTTGCGCTGACACAGGCGGTGACGCATCTGCTCGCGGAGCCGTCCGATCCCGCCGCGCCTACGCTCTACAGCGTCCCGACGATGGCGGAAGCGGCGCGCATCGTCGGCGATGCGGTGCGGGAGGTGCATCGGCGCGATGCGCTGTCGCTCGCGGAATTCAGCGTCGACTTCAATTGCAGCTTCATTCTCGGCGGACAGATTTGCGGCCAGCCGCCGCGTCTTTTCATGATTTATGCGGCGGGCAATTTCATCGAATCGACGCGCGTGTCGCCGTATTTTCAGATCGGCGAATCGAAGTACGGCAAGCCGATCATCGACCGCGTCATCACGCCCACATCGCCGCTCGACGAAGCCGCGAAATGCGCGCTCATTTCGATGGATTCGACATTGCGCTCGAATCTTTCGGTCGGTCTGCCGCTCGACCTGCTGGTCTATGAAAAGGACTCGCTGCGCGTCACGCGCTTCGCCACGCTCGACAACAACAGCGCCTACTACCAGATGATCAACAAGACGTGGGGCGAGCGTCTGAGGCAGCTCTTCGGCGAGATTCCGAACCCTTCCTGGACCGAACTCGACAACGTGCCGCTGCGCCCGCGCGAAACGCGCAGCACGGTGCCGCGGCTCGTCATCGGGGACCTGCCTTGCCCGGGCGCGCCCGCGCAGACGCTCGCGGAAGACGTCGAAAAGGGCAACGCGCCGCAACTCTGACGTCACATTCGCGAGCACATAAAAAAACAGCCATCGGAAAACCGATGGCTGTTCGAGGGTACTGCGATCCTCCGACGCGGCACTTGCGTGCCGCGCCAGTCGGTTGTTCTTAGAACTTGTGGCGCAGACCGATGAGCACCAGTTCCTGGTGGTTGCGGCCGCTGGCAAAACCGAAGTCGCTGATCGAAGCTTGCGCGTCTTGCGTCGTGCCGTCAGCGTTGCGCTGCGTGCCGCTCGCGTGCTGATAGGCGCCGACAGCGTACACGTCGGTGCGCTTCGACAGCGAGTAGTCGGCACCCAGGCTGACCTGGTGGTAGTTCGCCGAGGTGTCGCCGCTGGCGTGCGTGTACGTGTAGCCCAGGCCGAGCAGCGTAGCCGGCGTCAGCTGGAAGTTCACGTAGCCGTTGGCCACGTTGAACTTCTCTTGTTCCGTGAACGCCGAGTTGCCGTCGTTCTTGTACTGCGCGAAGCTGTACGAAGCACCGACCGTGAACGCACCGAACACGTACTGGCCAGCACCGCGCGCGATTCCGACCGCGTGGGCCGTATCGTAGCCGGCGTTGATCACCGTGTTGAACAGCGAATCCGACGACGGGCTGTTCCAGCCGGTCGCGCGGTTTGCGCTCGGGTTGTTCACGTACAGGTAGCTGGCCGCGATCGAGAACGGACCGTTGCCGTACGTCGCTGCGCCGCCCCAGGTCTGGCCCTGGCCGGTCGTGCCAGCCAGATTGCTGAAGCCGTAGATGCCTTCGAACTGGAAGCCACCGAACACCGGCGACACGTACTTGACGGCGTTGCTCACGCGCAGGCTGTTGTCGTAGTTGTCGACGTCGCCCGGCGTAGCGAACGCTGCGCCCCAGTAGTTGTCGCCCGTGAGGCCCTGAACCATGTCGACGGACGGATCATACTGACGACCCAACGTGACCGTACCCCACTGGTTGCCGCTCAAACCGACGAACGCTTGACGGCCGAACAGGCGACCGCCCTGGTTCGACTGGCCCGTGCCCGGATCGAAGCCGCTTTCCAACTGGAAGATCGCCTTCAGGCCGCCGCCGAGGTCTTCCTGACCCTTCAAGCCCCAACGCGGGCCGGACAGCGTGCCGTTGACCATGCCGAAGAGATGGTCGCCATCAGTGTTGGCATGGCTCACATACGCGAGACCGGTATCGATCACGCCATAGAGGGTGACGCTGCTTTGTGCTTGTGCCGCGCCTGCTGCGCCGAGAAGCGCCAGCGAGAGGGACGTCAGTGCGATTCGTTTCATCGAATTCTCCACGCGAATGATTAATCGTTGTTGCCGGCGCAGAGAATAACGCAACGTTTCGTAACTTAAGAAACGAAAAAATATTGACTGTCTCGAAAAACACACAGTCTGGTCGGATGCCCGCCTGTAAAGGGTCTGCGGGGATCTCAAAGCGAATTTCGGGAGACAGGCGGGCCTCGGAAAAGTTCCGCGCCGAATCGCACGTTCGAATCTGTGATTTTTAGCGTCGATATTCGATTACGCGCGTTTCAAATAACAAAGCGCTTTTTCGACACGCGATTTTTCGGATTCGATGGACAGCGGTGCTGCGCCGTCAGAGGATCAGTTTCGAACGTCTGCGTCGTCCGCCGGCGCAGCGTCGCGCCGCGACAACAGCGCGAGCGCCATGCCCGCGCCGGCTGCAACGAGCACCGCGCGCCACGGATGCCGCCGCACCGCCGCGTTGGCATGCGACGCCTTGCGGCCCGCCCCGACCATCGCGTGTGCGGTGACGCGCGTGGCGGTCGATTCCGCCCGCGCGAGCTTGCGCGACAACTCCAGCGCCCGCGTCACGGCGGATACCTTCTTGCGCGCCTGTCCCGTCAGTTGCTGCGCGTGCTGGGCGCGCGCACCGATCGCGCGACGCGCGCCTGCTGTGACCGGCGCGTCCGCGCGAGCGCTCGCTGGCGTAACCGGCGCAACCGTCGACGCGCTGGCGGTCACCGGCCCCGCGGTGCGCGTCGAGGCGGCGAGCATCGAGCCGATCTTCGCGCGGCTTCCGGGCGGCACGCGGCCGTTGTTCTGTTGTCCCCACGCGCCGCGCGGATCGTGCAGACGCGCGCGCGCCGCCGAAAACTCCGCGCCGAGCAAGAGCACGGCGGCGGAGAAGTACAGCCACATCAGGAGCACCGCGAGCGATCCGGCCGCGCCGAACGCGCTCGCCGTACCCGCGTGCGTGAGATACAGCGCGAAGAGTTTCTTGCCCGCCGAAAACAGCAGCGCGGCGACGAGCCCGCCCACGAGCGCATCACGCCACTCCACCGGCGCGTCGGGCAAAAACTTCAGCAACGCGCCGAACGCGACCGTGAGAATCGCGAGGCCGACGGCGAGCTGCACGACATCGCCGATGATCACGAACGGCGAATTCGCCCACAGCCACATGCCGACGGCCTGAATCGCGGTGTCGAGCACGAGCGAGACGATCAGCAGGAACGCGACGCCGAGCACGAGCCCGAACGATACGAGCCGCACGCGCACCATCGCAATGACGCTGGAGCGCTGCTCGCCGCTCATCGGCCAGACGATGTTGAGCGCCGTATTAAGCGATGAAAACGTCGCCGACGCGCCGACCGCCAGCAGCACGAACGAAATGATCGCGGCGATGCCCGTTCCGCCGCTGCGATGCGCATTCTCGACGATGCTCTGCACGCCGGCGGCCGCCTGATCGCCGAGGAGTCCGTTCACCTGATGAAAGAGCTGCCCGCGCGCGGCTTCGGGCCCGAACACCCAGCCGGCGACGGCGATGACCATGACGAGCGTCGGCGCGAGCGAGAACGCCGAGTAGAAAGCGATGCTCGCGGCCATCGCGGCGCAGCGGTTTTCCGAGAACTGCTTGAGCGCGCCGAGGACCCAGGAAGCGTCTTTTTTCACGGCCGCTTCGATCTTCTGCGTGGAGACGGAACTCATGACGACCTCTCGAATCGGTGATGGAGCGCGGATGCCCGGCGATGTCCATCCCGTCGAGCACGTTCCATTCCAGCGCATGCCGACGCAGGCGCGTGACTTGCTGAAGGAGCGCGGTTTGCGCGGCAAATGGGCGCATTGGTGCAAACACCGTGTCAACCTGTCTGCGCGATGTAATCGTGCACCATATACTTGTGAAACCACTTTACGACGCGCCGAGGGCAATCATGCTCCAGATGTCACGGCGACAGTTCCTGAAGGTCTCCGCGAGCACGCTGGCCGGTTCGAGCCTGGTGGCAATGGGCTTTTCTCCGGCACCCGCGCTCGCCGAAGTCCGGCAATACAAACTGTCGCGCACCACGGAAACGCGCAATACCTGCCCGTACTGTTCAGTCGGGTGCGGCATTCTTATGTACGGCCTGGGCGACAACGCCAAGAACGCCAAGCCGAGCATCATCCATATCGAAGGCGATCCGGATCATCCCGTCAATCGCGGCACGCTCTGCCCGAAAGGCGCCTCGCTCATCGACTTCATTCATAGCCCGAGCCGGCTGCTGTATCCCGAGCATCGCGCGCCCGGGTCGAACGAGTGGAAGCGCATCTCGTGGGACGAGGCGCTCGACCGCATCGCCGTGCTTCTCAAGGAAGATCGCGACGCGAATTTCGTCGAGACGACGCCCGACGGCAAGAAGGTCAACCGGTGGCTGACTTCGGGCTTTCTCGCGGCGTCGGCGGCGAGCAACGAGGTCGGCTATCTGACGCACAAGACCGTGCGCAGTTGGGGGATGCTCGCATTCGATAATCAGGCGCGTGTCTGACATGGCCCGACGGTGGCAGGTCTTGCCCCGACGTTTGGCCGTGGAGCGATGACGAACCATTGGGTCGACATCAAGAACACGGACCTGATTCTCGTGATGGGCGGCAATGCGGCCGAGGCGCACCCGTGCGGCTTCAAGTGGGTGACCGAGGCAAAGGCGCATCGTCGTGCGCGGCTCATCGTGGTGGATCCGCGCTTCACGCGCACGGCATCGGTCGCGGATTTCTACGCGCCGATTCGCACCGGCACGGACATCGCGTTCCTGGGCGGCGTCATCAACTATCTGCTCACGAACGACAAGATCCAGCACGAGTACGTGAAGAACTACACGGACATGTCGTTCATCGTGCGCGAGGACTTCGCGTTCAAGGACGGCGTGTTCTCGGGCTACGACGCCGAACATCGCAAGTACGACAAGTCGAGCTGGGACTACGAGCGCGGCGAGGACGGTTACGTCAAGACCGATCCGACGTTGCAGCATCCGCGCTGCGTCTACAACCTGCTCAAGCAGCACTACGCCGCCTACACGCCGGAGATGGTGACGAAAGTCTGCGGCACTCCGACCGACAAGTTCCTCAAGGTCTGCGAGATGCTCGCGACGACCGCCGCGCCCAATCGCGCGGGCACGATCCTCTATGCGCTCGGCTGGACGCATCACTCGGTCGGCGCGCAGATGATCCGAACGGGCGCGATGGTGCAGCTTCTGCTCGGCAATATCGGCATTGCGGGCGGCGGCATGAATGCGCTGCGCGGGCATTCGAACATTCAGGGCCTGACGGACCTCGGCCTGATGTCGAACCTGCTGCCCGGCTACATGACCTTGCCGATGGAAGGCGAACAGGAGTACGAGGAGTACATCAAGAAACGCGCGGCGCAGCCACTGCGGCCGAACCAGTTGAGCTACTGGAAGAACTACCGCGCGTTCCACGTGAGCTTCATGAAGTCGTGGTGGGGCGACAACGCGACGGCCGACAACAACTTCGGGTTCGACTACCTGCCGAAGCTCGACAAGTCCTACGACATGCTGCAGGTCTTCGAACTGATGGCCGCGGGCAAGATGAACGGCTATATCTGCCAGGGCTTCAATCCGCTCGCGGCCGCGCCGAACAAGGCGAAGATCGGCCTTGGCCTGTCGAAGCTGAAGTGGCTCGTCATCATGGATCCGCTCGCGACGGAAACGTCGGAGTTCTGGAAGAACCACGGTGAATTCAACGATGTCGATGCATCGAAGATCCAGACAGAAGTTTTCCGTCTGCCGACAAGCTGCTTCGCGGAAGAGCGCGGCTCGCTCGTGAGCTCGTCGCGCGTGCTGCAATGGCACTGGCAGGGCACGACGCCGCCGGGCGAGGCGAGGAGCGATCTCGAGATCATGTCGGGTCTGTGGCTGCGCATGCGAAAGGCCTATCAGGAAAAGGGCGGCAAGTATCCCGACCCGATCCTGAAGATGACCTGGCCGTATGCGGACCCGGAGAGCCCGACGCCCGAAGAGATCGCGATGGAGTTCAACGGCCGCGCGCTTGCCGACGTCACCGATCCCGCCGATCAGACGAAAGTGCTCGCAAAACGCGGCGAGCAGCTCGCGAGCTTTGCGCAACTGCGCGACGACGGCTCGACCGCGAGCGGCTGCTGGATCTTCTGCGGCTCATGGACGCAGGCGGGCAACCAGATGGGCCGGCGCGACAACTCCGACCCGACCGGCATCGGCCAGACGCTCGGCTGGGCGTGGGCGTGGCCGGCGAACCGGCGCGTGCTGTACAACCGCGCATCGTGCGATGTGAACGGCAAGCCGTTCGATCCGTCGAGAAAGCTCGTCGCGTGGAACGGGCGCGCATGGACGGGCTCGGACATCCCCGACTTCAAGGTCGACGAGCCGCCGGACAAGGGCATGAGCCCCTTCATCATGAATCCGGAAGGCGTCGCGCGTTTCTTCGCGCGCGACGGCATGAACGAAGGGCCGTTCCCCGCGCATTACGAGCCGTTCGAGACGCCGCTCGGCTACAACCCGTTCTTCCCGGACAACAAGGCGGTGACGAGCAATCCGGCCGCGCGCGTATTCGCGGACGATCGCGCCGCGTTCGGCACGGCAGACAAGTTCCCGAACACGGCGACCACGTACCGGCTCACCGAGCACTTCCACTACTGGACCAAGCACGCGCGCCTGAACGCGATCGTGCAGCCGCAGCAGTTCGTGGAGATCGGCGAGGAGCATGCAAAGGAAGTGGGCGTCGTCGCGGGGGATCGCGTGAAGGTGTCGAGCAATCGCGGGCATATCGTCGCGGTGGCGCTCGTTACGAAACGCATCAAGCCACTGACCGTGGAGGGCAAGAAAGTGCACACCGTGGGCCTGCCGCTGCACTGGGGCTTCAAGGGCCTCACGCAGCCGGGCTATCTCGTCAACACACTCACGCCTTCGGTAGGCGACGGGAACTCGCAGACGCCCGAGTTCAAGTCGTTTCTCGTGAAGGTCGAGAAGGCATAAGGGGGACGAGATGGCTCTGCAATCGCTCGATATCAAACGTCTCTCGGCGACGACCACGCCGCAGACGCAGGTGCGCGAGCCGGTCACGGGGACGGTGGCGAAGCTCATCGACGTGTCGAAGTGCATCGGCTGCAAGGCGTGTCAGACGGCGTGCATGGAGTGGAACGATCTGCGCGACGACATCGGTCACACGACCGGCATCTACGACAACCCGCGCGACCTCACGGAGCATTCGTGGACCGTGATGCGCTTCACCGAATACGAGAATCCGAAGGGCGACCTCGAGTGGCTGATCCGCAAGGACGGCTGCATGCATTGCGAAGATCCAGGGTGTCTGAAGGCGTGTCCGTCGCCGGGCGCGATCGTGCAGTACACGAACGGCATCGTGGATTTTCACGAGGAGAACTGCATCGGTTGCGGCTATTGCATCACCGGATGTCCCTTCAACATTCCGCGGCTCTCCAAGGAAGATCATCGCGTGTACAAATGCACGCTCTGCTCGGACCGCGTCGCGGTCGGGCAGGAGCCCGCGTGCGTAAAGACGTGCCCGACCGGCGCGATCATGTTCGGCACCAAGGCGGACATGCAGGTGCAGGCGGCCGATCGCGTGGAGGACCTGAAAGAGCGGGGCTTTGCGAATGCCGGTTTGTACGATCCGCCGGGCGTGGGCGGCACGCACGTCATGTACGTGCTGCACCACGCGGATCAGCCGGAGTTGTATCACGGCCTTGCGAAGGATCCGCACATCAGCCCGCTCGTGTCGATCTGGAAGGGCGTGACCAAGCCGCTCGCGATGGCGGGCATCGCGCTCGCGGCGCTCGCGGGGTTCTTCCATTACACGCGCATCGGCCCGAACGAAGTCAGCGAGGAAGACGAAGTGGAAGCGCACCGCGAGGCGGAAGAGGTGCGGCGTCGCCGGGAAGGCGGACAGGAGCGTGAAGATGAAACACGATAGCGAACTGCGTGACGTGAAGGGCCATCGTCTGATCGTGCGCTACACGCCGAACGAACGCACCAATCACTGGATCACCGCGATCACCTTCGTGCTGCTCGCGCTTTCCGGGCTCGCAATGTTCCATCCGTCGATGTCATGGCTCTACGCGATTTTCGGCGGCGGGCAGTGGACGCGCATTCTGCATCCGTTCGTCGGCTGCGTGATGTTCATCTCGTTTCTGATCCTCGCGCTGCGCTTCTGGCATCACAATTATCTGGACCGCAACGATGTCCAGTGGATGAAGCAGATGAACGACGTGCTCACCAATCGCGAGGATCGCTTGCCGGAGATCGGCAAGTACAACGCGGGGCAGAAGCTGCTGTTCTTCGTGATGGTCGCGAGTCTCGTGCTGCTGCTCTTGAGCGGGATCGTGATATGGCGCGCGTACTTTGCGTTTTATTTCCCGATCACGGTCATTCGCATCGCGTCGGTGGTGCATGCGGCGACGGCGTTCGTGCTGATCGTGTCGATCATCGTTCATATCTACGCCGCGCTGTGGGTGAAGGGATCGATCGGCGCGATGACGCGCGGCACGGTCACGTATGGATGGGCGCGCAAGCATCATCCGCGCTGGTTCAGGGAGATTATCGGGAAGTAAAGGGCTGTCGCGACGGCGGGCCAGTGTGCGCGGGGCGCGGTCCATTTCTTGTCCAATTAGCTGATATCCTTGATCGACCGCTCATCCCCGCGAGGAAACCTTCCGTGGTTCAACGCATAGTCGAAGCCGCGAGAATCGAATCGCTCGATCCCTCGGCGATTCCGCGCTTGCGCATGCCGGAGCGCGCCACGATATTCGCCGCGCGCGCCGCGCGCCTTGTGCAACTCGCCGACGCGAGCAATCCCATCGCCGGTTATCTGCGCCTGATGGCCGCGCTCGCCGATGCCCAGCAGCGCGTGCTCGCCGGATTCAACGCGCCGATGCCCTCGCGCGCATCGATCGAACTGAACCAGCGTCATTCGATGCCCATCGTCCCCGCGCTCACGGACGCACGCGATCCCGCGTGGCGAGACGTGCTCTTCATGCTGCTCGACGGCATCGAGGCCGCGGGCGCGCTGACGCCCGCGCTCACGCAACTCGTCGGCCGCCTGCGCGCGACGGACGCCGCCGCGCTCGACAGCCAGGCCGATGCCGTCCTCGCGCTGCGCTTCGCCGAGATCGATCCGGCCGCGGCGCCGTTCATCGCGGCCGCGCTGCAAGTCGTGTGGACCGATCTCGCGAGCCGCATCGACACGAAGGACGTGCCCTATCTCGACACGCCCGGGGTATGCCCGGTCTGCGGTTCGGTGCCGGTGGCGAGCATCGTGCGTGTGGGCGGCGCGTATGACGGCTATCGCTACGCGCAATGCGGCCTCTGCGCGACGGAGCTTCACGTGGTCCGCGCCAAGTGCACGAACTGCGATTCGACCAAAGGCATCGCCTATCACGTGATGGGCACCGGCGACGAACCCGAAAGCGAGAAGTCCGCGCGGGCGAAGAGCGCGCCGCTCAAGGCGGAGTCGTGCGATGAATGCGGCACGTACCGCAAGATCGGCTATCAGGACAAGGCCTATGATTTCGAGCCCTACGCCGACGATCTCGCGAGCCTCACCCTAGACCTGTTGATGGGCGAGGCCGGCTATCGGCGCGCGGCGCCCCATCCGTGGCTGTGGCCCGAACATTCGGAAGACGATCGATGAGCGACGTCAAAGGCGGCGAGGGCGGCGAACTGCGCGCGTTGATGGCCCGCGTGCCATCGGTGGAGCGCGTGCTGGCATCGGCAGAATTCGAGGCGGTGATCGCCGGATACGGGCGCACGCAGACGCTCGCCGTGTTGCGCGAGACGCTCGACGCATGGCGCGCCGATGCGCAGGCAGGCCGCGCATCCGTCGACGCCTTGAGCGATGCGCAACTCGCGCGCACCGTCGATGCGAGGCTCGCAAAGCGCGCGCGCAGCAGCGTGCGCAGCGTCTTCAATCTCACGGGCACGGTGCTGCATACCAACCTCGGCCGCGCGCTCCTGCCCGACGAAGCGGTGCGCGCGGTGGCCGAGATGCTCACGCGGCCCGCCAACCTCGAATTCGATCTGGACACGGGCGCGCGCGGCGATCGCGACGATCTCATCAACGGCCTGATCTGCGAACTGACGGGCGCGCAAGCCGCGACTGTCGTGAACAACAACGCGGCGGCCGTATTGCTCACGCTGTCCGCGCTCGCATCGCGAAAGGAAGTGATCGTGTCGCGCGGCGAGCTCGTCGAGATCGGCGGCGCGTTTCGCATTCCCGACATCATGAGCCGCGCGGGCGCGAAGCTGCGCGAAGTCGGCACGACGAATCGCACGCATCTGAAAGACTACGACGAAGCGATCAACGCGAAGACCGCGCTCCTGATGAAGGTGCATTGCAGCAACTACGCGGTGAGCGGCTTCACGAAGGAAGTGACCCTCGCGGAACTCGCGCCGCTCGCGAAGGCGCGCGGGCTGCCCGTCGCGATGGATCTCGGCAGCGGCACGCTCGTCGATCTCGCGCAGTGGGGCTTGCCGCGCGAAGCGACGGTGCGCGAGACCGTCGCGGCAGGCGCGGATCTCGTCACCTTCAGCGGCGACAAGCTGCTGGGCGGGCCGCAGGCGGGGCTGATCGTCGGGCGGCGCGACCTGATCGCGAAGATCAAGAAACATCCGCTGAAGCGCGCATTGCGCGTCGGCAAGCTGACGCTCGCCGCGCTCGAAGCGGTGTTGCGCCTGTATCGCGCGCCCGAAACGCTCGCCGAACGTCTCACGACATTGCGCCTTCTCACACGTCCCGCCGATGTCATGCGCCTCGCGGCCGAGCGCATCGAGCCTGCGCTGCAAGGCTTCGTCGGCGACGAATTCACGGTTGGCGCCGAACCGATGTTCAGCCAGATCGGCAGCGGCGCGTTGCCTGTCGATGTCCTGCCGAGCTACGGGCTCGGCGTGCGGCTCGCGAGCGGCAAGCGGCCGGGCGGTGCGCTCAACCGCGTCGAGAAGCGGCTGCGCGACTTGCCGCGGCCGGTGCTCGGGCGCATCGCGGACGGCGCATTGCGGCTCGATCTGCGCTGTCTCGAAGAGGCCGACGAAGCCGCGTTCGTCGCCCAACTGGAAGCACGCGAATGATCGTCGGCACGGCGGGGCATATCGATCACGGCAAGACGACGCTCGTGCGGGCGCTGTCGGGCGTGGACACCGATCGCCTGAAGGAAGAGAAAGCGCGCGGCATCTCGATCGAACTGGGTTACGCATATGTGCCGTTGAACGACGGCGGCGTGCTCGGCTTCATCGACGTGCCCGGACACGAGAAGCTCGTGCATACGATGGCGGCGGGCGCGTGCGGCATCGACTTCGCCTTGCTCGTGATCGCCGCCGACGATGGCGTGATGCCGCAAACGCGCGAGCATCTCGCGATACTCGAGCTGCTCGGCGTGACGCGGGGCGCGGTCGCGGTGACCAAGTGCGATCGCGCGGAGGCATCGCGCGTGCGCGACGTGCACGCGCAAATCGAAGCGCTGCTCGCGGACGGCCCGTTGCGCGCTGCGCCCTTGTTCGACACCGATGCGACGAAGGCCGACGACGAAGGCGTCGCCGCACTGAGCGCTTATCTTCGCGATGCCGCCGCGCACTGGCGCACGCGCCGCGACGACGGCTTTTTCCGGCTCGCGGTCGATCGCGTGTTCACGTTGACAGGGCAGGGCACGATCGCGACGGGCACGGTCTTCGCGGGCCGCGTGAACATCGGCGACACGATGGCGCTCGCGCCGCGGGAAGCGTCCGGTGCACCTGTGCGCGTGCGCAGCATTCACGCGCAGAATCGCGCGGCGCAGACGGGGCGGGCGGGCGAGCGCTGCGCGCTCAATCTCGCGGGCATCGACAAGGATGCGCTCGCGCGCGGCGACTGGATCGTCGATACGCGGCTCGCGCGTGCGTCCGAGCGGCTCGATGTCGAGCTGACCTTGCTCGATGACGCGCAGCTCACGCTCACGCATTGGGCGCCCTTGCATGTGCATCTGGGCACGACGCATCGCGTCGCGCATGTCGCGCTGCTCGAAGCCGACACGCTTGCATCGGGGCACACCGCGCGCGTGCAGCTCGTCTTCGATCAGCCCGTTTGCGCGCTGCCCGGCGACCGCTTCATCGTGCGCAATGCGCAGGCGAACCGGACGGTGGGCGGCGGACGCGTGCTCGATCCGTTCGCGCCCGCGCGCAAGCGCCGCACGCCGCAACGCCGCGCGTGGCTCGATGCGCTCGTCGCGATGCTCGACACGGGCCGCGTCGATGCGCTCTTCGAGCAGGCGCCGTATGGCTTGCCGCGTTCGCTGATCGAGCACCTCCGCGGACGATCGATGACGCCGGAAGGCCTGCGCGCCGTTTCCACGCATGACGACACGCTTTATATTGCATCGCGTCATTGGGACGCCATGAAGACGCGCCTTCTCGACGCGCTCGCCGCATTCCACGAACGCTTCTCCGACGAACAGGGCCCCGACGCCGCGCGCCTGCGCCGCATGGCCGCGCCGCTTGCGCCTGATGCGCTGTGGCGCGCGCTCGTCGACGATGCCGTGGCGAGCGCAACGATTGCGAGGAGCGGGCCGTGGCTGCATCTGCCGGCGCATGCGGTGACGCTCGACGAAAGGGAAGAAGCACTGGCGCGCGCGGTGCTGGCATCGCTCGAAGAGGGGCGTTTCGAACCGCCCTGGGTGCGCGATCTCGCCCGCGCGCACGGCATCGGCGAGGACGAGATGCGCAGGCTCCTCAAAAAACTCGCACGCCGCGGCGACGTGTATCAGGTCGTGCGCGATCTGTTCTACTGCCGCGCGTCGATCGGCGCACTGGCGCAACTCGTCGCGCAGCAGGCCGAGGCGCAGGGCGGCGCGCTCGGCGCGGCCGCCTTCCGCGACGCGAGTGCGCTCGGCCGAAAACGCGCGATACAGATTTTGGAGTTCTTCGACCGCGTTGGGTACACTCGATTCCACCGCGATCTTCACCTGTTGCGCAGCGATAGCCGCTGGCACGAGTCCGTCTGACGATTGCGCACCGCTGCGCTTTCGCCTGTCGATCACGATGGAGCATTCCTACTTCAAGCTGTTGCACCTCTTGTCGGGCCACCCCGAGTGGGCGCTCGCCGTGGTGCTGCTCGCGTCGTTTCTCGAATCGGTCGCGTTCATCGGCACCTTCGTGCCGGGCAGCACCGCGATGTTCATCGCCGGTGCGCTCGTCGGCGCAGGCGCGCTGAATCTCGGCTGGGTATTCGTCTGCGCGATCGCGGGCGCCATCGCAGGGGACGCCGCGAGCTTCTGGTTCGGCCAGCGCTATGCGGACAAGATCGCGCAGATGTGGCCGTTTCGCGCGCATCCGGGCGCGCTCGCCGCGGGCAGGAAGTATTTCGATGCCCACGGCGCGAAGAGCGTCGTGCTCGCGCGCTTCGTCGCGCCGATGCGCGCCGTCGTGCCCGTCGTCGCGGGCGTGGCGGGGATGACGCCTGCGCGTTTTCTCGCCGTCAACATCCTGAGTGCGCTCGTCTGGGCGCCGACGCATATCCTGCCGGGCGTCGTATTCGGCGCGTCGATCGAGCTGGCGGGCGCGGTGTCGATCAGGCTCGTCGTGATCCTGATCATCGTCACCGCGCTTGGATGGATCGTGTTCAATCTCTCGCGCCTCATCGTGTCGCACGCGATGCGCTGGACCATCGCGTCCCGCGAGAAACTGCTCGCATGGGCGCAAACGGGCCGCGGCCTGCCGGCACGGCTCGTGTCGCGCGCGCTCGATCCGGGCAATCCGGCGACCGGCCTCATCGTGACGATCTCGGTGCTGCTGCTCGCCTCCGCCTTTGTCTTTTTCTCCGTGCTGGCGAATGTCGCGCGCGGCGCATCGATCGTGCAGGTGGATGTGTCGATCTATCGGCTGCTGCAATCGTTCCGCTCGACCTGGACCGATTCGATTCTCGATGGCGCGGCGACGCTCGGCAGCACACCCACGCTGCTCGCGCTCGGCGCGATGGTCATCGTGTGGATGAGCTTCGAGCGGCGCTGGCGCACGGTCACGTACTGGGTCGTGGCCGTGGCGTTTTCGCAGTTGCTGGTCGCGGCGATCCGCTTCACCGCGCACGAGCCGATCCTCGTTTCCTTCACGCCGGCGGAGCACCGCTTTCCGAGCAGCCATGTGGCGGCAACCGTCGTCATCTATGGCTTTCTCGCGTTTCTCCTGCTGCGGCGCGTGGGCTTGCTGACGGGCGTGTTCATCGCGACGGCGACCTCCGCGATCGTCACGGCGGTCGGCGTAGCGGGGCTGTATTTCGGCCGCTTCACCATCTCCGATGCGCTGGGCAGCACGGCGCTCGCGGCCGTGTGGGTCTTTCTGATCGCGCTCACGGCCGTATGGCGCAATCCCGCCAAACCGAAACCGCGGCCCTTGATGCCGATTGCCGTGCTGGCCGTGATCTGCGCGAGCGTCGCCCTGCAACTGAGCGATGACACGGAAGCGCACAGCGCGGCGCCTGCGACCATCGTCGTCACGCCGATCCAATGGACCGATACCGTGTGGCGCACGTTTTCGTGCTATCGAGCGAGCATGGAGGGCGATCGTCGCGAGCCGATCACCGTCCAATGGGCCGCGACGCCCGAGCAGATTCGCGCACAGCTGATATCGCGCGGCTGGACGGAGGTGTCGCATGTAAGCTTGAAGAGCGTGATGTCGGTCATGTTGCCGAATGCGCCCGCGATCGATCTGCCCGCGCTGCCGCGCCTGAACAACGGCGAGCCGTCGAAGCTCGTGTTCGCGCGCTCGCCTCGCGGCGCCGACGAGCGCGACGTACTGCGCTTCTGGCCGACGCATTATGCGGTGCGCGAGGGCGAGGGCACGCCGCCTGCGCCAATCTGGCTCGGATCGGTCGTGCACGAACGCTTGCGGCGTCCGTCGTGGCCGTTCAACGTGCTGAGGCCGGACCGGCGCGTCGATCCGATGGCGTTCGATCACGGCGAGGGTTCGCCCTGGCGCGGCATCGAAATTGCGAGCAGCGCCGGATGTGGAGACGTTCCGGTGATGCTCGTCGAGTCCGGGTCCGAATGAAGTTTCGGTTGGTGCATCGCAGCCGGCGATCGAGAGGTGCCGATTGATCCAGATTCCGCCGTCGGCGATCGTGCAGTGGGGCAGCGCGGCCGTGTTCGCGAACGTCCTCCTGACGCGTCTTGGCGTGCCGCTGCCGTCCGCGCCGTTGCTCGTGTTCGCGGGCTCCGCCGTGGCGAGCGGGCGACTGTCCTTCGCGCACGTGCTGTTCGCGGCGTTGTGCGGCGCGCTGCTCGGCGACAGCGTGTGGTTTTCGGCGGGACGCATCTACGGGCGTCGGCTCGTCGCGGCGCTCTCGCGCAGATCGTATGCGGTCGATAGCGGCATGCGCACGACGGGGGAGTTGTTCGAGCGCCACGGCGCGCCTATCGTCGCGGTATCGAAGTTCGTGCCGGGACTCGGACTCGTCACCCCGCCGTTGATGGGCACGACGCAGATCGCCGTGCTCGCATTCTTCTTCTGGGATACGGCGGGGATCGTTGCGTGGGCGTCGTTCTGGCTTCTGGGCGGCGCGCTCTTCGAGCGCCAACTGCATGTCGCGGTGCTCGCGCTCGAATCGCATGGCGCGACGGTCGTGGATGTGCTCGCAGCGGCGGCGTTACTGTATTGCGTGTATCGCCTGATGCGGCGAAGACAGCCGCGTTCGCATCCGGGCGATGGCAGCGGGTGAACATGCGCCGCTATAATCGGACGCCCGCCCGGATTCTCGCCGGACTTGGCTTTGTCGTGGGTCCATGAAGGAAGGCATCCGTATCCGGTGGTGCGGCCGGGCTTCAAACCCGGTAGGGGGTGTCAGACACTCTCTGGTCGGTTCGACTCCGGCTGCCTTCCGCCACCTGGCTGATTGAAGCGGTTCGTCGGCATTTGGTTTGGCTACAGGGAAAGGCAATTTAGACGGCCGCGGAGAAAGCCGCCGTCAAGTTGAGCAGGGGATCGTGAGCGACTTGGCTTTCGCATAATCGTCGGGTGCCGATCGTGCGTCATCTGCTCAGGGCTCTTTCGAGCCCGGCATTTCCTTCCAGATAAGAGGGTGACCCGACGCATTCTCGAGGCCGCGAAGCAACGGTTCGCAACCGTGGATTGACGGCCACCCCCCCTGCGAGCAGCTGGACGGCAAGTGACAAAACGCCATGCAGGCGCCCAAAACAAAAGGCCACGGGGCAAGGCCCCATTCGCTCGGCCCGTTCATGCTGGCCAAGCTCCATACGGTGCACGCGACCTGCAAGGACCGCGCTCAGACGAAGACCGTCAGCATCGCCAGCAAACGCAGCACGCAGGCGGCCTTCTACTGGAACGTCGAATTGCTGGAAAGATCATCCCGGCGGGCCTGTTTCTCCGCGGGTGAATTGGCACGTGCATGCGCTGTCACCTATGTTGCCCGACAACATCGTCATCACCAGCGTCTCTTATGTCGTTAGAGTGACACTAGTGAGAAAGTCCGATGCAACCGACGTCCGCATCGTCGACGCACATCACAACAAGGTGCTGCGGGCCGATCACTAAAAGCACTCCTAATTTCATGCGAGACATGGCCTTCTCCTTTGCCGGCAATGCTGGTTCAGGTCGCGCTTGCCGTAGTTACGGCTGCGGATTCGAATCGGCGGTTCCCGAATTGACCCTTAGCGCGACTTCCCCGGTCCGAAGCTTCCAATCAGAAACGGTGACGCACGCCGACGGTGGCCTCGATCTGATTCGATGTCGATGCGGGTGAACTCACACCGTTGATCCAGGCGACTCCCAGCGGGTTGCCAGCCCTCGCGCTTACGCTTTGATAGGTGCTTTGAATATAGACGTCCGTGCGTTTCGAGAAGGCGTAGTTCCCGAGCGCGCTCACCTGATTCCAGTGCGGAGCACCACTCCCGGCGTTGCCTCCGGCCCGTGAGTATGTGTAGGCGGCCGCCAGCATAACGGCTGGTGTCAAAGCGAACCGGATGTTTCCTTCATAGTTCTGGAAGTGGGTATTGAAGCCAGTGAGGAACAGCTCGGTCAGGTTCGTTTGTGTATAGACGATGCCCGCGACCAACGGACCGAACGCGTAGTTGACGCCTCCGCCCCACGTCTGTTGCCGGCGAGCGAGTGCACCTAATGGCACGGCGGTCGGCGTCAGAAGACCTGATAACGAGGTCCCGAGCGTATCGGTGACAGCGCCGTTCGTGTTGAGTTGTGCCGGGGTGCCGGCCGAGTTGTTCAGATGCAAATACCCGGCGCCAAAGTTCAACGGTCCCCACATGTACGACATGCCGACACTGTACGCACGGTTGTTCGCGAAACCACCTGCCTGGTTCGAGAAGCCATACAAGGCCCCGATCCTGAAGCCGGCAAAATTCGGGCTTTGATATTTGACCGAATTGTTGATCTGGAACGAGTCGTTCAAATTGTCGACGTCGAACGGATGTGCGAAGTGGGTGCCGCCATACTGTGTGCCGGTCAACGAGAGCGGCCCTACGAAGTCAACCATGCCGTCAGTCTGACGTCCCAAGGTCAGTGAGCCAAAATCCCGGCTGGACACTCCGACGTAGGCCAAGCGGTTGAAGATGCGATTGGCCGACGACAACTGCCCGTTGTTCAGATTGAAGCCGTTCTCCAGAGTGAAGATCGCCTGCAACCCGCCGCCGAGATCTTCCGCTCCGCGCAGCCCCCAACGACTGTACTGTACGCCGCCACTCGTCATCTGCCAGTTGCTGTGACCTCCTGCTCCGGTGCCGGTGATCTGGCTGTTCGTGTAAGTCAGACCTGCGTCGATCAGACCGTAAAGCGTGACATTGCTTTGCGCCTGCGCCGAGCCGGCCAAGGTAGCCAGCGCCGCACCGGCAATGAGAGTTTTCTTCATTTGCTACTCCAGGGTTGTGGGCTGTCTTCGTTAAACGCTTCACGTCACCCCGTACCGCGCCGTCCTCTCTGCGGAGAAGTTGCTGTCGCGATACGACGATAATCGCAATTGGGTGTCCGAATCTATCGTGTCGTAAAGTTTGTCGCTCGACAGCAACACGCGCGGTCACGTCGCCTGGAGTTACTGTCCGCGACGAAAGCAACATGTGTGTTCGTTCGGCATCCTGCGATTAAAAATAGCGTTCAAATGCCAGCGATATATCTTCGGTTTGCGTTTTTCGTTTACGAGATAACCTTCCTCTTCGCCATTGGAATTGAGCTGAAGCAGATCTCCACGGTGGTTCACCCGTTTCGGCGGGTTTTTTTCGTCCGCGTGTTCGCGACAGTGGCGTTCATGCGGCCGAGCAAGTTGAACGTCCTCATGGACAACATGCGCATGCGCCGACTCGCGCCGAAGACCCAGGCCAACTATTTACGTGCGGTTCGAGATTTGACCATCTTCCGGATGGAAACCGGTGGGTCGCATGCAGGCCGGGTTTCTTCCTTCCAGTGCGCGTGCACTCGCGTTTGTTCCGGCGACGCTTCCTCGCAGAACTCGAGGCCCACCTATCGCCGCGGCCAGTTGCGCTTCTTCGGCGAATACGTGCACCTCGACGATGTGGCTGCTTTTACCAAGTGGCTCGCGTCAATGCGCGCATGGAAGCGGGTGGTGTATGCCAAGCGCCCCTTTGCCGGGCCCAAAGCGGTGTTGGCCTATCTGTCGCGTTACACGCACCGAGTCGCGGATCTCCAACCAACGTCTGGTGGCGCTCGACGAACATGGCGTCACCTCGCCCTGGAAGGACTATCGCGTCAACGGACGCACGTGCAACAAGACTATGACACTCGAACTCGATGAGTTCGCGCGGCGGTTCTTGCTGCACGTTCTGCCTAGTATCCGGGCGGTGGCGGAACTTGCGTGTACACCACGCCGCCGCTCCCATATCCCGTCGCGTACCACGTCGCGCCACACTTATAGTACGGCACGTCCTTAACGGCGATGGGGGCGACGTTGCACGGCGGCGCGACAGGCGCAGGCGCAGCGACGACGGTGGTGGTTGCGGGCGGCGGTGTGGTTGCGGCAGCGGCCGCACCGACCACCATTGCCCCGGCCACAAATCCGGCCGCCGCAGAACCGCCGTCCCAATCCGAGTTGCAGTCGTAACAACCGCCCGAGTAGTTGTTCTGCACGTTGGTCACGTTCGTAGCACGCGTGTTTTGCATCTCCTTAGCGGTGGATTGACGCGCACTCTGGTTTTGGCTGGTCGTTTGAGCCGCCGCGGTCTGTCGTGCGTTCTGGTTCTGACTCGACGTAGCTTGGCGCTGCGCCTGGTTCTCGCTCGTGCTCTGCTGCCGGTTAGGCTGATTTTGGCTGGAGGTTGCCTGCCTCGAACTCGCCGAACTCTGGCGCGCACTCTGATTCGCACTTGAAGTTGAAGTTGCGGTGGCTTGGCGCGAGGCCAGAGTTTGTTGGGCCGCCGCTGATTGGCCGCCACCACGCTTCGCGCCTCCTTGCGCCGCGGTTGTGCCGCCGGATGACAACCCTCCAGACGACGCCGCCCCGCCACGGGAAAAGCCGCCGTCGCCGCCACCACCACCGCGAGCACCACCGCCTCTCTCGCCTCGTGCCTCCGCTTGATTCATCAAGCCCAGCGCGAATACTCCGGCGACGAGTGCCGTGACGACACGATCCCATGATCCGGTTTTCATCATTTCGCCCCCTTCTTCGCAGACGACTGGCGAGCCGTGGGCGACGCACGGGGAAGCTGCGCTGCGAACGCGACTTTTTGCAGGCCATCGGGAATCTGTGCCGAGAATGTCGCATCGTTAAGCTGGGGCGCAAGATCCCAGTCGACAAAGTCCGCCCAGAACTGAGGCTGGCCCACCGCCTTTCTGTAAGTTAGTACGATCCGCTGCAGCAGAGGTTTGTCGCCATCGGCTATCCACACCTGAAAATCCACCGTGTCGGTACGCGCGGCTAAATGATAGGACGCAGTGCCGGAGATACTCGTCTTCTCCACATAGTCCACCGACCGTACCCGGGCTTGCAATTCTTCAGGCAGCGAGTTCAACAGGAGCGCCGCGAGCGGCAGGCGCATGCCGAGATCCTTGACGAAATACACGATGCTCTCGTCCAGACTGCCAGGTTGCGGCGCCGTCGCATAGACTTTGCTGGCGAGATCGACCAGAACGATCTCTTTCCCGGTGAGCACAACGAGCGTTTTTGCGCCATCGCTGCGCTCGCTTTCCACGCGCATACGATCCGGCCGGCTCAACGTAACGGTGCGGTATTCGCCGAATTCGATTTTCTGCCCGGACGGCTGCACGGCGTCGTACCCGCTGCGCACACCGACACGAAAGCTCGGCGTCCCCCCAAGGAACTCCGCCATTTTCATCAGAATCGCCCGAGCCTGGGCTTGGGAGGCGGTGTCGTGCTCAGCTGGCGCGGCACGGACCGGTGGTTCTTTCTGCCCGGAGCCAGAGTAGGCGTGAGGAGCGGTGGTCAGCAGCAAAACCGATACCCACGTAGCCCTGGACGCGCGGCGCAATATGTTAGTGATCAATTTGTTAACTCCTTCTGCTCGAATACCTCTCAACCGCCGGCCTCCCGCATAAAGAATAGTGGTTCGCAGAATTTTTTCCATTCGGTTTAAAGTGGCTTACTGGGCGGGTGAAAAGCGGCGTCAGGACGCAGGGGTGACCATCACCGCGCCGTTGCTCGTGAAGCATTACCTAATAATGCCGAACTATCGGAACGTGAAATTGACCCGCCAAAACGGACTCCTATCCTTTGGATGAGGGGTGCCAAATGGGCAAGCATCGAACACCGTAGCCGGCGGAGTTCCGGGCTCACCTGGTCGAGCTGGTGAAGGCGGAGCGAACGGCTGAGGAGTCGGCGCAGGCGTTCGAACCTAGCGTGCAGACAATAGTCGACGGGGTAGCACAGGCTGACATGGACGCCGGCGTGCGTCACGATGGCCCGACGACGGCCGAGCGTTAGGAGTTCACACGTCTGCGCCGCGAAAATCGGCAATTAAAAATCGAGCGCGACATTCTCGCTCACGCGGCGGCCTGATTCTCCCGGCGGGACAGGAGCCGCATCCTCGAAGGATGCGGATTCTTGAAAGCGGACCGAGCCGGTTGGCCCATGTCACAATGGCACGCCTGCTCTATTCGGGGCAAGCCGACGGCGCTGGCCGCGTACTACGCGGCAACGTGCGGGGCCACGACGTGCGCCGGACCGGGTACGCCGGCACTTCAGTGCTGAGGGTCCGGACATACTTTGGGTGGCCGATGTCACTTATATTCCGACCGGCGAGGGGTTTCTCTATCTGGCCGTGGTGCTTGACGTATTCAGCCGGCGCATCGTTGGTTGAGCGATGTCGAACCCTTTGGATACCGCACTAATGTGGCACGCGCTGGACATCGCGTTTCAGCAGCGGCGCCATGAGGGAGTTATTCTGCATTCGGACCAGGGCTGTCAATACACATCCATTGCCTTCGGGCGGCGCTGCCGCGGAGCCGGTGTGCAACCGTCGATGGGGACGGCGAGCGACGCCTGCAATTCCGGTTCATCGCGTCGCCTCTTTTCCGCGAATCGGGGCGGTGATTCTAATCTAAGCCGTGAGCTCTGGAACAAAGGCAAGTTGGTTGGTCAAAAGCCGCCGCTGAAGCCGAAAGAGATCTGGGCAATCCGGATTTACCTTCAGAACGCGCACGGGTTAATGATCTAGCGCTATTCAATCTTGCGATCGACAGCAAGCTGCGCGGGTGCGAGCTCGTTCAACCTGCATGTTCGCGACGTGACGCACGGCAATCAGATATTCCCCGCGCGATGATAATGCGGCGCAAGACTAAACGGCCCGTGCAGTTCGAGGTTACAGGGCACGCTCGCGTTGCGGTCGCTGCATGGATCGAAAAAGCTGAGTTGAGGTCCGAGGAGTACCTTTTCGGAAGCCGCTTTTCTCGGTCGCCGCATATCTCAACGCGACAATACGCTCGTAAGGTACATCAATGGGTCGCCGCGCCACGGCAATGCGCTGTGACGCCGAGCCGTGCGTCATTCGACTTTGACGACCATCATGCGAAGCGAATCGGCCGTACGTGAATTGCGTTGCAGATAGCGCCACAACGCTGCGTAAGTCAGAAGTCCGAGCATGCTGACCGCGATGAAAATCGGTTGAACACCGAGACGGCCGCCGAATGTGGCCACAATCAAGCCGGCCACGGGCAGGCTCAATTGATTCAGCAATACGATCAGGCTCAGGACCCTGCCCAGTTGATCGCGGGGAATCCAGTGCGCGCGCTCCGTGCGGATATATACATTGAATAGACCGCAAGACGCAAAACTAAGCGCATAGCCCAGCACAAACACCGGAAATGACGATGCCATGCCCATAAGCAGCCCCCCTACGACGATCATTCCGAACGCGGTGACACCAATCCAGTAGACGGATAAACGGCGCGTCAGATAAGGAACGGCCAAGAAGCTGGCGAGCGCAACAGCTCCAACGATGGTCTGGAGAAATCCGAACAGACTGTTCGAAAGCCCGAACCGACCAGTGGTAATCGCCGCACCGGTGGCTAGCGCGACGCCGACAATCAGGTTCACCCCCATGCTCAATGCGATCAGTGCCCAGAGAACAGGCTTGTCACGTAACACTCCGACGGCCGCAGCTACGCCAGCATTGAAACCCTGTCGGTGTCCCGCACTTCGCGGTTCGGTGCGATGAAGGTCGTTTCGCAATGACCATACCAACAACGCACTGAGACCGAACACCGAAGCAGCGACCCACAACAAGCCGCTGGGCGGAAATCGCGCGGCAAGCAGCGCGGCCAAGGCTGGCCCCGCAATACTGGCTGTCTGATCGATGGCTTGCAAAAGTGCCTGCGCCTTGTGCATTTGTTCCGGCATCACGAGCCTCGGAACGGTCGATTCGAGCGCAATGAACGCCTGTGCATAGAAAAACGCGCATACCGCGCTCAAGCTCGCAATGATTGGAAACGAATTCGACGGTGTCGCCAACGCCAGCCAGGCAACACATGCGCAGGCTATCGCGCGCGCCGTGTCCGCGAAGCCGTACACGCGCCAACTGTCCAGCCGGTCGCACAGGTTACCGGCGATTGGCAATGAACAGATTCGCGGCAACCATTCGATAAAAAACGCGAGGCCTGACATGGCGACGCTTCCCGTGCTGCGGTACACGATCAATGGCACCGCGAACATGAGGAACTGGTCTCCGAGCGAAGAGGCTGCCCGCGATAGCAAGAACCGGAGGATTACACCGCGCTGCATAACATTCTCCTTAGGCTGCCGCGTCCAGTGGCAGGGATTCGATCCGCACCGACGCAAAGAGATCCTTGAGCAGGTGTTCAAGATCTTGGGTGGACGGGCCAGCAATGACGCCGGCAGCCGGAGCTTCGGTGGCTTGATAGGTAATGTGCCGGGGCAGCGGTTGGCCGTGCGCGAGCTGATTCCAACGAGCCATCCAGGGATGCGAGACGAACCCTTGCGATCCGTGAAGATGGCACCCTCCGCGAGGCATGTGATGGCCTGGCAACACAAACCAACCGTAGCGGACGCCAGAATCAGGCGTGGTGCGCAGCTCAACCGCTTCACCGATCAGCAATTTCAGCTCGCACGATGGCAGGTGTATGCCGGTGCGCATTCTGAAAGTGTCTACCACGTCGGCGCCCCCAACGCGGTTGGCTATTTCCAGAAAGACCAGAGAACCGCCATTATCGATTGCCTCGAGATGGAAGCTGCCGTCACGGATTTCAACGGCTGACACGACCTTCTGGACCCACTCGCGTGCAACCGGATCGTCGTCGATCTGCACCGATCCCAGAGGCATGCCCGACGCGTAGTCGAGGCAAGTGCCCACGTAGCGGCTGCCGACAACAACCGCGACCCGACTGTCTGTCACGAGTCCGTCGAAATGCAGAATGGGTCCGGTAACAAATTCTTCGATCTCAAAGCGCGCGGTGGCCAACGCGCGAGTCGCGTCGTCGAGGCTATATACGCCGGTTCGGTGGTCGTGCAGCGCCGTGAGCATCGCAGAGGGTGAGTCGAAGACCACGACGTCTTCGCTTGACGCACCGTCGAGCGGCTTGAGGACGGTTCTGCCGAACCAGTCGGCGATGCCGGGGTTGTCCATAAACTCAGCCAGCGCGATGGCGCGTGGAACGCGTAGGCCAGCCTGCGCGACCAGACGTTTCATCAGCAACTTGTCGCGCACCTTCTCGACTTTCGCAACTCCCGGTCCGCTTATGCCCAGTGCGTCGCGCACTCGTGCGGCATCCAGCAATTCATATTCGGACAGTGAGAGTACCCGGTCGAACGTGATGTCGAGCGATTTGATAATGGCAATGACTTCGTCGCTCGCGCGATCGGTACCAGGGCGAAGCAGTTGTTTGCACGGAAGCGAAGCGGGAATCGTTGCAAGATTCTTCTCCGTGCCGATGTAGTAAACGTCATGGCGATCATGATCGATGCCGAGGTGATAATCGATCTTGTGATAGGGGATACGATGCAGAATAAGAATTCTCACGACAGCAGACCTCGCTGATAAATGCGTTAATCTCTTTTGGATCGATACGTCATGCGCTGCCTTCCGAAACGGCTCTTATCACGCGCCACGACAGCTTTTGGCCGCCGCTTCGCTATCCGTCGCACTGGGCGACGTCGACCGCCTGGCGGAGGCATGAGCCGCGTACATATTGATGAAACGACGCTTTCCAAACCGTTTGCAGGTTGGACGCGAGATCCCGGATATCAATGTCATCGCGGGTCGTCGTCAGACATACCTGTGCGATGAAATCAGCGTTGTCCCGGGGAACGGCGTGAATGCGCCGAGCTTCCGCCGGCAACCAACAGAACTCATGCAATTCCAGGTCACCGCTTCGCAGAGATGGAAAGCGACTTTGTAGCGACGGCAAAACTACGTGATCGAGCAAGACGCTCGCGTCAGCGCCCATCGCCGAGATGACGTCGGTGTCCTCCGCCACCCCAAGCATCACGGTCGCCGCCTGGCGGCTGGCTTGTGGTAATTCGCGCGGAATTTCTTCGCCGAATGCCTGATCGACCCACAGGTGGTAAAGATTGACTTGATAGACCAGCGACGCAATCGTCCAGATCTTCATGCCTGCCGGCCGGCGATTCGGTTCGACAACGGCTGCGCGATGGCCGTCGTCGCTAAGCTTGATTTCATTGTGAAACGGCCCATTGCGCTGTCCGACCAGCAAGTTGGCCAAACGTCCGGCCACCGATATCGTATTCCGTTCGCGAGGTGTGATTCGCGCTGGCAAGACTTGTCCGAGCTCGACAGGGTATCGGCCGGTCGCGCTGATCTTTTCTGTAATAAAGGACAGGCTACCGATTCCATCGAATGAAAATTCACGGCGATAGGGAATGAGTTCTTCGCAAATCACACCGTCAGAGAGATACGTTGAAACCTCCTTCAGAACGGCGGCGAGGTCGTCTCCTTGGCGCATGGTGACCACGCCCCGATTATTACCTTCACAGCTCGGCTTGACGACAAATCCCCCGGGATGCCGAACGGCAAATTCAGTTAGATCGGCCAGATTCCGGATCGGTGCACAATCCGGGACCATCATCCCTTGAGGCCCGAAGATATCCCGATGTCTCTGCTCAAGCGACCGATACGCGTGCTTGCTGAACGCCCCTTCAGCGAGGGTGCCGGAATCCACCGCTAGCCCAAGTGCCTCGAGAAGCAAGGCCCCGCTTTGCACAGCGTTGTCGGAAAACACCAGCCCACCTGCAAGTCGTGCGCGGTATGGTGCGAGTGCCACGAGGGCCCTTTCAACAAAGTCGTCGTCGCGCGGATTGAGGTCGATAACGCCATCGCAGATCGCTCGGTCGACATCAGTGGGCGTAGAACGGATGAGTAGCGACTGCGCACCATAACGGACTTTCGCATAGCAAGCCATCTGCCTTACATCTGCGACCCGCGAAAGATTGTAATCAACGAGTAGCAGGATTGGTTGAGCATGTATCATCGTGCTCGCTCCTTCGCATAGCGTACAGTGACTGCGCTGTTGGAATTCTTTACTATTACTGGCAATAGAGTCTCACGCTCGGCCAGGTCAAAGTGCCACAACAATTGGCCCAGGAAAACCTCGCGAGAACTCGCCTGCACGTCGTCTCCCGCCTTCAGAAAAATCTGCGAAACAACGGGCTTGGGCAAGTGATTTTCGACGGCCACATGTTCTATCCTGCCCGGCTCGGCGAAATAAACGCGAAAGAATGTACTCTTCGCATGACGCTGCGTGCCGTCCATGTCAAATGCCAAAGCTTTTAGCTTGTTGCGCCGAGCGTTCAGTGCGGACTGACCCAGCGACGCGTCGACCAGCAGATCCAACCAGAGATCCAACATGCTGTGCTGACCATTCAGCGACTTCACACTCGCCGAGATCAGACTCCCCCCAACCCGCGGATTGATCTCAATCAAATCCCATCGACCCGTATCGAAGCGTGCCTCGATATGAAAGCAACCCCATTTGCAATCCAGTTGTTTAAAAATCTCGTTGATCCAACGCTGGCCTTGCGCTATCGCGTCTGCATCGATGCTGCAGGGAGGGCATACACAACTGTTCTCGAGCACGGTCGTGGCGTTTTCGGTCAGCTCGCACTTTTCGTGTACGGCGAGTACGCTCACGTCGCCGTTGCTCAAGATGACTTCAAAACTGAACTCCCGGCCAGGGACGTAGTCCTCCGCTAGAAATTCGAGTCGGTTACCAAACGCCGATTGATAAATGACATCGTCGGACGCTTCGTCGGCGACCTTGATGAGATCCTCCCAGGTAGTCTCGGGGCGCAACGAAAACGCGCCGTAAGAGGCGATTCCACACACTGGCTTGACGAACAGTTTTCGACCGCTCGCTTTAAGTTCATCAAGCGTTTCCGGGGTCAACCGGTGAGCGCGAGCACGCGTGAGGCCCAAAGTCTCCAGCGTGTTGCGCAATTCGCGCTTATTGCGCAGCATGCCGACCTGGGCGGGCGTAAGATCCGGTACACCCAGGTTCTGGTTCGCCAGCGCCATGAGATCCCGGTAGCCTTCCCACACGCAAATGCAGCAGAGCAGGGTCTCGCCATCAGCTTGCAAAGTTTTGAGCGTGGCTTCGACATCCTCGGCAGTCAAGGCATGGGATTGCGTTGTAATCAGCCGGTCCGCTTTCTGTTCAAGTTCCACAAGGCGCGTCGCCTCGACTTCGGGCAGTGGCCGTGACGACAGAACGATGCCGCGGAAGCCTCGGGCCTTGACCGATTCCAAGAGATCCTCCATAAAGGAAAATCCGCAATGGCTTAGCAGTAGAACGCCATTCCTTTCTTTGGTCATCACCTTCTCCTCTTATGCCGCTGCCTTCCGAAGCTTGGGTTCCATCACGTCTTCGTACAACTCGGTGAAATAGAGTCCCAGCACTTTCTGATGCTCGCCAAGGTATCGCTTCAAGTGCTCGATGTCTTCGTCGTTTCTGAGCAGATGACGAATCACGTCCCAGACTTCACCTGGATGGTCGTCATTGATATCCGTGTGAGAATGCGCGACCTGGCCCGATATGTTGTCTTCGCCCACGGATTGCTTGAGAGCATCGATCTTTCTGGGCTCGAGCTTTACATTGACGTATTCCACCAGGTACGAATACGCCACCACCCCGAGAGGATCTTCATGATCGAGCAAATAGGAGAAAAATCCAGAAAGCAATTTGGTGGACAAATATGGCTCGGTCGCCAGAAATTGCTCACGGCTGACCCCAGCTTTGGCCAGGTCCTGGATAAAAAGCTGGTCGTGAAGCATTTCTTCCCGCTCGTAATTGGCCCATATCTGCGCGGCCCTCGGACTACGCTTGGCGATTTCGGCAAGGGCCTTCGACTCAACGACGCGCAAAAGACGAATTCTCCAAGCGGTCTCGATCAAATGGCGGCGATAGTAATCCGGATCGACTACTTCACCTTCAAGGTGAGCGGCATAGGGAACCGTTTGATACCAGAGTTCGACTTGCTGGTCGATAATCTTGTCTATTTCCTTTCTCAACATCGACGATTCGCTTGTGTTGATAAAAGGCACGGAATTAGGAAAGCCGACATTGTGGACTCGATTTGACATGATATTTTCTCTGTTCGTCTAATTTAAAAATAGGATTCTAGATTTCGGTGTTGATGGTGGCGGTGCCATTAATTTTGCATTGGCAGGCCAGTCTGAATCTTCCGTCGTCGTAACCGAGGAAGGTTAGAAGCTTGAGTTCCCGTTCGGTTGGCTCGCTGAGACAGCCAAATCCATTGAGCACTTCGATGACGCAAGCACCGCAAGCTCCTGCTCGGCAACCAGCAGGTATGACGTCACTATCCCTCAGTTCAAACTCCAGATCACTCAGACGAGCCGACTCGGCTAGATGAACCGTCACGTTAAGCGGAAAAATATGTAAAAGTGCCATACGAGTTAGTTGGATTAGATGGATTCCAAAAGTCTCCCTGTCGTGTTTAATTAAAATAAGCCCGAATCCAAAAGTGGATTTGCATCGCTACTTGATCCAGCCGGATCAATAAACGGGATGATGGCTTCTTGATAACTTTGACGATCCCATTCGCGTGGTTTCGCGCACCTGTCGTCAGGATCAGTTAGCAGGTCGAGTGAAAATAGAGGCGAGCGTGGCACGACTACTCCTATTATGAAACGCGTCCCAGTGGAACAGAAAACGGACGCGCGTTGCGCGCCCACATAAAACCAGGTCCTCGGATTCAGAAAGTATTCCCGGAAGTGACTGTTCACCAATATTGTTTGGTGCGAGTAATTCAAGACTTCGACCGCTAGGCCTTATATCGCCGAACGTCGACGCTTATTCGATGCGCAGCTCCATGGGTGCAGTTATCCCACGACGACATCGCTTCCACATCCCCACAGAAGTGTGTATGCCAAGGTAGAGGCCGAGCGCTCAGAGAGACCGTGTCGCTCGTGGAGCAGGCGGCCGACGTGGTCTACGTATGCAAGAGAACGGCACGGCTGTGTCGCCATAACGGTCATTCACATGATCGCGCCTGATGATGCCAAGCGTTACGCGATGATCGGAGGCGTTTGCGCTTATCGCTCGTTGCCGAAGTTGCAAGGTTGAAATGAGATAACAACAGGATACCTAATCGAGCGAAACTTAGAGAAGTCCGAGATAGTCGAGGATCTGGCATTCACGGCGCCGTTCTACACCTGACAGGTCGAGCGCTGCTCCGTATCGTTCGTTGCGTCTGATCGGCGGGATGTGACTGCTGCTGCATGCACGACGAAATTCGACAAGCGATAGGCCGCTGCCGGCGGACCATGCCGTATTTCACGACAAGACGAGACGGACGCGCGGTGGTTCCCGACGTTCCATGGAAAAGTTGGCGCAAGCTCGCGATGCTCACGCACGTGAGCCGCGGTAGGCGAACCCGGCCAACGCTCAGCGTTATTGACGCGCAGCGCGAGCGGCGTCACTCGCGGCCAACGGCGTGTAATTTGGTAGGACTGTCGACGCGCGAGCACCTGGCTCCAGCAAGCGAGTCCGGCCACTGTCGCGTCGATCGTCATTGCGACGATGGAGGAATGCTTTTATAACTTGCGCACGCACAGCGCTTTCAGAGAGGGCGTTGCATGACAACGTTCGAGGGCGTGCGTTGCCCATGGCATCGGCGGCTCAGGAAGGAATGATGTGCTCGCGCTTCAGCCGGTCGAACAGATTGAAGAACGCATCGGGCGTGCTCTGGTAATCGAGAAATCCGAGCTTGCGGCTCTTCGACATGTCCGTCAGCACTTCCATCGGGCGGCCGAGGTCGGCGTCCGTATGCCACCACGAGACGAGGTTATCGATATCGTGCTCGGCGAGCGCGTAGCGTGCCGCGATGTCCGCCCAGGTCTGGCGAGCGCGATGCATGCGGCTTTCAAGCGGTCGAATGTGTCCGTCGAAGGGTGCCGGCTCCACGCCGAAATACTCCGCGATGCGCGCCCACATCCATTTCCATCGGAACACGTCCCCGTTGACGACATTGAACGCCTCATTGCGGGCCGAGGCAGACGTGGCAGCCCATTCGAGGTGCCGCGCGAGCAGACGGGCGTCGGTCATGTCGGTCAGGCCGTTCCATTGCGCAGCCGAGCCCGGAAACAGGAAGGGTTCGCCAGTCTCCTTGCATAGCGTCGCATAGACGGCCAGCGTGACGCCCATGTTCATGGCGTTGCCCACTGCATAGCCGATGATGGTGTGCGGACGGTGTACGCTCCAGCTGAATCCGTACTGGCGCGCGGCATCGAAAAGCCGATCTTCCTGCTCGTAGTAAAAATTGTCGACCGGTTGCCGGCCCTGTTCCTCGCGAAACGGGGTTGTCGGAACGCTGCCTTGGGCATAGGCCTCGAAAGGACCGAGATAGTGCTTCAAGCCGGTAACGAGGGCTGCGTGCGACAGAGCGCCAGTGGGGCCCAGCGCCGCGAGCACATTCGCGACCATTGCTCCGTTGACGCGGATGTTTTCGGCTTCGGTCGCCTGGCGCGACCATGCAGTGAAGAAGACATGGCTGAACTGCCGCCCCTTCAGAGCGTCCGCGACCGATGTCGTCGATGTGAGGTCGGCGGTGATCGATTCCACGCCGGCAGGCGGGGCCGTGCGACCGCGTGACAGCCCGGCAATCGCCCAGTCACCGCGCGACTGAAGGTGCTCGGCAAGATTGCGTCCGACGATGCCGGTGCCGCCGATGATTAGTGCTCGCTTGTCCATTGCATCTCACTGTGTTTTGAATTAATCGAGGCCGTCCGCGTGGACTGCTCATGTAAGTGTGAGGCTTGGCCGAAAAGTCTGCTTGCACCGAGGTGCGCGGAAAAAAAGACGGTCGAGCGGTTCTTTTAGCGGCCGTGGGGATGGGAGCGGCGCCGGCCATACGTGCAGGTGTGATCGGAGCTTCCAGTCCAAAGCGCCCGCAAAACATCTGAAGACGGTTGTAGATCGACCGACGACCTCGATGTCGGTCCAGAAGGATCTCGGTAGCGCCCCCTGCGAGGCAAGCGCGGGCGGCTCGCGACAAATGCGCTGAAGCGGTGTCGCAGGGCAATGGCGCGCCGAGATCGCGCGCTGCATCGAGCGTCCCCCTACGAAACGCTGCCTAGCCGGTTTCGTGTATTGCCCGATTCGACGATCAGTTCGTTTAACTGAGTGATGCTGGCGGGCTTGACCAGGTGATGATCGAAGCCCGCCTGTCTCGCGCGCTCGAAATGCTCCTCCCCCGCGTATCCACTATGCGCGATCAGCATGGTGTCTGCAAAATCGGGCGTCGCGCGCAGCCGGCGAGCCACTTCGTAGCCGTCCATGTCCGGCAACCCGATATCGAGTAGGACGATGTCAGGACGAAAGTCCTTCGCGCGCAGCAAGGCAGTTGGGCCGTCCTGCACGACCTGGACTTCGTGCCCGTCCAGCTTGAGCAGCATGGCGGTGCTTTCGGCTGCGTCTGCATTGTCATCCACAATAAGGATCCGTCGAGGGCGCGTCGGTTGTGCGCGAATCGGCAGGGCGACTGCAGGGGAATGCTCCACCTCGATGTCTTCTGCGGGAAGCGCTGGAAGTCGAACAACGAACTGGCTGCCGCGTCCCAGCCCTTCGCTCGAGGCGCGTACGGTTCCGTGATGCAGATGAACGAGTCGCTGCACGAGGGCAAGGCCGAGACCCAGCCCGGCAGACTTACGGTCAAGCGAGCGTTCCGCCTGGACAAAGACAGTGAAGATCGTTGGCAAAAAGTCCGCCGCCATGCCGATACCGTTGTCTTGGACTGTCAGCGTTGCCTGACCGTCGTCGCGCGTAAGGGACACAGCAATTTCTCCGCCAGGCAAGGTGTATTTGATCGCATTGCCAAGCAGGTTGACGACAATCTGTTCGAGCCGCATCGAGTCCCCTTCGACCATCAGTGATTCAGCCGGTAAGGCAAGTGACAGCCGGTGCCGGCGTGCGTCGCTTTCTGTGCGGATGGTGGCCACGCCGTGGCGCACGATCTGCACCAGATCGACGGGCTCGACTTTGAGCTTGATGATGCCGCGTGTAATGCGCGATACGTCCAGAAGGTCGTCGACCAAGCCGATTTCGTGCTTCAACTGCCGCTTTGCAGAATCGCGGGCGCGTTGCTCAGTGTCGGCGTCGACGTCCATCCGCTCCCATATCGCAAGCCCGTTGCTGATCGCCGCGAGGGGGTTGCGCAGTTCGTGCGCCAGCATCGCAAGGAATTCGTCTTTCTGATGGTCGGCCGCTTCCAGTCGGTCAACCAACCGCTGATGTTGCGTAATGTCTTCAATGGTGAGCACGATCAGTTCATGCACTCGTCCGACCACGCGGGCAGCATTGAGCCGCATCGTGCGGACCCAATTTCCTCAAATACATGCGTAATCACGAAGTCGCGAACGATGGCTTTTCGCGGGAGAATATTTTCGAGCAACTCGCGTAGGCCCGGGATATCCCACTGTCCATTTCCCAACAAATAGAGCATCGCACCGATCGTGGTATCGGACGTCGTCCGGAAGGTTTCGTAGAACGCGCGATTAGCCCGCGTAACGCGCAGGTCTGGCTCCAGCACCAGCAGCGGGTCGGACATCGTGTCGATGATCGCGTCGGCATAGTCACGTGCTCGCACCACATCGTCGTGAGTCGTCTTGAGTTCCTGATTGCGATAGCGCAGCTCATCGTTGGTCGTCGAGAGTTCTTCGTTCAGTGACTGCAACTCCTCTTTCGCCGCTTCGAGCTCTTCATTGGTGCTCTGGAATTCTTCGTTACTTGATAGCAGTTCTTCTTCGCTTGACTTGAGCTCTTCGCGTGCGCTTTCGTGTTCCGCGAGCATGGTTCGAAGCTGCGTTCGCATGGCGCCGACCTCGGCGTTCAGTCGGACGATCTCTTCGTCTTTCGGATCCGCGCCCTGTGAGACGACCTTGCGCCCCAGACGTTGGCGCAACGTCTGCAACATCAGGGACTTCAACGGCTCATCCTTTTGCGTCGACAGGGTATCCGAACTCTTCAGGCTGCCTTCAAAAAACGTCAAAAACCAGCGGCCCGCCGCTTCGGCGGTCTGGACCGGATGAACCTCGAGGCTGGCGGTCACCAACCCGCTAGTACGCGCGGTTTTCAGATCGGCCTTACGAACGACAACACCCTCCTGCCGCGCCTGCCTGATCGCGTCGTTGAGAGCAGGAAAGATTTCGGGCTTCGCCAGTCGCTGAAGATTGGTGATCGGCGGACCGCTCGGGTTGGTCAGATAGGCGGAGGTGTCCCCTCGAAACTCGATGACGTTCAGATCATCGTCACATAGTACGGACGGCGGGACATAGCGGGCGAGAGAGAGACGATCGACTTCGGCGCGAAGTAATGATGCGTCGACGGGTTCCGACTCATCGCTGGAGACGTTAGGAGAACGGACGGCGGTCGAAGGAACCAGTCGCGGCGCAAGGCGCATCTCGGCAGGCGAACTCATGCGGGGCTTCTTGCTATACACCTTGCTGCGCTTGTTCTCGACGACGCCAAAGAGTTCGGAGAAGGCGCCGACCGTCTCGGATGGGCCCAGCATCAGTACACCATCCGGTTTTAGCGCGTAGTGAAAGAGCGGCATTACACTGCGTTGGGCGGGCGCACTCAGGTAGATCAACAAATTTCGGCAGCTGATCAGGTTCATCCGCGAAAACGGCGGGTCGCTCACCACGTCGTGGCGTGCGAACGTGCAGAGATCTCTGACAGCTTTGTCAACGCAGTAGTATTTGCCATCGCGTACAAAGAACCGCTCCAGGCGTTCGGGCGACACATTTCGCGCGATGTTCTCGATGTACCGGCCGGCGCGCGCCGTGTCCAGCGGTCCAGGGCTGATGTCGGTGCCGAAGATTTGGACTGACGGAACCTGCGCGCGCTGACTAAGGTATTCAAGTAGACAAATGGCAATGGAATAGACTTCCTCGCCGGTCGCGCACCCTGGCACCCAGATCCGCAGTGTCTTGCCTGCGTCATCACCCATGAGGCGGGGGAAAACAGTCTGGGTCAACACCTCGAACGTCTCGGGATCGCGGAAGAATTCGGTAACCTGGACCAGCAGGTCGCGTCCCAATGCGAGGGTTTCCGCAGGCTCCGATTCGAGCACGTTGACGTATTGTGCTGTGGAGGTCAGTTGCCGCAATGCCATGCGACGCGACAGCCGGCGCTGGATCGTACCGGGTTTGTAGTGCGTAAAGTCGATATTGCAGGCGTTCTGGAGCAGACGGAAAATAGCTTGGAAACTGGTTTCAGCCGATTCAATCGCATCGGGTTTCGCGCCTGCCACTGACCCCAGGTGAGGATGTCGCGCTATGCGGATTATTTCCTTTGCGATTTCATGCGGTGCGAGCACCCGATCGACGCATCCGAGCCCGATTGCCGCATGCGGCATACTGTTAAAAAGTGCCGACGCGTCCTGAGCGAACGTGAAACCTCCCTGAACTTGAACCGCCTGAAGACCCAGCGCACCATCCGAGCCGCTCCCGGAGAGAATCACGCCAATGGCGTTGGCGCCCTGGTCCTTGGCGAGCGATTCGAGCAGGTCGTCCACCGGCATCGGTGGTCCGAGCGACTCGTCGCGGGGTTGAAGCCGGATGCGGCGATCGACCACGAGCATTCGTTTGTTCGCGGGGATCGTGTACAGATGGTCTGCCTCGATAATCATGTCGTCGGCGGCTTCCTGCACCCGCGTGGCCATGCGCTTGGCAAGAATTTCCGCGAGCAGGCTCTGGCGGGACGGATCGAGATGCTGCACTACGAGAAATGCCATGCCGCTCACAGCCGGAATTTCCGACATCAACTCGGAAATTGCCTCGAGACCGCCAGCAGAAGCGCCAATACCGACTACTGGAAAACCCGGCGATGCCGGCTCGGTCCTCATCGTTGCGGGGTCGGTCACATCATCTCCCGTATGGCAAAAAACCGCCGGTCGGTCACCTGCGTCTCGACGCACCAGTAGGCCCCACATGCGCGCTTTCTAGTCGCACCTCAAGGAGGGGTCCTTGCGGCTAACCGATAGCGCCTGACGCATGCCGCTGCACCCGTCCCGCGGTCTGCTCCGCCCCGTTCATCGATCTTGCCCGGCACTCTCGAACGATTCCGACAGTCGGCAAGTCGCTCGACGTTTTGCGCTAGCAGCAATGGGCGCGGCGTAAGCACCCGGTGGTCGATTCGGTCATATCGCCGCTGCGGTCCACGTTTTCACGGTCCGTAAGGTTCAGCAAAGTCGATACCGCATCGCCGCAGCGCTTATCGTTACAACTGCAAGGTTAGTCTAATCGAAGCGATTAATTAGCGTTGCCGGCTGTATCGACACACCGCGACGGCCGCCGCGCCCAGTGCCGACGTCAGGCGCCTTTATTGCTCTACGTATATGACTGGCGGAGGGCCCGTGAAAAAGCGTGACATTATCGTCGTGGCGACTTCGACTGGTGGGCGTGCCGCGCTTAACACGCTTGTATCGGCATGGCCAGCCGATCTTCCGGCGTCCGTATTCGTGGTGATGCACGTCGGCGCTCAGCCCAGCATCCTCCCGGAGATACTGCAAAGATCCTGCGCTCTACGCGTTCAACACGCGGAGAACGAACAGGAGTTCCAAGATTCCGTCGTGTACGTCGCCCCGCCGGACCGCCACTTGATCGTTCAGGACGGAAAACGCTTCTTATCGCCGGTCCAAAGGAAAATTTCGCTCGTCCAGCAGCCGACCCGTTGTTTCGATCGGCTGCGGTCAACTATGGTGCACGCGTCATCGGGATCATCCTCACGGCTCATCTGGATGACGGCGCGGCGGGCCTCAAGGCGGTGGATGCGTGCGGCGGCTTCGTTGCAGTACAGGACCCGGCAGAGTCTCCGGCGCCAGGCATGCCGTTAAACGCACTGCGCGCGGTCAAACCCGATGTCGTTGCTTCCGTCGCGGAACTCTCCTTGTTCGTCATGACATTGCTGGACCAACCTGTCGTCGAGAAGCCCGAAGCATCGAACATTCAGCGGGTCGCCGCTATCGAAACTCAAATCGCGTCGACGGGCAGGTCGAGCGTTGACATCATCGAATCGATCGGTTCCCGCAGTCCGTTGACTTGCCCCGAATGCGGTGGCGTCGTGTGGCGCATTGGTGACAGCGCACCGCTTCGCTACAGGTGTCACACCGGCCACGCCTTTTCAGGGCGCTCGCTCGAAGAGGTCCAGCGGCAACAGACCGAGAATGCGCTGTGGTCTGTCGTTCGGGGCCTGCAGGAGCGCTTGACGCTCGCGAAGCAGCAGTTGGTCAATCTCGACGATGCTTCAGAGCAGGAAGCGATCAGCGCGCGAATCGAGAGCCTCGTTGTGGCCGAAGAGGCCGCGTACGGCTTGCTGCGCGACACCGTACATGGCGTGTGTGATCAACGTTTCACCGACAGATCGAGTCCATGCATCGGTTCTTAAGTTAAAAAGTTATCCTCAGTAGACGACGGCTCTAAATAAGGAGTGGATGCCCCTGAACATATTGCGCCGCTCGGAAGGCAGCACTGACGCCCTGCACCAATCCCACTCCCTCCGATGTATCACGGCCATCCACACTGCGGTGTTGAGTTCAATCGCAGACGATACCCGTGCACCTGGCGGACTTTCTGATTCTCTCCACAGCAATGCCGACACTGGAGCGGAGGTCTTTCGACCCTCCATGAAGGATGGCTACTTATCGAAATCGATCCACTCAAACTGGAGGTTCCATGTCTGACACAGAAGCGGGTTCCAATTCGCCTCAACTTAATAAAGGTGAGCAAGAACAGGCTGCCGACCACTCGACGCCTGCCGCGCTCGTCATCCACGAAATAGTGCGGGAAGAGGGCGAGGCAGCCATGGAACGCACGGTTTCCGCGCTTACATGGTCGGCGCTCGCGGCGGGTCTGTCGATGGGTTTTTCATTCCTGATGCAGGCGGTCCTTGATGGTGAACTGCCCGACAGTGAGTGGCGGCCGCTTGTTTCGAGCTTCGGTTACACCATCGGTTTTGTGATCGTCATTCTCGGTCGGCAACAGCTGTTTACGGAGAGCACGCTCAGCGTTGTGCTTCCAGTGCTGACGCGCCGTGATCTGAAAACAGTCGTGAAGGCGCTTCGCCTCTGGGGGATCGTACTAACGTGGAACCTGATTGAAACAGCCTGCTTCGCGGCGATGCTCCAGTTGCCTGGTGTATTTTCCACGGACGTTCAAGCATCACTCGATCGCGTCGCCGAAGCGCCGTTCTCTGGCAGCTTCGGCGTGACCGTCGTGCGGGCAGTGCTGGCGGGCTGGCTGATCGCGCTCATGGTATGGCTATTACCCAGCGCGCGCTCAGCGCGGCTTTTGACCGTCTTGTTGATCACCTATGTGGTTGCCGCCTGCAATTTGTCCCATGTAATTGCCGGATCGGTGGAGGGCCTCTATGCCGTCTTCAGCGGCGCTGTCGGCCTCGGCGACTACTTCTTTGTCTTCCTCATTCCGACTTTGATCGGTAATGTAATTGGAGGCATATCGCTCGTTGCGCTCATCAACCACGCAGCGATCGCGCCGGAAATTACGGGCGGTGATGCAACCTAGGCTGGGCAAACCTCCGCGCCATGTGTGCCGACGCAAGTGTTCTGCTAAAAAAGGCAAGAGCGATTCAACGTCAGCGCACGCAAGCGGCCGACCTTGCGACGGCCCATTGCTCTCAGCCCTGTACTGCCGGCGCAATACTTGCGCGCGTGGAAGGCGGTGTTCGAAGCGCGAGTGTGAGTATCCTGGCCGGAGGGAGATTCAGCCACGTGACCTCGGACGACAACTCGACGAATTCATGGCTGAGATGTCTTGGTGGA
Source organism: Caballeronia turbans (assembly GCA_001544655.2). Taxonomy (GTDB): domain Bacteria; phylum Pseudomonadota; class Gammaproteobacteria; order Burkholderiales; family Burkholderiaceae; genus Caballeronia; species Caballeronia turbans. The sequence continues at coordinate 68,754 of FCOD02000007.1, forward strand.
CCGTACAGCGCATAAGTGAACTGAATCAACAGCGTCCCGGTCGGAAGTACGCTGCACCAGTGCGCGACCATTGAACGCGATTCGGCGTAAGGCAACGAACGAAGTGGCACGCTGGACACGACGGCGTCGATCCGACCAGGGTCCGTCAAAAAGCTCGAGAGGTTTCGTGCATCGCCTTCGATGATTCGAAGCTGCGGGAATCGTGCCCGTAAATGGGCGGCAAGGGCCGGCGCGCGCTCGACGACAAGCAGGCGTTCTGGGCGGACACCGCGATCGAGCAAGGCCTGGGTCACTGCGCCCGTGCCGGCGCCTAGTTCCACGACAGGGCCGGTGCCGGCAAGCGGCACCGGCCGTGCCATTGCTTCCGCGAGACGTCGTGAACTTGGAAAGATCGCGCCAGCTGACCAAGGGTGCAGTAAGGCCTCCCTGAAAAAAACCAGGTGGCGGCGCAGAAAAGTCCAGTTTGAAAAGGCAAAATTTCTCATTCTTTGACGCCGCTATGATTGGTCGAGCCCCTTTGACGTGCGTATGTGATGTTTGTTTAACGCGAGCATATGAGGTGCCTGAGGGTTTCTGCTTGCGTTCGGTGCGTCCGACCATCGGGCAGCGTCGCGGGAATAGCGATTGCGCGCGAAGAAAATGGCGCATGGGCAGACCTACGTCATCCGATGGAACGACGCGTGATAACGCATACGTTGCCTCTTCCGACGGTGCCGCCATGTCCAAGACGTTGGGCGACAAGAAGGACGGTGTGTCAGGGTCGTCCTCAAACCGAAAGTCATGCAGTGTTGACAATCAAGGTCAGGTGAATCCATGAACCCTCGTAGCGATCCCGCACGAAGTGCACTTCTTTCCGCATCCGAGACGCGCTCGCTCGCACGCGGGCTCGGGTGGTACAGCCTGGCGTTAGGCGCCGCCGAACTGCTTGCGCCGAGAACGGTTGCGCGCGCGGCGGGACTCGAAGGCAGCAGCCGGGCGCTCGTGCGTCTCTATGGACTTCGTGAGATCGCTTGCGGAATCGGCATTTTGATGTCGCGCAATCCTGCGCCGTATGTGTGGGCGCGCGTCGGTGGCGACGTCCTTGATCTCGCCACAGTCGCCTCGCAGTCCGATGGCGTTGCGTCGGAGGGCCGGGGGCGCGCCATCGGCGCGGTCACGAATCTCCTGGCCGTGACAGCGCTCGATGTATATACGGGCGTCACACTGTCCGCCGACAGATCAGCTGATGCCGCAGAGGCGGACACCGAGCGCTATGTGACGCTATACAGTATGCGCACCGGATTCCCGCGGTCGGCCGAGGAGATGCGCGGTGCGGCGCGCGACTTCGAGGTGCCGGCCGATATGCGCACGCCCGAGGCTCTGCGCCCATGGATAAACGGCGAGGCGGACGTGAAGTCGCGTTAGAGGCATCGGCGCCCGATGCGGATGCGGGGCGCCGCTGCGGAAACGGAACTATAGACTGAAACCCGGCGCTTAAAGGTCTTCCGCGATATTCGATTCAAATGCCAACCCGAGCCCGATATGAGCCGTCTGGTGGTCGTATCAAACCGTACCGCCGATCCTCGCAAAGCTGCGGCAGGAGGCCTCGCGGTCGCCCTGCGGGAAAGCCTCGAACAAACAGGGGGACTCTGGTTCGGCTGGAGCGGCAAACTCAGCGACACTGTGGAAGGTGACGCTAACGAACAGCACGAGCTCGATGTTCATACGAGCGGCAATGTGACACTGGCGACGCTCGACCTGACCCGTGCGGATCACGACAGCTACTACTTGGGATACTCCAACGGTGTGCTTTGGCCAGTATGTCACTACCGTCTGGATCTCGCGAAGTTCGACACGCGCTTCGCGCAAGGTTATCGGCGCGTGAATCAGTTGTTCGGCCGCAAGCTGCTGACATTGTTGAAGCCAGATGACATCGTATGGGTGCATGACTATCATCTGATCCCGCTGGCCGCCGAATTACGTTCGGCCGGCTGCAAACATCGCATCGGCTTTTTCTTGCACATTCCGATGCCGCCTCCACTGATCATGGCGGCGATCCCCGAGCACGAATGGCTCATGCGTTCGCTCTTCGCGTACGATCTCGTCGGCTTCCAGGCGCAGTCCGATGTCACGCACTTTTCGCACTATGTCGAATCAGAGGCTCGGGCCGTTCGCCTGGGTCCAAACCACCTCCGTGCGTTCGATCGCACGCTACAGGTCGGGGCCTACCCGATTGGCATAGACGTCGAGGACTTTGCGCGCCTCGCCCGGGCCAGGGAAGGGCGCGAGATGTTTGCACGCATGCGTGAGGAATACTCGCGGCGGCGCTTGCTTCTCGGCGTCGATAGACTCGATTACTCGAAGGGACTACCGCAAAGGATTCACGCTTTCCGACAACTACTGGAGCGCTATCCGGAAAATCGTGACAGCGCTACGTTGATCCAGATCGCGTCGCCGAGCCGCGAAGATGTCGGGGCGTACGACGATCTTCGCCGTGAAATGGACAGCCTGTGCGGCGCAATCAACGGTGACTTTGGAGAACTGGACTGGATGCCGGTCAGGTACATTCATCGCAATGTGGCTCGCAAACGACTGCCGGGACTCTATCGCGCGAGTCGTGTTGCGCTGGTGACGCCGTTGCGCGACGGCATGAACCTGGTGGCGAAGGAGTTCATCGCTGCTCAGGATCCGGCTGACCCGGGCATGTTGGTGCTTTCGCGTTTCGCCGGTGCGGCCGAGCAGCTAACCGAGGCGCTGCTCGTCAACCCCTATGATACGCAGGGCACGGCAGACGCCATTCAACGGGCATTGGTCATGCCGCTCGATGAACGCATCAATCGACATGCGGCGCTTTCGAACCGAGTCCGAGAGCAGGACGTTCGCTGGTGGTCCGAGACGTTCCTGAAGGCGCTCGCCGAGACAGAGACGGCTTCAGGGAAGAGTTGAACGAGTCGCTTCACGCCACAGTCGGAGAGGCTATCCTGTGTTATCGGATGAGGTGCGTACGGCGCTTCGCGACAACAACGAAGCTCCCACTTGACTGGTGAGTTCGTTTGTCATGTTGGAATCCTCGACTATTGCGAAGGAGGGGTAATGACAGCCCAAAACTCGACATACAAGGAATGCAATATCAGTGTGGATGTGACCGGTCCTGACGATAGCGGCGCGTACTCGGGCACGTTTGTTATCACGCGTGAGGTGGGTGACGCTGATGATGACAGGCAGTTCACGCCTGCCTGGCGGACCGCCGTATTCTCGGAAGCGGAAGCTCTCAGCCGACTCACGCGGCTGGCTAAAGACGTCATTGATGGCAAAGCGGACGGCTCGGAGATTTAAAGGTCTGACATTACACCGCGCGTTTTCCCGTATCGATAGTCAAACCATCCGGCGGATCTGCAATCCACAAGACGCATCGGAAGTGCGTCATTCGTTTCCTGAGGTTATGGGCTTTAGGCGGTGTGTCGCGGGCGCAGGCTCGAGTGGGACGTCTTGGTGCCCTCTCGCATGGGCGGGGTGGCTTTAGCGAAATGAATGAGTCAACGACCGTGACTAAGCCACGGCCGCCAGCGAACCTGCGTATAGGTCAATCGCACGGCATAACTCGACCGCGGTAGCACGGGTTATCGAAAGAGTCCCTCGCCATCAACGCTCAGGAATCGCCGTCGTCGCCATCTCAAATAGATGCTCGACACAATGAAGGCGGTGACGAAGTACGCCACGACAAGTACCAATGTTTTCACCCCGACGAACTCCGACGCGACCACCAACGCTATACCCACGTGCCGCATTGCGCACGCGATCGCCAGCGCCGTTCGTTCATCGGCGTCTGGCCCTCCAAGAATCTGGCCGATGAACAGTGCCCCAACCATGAGTCCTACGAGTGAGAACACGCCTTGCCAGGTGAGACCCGCCAGGTGTTCCCTATGGACAAACAGCAGAATAATGCCCGAGACGGCGAGGACAACCCAGGCGACCGTCATGACCCGGTTCGACAGCCGTTCCGATAAGACTGGAAAAATCAGGCGAAGCCCCATGCCGACCAGGATCGGCAGAAGAATAGTTTTGGCAATGTCCGTCACGACAGTACGTACGGTCAGCGTTACTTCCACGTCGAAGTAGGCGCTCAGTAACGCGGTCCACACAGGTACGGCGGCAATTGCGACGAGCGAGGATGTGATCAGCAGGCTAAAGATGTATTGCGCGCTATGCAGTGTCTTTAATCTTTTTGGAAGCAGCGGGGCGCCCGCAGACACAGCGAGCGCGAGCATCGCCGCCTTGACCCCTCGCTCGATCGGCATAATCAGCACAAGGCCGAAGGCGACCAGAGGGACGAGAAGGTACATCGCTGCAAGAGAGCGGAGCAATAGACCGGGACGTCGCCATACGTAGGTCAGTTCGGAAAACGAAGTTCCAGCACCGACACAGGCGATCAACACGCCGATAGAGAGCTTGAGCACGACTATCAGGGTTTCAGTCACGACACTGCCACCTTTGAATAGGTACAGCGACCATTCGATCCCGAACGAGGTCGGCGAAAAGGCTGCCGCATGCCGCGCCTCGCGTGCGCCTAGAGCAACCTTATGATGATGCTCATAAAGAGGAAACTACCCGAAAAGGCCATGACTAACGCGACAAAAAATGTCGGCCGGCAAATACTGACGGCATGATATTCGCGCAAACTGACGATCAATCGCCAGTACTCAATCGTTCCGAGCACCATCGACACGGTGCCCATTCCCGTGAGAAAGAGGCCGATGGTTCTCGGGCTGTGCGGATGCGCCAGATGAACGCCCGCTTCCCTGAATCCTTCGAGCAGCTTATAGATCGTAAAGCCGAAGCTGATCATCGAGAGCGCAGTACGCGTCCATGCCATCAACGTGCGATCGGCTGCCATCAGCGTGCGCGTCGTTGCGAGGTCGGTTCGTTCTTCGGCGAGTTGATTCGCCGAGCGCGCTTGCACGTTAACCACACCAGCCTCCGCAAGAATTTGTAGGACCGAGTTGCGGCGACGCATTCATTTCTGTCACGAACCGTTAAAGCCGCTCCCGAGCGTCAACGTAAATCTAGTTCATGGGACGCGCGATTGCGAGAAGCGTCCACTTCAAAGACGCGGCGAATGGCAGGGGTTTCTCATGTATCTACTCCCATATCGCTGGTTGCGGCACGGCACCAACAACTCCTCGGGGCATTGCGTGCCTCGAGTGACGTACGAGTGACCCTCGCGCGAGACGGTCGTTCTCGCCAATACGTTTTATTCGCAAACCGTGAAATTGAATTTGCTTTCGCCTTGCAAGCTGTCTTAAATACGTATCACGTCTTTGCCAGGACTTTCTGCTTCAATTCCAACCCCGCCGAATCTTGAGGCGCCCGGTCCGCGGTCTCGGGCAATCATCGGCACTTTGACAGCTGAGGAGTGTACGGCGAATGGAGGCCACGTTGCAGTCACGCGCTTCGTCATCGAGCATTGCAAATCCCCAACTGGCTGAGAGCCGGCCGCCGGATGCGCCGCCGCGTTTTCATTTGCTGGCCAAGCCGAGCGGCTCGACCTGCAACATCGATTGCAAATACTGCTTTTTCTTGTCGAAAGAGGCGCTGTATCCGAATGAAAAGCATCGGATGTCTCAGGCGACGCTCGAAACCTATATTCGCCAATTGCTGGAATCGCATCGCACGCCAGAGGTCACCGTGGCCTGGCAAGGCGGCGAACCGACACTCATGAGGGTCGAGTTCTTCCGGCACGCGGTCGAATACGTCGAAAAGTACCGCAAGCCTGGACAGGTGGTTAATCATACTTTTCAGACCAACGGCATTCTTCTTGATGACGAATGGTGCGAATTCTTCAAAGAGCATCACTTTCTCGTGGGCCTGAGTGTCGATGGTCCGCGTGAAATCCATGACACGTTTCGTGTCGATCGCCGCGCGCAGGGCACTTTCGAACTGGTCATGAAGGGTTGGAACCAACTGCGCAGGCACGGCGTCGAGTTCAACATCCTGTGCACGGTCCATTCCGCCAATGAACGGCATGGCCGCTCGGTTTATCGCTTCTTTCGCGATGAACTCGGCGCAAAGTGGATTCAATTCATCCCTATCATCGAGCGCGCAACTGAACAGACGATTCAACTCGCGAACCGCGGCTGGAGCGAGCGGGCGGGCCACAAGCGCGTGCTGTACACGCAGACCGGCAATCTCGTCACCGATCGTTCGGTCGGCGCGAAACAGTACGGGCTCTTCCTCATGGATGTATTCGAAGAGTGGGTACGCCGGGACGTCGGACGCGTCTTCGTGCAATTGTTCGATGTGACGCTCGAGGCCTTCTTCGGCCGTCATTTGCTGTGCATTCACGCTCCGACTTGCGGCCTCGGCCCTGCGCTCGAATACAACGGAGATCTGTATTCCTGCGATCACTTCGTCGAGCCCGGATATCGGTTGGGCAATATCCACGAAACGCATATGCTCGAACTCATTGCGTCGGCCGAACAACGCAGGTTTGGATTGGACAAACGCAGTTCGCTCACGGCCCAGTGCAGAAGCTGCGCGGTGAGGACGTTGTGCAACGGCGGATGTCCGAAGGACCGTTTCGCGCTTTCACGGGACGGTGAAGCAGGGCATAACTATTTGTGCCCCGGTCTCGAGTTGTTCTTTACGCAGTCGCGCCATGCAATGGAGACGATGGCGAAACTCCTGCACGATGGCCGGCCGCCGTCCGATGTGATGGCGATAACCGCCATCGAAGATAAACGGCGCGGACCTTATGCGCCTTGTCCATGCGGCAGTGGCAGGAAGTTCAAATTCTGCCACGGCGACAACGCGCCGCGTCGTTCGTTCAACTCAGGGAGCAGTGAAGAGCGGCGCACCTCATGATGGGTCAGGTGGTGCCCAATGACGTCGGTGGCCGTTACGAGCTCACAGAGCAGGGGCCGGCGAGCGGCATTCTGGCTCGGTTCGGTGATTGATGCATCCTTCGCCCGGCTGCGCAAAGCTCAGCGGGCGCTATCTGAAAAGGAGTGGAAGTAATCATGGCGACAAAGCAGCCGAATATTCTGATTCTTTGGGGCGATGATATCGGATGGTGGAATATCAGCTTCAACAGCCGCGGGCAGATGGGTTATCGCACGCCCAATATCGATCGCATTGCCAATGAGGGCGTGGCATTTACAGACTACTACGCTCAGCAAAGTTGCACGGCTGGCCGCGCAGCATTCATTACCGGACAGAATCCGATCCGCACGGGACTGACCAAGGTCGGCATGCCGGGTGCGGATGTCGGTTTGTCAGCGGAGGACCCGACCATTGCGCAGATGCTCAAGCCGCTGGGTTACGTCACCGGGCAGTTCGGCAAGAATCATCTGGGCGACAAGGATGAATTTCTGCCCACCATGCATGGATTCGACGAGTTCTTCGGCAATCTCTATCACCTGAATGCGGAAGAGGAGCCCGAAGATCCGGATTATCCAAAGGATCCTGCGTTCAGGAAACGCTTCGGTCCGAGAGGTGTGCTCCACTGCCACGCTGATGGAAAGGGCGGTCAGAGAATCGAGGACACCGGTGCGCTGACCAAAAAGCGCATGGAGACGATCGACGAAGAAACGACGACACTCGCGTGCGCATTCATCGACAAGGCGCACAACGAAGGCAAACCATTCTTCGTCTGGTACAACACGACGGCCATGCATTTCCGCACTCACTGTGCGGAGAAGCACAAGGGCAAGAGCGGACAGGGCGACTATAACGACGTCATGGTTGCGCACGACGAGAACATCGGCAAGATGCTTGCGAAGCTCGACGAGTTGGGCATTGCCGACGATACCATCGTGATGTACTCGACCGATAATGGCCCTCACTTCAATAGCTGGCCGGACGCGGGCATCACGCCCTTCCGGTCCGAAAAGAATACCAACTGGGAAGGCGGCTGGCGTGTTCCGGCGTTCGTTCGATGGCCGGGGAAAATCCCTGCCGGCACGGTTCTCAACGGCATAGTCACGCACCAGGACTGGATGACGACCTTGCTCGCGGCGGCTGGCGAGCCGGAGGTAAAAGAAAAGCTGCTTCAGGGATACAACGTCGGCGAGAAAACGTACAAGGTCCATCTGGACGGTTTCAACATGCTTCCTTATCTGATGGGCGAAGTGAAGGAAAGCCCGCGCGATTCGTTCTTCTATATCAGCGACGACGGCGACGTAATGGCCATCCGCGTGCGTGACTGGAAAATGGTGCTGCTGGAGCAGCGCGCCAAACAGTTGGCATGCTGGGCGGAACCTTTCGTCCGGCTGCGGATTCCGAAGATGTTCAATCTTCGGCGCGATCCATTCGAGCGTGCGGATGAGAGTTCGAACACGTACTACGACTGGATGATCTCCCACGCCTATCTGGTGTATGCGATGCAGGCGGTCGTCGCCTCGCAGATCGAAAACTTCAAGGCGTTTCCTCCGCGTCAGAAGCCTGCGTCATTCAACCTCGACGCGGTGCTGCGCCAACTCGACGATGCGGGTGGGGGCGCTCATCACTGAGCGGGCATAAGCGTCGCCCGATGGCATCCATCCCGGCCCCGGCTGAAACAGCCGGGCGTTGCGCAGTGGAAGGAGGTGTCAAGTGACTGCAGAGCATGACCGGCTCGTTGAAGCCCGAAGCGGCGTCACACCGTGGAAGAAATGGGGACCCTATCTGTCTGAACGACAGTGGGGCACGGTGCGCGAGGACTATAGCGAATCCGGCGACGCCTGGAACTATTTCAATCACGATCAGGCGCGCTCGCGGGCGTACCGATGGGGTGAAGACGGACTGGCCGGCATCTCCGACGATGAGCAGCTTCTGTGCTTCGCCGTGAGCCTATGGAACGGTCACGATCCGATATTGAAAGAAAGGATGTTCGGCCTGACAAATGGCGAAGGAAACCGCGGAGAGGATGTCAAGGAGTATTACTTTTACCTCGACTCGACGCCGACTCATTCCTACATGAAGTATCTGTACAAGTATCCGCAGGCCGCGTATCCCTATGACGACCTCGTGAAGACGAATCGTCAGCGAAGCCGGCAGGAACTCGAGTACGAACTGATCGATACGGGCGTATTCGACGAAGACCGCTATTTCGATGTCTTTGTCGAGTACGCCAAGGCCTCAGCGGAAGACATTCTGATTCGGATCACCGCGATCAATCGGGGTCCGGACGCGGCCGCACTACATGTCCTGCCGACACTCTGGTTCCGAGACATCTGGTCATGGGCCGAAAACGTGGCTCGGCCATCGCTTCGCCAGGCGTGGGCAAGCAACACGGATAGCGTCATCGCTGTCTCTCACCCCGATCTCGGCGCCTGGCGGCTCTATTGCGAAGGCGCCGCTTCGCTTCTCTTCACGGAAAACGAAACCAATACCGAGCGCCTTTATGGCACTGCAAACCGGACGCCGTACGTCAAGGATGGCATCGACCGCTACGTCGTTCACGGACAAGAAGCGGCGGTGAATCCGGAGAAGCGCGGGACGAAGGCCGCCGCACACTATTCGATGACGGTCGGCTCGGGCGAGTCGCTCGCCGTCCGTATGCGCCTTGTCCGCGATACGCCAGAGCACCAGACCTCGGCAGATGACGGCTTCAGCAAGGCGTTCGGTAGCGCTTACGACGAAGTGATGAAAGCGCGCCACCGCGAAGCCGACGAGTTCTACGCGAAGGTCATTCCCGCCTCGCTGGATGCGGACGCCACGAATGTGATGCGCCAGGCGCTTGCCGGCATGATGTGGTCAAAGCAGTTCTATTACTACGACGTCGACAAATGGCTGACCGAACGCGGCTCGGACCCGTTCGATCCCAAGCGGCGGGCGCCACGCAACGATCACTGGCATCACATGTACAACGCGGACATCGTCTCGATGCCCGACAAATGGGAATACCCGTGGTATGCAGCGTGGGATCTCGCTTTCCACGTTCTCGCGCTGACTCTCGTGGACGAAGATTTCGGCAAGCAGCAACTCGACCTGATGCTGCGAGAGCGTTATCTGCATCCGAGCGGGCAGCTTCCGGCGTACGAGTGGAACTTCGGCGACGTCAATCCACCGGTGCACGCCTGGGCGACGATCTTTGCCTATCGCCTCGAGCAATACCGCTATGGGCGCGGAGATCTTCTTTGGCTCGAGCGGTCGTTCCACAAACTGCTGATGAACTTCACGTGGTGGGTGAACCGCAAGGATCGTACGGGCAACAATGTGTTCGAAGGCGGCTTTCTCGGCCTCGACAACATCGGTGTCTTCGACCGAAGCGCACCGCTGCCTACGGGCGGATATCTGGAACAGGCGGACGGCACCGCATGGATGGCGCTCTTCTGCCAGAACATGCTCGAGATCGCGGTGCAGCTTGCCTTGAACAACCCTGCTTACGTCGACATGTGCGTGAAGTTCGTATCTCACTTCCTGTGGATTGCATCGTCGATGCTGCGCACCGGAGAGAGCGGCGGCATGTGGGATGAAGAACACGGGTTCTTCTACGATGTGCTGCGGTTGCCCGATGGCCGCTCCGAGCGGCTGACAGTGCGCTCCATGGTGGGGCTGCTGCCGCTATGCGCCGTCACCTCGTTCGATGGAGCGCTGGTGGAGAAATATCCCCATGCTTTCGAGAATCTCAAGCGGTTTCTCGCGGCGCGTCCTGAGATCATGGCTTCGATCCACGACCTGACGGCTAAGGGAGTCGCCGACCGCCGCATGGCTTCGATTCTCAACGAAGCGAACCTGCGACGCGTCCTGTCGAAGATGCTGGACGAGAACGAATTTCTGAGTCCGTACGGCATCCGATCGCTGTCCCGATACCACGCGGAGCATCCCTACGTCTACCGCACGGGTGAGCAGGAATACCGGGTTTCATACTTGGCGGCAGAATCCGACACCGGCATGTTCGGCGGCAATTCCAACTGGCGCGGTCCTATCTGGATGCCGGTGAACGGGCTCATTATCCGCGCGCTGCTGCAGTATTTCAGCTACTACGGCAACGATTTCAAAGTGGAATGCCCGACCGGCTCCGGGCGTCACATGACGCTCTACGAAGTCGCCGAGGAGATCACCCGAAGGCTGGCGAGCATCTTCCTGCGCGGCAGCGACGGCCGCCGGCCGGTTCATGGCGGCACTCGGAAGTTTCAGGAGGATCCGCACTGGCGTGATTGCCTGCTGTTCTATGAGTACTTCCACGGTGACAACGGAGCCGGGCTCGGCGCCAGCCACCAGACGGGCTGGACGGGCATCATCAGCCGGGCGATGCATCTGTTCGAAACTACGACGCCGGACCAGTTTCTGCAGGCGGGAAGAGCCGCGGCTTTCGTCGAAGTACCGGTGACGGGCGCAAACACCGCAGACGTTCGAACGAGCAGTTGAGCATGCGAGCGGCTATGGGGCATGAGTGCCGAGGCCGTTGCGCAAGCCCTGACGAGGGCGGCTAGCGACTGCGACGAGGTTGAAGAACTACTAGAACGATATCGCCCGCATGCCCCGCGGTTCAATCTGCACTCGATGCTCACAACTCCACGATGAGGTGGTCACATGCATTGCGAATCGTCGAACGTGAACGCGATGTGGATCTCCGGCGTGTTAATGCTTTCCTTTGGAATAACGTGCAACGCACAGCAGCGATCCGCGCCTCAGGAACACGACGGTTGGCAGTTTTCGGTTACGCCCTATCTTTGGATGGCGGGACAAAGCGGCACGATTCGTGTGGGGAATGTCATCCCGGCGCAGAACGTGAATGTTCACTTCTCCAACGTCCTGAGCAATCTGGATTTTGGCGTGATGGGCACCTTCGAAGCACGCAAGCAACGCTGGTCGATTATTTTCGACGGGTTCTACATCAGCATGGGCAGGGATTCGGATCCGATTCTGGGTGGCGCGCTGGGCACGGCAAGGCTGAAACTCGAAAACAGTGTCGTACAGCTTGCCGGCGGATACCGCATCTTGCAAAGCGAAACGATGCCGGTAGATCTATACGCTGGCCTCCGATACACGAATCTCAACGCGGACCTGACCTTTTCAACGAGTCGCCTGTTGCCGGCGGGCGCCGCGCGAGGCACGAATGTCGATTGGGTCGATGGGCTGTTCGGTGTGCGGGCCGCCTACCAGTTATCGGACAGATGGTCTGTATGGGGCTCCGCCGACGTCGGCGCGGGAGGCAGCAACTACTCCTGGCAACTCATTGCAACGATTCTCTGGGATGCAACAAAAACGGTCAGCGCGAGTGGTGGTTTCCGCATACTCGCACAGGATTACAACACGTCTTCCTTTTACTACAACGTACGGACTGCCGGTCCATTTATAGGCGCGCGCATTCGGTTCTAAGGCCTGCCATCGACAATGCACCGTATCGATTGCCAAAAGAGACAGCCAGGCACAAGGCGCAAATACGGTAAGACTCATGCGGTACGCGCGTCAGACGCTCGACCAATAGACTTCCCTGATTGAAAGAGCGCATTGATAGATTTAAAAAACTATCGAATCAGTGTTTTAGCATTATCCCTTCAAGGACTTGATGCTTCACGTTCGCATTAAGCACTCGTAGCCGTATGACGCTTCATCGCTCACGGAGTCGATGCCCGGAGCGCTGACCAGGAGAAAGCAAGGCGCAGTCGAAACGTGCGCGGGTTGATGATCAGAGGCACAGGCGTCTCACTGCCGACGTCGACACGGGTGCTGATCGCATCGCTCATCCTTGGGAAGTCCGTTCGGGTCGCAGACATGCTTGCGTTCAACAATCGCTTTGCCGACAAACCGCTCGCATGGAAGGCGCTGATATACGCACTCCTCGCGCTTATCGTCCGTTATGTCGAACGGGTCTATGAAGTCTGGAAGGAGGCGCCCGGCCCGCACGCAGCCAGTCAGCAGACCGGGCCGTTGCCAACTAGCCGCTTCCTGGCCGTGCAGATCCTTCTAGTGATGTTGATCTTCATGCGTCATCGCCGAGCTGTCGCGAGTATTCTGCCGCGGAAAAATCAAGGCAATTTTCCTTGGCCCCTTGCCCGCGCGGCTCGAATAAGGCCGCTTCCACTTAACCTGCGTCACAGGGGCAGCGAATGACTGCGTTCGTCGATCACCCGGAGGTGTTGTTCGTCGTGCTTCTCGTGCTGTTCATCGGCGCGGTGGCCTTCGGTGCGTACGCGCTGCGGCGCATCGCCGTGCTGCCAGCGGAAGATCGCGAAGACTTAAACCTCATCCAGACATCCACTTTGACGCTGCTCGCGCTGCTGGTCGGGTTCAGCCTTTCAATGGCGGTGAATCGCTACGACCTGCGCAAGACGCTGGAGGAAAGCGAAGCCAATGCCATTGGCACAGAATATTCGCGCGCGGATCTTGCCGGAGCGGCCGCCGGCGCGAAGATCAAGTCGGCACTGCTCCATTACACGAAGCTGAGACTGGCAAACTACCGGACGCGCTCGCCCGAGGAGCTCGCGAAAAACGTCCGCGATACGGCAAATGTCGAAACGGAACTGTGGCAGCTCGTGACACAAGTTGCGAAAGAGCAGCCGACACCGATCGGCGCGCTTGTCGTTGCTGGCATGAACGACGTCCTGAACTCGCAGGACTACGCCGAGGCCGCGCGCATCAATCACATTCCCCTGGGCGCGTGGTATCTGATGATCATCATCGCGCTGCTCGGTTGCGTGGTGCAAGGTTATGGCGCGAAGGGCAACCTGCGCAAAGGGCTGCTCATTACGATTCTTCCGGTGACGGTCGCGCTGTCGCTCGCGCTCATCGCGGACATTGACAGCCCGAAAGGCGGACTCATCCACGTCGAGCCGCGGGATCTCGCGCGCCTGATGCAGTCGCTCGAGCAGTAACTCGCTTCCGACCTGGAGACGCTGCACACAACTCCGCAAACGCAAGACGCGATCTGGCGCTGCCTTGAGGTGGCACCGGACCCTGGAAGTTCTGGAACTTGGGCGCTCTTTCGTGTTGGGCGCGGCGCGGGGGCCTGCGGGCGGCGCGGTCGGCTGAATTCAGACGGGCAGGATTTGGGTGGCTTGCGATAGGCTACGATAGCGCAAACGACGTTGGCGACTTGGCCGGACCGGAGAGGAATAATCCGACCGCGGCCCGGGCGCCCTCGGCCCAGTTTGCTCCGTCGGCATGACGGCAACCGCGACACGGCATCGCACTTCTGATTTGGAGAATCAATGAGCCTCGCCAACTTCATTGAAGCCGATCTTTCCGGGCTGATTGACGACTGGACCGGCTACGCCCTTGCACTCAGCCAAGAGGGCAGCCAGCTCTCTGAAACGCAACTGCGTGATTCGGCCGCCGAGATATTGAGCGCGATTGCCGCCGACATGCGCGACACCCAGAGCCCAGCGCAGCAGCAGAGCAAGTCGCGGGGCGAACAGCAGGAACGGGAAACGAGCTTCGATCGCGTCGCGCAGCAGCACGCAGAGGCTCGTCTCTCGCATGGTTTCGGTATCAACGATGTCGTGGCAGAGTTTCGTGCGCTGCGGGCCACGGTGTTGCGACGCTGGCAGAAGACCTCACCAGACGGTGCTATAGCGTTTCAGGAAATGATTCGTTTCAATGAGGCAATCGATCAAGTGCTCGCGGAATCGGTACGACACTACGCGTATCGGACGGCGCGCATCCGGGACCTGTTTGCCGGCGTGCTTGCACACGACCTGCGCTCCCCGCTTGGCGCGATACTTAACTCGAGCGAAGTGCTTCTGCACGACGAAAGCCTGTCTTCAGCCAGTGTGAGAGCGGTCGCATTCGTACAGCGCGGAGCAATGCGCATGAAACAGATGATCGACGACTTGCTCATCTTCACACGCACCCGTCTGGGTGACGCAATGCCGGTCAGCTTTACGTCGCAGGATATGGGGCGTATCTGTGCCGACGCGGCGGACGAAGTGCGCGCGTCATACCCAAATGCGCACATCGACCTGCGTCTTGGGGGCACACTGCAAGGCCGATGGGATGCGAGCCGGCTCGGACAGTTGATGGTCAATTTGCTGACCAATGCCGTGCGATATGGCTCGGGTCCGATTGTCGTCGAAGCTAAGGGTCAAGACGAACAGGTGACCGTGATCGTTTCGAACGCAGGCGATCCGATACCGGAGGCCGCGCTTCCTACGCTTTTCGATCCGCTGACAAGGGCGGTTTCTCCTAACCACAGTGGGACCGCAGCCGGTGTGGGCCTGGGCCTTTACATCTGCCGCTGCATTGCCCTCGCGCACCAGGGCAGGATAAGCGTCGAATCGACGGAACGCGGGACTCGATTCATCGTGCACATGCCACGTTCACCGGCCTAATGGGATGGGAGCGGTCATGAGTAACTAGATCCAATGAAAGGCGACCGACACTTACGAACCTGGAGGCCCTTTCGTGCTAGCGGCCGACTTCCTTAGGTTCATCAATGCCGCCGAAAACGAACTAATACCCCGGTTGTCGTTTGTGCCATTTCAAGTTATCCAGAACATGTCAAAGGACCAACAGGTCTATGCACGTGGTCTCTGCCCAACCGCACTGCTAGCACTGCGTCGGAAGGATCAGGCGCTGGTACCGCAGCGGAAGGTTCTTCTTCACGCATAACTCCTTCTCATCAGCACGTCTCCCGGATCCGGGTCGCAAGCCACAGCACCGTTCCCTCATGCACGACCGTCTCTTGGCACTGCACGGTTGCGCCCCGGTGACGGATCAACGCCAGTTGCTGTGCCGGCGCTTTCTTCAAACGGCGGCTGGTGGCGAAAGCCGGCGCCGCCAGAGACGATTGCGATGATCGCGCCCACGACAAGCGCGGCAAAGGAGAACCAGCTCGCACGCGCCACGCCCCGAGCAGCTGTATCGGCCGTCTCACGCGCCGTTTGCTCGGCCTGCGGACCTGACGCGGCCGATGCTGCCGAGGCGACTGCCGCTTGTACTTGCTGTTTCGCGGTATCAACCATCGACGTGTTGGTGCCCGCCTGGTTTCCGGCAGTCGCGCCTACCTGCGCCGTCGTTGCGGCGACACTGCCGGCAGTACTGACCGCGCCGGTGATCAGCGACGTCATGCCGTACACAATAAGCAGCGTCATCACCGCCCAGGACAATAGGCCGTGCAGCCACCCCAGCACCGGTGCGCAGCGGCCTGCGTAGTAGGAGCCAACAAAGACTGCCAGTACCGTGGTGACGATGACCCAAACCCCGGACCCAAAGCCAAACCCGTGCAACGGATCGGGCTTCGACATTGGCGACAGCAGCGATGCCCCAATGGCCGTACCGAGAACGCTCATGATGAGGTAGACGACCATCGAAAGGATGACGCCAGCGATTATTGAGGCCCATGACAGCCGGGGCAGTCCATCTCGAGTGGTTAGAAGTTTCATGGGATCATCCAAATAGTAAGTGAACGCGTAAAGCCCGCTTTCAGCCGCGGCCTTTCAAGCAGCGCAAGCGTCGTGCCCATCAAATGTCGTCGGTGGCGCTGGACGCACGCTTGGGTGCCGATCTACAGACATTCGCCATTCCTAATTGAAATTCACGTCGACGCGAGCAAGTCCTTCGTCATACTATGAAACGATGATCGCGGCCGCGGGAAGGACCCGGAAGTGGCTCTTCCTGCCCTCCACCGCGCGCGTTTCATCGGCGCGCATGTGGCGACGCAATGTGGTGAACCCGTTCTGGAAGGTGGCGGAAATGTTAACGACGACGGTGGTTCTGTTGCTCCTTGGCGCGGCACTCGCCGTTTATCTCAACGACAAGAACGGCGAGAGCAGTAGTCTATGGGCGCAATGGGAGCGCGAACTAAAGACAACCAGAAAGACGCATGAAGATGCATGAGCTCGAGTTCAATGCATTTATCGCCGCGCAGACTCTATCGGAGAGGAAGAAATGATCGCTATCGCCGCAAAGCCTTATCGAGGCATCGCCGGATGCGGCGCTTTCCGGCAGCTCCAGGCTGAACATGAGCCCGTGCGGTGTTAAGGACCGGCATTTGCTGGACACGGTTGAACAGCCTGAAGCGCGAGGAGCCTTGATGGGTGCAACCGGTAGACGCCCTAAAATCGTTCTCTTCCAGTCGAAATCTGTGCCTGCGATGCCTGGTCACTCTCAAAGCGACTTCCAAATATATGCCTCTTATCGCGGATCGCTTTCGAGTGGGTTCTACGGAACCTTGAAGGTGGTGCGCAAGACTGACGGCCGACTGCTTTATCCGTTTGATGGCGCCCCAGACATCGGCCCGTTTAGTACGAGTACGGGCGCCGTAGCGGCGGCGCAGCAGCGCGGCATTGCGATTGTCGACGGGGATCTCGCGCGGCCGGAGCTTTAGAATGAACACAACCCATCGCCCAGCCCGCTGAGCCGCTGAGTTCATCGCGCGACGAACATCAAACGTGGCGAGGCGCCGGCAAAGGGCGGGCCAGATTGCAAGGTGAGCTCCGTTACGTCAAATCAACTCAATGTGGCGACGCTTGGCCCGTTTTACCTCCTTTTGGGATTGTCCTGGACAGCCTTGTGCCCGACATAGAATTTGGATGATCCGGGAGCCGTTAGCAGGCCGGGCGGTCATCTGGAATCCCGCCAACGACCTTATCCGGCTGGGATGGTCGCTTGCGACGGCACGCTCAATCCATGCCTATATGCGGGGCAATACAGTGAATTTCTACGCTTTTCCTGGGCCTTCGCTTGCCGCCGTCAATTGCCCATCGTGAAGCTGGACGAGCGCCCGTACGACGTACTGCCGCTTTCTGGCCTGACGAAGCGTCGCGTCCGTGCGCTGGCCCGGTCGCTGGGCGCCGAGGATCGTTTGGTCATGAAAGTGCCCACCGCGGATCTGGAATTGCTGACCCTTCAGCGTCCCGACGAAGATAGCTACGGTATCAGCTACAAAAATATCGACGACTTTCTCGAAGGCAAGGAAGTCACTGCCGAAATCACCTCTAACA
This sequence comes from Caballeronia turbans, assembly GCA_001544655.2. Taxonomy (GTDB): domain Bacteria; phylum Pseudomonadota; class Gammaproteobacteria; order Burkholderiales; family Burkholderiaceae; genus Caballeronia; species Caballeronia turbans. The sequence continues at coordinate 86,600 of FCOD02000007.1, forward strand.
TCAAATGCTTTTACGAGGCGACGTGGCAAAAACGCTCGCTGCCGGTGGCAATACTGCCCGATGGAAACTAATACGATGCACTCGGGCTGCGTTGCTCGACACAGTCGGTACGCTGCAACGTGACGGAAGTAACGCCGGGCAGCATCATTGCCCGCGACGCGAATCGGCGAAACGCCGAGGCTTCGCCATAGCAGTTAAATTCGAGACGCCGCTGACCCAGCTGGTGACTGCAAACAAGCCCCTCGTCAGCCATGAGTGCGAGCACACGGGATGGGTCGATCGGCGGGGCGCCGCATCCAAGGAGTGTTATGGTCGCACGCATGTCGCCTCCGGTCTGTCGGTCCTGCAATTCGTTGCCGCGAACCTGAATTTATGATCCATACGTCGCTACCGACCGATGGCAGCGGATTTTGGTCCCGCTGGGTCCGTCGTACGACAACGGTGGCGCGTCCGCGCCGACGTAACCTCTCACCATGACTTCTAGATCGGCCCGGTCGGTCTCGGTCGCAGGCGTCTCAGGAGGCGTCTTCGCCTGAATATCCCTCGGTTGCGACTGAGTGAGGTTGGATTCGGCGTTGTTCATTAGCAGGCCTGTCTGGTTTTAGTCGCCGATAAGAAGGAAACTTCCCATTCGCATTTCCTGCAACTACCTTCAGCATCGACCATGCCTCAGCCGCGACCTGGCAACGCACGCACTCGGCGGACAAGAAGGCCGAGGCCTCGGCACAGCAGTTGCTCATTCTTAAGCCCGACATTTCAATCCAGGGAGCATCCCGTGAAAACAAATATGGCTATCCGCGCAACGACAATCGTCGCGCTACTTGGCGCTTTCTCGCCAGCCTTCGCTCAAACACAAGCTGCGAGTACGACACAAGCCAACGACCTCTCTCCAGTCGACAAAGCGTTCGTGCAGGCCGCATCCGAATCAAGTTCGACCGAGATCGACACGGCAAAGCTCGCCACGAAGCAGTCCCAGGACAAGGACGTTAAAGACTTCGCCCATCAGATGATGATTGACCACACCAAGCTGACGGTTCAGCTCAAGATGGCGGCGCCGCACGGCGTCGTAGTTCCCAAAGATAATTCGGATCCCGCAGTGCTCGACGCGCTCAAACCGTTGAAAGGGAAGGCGTTCGACGCTGCCTATATCAAGACCGTTGGTGTCGAAGGACACCAAAAGGCGGTCGCAGCCTTTCAGAAAGAAGCTCAAGAGGGACAGAATGCAGATCTGAAAAAAGCTGCCGCAAAGGCGCTGCCGACTATCCAGCATCATCTCGAGATGGCGCAAGCGCTGGCGGCAAAGAAGGGGGTGAAGTAACGACCGCGTGATGGGTGTATACCCGACTTACGCTATCGCGCGCTCTGGGACGCGGCATATCCATTGCTGAACAAGCACTGCTTCCAATACCGCGGTTACACCGGACCATGTCTAGGCGCGGGAGACGTAGTCCGGTGCTTTCGGCGAGAGGAATAAAGGGTCCTTTGATGCATGGGTGCGTCCGCTGAAAAGCGGGCCGCTACAAACCAACCGGAGAAATTCATGGCTGCAAAAACCTTAAACGACTTGTTCGTGCATGCGCTGTCGGACGTCTATAGTGCCGAGAAACAGCTGACTAAGGCGCTTCCCAAGCTCGCCCGAGCTGCGACCAATCCTGAGCTTGCCGCCGCCTTCAAGACCCATCTTGAAGAAACACAGGGGCAGATCGAGCGAATTGACCAGGTGGTCGAAAACACGGACATCAAGCTCAAGCGCGTAAAGTGCGTTGCAATGGAGGGGCTCGTTGAGGAGGGGCAGGAGCAGATTGAAGAAATCGAGCAGGGGCCCATTCTCGACGCGGCCTTGATTGCAGCTGCGCAGAAAGTCGAGCACTACGAAATCGCGACCTATGGGACGTTAGCGGCGCTCGCAAAAAAGCTAGGCTACACCGACGCGATGAATCTGCTGCTTGAAACGCTAAAAGAAGAAAAGGCAACGGACGAAAAACTGACGTTGTTGGCCGAGCAACAAGTGTCCGAAGAAGAGGCTGGAACGCCGGCCGTGAAGCAAGCTGGAAAGCGAAGCGTGAATTAACGACACCTGCCGGGGCGCAGCTATGGGCCGCGGCGCGCCCGATAGCTGCGCCCGCCGCGGAATGAAATTGCCGGAGAGCGCGGACGACGTTGTAGCTGAGGGTGGCGAAACGCGGCAAGATGATGCGCGCATCGGTGCTCCTGACGCCGTTCCGTGTCCCTCGTGCGCAGCGATTCGACGGCAGACTGTGACGACGCACGACAAACGGCACCGAACGCGGCCATCGCCGCCCGAGGGTGCAACAGGGCGAGGTCTGCGCTGTCGTTCGACGCGGCCCCAACTGAGCGCCGAAGGTACTACTGCCGTTGCGATCTAATCAATCGGCTCCCGATGAACTGGCAAGTCCGTTCTGATGTAACAGTGGGCATATAAAGTCGATTATGGGTCGGACCGCGCCCAAGCGCGGTCCATGCGTCAGACGCTCTCTGCTGCACTCAGACAGCTTTACCCGAGCCAAGGTCCGCGCCGGTGGTCGGGTCGGTGGTTGGATCGGATGCGGTGCGCGAGGCCATCGACTGAAGCACCTGCACGTCTTCTTCAGACACCGTAACGGTTGCCGTTCCGTCGCCACCGTCGACAGCCGGCTGTGGGTCCTCCACAAATTCCCAGTCGCCGGCTTCGTTCCACGGACCGCGAGCGTCGCCCCCTTTGGACATGTTGAAGTACACGCTTGTGAATTCCGGGTTACCTGGCAACTTGCCTTGCGGGAAGTTCGGCTGAATGGAATGCAGCGCTTTTTCGAACGACTTCTGGTGCGCGATCTCACGCGTCATCAGAAAGCCCAGTGCGTCCTTGATGCCAGGGTCTTCAGTGACGTTGATAAGCCGTTCATAGATGATCTTCGCGCGGGCTTCGGCGGCGATATTCGAACGCAAGTCGGCAGTGGGCTCACCGATCGTGTCGATGTACGCTGCAGTCCAAGGTACGCCTGCCGAGTTGGTCAGCGACGGGCCGCCGCCGTACAGAATCGAGGTGATATGCGAGTCATTGCCGGCGCCGGTGAGCGACCTGTAAAGCTCCGCCTCCTGCTCGACGCCCTCGGCCAGTTGACCTTTCGCCCCTTTGTTGAGCATTGCCACAATCGAACCGATGACTTCGAGGTGGCTGAGTTCCTCAGTAGCAATGTCGAACAACAGATCCTTCCGGCCAGGATCGTCTTCACCGACCGCCTAGGTGAAGTAGCGGCACGCAGCGGCTAGTTCGCCTTGCGGCCCGCCGAATTGCTCCAGTAGTAGATTAGCCAGACCGGGGTTCGGCGTCGCAACGCGGACGGTGTATTGCAAGCGTTTGTTATGGACGAACATATCAACGGCTCCTTTCAGTGGGCACATACGCAGCCCGTCCCGGCACCGCGTACACAATGATTATGAGAAGTCACCTTGGAGCGACCGAGCGGAGCGACTAAGCGTCACTGTTGTCCTTCGCCTCAAAGTCTCAGCGCATCGAATGTGCACTGGGCGTGTTGCGGCACCTGCCGCGTGACGAACGGGGCCGCTTCGCGCTTCGAAACGCATTCACGGCCCACCGTAGTCGCGCAATCCTTATGCCATCCTCTTGACTGACCGTCCCCTCGACGGTAATCGCGGAACGTCGATAAGTGACCCGCTGATCTGCGCTCGTTAACCGCTTAAACCGGTCGATTCAGGTCTGTGTCTTGTGGATCGAAACAAGATGTTCGATTGGCCGTCGTTGCGAATTACTGCTTCGACGAACGAGGTGTGTCGATCCACTTGAGCCGCTCTCTGACAGTGCCAAACACGGAACAGAGATGTTCGAACGACCGGCCGGATCTGTTACCGTCGGACCTAGATAGAGCCTTTTGGCACAGATGTCGGATGCGGTGCGATCGCGGCTCGTATCGCGGCCTCCAATTGACCAAGAGTGAAAGGCTTCGGAAGCTCGGACCATGCGAAGCTGGGTTGCATTTGCGGCGGGATGGTGCTCCCTGAGGCAAAGATCACTCCAAGGCCTGGACACATCGCTTTCGCTTGCTTCGCTAACTCCAGGCCCGACATGTCGGGCAAGTTGATATCGGTGAGCAGCACATCGAACCGGCGCTGGTCCAGCGCTGTCAGCGCTCCCGAAGCGTGCGCCGTGGCAGACACCCGATGGCCCAGCAGTTCGATCAGCTCGCACACGGCTTCGCAGGCCAAAGGGTCGTCCTCGACCACCAGGATGTTCTGAGCCGGCGTTTGTGCGGCCTGCAGTTCGCTCGCCCTGGCATTGTCCTTCGCGAGCGTCTCACCGGGAGAACCGAGCACGTGTCGAATCTTGAACGCCAAGTCTTCGCGACTATAGGGCTTGCTCAGAAGCTCTACGCCTTCATCGAGACGCCCCGCGTGGACGATGGCGTTTTGCGTGTAGCCCGATGTGAAGAGCACGCGTAAGTCAGGCTGTAGCCGCCTTGCCTGCCGAGCCATCTCGGGGCTCTTGAGCGTTCCTGGCATAACCACATCAGTGAAAAGAAGATCGACATGCATGCCACTGCTCACGACAGCGAGGGCCTGCTCTGCGTTGTCCGCTTTCAGCACACCATAACCGAGTTCCTTCAGCATCTCGATGACCGTCGCCTGAACCTTGTGGTCGTCTTCCACGACGAGGACGATCTCGTTTCCACCGGGTGTCGGGCCGGTCGTACGGCGCACCGGCTCGTAAGCCTGCGCCGTCGACCTGGGGAGATAGATGCGGATTGTCGTGCCGTGTCCCGGTTCGCTGTAAATGCGGATATGGCCGCCGCTCTGCTTGACGAATCCATAGGCCATACTCAAGCCCAGCCCGCTGCCTTCTCCTTCAGGCTTTGTCGTAAAGAACGGATCGAAGGCGCGTTCAAGGATTTCCTGCGTCATCCCATTGCCAGTATCGGTGACGGCCAACATCACGTAGTGACCGGCTGGCACATCGGAAAGCGAGCGAACATATCGATCGTCGAGCATGGCATTGGCAAGCTCGAGCGTCAATTTCCCGCCGTCCGGCATCGCGTCACGGGCATTGATCGCCAGGTTCAGGACGACGTTTTCCAGTTGATGCCAGTCCACCATTGCGTTCCACAGGCCACCGGCCACGACCGTTTCCACCTCGATGGTTTCCCCGATCGCGCGGCGCAGCAAATCGTCCATGCCGCGGATCATGGTGGCGAGATTCACCGAGACCGGCCGAAGCGCCTGACGGCGGCCAAAGGCCAACAGCTGCGAGGCGAGCTTGGCACCGCGCTCGACCGCATCGAGCGCGTTGGCGAGACGCGCGATTGACCATTCGTCACACGAGGCGCGGCTCAGTAGCAGGTCGAGATTGCCGCGCAGCACTTGCAATACGTTGTTGAAGTCGTGGGCCACGCCCCCGGTGAGCTTGCCGATTGCTTCCATCTTCTGCGCCTGGAAAAGCGCCGCCTGAGTCTGCTCGAGCGTTTGTTGGGCCTCGTATTTCTCGGTGACGTCACGCGTGATCTTTGCAAAGCCGATCAAGGTGCCCGACTCATCCCGTATCGCGTCTATGACCACGTGTGCCCGAAAACGGGTACCGTCGCGGCGGACACGCCATCCCTCGGCTTCGAAACGCCCTTCTCTGGCGGCCGTGGTGAGCGCCCGGTGGGGCACGCCAGCCTCGATGTCTTCAGATGTGTAGAAGCGGGAAAAGTGCGACCCAACGATCTCTTCCGTCGCATACCCCTTGATACGTTGCGCGCCCTGATTCCAGTTAGTCACGTGTCCGTCGGGCGAGAGCATGAAAATCGCATAATCGGTCACACCCTGCACGAGCAGCCTGAAGCGCCGCTCGCTCTCGATGACGGCGTCATGGGCGCGACGTTTCTCGCTCTCGTCGCGGACGACCTTCACGAACCCGCGAACATGCCCATCCGGCTTTATGAGGGCAGTGGTGACCACGCTTGCCCAGAACACCGAACCGTCCTTTCGCCTTCGCCACCCTTCGGTCGTGTGGCTGCCGTGCTCGCGGGCGTCGCGTAGTTCGGCTTCGTAAGTCTCGGCCGAGCGCGCATCGGAGGCGAACAGGACGGAGTAGTGCCGCCCGACGATCTCAGATGCGTCGTAGCCGTAGATCGATGCGGCGCCAGGATTCCACGAGGCGACGAACCCCTGCGGGGTCAACGCAAACAGGGCAAGGTCGATTGTGGACTGCGTCCAAAGTTGCACCCACTCCGATAGTTCGACGCGCTCTTCACTACTTTCCATGTGTGTCACTGCCTTGCTTTGTTGCTTCGTGTGCGCCGACACTCGGACGCTCGAGTCCGCGGCCGTTTGCGTCGTCTGAATTTACCTGATCCAGCACGCGCGCTCCGCATACCAGGAGGAGAGGTGCTCGCTGCATGTTTTGAAAAAAGGGAAATTCGACACCAATGGAAGCAGAGTCTTCCGGGACCCTCGAACCACCTCATCCACCGAACGACATCGACAGATCTTCGTAGATCCTCCCCTGATGGTGTGGCGGTAAGAGGTCTACGGGCATAGTTCCTCTTCGCGCAAGCCAAGGATGGACGAAATGCCTTTCTCGCCGGAAAAAAGACCACCCTCGGGCGGTGGTTAGGAAGTTGGGGCATGCGGAACGCCTGCAACGGGTGGACTAACCCCAACACGCAGGATAAAACCTGTAGCAATCCACGTTCCACAGCGATGTTGCCATCGGCGGACTTCCGTACGAGCGCTTGTTGTGACCATCTCATTAGATTCGCTTCGCGCCTATCACGAGCGCACTCGCGCCAACCTCGTCGTTTTTCCATCAATGGCGCGGATCAGCGCTTCTGCCTCGCATGGGCGCTATCACTTAGACGCCGTGCTTTGCCCGTGCCCGTTCCACAGAGCGGCCTCAGTTGCCTCTGGCCGGTTCCCGCCGGGCGCTTCTGCGCAGGACATCGGCGGGCACGCCGAATGTTCGGAGGAACGCGCGGCGCATACGTTCCCGGTCCGCGAAACCCGTTTCCTGGGCCACCACGTTGATCGTGTGGCGGCCTTGCTCAATCATGAATCTGGCTGCTTCCAGGCGAAGCTGTTCCACAGCCTTGGCGGGCGACTGGCCGGTTTCGGCCAGAAAGGCACGGCTGAACTGACGAGGACTGAGGTTCGCCACTTCAGCAAGCTCCTCGATGGTGAGCGGATTGCGAAGGTTGCGGCGAATGTGCGTGAGGACCGATTCGATCCGGTCGGACTTGGGCGTCATATCGAGCAGCGCGGAGTGTTGCATCTGCCCACCGAGACGACGCTGATTCATGACGAGGAGCCGCGCGACCATTTTCGCGGCGTCGGCGCCCAGGTCGTTGTCGAGCAGTGCCAGCGCAAGGTCGATACCGGCCGTCATTCCGGCCGAAGTCCAGATTGGGCCGTCGTTGACGAAGATCCGGTCTTCCTCCGTGATGACGTTCGGGAAGCGCGCCCTGAATTCCGACGCATGCGCCCAATGCATGGTCGCGCGCCTTCCCTCCAGCAGCCCGGCCTCGGCCAGAACGAATGCACCGCTGCATATCGACGTAATCCGTCTCGATACCCTGGCTGCCTCTTTCACGAAAGCCACCACGGCAGCGTCGGGCGACGGGATCTTCATTTCCGTGATCGAGCCTACGATGACCGTGTCGAATGCGGGATCGCCAAATGCCTCGGTCTCCAGCTTCATGCCGCCCGAAGACTCGACGGGACCACCGTGTTCAGACAACACATGAACGTCGTAGCTCTTGCGTCCATCGGGCAGGTTCGCAATCTCGAACACCGTCAGGGCGGCGAGGCTCATCATCTGAAATCTTCTCGGCACTATGAAGCCAATCCGGTGCATATCTGATCCTGCCGTTCGCAAAGGGAACGTGATGTGAATGTGCGCTGCCCGGGCTGCAGTCCCGGAATGAAGCCTCTTGATCCGAGACAGCGCGCAGTCCGCGCTCGAGCGAGGAGTGTCATGAATGGTGGCAACAACGACATGGATCGTAATGGCTCGCGACGTTAAGGTACAAGCACTTCTCTCACCGCTTCGCAGCAACGAAAGGAACACCATCATGTCGAAAATCATCCGGGCCGCAGCCGTTCAGATCGCGCCTGTTCTCTATAGCCGGGAAGGCACTGTCGATAAAGTCGTCAGAAAGATTCTGGCGCTCGGCAAGCAAGGCGTCCAGTTCGCGACGTTCCCCGAGACCGTCGTTCCCTACTATCCGTACTTCTCGTTCATCGAATCGCCGTTCGCGATGGGCGCCGAGCACTACAAACTGCTCGAGCAGGCGGTGACAGTACCGTCGGACACGACTCGGGCAATCGGCGAAGCGGCACGACAGGCCGGAATGGTGGTGTCGATCGGCGTCAATGAACGCGACGGCGGGACGATCTACAACACGCAACTGCTATTCGATGCCGATGGCACGCTCGTGCAGCGGCGCCGGAAGCTCTCGCCGACTTACCACGAGCGAATGGTCTGGGGAATGGGCGATGGTTCCGGCTTGCGCGCGGTCGATACTGCCGTGGGACGGGTCGGGCAACTGGCCTGCTGGGAGCACTACAACCCGCTCGCACGGTACGCGCTGATGGCAGATGGTGAAGAAATCCATTCGGCCATGTACCCGGGTTCGTTCGCCGGTGATCTTTTCTCCGAGCAGATCTCCGTGAACATCCGCCAGCACGCGCTGGAGGCGGGCGCCTTCGTGGTCAATGCGACCGCCTGGCTGACTCCCGAGCAGCAACAGCAGATTCTGCGGGATACCAACACAACCCAGCTCGGCCCGATTTCCAGCGGCTGTTTCACCGCGATCGTGTCGCCGGAAGGCGAGTACATGGGTGGCGCGCCGCTGCGTGAAGGGGAGGGCGAGATCATCGCCGATCTGGATTTCTGGCAGATCGACAAGCGCAAACGCATGATGGACTCGCGTGGTCATTACAGCCGTCCCGATGTGCTCGGGCTTGTGATCGACCGCACGCCGAAGCTGCACGTCATCGAGCGGTCGGTGCGCGCACCGGTTGAAGAGCCCGCGAGCGATCTCGAAGAGCTCGCCTGAGCCTGCGTGTGTAATCAGCGATACCGTCGTCGAGTGCGCATCGCGCGAGTGCGATGCGACAAACGCATGAAATTCAACCAGGCTGCTTCGAGCCGATTCCGAACGAGCAAGCAAAATGGACTTCAACGATGTCATGCTGGAACGCAATGCCGACTTCGCAAACACCGCGTTCGCCCCTGAACTGAAGATGATGCCGTCGACGGGGACGGTCGTCGTCGGCTGCGTCGATCCTCGCGTCGATCCCGCTAGCGTGCTCGGCCTGAAGCAGGGTGAGGCGGCCGTCATTCGCAACGTCGGTGGCCGGATCAACAAGCCGTTGCTGGAAACGCTGGCGGTGCTGAGCGTCGTAGCGAAAGCAGCAGGACGCCCCGATGGTGCGCGCAATCTCGTCCTGCTTCAGCACACGGATTGCGGGATCATCGGCTGCCACAAGCATGCACCCGCGTTGCTCGCGAGGCATCTTGGTGTCGACACGGACACGCTTGATGAACTCGCCATCACCGAACCATACGAGGCAGTGGCGCTCGACGTCGCAGCACTCCGGGCGAACAACAACCTTCCCGATGACCTGATCGTGTCGGGACTGGTTTACGACGTCAGAACGGGCCTCGTCGAGACCGTCGTTCCTCCCGCGCCTTTACGGGAAGCTGCAGGCTGAGACCGGCTGGCGGAAAGGACCGGCAGCGTGTCGGGTCTTTCCTGAATGACTGCCGCTGTCGCACATGACGGAGAGCCGCGGTCCGCTTCGAAAAACGTTTGGACAGCGGCGCAAGCGCGAATGAATTTCAGCTGGCTCAGACGTCGCTCATCAAGACTGCGGAAACGCAAGGTCGCGTCATGCTTGTTGCGCTCGGGACGCTGCCTACAAGTCCGCATGGCGGCAGCGGGCCTTGCGAAGCCCGCATGATCCGCGAGCTTCGCACCACCTCTTTCCGACGACGCGTTAATTCGCCGGCTCGAGCAAGCCGAGCATCGTCGGTTCCAGTCGCCAGTCCGGCGTGTGCAAGAGCGGCCATGCACCCGGCGAATCCGGCGAGTTGAAGTAGACGATGGCCGTGAGCGCCGGCATGTGCGGCAGCACGTCGCGCAAGGCCGTCAGTACCGCATGCTGGCGCTCGGGCGTGCCTTCCACGCCCAGTTCCGCGACGATCACCGGCAAGCCGTACTTCTGAACGCGCGCGTACTTCTCTTGCAGGATCGCCCGCGCCGATGGTGCGCCTTCCTTCGCACCCAGCGCGCACGTCGGGCAATCGAAGACCGACAGGCCCACTTCGTCGGCATAGCCGCGTCCCGGAAAATACGCGGGCAACGACGTATCGCCGCGCGGCGACCAGACGAAACTCAGGAGCTTCGAGCCAGCGCGGCAGCGGTCGACGAAATGCCGGTAAGCGGCGATATAACCCGCTGGATCGTTCGCGGCCCACGGATAGCGGCCGGTCGCGGTTTCCATTTCCTGTGCCCAGCGCACCTGCACGTGCGATTCGAGCGAGCGCAGCGCGCTGCACACGCCGTCGATCTCCGCGTCGTAGGCGCCGAGCGTCACGTCGCGCAGAAGCGTATGCGAATTGCGCGATGGGGCCGTCCACGGTTCGACCGTCACCATCAGGCTGCGCTTGCGCAGGCTCGCGTAGTTGCCGGCTTCGCGGATCGCAGCGGGCGCGCCGGGGTCGGACCAGGACACGAAGATATGCTCGACGTCGAGCGTATCGGCGAGTGCATAGGCGTGGTCCGGATCGTAAGCGCCGATCTTCGGCGGCTTTGCGGCTACCGCGGGCGTGATCGCTTCGCTGCGCCACATCAGCGCTTCGACGCCCTGACCGAGCCGCAGATAGCCGCCCGCGAGCAATACGAGCGCTGCCGTGATGAACAGGCCGCGCCGCGCCAGCGGACCTTCGGCGAAGAGCAGTCCGAGCGTCGATCTGCGATGCCCGCTTTCGCGCGCATGCGCCACCACGATCACGATCGCGATGCCAAGGTACACGAAGGCGTTGAGTATCGACATCACGTAAAAGCCGCGAGCGTTGTCGGCATCATCGACGAGCAGGACCGGCAGCGCGCAGATCAGCACGAGCCAGAGATAGGGCGCAACGACGCGCATGGGCGCGACCGGATCGGCGGCCGCGGTCTTCGGCGTCACGCGAAACGCGAACTCGCGTCCTCGCACGCAGTCGAGCGCCGCCGACACGACGCCGAGCAGCGACCAGGGCCAGCGCGCGAATAGAAACGCAAGCCCTTCCCACGACACGACCTTCGCGCTGTGCGGGCGCAGACAGCCCGTGGTTTTCACCCAGGCCATCAGCAACAGAATACTCGCCGTCACCGGAACCGCGTGCAGCAGGTAATCCGTGTAGGGCACGTCCGCCCAGACGCGATGCGTGAGGAGCGCGATGACCGGCATCGCGACACTCGCCGCCATCGTCAGCGAGCAGAGCGGATACCAGAGCTGCGCGAACAGAAACTGCCCCTTCAAGCGCAGCGGCAGGCGGCCGAAGTACCTCGACGTATAGCGGAACAGAAGTACCGCGAGGCTCTTCGACCACTGGAACTCCTGCGTGACCATGTCCGCGAACGTGCGGGGACCGTCGCCGCTCGCGATTGCGTCGAGTGCGTGCACGCCGTTCCAGCCGTGAGCGTTCATCATCAGCGTGGTCGAGTGGTCCTCCGCGAGTTCCGGGCCGAGACCGCCGATATCCCGCAGCGCGCGCGTGCGCACGGCATAGTGCGAGCCGATGCAAAGCGGCGCCAGCCCGCCGTTATGCCCCGCCTGCAGTGCGCCGTGCAGCGCCGCTTCCGCGTGCAGCCGGCCGCGCGCCGCCCAGCTTTCGGGCGCGTTGCTGTCGCAGATGCTCGGCGCCGACACATAACCGACGTTCGGATCGGAGAACGGACGCAGCATCGCTTCGAGGTAGCCCGGCTGCGGCACGTGGTCCGCGTCGAGCTGCGCGACGAAATCATAGTTCGCATAGCCGAAGTGGTCGTAGAAGTAGGCGAGATTGCCCTCCTTGCAGCGCGTGCGCCGGGGCCACGACGCATTGTGGTAATCGGCCACGTCCTTGCGCGTCGAGAGATGCACGCCGTGGCGCGCGCACCAGTCGATCGTCTCGTCGGAGGGATCTTCATCGGCGAGCCAGGTGTCGTGCGGATAGGACTGCGCAAGCATGGCGAGCAGCGTCGTCTGCACGATCGCGAAGGGTTCCGACGGCGCCTTCGTCACCACCATCGCCACACGAAGACCTGCGGGAACCGCCCGCGCGCGATTCGGCACGCGGGCGCGCGAGAACACCAGCACGAAGTAGCCTGGGATGACCGTGGTCCAGAAGAGCACCGCGCAGTTCACCGGGTAGCGAAATGCATCGACGTTGTGTTGCGGCTGCAGCCACCACGCCCAGAACCCGAGGAGGCTCAGCAGCCAGCATGCCGCCAGCACGGTGAAAGAGATGCGTTGCCTTCCGGACAGCAAGGGCACGAGGTAGGGCGCGGCGAGATTCGGCGTGTCCGCCTCGCTCGCCGGGCGGCCACGCTCCGCCTCCAGTTGCTCGGGACGGGTGACCGGCGTGCTCATACGGCCTCGCTTGCTTCGACAGCGACAAGAACGTCCCCGCGCGCTTCGTGATGCGCAGGTTTTGCCGGCACGACGAACGGAGCAGGCGTGCGCCGGGCGCGCCGTTCGGTGGCGGGCGCGCGTCGCCTGCTCACGGACTTGCGCCCGATGCGCACGTACTGACGAAAGCCGCTCTCGCGCACGGCGTCTTCATCGAACAGATTGCGCAGGTCGACCATCACCGGGTCGGCCATATAGTCGGCCAGCTCGCCCAGATCGCACTCGGTGAAGTCTTTCCAGTCCGTCAGGATCACGAGCGCGTCCGCGCTGCGCGCCGCGCCGACCGGCGTCGCCGCCACGCCGATGTTCGGCAGCATGCGCGCGGCTTCGACCGGGCGGGACGGATCGTACGCACGAACCTTCGCGCCGCGCTCTTCGAGCATCTGGATGAGGCCAACGCTCGGGCTTTCGCGCATGTCGTCCGTCTGGCCCTTGAAGGTGAGGCCGAACACGGCGAGCCGCTTGCCCGCGACCGAACCGCCGCACGCCGCTTCGATCTTGTCGAACATGACCGTCTTGCGGCGCGAGTTCGCTTCGATCGCTGCCTCGACGATGCGCATCGGCACGATATGTTCGGACGCTGTCGCCTTGAGCGCGCGCGTGTCCTTCGGGAAGCACGAGCCGCCCCAGCCCGGACCGGCCTTCAGAAACGCCGCGCCGATACGCCGGTCCAGACCGATGCCCGCCGCGACGCGATCGACGTCCGCGCCGACGACCTCGCACAGATCCGCGATCTCGTTGATGTAGCTGATCTTCACGGCGAGGAACGCGTTGGCCGCGTATTTGATGACCTCGGCTGTTTCGATTTCGGTGGCGAGCACTTCATAGCCGTTCTGCGCGAGCGGCGCGTAGATGCGGCGCATGATGGCGGCGGCGGCTTCGCTGTCGGTGCCGAACACGACGCGATCCGGATGCATGAAGTCCTCGATCGCCGAGCCTTCACGCAGGAACTCGGGGTTGGACGCGACCGCGAACGATTGTCCCGGCGCGAGGCAGCGCTCGGCCACGCGCTGCACTTCGCGATTCGTGCCGACGGGCACCGTCGACTTGGTCACGAGCACCGTGAACTGGTCGATGTTCGGCGCGACTTGCTCGGCCACCGCCATCACATAGCTCAGGTCCGCGCGGTCCGTGCCCGGATGCGAGGGCGTGCCGACCGCGATGAACACCGCTTCGCGCCCCTTCACGCTCGCCGCTAGGTCGAGGCTGAAGCGAAGGTTGCCGCGCTCGGCGTTGCGGCCGACGAGTTCGTCGAGGCCCGGTTCGTAGATCGGAATGCGGCCGTTGTTCAATGCATCGATCTTGGACGGATCGTTGTCGATGCAGATCACGTCATGTCCCAGTTCGGCCAGGCACGCGCCACTCACAAGTCCGACGTAGCCGGTCCCCACGATTGCAATACGTACGCTCATTTTGTTGCTCCCCGATTCGATTGATCGATTGCTTCTGGTCTGTGTTGGTCTTCTTCTGCCCGTTGTGCGTCGCGCGTTCAGGCGGCGACCGGGCTATCTGTTTCGATGAACCATTTCGCCGCTGTTTCGACCATCGGTCCGATGTCCGTGTACTGCGGCTTCCATCCGAGCACGCGCTGCGCTTTGTCCGCCTGCGCCCAGAGCGCGGGCGGGTCGCCCGCACGGCGCGGCGCGTGCATCGCGTTCACGGGCTTGCCGGTTGCGGCGTGCACCGCGTCGAGCAATTCGAGCACCGATGTGCCGCGTCCCGTCGCAAGGTTGAATGCGCCGCTGTCGCCGCCTTTGAGCAGGTGAGCCATCGCGCGCAGATGGGCATCCGCGAGATCGTTGACGTGCACGTAGTCGCGCACGGCGGAGCCATCGGGCGTCGGGTAGTCGGTGCCCATCACCTTGAAGGCGGGAGCCGTGCCGAGCGCGGCGCCGATCGCGAGCGGAATCGCGTGCGTTTCCGGATCGTGACGCTCGCCGAGCTCGCCTTCGGGATCGGCGCCCGCCGCGTTGAAGTAGCGCAGTGCGATCCAGCGCAGGCCGTATGCGTGTTCATAGTCGGCGGCCATGCGTTCCGTGATGAGCTTCGTGAAGCCATACGGGTTCACCGGTTGTTGCGGCGTGTCCTCGGTGATGGGCAACACGGCGGGAATGCCGTAGGTCGCGCAACTCGACGACAGCACGATGCGCGATACATCGTGACGGCGCATCGCGTCGAGCAGCGATTGCGTGCCGCCGACATTCACGCGGTAATAGCTCGCCGGGTGCTGCATCGACACGCCCACATAGGCGAGCGCGGCGAAGTGAATCACGATGTCCGGGTGATGCGTCTCGAATGCGGCGTCGAGCGCATCGGCATCGAGCAGATCGCCGATACACAGCGGGCCCCACTTGACCGCGTCCGCGTGACCTGTCGAGAGATTGTCGAAAACGATGGGCGTATGACCTGCACGCGCCAGCATCTTGCACGTATGGCTGCCGATATACCCGGCGCCGCCGGTAACGAGTGCTTTCATGATCAGCATTCCTCCGCGAGCGGCGTGAGCCAGAGCTCGGCGCTGAAGTAGGCAATCGTCGACGAGAGTCCTTCGCGCAGCGGAATCTGCGGCTTCCAGCCGAGCAGCGATTGCGCGATGCCGATATCGGGACGGCGTTGCTTCGGATCGTCCACAGGAAGCGGTTTGTTCGTGAGCGTCGACGAAGTGCCCGTGATGCCGATCACCAGCTCCGCCAGTTCGCGCATCGTGAATTCGCCGGGATTGCCGAGATTGACCGGACCTTGCGGCGCTTCGGGTGCGCGCATGATGCGGAAGAATCCTTCGACGAGGTCGTCGACGAAACAGAACGAACGCGTTTGCGAACCGTCGCCATAGATCTCGAGCGGATCGCCGCGCAGTGCCTGCACGACGAAGTTCGAGACGACGCGTCCGTCCTGAGGGTCCATGCGCGGACCGTAGGTATTGAAGATGCGCGCGACACGCACGTCGGTGCCGTACATGCGGCGATAGTCGAAGCACAGCGTTTCGGCGGCGCGCTTGCCTTCGTCATAGCATGCGCGCGGACCGACCGGATTCACCTTCCCGCGATACGACTCCACTTGCGGATGCACTTCCGGGTCGCCATACACTTCGCTCGTCGATGCCTGAAAGACGCGTGCGCCGGTATCGTAGGCGAGATCGAGGCAGTTCTTCATGCCCATCACGTTGGTGAGCATCGTGTGGACGGGATCGACCTGATAGGTCGGCGGCGAGGCGGGGCAGGCCAGGTTCCAGATCTCCGACACGTCGATCTGCGGCAACGACACGGAGATATCGGCTTCGATCAACGTGAAGTGGGGCGATGCTCGCAAGTGCGCCACATTGGCGCGTCGGCCCGTCATGAAATTATCGACACAGACCACCTGCTTTCCTTCCCGCACGAGGCGGTCGCACACGTGACTGCCCAGGAATCCCGCGCCCCCCGTTACCATTACAAATGGCCGGTCGTTCGTTTTACTAATTAATGTATTAGTCATTGTGGTCTTTTGATTTTTGATTTCTTGTTCAGGTATTCGGTCCATCTAAACGATGACCATCGACCGCTTTCCCTGTCTTCGGTTTGCTCATGCCGCAGACGAATATTCGACGTACAAATGTGGGGCCTCTGTTGTGCCACGCACAAATTGCCGCTGTTTGAATGACGAAAACGTTTGGCGGAAAAAAATTCTTGGCAAACGTTTGCGTTTCCGCCCGGGAAATGCGATCTAAAACGCGCTGCCCCGACCTGGCAGCCGGATCAGTTGCAACTGGATTCTGTCGAAGGCAATCCGCTACGAGATTTCCCGGAATGGGCGTCGGCACGACGATGAGGGAACCGGCGCACGAGCACGTCGATAACGCAGGCCGTGCGTCCCCAGGGCGCTACCGTCCGGACGCATGCGTTGACCACGCCACGCGTCACACTTCACTGCGCTTCAGGAGGTAATCCAGACCGCCAGCCCGGTACCATCGGTACCCGTACGGTTCCAGCACGACGGTGTGATGTCCTTTCGAATTGCCCTGGCTGTGATCGTCCGAGAGCAAGTTGACGAGCATGGCGTTCTCGCCGGCTCCTGAGCCGACCCGGAACTTCACCGTGCACGCGGCCGGGCTGAAGTTGTGCAAGCAGACCACTGAGTTGTTGCGCCAGTCGTACCGCAGCGCGAGCACATCTTCACGCGAGGCCGGCAGAATCGCGAAATCGCCCCAACTGATTTCAGGCACTTCCTTGCGCATGCGAAGCATGCGTTCGGTCCAGTTCAACAGCGAGTTCGGATCCCGACGTTGGCTCGCGACATTCACGCGTTCATACCCGTACGGTCCGTCCGAGATGACCGGACAGACCGGGCGCGGATGCTTCGTGAAGCCGGCGTGCGGCTCGCTCGACCATTGCATCGGCGTGCGCACGCTTTCGCGATCGGGAAGACGCAGATCGTCGCCCATGCCGATTTCATCGCCGTAACGCACGACGGGCGTTCCCGGCAACGTCAACATCAGGCTGTACGCGAGCTCTAGCCGGCGCCGGTCGCCATCGAGCATGGGCGCGAGACGCCGACGAATGCCGCGTTCGTAGAGCTGCATGGCCGGATCGGGGCCGAACGCAGCGAAAACGGCTTCACCCTCCTGACGTGACAGCCGGCCGAGATCGAGCTCGTCATGGTTTCGCAGAAACACGCCCCACTGAGCCGCTGCCGCGCGCGATTTCGTCGACTCGAGCGCATTCTTCAGAGGGCCGGTATCCGCGGTCGCGAGCGCATAGAACGTGTTCTGATTCACCTGGAAGTTGAACATCATTTGCAGCCGCTCGCCGGCGTCGCCGAAGTACTGCATGTCCGTGTCGGGCAGCACGTTCGCCTCCGCGAGAATGATCGCGTCGCCTTGGCGCCATTGCAGAAACTCGCGAAACGTACGCAGCATGTCGTACTGTTCGACGGGCCTCTTCACCTGCGCTCCCTTCGTGGCGATGACGAATGGCACGGCGTCCATGCGAAACCCCGAGACGCCGAGCTGGATCCAGAACCCCATGATCTTGAGCAACTCCGCCTGCACATAGGGGTTGGCGGTGTTGAGATCGGGCTGGAACTCGTAGAAGCGATGGAAATACCACATGGCCGCTTCCTTGTCATAGGTCCACGTCGACCTTTGCACGCCGGGAAAGACCACGCCGTCTTTCGCGTGCGCCGGCCGCTTCTTCGACCAGACATACCAGTCGCGATACTTCGACTCCGGGTCGCGCCGTGCGTCCCTGAACCACGGATGCTGGTCCGACGTGTGATTCACGACGAGATCGATCATTACACGCAGGCCGCGTTGACGGCATGCGTGTGTGAACTCTGTGAAGTCGCCAAGCGAGCCGTAGCGCGGATCGACGTTGTAGTAGTCGGTGATGTCATAGCCATTGTCGCGACCCGGCGATGGCTGGAACGGCATCAGCCAGATGGTGGTGATGCCGAGCCCCTGCAGATAGTCGAGCCGCCGCAGCAGGCCCTGGAAGTCGCCGACGCCATCCGCGTTCGCGTCCATGAACGTACCGACCGACAAGCAGTAGATGATCGCGTTCTTGTACCAGAGGTCGTTGACCATATGCTTTGCAGGAGGTCCGGTTCGTGGTCGGATGGCTCGCGCTGGCGACTCGCGCGGCAGGGCATGTCCGATTGTAATGGCCATCGTTCAGACCCGGCAACTCGATACAACCCTCGGCATTCACGTGTGCATGGGCGGCGCCGGGATAACGGCTCGCGATGGTCCGCGGCCTTCTTGTTCTGACGCGATCTCGAACTATCCGACAGCCGAAACGGTATCCCGATCGCGCACGATCCAGTCGCTGAAGAGCTTGACCTTCGGTTGATGCGCAACGCGTCGTAGAGGAAGTTGCCCGCATGGACCGGGCTCGTCGAATCGCCCGCGATGATGCAGTCGCGTCGACAGGGCGCTCAACGCCTCGCGCGCGTCGCCGACGATAGCCACGTCCGGATGAACGTCGCGCATGACCTGGTGTGCGTCGATGTCGATGCGGATGAGTTGTCCGGCGACCGCGAATCGGCGCCGGCGGCGGGGGCGAAATCATTCTCGACGCGGCTGCGTCGCGACGACAATCGAAAAGATTTCATGAGGCGCATTACCTTCCTGCATGAGCGGGAAGTCACGCCTGGGCAAGAGCGATGGGGAGGATGGCACGTCGACGACTGTCGTGCCTTCGAATGGATGCGTGGTCGCTCGACGCGTACGCCTCGCGCCTGGAGCATCTGCGGGTGACGCACGCCCGAAGCGGTCCGCAAGCCGGTGGGACTTCGCGGTCGTTGCTCCACTATGAGTCGCGTAGAACAGGCGACTCGAGCCGCAGTTCGGAATAGAACCCGGGGCAGGTCAAGGTGAGGATGCGATCCGTGCTAGGCACATTGCAATTCGTTTCCCTTGGGAAGGCCGAGCATCGTGGCTGGCGAGCCTGACGGAGGCGCCTGTTCGCGGGTCGTTGTGCCAAGAAGATCAAGCAGGACGGTCAAGCGATGACGATCGCGGGCCGATAGTCCTGGAAGCACGAGAAGTTTTTCTGTCTGGGCTGCCCAGTATTCACGGCGGATCAGCGTCGGTCGACAAATCAACGTATTGATCGACCGTTCAAGCTGCTTAATGTCGCTTTCAAGATTCACACTCATCTCCTTCTGCCGGGCACCCCGCGCATCGATGCGGACTTGCTTCTGCGATCACACGTCGCGGAGTGTGACGTTCAGACATGCCGTTCACGGCGGGCCTCAAAGTCCAGTCTTGCGCAAACGTTAGCTTCTCCGCGTGCTGTTACCACTTGTAGCTTGTTGGGGATAACGGCATCCGCTCAACGGGACTTGATGGGGGTTTACGCGTATTTCCGACACGGATGATCCGCGCGTCCAAGAGCAGTCTGTAGGTCGGCTAACACCGCCCCGTGGCTCCAAGGTCCGATGCAAAACCTCTGTCTGCGCCCCGGGTTCGCGTTGCCAGGCTTCCGTGTCCGAGCGTCGAGAAGCTTGGCAGGACCGGCCTTGACCGCTTCCCCATAACGCTTCTCGACCAAATGCTCCGGCTAGCCCGAGGAGAATCGAAACCGGCGAATCATCGACGCGCTTTTTTGACGTGCGCCAACGCACCATGATGATGCTGCAGGCGAACTTCCATGTCTTCGTCGGGTGCACCTTCGCGCACGTGCGACAATCGAATACCCCAGCTCCGGTGTGATCGGCGATACCGCAGCCAATATCGATCACTTCGACCAATACGCGGGGCGCGTCTTGCCGAAGCCGCACAGAACTCTGGCCACCCCTTCTGATATTTGAAAGGAAAAAGGAGAGCACCGATGCCGAGCGTTGAACGAGCGCGACCGGCCACGCTTATCGACTCTGTATGGCGCATGCTGCTTCGCACGGGATATCAGCTCGCTCGCGTGTGGTGGCACCTTCGACGGCCTCACCATGAAGGCGCGCTCGTGGCGATCTACGTCGGACGAACGCTCTTGCTCGTGAAGTCATCGTATAGGCCCGAATGGAATTTGCCCGGCGGCAGTGTGAGCGCTGGTGAGACGCCTTATGAGGCAGCATTGCGCGAACTGGACGAGGAGATCGGCTTCTCGTCACACGCGCTGATTCCGGCGGGCAGCGCCTGCGGTGTCTGGGATGGACGAAGAGACACCGTGCATTTCTTCGAACTGCACCTCGATTCCATGCCCGAACTACGGCTCGATAACCGTGAGATCATCGATGTGCATTTCGCATCGCCCGAGGAACTACGCGGCATCGCTCTGACGGAGGCGGCCGCTGCATATTGCTTCGCATGAGAATTCGAAAGATCGGCAAACGCGTGAGGCTTGCAATCAGCAATGACCATAACGGATCTCGACATCGAACGTTGCGTGCTGGATCTGCTCGGCCGGCGCGCTGAAACAAGCTCGATTTGTCCATCGGACGTTGCGCGCACGCTTCTTTGCGATGAAGAGGAATGGCGCGCACTCATGCCCTCGGTACGGAAAGTGGCTGCACATCTGGCTTGTGACGGAAGAATCGTCATCGCACAAGGCCGGGCGACGCTGAACCCCGAACTGACTATTCGTGGTCCGATTCGTTTGCGGCGTGGACCGACATTCGCCGCATCGGAATAGCGTTACGCGTCGCCCGACGCGGCGATTAACCGTCCAACGGAAATATTCGGCACGCACGGTCTAATTCGTCTCATTCCTGCCAGATATGGCAATCCCGACCAGACGGAACGCACATTGCTAGGCAAGACAACGGACATTACCTTCCGGTTCCGTTTAAGCAGAGGCAAGCATGACCGACTTCGAAACCATCTATATCGGCAGCGAAGAGCCGGATTCGCTCGACGCACGCATGTTATGCGATGAACGCTCGGCCTACCTCGCGGCGATGACGGGGAAGAGCGCACAGCAGAGCATTGCATATGGCGACCTGCGGAGCATCCGCGCCCGTTTCGTGCTGGCGAGAAACTCGATGGGCGAAGCGATGGGATGCGGAGCGATCCGACGGCAAAGCTACAACGTCGCCGAAGTGAGGCTTTTATATGTTCGTCTGCAATATCGCGGTCTCGAAGCGACCTTGCTGTCACATCTCGAAGGACAAGCACGCTTGCTGGGCTATCACGTGCTGCGGCTCTGCGTTACGCCGGCCGAGCGGGGTGCATCGCGGGCCTGCGAAGCTCGTGGGTACCGTCGCATGTCGGTCGAGCCCGGCAATCGTTCGGCGGACAGGTCTGTGTGGTTCGAAAAAGCACTGGGCGACTTCGATACCGCTATCACGCCCGCCGCAACAGGACTGTCATCCCGCTGAATTGCAACGAACCTTGAATGAAGCGCGAACAGCTTTCGCGATGATCGAATCAACAGAATCGCAGGGCTAACGACACCAAAGGTGGTGTGATGGCCAACGGCATGGCGGACCTCTTCCGGCGCCTGACCACAGGCGTCCATGTAATCGGCGTCGCGCACGGCAATCTGCGAAATGCGTTCACTGCGAGTTCGGTCTCAATGGTCTCCTATCGCCCGCTGCTCGTCGCGCTCAGCATCAATCCGGAACACGCGTCCTATGCGATTCTGAAGAGCGGGCGGGTCTTCTCGATCAATGTGCTGCGAGCGGACCAGCAGGCATCGGCCGAGCACTTCGGAACGCAATCGGGCCGCGCGGTCGACAAACTATCGTCGGTGCAGTGGCGTGCAGGTCGTACGGGGGCGCCGCTATTGCCCGACGCGCTTGCTTATTTCGACTGTCAGACGGTCACCGACATCGAGGCCGGCGATCATCGCCTGGTGGTGGGCCAGGTCGTCGACGGCGCGGTGCTCGATCCGGATGGGCAGCCGTTGCTCTACGCAGCGACTGGAAACCTGGACGGGAGTGCCGATCTGTACCCGACGGATTTCCGCGGACTGGAACAGGTTCGATGCCGGCCTTGAAAGGCCGAGTCCGGTGAAAGATTCATGGCGAGCGTTGCATGTCCCGCTGAAACTGCTGGCGCGTTGGCCTAATATAGCGCCCGATGAGCCGGTCTCCGTGAGCGGCATTGGCGCGGGCAGAAGCGAGAAAAACGGCGCCCGTATGTCCTTCGAAAGGTCCGGTTGATAAATTTCTGGCTCGAACTACTTCTGCGGCCCCGAATATGAGTCGACAAAACCCACTGCCCGATGCAGAGCCGATGCACACCGTGCCCACGACGTCGAGTCCGGGCTACGCGAAAGCCAATCCGATCACGCGGGCGTTCGACGCGTTCGCGAGTGCCGTCACGCGATGGGCGGGCTCGCCTGTGGCATTCGGGCTCGCCGTCATCTCGGTCGTGATATGGCTCGTGTCCGGACCGATGTTTCGCTTTTCCGAAGGCTGGCAATTGGTCATCAATACAGGCACGACGATCGTCACGTTCCTGATGGTCTTTCTCATTCAGCAGAGCGCAAACAAGGACAGCGTCGCGCTTCATCTGAAGCTCAACGAGTTGCTGGCGTCCCATCGCCTGGCGAGCAATCAGTTGATCGGCATTGAAGACGCGACCGAGGACGAGTTGCGCAAGCTCGCCGCCGCCTATCTGAAACTCGCATCGGAAGGCGACGGAGGCCCTCTGAACATCGCGGATGACGACGGGGCGGCCGCCGAAATCGCGCGGCGGCTCGCGAGGGCGCAAGACAAGACTGCGGGCAGGCGCACAGCCTGAATCGGTCACTCGCTTTCGAGAACGGCAGACGGAAACGCATTCACGCCGAGGATCTCCTCTGCCGGGAGCGGCCGACTCAGAAAATAGCCTTGCACGAAGTCGCAACGCGCCTCGAGCAACGCGTCGAGTTGCGTGACGTGCTCGACGCCCTCGGCGATGACACGCACGCCCAGACCGTGCGATATGTCGATCATCCCGCGCACGATCATCTCGATGGAGTCGTCGGTCGCCATGCGCCCGATAAACGACCGGTCGAGCTTCAGCATGTCGGGCGCGAAGTCGGCAAGGTAGCGCAGGCTCGAATAACCGGTGCCGAAATCGTCGATCGCCACGCCCACGCCGAGTCGCCTGAGCGCTCTGAGCGTCTCCTGCGCGAGCGCGGGATCGTCCATTAGCGCGCTTTCGGTGATTTCGATGTGCAGGCTGGAAGGCGACACGTCATGACGGCTCAACGCGTCGTGGATGACATCGACGATGCGGCGGCCGCCGAACTGCCGCGCAGACACGTTGATCGAGACACCGAGCGGCGTGGCCGTCTTTTGCCGCCATCGGGCGAGCTGGCTCAGCGCCTGTTCGATGACCCAATCGCCGACCGGAACGATGAAGCCGCTCTCCTCCAGAATCGGGATG
Organism: Caballeronia turbans; assembly: GCA_001544655.2. Classification (GTDB taxonomy): domain Bacteria; phylum Pseudomonadota; class Gammaproteobacteria; order Burkholderiales; family Burkholderiaceae; genus Caballeronia; species Caballeronia turbans. The sequence goes on from FCOD02000007.1 coordinate 110,040, forward strand.
AACGCGCCTGGAGGAATCAGGCCTCGCGTCGGGTGACGCCAGCGTATGAGCGCCTCGACGCTATGAACGCCGAGCGAGCGGGCGTCGTAAATCGGCTGATAGTGAAGGACGAACTGGTTTTCTGCGAGCGCCGCAGGCAGGTCCCGTTCGAGTTCGAATTCGACGATGCGCTTCATGGCGTCTTTCGCGGCGAAGCAAAAGCCGTTGCGTCCGGCCTTTTTCGCGGCGTACATGGCGATGTCGGCACTCGTCAGCAGCGCTTCGTGATCCACGCCGTCGTCCGGAAACACGGAAACGCCGATCGATGCCGTCACACACGCGCCGCTGCGGCTCGCCTGTCCGCTTTCGGCTATTCCCCGCAGCACGGCCTCTACCTCGCGCGACAGAGCGTCCTTGTCGGCCGGGGCGGCGACGAGCGCCGCGAACTCGTCGCCTCCCAGACGGGCGACATAGGCATCTGGCGGCAGCACAGCCTTGATGGTGTGACCGACCTCCCGCAGCAGCCGGTCTGCAGCGGTGTGGCCGAGGGTATCGTTGAGCACCTTGAAGCGGTCCAGGTCGATGAACATCAGCCCGAACGGCAGCCCGGCAGCGCATAGCGCCTCGATGCGACGCACGAGCGCGCAGCGGTTCGCGAGGCCCGTGAGCGCGTCGGAGTAGGCGAGACGGTCGAGCTCGGCCAGATGCTCGTGCTCGACGGTCACGTCCTCGCTGATGCCGACGATATGCGTCACGGCACCCGTTTCGCTGCGCATGGGAAAGCCGGTGCTGCGTATCCAGCGAACCTGCCCGTTCGCGCGTCGAATACGGTACTGGATGCGGCCTTCAGCCGACTCCGCGACGATCCGGTGCATCTCCGCCTGCAACGCGGGAAGGTCTTCCGGCAGGACGAGATCGAGCCAGGCGGCGGGATGGGCGTGAAGCACCGCCGGCTCGATGCCGAACACGGTCCGGGCGCCCGCACTCACATGATGAAAGTAGGTGAAGTCCGCGCTATAGGAGTAGAACACCATGCTGACGTGCGCTTCCATCTCCGACATCAGCTGCTCCTTGGCGCGCAGGTCGATGCTGAGCGTCCGTTCGAGCGTGACATCGGTGGAGGCGCAGAGCAGCGCGAGCACGCGGTGCTTGCGCGCATCCATGATGGGGATGAGGCGCGAATGCCACCATTTCGGCTGTCCCTGCGTCGTCGCGCACGCGCCTGTGAACGCGGTCCGGGCGCCACGCAATGCGCCGTCGAACGCAACACGGGCGGCGCTGGCGTCTTCGCCGGACCAGAAGCCGAGCCAGTTTGCGCCCGCCAGCGCCTCGGGCGACGGGGCCTGCATCAGCTCGGCGCCGAACTCCGAAATGCGCAGCATGTGGCCGTTCACATCGAGGAGCTTCATGCACTCGCGATTGGCGTCGAGCAGCGCGCTCGCGAGGGCGTGCGCGGCGACCGCACGCGCCTCTTCACCTCGCAGGTATCGCCAGCCGAGCGCGAGGACGCCGGCGCCGGCGCCCGCAGCAAGCAACAGCCGCACGCCAGGCGACAGGTCGCCGAGCATCTGAAAGATTATCGACGCGACGCCGCAGCCCGCCATCGCGATGAGCATGAGACCGGGAACGCGCGGCGACACGCCCCGGGCGTGGCGCGCAAGGACGAAAGACAGGAATTGCTGATTCTGCGGGACAGCGCTCGGCGCCGCGGCTCTGTCCGTGGCACTCGCACCGCTCTCATCCGGCATCGGGCGGAATGCGTCGTTCATTCGTGGGACGGGGTCTCTGTAATAGTGCGTCGGTTCGATCGGGCGAACCGCACGGTTCAACGTATCTGCGTTAACGTCAACAACGCCGGAAATCTTGCGGGCTGATCGCCGCGAAATGTTCAGCGTCACGATCGAAGCGGGAAGCAATTACCGACAACGGCGTGCCGATTGGCAGAGGCCCGATGAGTTGCCGGTCTCGTAGTGCATCGAATGACCGCGGCACGATGGTTGCGTCAGCAGCGTGCAAGCTTCGCAATCCGGCGGCGGCGATGCCGCATAACAGGAGAAAGGTCATGGATGATCAGAAAGAGCAAGACCGCATTCGTCGTCGCGCCTATGAGATTTGGGAGCGCGAGGGCTCGCCTGACGGACGCGCCGAGGAATTCTGGCAGCAGGCGATAGCATCCATCGAAGCCGAGGATGCGCAAGGCGCTACGAGCGGCCAGAACACGAACGGTGACGCTGCGCAGGAAGCCGGGGAACAAGCCCGAGCGACCGGACGGTAAACGCCTCTCCTGATTCATCAGAAGAAAAGGCGTGGCGTCGCTTGTTATGGCACACGCTGCTTCGAAAACGCGGCGCCGACAAGGCGGTCCAGTGTTCCGTTTTGGTCTACGGATTGCTGATCCGTTGCGTCGGCCGGTAGTCGCCAACGAGAACGGAGAAGACAGAGTGGACATCCCGAGACAGGTCGTGTCGTTTCTCAGCTCTCGCGGCCTGATGCTCGCGACGGCCGAGTCGTGCACTGCGGGCCTTATCGCTTCGCTGATCTCATCGGTGCCGGGAAGCGGAGCTTGCCTCGATGTTGGCTTCGTGACTTATTCGCCGACTGGCAAGGCGGGCTTCCTCGGCGTACGTGAAGAAACGATGAAGCAGCACGGACTGACAAGCGAGGCGGTCGCGCGAGAAATGGCCGAGGGCGCGCTGGCTCAAGAGGCGTGCTGTGCGGATGTTGCCGTGTCGAATACGGGCGTCGCCGATGCGCCTCCCGGAAACGACGGCCCGCCGGCCGGCACGCAATGCTTTGCCTGGTCTTACAAGCTGCGCGACGGTCGCATCCAGACTTTCAGTGAGACCAAGGTCTTCGAGGGTGAACGCAACGAAGTCCGAAAAGCTGCCGCGCTGTATGCGTTATCGCGCATCGAACACCATTTCAACGAGATGCGGCAAGGCTGAGCGAACGAACAGGGAGGCGAGCATGCACGAAAGCAGGAGTGAATGGCAACAATGGCAGCAACAGGTCATCCGCGAACTCGGCATCGCCGGCGATTTCGATGTGGATGCAGAGCGCGAGCGTCGCATCTCCTTTCTCGCCGACTACCTGTTTTCACAGGGACTCAAGACGTACGTGCTCGGTATCAGCGGCGGCGTCGATTCTTCGACGGCGGGACGTCTTGCGCAACTGAGCGTCGAGCGGCTTCGTGCACGCGGCTATGAGGCTCACTTCGTCGCTGTCAGACTGCCCTATGGCGCGCAGCGCGACGAGAAAGACGCGCAGCTCGCGCTTCAGTTCGTGCGTCCCGACGAGACGCTGACCGTCAACGTGAAGGGGCCATCGGACGAAATGTTGTCATCGTTAAAGCAGGGCGGCGCACAGTACACCGATGACTTCCAGGAAGACTTCGTGCTGGGAAACATAAAGGCACGCGAGCGGATGATCGCGCAATACGCGATAGCGGGCGCGCGGCGCGGCGTCGTCATCGGCACGGATCACGCGGCGGAGTCCCTCATGGGCTTCTTCACGAAGTACGGCGATGGCGGCGCGGACGTGCTGCCCCTGTCGGGACTCACGAAGCGTCGCGTGCGCGCGCTTGCGCGTTCGATGGGTGCGGCAGACTCACTCGTCATGAAGGTTCCGACCGCCGATCTCGAGACGCTCACGCCGCAACGACCCGATGAGGAGAGCTACGGCATTACCTACGAGGACATCGACGATTTTCTCGAGGGAAAGGAAGTAAGCGAGGAGGTGCTTCTCACGATTCGGCGCTTCCATACCGCAACGGAGCATAAGCGTTCGCTTCCCGTCGAGGTGCCGTCAGGCGGCGCGGCGGGCGTTTGACAAAGTGCCGAAGCGACCGCTTCGGCCGACGTCCCTGTAGACAACGGAGCAAGCGTTGAACCGCGAGCGGATCAAACGCATGCTCCGAACGATGGAATCTTATGCCTTCGACCGTAGAACGCACGCGCAAGCCGCTCGACCGACAACTGGAAAATGCGCTGCGTAGAGTATTCGGCTTTCCGCATCTGCGGACCGGACAAGAAGACGTCATCCGCAGCGTGATGGACGGGCACGATACCCTTGCTGTCATGCCCACCGGCGCGGGGAAGTCGCTGTGTTACCAGTTGCCCGCACTGCAATTCGAAGGCATGACGCTCATCGTCTCGCCGTTGATTTCGCTGATGCGCGATCAGGCGACGAAGTTGACGCAAGCCGGCATTGCGACCGCCGTCCTGAACAGCGCACTCTCCGCGAGCGAAGCGCGCGACGCAATGGATGCCCTCTCCAAAAACGCGTTGCGCATGCTGTTCGTCACGCCGGAGCGTCTGGTCAGCACGGAGTTCCTCGACGAACTCAAGACGCCGGGCTTCCCCGGGATCGCGCTCGTCGTGATCGACGAGGCGCACTGCATTTCGCAGTGGGGACACGACTTTCGTCCCGCGTATGTCGAGCTCACGCAGGCGCTCGCGCTGCTGGGCCGCCCGCCGGTACTCGCACTCACGGCGACGGCGACGCCCGCTGTCATCGTCGATATCGTGCGCGAGCTCGCGATGCGCAAGGCCAATATCATTCATACGGGTGTCTATCGCGACAACCTGCGCTTCGCCGTCGAGCAGATGACGAACTCCGAGGACAAGCGCAAGCGCGTCGTCGAACTTGCGTGCAGCGAGAAGGGCAGCGGCATCATCTATTGCGCGACAGTCGCGGAATGCGACGCGCTTCATGCGGCTTTGGTCGAAGCGGGCGTGATGGCGCAGCGGTATCACGGCAAGCTCGCGGCGAACGCGCGGTCCGCGTCACAGGACGCGTTCATGGAAGACCGGGCGCGTGTGATGGTCGCCACCAACGCATTCGGCATGGGCATCGACAAGTCCGATATCCGCTTCGTCATCCATGCGCAGATGCCGGGCAGTCTCGATGCGTACTATCAGGAAGCAGGCCGTGCGGGACGCGACGGCAAACCGGCAAACTGCACGCTGCTGTTCGAACTGAAGGACAAGCAGGTGCAGCAGTTCTTCCTGAGCGGCCGCTATCCGAGCGCGCAGACGATCGAACGCGTCGCGCGCACGGTGCGTGAGCTCGCCAACGAGAACAGCGGCAAGACGCTCGAGAAGCCGCTTGCGCGCCTGCGTGAAGCGTTGCCCGACGTGGGCGCGAACAAGCTCCGCGTCGCGGCGACGTTGCTCAACGACATCGGCATGACGCGACGCACGCGTCACGGCGGCATGAAGCTGATCGATGAGGACGGCAGCAAGGCCGCCGCGAGACTCGACGAAGCATCGAATGCTTATGTGGCGCGAGCGGAGCGCGACCGCGCGGTGCTGGAAAGCATGATCGGCTATGCGCAAAGCGCCCGGTGTCGATGGCGCATCCTGCTCGATTATTTCGCGCACGACACGGATGAAGCACGCGCGTGCGAAACGGTCTCCGCCTCTGGCGCGCATTACGTCATGCCCGGCGACGAACTCGAGGGAAAGACCTGTGGGGAGTGCGACAACTGCCTGCATCCGCCCGAGGTCATCGAAAGCCCGCGCGAGCTTGTCGAACAGGCCCGGTTGAAAGGCGGGGCAAGACCGAAGCGGACGGTGCCCGCATTCGAGCGGGGCGAGCGCGTCCTCGTGCGGCGCTATGGCGAAGGTGTCGTGGAAATGGTCAGCGGCGAAAGCGTGGCCGTGCGTTTTCCTCACGATGTGACGCGCACGTTCATCGCGCGGTATCTGAAGCGAAGTGGCGCTGCGTCATCCTGAAGCCCCCAATAGCACGAAGAAATCGACCGCGCGATGGGCAAACCCGTCTAACATGCAACGAAGCCGCTCCGGTTCGACGCGTCGCGCATTCTGGCGCGTGCATTGCTATGAACGACTATCGAAACACTCGTGCGAACCGCGTCTGCATGTGCAGTGTTCGCGCAAACGGAAGGTGCAGATGAACCGCAAATTTCGCCTTGTAACGATTGTCACGCTCGCGTGCGCCTGCATGTGGGGTGGCGCCAATGCATGGGCCCAGCAAAACGGGGGGCCGCCGGGCAATGCGTCAACGCGCGGCGAGTCCGGGAAGTCCGCCGGCGTGGAGGGCGGCGCGGGTGCGGCGGGCCAGTCGGGAACGGACCCCGCCACGTTGAGCCGCACCGAAGAACAGCGCGTTCAGAACAAGAACGCGCAGGGCGCATCGGCTTCTTCCGACACCCGCAAGCGCAAGGACTGGAAGGAGTGACGCCGGGCGTATCGACCGATGCAGCGCGTACCCAGGTGCGCCGCCGCATCGTTGCCGACCTGTGGCGCGCGGTGTGGGCGTGGCGTTATCAGACCGCCGCCGCCATCGTCCTGATGATCGGCGCGCGGCTCGCGGTCGTAGCCGTGCCGTTGATGCTCAAGCGCGTCATCGACGAGTTCAGTCATCCTGCATCGGCCGTCGTCTTTCCTGTCTTTCTCGTGCTCGCCTACGTTCTGTTGCGCTATCTCGGCGACGTGCTGAACGAGGCACGCGACGTGGTGTTCAGCATCGTCACGCAGCGCACCGTGGCGTCCTTTGCAGAGCGAACGTTCGCTCATCTTCATGCCCTGGGCGCGCGCTTTCATGCGCAGCGCGAAACCGGCGCTGTCGTGCGGGACGTGCAAAAGGGCGCGGACGGCGTCGGATTTCTGCTCGGCACCGCATTCTTCACGATCGTGCCGGTGGTGATCGAAATCGGCACGGTCGTCGCCGTGATGATGAGCAGTTATGCTATCGAATTCATTTCGATCATCGCCGCGACGTTCGTGCTGTATTCCGTATGGACCCTCATCTTCACGCGCTATCGCATGCGCTTCCAGCGCGCGGTCAACAAGCTCGAGGCCCAGTCCGACAGCCGGCTCGTCGATAGCCTGCTCAACTATGAAACCGTGAAGTTCTTCGCGAGCGAGCGCATCGAAACGAACCGGCTCACGAGCGTGCTGGACGATTGGGTGCATGCGCGTGTCGCCAATCAACGCGCGCTGACGCTGCTGCACGTGGGGCAGAGCACGATCATCGCCGTCGGCATCGCGGCGGTGATGCTGCGCGCCGCGCAACAGGTCGTCGCGGGCACGATGAGCGTCGGCGACCTCGTGCTGGTGAACGCGTATATCGTGCAAGTCTGCAACCCGCTCAACACGCTCGGCTTCGTGTTTCGCGAGACCAACGACGCGTTCGTGAACGTCGAGCGCATGTTCAACATTCTTCTGTCGCGCGGCCGCGTGCGCGAGGATGTGGACGAGGCAGGGGCGCAACCGCTCGTCGTGACGGCGGGTGAAATCGAGTTCGATCATGTCGAGTTCGGCTACGATCCGGCGCGGCAGATTTTGCGCGACGTCGATTTTCGCGCGCATCCAGGCAAGAAGCTCGCCGTAGTCGGAGGCAGCGGCTCAGGCAAGTCGACGCTCGTGAAGCTGTTGTTCAGGCTTTATGAGCCGACCGCGGGCGCGATACGGATCGACGGACAGGACCTCGCGCACGTCACGCAGAACAGCCTGCGCGAGACTATCGGCATCGTGCCGCAGGACACGGTGCTCTTCAACGATACGATCGCCTACAACATCGGCTATGGCCGTCCCGAGGCCACGCGCGCGGATATCGTGCACGCCGCGCGCGCCGCACAACTCGATGGCTTCATCGAGCGCCTGCCGGATCACTACGAGACCCGTGTCGGCGAGCGCGGCGTGCGGCTCTCGGGCGGCGAACGTCAGCGCATCGCGATCGCGCGCGCGATACTGAAGAATCCGCGCATCATCGTGTTCGACGAGGCGACCTCCGCGCTCGATACGCGTTCTGAACGCGCGATCCAGAACGAGCTGGATCGTCTCGCGAAGGGACGCACGTCAATCGTCATCGCGCATCGGCTCTCGACCGTGGTCGATGCGGACTGGATACTCGTGATGGAGCACGGGCGTATCGTCGAGCAGGGACAGCACCATGAGCTGCTCGCACGCGACGGCGTGTATGCGCGCATGTGGTCGCTGCAGTGGCAGCAGGGCGAGCTGGAGCACGCGCAACGAAAGGTCTCGGCGCAGGCGGTCGGGCTCGACGCGATCGTCGCGGGCGTCGTCGATGCGCTGCACGAAGAGATCGCGGCGCGCGGCGTGAATCTATATACCGTCATCACCGAGCCGGGCTTGCGCGTATCCGGCGATGCGAGTGTGCTGCAGCAGATCGTCGCCGAGTTGTGCCGCGCGCAGATGGGCGCCGCGATGCGCGGTGAGCGCATCGAGTTGCGCGTGTTCCGCGAAGGCAATCACGCGAGCCTCACAGTGATGGGACAACGCCCGAATCCCGCGGATCTGTCGCAGCAACAGGTGCGGCGTCTCGAGAACGCATTGACGGAGTCAGGCGGCAGCCTGGCTGTGCGCTATATCGACAAGCACGTCGCCTATGTCGCGACGATGCCCTTGCGCCCGGTGCTCGACGATACGGCCACCGCCGAAGCCGCGCACGACGATGCGCTCGCCGGCGTCACGGTGATGGTGCTCGACGATCAGGAGGAAGCACGCGATGCGCTGGAGGGTGTGCTCGAATCGGTCGGTGCGCATGTGGTGTTGTGCGCATCGGGCGATGAGGCACTCGCGAAACTGCGAGCGCTGCCGGGCGCGCAATGGCCCGACGTGTTGCTCTGCGATATCGTGCTCGGCGGCGAGCAGGACGGCTATGAAGTCCTGCGACGCGTTCGTGAGGAAGAGGCGAGCCGTGGGGCGTCGCTCGGCGAACGCATGCCCGCGATCGCGCTGACGGGACATACGCAGGCCGAAGCGCGCTCACGCGCGCAAGCGGCGGGCTTTCAGGCGCATCTCACGAAGCCCGTGCCTGCGCCGAAGCTGATCGGGACGATCGGTGCGGTGACGGCGCGCACGGACTAAATGTGCTGCGCCGCGCGCGACTCCGACGCTTCGATGATCTGCCGGAAATGTTGCGCCGTGCGCTGCAGCCCTTCGTCGAGCGGCGTCGTCGGCGACCAGCCGAGCGCCTCGCGCGCGAGCGCAATATCCGGCTGTCGATGCCATGGATCATCCATCGGCAAAGGCTTGAACACAATCTCCGACGACGAGCCCGTCAACGCGATGATGCGCCGCGCGACCTCGAGCATCGTCAGTTCGTGCGGATTACCGAGATTCACCGGGCCCGTCAGTTCGTCGGGCGTATTCATGAGGCGGATGAACGCATCGACCATATCATCGACATAACAGAACGAGCGCGTTTGCGTGCCTTCGCCATACACCGTAATCGGCTGGCCCGATAACGCCTGCATCATGAAGTTCGAAATCACGCGCCCGTCCGACGGATGCATGCGCGGCCCATACGTATTGAAGATGCGCGCGATCTTGATCGACAGCCCATGCTGCCGCCGGTAATCCATGAAGAGCGTTTCGGCGCAGCGCTTGCCTTCGTCGTAACACGAACGCGGCCCGATGGGATTCACATTGCCCCAGTACGCTTCCTGTTGCGGATGCACGTGCGCGTCGCCATAGACTTCGCTCGTCGACGCCTGGAAGATCTTCGCGTGGACGCGCTTGGCGAGCCCGAGCATGTTGATCGCGCCGTGCACGCTCGTCTTCGTCGTCTGCACCGGGTCGTGCTGGTAATGGATCGGCGAAGCGGGGCACGCGAGGTTATAGATTTCGTCCACCTCCACATAGAGCGGAAAGGTGACGTCATGGCGCATCAGCTCGAAGTTAGGGCTGTCGAACAGATGCGCGATATTGTCCTTCGTGCCGGTGTAGAAGTTATCGACGCATAACACGTCATGACCTTGTGCCACGAGTCGCTCGCACAGATGCGAGCCGAGAAAGCCTGCGCCGCCCGTCACCAGAATGCGCTTTCTATAAGCTTCTTTCATGTTCAAATGTTCCCGTGATGATGCGTGCTAGCTGCATACGTGGCGTAGCGCTTCGTCCCAGTCGCGGGCGAAGCGGGCGATGTGAAAGCGTTCGAGCGCAGTCCGTCGAGCGCCTTCGCCGAGACGCCGTGCTTCAGCGGGATCGCGCAGCATCTGCTGCATGGCGTCGATGAGCGCATGCGTATCCGTATGGACGAAGCCGTTCTCACCGTTGCGGATCACGGTGGCGAGTTCGGTCGTCGCGAGTCCGACGATCGGCATGCCGATCGTCATCGCCTCGACGATCGCAAGCCCGAGACTCGTCCAGCGAATCGGGTTGAAGAAGAAGCGATATCTGGCGCTGAACGCCGCAAGCTCCAGGTTGCCGATCTCGCCGACCCCGCCCGCCGATTGCGCGTCCATGCCAACGAGATCGAGCGGCACGCACGCGGCGGCCTGCGCATAGACATCGTTCCCGAGTCGCCTGCCGCGCTGACGCAGATGGTTGATCACCGCGATGCCGCGCTCCAGCTCACCGCTGTAGCGCACGTGTTCCGGCACCACCACGCCATGTTCGATGACGCGCGTCGGGGTGTCGCCGCTGTCCCACATCAGCCGGTTGAAGTGCGTGACATGCACGAGCAGCGTGTCGCGCTCCTGCACCCAGTGCTTCTGCTCGAAGGGATTTTCCTGCGGCGGATCGTGTTCGATATAGACACGCGGCAGGCGCCGTTGCGCGTCGGTGAGAAGGTTGAGACGGTCATCGTCCCATTGTCGTTTGTGCTGAAAGAGGACGACGTCGAATGACTGCGACGGCACCTCGCTCGCCGGCATTTCATGCACGTTCGCCCCGAAGGGCAACGCGCCCGCCGTGCCCGCGTATCCGGGCGGATAGCCGGGGCGCGTGACGAGATAGAAGTCGTGCGGCGCCTGGCTCAGGTAATACAGGTAATTGCCGTGGATATGCCATGTGAGCACTCGCAGGCGCCGTGAACTAGTCGTGGGCATGAAAAACCGCCTCCTGCAGATGTGCGAATGCGACATCGAGCACGCTTTGCACGCTTACGTTCAGCGCGCATTCGTGGTGGTAAGGGCATTCGCGGAAGGCACAGGGCCGACATGCGGGCCAGTCTGCGAGCACACGATGACGCGTGTGATCGAGTGGTGCCCAGCGCCGCGTATCGCTGCCCGATGCAATCACGACGCTCGGCGTGCGCATCGCCGCGGCGACATGCGAGAGCCCTGTGTCATTGCAGACGATGAGCCTTGCCCGCGCGACTAGCGCGGCCAGCGCTCCGAGCGACGTCCGCCCGGCGAGATCGATGGCATGCGCGCCGGCGTCGCGTGTCACGCATGCGGTGAGATGCGCTTCGCCCGCGCTGCCGGTGATGGCAACCTGCCAGCCCGCGTCCGATAGCGCGCGCGCCACTTCGCCGAAGCGTTCGACGGGCCATCGGCGCGAAGGCAACTGCGCGCCCGGATGCACGACGATGAGCTTGTCCTGGTCTATCGCACAGGCATCGACGAGCGCATTGCATTCGCGTTCGTCGTCATCGGTCAGCGGGATCTCGAGATCGAGCGTGCGAACGTCGATGCCGAGACGTTCCATCAAGGCGGTGTATCGCGCGGGCTCGGGCAAGTCATCGGGCCACGGCATGAAAACGCCTTCGCGCATGGCTTCATCGGGCTTCAGAAAGCCCGCGTTCAGATGTGCACCCATGCCCTCGACGATGTCGTTCGCGACGCCGCCGCTGCCGTGCAACTGAATCGCGAGATCGAAGCGCCGCTCACGCAGCGCGTGCAGAAACGCGGGAAGATGCGCATCGGTCTCTTCCTGTTCGGGAAAGCCGATGGCACCGGGAAACACGATCAGCTCATCGAGCAGATGCCCGTACCGCTCGACGAAACGCGCGGCCCAGGGCAAGCCGGCCAGTGCGATACGAGCATGCGGAAACGCCTGCCGCAACGCGCGCAACGCGGGCACGGCGCACAGCATGTCGCCGAGTTGCAGCGCGCGAAAAACGACGATGCGTTCGACCGGCTCGATGTTCATAAAAAGAACACCCTGAACTTGAACGCGCCGCGAATGCGCCAGTAGATCGACAGAAACGGAATGATCGCCGACGTGCAAAACATCTCCGCGATGTGCGCTGGCGTGCGCGCGGTAGTCCTGAGGCGTTGCATGCAGAACCAGATCGTCATCGCGATCCATGCGAGCGCCGCGACGATTGCAACTTGCGATGCGCCCGCCGCCAGCGATACGACCGCCGCCACGAGTGCCGCGAGCATCGCATAGTAGAGAAGCGGCGGATGGCGCCGTATCCGCTCGCGAAACAGCGTGCGATGTTTCTTGTAGAGCAATGCGTCGAACTGACTCTTCTTCTGCTGCGACAGGCTCACGCCCCAGCGCGCGGGCCGCACGGGATGCAGCACCATCGCATCGTCGGCGCGTGCGATGACGAGTCCCGCTCGCATCAACGCGAAGTGCAGATCGGAGTCTTCACGCCATGCGGACGTGTAGCGCGCATCGAATCCGCCCGTGCGTTCGAGTGCGGCGCGTGTTGCGAACGCATTGGCGGTCGCGAACTCCGCGTTCGCGAGTCCGGCCGCGTCGAGTTCGTAGTCGGTCGGGCGCTTCGGCAGCGGCACGACGATACGCCCTGAGACGGCGTCCGCGCCGGCATCGAGCGCGCGCATGCCGTTCGTGAGCCATTGCGGATCGGGGATGGTGTCGTCGTCGGTGAACGCGATGCGTCTTGCAAGCGATGCGCGCCAGCCCGCGTTGCGTGCGCCCGCCGGGCCTTGCGTCGCCGTCACCGGTACATAGCGGATTTTCGGCCCGCTTGGCGCATGCAAGGCGGCAAGACGCTGCACGCATGCCTTCGTTGCTTCGTCGGGTCCGTCGTCGCATACGATGATCTCGTAGCGCGACGCATCGTATGTTTGCGCGGCAATGGCGCACACGCAGCGCTCGAGCATCGCGGGACGGCGATAGGTCGGCACGATCACCGACACGTCGGGGATGAAACCGTCGCGTGATGGAACGGGCGCCGCCGTCGCGTTCATCTCCGCGTTTTCGAACAGACCGGCATACGTGCTCATGCGCGCGCCCCCGGCTTCTCGATGAGAAATGAACCGATCACGAGCGCATCGAGCGGTGACGTCCAGAACGATTCGAGCGCATCGCGCGGTGTGTTTACCATCGGCTCGCCGCGCGTATTGAACGACGTGTTGACGAGGACCGGCACGCCGGTGCGCGCCTTGAACGCGGCGATCAGGTCGTAATAGAGCGCATGCTGCGCACGATTGACGGTCTGCACACGGGCCGTGCCGTCGATATGCGTGACGGCCGGTATGCGTGCTTTCATCTCGTCACGCACGTCGAACACGAACAGCATGAACGGTGCGACGCGCGCATCGACGAACCAGTCGGCCGCATGCTCTTCCATTACGACGGGCGCCACCGGACGAAAATCCTCGCGGTCCTTGATTTCATTGAGACGCGCCTGCATCGACGCGTCGAGCGGCGAGGCGAGAATCGAGCGCGCGCCGAGCGCCCGCGGCCCGAACTCCGTGCGACCCTGATACCAGCCGATCACGCGGTTCTGCGCGAGAATGTCGGCGGTTTCTTCAGCGATGTTCGTGAGCTTGCGATAAGGTGCGCGCGTCCATTTCAGGAACGCTTCGATCTCTTCATCGCCGTATTCGGGGCCGAGATAAGCGTGGTCCATGCGCCACTTGCGGCTGACATCGCCCGCTTTGGCACGCTCGCGATAGTCGGTCCACAACGCGGCGCCGAGTGCCGTGCCGGCGTCGCCGGCGGCGGGTTGTACCCAGATTTCCTCGAAGGGTCCGCGATCGCGCAGCCGCGCGTTCATCACGCAGTTGAGCGCGACGCCGCCCGCCATCGCGAGATTCGGCAAACCGGTGCGCTCATGAAGCCACTTCGCGAGTTCGAGCGCGGTTTCTTCGAGCACCACTTGCAGCGAATGCGCGATATCGAAATGATGCTGTGTGAGCGGGCCGCCACGTTCGCGCGGAGGACCGAATCGTTCGACGAGACGCGGTGCATCCACGGTATAGCTGCCATCGTGCCGATACTTCACGATTTCCCGAAACTGGTCGACGTAAGCGGGCTTGCCGAACGACGCGAGCGCCATTACCTTGTATTCGTCGGACGAGTGAAGAAAGCCGAGATAGCCCGTCACGGCTTCATAAAGCAAGCCGAGCGAATGCGGCAGCTCCACTTGCTTCAGCCGCCGATACTCGCCGTTCACGAATTGGCCGAGGCTCGTCGTGACGCCTTCGCCGCGTCCGTCCATCGTGAGGACGGCGGTGTCGTCGAAGGGCGCCGCGAGGAACGCGCTGGCTTCATGACAGAGATGATGATCGACGTGGTGCCATGCAAAGCGCGGCGCGCGTCCGCCGCTTGCAAAGCGCCGTTTCAGATGATGCGGCGCGCCGTCGAGCAACTGCGCCTTCGCGTTGACGATATAGCTGAGAAACAAGGGGTCCCACGGCGATTCAGAAGGATTGTTGCTGGGCTGAGCCGACGGCATCATCGGTAACGCGATGCTCGCTTTCACCTCCTTCGGCATGCCCGAAAACAGTTGCGGATCGTATGAATACGCGACGTGATCGACATCGGCCAGTTCGATGCCCGCTTCCTTCAGGCAATAGTCGATTGCATCGAATGGAAGCTGCCACGTCGAGAACGGCACGGGGCGCTTGGCATGCTTGACGTGCGTGAAGCGTTCGTCCTCGGCCGCCGCGACGACGACGCCGTCCTTGACGAGCGCAGCCGCACTGTCGTGATAAACGGCATTGATTCCAAGTGTGTACATGGTTAGCCGGTCCGTATTGACGAGTTGATATGCAAGGGATGTGTTTCGATCAGTTCGAGCACCGCCGACACGACTTCATCCACGCCGACGCCTGCGAGGCACGCGTGATGTCCTTCGGGGCACACGCTGCGATAGCACCAGCGGCAAGGCACGTCGTGATAGAGCACGCGATGCGGCGTTTGCCACGGCATGTGCTGCGGATTCGTGAGCGCATACAGATCGACGACGGGCGTGCCGAGCGCCGACGCAAGATGCACCGGGCCGCTGTTATTCGATACGAGCACGCGCGCGCGTTGAATCAATGCGGCGAGTTCGCCGAGTTCTAGCGCGCCCGACAGGTCTATCGCGCCTGGATTTGCAGCGCATGCATCGCGGCACAGCGCGCCTTCGCTGCGTGAGCCGGTGACGAGCACCGGCCATTGAAGCTGCGTGCGCAATCGCTCGATCACTTGCGCGAAACGCTCGACCGGATATCGACGGGATGCAGCGCTTGCGCCCGGATGCACCACGACGAATGGCGCATGGAGATCGACATCACGCGCGCGCAGCTTTTGTGCAAGCGACATCGCATCCTCGGGCCGCACGTTGAAGCGCATGCGCGTATCCGACGTGCGCGCGCCGACTCGTTCGACGAGCGCGAGCTGACGTTCGACTTCATGCCGCGTGCCTTGCTGCGGCTCGGTCTCGGGCACCCAGTCGGTCAGAAGTCCATAGGGGTTCTCGCGACAATGCGCGAGCCGCAGCGCAATGCCGGCGAGATGGCACAGCATCGCGGCGGGCAGCGGGTTCTGGCTGTATACGCTGAAGATCACGGCTGCATCGAAATGCGCCGCGTTGAGACGCGCGCGCATCGCGAGATCCACAAGGGCGTCGATAGGCGCATCCTGCTTGACCCACGGCGCGTCGTATTCGATCACGTCGTCGATCGCATCGATGAAGGGCGCTGCCGCCTTGCCCGCGCGCGATGCGAGCAAGGTCAGATGGCGCCCGGGCTGCGCCGTGCGCAAGGCGTGCAGCGCGGGCGTGGTCATCAGCACATCGCCGAGGTTGTCGAGCCGGATGCAAAGAATGCGCTTCACGTCCGCGCCCCAGTCACGCGCCTGATTCGCCGCGCTTTTGCGCGCATGCGCCGCGACGACCGGAGGCAACGTCGATGAATTTACCGGGTCGCGCTTCATGCCGGACACTCCGCGTTGACGATGGCTATCGCAGCTTCGTGCATGTCCCTCACGACGATATCCGGCTCGCGTCCCGGGCCGCGCAGCCATTCGGTCTCGTTGCCGTTATCGATGAGCACGCTGCGGCAGCCCGCGCGCCTGCCCGCTTCGACGTCATCGAGTATGTCGCCGATGAACCAGCTTCGCGACAAATCGAGGCGATGCTCGCGCGCCGCGCGCAGCAGCATGCCGGGCGCGGGCTTGCGGCATTCGCAAACACGCGTGAATTCAGCGACGATGCCTTGCGGATGGTGCGGACACCAATAGACGCCCTCGATTGCGGCGCCCGCTTCGGCTGCGAGTTCGTGCATACGGGTCTCGACGCCATCGAGCGCATGCCGTTCGAACTTGCCGAGTGCCACGCCGCTCTGGTTGCTGACGACGAAAAGCGGCACGCCGCGCGAGGCGAACAGACGCAGCGCATCGAACGCGCCGGGGGCAAGACGCATCATCTTGGGATCGACATTCCAGGGCACGTCTTCGAGCAGGGTGCCGTCCTTGTCGATGAAGATGGCGGCGCGCGGCATCGGGGGCAAGGACGTCATCGCGACGCTCCGCCCATTGCCACGCGCGCCGCGGCCTGCGCGTCCTCGCCGCTCACGCGCGCATAGACGTCCGCGAGCGCCTGCGCGACATTCGACCAGGTGAACATCGCGCTGGCGCGTGCAAGGCCCGCTTCGCCCATGCGGCGCGCGAGCGCCGGATCGCGTTTGAGCACGGCGATCGCATGTGCGAGCGCGGCGGGATCTTTCGGCGGGACGAGCAAACCCGTTTCACCGTGCGCAACCGAATAGCGGATACCGCCCACGTCCGCGCCGATGACCGGCCTGCCGCACGCCATCGCCTCCAGCGGCGTAATGCCGAAGGGCTCGTACCACGGCGTCGTCACGAATACGTCGGCCGCGTTATAGAAGTGCTTCAGCTCGGCGCGTCCATGACGGCCGGCGAAATGCACATGCGTCTCGACGCCGCATTCGCGCGCGATGCCACGCAGACGAACGATCTCCGGTGTCGCGATCTCGTTGGCCTCGTCGGAATTGCCGCCGACCACGTAAAGTTCGGCGCTTTCGCCATGTTCCGAACGGCACACGCTGAGCGCGCGCACTACGTTGTCGACGCCCTTGCGTGGCACCATGCGCCCGAGTTGCAGCACGATGAAGCGGTCCTGCGGCCAGCCGAGACGTTCTCTTGCCGCTGCTTTGTCCAGCGGGTGAAACTCGACACGGTCGAAACCGCACGGCACGAGATCGATGCGGGCGGGATCGGCATCGTAGAGATGGATCAGGTCGTTTTCGTCCTGCGGGCATTCGGCAATCACCGAGTCGGAACGCCTTACCAGTTCGTCCTCGATCTCGAAGCGGGCATTCGGAAAGCCGTCCGATTGGCCCTGATGCAGCCGTCTCACGCGCCCGAGCGCATGAAACGTCGTGACGAGCGGAATGCCTAACGCATCCTTGATGCGCAAACCAACGACGCCCGACATGAAGAAATTCGCATGCACGATCGCATACGGCTGCGCTTCTTTCTTCATGAAGTCGATCATGAAGCTCGCGAACGCGTCCATGTACGGTAGAAGCTGCTCCTTTGGCAGTTGCACGGGCGGCCCTGCCGGTACGTTTATCACGCGGATGTTTTCGAAGCGTGAGACGAGCGGCAATAAGGAGCGATCGCAGCGCGTGAACACGTCGACATCGTGACCGATGCGCACGAGCTGGCGCGCGACATTCGCTACATAGATGTTCTGGCCGCCACTGTCCACGCCGCCGGCAACAGCCAACGGCGAAGCATGTTCACTGATCAATGCGATTTTCACGGGAGCCCCCTTGTCATACGATCCCCATCGGCGCGCGTGCACGGTGCACAATCGCGTGGATCAGTCATCGGCTTTCAGCATTCGACGTGCCACTCGTTGTGCTGGTCGAAAGAACTACGAAACGATTTGCGGTTCGTTGCGAGACGAACCAAATATCGTTTGGTCCGACGCGCGAGACATGGACGCTTTTACTCGATGCGTGTAGAACGGAAAGGGCGTGGCTCGTCTGTCTCTGCCTCGCGGCGCGCGTCGTCGTCGAGGACGAGTTGCCGCATGGACCGCACGCGTTCGCCGATCACACGCCGCTTGCTCAGCGCCCATGCAATGCTGGCGATGAGCAAAGGCACGTCACGCAACGGCGAGCGTTCGGTGAGCATCGTCTGGAGCGCGTCGAGCGTGGCGCTCAGTGCTTCGGGCAGCGGCAGACGCATCCAGGCCACCCATGCGGCGTTGCGCGCGAGCAGCCTGCGCCGCTGTGCGCTGTCGCGCAGCGCAGACGGGTGATGGTGAATGACCAGTTCCTCGATATAGATCATCTCGTAGCCCGCCGATAGCACATCGAGTGAAACGAGCGTTTCCTCTCCTCCGATGAAAAGCCTTGGCTCGTAGCCGCCCACTTGCCGGAAAACGTCCGTTCGAAAGACGCATGCGCCCGCCATATACCCGATGAGCGCGGGTGCGGGCAGCACGGCGCTGCGAAGCGGGCTTTCGCGCATACGCTCGCAGGTCTCGTCGACCGCGCCCTGTGCGCCGACGACGACGCGCGCATTCAACACCGCGACGCGCGGCGCGGCATCGAGTATCTCGACCGCGCGCGAGAGCGAGCCTGCGCTCCACCAGACGTCGTCGTCGCAGAACGCAACGTATTCCGTCCTGACGCGCGCAACGCCGAGGTTGCGCCCGGCCGCGCCGAGGTTCGCCGGTGCGACGACGAGCTCGACGAAGGGAAATCGTGCCGCGATGCGGGCGGCTGTCCCGTCCGTGGAGGCATTGTCTACCGCGACGATATGGACGCGATCGGGAAGCGCGGCAAGTCTTGCAAGGGTGTCGAGCACCTGATCGGCACGGTTGTAAGTCAGGACGACGACCGAAATCCGAGCGGGACTTCCCTCCAAACGCATGGCTCGTTCAGCGGTCATGGCGCACGGGTTGAAGTGTCCAGCAGCGCTCGGGGGCGAAGACGTCGTCGTAGCCGTTCGGTCCGAAAGCGCGGAGCTGGCTCGCGTAGCGGCTTACAGCGCGTTGCTTCGCTGCGAGATTGCGTGCGAGCGCGTTGGTGTCGATGCGCTCGGAAACGGGCGTCGCGGTGATGCCGTCTTGCGCCAACTCAGCCAGGCGCGACTGCACGAGGCCGTTCATGCGCCGATAGAGCGCGTCTTCGTAAGCGATGCACGTTAGCGCAGGGTCGGCGCGCCAAGCCTCGCGGCACGCGTCATGCACGAGACGGTGATCGGAATGAAAGAGACCGAGCGGTATATAAAGCGTCGGCAACGCCTTCGCGCGGATCACGCCGGCCAGCGCCGATGCGATTTCCTCGGGTGACGCGCTGGCATCGCCCGCGTACTGGGAATCCAGAAGGTTCAGATGAACTGGACGCGCGCCGAGCGCGTCCAGCGCGGCGGCATCTTCTGCGCGGCGCTCATGCATCGCCTGATGCGCGTTGGCGAAGCCGCATTGCGTGTCCCAGTCGGTTACGACTGCCTCGCCGGGCGCGCCTGCGAAGACGGTGCAGACCACCGCGCCCGGCGAGGCGGCGAGCGCCGCGCCGCAACTGAACACGGCGTCGTCGAGATGAGGAGAAATCACCAGCATGAGGGTCGCATCCGTGGTTGGCTGCGCAGCGTTGCGCAATGGCCGTGCCCCGGCGGTGCGCGACCTTCACGGCTTGAGCACGACCTTGATGCAGCCATCCTCCTTGTCACGGAATGTCTTGTACATTTCAGGGCCATCGGCGAGCGAAACACGGTGCGTGATGACGAAGGACGGATCGATCTGGCCTTCCTGAATGCGGTGCAGGAGATCGTCGGTCCAGCGGTTCACGTGCGTCTGGCCCATGCGCCATGTGAGTCCCTTGTTCATCGCCGCGCCGAACGGGATCTTGTCGATCAGCCCGCCATAGACGCCGGGCACTGAGAGCGTGCCCGCGGGACGGCACACATAGATCATCTCGCGCAGCACGTGCGGACGGTCGGTCTCGAGCATCACGGCCTGCTTTGCGCGATCGTAGAGGGCATCGAAGGAGCGCGTCGCATGCGACTCCATGCCGACCGCGTCGATGCACTTCTCGGGTCCCTTGCCCTGCGTGAGGTCCTTGAGGCGATCGAGCACGCTCTCTTCCTTGAAGTCGATCGTGACGGCGCCCGCTGCGCGCGCCATCGCCAGACGCTCCGGTACGCGATCGATCACGACGACCTGCTTCGCGCCGAGCAGAATGGCGCTGCGCACGGCCATCTGTCCGACAGGGCCCGCGCCCCAGATCGCGACCGTATCGGTCGGTTCGATTTCGCATTGCACGGCCGCCTGCCAGCCGGTCGGGAAGATATCGCCGAGAAAGAGCACCTGCTCGTCGGAAAGGCCATCGGGAATCTTGACGTGAGTCTTGTCCGCGAACGGCACGCGCACATATTCGGCCTGTCCGCCGGCATAGCCGCCCGTCAGGTGTGTGTAGCCGAAGAGGCCCGCCGTCGCGTGGCCGAAGACCTTGTCGGCCTCGTCCTTGTTGCGGTTGCTGCGCTCGCAGACGGAGAAGTTGCCGCGTTTGCATTGATCGCATTCGCCGCAGATGATGGTGAACGGCACCACCACGCGCTCGCCGATCTTGAGCGCGGAGTTCTCGCTGCCCACCTCGACGACTTCGCCCATGAATTCGTGGCCCATGACATCGCCGGACGTCATGCCGGGCATGAAGCCGTCGAACAGATGCAGATCCGAGCCGCAGATCGCGCACGTTGACACCTTGATGATCGCGTCGCGCGGATGCTCGATGCGCGGATCGGGCACCGTTTCGTAGCGGATGTCTTTCTTGCCTTGCCAGATGAGCGCTTTCATGAGCTGTGTCCTTCAACGTGAGCGATGCGTGATATGAGCAATACACGTACCGCCCGCTTCGTCGCCCAGGGGTTTGGTCGCCATGCGCGAGCGGGTGTTACGTCGTACTGTGATGTACTCGACAACTGCATCAGGCTCGCGCACGTAGCGGGCCTGCTATGCGAAAAGAAGGCGATATCGTCAGGGAAAAAGGGTCATGCGCGACCGACATCGCGATGAAAACTGGCGCAAGGCGGGCGCGGCTATTGCTCGAATCCCACGCGAACCTCGTTACAGAACGAGCGAAGGCGGGCACGCTGGGGGTGGTCGGCGTATATCCGCCGAACGATCGCTTCTTTCTGCTCGAGGCCGCGATGAACAAGAATCTCACCGTCAAGATGGGCAACTCCAACCATCGTGCGATCACGCCCGCGCTCATCGAGCGCGTGCGCAACGGCTCGTTCGACCCGTTGCATTCGATCACAGGCAGCCGGGATGGATAAGGTCGCACTGACTCCCGCCGCGTGAATGCCGCGCGGCCTGCATGGCCCCGTTCGATGAAATCGACATGCTGTTCTCGCACGGCACCGAAGGCGTCGGATCGACGAGCGTCGCTCGACGGGGCGACGCGCGAATGGCGCCTTCTCGGCTTCGATGCGCGGCGCTATCCGCGTGACTTGGCGACCATCGTGCGATTCGATCGGGCGCTCGCGGAACTCGGACCGCAACATAGTTCGCCGCAACCGATGCCGCTTGCGTTCTTCGAAGATACGTTGCGCAAGCACGGCGCAAGTCATGGGATCAACGCGCGACCTCAACGCGTGAAAGCGCCACGCAACAGCGCGCTCAAGCGTCTTCCAGGCTTTCACCACGCTCGGCAATCAGCTTGCCGAGTTCACGAGTCGACAGCACACGTCGCATCGGATTTGTCGAGCCGGACTCGTCGTCCGCCAGATTTTCGATGATCGTGAGCAGCACTTTGCGCGCGACCTTGATATCGCGTTCGCTCAGCCCCGTCACGCTGATCTCGTTGACTTCCTCCGCCAGCGGCACGAGCTTGTCTTTCAGCGCGCGGCCTTCGGCAGTCAGGTACACGTGCGTGTTCTTCTTGTTCTCGGGACGCTGCTGACGCTCGACCAGCCCGAGCTTTTCCATGGCAGTCACGGCGGCGAACGTGGTCGGTGCCATCACGCCCGCCTGCTCGCTGAGTTCGCGCTGCGTGAGGCCGTCGGTTTCCCACAGGATGCGCAGGAACGTCCAGTGCCCGAATGACACCGAATGCTCCGCGAGCCGCATCTGCAATGCACGGACCATCGAACGGGCGGCGTCCTTGACGAGGTGCGCAAGACGGTCGTTCGGCACGGACTCGTGCCAGTGGCGCAGCATCTGCGCGGTTTCTCCCGGCGCGCCTTCCACAGTCTTCTTTCGTGTCATGACAGTGTCTTTTCAGTAGAGCAGGTCCATTCCCGACATGATAGCCGTTGGGCCGATCGTCCTGCTGTCCGGCGTTCGGGCAGGCGTCTCCGTGCAAACCCGAGCTTGTTCCCGCCCGCTCGTCTCCTTACCATTATGATTAGATATCGAATAAAAAAGCGCAGATGCCCGGAATGCGCGGTCCAACCGCACGCGCCGGCGCATCGTCCTCTTGAGCACGGGAATCGGAGACGTTTGGTGGCCAAATCCACAGTCACGCAATTCATGTCGGAATCGGACGCCGCCGCGGCGCGCGTCGAGGCCACGTATCACAAGGTCACCTGGCGGCTGATGTCGTTCATCTTCGTCTGCTGGGTGCTGAACTATCTTGACCGCGTGAACGTCAGCTTCGCGCAGCTGCATTTGAAACAGGATCTCGGTTTGTCCGATGCAGCATATGGGCTCGGCGTGAGTCTTTTTTTTATCGGCTATATCTCGCTGGAAGTGCCGAGCACGCTATGGCTCAAAAAGATCGGCGCGCGCCTGACGATCTCGCGCATCATGATTTTGTGGGGCGGTATTTCCACGGCGATGGCGTTCATGACCACGCCGACGCAATTCTATGTCGCACGGATTCTGCTCGGCGCGGCGGAGGCCGGTTTCTGGCCCGGCATCATTCTGTACCTGACGTACTGGTATCCGGGCGCGCGGCGCGCGCGCATCACGTCGCGCTTTCTGCTGGCGATCGCCGCGGCGGGCATCATCGGCGGGCCGTTGTCGGGCTGGATCCTGCATAACTTCGTCGACGTGCTCGGCTACAAGAACTGGCAGTGGCTGTTTTTCCTCGAAGGCCTCCCCGCGCTGGTGATGGGCATCGTCGCGTTCTTCTATCTCGTCGATCGTCCGCAAGACGCGCGCTGGCTCGACGACGAGCAGAAGCAAATCATCCTCGATGCGCTCGCCGCCGACCGCGCCGAAAAGAAACCCGCGAAGCACACGAGTCACCAGTTGCTCGTCGCGTTGAAAGACCCTCGCGTGTATATCCTCGCGGCGGGTTGGGGAACGGTGCCTCTGTGCGGCACGATCCTCAACTACTGGACGCCGACGATCATCCGTCAGGCGGGCGTGTCGGACGTGCTCAACGTGGGGCTGCTGTCGGCGCTGCCGTACATCATCGGCGCGCTCGGGATGTTCGCGGTGGCGCGCAGTTCGGACGTGACGCTCGAGCGGCGCTGGCACTTCTTCCTGTGCACCGCCGTCGGCGCGCTGGGCGGCTTTCTGCTGCCCGTGCTGTCGGGCAATACCGCGGCCGCCATCGTGTGTCTCGGCATGATCTCCATTTCATATTTCGGCGCCGCGGCCATCATCTGGTCGATTCCGCCTGCCTATCTCTCCGATGACGCAGCCGCCGCGGGCATCGGTGCAATCAGCAGCCTGGGTCAGGTCGGCGCGTTCTGCGGGCCGATCGCGCTCGGCTGGATCAAGACGATGACGGGCAGTCTCGCCATCGGTCTGTCCGCCATCGCCGCGATCGTACTGCTCGGCGGTCTCGCGGTGCTGATCGGCGTGCCGGCCAACACGCTGCGCGAGCACGCGGAAAAGCATTCGTAAGCATCGGTTCTCGCAGCAGGGGCGGCGCCTTCGTCATGAAGGCGCCGTTTTCATTTGCGGCATTGGCTTCACTTCACGCAAAAAGCGTTTCAGGGAAAACCCGCTTGCGTCTAAATGATTAGATATCTAATATAAACGGCATGATGATCGATTGAGCGACAAGCGGAGAGCAAGTGCAATGAACGAGTCGGCCAGCAACGAGGTGTCATTCAGAACGCTCGTGGTGACGAAGAAGGACCCGGTGGCGGAAGGCATCTTCCGTTTCGAGCTGCGCGATGAGGCAGGGCGCGACTTGCCGCCTTTCACGGCGGGCGCGCATCTGACGGTGCGAGTGCCGAGCGGCGCGAATCGCAACTACTCGCTCTGCAACGACCCGGCCGAAACCGACCGCTACGTGATCGCCGTAAAGCGCGACGCGGCGGGTCGCGGCGGTTCGGTCAGCATGACGGACGAGGTCGCGCAAGGGGACCGTATCGAAGTCTCCGAGCCGCGCAACGAGTTCGAACTGAGCGAGCGCGCGCGCAGCTTCGTGTTCGTTGCGGGCGGCATCGGCATCACGCCGGTCCTGTCGATGATGCGTCACCTCAAAGCCACCGCCGGCCCGCGTTTCAAGCTCTATTACGTTTCACGCAGCCCGGAGACGACGGCTTTCCTCGATGAATTGTCGAGTGCGGAATGGAAGCCGCATGTGGTCATTCATCACGATCATGGCGATCTCGCCAACGCGTTCGATTTCTGGCCGGTGTTCGAGAAGCCCGGCAGCGGCGCGCATGTCTACTGCTGCGGCCCGCGTGCGCTGATGGACGGCGTGCGCGACATGACCGGTCACTGGCCGACTGGCAGCGTGCATTTCGAGAGCTTCGGCGTGGACCAGTCGCGCGCGGCGCAGAACACGCCTTTCAGCGTGAAGCTCGAGCGCTCGGGTTGCTCGTTCGAGATTCCGAAGGACCGCTCGATCCTCGAAATCCTGCGCGACAACGGCATCCGCGCGCCGAGTTCATGCGAGAGCGGTACATGCGGATCGTGCCGCACGACGCTGTGCGCGGGCGTGGCGGACCACCGCGACATGGTGCTGGGCGAAGACGAGAAGCGCGACCAGATCATGATCTGCGTGTCGCGTGCGAAGAGCGAAGAACTCGTGCTGGACCTCTGAATACATCCTCATTGAATACGTTGGTCAGGAGAAGCGTAAATGCTCACGCATGAAGAAAATGAATTGCTGTGCCGTGTCGAAGGCGATGCACCGATGGGTCAGCTAATGCGCCGTCACTGGACGCCCGTGTGCCTCATCGAGGAAGTCAGCGAGCCGGACGGCGCACCGGTGAAGGCGCGCGTGTTCGGGGAAGACCTCGTCGTCTTCCGGGACACCGACGGCAACGTCGGCGTGATGGACGAATACTGTCCTCATCGGCGCGTATCGCTCGTGTATGGGCGCAACGAGGATTGCGGCCTGCGCTGCCTCTATCACGGCTGGAAGATGGACGTGAAGGGCAACGTGATCGAAATGGTTTCCGAGCCATCGTGCAGCGACATGACGAAGAAGGTGAAGCACAAGGCCTATGAAACGAAGGAATGGGGCGGCTTCGTCTGGGCGTACATGGGTCCGCAGGACGCGATTCCCGAGTTCGTGCCGCCCGCGTGGGCGCCGACCGAAGACACGCGTGTGAGCATCGCGAAGGCGATTCTTCCGTGCAACTGGGCGCAGATTCTCGAAGGCGCGATCGATTCCGCGCACAGCTCGAGCCTGCATTCGTCGGACTTCGTGCCGGCGCGCGTCGGCGGCGCGGAAGCGACATCGAAGAACTGGCTGCGTCCATCGACCGACAAGGCGCCGCGCCTGCAGGTTCATCGCACGAGCTACGGCTTTCGCTATGCCGCCCTGCGCCGCCCGATTCAAAACGCGGCCACGCACGATTACGTGCGCTCGACCGTGTTCGTCGCGCCGGCCACCGCGCTGATTCCGCCGAACAACCTGTATAACGTCGCCAACATCAACGTGCCGTGCGACGACACCAGCACCGCGTTCTATTTCATGGCGTGGGGACATCCCGACAAGACGCCGGAAACCGAAACGTGGCGCAAGTTTCTCGGGCAGCAGGTCGGCATCGATCTCGATGCGTCTTACCGGCCGCTGCGCACGCACGACAACCGTTTCTGGCAGGATCGCGAAGCCATGAAGGCGGGCAATTTCACCGGCATCAAGGGCTTTCCAAATCAGGACATCGCGATGTGGGTGACGATGGGCCCGATCGCGGATCGCACCGAAGAGCGGCTCGGCGCGAGCGACGTCGCCGTGGTCGAATTCCGCCGGCGCATGCTCGACGCGCTGAAGGCGTTCCAGGCGGGCGAAGAGGCGATCGGTACGGGCGAAAACGCGATTCCGCGCAGCGTGTGCTCGTTCCAGGCGATGGTGCCGAAGGATACCGACTGGAAGCAGTTCGCCGCGCAGCCGGTGTGGGTCGAGACTGCGACGGAACTCGAGTCGAACTATCAGGTTCAGGTCTGATGGAGAAAATCCGACTCGGCATCGCGGGGCTGGGCCGCGCATTCTCGCTGATGCTGCCGACGTTTCTCGGCGACGCGCGCGTGCAGCTCGTCGCGGCCTGCGATCCACGCGAGACGGCGCGCGCGCAATTCGAAGCCGACTTCGACGCGCCCGCTTACCGCGACATCGACACGCTCGCGCAGCGGCCTGACATCGATGCGATCTATATCGCGAGCCCTCATCAGTTTCATGCGGCGCATACGCGGATCGCGGCATCGCACGGCAAGCACGTGCTCGTCGAAAAGCCGATGGCGCTGTCGCTCGCCGAATGCGACGACATGATCGACTCGTGCCGTGAAGCGAACGTGCATCTGATCGTCGGCCATTGCCATAGCTTCGATACGCCGTATCTGCGTACGCGCGAACTGATCGCATCGGGCGCGTTCGGCGACGTGAAGATGATCCACGCGCTCAACTACACCGACTATCTGTACCGGCCGCGACGCCCGGAGGAACTGAAGACCGACGAGGGCGGCGGCGCGGTGTTCAGTCAGGCGGCGCATCAGGTGGACATCGTGCGCCTGCTCGCGGGAAGCCGCGCGACGCGCATCCGCGCCGTAGTGGGCAACTGGGACGCACAGCGTCCGACCGAAGGCGCCTACACCGCCACGCTGTGGTTCGAAAACGGCGCATTCGCGACGCTCTCCTACAACGGTTATGCGCATTTCGATTCCGACGAGTGGACCGGCTGGATCGGTGAGATGGGTCAGGCGCGCAGCGCGGACGAATATGGCGCCGCCCGTCGAAAGCTGTCTCAGGTCGTGTCGAGAGAAGAAGAGGCACGGCTCAAGGCCGCAGGGACCTACGGCGGAGACGCGTACACGCCCGCGTCGAAAACCCGCGGCGTGCGAAGGCACCAGCATTTCGGTCCGCTGATCGTTTCATGCGAGCGTGCCGATTTGCGGCCGATGCCGGACGGCATCGTCGTGTACGGAGACGAACGGCGCGAACGTGTCGAACTCGACGCGCCGGCGGTTGCGCGCGCCGAAGTCATCGACGAACTTTTTGCCGCCGTGCGCGGTAACGCCGCTGCGCTGCACGACGGCGCATGGGCGCGCGGCACGCTTGAAATCTGTCTCGCGATGTTGCGTTCGAGCGCGGAGCAGCGCGACGTGCTCATCGGCGAAGAAACGTCAATCACAAGGGAAAGTTGAATATGGGCAAGCTCAATCTATCGGTCGCGGTGGGCAACTACGATCGCATGCGACCGCTCGTGGACGGTGAAGTGCAGATCGACGGTGTGGATCCGCTCTTCATGCTGCAAGACCCGGAGGAGATCTTCTTTCGCGCGTTCCGTCACGCCGATTACGACATCTGCGAACTGTCTTTGTCGAGCTATAGCGTAAAGACGGCGGCGGGCACGAGCCCGTATATCGGCGTGCCGATTTTTCCGTCGCGCGCGTTTCGCCATACCTCTATTTACGTTCGCAACGATCGTGGCATCGAAACGCCCGCCGATCTCAAGGGCAAGCGCATCGGCGTGCCCGAGTACCAGTTGACGGCCAACGTGTGGGCGCGTCTCTTTCTGGAGGAAGATCATGGCGTGAAGGCGTCGGACGTGACGTGGGTTCGCGGCGGCTATGAAGAAACCGGCCGTCTGGAGAAGATCGGTCTCAAGCTGCCCGACGACGTGCGACTCGAAAATGCACCCGACAACGCGACGATCTCCGGCATGCTCGCATCCGGGGAAATCGATGCACTGATCGGCCCGCGCGCGCCCTCGTGCTTCACGAACGGCCATCCGAATGTGAAGTATCTCTACGACGATCCGCAGAAGGCCGCGGCCGATTGGTACACGCGAACGAAGTTGTTCCCGATCATGCACCTGCTGGGCGTGCGGCGCACGCTCGCCGAGCAGCGTCCGTGGCTCCCGGGCGCGGTGGCGAAAGCCTTCGAAAAGAGCAAGGCGGTTGCGCTTGCAAAACTGAGCGACACGTCCGCGACCAAGGTGACGCTTCCTTTCGTGGAAGAACAGTTGCGCAATGCGCGGCGGCTCATGGGGCACGATTTCTGGTCGTACGGTTTCGAGCCGAACCGGCATGTGCTGTCGCGCTTTCTGAAGCGGCACTACGAGGAAGGTTTGTCGAGCCGCCTGCTCCAGCCGGAGGAATTGTTTCATCCCGCCACGCTGGAAAGTTTCAAGATTTGACGGTTCGTGTCGGTTTCTCAGGCACGTTCTTCGATCGAATCGACGCGGTCGGGGCAGAACGCGAGGTGATCGCGGATCGGCTCGACCGCGTGATAGGGCGTCTCGTACTTTCACTAGCGAATATATAGTTCGGATAACGTATGAAAGCAGGATGCGCGGATCAGAGCTTCGATCCTCCATCGACCCGCAGCGTATCGCCCGTGATCCAGCTCGCCCGGTCCGAAGCGAGGAAGGTCACGGCACCGGCGATGTCATCGGGTTGCGCGACGCGCTTCAGAGCCTGTAGGCTCAGCGTGTAGTCGCGTCCTTCATCGGTTTTGGCGAAGCTCGACATGTCGGTCTCGACGACGCCGGGCGCCACCGCGTTCACGCGCACGCCACGCTCGCCGAGCGCGGACGCGAAGTGGCGCACGAGCGTATCGACCGCGCCTTTCGTCGCTGCATACGCGGCCAGTTCACCGACCGACGCGCGCGCCGCCAGCGACGAAAGCAGCACGACGCTGCTGCCCTGGCGCAGCATCGGCAGAAGTTGCTGGACAAGAAAGAACGGCGCGCGCACGTTGACGGCGAAGAGCGCGTCGAAGTCTTCGACCGTCGTATCTTCGATGCTCGCGGCTTTCGCAATGCCCGCGTTCGCAACCAGCACGTCCAGCCGTCCGCCGACCGCGGCGCGCACGTGGCCGGCGAGCGTGCGCGGGCCGTCGGCGCTGCGCAGATCGGCGGCGACCTTCTGCGCGTGACCGCCGCTCGCGATGATGTCGGCGACGGTCGCGTCGGCGGCCGCCTCGTTGCTGCCGTAGTGCACGAGCACCCGTGCACCGGCGCTGCCCAGCGCGAGCGCGATGGCGCGGCCGATGCCGCGGGATGCGCCCGTAACGAGCGCGGTTTTTCCGGCGAGGTCATTCATGGCTAGACTCCTTGATCGGCTTGTGGTGACGCGCGGCAATAACCTTCACGTATGGCGGCAAAACCGCCTCGCTGGCGCTCGCCGCGCTCCATGCGACTGCTGACAGCGAATCTAGCCCTCGCTTGCACAAAGAAAAAAGACTTTGTAGGCTGGCCGGCATGCCTTTAAAGCATGGCCCGTGAACGAGCAAGACAGGAGAAAGGATGGAGCTGCGCCATCTGCGCTATTTCGTTGCCGTCGCGGAAACGGGCAGCCTCACGGTCGCCGCCGAGCAGCGGCTGTTCACGTCGCAGCCATCGCTCAGCAGGCAGATCCGCGATCTCGAGGACGAAGTGCGGGCGGAACTCTTCAGCCGCAGTGCGCGCGGGGTCGAGCTCACGGCATCCGGCAAGGCGTTTCTCGACCATGCACGGCTTGCGCTTGCGCAGGTCGACGCGGCCGTCGAGGCGGCGCGCCGCGCGGCGAGCCCCGCCAAGCAGGTCTTCGCGCTGGGCTTTCTGACCGGCCAGGAAATGACGTGGCTGCCGCGCGCCATGCGCGTATTGCGCGATGAATTGCCGAACATCGACGTCACGATATCGAGCGGCTACTCGCCCGATCTCGCCGACGCCGTGGCGCGCGGCAAGCTGGACCTTGCGTTCGTGCGCAAGGAGCCGGGGCTCGACCTCGACTATCACGTGGTCCATCGCGAGAAGCTCGTCGTGCTGATGCCGAGCGACCACCGGCTGACGGCGAAAACGGCGATCAGTCCGTCGGACCTGCGGAGCGAGACGTTCGTCATGGCATCGAACAAGGCGCGCGTGCTGCACGATGTGGTCGTGAAATATCTGCGGGAAAGCGGCATCGACCCGAAGCCTGCGCATGGCGTCGACAACCTGGCGATGGCCATGTCGCTCGTCGCTTCTACGCGCGGGGTTTCGCTGATGCCCGAGTACGCGAACAATCTGCTGCCGTGGTCGGTGGCGAGCCGCCCGCTGGAAGGCGAAGCGCCGACCGTCGAGCTCGCCATCGGCTATAGCCGGTCGAACACATCGCCGGTGTTGAAAATGTTTCTGTCCAGAGCGGATGAACTGACGGCTGCCGATTGAGTGACCGGCTCTAGTGCGGATCGGCCTGCGATAAAAGTGGTGCGAAGCGTCGATTGTCAGAAAAATTTTCTGGACTGGCGACAAAATGTAGTCGTTTGACGCCTCGGCGCGGGATTTTCGGCGCGGTGTCGGCCGCGTCGGCCTGCACGCGGAAAATCGGGCCGAACGGGCCGCCTACGCATGTCACGCCATGCGCCGCTTTGCCTTTTCGTGACGACGGAGATTTTCTTTTTCGGTGACGGGCGCGTCGGAAAGGCGATAATGGCTCATCGAGCAAATACAACCGGACGAGGACGCAGGCTCTGCTGACGAAGTTTCGTCGGCTAACGGTTCTTGTACGGTTCAAACATGAGTCATCAATGTCCAACAGTCTTCCCGGTATCCAAGGCGATTTTCTGAACGCACTCAGAAAAGAGCGCAAACGCGTCGCGATCTTTCTGGTCAACGGCATCAAGCTGACCGGCCATATTCAGTCGTTCGACACGTACATGGTCTACCTCAATTCGAGCAGCGGGTCGCAGGTGCTGTTCAAGCACGCGATATCGACGATCTGCGAGGATCACGGCCCGGCCGGTCGGCCGAATCTTCGCGAATCATCCGGTCCGCGTGAGAATTCAACGCGTCCCGGCGCTGGCGGAAGACCGAATCGCGTTCGGTGACGAAAGCCAACGTCCGCGCACCTCAGCACGACGGCCGGCCCTGAGGCCGGCGCCGCGACGCGCCGGCGGGCACTATTCCCGCGGCGGCAATAGCGCCGACAGCAACCGTCGCAACTCCACACATTCGCGCGCGGTCAGCCTGGCCGTGAGGATGCGCTCGACCTCCTCGACACGCGGGCGCAAGGCGGCCAGTTGTTTCTTGCCGGCTGCGGTGAGGAACAGCACATAACTGCGCTTGTCGACGGGATCGTCGGAGCGCTCGATCAGGCCGTTGCGCACCATGCGCGCGACCAGATCGGCGATCGTCGAACGGTCCACGTCGAGTTCATCGCCGAGTTGTCGCTGATTGACGCCGGGCGTCCTGTGCAGGATTTCGAGCGCCGCGTACTGGACGCTCGTGATCTCGGTGGAGACTTCGCTGAGCCACACCGCTACGTGGCGCTGCTGGGCGCGGCGCACGAGGCTGCCCGTGAATGTCGAGCGCGCTTGCGGCTCGTCTTTTTTAATCGGCAATTTCGCAGTGTCGGAGTGGGTTAGTGCATGCGGAATATCGGCCGGAAGAACGCGGCCAGTTCGTCGTAGGCATCCAGCGGAAGAACATGAGCGACGTATTGATCCGGACGGACCACCACGAGTGCGCCCCGTTCGCGATCGACGGCGCGCTCGCCGAAGATATCAGTCGCTGCGTCGTTCGTAAATGCCTTCTCGTAGTCGATGAGACCGTACCGTCCCTTGCGCGGCAGCAGAAGCGCGGGCAGGTCTTCGAGACGCACGTCACGATGAGGCTCTTGCAGCACCGCGCGCAAGTCGAGCACGCTGTCGATATCGGCGTTCTCTGGTGTGATGCGCCGCAAGACGGAATCGGGCGACGTGGCGAGATGCGCGCACAGCGCCTGAAGCGCACTGCGCTTCGCATCCGAGAACGCGTACAGGCGCCAGCGGCCGTCCGCACGGGCCGCGTGTCCGAGATGGACCGGCTTGGCATCCGCGATGCGAACGACGGGCGATGAGTGAAAGCGCGTCCCGATCACGAATCCCCCGGCGAGTGCCTGATGAGTCGCGGCGCCCGTCAGCACGCCCTGCCGGTAATGGGTCGCAAGGCCCGCCGTGTAGCGGCCCGCACGCACGAAATACGCCTGAAGCTCCGCGGGATCGACGCCGCCCGCTTCCGGCCGGTTCGGATCCTTGGGCGGCGCGGCCATCATCGCCGACCATTCTTTGTCGAAGTCGATCAACGCTTTCGCGATGGGCTGGCGCTCATCCGAATACGTGCGCAACAAGCCTGCGTCGCTTTGGCCCTGCAAAACGGCGCCGAGCTTCCAGCCGAGATTGAAGCCGTCCTGCATGGACACGTTCATGCCCTGGCCGGCTTTCGCGCTATGCGTATGGCACGCATCGCCCGCGATGAACACGCGCGGTTCGCGAGCGGTGCCGTCGGCCGTGAGCGCATCGTCGAAACGGTCGGTCAGACGCTGTCCCACTTCATAAACCGAGAACCACGCGACTTCTTTCACATCGAGCGAATACGGATGCAGAATGTGCTGCGCCGTCTCGATGATGCGATCGACGGAAATCTGCTTGATGCCGTCGCGGTTCTCCGGCGTGACCTCCCCGAGATCGACATAGAAGCGAACCAGATATCCGCCTTCACGCGGAATGATGAGCAGATTGCCTTTGCTCGCGGACTGGATCGCTGCCTTCAGCCGGATGTCGGGAAAGTCGGTGACAGCGAGCGCATCCATCACGCCCCACGCGTGATTGGCGGCATCGCCGCGCAGCGTTTGTCCGATGGCCGTGCGCACGGCGCTGCGGGCGCCGTCGCAACCGACGACATAGCGCGCACGCACGGTCACTTGCTCGCCAAGCCGCGATGCATCGGTGCGGCGCAAGGTGACCCGCACCGGGAATTCTCCAGTCTCGTCGCGTTGAATGTCGATGGCTTCGAGATCGTAGTCCGGCTCGATCCTTTCCGCGGAACGACGCATCACATCGAGCAGGTAGTCCTGCACGCGCGCCTGATTGACGATGACATGCGGAAACTCCGAGAGACCTGTTTCGGTATCCTGAACGCGTCCGGTACGGCTGATTGCGTCGCGATCATGCGCATCGGGCCGCCAGAAGACCGTCTCATTGACCCAGTAGGCCTCGCGCAACAGGCGGTCGCTGAGGCCGAATGCATTGAACATCTCGACGGTGCGGCACGCGACGCCATCCGCCTGCCCCATGCGCAACGGACCGCTGCGACGTTCGACGATGCGCGTTCGAATCGTCGGAAATTGCGACAGTTGCGCTGCCAGCACGAGCCCGGCCGGCCCGCTTCCGACGATGAGCACGTCGACGGCGTCGGGCATCCCGATCCGAGGTGCGCCCTCGGCGGCGGGCTCGATCATCGGATCGCCAGCGCGGAAACCGTTCAGATGAAATTGCATGGTGTGGACCTCCATTCCTCGGTGCGTCAGTGTGATGAGGAATATACTCCGTACACCAACTATTTGGATACGTTCTTGTAGTGGATGTTTACCCTGATATTGCGCGCGAGTCGCTCGTCCGTGAATGATCAGTCGGTTCGCGATGTGCGGCTTATCGTTCCCCGATCTGCGCGATCGCAATTCGCACCGCCTTGCGCACTTCCGGATCGCCGTCCTGAAGCGCGGCTTCGAGGACGGCCAGCGCATCGGCATTGCCGAGTTCGCCGAGCGCGAGTGCGGCCTCCTTGCGCACGTTGCTGATCGGGAAGACGAGCAACTGTGACACCGCGTGCGTGCTCGCCACATCGCGCAGACGTCCGAGCGCGCGCACGGCCTGCAGCGCGACTTGCCAGTAGTCGTCGGCGAGCGCGCGTTCGAGCGCATCGCGCGCGCCGACGAGACGCAGTTTGCCGAGCGTCGCGGCGGCTTCTTCCCGCACGCGCCATGCTTCATCCGATAGCGCGTGCGTCAACGTGGCGAGCACGCTGTCGTCCGTGGCTAAGCCGAGCGCGCCGACGGCGGCATGCCGCACATCGACCGAGGTATCGCTGCGCGCAAGCTGCGTCAATCGCTCCAGTGCATGCGCATGACGCAGCCAGCCGAGGACGCCGACAGCTTCGCGCCTTACGACCGGCGACGCATCCGACAAAGCCTTCAACGCAGGCCCGGCCGCTTCCGGCAGGCGCAATTCGCGCAGTGCACGCAGAAGCGCTGCGCGCGTGTATGCATCGGCATCGGCATGAACGAGATGCGGCAGCAGGCGGGCGCCCGCAGCCGGATCCTTCAGCGCGGCGAGGCTTTCGGCGGCGGCTTCGCGCGTGTCCGTGTCGATATCGGTGAGCGCGGCGCACAGCGCATCGACGGCTTCGTTCGTATCCCATGCGCCGAGACGTTGCGCGGCCGTGCGGCGCACGTTGGCATCCGCGTCATGACGCAAGGCATGGGCAAGCGAGGGCAGCCACGTTTCGTCTTCGAGATCGGCGGCTTCGATCACGGCGAGACGGCGCACGGCCGCGTCGTCATGCGCGAGGCGGTCGGAGAGGGTGCTGGCAAGTGTCATGAAAAAAAACCGTATGAGAAGTCGAAGCGCGCGGGCGCGTCATCATCGAAGAAGATACGGAATGTCGACATGCACGGCATTGGTCGGACAATCGCGCTCGCAGGGCATGCAGTACCAGCATTCGTCGAACTTCATGAACGCCTTGCCGGTTTCGGGGTCGATCGCGAGCAGGTCCATCGGACAGACGTCGATGCAGACCGTGCAGCCCTTGTCGGCGATGCACTTCTCTTCGTCGATCATCACGGGAAGGCTCGAGCGCAGACGCGCTTCGCGGGGCACGAGGGCCATTTTCTTTCTCCTATGCAGCGACGGGCTGCGACGCGCGAGCCACACGCAAACGCGAATACGCGCCGCGCTCGGACTCGTCGACGGGAACCACATACGGTTCCACGGGTTTCTTGAACGAGATCATGCGCCCGGCTGCATCCTTCTTCAGATGCGCATGGCAGAACCATTCGTCATCGTTGCGCTCGGGATAATCGACGCGATGGTGATAAAGACCCCAGCGGCTCTCGGTGCGAAAGAGCGATGCACGCGCGGCCATTTCGGCGCAATCGAGAATCGCGGCGACTTCGGCGGCGCGCATCAGTTCATGCGCATCGGCGGCGGCGAGACGATCGACGTCCTCGCGGATTTCGGCGAAACGCTGCAGGCCTATTTCCATGCGCCGCGTGACCTTCGGCGGCTGCAGATAGTCATTGACGAAGCGGCGCAGCTTGAATTCGACCTGCCCGGGCGGCAGGCCGTGTGCGCGCGACAGCGGCGCGAAGATGCGAACACGTTCGCGCTCGATCTGCGATGCATCGAGCGCGGGCAATGCGCGGCCCGCGACATGCGAGGCCGCGTCGACACCTGCGAACCAGCCGTAGGTGAACGCGCCGAGCATGTAGTTATGCGGCACGGCGGCCATGTCGCCCGCGGCGTAAAGCCCTTGCACGGATGTGCGCGCGTGTTCGTCGACCCATACGCCCGATGCGCTGTGTCCGCTGCAAAGGCCGATCTCGGAGATATGCATCTCGATCATGCGCGTGCGATAGTCGTTGCCGCGTCGCGCGTGAAAGCGTCCGCGGCTCGGCCGCTCGTTGGTGTGCAGGATCGTCTCGATCGTCTGAATCGTTTCCTCCGCGAGATGATCGAGCTTCAGGAACACCGGGCCGTTGCCGCTCTGGAGTTCCTGATAGAACTCCCACATCATTTGCCCGCTCCAGTAATCGCATTCGATGAAGCGCTCGCCCTTGCCGTTCGCCGTATAGCCGCCGAGCGGGCCCGTCACATACGCGCACGCCGGACCGTTGTAGTCCTTGATGAGCGGATTGATCTGGAAGCATTCGAGGTTCGAGAGTTCCGCGCCCGCGTGATAGGCCATCGCGTAGCCGTCGCCGGCATTGGTCGGATTCTCGTAGGTGCCCATCAGATAGCCCGATGCGGGCAAGCCCAGTCGCCCGGCCGCGCCGCAGCAGAGAATCACGGCTTTCGCGCGAATCACGTAGAAATCGGCGCTGCGGCAATCGAAACCCATCACGCCCGCGATCTCGCCGTTGGGGCTATTCAGCAAGCGCGTTGCGACGATGCGATTCGTGATGTCCACACGCGCGCGTTTCAACTGCCGGTAGAGCACCTTCTTGACATCGTGGCCTTCGGGCATCGGCAGCACGTAGGCGCCCATGTGATGCACCTTGCGCACCGCATAGTCGCCGGTGTGATCCTTCTCGAACTTCACACCCCAGCGGTCGAGTTCCTCGATCGTCGTGAAGCTGTGGCGTGCATAGGCGTAGATCGTGGCCTGATTGACGATGCCGTCGTTCGCCACGGTGATTTCCTTCGTGTACTGCTCGGGCGTCGCGTGGCCGGGAATGACGGCGTTGTTCAGGCCGTCCATGCCCATCGAGATCGCGCCGCTGCGCTTCACGTGCGCCTTGTCGATGAGCAGCACGCGCAGGCTCGGGTCGTGCTGCTTCGCCTTGATGGCGGCCATCGGGCCGGCCGTGCCGCCCCCAACGACGACGATGTCGTATTCGAGTTCGTGAGTCTGCATGATCTGGAATCTCTACTTGTTATGACAAGTCAGGATCAGATTCTAGGAGCACGCGAACCGCGTGGGAATCAATTGTTTTTGCTTTGCTTCTGCCTGCTTCGAATAACGCGCGGCGCGCCGGCGGCCGCTCGTTCGCGATCGATGCGCAGCCGGTACTGAAATGTATCGCCGCGAAAATAGAGGTACTCGAAGTCGATGGGTTTGCCCTCTGCATCGTGCGTGAGACGCTCGATGCGCAGGAGCGGCGCGCCTTTCTTGACATCGAGCGCATCGGCGATATCGGGTGCGGCTGCGATGGCGTCTATTGCGAGTTGCGCGTGACCGAGCGGCACGGCACAGTCGTTTTCCAGCATCAGGAAGATATCGCGTGTCGCCAGCTCCGCGCGTTTCAGGCGTTTCCCGATGGCTTCGGGCAGAAACGTCACTTCGTACGAAACCGGCGAGCGATTGAGCAGACGCACACGATGAATCTCGGCAACGCTGCTGCCTTCAGCGAGACCGAGCCGCGCCGCGACTTCCGCGGGCGCGGGCACGAAACGCAGTTGCACGACGCGGTTGATGATCTCGTGTCCGCTCTCCGACATCGCCTCGGCGAAACCCTGCAACGATGTCACGTTTTGGAACGTCTTCGGCTGCGACACGAACGAACCTTTGCCGTGCACCTTGAAGATCAGCCCTTCCTTTTGCAGGTCGCCTAGCGCCTGCCGGATCGTGATGCGGCTGACGTCGAACATCGCCATCAGCTCGCTTTCCGAAGGCATGCGGCTCATCGGTTCATAGCGGCCATCGAGAATGCCGGTGCGCAACACGTCCTTGATTTGCGTGTAGAGCGGAACGTGTGAATCGGGCGAAATGGACGGGCGACGAGTGGACATGAGAATGGAAGGGCAAGAGGCGGTCGCGGCGAGTTGCGATTATAGCGGCGCGCCCCCGACGTCATCGCCATAAACAAATGACGAAATATTGGTTAGCCGCACCCTTGCGCTGCCCGAGAATGGAGTCTGGCTAGTTCGAGGCGAGCGAGGACCGAAGATGAATGAGCGCAACGCGCGGGACGCAGGAACGTCAGGTTTTTCGTCGTTGCCGCCGGTGACGCTCGTGATCGTGCCGGGACTGCACGGCAGCGAGGACGCGCACTGGCAGAGCTGGCTCGAGCGCGAGACGCCCGGCGCGCGGCGGGTCGAGCAGCGCGACTGGAGTACGCCGAATCTCGCCATCTGGAGCGACGCCGTTCGCGACGTGCTCGCGAGCATCGACGGTCCTGTCGTCATCGCGGCGCATAGCTTCGGGTGTCTCGCGACGGCGCATGCGCTGTCCCACGCAGGCGCGTTCGATGCGCATGCCGCGAACGTGAAGGGCGTGCTGTTCGTTGCGCCCGCGAGCCCCGCGAAGTTCCGTTTCGCGGGCGCGTTCACCGCGCGCCGCCTCGATACGCTTTCGCTCGTCGTCGGCAGCGAGACCGATCCGTGGATGCCGCTCGACGACGCGCGCACGCTCGCGCAGCGCTGGAACAGCGCGTTCGTGAATCTCGGCGACGCGGGGCATATCAATACATCGGCGGGATTCGGACCGTGGCCGCTCGCGAAGCATTTCGTCGAAACGCTCGCGCGCCGTGCCGCGCCCGAATTCGAAGAAGAGGAAGCGCGCGCCTACGGCTGATACCGCAGCGCAAGGATGTGTGTAGGATGCATGGCCGCCTTCGGGCGGCCTTTGTTCGTTGGTGTGATTCGAACCCTGTCTCTGGAGAAAAAATGGCGGTCTATAACAAGCTGGTCATCACCGTTGCACTCGGCATCGCGGCGAGCATCGCGCAGGCGGACACGACGCTGCTCAACGTGTCCTACGACGTGACGCGCGAGCTGTACAAGGACATCGACGCGGCCTTCGTCGCGGACTACAAGAAGAAGACGGGCGAGACGGTATCGGTGCGGCAGTCGCATGGCGCATCGAGCGCGCAGGCGTTGTCGGTGACGCAGGGATTGCAGGCCGACGTCGTCACGATGAACCAGCCCAACGACATCGACCTGCTCGCCGAGCGCGGGCAACTCGTGCCCGCCAACTGGCGCAGCCGCCTGCCCGATGCCAGCGCGCCTTACACGACGACGATGGTCTTTCTGGTGCGCAAGGGCAATCCGAAGAACATCAAGGACTGGAGCGATCTCGCGCGGCCCGGCGTGCAGGCGGTGATCGCCAATCCGAAGACATCGGGCAACGGGCGATACGCGTATCTCGCGGCGTGGGGCTACAAGAAGCAGCAGGGCGCAACGGACGCGCAGGCGCAGGACTTCGAGAAGGCCGTCTTCAGGAACGTGCCCGTGCTCGATACGGGCGGGCGCGGCGCGACGACGACCTTCACGCAGCGCGGCATCGGCGATGTGCTCGTCACCTTCGAGAACGAAGTCGGTCTGATGAGCGCGGGGCCGGGCGCGAAGGACTTCGAGGCCGTGTATCCGTCGGTGAGTCTGCTCGCGGAGCCGCCGGTATCGATCGTCGACAAGGTGGTGGACAAGCGCGGCACGCGCAAGGAAGCCCAGGCGTATCTCGACTTCCTGTTCACGCCCGCGGGGCAGGAGATCATCGCGCAGCATCATCTGCGGCCGCGTAACGCGGACGTGCTCGCCAGGCATGCGGCCGAGTTCAGGCCGATGAAGACCTTCACCGTCGAGCAGATGTTCGGAAGCTGGCAAAAGGCGCAGCAGACGCATTTCGCCGATGGCGGGACGTTCGATCAGGTGGTGGCGGAGAAGAACTGACGCGGGTTATGCGCACGGCTTCGGTCTCGTCATGGCGGGCCTTGCGGCATTTACCGCAGCCGTGCTGATCGCCCAATGCCGGGCATCGAAACAAATCCTTGCGGATGGTCGCCGCCGCAGCCATTGGGCGAGCATGACGTGAATGATGATGTACAGACCGACCGGGACGAGCAGCGTTGCCCACGGCACCGTGACCGACGAGCGCCCTTTCGATATCGCGGTGACAAAACCCAGGCGCGATGGCCGAGCTCTACTCGCGCGTCGCGTTATCGGCACGCGCGACGCTCGCACCCGGCGCAACGGACGAGCCCATCGCCTGAAAGAGCGCGGCGGTGTCGCTCAGGCGCGCGCTGCTCGCGCGGATCGTCGAGAGGCGCGCGTCGAGATACTGCTGCTCGCTGCCGCGTGCGGCGCGCGGCGGGATTGCGCCCAGCCGCACACGCGCCGCCGCATCCGCCGATGCATCGCGCGCCGCGTTGCTCGCGCTGTCGGCGAAGGCGAGCGCTTCGCTGTCGGTTTCGAGCGACGCCAGCGTGTTCGCGACGTTTTGAAACGCCGAGAGCACGGTCTGCTTGTATTGCGCGACGGCAGCGTCATACGTGGCGATGGCCGCGCGGCGTTGCGCGAGCAGCGCGCCGCCATGAAAAATCGGCTGCGACAGCGATGCGCCCACGCTCCACAACGCGCCCGCGCCTGACAGCGCGGTCGGCCAGTCGAAGCCGCCTTTGCCCATCGACGCGGATATCGAGAGGCTCGGATACATCTGCGCGGTCGCGACGCCGACTTGCGCGGCGGCGGCCTTCACTGCGGCATCGGCGGCCTGGATGTCGGGGCGTGTCTGCAACAGCGTAGATGGCAGCACGACCGGCACATCGGACGGCACGGCGAGGCTCGCGAGATCGAGATCGCCGGGCGCCTGATCGGGCGTGCGTCCAAGCAGCACCGCGAGCGCGTGGCGCGTCGCGAGCCATTGCGCGCGCAAGCCCGGCAATTGCGATGCGAGCGACGCAGCGTTCTGCTGCGCATTGAGCATCTCGGCACGCGACGCGGAACCGAGCGCATAGCGGCGCTGCGCATCATGCGCATCGTCGTTGGCGAGCGCGACGAGGCGTTCGGTCACGTCGATCTGCGCATGCAACGCCGCCGCGCCGATCGCGCCCGTCACGATGTTGGCCGCAAGCGCGCGACGTGCGGCGTCGAGCTGAAAGGCCTGTTGATCGACCTGCGCGGCAAGCGCCGCATTCGCAAAACGCGCTGCGCCGAAGAGATCGAACGTGTATTGCGCCTGAATCTGCCCGACGAAGAGGTTGTAGAGCACGGTCGGCGGGCCGGCTTCGGGAATGCCGAAGCCGCGTTGCCGCGTCGCTTGCGCGCCCGCGTCGATCTGCGGCAACAGCGACGAACCTACTTGCGCACGCAACTGTTCGCGCGCGGCGACGAGGCTCTTGTCGGCCGCCGCGAGATTCGGGCTCGCGCGCAAACCTTCATCGACGAGCGCATTCAACGCATCCGATCGATACAGCTTCCACCATGCGGGCACGGGCGGCGCGCCCGCGACGAAGCGCTGCGACGCGCCTTCGGCCGTGACGCTCGCTTGCGCTTGCGGCTGCGCGCCGTAATGCGCGGGTTGCGGCATCGCGGGCGGCTTGCCATCGGGTCTTAAC
Organism: Caballeronia turbans; assembly: GCA_001544655.2. Lineage (GTDB taxonomy): Bacteria > Pseudomonadota > Gammaproteobacteria > Burkholderiales > Burkholderiaceae > Caballeronia > Caballeronia turbans. The sequence continues at coordinate 151,083 of FCOD02000007.1, forward strand.
GCGCATGCGCCGAGCGCGATGCACGCCGCAGTCATCACAAGCCGGCGATTCATGTCGATGCTCCTTCGCGTTCGTCGAGCTTCACGCGAAACCACGCGGCGTAGAGCGCGGGCAGATAGAAGAGGGTGAGCACGGTCGCGCTCGTGATGCCGCCCATCAGCGCGGTCGCCATCGGGCCGAAGAAGTTGCTGCGCAGAAGCGGAATCAGCGCGAGCACGGCGGCCGCGGCCGTCAGCGTGATGGGCCGGAAACGTCGCACCGTCGCGCCGATGATCGCATCGAAACGCTTGTGTCCGGACGCGATGTCCTGCTCGATCTGATCGACGAGAATCACCGAGTTGCGCATGATGATGCCGAACATCGCGATCACGCCGAGCATCGCGACGAAGCCGAACGGCTTGCCGAATGCGAGCAGCGTCACCACGACGCCGATCAGTCCGAGCGGCGCGGTGAGCACGACCATCATCACGCGCGAGAAGCTCTGCAACTGGATCATCAGAAGCGTCAGCACGACGATCACCATCACCGGAATCTGCGCGTTGATCGAAGCCTGGCCCTTGCCGCTTTCCTCGACCGAGCCGCCCACTTCGACGCGATAACCGACCGGCAGCGCGCGGCGCATCGCGTCGAGCTTCGTGTCGATGGCGTGCGTCACGTCGATGCCCTGCGCATCGCCCTTCACGTCCGATTGCACGGTGATGGTCGGCTGGCGGTCGCGTTCCCAGATCACGCCGTATTCGAGCGTATCGACGACGCGTCCCAGCGCGCCGAGCGGCACCGGCCCGTGCGGCGTCGGCATCGCGAGCGTGGCGAGCCGCGCGGGATCGACGCGCTCGGCACGCGGCGCACGCAAATCGACGCTGATGAGCTTGTCGCGCTCGCGATACTGCGTGACCGTGGTGCCGGTCAGCGTCATGGCGAGAAAGCTCGCGACGTCCTGCGACGAGATGCCCGCATCGCGCGCCTTCTGCTGATCGATCTCGAAGCGCACCGAACGCTCCGAAGGCTCGTCCCAGTCGAACTGCACGTTGGCCGTGCGCGCATCGGCGCGCATGTCGGCGGCAACCTGTTCGGCGATGTGACGCACGGTGCCGATATCGTCGCCGCTCACGCGAAACTGCACCGGATAGCCGACGGGCGGACCGTTCTCCAGCCGCGACAAACGCGTGCGCACGGCAGGGAAGCGCTCACGCAACATCGGATCGAGCCAGCGCGCGAGCGCCTCGCGCGCCTGCACCGACTTCGCGGTGACGACGAACTGCGCGAAGTTCGGCGTCGGCAATTGCTGATCGAGCGGCAGATAGAATCGCGGCGCGCCGGTGCCGACGAAGCTCACGACATGGTCGATTTCTTCGCGTCCCTTCAACGCTTCTTCGAGCCGCTTCGCTTCGCGCAAGGTCGCTTCGAACGATGCGCCTTCCTGCAATCTGACGTCGATCAGCAGTTCGGGACGGTCCGAGCTCGGGAAAAACTGTTGAGGCACGATCGTGAAGCCGGCCATCGCGATGACGAAGAGCACGACCGTGATCGCGAGCACGATGAAACGCCGCTTCACGCACCAGCCGACCCAGCCTCGCAGGCGTCCGTAGAACTTCGTGTCGTAGATATCGTGTTCGTGGTCGTCCGGCAAATGCGCTTCCTTCTTCCGTTCGGGCAGGAGCTTGTAGCCGAGCAACGGAATCAGCACGACTGCCGCGAGCCACGAAGCGATCAGCGCGATTGCCGACACTTCGAAGATCGAACGCGTGTATTCGCCGGTGCTCGATTTCGCAAGCGCGATCGGCAGGAAGCCCGCGACGGTGACGAGCGTGCCGGTCAGCATCGGGAACGCGGTGCTCGTGTAGGCGAACGCGGCGGCGCGCGCGCGGCTCCAGCCTTGTTCGAGCTTCACGGCCATCATCTCGACGGCGATGATCGCGTCATCGACGAGAAGACCCAGCGCAAGAATCAGCGTGCCGAGGGAGACCTTGTGCAGGCCGATGTCGAACAGATACATGAAGAGCGCAGTGACGGCGAGCACGATCGGAATCGAGATCACGACCACCATGCCCGTGCGCACGCCGAGCGAAACGAGACTCACGATCAGCACGATGACGACCGCTTCGGCGACGGCTTCGAGAAAGTCGTCGACGGAATGCGAGACCGCGTGCGGCATGCTGGAGACTTCGGTGAGCTTCAGTCCCGCGGGTAGTTGCGCACGCAACTTGATCATCGCTTCGTCGAGCGACTTGCCGAGACGCACGACGTCCTCGCCCGGCTGCATCGTGATGCCGATGCCGAGCACGGGCGTGCCCGCCGAGCGCATCTGGGTGGCGGGCGGATCGATGTAGCCGCGCCTGATCGTCGCGATGTCGCCGAGTCGGAACGAGCGGCCGTTCACGTTGATGAGCGTATCGGCGAGCGCGTCCACGCTTTTGAATTGCCCGCTCGGGCGCACGAACACGCGGTCGTTGGGCGTCGTCAGCACGCCTGCGGCCGAGACGGCGTTCTGCCCGTCGACGGCCTGCGCGATCTGCTGCGGCGAGATGTTCAGGCGCGTGAGCGTCGTGTTGGGAAGCTCGACGTAGATGCGCTCTTCCTGATCGCCGAAGTAATCGATCTTCGCGACGCCCGGCACGCGCAATAGAACCGTGCGCAAGGCATCGGCGTAATCGTGCAGTTGCGCGGGCGAGAAGCCGTCGCCTTCGAGCGCGTAGATGGTGGTGTAGACGTCGCCGAATTCGTCGTTGAAGAACGGGCCTTGCACGCCGGGCGGCAAGGTCGCGGCGATATCGCCCACTTTCTTGCGGATCTGATACCACTCTTCGGGCACGTCCTTCGCGGGCGCGGAATCCTTCATCTGAAAGAAGATGAGCGATTCGCCGGGGCGCGAATAGCTGCGCATGAAATCGGTGTACGGCGTTTCCTGCAGCTTGCGCGCGATGCGGTCCGTCACTTCTTCCTGCACCTGACGCGCGGTCGCGCCCGGCCAGAACGTGCGGATCACCATCACGCGGAAGGTGAAGGGCGGATCTTCCGACTGCGCGAGCCGCGTGTAGGCGAGGATGCCGAAGATTGTCGCCATCGCGATGAGAAACACGACGAGCGCGCGATGTCGCAGCGCCCACGCCGAGAGATTGAAGCGGCCTTCCTCGTGTCGATGCGCGTTGTCGTCTTCGCGAGTGTCGCTCATGACGCGAAGTCCTCGGGATGCAGCGGCGCGACGACGCGCACTTTTTCTCCCGCGGACACCGTATGCACGCCTTGCCACACGATGCGCTCGCCCGCTTCGATGCCGCCCGCGAGCGTCACCGTGCGCTCGCCGTAGCGCGCGACTTCGACGCGCCTCAGTTCGAGCGCATCGCCCGGCTGTTTGACGATCCATACGGCGGGATGGCCGTTGTCGTGGAACAGCGCCGTCGATGGAATGGTGAATGCGCCCTTCGCGCCATTGGACCCGGCGAACGCGATATCCGCGGTCATGCCAAGGCGCACGTCGGGTGTCGGTGCTTCGAGCGTGAGCTTCGCGCGCCAGGTGCGGCTTTGCGTGTCGGCGGCGGGCGAGAGCTCGCGCACGCGCGCCCTGAAGGTTTGCCCGGGCAATGCCGCGAGCCGCACGCTGGCCTCCTTGCCTATGGCGAACGCGCCGAGCGCGGCTTCGGGCACGTCGCAGATCACGTCGATATCGCCGCTCCAGGCAAGCGTGTAGATGGCCTGGCCCGCCGTGACGTTCTGGCCGGTGTCGGCCTGCTCGGCGGTGATGACGCCCGCGTGATCGGCGGCGAGTGTCGCGTAGCGGAGTTGATCGGCGGACAGTCCCGCCTGCTGCTGCGCCTGATTGCGCTGCGCGAGCGCGGAGGCATAGGCGTTCTGCGTCTGTTCGAGCTGCGCGGGCGCGATGAGATGCTCCGCGGCCTGTGCGCGATCGCGATCGAGTTGCTGCTTCGCATAAACGAGCTGATGTTCGGCGGCGTCGAGCTGCGCGCGGGCGCTCGCGTTGTTCTTCTCGACGTCGGCGGGATCGAGCCGGGCGACGACTTGCCCTGCCTTCACGCTGTCGCCGAGGCGCACGCGCCGCTCGAGAATCTTGCCGTTGATGCGAAAGGAAAGCGGCGTCGAATAGCGCGACTGGATCTGTCCGGGCAAGCTGGATGCATTCGCGTGACCGTCCGCTTGCGCCGCGACGGCGACGACCGGGCGCGGCGCGGGTGCGGGCGCTTCATGCCGCTTGCAGGCGAAGAGCATTACACAGACGATAGGAACGAATGCCGCGCGCGCCACGGCCGACGCGGGTGAGTGCAAGAGCTTCACAGGAACCTCGGCGCCCGCAAGGGCATGGTGCCGCGAGCTCGAAACGGCTGCGCGCGGCTCATGGGCGAAGCAAGGGAAAGGGTGATCCGGCGATAATTCAGAGAACCGAGCGGAAGCGGGCGGTTCAAGACATCGACTTGTAAGCCCCGCCCGGCAAGGGTTTCGAAGACCCGGACGCGAATACGAAGTGAATTCTAATACAGCCATGTATTCGAATGCAAAGACGGATTTGTAAGGCGCGCGATGCTACACTTCGCGCATGAAACCTGTACGTCTCACTCGCGAGCAGAGCCGTGACCAGACGCGCCAGCGTCTGCTCGACGCTGCGCAGACGGTTTTCACGCAGAAAGGATTCGGTGCATCGAGCGTCGAGGATGTGGCTGCCGACGCGGGCTATACGCGCGGCGCGTTCTATTCGAACTTTTCGAGCAAGGCCGAGTTGTTGCTCGAAGTGCTCAAGCGCGATCACGACACCATCATGCAGCGCCTCTCCACGATCTTCGAGGATGGCGAGGCCTCACGCGCCGACATGGAAGCGCGCGTGCTGCAGTACTACAGCGAGTGCTATCAGAACAACGCGTGTTTCCTGCTGTGGGTCGAAGCGAAGCTGCACGCGAGCCGCGACGCCAAATTCCGCGCGAGCTTCAATGCGCTGATGCGCGAGCTGCGGCAGACCACGACCGATTACATCAGGGCATTCTCCGAGCGCGTGGGCACGCCGCTCACGATGCCGCCGGAACAGATGGCGCTCGGCCTCATCGCGCTGTGCGACGGCGTGCAGTTCTTCTATTCCTCCGACCCGCAATCGGTGCCGGCGCAATTCGCCGAGGACGTGCTTGCGCAGTTCTTCCGGCGCGTCGTGTTGAGCGCCGCAGCCGACTAAGACGGCTCGACTTGCTGGCGAGATCGCGATGAACGCGCTTTTTGCCAGCATGCATCGCCCGTGGCACGGATGAGCTCGATACGCTAATCTTTGCGCGAGAGCCGCAGAGGCCGCGCTTGCAGTGTTTCGAGTTCGCTTGCGATCTCGCGGAACGGGGATGACATCCTGGAGGGAATCTCCATGAGCGCATTCGCGCGGCGCGTAAGAGCGGGGCATGTCCTGACTGGCGCTCGAGCATGGATGATCGCGCTCGGAGTCTGCATCGGATGCGCGGCGTGCCCCTCGCCCGCAATGGCCGCGCCGCTGCCTGCCGCGATGCAAAAGTTCATCTCGCCACAGCCGGCCTCCGAAGCGCCGGCTGCCTCTGCGCCTTCACCCGCGAGTCAGGCCGAAATGGTGCGTTCGCTGAACAGCCTCATCGGCACGCTCGACAACGATGCGCAACGCAGCGCATTCGTCGCGCAACTGAAGATGCTGCGTGACGCGACGCAGAAGGCCGCGCCGGCCACGCCCGCACCCGCCAATACCGATCTGCTCGGCGCGATCGCATCGGGCATTGCATCGGTCGAAACGAATCTGAGTGGAGGCCTCACGCCCTTGCGTGCCTGGACGGTCCGTTCGAGCGCCGCTGCAAGCGAGTTGCGGGCCGTCGTCACGGGTGCGCGAGGCGAGAGCTTCGGCAAGATCCTTGCGGCAATGGGCGCGACGCTCGCGGGCTGGGGGCTGTGCGCGTTCGTGCTGATTCGCATTCAGCGGCGCATCTTCGCGCGCTTCGGCAGGAACGTCACGCTTGCGCCGAATCCTACGTCGACGCAACTGCTCGCTTTCGCGTTGCGACAGACCGGGCCGTGGTTCGTCGCATTCCTCGCGGTGCTGATCTTCGGGCACTCGATGCCCGATGCGCTCGGCCGCACGCTCGGGCTCGTCATTGCTTATGCGATCGTCGCGGGCGCCATCTTCTCGGCAATCTGCATGATCGTATTCTCGGTGTTCAGCACGGCGCATCGTCGCGTCGCCGTGCAGCAACTGCTTGCGCGCACAACCTGGCCGCTCTTCGTGATCGGCGCATGCGGCGCGCTCGGCGATGCGACCGCCAACGCCGATGTCATGCGCCAGCTCGGCCCGAATCTCGCGGGCATCGTGTCGACCTTCGCCAGTCTCGCCGCGGCGTTGCTCTCCGGCTATTTCGCGCTCGCTTACAGGCGGCCCGTCACGCATCTGATTCGCAATCGCCCGTATGCACGCAGACGCGATCATCAGTTCGCAACCGAAGCGCTCGATATCCTCGCGTCGCTGTGGCATATCCCGATACTGCTGATCGCGGTCGCGTCGGTCGTCGCGATCATCGACGGACGCGGTGCCGAAGGCGACGTGCTGCGGCCGTCGCTGCTCAGCGCGGCGCTGCTCGTGCTCACGCTGTTCGCCTCCGCGCTGCTGCTGCATCTGACGCGCCGGCGCGACACGCGTGCGCGCCGCCGCGCGCCGCATCTGACGCGGCTCCTGCACTTTGGGTGCACGCTGGTCGTGCTCCTGATCTGGCTCGCCTACCTGCGTTTCGAACTGGAACTCTGGAGCGGACCGATCGCGCGGCTCATCAAGCACAGCGCGATGACACCCGGTTTCAGACACGCGCTGATCGCGGTCGTTGCGACAGTGTTCGGCGCGTGGTTCATCTGGATCATCATCGACACGGTGATTCTCGAAGCGCTCGGCCCGAATAGCTCGCGCAACAAGGCGCTCAGTCCCGGCGTGCGCGCACGCACCATGCTGCCGCTCGTGCGCAACGCGATCTTCGTGACGGTCGCGAGCCTCGCGGCCATCGTCGCGGCCGCGAGTCTCGGCATCAATCTGACGCCGCTGCTCGCCGGCGCGGGCGTGATCGGTCTCGCGGTCGGCTTCGGCGCGAAGTCGCTCGTCACCGATCTGATCACGGGGCTCTTCATCATCGTCGAGGAGACGATCTCGGTCGGCGACTGGATCGATATCGACGGCGGCCATGCCGGCACCGTGATGGACCTCACGATCCGCACGGTTCGCCTGCGCGACGGGCAAGGCGCGGTTCACACCATTCCGTTCTCGCAGATCAAGATCGTGAAGAACCTGTCGCGCGATTTCGCCAATGCGGTATTCGAGGTCCGCGTACCGTTCTCCGCGAAACTGGACGACATCACGCGCATGATCGCCGAAGTTGGCGCCGATCTGAGCAGCGACTTTCGCTTTCGCAACGAGATACTGGCGCCGGTCGACGTGTGGGGCCTCGATCGTTTCGAGGCGAACTGCATCGTGGTGAAAGGGCAGATCAAGACGCGGCCGCTACAGCAATGGAGCGTGGCGCGTGCGTTCAATGCAAGGCTCAAGCTCAAGATGGATGAAGCAGGCATCGAAATGCTGTTGCCGCAGATGCAGCTTCATGCGTCGCCGGACGCACGCGACGCGCGCACACGCCCCGACGAGCGCGCTCAGGCGCAAGCCCGACATGCAACCGACGGCGCCGTGCAGCCGGAACTCCGTGTGCTCCGGGAATCGCCCTGAATCGGAACGGCCATAGCCATTGCGCGATTTCCGGCTTGTCGGTGCCGTGCGTATGCGCGCAATCGAGGTGACTCATTCCCGAGACACTATTTCTTCAATGACAGTATTGCCATCCAGTACGCCGTCAAATGAATTAAAATGATTTAACAACGCTGGGCTTTCTTACCACCGTAGCGTCTTGCAGGCATTCGATGACACGCCATATCAGTAGATATTGGGTCGCCGGCATCGTGGCTTTTCTAGTCGGCAACTTTGCATCAGCCAGTGAACAAACTCGATTGAACCCTATTCAGCGAGTCGCTGCGGATGTGCTGTTCTTTCCCTATCCGGCCGTCGTCTCGACCGCAGGCGCTCATACTGCCGCCAAGCCTCATCATTCGCGATATGGTTTCAAAGGCACTCAGGACGCGCTGGACGCCGTAACGTTGTCGAAGTACGACAAAAGCGTCCATCCTGATCTGAGTCAACTCGCCCGCGTTTCGCCGCTGCCCTCTTCGCCGACTTCGGTTCCTGTTCCGGTGCGTCCGCGCGACGACACCACGCCTGACGACGACTGGCATTTTTCCGCCAACCCGCAATTGGGTGTGAATCACGAGCACGAAAAGGCCATGACTTTTTCCGTGCGCCGCGATTTCTGAGCGTTCGCATACTTCACTTTCCCGCGCGAAATTTTGAGGTTGCCGGTTGCCGATTCAGTCGCATAAAGTGGGGGAAGCACTGCGTGTTTTCTCGTGATCGATGGAGCCCAGGCAAATGAACAAGTTGCTTATATCCGGCGCGACGACGATGTTCACGCTCGCCGGCGCGGCCCATGCGCAAAGCAGCGTCACGCTCTACGGTCTCATAGACGCGGGCATTACTTATTCGAACAGTCAGATCAACACGACCGGCAGCGGGCACAGCAACTGGGAATTGAAAAGCGGCCCGGTCCAGTACAGCCGATGGGGTTTGCGCGGCGCGGAAGATCTGGGCGCGGGATTGAAAGCCATCTTCAATCTGGAAAGCGGCTTCAACCTTAACAATGGCCAGTACACGTCGAGCAACCGCATCTTCAATCGTCAGGCCTATGTCGGTTTGTCGAGCCGCGATTACGGCGTGCTCACGTTCGGCCGCCAGACCGACGACATGGTGGACTTTGTCGCGCCGCTTTCATTGACGGGCACCGAGTATGGCGGCACGCACTTCGCGCATCCGTTCGATATCGATAATCTCAACGATTCATTTCAGATCAACAACGCCGTGAAGTATCAGAGCCCGGATTTTGCGGGATTCAAACTCGGGGCGTTATATGGATTCTCCAATCAGTCTGGCGGTTTTTCGAACAATCGCGCATACAGCCTCGGCATTTCGTATTTGTGGGGACCGCTCAATTTCGGCGCGGGTTTCCTGCAGCTCAACAGCGACGCCGCGACACCGGGACAACTCAACGCAAACGGCGCCGTCACCGATACGACCGGCTCCTCGCTGATCGGCGCGCTCACGACGACCGCCGTACCGCTGGGCGCGCTGTCGAGCCGCCAGCAGACGTGGGGCGCGGGCGTGAACTATGCGTTCGGCCCGGCGGTGGCGGGCTTCGTCTACACGCAAACCAATCTGACGCAGTTGTTCCAGACCGGTTTGAGCACGCACGTTCAAAACTTCGAAGGCAATTTGCGCTATGCGCTGACCCCGGCGGTCGAACTGTCCGCCGCCTACACGTATTCGCGCGCGGGCGGCCTCGCGGGCGCGGGCAATCCGCACTGGAACCAGGTCAGCGCGATGGCGGGCTATAGCTTCTCGCGACGCACCGATGTCTATGTGCAAGGTGTCTGGCAAGGCGTGAGCGCGAGCAGCAACTCGCCGTTGGGCGTCGCGTGGATCAACGGTCTCACGGCGCCGTCATCCACGAGCAACCAGGTCGAAGCGACGGTCGGCCTGCGCCATCGCTTCTGAGCGCCGGCGCTTTACCGTCGATCAGGCAGCAGGCCGAATGCCTTTGTCAGTCGCGTATGAAGGCGGCATCGACGCGCTTTCGACTGGCGCATCTTGCCGATGCCGATATTTGCGGCCCCATTCTGTCACGGCCAAAGCGCGTTCGTCGGTGCAGAAGTTTTCGAACTCTCGCCACGCCTCATCGTAGTCACCTTCGCGTGCGAGATCGAATTGCTTTCCGCCGGTCGCGCACGAAGCGAGCTTCATGAACCGCTTCAATATCGGCCGGCATGCGTGGCTGATGTAAGGGTCGGCTTCCTCTCTCGGCCACTCGTTCGCCGCAATGAGCATCTGACGCCACGCGAGAACGGTTTCGTGGCAGGCGTTGCATTGCGCGTCGCCCTGAATGAGCGCGCTCGCTTCGAGAACGGCGGTCGCGTGCTCTTCGAATTTCGACAGCTTGATCCAGGCGGCGCGGGCAAGGGAATCCGGTCTGCCGTCGTCGCCGTCGATGAGCGCGCCATCCATGGCCGATGGCGGCTCCAGCTTCATGACAATGCCTTCTTCGCGGAGCATCACGCGCACGCTGAAATCGGCGACGAGCATCGCGAGGCGGCATCGCCAGCGCATGCTCATGTCATGGAGCCACGTTTCATCGGACGTTCGAATCGCGGCGGCGATTTCCTCGCGCGCATCGGCGAGCCATCGGCTTTGCGCGAGTCGGTCTGCTGGTCTCATTGCGTCGTCTCGATGCGAACCGGAAGCGTCCGGCTTAACTCGCGCACCCGAAGTGCGCGTGACCCGGGGCGCCGGGCCGGCATTCGATCGCCTGCCACGTCCCGGGCGTGGACATGCGGACGCAATTGGCCTCTACTTAAGCCTTTCGTCGACGACAAGGAAGCGACATTGCCCAGCCGATATTTCGACAACGAGCAACGCGCACATGCCGTCGCTGCTCAGGCCAGTCCTTGCGATGAGCTCGTCATTCGCGCGCAGCCCGTCGCCGTCGCCGCACCGTGCCGGCGCAAGCGCCTCGCTCTGTCGGCGACGATCCTCGGTTCGAGCATGGCGTTCATCGACGGCTCGGTCGTCAACGTCGCGCTGCCGTCGATCCAGAACGAGCTCGGCGCGAGCATCGCGGCGATGCAATGGGTCGTCAACGCGTATCTGCTGTTTCTGGGTGCGCTCGTGCTGGTCGGCGGCTCGATGGGCGACAAGCTCGGCCGGCGCAAAGTGTTCATCGCGGGCATCGCGCTCTTCACGGTCGCGTCGGCGGCGTGCGGCTTCGCGCCGAATACGAGCTGGCTCATCGCGGCGCGTGCGTGGCAGGGCGTCGGCGCGGCGCTGCTCGTGCCGGGCAGCCTCGCGATCATCGGCGCGGTGTTCGAGGGCGAAGCACGCGCACGCGCGATCGGCACATGGGCGGGCGTCGGCGCGATCACATCGTCGGTCGGGCCGGCGGCAGGCGGCTGGCTCGTCGATGCATTTTCCTGGCGCGCGATCTTCTTCCTCAATCTGCCGCTCGCGGCCGCGACGATCGCGCTGGCAGTCGCCTCCGTGCCCGACAGTCACAACGCCGACGCGCCGCAGACGCTCGACTGGCCGGGCGCCGCGAGCGCGGCAGCGGGACTCGCCGCGCTGACCTACGGTCTCACCGAGGCGCCGTCGCGCGGTTTCGCCGATCCGCTCGTGCTCGGCACGATCGGCGCGGGCGTGGTGCTGCTCGGTGCGTTCGTCGCGATCGAAGCGAAATCCCGCGATCCGATGATCCCGCTCGACATCTTCCGCTCGCGCGATTTCAGCGGCGCCAATCTCGTCACGTTGCTGCTGTATTTCGGACTCGGCGGCGTGCTGTTCTTTCTGCCGTTCACGTTGATCCGCGCGTATGGCTTCAGCGCGACCGAAGCGGGCGCGGCGGTGCTGCCGATGCCGCTCATCATCGGCTTGCTGTCGCGCTTCACGGGAGGGTTGACGAGCCGCTTCGGCGCGCGGGCGTTGCTGATCGCCGGGCCGTGCGTCGCGGGTCTCGGCTTCGGGATGCTCGCGCTGCCGTTCGTCGCGGGCAGCTATTGGGCGGGGTTCCTGCCCGCGCTCGTCGTGCTCGGGCTCGGCATGACGATCACCGTCGCGCCGCTGACGACGACCGTGATGGCGTCGGTGGGCAGCGAACGCGCGGGCATCGCGTCCGGCATCAACAACGCTGTTGCGCGCGTGGCGAGCCTGCTCGCGGTCGCGGTGCTCGGCATCGCGTTCGTGTGGTCGCACGATGCGGCCTTGTCGGCGCGGCTCGATCGCCTGCACTTGCCGCACCAGCGCATGCGCGTGCTCGATGCGGATGAACAGTCCGCCGCGCCTTCGACGCCGCTCGCCCGCGCGCAGGCCGATGCCATCGCCGATGCCCTGCGCGCGGTCGCCGCGCTGTCCGCCGTGTGCGCCTTTGCGGCTGCGGGCGTCGCCGCGGCAACCATCCGTCGCAAGAAATAAAAAAATCCCGATGCCGGCCAGACCGGTCATCGGGATTGGAAAGTACGGCTTTCGATGCGCTTCTTATTGGCCGGCGTGTGCCGGTTGTCGTTCGATCGCCTTCGCGCGCTTTTGCAATTCTTCGGTCGTGTGGCCTTCGCCGTTCGGCAGCCAGCCCGGCGGACGCAGCAGGAAGCCGGCGGCATCCGACACGCTCTTCGCGTTGACCATGTCCTTCGCAAGACTGACCCAGTGCTCCATCTCGACGACGATCGGGTTATGCGAGGTCACCGGCGTCGTCAGACCGTACACACACGGCTCTTCGGCGCGTTCTTCCACGTAGGTGCCGAACAGCCGATCGAAGATGATCAGCACGCCGCCGAAGTTCGCATCGAGATACGTCGCGTTCGATGCGTGGTGCACACGGTGCGACGACGGCGTGTTGAACACATATTCGAGCCAGCCGAGCTTCGGAATCCACGTCGCGTGCAGCCAGAATTGATAGAGCAGGTTGATCGATACGACTGCGAGCACCACATCGGGCTTCACGCCGAACCACACGAGCGGGGTGAAGAAGATGGCCGAGCCCGCGATCTTGGTCAGCCAGCCGAGACGGTACGCGGACGACAGCGTCAACTGGTTCGGCGAGTGATGGACCGCGTGATTTGCCCAGAAGAAGCGGATCGTGTGCGACGCGCGGTGATACCAGTAGTAGCAGAACTCCTGTCCGATGAAGAGCAGAAAGAGCGTCAGCGCCGTATTCGTCGTGACAGTGTGAACGCGATGCTCCCACGCGAAGTTGAACACCGGCGTCGCGAGCGAGATCGGCACGAACGTGAGCAGTTTGCGGCCGATGAGATCGACGAGCGAGATCCACGTCTCGTGCCAGTCGAATGCCTTGTCGGTACCCTTGTTTTTGAAATGCAGCACGACAGCTTCGATCATCGACGCGGTGAGAACGATGCCCATCGCGTACAGCGAGATTTTTCCAAGCAGTTCCAGTTCCATGATGGTTCGCCTTGGTGGGTGGTTGCGAATGAGCCCATTGTGGCGATCGGCCTGGTTAAAAACCACGCACAAACTATTTCATGGAATGTCACGAGCCGGCCGCAAAGCCTTATGGCGTAAGGGGCGGGCGATTCGCGGGAGTTGTTTCAAGGCATGTCGGCTCGAGACGGGGCTTCCGGACAAGACGCGAGGGCCGCTATAGGAAGTCGGGCCCCGCGCCGCTCGATTCACTCAATCGTGATGTAGGTAAGCAGCTTACGGCAAGCTTGTGCGTGCGGTCAGACGTCGATAGAATGCGAACAATTCCTATTTACGTGGCATCCAGAAAATGATCGCTGTTGCAAAAAACTGTCGCACCCAGGCATCGGCGGCATGAGGCCGGTTTTGGTTCGCCTGCATCGCTGGCTCGGTGTCGCGACGGCGCTCTTTCTGTTCGTTTCGGGTCTCACCGGCGCGATCATCGCGTGGGACCATGAAATCGATGCGCTCCTCAATCCGTCTTTCTTCCACGCGCGCACCGATGGTCCCGCGCTGCCGCCGCTCGAACTCGCGCGACGCGTCGAGGCTGCCGATCCGCGCATCGAAGTGACGTATATGCCGCTCGGCTTCGAGCCGGGACACACCGCGCAGATGATGGTGATGCCGCGCACGAACCCGGCGACGAACGCGCCCTACGAGGTGGCGTACAACCAGATCGCCGTCGATCCGGCGACCGCTCAGGTGCAGGCGCGGCGCATGTGGGGCGCCGTGTCGCTCGCGCGCATCGACCTGATGCCGTTCCTCTACAAGCTGCATTACACGCTGCATCTGCCCGTTGTCGGCGGCTTCGACATCGGCACGTGGCTGATCGGCATCGTCGGCATCCTGTGGTTCTTCGACAGCGGTATCGCGCTGTTCCTGTCGTTCCCGAGCGTGAAGGCATGGCGCAAGTCTTTCGCATTCCGCGTGAAGCGCGGCGGCTATGCGCTCACGTTCGACCTGCATCGCTCCGGCGGCGTGTGGATCTGGGGCCTGCTGCTCGTGATGGCGCTCACGTCGATTTCGATGAATCTCTCCGAGCCTGTGATGCGCCCGGTCGTTTCGATGTTTTCGAAGCTCTCGCCTTCGTTTCTCGATAACGCGGAGCTCGTGCGCGCCGGTCCGCCGGGCAGGCCGCTCGCCACGCGCGAGCAGATTCTGGAGATGGCCGCGCGCGACGCGAAGCACCAGAACCTGACCGAGCCGATGGGCGCGCTCTACTACGCGCCGATGTTCAAGGCCTACGGCGTCGGCTTCTTCGCGCCCGGCCACGATCACGGCGACGTCGGACTCGGCAACGCATGGCTTTATTACAACGCGCAGACGGGCACGCTCGCGGGCTCGTCGATTCCCGGCCGCGGCTCGGCCGGCGACATCTTCATGCAGGCGCAGTTTCCGTTGCACTCGGGGCGGATCGTCGGTCTCGGCGGGCGCATTCTCGTGAGCGCGCTGGGCGTCGCGGTCGCGGTGCTCAGCGCGACGGGCCTCATCATCTGGTTCAGGAAGCGTTCCGCGCGCCGTCATTCGGCGGCCGTTGCGAGCGCGCGCGCGGCTCGCGGAGGATCGTTATCGTCGTGACGAGATCGCGAACGTCGACCTCGCCGGGGCCGCATGTCGTATCGGCCGGCGCTTCGGCAAAAAATCACGACGAGGAAACGAGCCGAAACCCCGCATAGACATACTGATAATGCGCCTGGAACCAGTTGCGGAAACTCGGCCGCAACATGCACGCGGCGGTGCGCGGCGAGCCGCCTTTCATCACGAAGTGCTTGCCGTCGAAGAAATTTGCCGAGTAGCCGAGATAGAACGGAAACGGCTCGAAGCCTTGCAGCGGCCCGAACTCGGTCGACGTCCATTCCCAACCATTGCCGAATTGTCCTTCGACGCCGAACTCGCTTCGATTCTCCGGATGCGCCTGCACCGGCGACGGATCCCATCGGCGGAAATCGAAATTGCCCTCGGTCACGTGAGGCGTGCCGAGCGCGGCGCGCTGCCACTGCGCCTCCGTCGGCAGCGCCTTGCCTGACCAGCGTGCATAGGCCTTTGCCTCGGCATGGCTCACGTACACGGGCCAGTCGGGCGGCAGCGCGATTTCATCGAACATCGTGCGCAGCTTCCACGTGTCTTGCGCATCGGCGCCGGGAATCCAGAAGGCCGGATGCGCGATGCGCTGCTCTTCCTTCCACGCCCAGTCGGCGGCGTCCCAGTAATCTCGATTCCAGTAGCCGCCCGCATCGATGAACCGCAGGTACTCGCCGTTGGTCACCATGAAGCGGTCGATTTCGAACGCGGGCACGTCGATGCGCTCCTCGCCGAACTCGTTGTCCCAGCCGAACCGGCCGCTTTCGCGCGTCAGGCCGAGTGTCACGCTGCCGGCCGGCACGCGCACGGTTCCATGCGTCGGCACGCGATCGGAGGCGCGCTCCGAACGGGCATCGGATGGTGCAATTTTTCTATCGACCGGCAATTGATGCAGCATGTACGCAAGCGTTTCGGCATGCATCAGCCGATGCTCGATCGCCACTTCCAGCAATTGCGCGGGCGATTCGCCAGCGCGCACGGGCGCGGCGGCGACTTTGATCGGATCGAAATGCGCGTCGATCTCGGCGCGGACCGCGTCCCTGTATGCGCGCACTTCGTCGAGCGAGGGCCAGTCGGCCGGCTGATCGGTAGGCAACCCCCCGTCCACCGGATCGATGCCGAAGGCGAAGAGCTCGTCGTAGGCGGGATTCGGGCTCGGCAGGTCGAAGAGGCGCTGATCGAGAAGATTGCGGTCGAAGGCTTCGAGATGCCCGATATAGAAGACGATGCGATGGCGCTCGGCGATCGGCCTGTCGTAGAGATGCTCGGGTTTGACGACGTCGAAGAGTTCGTCGGTCACGCGCCGCGCTTCGGCGAGGCGCTCGAGCAGCGGATGACGCAGGGAAGGTTCGCGGTTCATGTCGCCCAATCTCCGTGGCTGGCCTGTTGGCTTCGCATTCGATCAAAGGGCGCCGAAGCGCCCGTTTGGCCGAACAAAAGAGACTAAACCTTAGCGAACCGCGTGCCAACCGAAATATGGAGGGCGATTATTTCCGCACGCGCAATAATCGCGGGCGCTGTTCCTTCAGACGGCGTGCAAGGCGTCGAAGTCGCGGATACGGATGAACTTGCCCTGCGTTTCGATGAAACCCGCCTTGTCGAAGCGCGACAGCGTGCGGCTGACCGTTTCGAGCGTCATGCCGAGGTAGCTGCCCATGTCGTCGCGCGTCATGCGCAGCGTGAACTCCGAGGACGCGTACCCGCGCTTCGATAGGCGCGACGACAAATCGAGCAGCAGCCGCGCGACACGCTCGTCCGCCCGCAACATGCCGAGCCTCACGACATGGTTCGCCTCGCGGTTCACGGCGTGGCTCATCATGCGATGCAGGCGCCTTTGCAGCGCGTCGGTTTCGCGGCACATGCGCTCGAAGAGCGAATAGGGCACGACGCAGACGGAGCTGTCTTCCAGTGCGATCGCGGCGCACGTATGCTCGCCTTCCTCGATGCCTTCGAAGCCGAGCGCGTCGCCGGCGAGCAACAGTCCCGTCACCTGCTCGCGGCCGCCGTCGTGCGTGATGACCGTCTTGATCGACCCGGAGCGCACGGCGAACAGGGAATCGAAGCGGTCGCCGGCGCGAAAGAGGGCGTCGCCGCGCTTGACCTTGCGCGTCACGGAGATGATGTTCTCCAGCTTGGCGATGTCGTTGGCGCACAGGCCTTCGGGCATGCAGAGATGCCGCATCGCACACGTCGAGCAATGTGCCGAGTTGCGACGCGCGCGGGAGTTGTCAGACAAGGCGGTCATTTGGGCTTCGTTTTGTTGATGAATGACAAAACGATTGTCCCATAGCCCCTCGGCCCGGCCGCGTGAAAAATTGACGCGGCCAGGGCATCCGTCAAGCTTTTTTACCTTATCGGGTTGATTTTTCCACGGCCTCGCCGGCTGCCGATGGAATCAACAGCACCGGCAGTGTGGCCTGACGAAGACACCGCTCGGCGACACTGCCGAGAATCAGGCGCTGGAAGCCTTTGCGCCCATGCGTGCCCATGATCAGCAAATCGGCGTTGAAGGCGTTGGCGGCGTCGATGATGAGCGTCGCGACGTCGTCGCTCGCGGTTGCCTCGACGGTCACGACTTCGCCCGTCACGCCGCGCGCCTTCATCTGCGCGGCGGCTTCGCGCGCGAGCGAGGCGCCTTGCTCCATCAGGCTCGCATGCAGCGACGAAGGATCGTAGCCGGGCAGGTCGAAGTACATCGGTCCGGACTCGACGACGTAATACGGCTGCACGATCGCCTGATGCGTGACGGCGAGATCCAACGCGGCGGTGAAGGCGCGCCCGGAAGTCCGGCTGCCGTCGATGGCGACGAAAATGCGTTTGAACATGTCGGTTTTCCCCATGAAACGATCGATTGGCGCGCGGCATGCGCTGTCATTCATGCGTTTGCATGATAGAGCCCGGGCCTTGCATCGCCGCGCCGCTCTTTGGCGATAAGTCGATCCGGCGCAAGGCAGGCCGTACAATTCGTGGTTCTTCGACATCAGCGTCCGCTTAAAAATTGGCGGCGCGACCTCTTTTTAGCACTTCTCCACCCAGCCCGCCCGACCGACCGTGACTCAAACGCCGCCTGCTTTACCGTTCAGAACAGCGCTCTACGCGATGCTTGGCATCGGTCTCGTCAACATGCTCGTCGCCCTCGACCAGACGGTGGTCAGCACCGCGCTGCCCTCGATCGTCGCGGAGTTGCACGGCTTCGAGTTCTACGCGTGGATCGCGAGCGCCTATCTGCTGGCGTCGGTCGTCACGGTTCCGGTATTCGGGCGGCTCGGCGATTATTTCGGGCGCAAGCCCTTCGTGCTCGCGGCGGTGATCACGTTCACGGTCGCGTCGGTGCTGTGCGGGCTCGCGCCCAGCATGTTGTTCCTCGTGCTCGCGCGCGGGCTGCAAGGCATCGGCGGGGGAATGATGGTCGGCACCGCGTTCGCGGCGATTCCTGATATGTTCCCCGATCCGCGCACCCGCGTGCGCTGGCAGGTCGTGCTCGCGGCGGCGTACGGCATCGGCACGGCGGCGGGGCCGTCGCTCGGCGGGTGGATGAGCCAGCACTGGGGCTGGCGTTCGACCTTCCTCGTGAATCTGCCGGTCGGCGCGGCCGCCCTCTACTTCATATGGGCGCATCTGCCCAACCTGCACCGGCCGCGCGAAGGCGCCGTGAAGATCGACTGGACGGGCGCTGCGCTCGTCGCGCTGGTCCTCGGCGGCTTTCAGGCGCTGATCGAGGCGTTGCCGAAGGATGGCCTGACGACCGCCAATCTCGCGCTCGGCGCGGGCGTGGCGGTGTGCGCCGTGGCACTCCTGATATGCGAGCGGCGTGCGACGCATCCGATCATCCCGCTCGACATCTTCCGCGACGCGCAGCTCAACACGCTTTTCACGCTGTCGTTCCTGGCGGGCTTCGTGATGTTCTCGCTGATCTTCTTTGCGCCGCTCCTGCTGCAGGGCGGCTTCGGCCTTTCGCCGCAGGCCGCGGGGCTGCTCGCGACGCCGATCGCCGCGTGCATCGCGCTCGGCAGCTTCATCAATACGCGCATCGTCATTCATATGCGCAAGCCGGTGAATATCCTTTCAATCGGCTTCACGCTGCTCCTGTTCGCGTCGGTCGCGCTGGCGTTCGCACGCGAGACGACGCCGCATCTGTGGATCGAGCTGCCGATGGCCGCGACCGGCATCGGCCTCGGCTTCGTCCTGAACAACATGAACATCTTCGGGCAGGAAATCGCGGGCCGCGAGCGCTTCGGCATCACGACGGCGCTCTTGCAATCGACGCGCATGGTCGGCGGCATGATGGGCACGAGCATCGTCGGGACGATCGTCGCGCATCACTATGCGAGCGTCGTGCAGCGCACGGTCAGCGTGCTCGGCGCGTCGGCGTCCACGCAATGGCTGCCGCGCCTCTCCGACCCGCGCATTCTCGTCGACGAAGCGCTGCGCGAGCGCATCCTCGCCGAACTGAACGCGGCCGGGCTCGACGCGCCCGCGCTCCTCGACGCCGCCCGCGACGCGCTCGTGCAGTCGATCCACATCGGCGTGATGCTGACGGCGGTCGCGGCGCTCGCGGCCGCGCTGCTGGTGCGGCGCATCGCGCACATTACCTTCAGGAAGCACGCGACGCCCGTCCCGAAGTCGTGACGCGGGTTCTTTGACAAGCGGTTTGTCGCGCCTATAGTTTTTGCGTCGCCGGACGGACAGCTTCGAGCCTGAAGCTGCCTTGTCCGCGACCGCGCACCGCGTTTGCTTCACTTCCCTCGACGGCGGTTCGCACGTCCTGCGCGGAACGCTTGCGCGGGCCGCGGGTCACTCGCTTGTGCGGGCGGCCGCGCGACGCGCTTGCCGCCCATCGCCAACAGAGATGAGGAGCTGACATGAAGATCACCGGAGACATGCTGATCGGCGCATCGGCCGTGCGGGGCACCGATGCCACGCTCCGCGCGTTCGACCCCGCGCGCAATGCCGATCTCGAACCCGCGTTCGGCGGCGGCGGCGCGGCGGAAGTCGCGCGCGCGTGCGAGCTCGCCGAAGCGGCGTTCGACGACTATCGCCACGCACCGTTGGAAACCCGCGCGCAGTTTCTCGAAGCGATCGCCGACAACATCACCGCGCTCGGCGACACGCTGATCGAGCGCGCGATGGCCGAATCCGCACTGCCGAAGGCGCGGCTCGAAGGCGAGCGCGCCCGCACGGTCGGGCAATTGCGCCTGTTCGCGTCGCTCGTGCGCGAGGGCCGATGGCTCTGCGCCACCCTCGATTCCGCGCAGCCGGACAGAAAGCCGCTGCCGCGTTCGGACCTGCGTTTGCAAAAGATTCCCGTCGGGCCGGTCGCGGTGTTCGGCGCGAGCAACTTTCCGCTGGCGTTTTCGGTGGCGGGCGGCGATACGGCGTCGGCGTTCGCGGCGGGGTGTCCCGTCGTCGTGAAATCGCATCCGGCCCATCTGGGCACATCGGAACTCGTCGGTCGCGCGGTGCAGAAGGCGGTCGCGGACAGCGGTTTGCCAGAGGGGACGTTTTCGCTCGTCGTCGGCGCGGGCAATGCAATCGGCGAGGCGCTCGTCGCGCATCCGGCGATCCAGGCGGTCGGCTTCACCGGTTCGCGGCGCGGCGGGCTGGCGCTCGTCGATATCGCGGCGAAGCGCCCTGTGCCGATACCCGTTTTCGCCGAGATGAGCAGTGTCAATCCGGTATTCGCGCTGCCGGGCGCGCTGGCGGCGCGCGGCGATACGCTGGCGGCGGGCTATATCGATTCGGTCACGCTCGGCGTCGGCCAGTTTTGCACGAATCCGGGCCTCGTGATCGGGCTCGCGGATCCGGATCTCGATGACTTCATCGACAACGCCGCGGCGGCGATCGAAAAGAAGAGCACGCAGACGATGCTCACGGCGGGCATCGCCGCGGCCTACGAGGACGGCGTCAAGCAACGCGATGCGTCCGCGAAGCGCATTGCGACGGGTGAAAAGAGCGAGGCGTCGAGCGGCGCGCTGCCGGCGCTGTATCGCGTGAGCGCGGAGGAGTTTCTGGCGAAGCCGCAACTGGCGGAGGAGATTTTCGGGCCGACCTCGGTGATCGTCATATGCCGCGACGAGGACGAGATGATTCTCGTCGCGCGCGGTCTCGAGGGTCAACTGACGGCCACGCTCCTGATGGAGCAAGACGATGTAGAGCTCGCGCGGCGGCTCTTGCCGGTGCTCGAGCGCAAGGCCGGGCGGATTCTCGCGAACGGCTTTCCGACGGGCGTCGAAGTGTCCTACGCAATGGTGCACGGCGGCCCCTATCCGGCGACCTCCGACAGCCGCTCGACCTCGGTCGGCGCGATGGCGATCGAACGCTTTCTGCGGCCGGTGTGTTATCAGGATTTGCCGGCGGCGCTGTTGCCCGAGGCGCTGGCAGATGACAATCCACTGTCGCTCTGGCGCTTGCGCGATGGCCAGCTCGGACCGAATTGATCCGCGCAGCGAATAGAATGCGTTTGCAAAAAATCCATAAAAGGAGATGAACCCACATGACAAGCGACTCGCGCCGCTACCCCGACCCCTCAGTGCGCGTGCTGGACCCGCGCTTCAATGCGCTGCGCATCGCATCGGCGTCGGTGGAATGTCTTTATCAGGGCGCGCGCTGGTCGGAAGGGCCGGTCTGGTTCGGCGACGGCCGCTATCTGCTCTGGAGCGACATCCCGAACAACCGCATCCTGCGATGGGACGAGGAAAGCGGTCAGGTCGGCGTGTTTCGCAAGCCGTCGAACAACGCGAACGGCAACACGCGCGACCGCGAAGGCCGGCTCGTGACCTGCGAGCATCTGGCGCGGCGCGTGACGCGTACCGAATACGACGGCTCCATCACCGTGATCGCCGACAGCTACGACGGCAAGCCGTTGAATTCGCCGAACGATGTCGTCGTGAAGTCGGATGGCTCGATCTGGTTCACCGATCCGACCTTCGGCATCGACGGCTTTTATGAAGGCGAGAAGCACGAAGCGCAGTTGAAGCCGTGCGTGTATCGCGTCGATGGCCGAAGCGGCGAAATCACGATGATGATCGACGCTTTCGTCGGTCCGAACGGACTCGCGTTCTCGCCGGACGAATCGGTGCTGTACGTCGTCGAATCGCGCGCGACGCCGCGCAAGATCTACGCGTTCGACGTGCTCGACGGCGGCCGAAAACTCGGCGAGCCGCGTGCGCTGATCGATGCGGGAGCGGGCACCCCCGATGGCTTTCGCCTCGACATTCACGGCAATCTGTGGTGCGGCTGGGGCATGGGCGACGCCGAGCTGGACGGCGTGCGCGTGTTCACCCCGCAAGGCGAGGCGATCGGCCATATCGATTTACCGGAGCGCTGCGCGAACGTGTGCTTCGGCGGGCGGCATCGCAATCGCCTGTTCATGGCGGCGAGCCATGGGCTCTATTCGCTTTACGTCAACACACAGGGCGTGAGGGGCGGCTAAGCCTTCGCGATCTTTTCCATGATGCGTTCGGGATGCCTGCTCGCGGCGAATCCGTGCCGCGCGTAGAGCCCGTGCGCGTCGGATGTGACGAGCATCATGCGGCGCAGTCCCTGCAGGTCGGGATGCGCCATCACGCACTGCATCATCCACTTTCCGAGGCCCGCGCCCTGATGCTCGGGCAGCACGAAGACGTCGGCGAGATAGGCGAAGGTCGCGGTGTCGGTGATCATGCGCGCGTAGCCGATCTGCGCGCCGCCGCGAAAAAGCCCGAACGCGAGCGAATGACGCGCGGCGCGCTCGACCTTCTCACGCGCGATGCCCGGCGACCAATACGCCACTTCGCTCAGGTAACGGTGCACGACATCGAAGTCGAACTCGTCGATGTCCGTGCTCAGTCGATATTCGTCCCGGGTCCACTGCATCGCGCCGCTCCAAGGCCTTCGTGATCCGCCGAGCATAAGCGATCGACGCGCCGCGCTCCATGCACACTTCGCGTCTGTCAGTGTCAGTGCACGTTGTAGATACGCCCGGTCTCCGCGCCCTCGACGCTGCGGCTGTACGCCAGCGCCACGCGCGCGCCGCTCGCCGCCTCGAAGCCGCGGAAATACGGACCGAAGCTTTCGCGCGCTTCTTCGAGCATCGTCGGGCTCACGGCGTTGATACGCAGGCCGCGCGGCAGCTCGATCGCCGCGCCGCGGACGAAGCCTTCGATCGCGCCGTTCACGGCCGCCGCGCTCGCGCCTTCACGGATCGGCGCCGCGCCGACGATGCCGCTCGTAAGCGTAAACGAGCCGCCGTCGTTCAGATAGTCGCGCGCGGTGAGCACGAGATTGACCTGACCCATCAGCTTGTCGTCGAGGCCGAGCCGGAACTGCTCGGGCGTCATCTTCATCAGCGGGCCGAAATGCACGTGACCGGCGGTCGCGACGATCGCATCCACGTGGCCGATTTCATCGAAGAGCCGCTTGATGCTGACGAGATCGAGCAGATCGACGCGATGCGCACCGCGCGTGGCGCCGATTTCGAAGACTTCGTGACGGGCTTTGAGTTCGGCGGCGACCGCCCGGCCGACCGTGCCGGTTGCACCGATGACAGCGATTTTCATGACTGGACTCGCAACGGTTGATGAACTTTGCATTGTGCGAGCGAGCGGACGCGCGAAAAAGGCGCGCCCGCTTCAAGGATTGCAAACGGGGCGTTTCGAATTGCCAGCGAAACGCTGCGGTATTGCTATCGGGGCGCGAGGCGCGGTGGCATCGGCGAAAGGAGATACAGCGATGCCGCGAACTTGCAGACGAGTCCCGCGCCGGACACGAACGCGGCCGCCGGGAACACATGCCATTGCAACGCGAGCGTGGGCGCAACGAGCGCGACCGAAACGAAACCGATCGCGATGGCAAGCCAGCGCGCCCATTGCAGCCGCGACGCGACGCACACGTAAAGCAGGCCGACCAGCACGCGCGACGCAATCGATGCCGCGAGCGGATGACTCGACGCATCGCCGGGAAGGCCAATCGCGAGCGTCAGCGCAAACTCCGCCCAGGAGAGCGCGTAGGCCGCACCGAGACATGCGATTGCGGATGTGAAGCGCTGTTCGGGCGTGACGATGTGGCGGGTCGTGGTCGGAAGCGGCGCGCCTTCATCGGATTCTGACGGACAGGCGTCGTACGCGTGAATGGTCGTCATTTTGTCTTTCCCCTTTTATCGATTCGAGACCTTGGTCGGTCGTCTTGTCGCCCGCAATCGCTTGTGCCGCAATGCGGCGCTTCGCTGGCGGTGCCTATGCGCATACGCCGTGCCAGGTCGGGGAACGCGTATTGCTGCGCATCATGTGAACGGGGCGCACAACCACAGGAGCGACAATGAGCAACGTGAAGGAACAGCATCCTCATTCGGAACGTGACGAAGACGATGTCGACAAGGCTGTCGAAGATACCTTTCCCGCAAGCGATCCGCCCGCGACGGGCGGCGTGACGCGCATCGAACCCGATCAGGACAAGGACGAAAAGAAGGAAGGCTGAAAGCAAGACTGAAAGCACTTTGAACAAAAAAGAGCCGCATATTCCATGCGGCTCTTTGCTTGATGTATGCGCGGCCCTCATACACCTCAGCCGCGCTTGAGTTCGAATAGCCGCGAGGGGCGCAAGTGATTGAGCGCATAGTGCTTGCGGCCGCGCAGTGTATGGCCGTGCGCGTCGCGTGCTTCGAAGCGGACCTTGTCTTCGACCTCGGGCACAGTCGGCGCAACCATGCCGCGATCGATCAGGTGATAGCCGCGCTCGAGCGCGAGCAGCACGCCGTTGCGCCCCGGACGGCTGTCGAAACCGCCGAGTCCGTCGCCGGGTTCGGGCACGAAGTTCACCGTCGTCGCATTCGAATTGATTACTGTGTCTGGCTCGCGTGCGAGCATTTCCCCTTCGCGCCTTGCATGAATGCTCTTCGCGTCGGCATCGACGGTGTCGTCGAGCCCGTCATCGTTGGCGACATCGACGCCGCGCGGGGGCTTTTCATAGAAACCCTGCGGACCCACATGCATGCCTTCCTTCGTCCTTTCCGTTTTCACGGCCGCGCCCGCGCCCGCGTGGGCCTCTCCGCCCGACGCGGCCTTCGTCGCGTCGCTCATCTTGACGTGCGCGGTTTCGGCAGCGGGCGTTTTGATCGGGCTCTCGGCGACCTGATCCTTTTGCTTCTCCTGCGTCTGCGTCTGGTTCGATTCAGCGTTGTTCATCGCGTTGCTCCGTTGGACATGAACTGACAAGCCCCGATGCAAGACTCGTTCCGGATATTTGGCGACGGAACCGCGAGCCTTGCCGGAGGGCGCCTTAACGGACACCCAAAATTTCGGGTTTTTTTTTCGTCCCCAAGCCTATTTCCTGCAAGTATTATTTGGAACCTGTCGGCGGCAAAGTGCAACTGTGGAGACGCGAGCAACAAGGAGGGCGCGTTTCGTTGCCGTCGAAGAAGAGCAATGCGATTCGAACGAGCAGGGCACTTTCACACAGGTGACTCATGCAACACGATGCAGCCTTTTCACATCGAGGCTACCTTCTAAACTGCGCGCCCGCCCGGGCCGGAGATGGCAGCTACCAGCCGTATGTGGTGATCTCGCGATCGAGCGATGGCGAGCTCGTCGCGAACCGCTTCTTTCCGTCCGACTTGCGATTTTGCAACGAGGGCGATGCCATCGCGCACGCGCGCGACTGGGCCGTGCGCTGGATCGACGCAAGCAACGTAACCGTCTGAGCGATGTCCCGATGAAACCGCGTGCACGCAAACGCACGGGCCGCCGGGCGGCAGGCTTCTGCAAAACCGGTTACTCTTGAAGTTTCCCCCGTCGTGCGCGAGTGCGACGGCCGCTTCTCTTGCTTCATGGCCGACATGCAGAACACGCCCACGCCCGGCATCGTACCGCCCCTCGAAACATCCCGAGACAATACACGTGACACGGCTCAGGAGTGGGGTCTCGCTCACATCGTCGCGGATCTGCGCCAGTCGCGCGAAGAACTGCATCGCACACG
Source organism: Caballeronia turbans (assembly GCA_001544655.2). GTDB lineage: Bacteria > Pseudomonadota > Gammaproteobacteria > Burkholderiales > Burkholderiaceae > Caballeronia > Caballeronia turbans. The sequence goes on from FCOD02000007.1 coordinate 176,719, forward strand.
GCATCCGCTCGGCATACGCGAGTTGCCGTCGCGCGAGGCGATCGTGAAGATCGTCAACGGCTTGCGCTCGGCGCTCTTTCCCACGCATTACGGCGCGCCGGATCTGACCGACGAAAGCGTCGATTACTACGTCGGCCAGACGCTCGAAAGCACCTTGCGCCTGCTGCACGAACAGATTCGCCGCGCGCTGCGCTTCCTGCCCGAGCATCGCGATACCGACGATGCCACGCTCTCCGCGCAAGCCTTTGCGATCGCGCGTGAATTCGGCTCGCAGTTGCCGCAGATCCGCGCGTTACTGGTCAGCGATATTCAGGCCGCCTTCACGGGCGATCCGGCCGCGCAGCACGTCACCGAGATTCTGCTGTGCTATCCGGGCGTGTGGGCGATGACGCATCATCGCCTCGCGCACGCGTTGCACAAGCTCGGCGTGCCGCTGCTGGCACGCTTCATCAACGAGATCGCGCATTCGCTGACGGGCATCGACATTCATCCGGGCGCCACTATCGGGCCGAGTTTCTTCATCGATCACGGCACGGGCGTGGTGATCGGCGAGACAGCGGTGATCGGGCAACATGTGCGCGTCTATCAGGCCGTGACGCTCGGCGCGAAGAGCTTTCCATCGATGAGCGATGGCTCGCTCGTCAAGGGCAACGCGCGGCATCCGATCGTCGAGGACGATGTCGTCATCTACGCGGGCGCGACGATTCTCGGGCGCGTGACCATCGGCAAAGGCTCGGTGATCGGCGGCAACGTGTGGCTCACGCACAGCGTGCCGCCGGGGAGCAACGTGTCGCAGGGCAAGATCCGCGAGGGCAGCGGGCCAGATGCGCCCGGCAATGGCTTCGGCGCATAAATGACAAAAGGGCCGCGAGGCCCTTTTCTTTTTGCGTGTCCGTTTTGGCTGGCGGCCTTATGTATTCGACACGCTGAACGCGCTCTGATCGCTGACGATGGAAAGAAATTCGCGCCGCGTCGATGGATCGTCGCGAAACGATCCGAGCATGCGCGACGTGACCATCGACACGCCCGCCTTGTGCACGCCGCGCGTCGACATGCACTGATGCGCGGCTTCGAGAATCACGCCGACGCCGAGCGGCTGCAGCACTTCGTTGAGCGTATCCGCGATCTGCGCGGTCATCTTCTCCTGAATCTGCAGACGCTTCGCGAAGGCATCGACGAGACGCGCGAGCTTCGAAATGCCGACAACGCGCTTGTTGGGCAGATACGCAACGTGCGCGCGCCCGATGATCGGCACCATGTGATGCTCGCAATAGCTTTCGAAACGAATGTCCTTCAGGACGATCATCTCGTCATAGCCCTGCACTTCGGAAAACGTACGCGCGAGAATATCGTGCGGATTTTGCGTATAACCCGCGAAGAACTCTTCATACGCGCGCACGACGCGGCCTGGTGTGTCGAGCAGGCCTTCGCGCCTCGGGTCGTCGCCGGCCCAGCGCAACAGAACACGCACGGCGGCTTCGGCTTCCTCGCGGGTCGGACGATCGGCTGGGTCAGCTGGCATGTCCGAGCCTGAAAGATGGTTTTTGCGCGGGGCGCTCATCGAAAGCTCCTGTCATCAAGGTGCAATTAGTGCATCTGGCACCCCGCCATTGTTCCACGTTTCCGAAGGTCGATATACGTGTCAGGTTTTTCCGCCTCCATCGATGCCTGAACCCGTGCGCCATGCCTGCTTGCCTTCCTCTGACAACTGGCCGCTGCTGTGATCCTTTTCGGGTTCCGTGCCGGGCTCGGCCATGGGCCCGCCCGGCTGTTCCTGCGAAGTTGGCTGCTTGCCCTTGCGCTGCGCGATGCGGTCTTCCTGAGAACGTCCGGCATAGTTGCTCATGTCACGGCTCCTTTCGAATTGATGCGGTGAAAGGCGCGCAAGACCCGTTCCAGACGGTGCTACAGTTGACGATCACGCGGGCTTGCCTTCCACGCCGCCGAGCACCATCCATGAAACGCCGAACTTGTCGGCCACCATGCCGAAGCGCTTGGCGAAGAACGTTTGGGTCATCGGCATTTGCACCTGCCCGCCGTTGGACAGCGCGTTGAAGTATTTCTCCGCCTGCTGTTCGTCGTTTGCCGTGAGCGAGAGCGATACGCCCTTGAAGTCCGGCTTGCCGCTGCACATGCCGTCGGAACCCATCAGCATGGAATCGCCGATGGTGAACGCCGAGTGCATGATCTTGTTTTCCGATCCCGGCGGAATGCCGCAGCCGCTGGCCGTCTCAGCCTTGCCGGCTTCCGGGTTTTCGCTGTAGCGCATCATCATGACGACTTGCGCGCCCAGACTCTCGCGATAGAACGTGATCGCCTCTTCGCAGCGGCCTTCGAAAAACAAATAGGGTTGCACTTGCATGTCTGCTCCTTGAGTTATGACTTCTCGTCAGGGTCCATATCCATCGTGAGCGGCACTGATGCGTGCTCGTGCACGACGCGCCAGTCACCGTCGATCTTTCTGAAGCACACGGTGGCGCGCACGATGTCCTCCTGCTCGCCCACGGCGACCCGGTTGACGGAGTGCGCATAAGCCAGATCGCCGCTCGCGGCCACTTCCACTTCCCGCATCTCGAACGCAAGCGGGCCTTTCATGCTGTCGAACCAGCGCTGCCAGTTCTCGCGATAGTGCGCGATGCCCTGGATAGACGCGGGCGGCACGACATCGAACACGACGACATCCGGCGCGTAGTGGCTCACGAGTGCCTCGACGTCTTTCGCGAGCACCGCCTGTCGCCACGCTTCGATCAGTTCGCGAATGCGCGCGACATTTTCATCCGACTGCGCACGATCGTTCGGCTTTGTCATGGCTGCCTCCTTCCGTATGACGACCCACATCGCACACGATGCCGCCGCGTCGTGACAATGCAACGGCAAGCACCGAAGCGGAATTATTTTTCTCGTTGTGGACACCGTCCACAAAAAGTAGCAGAGATAATGGACAGTGTCCACATATGGAAAGCCCAACGAATCGAAATGACAAATGGCAAGCCGCGCAGTACTTACCGGCATGGGGATTTGCGACGCGCGCTGATCGAAGCGGGCATCGAACTGGCGCGCGAAGGCGGGCCGGATGCGATCGTCCTGCGCGAGGCGACGCGTCGGGCAGGCGTCGTTCCGAACGCGGCCTATCGTCACTTCGAGAGCCGTCAGGAATTGCTATCGGCGGTGCGCTCGGCGGCGCTGTCGTTCGTCGCGCAGGCAATGGAAGAGGAACTGGCCGCGCGCCCAAAAAAGCGCCGCCGCGCCGATGCGGCGCGCGCGGGATTGCGGGCTATCGGCACGGGTTATCTGCGTTTTGCGCAGACGGAGACGGGTCTTTTTCGTACGGCCTTCGCAGCGCCGCAAGCGGAATGGGCGGAACATGATGAGCCGTATGGCGCAGGGCCGAGCGGACTCGATCCCTTTCAGTTGCTCAGCCGGGCGCTGGATGACATGGTGGACGCGGGCGCACTCGATGCGAAGCGCAGGCCCGAAGCGGAATATCTCGCGTGGAGCGCGGTGCATGGTTTCGCGCTGCTCGTGATCGAAGGCCCGTTGCAGGGATTGAAGCGCGCGCAGATCGAGCCGCTTGCCGGGCGCTTGCTCGATATGGTCGAGAACGGACTTTGAATGCGAGTCTGAGATACGAATCGCGCCGTATCAAGCGGCGCGATTCGTGTGATCGATACGATTACTTCGCGGACTGCGTCTCGCCGGCTATCGGCTCGACCACGCTGAAGAGCAACAACAGGCATAGCGTCGACGTCCCGACCATGTAGAGAAAAACGGCGGTCCAGCTATAGCTGTCGAGCAGCAGGCCGACCGCGAGCGGGGCGCATGCGCCGCCGATCTGCCCCAGCGAGTTCACGATACCGAACGCCGTCGGGTACGTTGCTTTGGTCGCGAGACCCATCGGATATGCGGAGTAACCCGCGAAGCCGATGCCTAGCATGAGGCCCGCCAGCATGAGGGCTGCACCGAGATAAGCGACGCTATCGGGCGCATCTATCAACAGGAACGTCATGATCATCGTGCCGAGCGCGCCGAGCATCATCATGGGCTTGCGGCGGCCGCCGAGCAGGCGGTCCGAGATGATGCCGCCAAGCATGTTGCCCGCGACCGCGCCGATGAAAGGCGCCGAGGCGAGAAAGCCCATCTTCACTGAAGCGAAGCCTTTCACGGTGACGAGATACGTGGGAATCCACGAGATGAAAATATTGCTGATGCCGATCATGCAGCCATAACCGAGCGCGATGCCGAAGATGTTCCACGAGCCGAAGACCTGGCGAATCGTCTCGAGTTGCGGCACGCGCTTCGTGCGATTGATCGCGTCGAGCCGGGGCATCGGCGTCATGTGCGCGCGGGACAGCGACTTGCCGCTATTGCCGCCGACGATTGTTTCATCGGCGATGTAACGGCGCTCGGCGGGCGAGCAGAAACGGTTCTCGCCGGGCGAGTTGGTGACGAAGAACATCCACACCACGGCGAGCAGAATCCCCGGCACCGCGAACACATAGAAGATCTCCCGCCATCCCCACAACTGAATCACGATGATGCATACCGAAGGCACGATCAGCGGCCCGAGCTTCGATGCCGCGATCCACAGGCCGGTGGCCGTGCCTTTTTCCTTCGCGGGAAACCAGCGATTGATGACGTTCGTGCAGCCGATGCCGAGCGGCCCTTCCGACAAGCCGAGCCCCACGCGATACGTCATCAGCAAGATTACCGACGACGTGGTGCCCATCAATCCGGTGAACACGGAAGTGAGGATCATGAAGACCGAGAACAGCAAGCCCGTCGTTTTGTTGCCGAGTCGCTTGTAAAGCAGTCCAACGGGAATCTGCACGAAGCCATACGCGAACGAAAACAGGCTGACGATCAGACCGGCTTCGGTATTGGTGATGTGATATTCCTTCTTCAGATACGGCAGCGCGATGCCGAAGTTGGCGCGGTCCGCACATGCGATGGCCCAGATGCAGAAGATCAGTCCCATCACGACCCAACGGTGTTTCGTGGGCTTCTCCGCGAAAGGTTCCGCCTTCGAGGGCGCAATGATGCCGTCAGCGTTGTTCATCGCGACGCCTCCCGTGGTGCATGCGCTGCGGCTTGAAGGAGGCGAATGAATGGGAAGCGGGTAGGGCGCAGGCTCACGCTGTTGTCTCCGATGTCATTTTCAAGGCTTTATTGTCGATATGCCTTCTTATGCTTCGAATTGTGGGGATGGTGCGCAAGAGCGTCCAATCTTTTATTGCTATTACCTGATTCCCGAATTGAATCGATAAGAACACTGCCGGTCATGCGTCGATACGTGGATCAATTGATAGCCTTTTGGGATTGGACGTGTCCGGCAAAAGCAGACATCATGCGCTCCACATCGGAAACGAACATCATGGAGCACGCGAATTGAAGCCGAGCATTCTGCAACTGAACCCGATCCTCGTACCGGCCATCAACGAAAAGCTGGATGCGCTCTATACGATGCATCGCCTCTTCGAAAAGGAGGATAAGGACGCGTATATCCGTGAGCATGGCGCCTCGATTCGCGGCGTGATCACCGGCGGGCATACGGGCATCTCGAACGATCTCATCGAGCGCTTGCCCGCGTTGCAGGTGATCGCGGTGAACGGTGTCGGCACCGATGCGGTCGATCTCGAATTCGCACGCTCGCGCGGCCTTCCAGTGACGGGCACGTTCGGCGCGCTGACCGAAGATGTCGCCGATCTCGCGATTGGTTTGATCCTCGCCGTGCTGCGCGAGATCTGCCCCGGCAACGATTTCGTGAAGACCGGCAAATGGGTGAAGAACCCGAACCCCGGCGCGATCCCGCTGTCGCGCCGTTTCAGCGGCAAGCGCGTGGGAATCGTGGGCCTCGGCAAAGTGGGTCGCGCGATCGCGCAGCGCGCAGCCGCATTCAACTGCCCGATCGCTTATACCGATATGCGCCGCATGGACGATAGCGACTATCGCTTCGTGCCGGATCTGCTCTCGCTCGCACGCGAAAGCGACATTCTCGTGCTGGCCGCCGCGGCCGATAAGGCCAAAGGCATCGTGAACGCAGCGGTGCTCGATGCATTGGGCAAGGAGGGTTATCTCATCAACATTGCGCGCGGCAAGCTCGTCGTGGAAAGCGACCTCGTCGAAGCGCTGTCGCGTGGCACGATCGCGGGCGCGGGCCTCGACGTGTTCGTCGATGAACCGAACGTGCCGGCCGAACTGTTCGATATGGACCGCGTCGTGCTGCAGGCGCATCGCGCGAGCGCGACGGTGGAATCGCGCACGGCGATGGGCGAGATGGTGCTCGCGAGTCTCGCGCAAGGTCTCGCGGGTCAGCGTCCCGATGGCAGCCTCACGACCTGACGCGTGCGCATGAAGCCGTCCGGGGCGAACATATAATGATCGGCTATCACTTCAACGTCGATTACGAATGCTCGATCTCGGACAAGTGCGTTGCTTCGTCGCTGCCGCGACGGAGCTGAACTTCCGGCGCGCGGCCGCATTGCTCAACATGACACAGCCGCCGCTTTCCAGGCAGATTCATCTGCTCGAAGAAAATCTCGGCGTGAAGCTGTTCGAGCGCGTCGGGCGCACGGTCAGGCTGACCACGGAAGGGCGCGTGTTTCTCGCGGATGCGACGCGCCTGCTCAATCTCTCCGAGCAGGCCGAAAGCACGGTGCGTCGTGCGAGCAAAGGCAAGACCGGGCGCGTGCGCATCGGCTTCACGGGCGCCGCGGGCTATGAGTTGATACCCGAATTGCTCGTCGCGGCGAAGCGGGATTTGCCGGATATCGACGTCGTCCTGCTCGAAATGATTTCCGTCGCGCAGATCGAGGCTTTCGAGGCAAACGCAATCGATCTGGGCTTCATGCGGCCGCTGCCGTCGCGGCAGAAAGTGCAGTTCCTTCTCGTCGACCGTGAGCCGATGATCGTCGCGCTGCCGGCGGGACACGCGTTGTGCCGCTTCGATCGACTCGAACTCGCGCAGTTGAACGAGCAGGCCTTCATCATGCATTCACCCACGCACGGCAAATACTTTCATGACCGCATCGTGAGCATGCTCGTGGCCGATGAAGTGAAGCCGCATTTCACGCAATACATCGATCAGACGCCGACCATTCTGTCGCTCGTTCGGGCGGGATTGGGCGTTTCGATCCTGCCCGCGTCATCGCAACGATTTCACTACGACAATGTCGAGTTCAGGGAAATCGCCGGCAATACCGTGCAGGCCGAAATGAGCATGGCGTGGCGTTCCGATCAGGACAATCCCGCCGTCACGGCCTTCAGGCACATGGCGGCGGACCACTTCGCTACGCGGCGTTCCTGATTTGACGCGCCGTTGCGTCGATCGCGGCTCTGGCTTTGTCGACTATCTCGTCTATCTCGTCGTGCGTGACGACGAGCGGCGGCGACAACAACATCCGATCGTGACTCGCGCGCATCACGAGATTGCCCGCGAAACAGAAGTCACGGCATATCGTGCCGATATCGTCGCCATTCAAAAAGCGCTTCCTCGTCGCACGATCTTCGGCAAGCTGAATCCCCGCAACGAGACCCGCGCCCGCAATCTCGCCGACGATCGGATGATCGCCTAACGCCTCACGCAGGCGCTTCTGGAAATACGGCCCCGCATGGTGCTTGACGTGCGCGACGATGCCTTCGTCGCGCAACAGCTTCAGATTGGCCACCGCGACCGCGGCCGCAACCGGATGCCCCGAATACGTGAAGCCGTGATTGAACTCGCCGCTGTTCACGATGGCATCCGCGATGCGATCCGACAGCCCGACCGCGCCCATCGGCACATAGCCGCTCGTGAGGCCTTTGGCCATCGTGATGACATCCGGCTCGAAACCGAAATGCTCGTGCGCGAACCATTCGCCCGTGCGCCCGAATCCGCCGATAACCTCATCAGCGATCAGCAGCACATCATGCTTGCGGCAGATGCGTTCGATTTCAGGCCAGTAGCTCGATGGCGGAAAGATGACGCCGCCCGCGCCTTGAAACGGCTCGCCGATGAACGCTGCGACGTTCGCCGCGCCCAGTTCGAGGATCTTTTCTTCGAGCTGACGCGCACGCGCGATGCCGAACGCTTCCGCACTCATTGCGCCGCCTTCGCCGAACCAGTAAGGCTGACCGATATGCGCGACATGCTCCATCTTCGAGGGCATCTGCTCGTGCATGTAATTCATGCCACCGAGCGTCGCGCCCGCGATGGTCGAGCCGTGATACGCATTCGTGCGCGCAATGACATGACGCTTCATCGGCCGGCCTTGCACGGCCCAATAGCGATGCACCGCGCGCAGCGCGGTATCGTTGGCTTCCGAGCCGCTGTTGCAGTAGAGAAAGCGATTGAACTTCGCAGGCGTGAGCGCCGCGAGCAGCGCGGACAATTCGATCACCGGCGGATGCGTCGTCTTGAAGAAGGTGTTGTAGTAGGGCAGTTCCTGCATCTGCTTCATCGCGGCGTCGGCGAGTTCGCGTCGTCCATAGCCCACGTTCACACACCACAATCCGGCCATGCCATCGATGATGCGATTGCCCTCCGAGTCCCGGAGATACACGCCCTCGGCCTGTACGATCACGCGGCTGCCCGTTCGATTGAGGGCGCTCATATCGGAGAAAGGATGCAGATGATGCGCGGCATCGAGCGCGCGGTAATGTGCCGTCGAATCGATTCGATCGTTCATGTCGTCGTCTCCTTCAAACGTGCAGCAGCAGATGCTTGCGTTCCCACGAACTGATCACGCGGAAGAACGCTTCGTATTCGGTCTCCTTCAACGCGAGATAGGCGCGCACGAACTTCTCGCCGAACATGTCGGCGAGCGGCTCGCATGCACCCATCAACGTGAGACCCTCATCGAGATTGCGCGGCAACTGATACGGCTGGCGATAGCCGTCGCTCGCGAGCGGCTCGGTCGGCTCCAGATGCTGCGTCATGCCGAGATAACCCGCGGCCAGTGTCGCCGCGATCGCGAGATAAGGATTGCAGTCCACGCCCGGTATGCGATTCTCGATGCGCCGCGCCTGCGGCGACGCATGCGGCACGCGAAATCCCACGGTGCGGTTGTCGTAGCCCCATTGCACGTTGATGGGCGCGGCCATGAAGCGCGATAGCCTGCGATACGAATTGATGTAAGGCGCGAAAATCGGCATGAGCGCGGGCGTGTATTTCTGCAGGCCCGCGACGTAGCTATAGAAGAGGCCCGTCGGTTCGCCTTCTCGATTCGTGAAGAGATTGCGTCCGGTGTCTTCATCGACCACGCTCTGATGAACATGCATCGCCGAGCCGGGCTCGTTCTCCATCGGCTTCGCCATGAAGGTCGCATACATCTTGTGACGCAGCGCCGCCTCGCGCACCGTGCGCTTGAAGAGAAACACACGGTCCGCGAGATTGAGCGCATCGCCATGCATGAAGTTGATTTCCATCTGCGCCGCACCCACTTCGTGAATCAGCGTATCCACTTCGAGTTCCTGCACTTCGCAATACGCGTAGATGTCTTCGAAGAGCGGATCGAACTCGTTGACCGCATCGATCGAGTACGCCTGACGTCCCGTTTCCGCGCGCCCGGTTCTGCCCACGGGCGGCTGCAAGGGCAGATCGGGATCGCGGTTCATATCGACGAGAAAGAATTCCAGTTCCGGCCCGACGACAGGACGCCAGCCTTTCGCGGCGAATTTCCGCAGCACTTCACGCAACACGCGTCGCGGCGAAATTGCGACGGGCGTGCCGTCGAAATGCACGCAATCGTGGATGACTTGCGCCGTGGGATCGACGGCCCACGGAATCAGGCGGATCGTCGCGGGATCGGGCACGCACACCATGTCGGGATCGGTGACGCCGGTGAAGCTGCCATCGACGGGATAGTCGCCCGTCACCGTCTGGATCATCACGGCTTGCGGCAGGCGCATCGATTCGCCCGATTCGAACTTGCTGCGCGGAATGATCTTCCCGCGCGCGGTGCCCGCCATGTCGGGAATGATGGCTTCAACTTCAGTGATGTGATGCTTTCGAAGAAATTCGTCGATGCGTTCCATTGTCGTTCTCGTGTTTTAAAGGCGCGCATGCTTCCACGGCCTTCGCGATGCATCGCAAAGGCGCAAAGAAGGAAGGCGCGCGCATTCACGCGTGCAGACGCACGCGCGCGGACCCGTCAGTCAGGAAGGGAAGAACGGAAGAGGCGCTACGGCAGCAGCGAAGCGGCGCCGACGCAATGGACGGCGATGAACGCGCGAGCGGAAACGGCGTTGCGACGCCGCACGCAGCGGCGCGAGAGGACAGTCAGAACCGACAGGAAGCGGCGATCGGGAAGCTTGCCGCAGCGATCGGCGCAGGAGCCGCGGCTCCGACGTGCCAGAGGGCTTTGGACTTTCACGATAAGACTCGTTTGGCGAGTTGATTTGCAGAGCGATTGCAGATGCCGACAATTGCCCTTCAATGAGCATATACAAGACATAAACGCCGTCAATACGTTTTTTCCATTGGGCGCACATGTGGCGATTTTGCCGAGAAGGGAGCATGTTGCCCAATTCATCGATAATGTCGGCTCTTTCAGCCGATACGCCCACAGCGGCCCACAGAGCCCGATGCTCTCCAACCTGCTCGTCCAACTCGTCAACGGCCTCGCCGATGCCTGCGCGCTCTTTCTTGTCGCGTCGGGTCTCTCCCTGATCTTCGGGGTCACGCGCATCGTCAACTTCGCGCATGGCTCGCTCTACATGCTCGGCGTGTATGTCGCGTATAGCCTGACGAGCCGCTTCGGCGAAAGCGTCGCGGGCTTCTGGGCGTCGGTGCTGGGCGCTGCGCTTGTCGTCGGCGGGATCGGCGCGGCGATCGAAGTGAGCGTGCTCAGGCGCATCTATCGCGCGCCCGAACTGTTTCATCTGCTGGCCACATTCGCGCTGGTGCTGATCATTCGCGATGCGGCGCTCTATCTGTGGGGACCGGAAGATCTGTTCGGCCCGCGCGCGCCGCATCTGGAAGGGGCGGTGCAGATGCTCGATCATGCGCTGCCCGCTTACGATCTCGCGTTGATCGTCATCGGGCCGCTCGTGCTGCTCGCGCTGTGGTATGCGCTCACGCGCACGCGCTGGGGCACGCTCGTGCGCGCGGCCAGCGCGGATCGTGAAATGCTCGGGGCGCTCGGCGTCAATCAGGCGTGGCTCTTCACTGGCGTGTTTTTCGTGGGCGCGATGCTCGCTGGGCTCGGCGGCGCGCTGCAGGTGCCCCGCATGTCGGCGAATCTGTCGCTGGATATCGAAACCATCGGCAATGCGTTCGTCGTCGTCGTGGTCGGCGGCATGGGTTCGATTCCGGGCGCGTTCGTCGCGGCGCTATTGATCGCCGAGATCAAGGCGATGTGCATCGGCATCGGGCATGTGTCGATCGCGGGCATCGACTTTTCGTTGTCGAAGTTCACGCTCGTCGCGGAGTTCGTCGTGATGGCCGTCGTGCTCGTGCTGCGTCCGTGGGGACTTTTCGGCCGCGCACAGGCGATCGCACGAACTGCCGCGCCCGCGGACCGGCCTTTGCGTCCCGCCACGCGCAACATGAATATCGCCGCGGCTGTCGCTGTAACCGCGCTTGCGCTGGCGCCGCTCGCCGCCGATGCTTTCCCGTACATGCCCGTGCTGTTCGTCGAGATCATGATCGCGGTGCTGTTCGCGGCGAGCCTGCACTTCATCATGGGGCCGGGCGGCATGCACTCGTTCGGTCACGCGGCGTACTTCGGTCTCGGTGCATACGGCGCGGCACTGTTTCTCAAAGTATTCGCGCTGCCGATGGAAGCCGCGCTCGTGCTCGGTCCGTTGATCGCGGGCATCGGCGCGATCGTGTTCGGCTGGTTCTGCGTGCGCCTCTCGGGTGTCTATCTCGCGATGCTCACGCTCGCGTTCGCGCAAATCGTCTGGTCCGTCGTCTATCAATGGGACGCCGTGACGGGCGGGAGCAACGGCATACTGGGCATCTGGCCGTCGCCGTGGCTTGCGTCGCCTGTCGCGTTCTATTACCTCACGCTCGTGTTCGCGGTGATCGGCGTGTGGCTGCTGCGCCGCATGATCTTCTCGCCGCTCGGCCTCGCGATGCGCGCGGGTCGCGATTCGCCGTTGCGCGCCGAAGCGATCGGCATCGATGTCGCGCGCGTGCAATGGGCCGCGTTCGTCGTCGCCGCTCTCATCTGCGGACTCGCGGGCTCGCTTTACGCGTTCTCGAAAGGCAACATCTCGCCCGAAGCGATCAGCGTGGGCCGTTCCGTCGATGGCCTCGTGATGGTCCTGCTCGGCGGCATCCAGACGCTCACGGGCCCGATCGTCGGCGCGAGCGTGTTCACCTGGCTGCAGGATAGCGTCGCGCGTCAGACCGACTACTGGCAGGCGCTGCTCGGTGCCACGATCCTCGTGCTCGTCATCGCGTTTCCGCAGGGCATCGCAGGCTTCGTGCGCGAGCGCTTCTTCCCGGAGGCGCAATGACGCTGCTTTCGATCGCGCATCTGTCGAAGTCGTTCGACGGCGTGCAGGCCGTCGACGACGTATCGTTCGACCTTCAGGCAGGGCAGTTGCTCGCGCTGATCGGCCCGAACGGCGCGGGCAAGTCGACGTGCTTCAACATGATCAACGGTCAGCTCAAGCCGGGCGCGGGCGCGATTCGTTTCGACGGCCGCGATATCGCGGGCATGCGTCCGCGCGATATCTGGCGTCTCGGCGTGGGCCGCACATTCCAGATCGCCGCGACCTTCAATTCCATGACCGTGCTCGAAAACGTGCAGATGGCGTTGCTGTCGCGCGAGCGGCGCATCTATCGTCTTTTCGGGCGCGTCGCGTCATTCAGCGAAACCGAAGCGATGGCCTTGCTCGATCTCGTCGGCATGACGGCGCACGCGCAGCGCAGTTGCGCGGTGCTTGCATACGGCGACGTGAAGCGCGTCGAACTGGCGATCGCGCTTGCGAATCGTCCAAAGCTGCTTCTGATGGACGAACCGACCGCGGGCATGGCGCCGCAGGAACGCAATGAACTGATGGCGCTCACCGCGCGCCTCGCGAAAGAGCGCGACATCGGCGTGCTGTTCACCGAGCACAGCATGGACGTGGTGTTTTCGCATGCGGACAAGCTCATCGTGCTCGCGCGCGGCCGCCTCATCGCAGAAGGCGATGCCGAAGCCATCCGCAACGACGCGCGCGTGCGTGAGGTCTATCTCGGCACGGGTGCATCGTTCGCGCCGCGCACGGCGTTGAAGACGGGGGCAGCCACATGACGCTGCTGAAAGTCGACGCGCTCAACGCGTTCTATGGCCGCGCGCAGATCCTGTTCGACGTCGGCTTCGAAGTCGGTCGCGGCGAAGTGGTCGCGTTGATGGGCCGAAACGGCGCGGGTAAATCCACGACGATGAAAGCGGTGATGGGACTCCTGCCGCGCGTATCGGGCACGGTGTCGTTCATGGGCGAGAGCATCGCGGGCATGGCGCCTTATCGCATCGCGCGACGGGGCTTGGGGTATGTGCCGGAAGACCGGCGCGTTTTCGGCGAGCTGACCGTGATGGAGAATCTCGACACAGGCCGCCAGCCGCCGCGCGACGATGCGCCCTTGTGGACGCCAGAAAAGCTCTTTCGCGTGTTCCCGAATCTCGGCGAAATGCGCGGCCGCCGCGCGAGCCGCATGAGCGGCGGTGAGCAGCAGATGCTTACGGTATCGCGCACGCTGATGGGCAATCCGCGCCTCGTGTTGCTCGACGAGCCCTCGGAGGGTGTCGCGCCCGTCATCGTGGAACAGATGGCCGATATGATTCTCGAACTGAAGCGCGAAGGGCTCGCGATTCTTTTGTCGGAACAGAACCTGCACTTCGCGGAACTCGTCAGCGACCGCGTATATGTGCTGGAAAGAGGCCAGATACGCCATGAAGGCGCGATGAACGCATTCGCCCGCGACGATGCCGCGCGCCGCGAATTCCTTGGCGTATGAACGAATCGAATCTAAACAGAGAGGACAGAACCCGATGACGCCACTGCGCTTAACCCTCGCCGCCATTGCAGCGAGTCTCGCATTCGCCGCGCACGCCGACACCATCAAGATCGGCGAGATCAATAGCTACAAGGCACAGCCTGCATTTCTTCTGCCGTACAAGAACGGCTGGAATCTGGCGCTCGACGAGATCAACGCGGCGGGCGGCATCAATGGCAACAAGCTCGAAGTCGTCTCGCGCGATGACAACGGCAATCCCGGCGATACGGTTCGGGTCGCGCAAGAACTCGTCGCGCGCGAGCAGGTGAAGTTGTTGTTCGGCGGTTATCTGTCGAATACGGGCCTCGCGCTTGCGGACTTTGCGAAGCAACGGCGCATCTTCTTCCTCGCGGCCGAGCCGCTCACCGACAAGATCGTCTGGCAGGACGGCAACAAGTACACGTATCGTCTGCGCCCGTCGACGTACATGCAGGTCGCGATGCTCGTGCCCGAAGCCGCGAAGCTCAGGAAGAAGCGCTGGGCGCTCGTCTATCCGAACTACGAGTACGGCCAGTCGGCTGTGGCCACGTTCAAGCGCCTGCTGAAGGCGGCGCAGCCGGATGTGGAATTCGTCGCGGAGCAGGCGACCCCGCTCGGCAACGTCGATGCGGGCGCGGTGACGCAAGCGCTCGCCGATGCAAAGCCCGACGCCATCTTCAACGTGCTGTTCAGCGCCGACCTCGGCAAGTTCGTCCGCGAGGGCAACACGCGCGGACTCTTCAAGGATCGCGCGGTCGTGTCGCTGCTGACGGGCGAGCCGGATTATCTCGATCCGCTCGGCAAGGAAGCGCCGGTCGGCTGGATCGTCACGGGCTATCCGTGGTATTCGATCGATACCCCGGAGAACAAGAAATTCGTCGCCGCCTACGAGGCGAAGTATCACGACTATCCGCGCCTGGGCTCGGTCGTGGGCTATACCGCGATGATGTCGATCGCCAACGGCCTGAAGAAAGCCGGCTCACCCGATGCCGACAAGCTCGCCGCCGCATTCAAGGGCTTGCCCGTCGATACGCCGTTCGGCCCGATCACGTACCGCAAGCAGGACAATCAATCGACGATGGGCGCGTATGTCGGTGTGACGGGCCTGAAGGACGGCAAGGGCGTGATGACGTCGTTCCGTTATGTCGATGGCGCGAGCGTGCAGCCATCGGATGAAGAAGTGAAGAAACTGCGTCCGGCGGACTGACGCATCACGCCTTGGGAAAGGGCTTGCTGACGAACTTCGAACCGGCAAGCCCGAAACGCCAGGGTACGTCCATCGCCTTGGTGATGCCGATGCGCGGTCCGTGCACGATCGGGAAGTCTTCCTCGGGCGGCTCGATATGAAACGGCGCTTCGAGCAGCGACATGCCGTTGTTCCGGTGCGTGATGCCGAGCGCCTGCGCGGCGCGGCCCGGCCCCGAGCATAGAAGCTTGAGCGGCTCCAGTCCGCGCCGCGCACGCATTTCGTCGATGCCGACGAGCGGCTCGATCGCGCGAATCAGCACCCCGGCGCCGTGGCCGGCCTCGCGGCACACGAAATTCAGGCACCAGTGAATGCCGTAGGAACGGTAGACATAGGCATGGGCGGGCGGCCCGAACATGACCGCGTTGCGCGGCGTCGGCCCGGAGAAGCTGTGCGAGGCGGGATCTTCCCGGTCATAGGCTTCCGTTTCGACGATGCGGCCGCCGACACCGTCGACGGTCACGATCGCGCCGATGAGGCGTTGCGCGACGATCTCGGACGGCGCGTGAAAATCGACGGGTTTGGGCTTCTTGTTCACAAGCGGTATTCTAGCCGCGGCCGTGCCACCGCATTCAACCCGACCATCAGGAGACGCCGAATGAAGACTTCTTGGTTCCTCAAGTTCTCGAATGGGCTCGCGCAAGTGGCGGGGCACGCATCGACCTTCGTGACCGCGGTGGTGCTCGTCATCGTCTGGGCCGCATCGGGGCCGCTCTTTCATTTCAGCGACACATGGCAGCTCGTCATCAATACGTCCACGACGATCGTCACGTTCCTCATGGTCTTCCTGATTCAGAACACGCAGAACCGCGACACCGCCGCGATGCAGATCAAGCTCGATGAGCTCATTCGCGCGATCGACAAGGCGCATAACGCGCTGCTCGATCTCGAAGAGCTCGACGAAAAGGAACTCACCGTTTTTCGCAAGCGTTATGAAAAGCTCGCGCAGGAGGCGCGCGATGACTTGCGTTCGGCGAGCAAGGACATCGAGATGCCTTCATTCGACGAAGCGAAGCGGTAGCTGTCATTTCGTGAGACGCAGCACGCCCAGATTGCCGGCGATCTGCTGAAAGATGTTGTCGAGCGTCGTATTGTCCGGCGCGTGGTAATAGTTGCCCGGGCTCGCGCAGTTCTGCATCGTGACCTGTGCGCTCGAGCTGGATGCCGATGCGCCGAACGTAATCGAATAGATCGTGATGCCGCGCGCCTTGATTGCCGTGCAGATCGCCTGCTGGTAGGAGTTGGCGTCGTCGGGATAACCCGCGTTGTTGCCGCTCGAAGCGTCGATGGGACTGCCGCCGTGCAGCTCCGACGAGTCCGTGAGCGCGTTCGACATCGTGGTGCCGTCGGCCCGGATCACGGTCGGCGCCGACAGGCTGTTGGTGCCCACGCCCGAAAGGCCGTTGAAATACAGCGTGTTGGGAATCGAGCCCGCCGCGCCGATCTGGTTGAGGCCGTCGGTGAGGACGATCATCACGCGTTGAAGATTCTGCACGGAGCCGTCGGTGGGCTTCGGCAGACTCGGGTCGGACGAAATCCAGCCGTTCTTCGTGCCGGCTACGTTCTGCGACCACGACGGCTCCAGCATGCGCCAGCCCCACAGAAGGCCGACCGGAATGATCGTCGAGCCCGACGGCGTCATCTTGCTGACGGCCGTGGTGAGCGTGGTGGCGTTCTGCGTGAGGAAGGTCATCGAGGTGGCGAGGCAGCCGGAGTTCTGCGTCAGGTTCTGCCCGGTCGTGTTGGTCTCGTCGAACTGGGTGCCGATGCCGGTGCCCGTGCCGCCGCTCGGGCTGTTGCACTTGTTCGCCGACCCCGACGAGCCGATGGTGAATGGCACGTTCGAGACGGTCGACGACGAACTGCCCGACGTATTGCACGCGCTGTACCGCGTCGACGAACTATAGGTGACCACCTTGAGCTTGCTCGTCGGCACGTTGTAGTAGTAACGCTGGAACTTGCGCGTGTCGAGCGGCGAGTACGCCTCGGGCGAGAGATTGCCGCTGGTGCGCGGCTCGATCGGGCAGCCGCTCCACGCGCCCGTCGTCACGCCGCTCGTGTTGTAGCTCGGCAGCGTCGCGCTGAGCCAGCTGCCGCCGGACGGCAGGGCGCCCGTGGTGTTGACGGTGCTCGCGAACGGCACCAGGCCGATGAAGTTCTTGCTGGTGGAAGTGCTTCCGCCCGGCAGCAGGTCGCCGATCAGCGAGTTGGCCGCAGCCTGCAGTCCGCTCATCTTGGTCGCGCCGGACTTGCCGTTCGCGGGGTCTCTCATGGAGCCGGTGTTGTCGAGCACCATGACGAGTTCGAGCGTGCTCTGCGGCAGCCGCAGGGCTGTGTTGTTTGCCGATACCGTCGAAGTATCCGGCGGTGCCGTTCCGCCGCCGGAACCCGTGCCGGAGTCGCCACCGGATGTCTTGCTGAGAATCTTCGGCGCAAGCAAGGGCAGCGATCCCGACGCCGACAGCGCGATGGTCTGTCCGGTAGCGGGCGCGCCCGATACGGTCGCGGAAAACTGCCCGTCGGGCATGGTGAAGCCCATCATGCCGGAAGGACTGTTCGCGTCGTAGTACGCACGCGCGTCCTTCTGCCAGTTGGAGAGGCTCGTGCCGGTCGGCGTGTTGCCATAGCGCTGGAGATCGACGCCCGCCGACAACGTGGCGGCATCGAGCGCCATCTGCATGCGGCCCTGCGTCATCACGTAGTCGATCGCATCGAGCGCCACGCACATGGACCCGATCATGGTGCTCGCGCACATCGCGAACATCATCGCGACGCTGCCCCCTGCGCTTTGCGGCAGCCGGCTGCATGCGCGCAGCGTCGACGAAATCGTCATGAGCCTGAACCCTTTGCGTTTGAATTCCATGTGGACGTCCGTGACCACGCGAACGTCAGAAGAACGCTCTCGGCGCACGCGGCCGCACATACACGCGGCGGTACACGGTCTGCTGGCCCGGCAGCCCCGAGATCAATTTGGAGCTCATGGTGAACGGGTTGTACGACATGAATACTTCCACGATGATCGCCGAATCTCCCGTGCGAAAAGGCCACGAAGCGGGCAACGGACTCGTGCCCGAAATCCTCGACGCCATGCCCGAGCTCTTGCTGTTGGTCCATGAAGGCGGAGATGCCGACCACTGGACCTTCGGCGTGACGGTCGTCATGGAGTTATCCATGTCCTTGCATTTGCCGCTGGAATCCGGATCGCACACGAAGGTCACGTAGACCATGCCGTTGTCCTTCAACTGATACGGTGCGGCGAGCAGCAACGCGTCCTGCCACAGCGAGGCGTAGCTGTTCGCATCGGCGGTATCGTTGTTGTCGGCGATGATCGAGGTCATCTGACCGATGGTATTGGCGAGCGTGAAGGCCGTACGATCGACCGCGCTGACCGCGCGCATGTACAAGTAGACCTCGGTGAAGCCGAGCATCACGAGCAGCATGAGCGGCACGATGATGACGAACTCGATGGACACGCTGCCGCGATCCGAGCGCAGCACGCGGGTGAGCTTCCGGCAGATCGATCGCACCGTTTCGCTGGTCGTTCTCATTTTTCGTTCTGCACGATGAAATTGCGCTCGAAGATCAGTTCGTTCACGCCGAACATCGCCGGTATGCCGGTGATGCCGGGCATCCTGAGCTGTATGTTGTAGGCGACCACGTCGCCGTATCCGCCCATGTCCTGCGTCGGCGTGTAGGTCGAGCTAGCGACATTGCCGTAGCCGTAGCTGCCGTAGTTCAGTTCGGTGACCGTGATGGTCGCGTTTGCGTTCCTCCATCCACCCAGGATCGTCTCGACGATCCTCTGCGCCTCCTGGGCGCGGCTACCCGTGCTCGGCGCGGTCGTTGTCAGGCCCACACGAGACGCCGCCTGCGCGGCCGCCTGCACCGATGCATCGACGATCATTTCCAGCGCGATCTCGATCGTGCCGATGATGAGGATGACCGCGATAACGGCGACGAACGCGAATTCGATCGACGCGATGCCGCGCTCGTCGCGCAGGATCCGCGTCGCGACGCCCGGCGGTCGTGGAAGGCGGCGCGCGGCGGCTTTCATTTGAGGCGCGTCGTCTGCATCTGGGCCGTCGGAATCGCGGACGGCGCCGCGGGCTGCGCGGACGTGGGCCGGGACATCAGTTCGCGCTGAATGTCGTAGTAACGGAGATTGTCCTCGACCGATGCCTTCGGCAGATCGCGCGACAGGATTTCTGCGGCCGCTTCGCGGTTACCGAGCAGCCCGTAGGCGAGCGCGAGGTCCTGGCGCGCCTGCGGCGGCGCGGCGGGAAAGCGCGTCACGTCGAGCAGCACGTTTGCGCCTTCGCGCGGATCGCCGGAGAGCGTCAGCGACAGGCCAAGATTCACGGAGAGCAGCGGATCCCCGACATTCTTCCTGAGCGCCTCGCGCAGCACGGCCTGCGCGCCCGTGTGATCGCCGCTCAGGTCGAGCGCGGCGCCGAGCCCGGCCGAGGCGAGCGGGTCGTCGGGCGTCAGCGCGAGCAGACGCCGGTAGGTCGAGATGGCGTCGTCGAAGCGGCGCTGACGCATGGCGACGCGCGCGAGTCCGATGAGCGGCGCGGTCGCGTTCGCGTCGGCCTTGCTGGCGCGATCGTAGTAGACGCCCGCGCGCGTGAAGTCGCCGACCGTGTAGAGCGTGTTGCCGAGACCCGTGAGGCCCGCGACCGAGTGCGGGTCCGCCTGCACGGCTTTTTCATAGAGCGAGGTGGCAAGTTCGACATTGCCCGAATCGAGCGCGGTGTCGGCGATGCGCAGCTCGCTCATCGTGCTGGGCGCGGAATTGCGCATGACGGGACGGCTGTCGACGCTCTGGCGGGTGGTCGTCGTGCATGCGCCGAGGGCGATCACGAGCGTCGCACAGCACGCCGCGAGGCCGAGGCGGCGCATGCCGGGAAGTGACATCTGCGTTGTCTTCATTGCTTTGCAAAGACGCTCATGAGTTGTATGACGGCCGGGCCTGCGGCGATCAGCATCACCGCGGGAAGAATGAAGATCATCATCGGCACGGCCATCTTGGGTGCGAGCTTGGCCGCCTTTTCTTCGAGCGACACGATGTGCGCAAGCCGTTCGGTATGCGACAGCGTGCGCAGCGCCTGCGTGATCGGCGTGCCGTAGCGCATCGATTGCGTGAGCGTGGAGATCAGTGCGCGGATCGACGGCAGATCGATGCGATCGGCGAGCGCCTGCAACGCGCGCGTGCTGTCGCCGGACAGCTTCAGTTCGTCGGCGGTCAGCGAAAACTCGCCGGAAAGCGGCGGGCAGATGGACTTCAACTCGTCGGCAACGCGCCGGATCGAGACGCCGAGGCTGTTGCCCGCGTTCGTGCAGATGACGAGCAGATCGAGCGCATCGGGCAGGCACGACGCCATGGCCTTGCGCCGCCGCGCTGCGAAGAAGGCGATCACGTATTCCGGCAGGATCATGCCGACCACGAACACCAGCAGCATCATGATGCCCCGCACCGCCGGATAGCCGCCGACCACGGGAATGTGCGAGCCGAGCATCACCGCGAACGCGGCGCAGATGAGCCCGACGACGAACTTGATCGCAAGCAGCACGGACACCGCCGACTGGCTGCGATAGCCGCTGCGGACCATCTGCGTGCGCAGCTTCGCGCGGTATTTGGCATCGAAGAGCGGCAGCCGGTCGCCCAGGCGCGCGAGGCGCTGCGTGAGGCGCGCCACGGTGCCTTCGTCGTCGTCTTCTTCGGCGAGCGCGCTTTCATTGCGCTGCACGACGGCGGCCTGCCGCGTGCGCTCGGCGATGCGGCCGCGCGTCCCGCCATGCTTGGTCGCCCACCACAGCACGATCGCGACGACGAGCGCGAGCAGCATCAGCAGGTTGATGAGTGTTTCGAGTCTGTCCTGACTCATCGCGCGGTATCCAGTTTCGACATCTTGTGAACGAGGCTCAGTCCCACCGTGAGCGAAATCGCGGCGCACGTCAGCACTTTCTGGCCCGGGGGCGTTTTGAACAGCACCATCAGATACGGGCGGTTGAGCATGAACATGCTGCCCAGAATGAAGAAAGGCACCGCCGCGAGAATCTTGGTCGTGATGCGCGCCTCGCCCGTCAGCGCCTTGGTTTTCTGACGGATCTCGCGGCGCTTGCGCACGATGCCCGCGAGATTCTCGAGCGTTTCGCCGAGCTGCCCGCCGGTCTCGCGCTGCAGCAGCAGGCAGACGCAGAAGAAGGAGAAGTCCGCGATGCCGATGCGCGTGACCGCGGTGGCGAGCACCTCTTCCAGGTCGAGCCCCACCTTGATTCCGTCGCCCATCAACCGGAATTCGCTCCTGAGCGGCTCCGGGCATTCGCTCGACGCGACGCCCATCACGTGTGTCACCGGGACGCCCGCGCGCACGGCGCGCACGATCAGGTCGATGAGATCGGGAAAACCGTCCAGAAAACGGCGCTTGAATCGTTCGACGAGAAACCGGTACGCCTGGATCGCGCCGAGCACGGGCAGGCCGATCAGGAGCACCGGCGTTGCGAGCGCGGGCAGCGGCAGCAGCTTCGACATCACCAGCGCAAGGACCTCGGAAATGACCGCCGTGATGATCACCGCGCGCAGTCCGCTTGCGCCGGCCACCGTTTTGAGGCGCGCGATCTTCGGCGCGAACCAGCGGCTCACGACGTTGTCGTTGCGGCTGAAGGTGAAAAGGTCGGAGTGGTCATGACGGGTCTCGCGTCCGTTCGGGCCGGCCGCGGGGAAGGCGGCCTGCACCCGCGCCTGGATGCGCGCATCGGGGCGCTGTCTGCGCATGTCCTGCACCACGAGCAGCATGATGCCGAGCAGCAGGACGATGGCGAACGCGCAGAAGGTGATCAGATCGACGGAGCTCATGGCCGCATCGCCTCCAGCAGCGCATCTTCGAGACCGTAATAAGCGGCGCGCGCGGCGAAGGCCGGCCGCACGGCGCCCGTTTCGAACACGCCTTTGACTTCCTCGCTGTACGCGCTCGCATCGTAGCGGAAGGTGAAGAGATCCTGAGTGATGATGACGTCGCCTTCCATGCCCACCAGCTCGGTGATGCGCGTGACGCGCCGCATGCCGTCGCGCATGCGCTCGATCTGCACGATCATGTGCACCGCGCTCGCGATCTGCCGGCGGATCGACAGCAGCGGCAGGTTGCCGTTCGCCATCATCACCATCGATTCCAGACGCGTGATGCCGTCGCGCGGCGTGTTCGCGTGGATGGTGGTCATCGAGCCGTCGTGGCCCGTGTTCATCGCCTGCAGCACGTCGAAGGCTTCGGGGCCGCGCGTTTCGCCGAGAATGATGCGGTCGGGGCGCATCCGCAACGCGTTGCGCACGAGATCGCGCTGCGTGACGGCGCCGAGCCCTTCGGCATTTTCGGGGCGCGTTTCCAGACTGACGACGTGCGGCTGCACGAGCTGCAACTCGGCTGCATCCTCGATCGTCACGGTGCGCTCGCCGTGCCCGATGAAGTGCGACAGCGCATTGAGCAGCGTCGTCTTGCCCGAGCCCGTACCGCCCGAGACGATCACGTTCAGCCGGCACGTGCTCGCGAGCTTGAGCACGGTGGCCATCGCGGCCGACATGTTGCCCTGCTGCGACATGCGGTGCAGCGTGATGTTGCGCTTCGAGAATTTACGAATCGAGATCGACGCGCCGTTGATGGCGAGCGGCGGCAGCACGACGTTCACGCGGCTGCCGTCGGCGAGACGCGCATCGACCATCGGGCTGCTTTCGTCGACACGCCGCCCGACGCCCGCCGCGATGCGTTGCGCGACGTTGGTCACGTGCGTGTTGTCGCGGAACTTGCAGTTGGTGAGTTCGAGCCGCCCGTGCCGCTCGACATAGACCTGATCGGGACCGTTGACGAGCACGTCGGTGATGCTGTCGTCGGCGAGCAGCGGTTCGATCGGACCGAGGCCGAACATGTCGTTCAGCAACTCGCCGACGATCTGCCCCTGCTCCGCGATCGTGATGTTCAGCCGCTCGCGCTCCGCCACGTCCAGCACGAGCTGCTCGACGCCCGGCTTCATCTGCTCGCGTGTCTTGCCGACGGCGGCCGAGGGGTTCATCGCCGCGAACACGCCGTTGCGGATCACCTTGAAGAGGTCCGAGCGCACCAGCACTTCACCGCCCTCGGGCGCGTGCGCGCGCGGGGCCGGCGCGACCGGGGGCGGCGCCTCGGCTGCCGCCGCGGCTTCGGCGCCGGGCGCCGCGTCCGGATCGGGCGCGGGGCGGGGA
Source organism: Caballeronia turbans (assembly GCA_001544655.2). Lineage (GTDB taxonomy): Bacteria > Pseudomonadota > Gammaproteobacteria > Burkholderiales > Burkholderiaceae > Caballeronia > Caballeronia turbans. Next base: position 200,140 of record FCOD02000007.1, read on the forward strand.
ACCTGCTTCTGTCCGAACATCAGCCTCTCCTGAGCCTGAGCTTCTGGAAGAACGAGCGCTCGGCGTTCATCTGCTGACCGGTGAGGTCGCCGCCGATGCGCGTGATCATCTGATTGAAGCCGTTCACCGCTTTTTCTTTAGGCGCTTCGCCGAGGTTCTCGGCGGTCGCGAGCGCCTTTGCTTCGAACGGGATTTCGTACAGCACGTTGCGGCCGATTGCCGTCATGAAGTCGTTCGCCTGCACCTTGCCGCCCGTCACGGCGTTCGGGTTGTTGAGCAGCAGCGAGGTCGGCGGATTGTTGTCGCGGTCCTCGATGTGGCGCAGCAGGCGGATCGTCTCCCGTGTGGAATGCACCGAGCGGTCCGCGACCAGATAGACCCGCGCGGCGTGATCGAAGGCTTCCTGCGCGAGCGGGTCCGTCACCGTGCCGATGTCCAGAATCACGTAGTGGAAGCTGTCGCACAGCAGCTCGAGCACGCGCGGCAACGCGCCCGGGCCGAACGGACGCGCGGCGCCGTAATCGTGTTCCGCCGACAGCATGAAGAGCCGGCTGCCCTTGGCGACGAGCGTGCGCTCCACGTATTGCGGATCGAGGCGGTGCACGTTCTGCAGCACGTCGATGAGCCCGTTGTTGCTCTGCAGACCGAGCATCGAATTGGCTGCGCCGCCGTGCAGGTTCAGATCGACATAGGCGACGCGCCGATGCGTGTCTTCCGACAGATGGCGCGCGACGTTGAGCGCGAGCGTCGTCACCCCGACGCCGCCGCGCGAGCCCGTGAACGCAATCGTCTTGCCGGCGCGCGCGAGCATCACCGGGCTCACCTTGCCCTCGGAGACGTTGACCGTGCGCTTGAGCAGCTCGACCGTGATGGGCTTGACGAGGTAATCTCGCACGCCGATCTTGAGCAGGCTGCGAAACAGGCCGACGTCGTTGCGCTCGCCGAGCGCCACGACCTGCACCGACGGCTCGCACACTTCGGCGAGGCGGCCGAGGTCTGACAGCGGCATCACGGAGTCCTGCAGGTCGACGAGCAGGAAGAGCGGCGAGCGGTCGACGCGGGCGAGATACGCGATCGCGTCGTCGACGCTGCCGACGACGATATGCGCGTGCGGCATCGCCTGCTCGAGCACGAAGCTCTTGACGATCTGCTCGGTCTTGCGATCGGACACGAAGGCGATGAAATCCGCGTTGCGCGTGCCGGACTTGCTCTTCGAGAAGGAGAACTCTGTGCTCATGGCTGGCCTTATGTGCTTCTGGCTGTGTTGCGTCGCATCACTTGCTGTCGCGCGAGGTCGATCTGTCGAGCGGAATCACGCGGCCGGTCTCGTAGCGCCGCACCGCGCTCGCCGCCACCGCCGCGTTCGCCGGGCCGAGCGTCTGCGGATGCACGGCGTCTTCGGGGTGGGCGAGTTGCGCGGCGAGATTCGTGTAGGTCGCGCAGCCCCATTGCATGCTCGGGCGGCGGATGCCGGCGTCAGTCAGCAGCGACGGGCGCGCGAGGCTGTCGCAATCGGGCGGCACGGCCGACGTGCCGTCGTAGCCGATCACCGTTTCGTTCGGCATGTTGCGCGGCGGCTTGAAGCAGCCGCCGGCGGCGACGGCGAACGAGCCGGCGAGAAGGAGCGAAAGCAGTCGTGTGTGTTTCATCGCGGGCTCAATAGACGTAGCCGGCCGCGCCGACGAGACGCGGCTGTCCGGCCTGAGCCGGCGCTCCGCCGTTCTGGCGCCGGAAGCTGTATTCGACATCGCTCGACGGCGAGATCAGCGAATCGAGCGGCGTGCGCAGTTTCGACGGATCGGTCGGCTCGACGAGATACGGCGTGACCATGATCACGAGCTCCGTCTTGTTGTTCTGGTAGTTCGTCGACGAGAACAGCTTGCCGAGGATCGGAATCGAGCCCAGGCCCGGCACCTGCGAAACGACGTCGCTCGTATTGCTCTGCAGGAGCCCCCCGATCGCGAAGCTCTGGCCGCTCGCGAGCTCCACGGTCGTGTCCGCGCGACGAACGGAGAGTCCCGGCACGGTGACGCCGCCGGTCGTCACGCTCGCGGTCGTGTCGATCTGGCTGACTTCCGGGCGCACCTTCAGGCTGATGCGCCGGTCCGAGAGCACGGTCGGCGTGAAATCGAGCTTGACGCCGAACTGCTTGAACTCGACGGTGATCGCGCCGTTGGTCTGCGAAACGGGAATCGGAAATTCGCCGCCCGCGAGAAAGCTCGCCGTCTGCCCCGACAGCGCGACGAGATTCGGCTCGGCGAGCACCGTCAGCAGGCCTTCCTGATTCAGCGCGTCGACGAGCGCGCGGATGTCCACGTTGTTCGTCCTGAAGGCGCCGAGGATCGAATAGGCGTTGTTGGTCGGCAGATTGACCGGATAGGTCACGGCGCCGTTGGCGCCGGTGAGCGGCTGGCTCAGGTTGTAGATCGGGCGGCCGCTGAAGATGCCGCCATAAAAGTTGCCGACCGCGTTGCCCATCGCCTGCCAGTTGATGCCGAGCTGCTGCGTGATGTTGCGATCCACTTCGGTGATGCGCACGCGCAACTGCACTTGCAGCGGGCGGTCGATCGTCATGCGGTTGACGAGCACTTCCTTGTCGGCGAGATAGGGCGTCACCGCCTGGACGACGGCGTCGGCATCCGCCGGCGTCGCCGCCTGGCCGCTCAGCATCAGCGAGCCTTGTCCCGTCGCGACCTGCACGTTCGTGTTCGGAAAGCGCGCGGCGAGCATGGCGCGCAAGGTGATCATGTCGCGCGACACGACGATCGTGCGCTGCACGAGCGGACGGTTGTTGGCGCCGAGCACGTAGAGCGTCGTCGTGCCGGTTTTCTTGCCGAGCACGAAAACCGCCCTGGGCGAGGGCACGTGCACGTCCGCGACGGCGGGATCGGCGACGAAGACCGAGACGGCGTTTTCGTTCAGTGGCAACACCGTGCCCTTGCCCGCGTCGAGCACGAGCGCGCCTTGGGCACCGGCGGGCGCCATCGCGTCCGTCATGCCGCCGCGCGCGACGTTCGCGGCGCGCACGGCCGAGGGCGCGCCGGCGTAGGGCGGCATGTTCGCCGGCTCCGCGGCATGCGCGGCGGCGCACCCGACGAGCGACACGCACGCCAGAAGCACGGCGACTGGCGCGCTATCCGCGCGACCCGCGGTGCGAGTCGGACTGAACTGCGTCTTCATGAATGTGAATCCTGGCGATGGCACGCTTTCGAACGGGGGCACGGTGTCAACGCTCCGCGGGCACGGAGGGCAGCGGCGGGACGCCCTGGCCCGAACCGCCCGCCTGGGCAACGCTCGACGTCTCCGACTTCTCGGAGCCGCGGTAGATGGTCACGGTGCGCGGCATGGCCGGCGCGGCGCTCGGCGCGCCCGACTGAGCGGGGCGCGTGCGCGGCAGCTCGCGCACGGCGCGGGAGATGTCGCCGGCCCAGAGAGGCTTGCGCTCGTCGGCGGAAGCGCCGGCGGCCGCCGCCGGTTCGCGGCTGACGGTCGCGAAGCTGCGCAGCGCGAGCGACAGGCTGCCGAGCCGCGCCGCGACCGCCACGACTTCGCCCATGCGCGGCGTGACTTCGAGCGTCACGGTGCGGGCGCGGACCACGGCGACGTCGGCGTCGCCGTCGTTTTTCGGCCGCTTGATTTCGGAACCGACGGCGAGCACGCGCACGTGCTCGACCACCGTCTCGCTCGATACCGCGAGATCCGGGGATTCGGTGCGCCGGTCCATTTGCTGCGTGAGGAGCAGGTCGACGTAATCGCCCGGCTGGATCAGCCCGGCGTTGCCGGACACGTCGTCGACGGCGACCGAGACCGCGCGCATGTCGGGCTTGAGCGTCGCGGCGAGGAAGCCGGGGGCGCTCGGCAGAAAGACGTCGTCGGATACGAGGACGGTGCCGCTCGCGACCGGATGGCGCAGCAGCGCGCCCTTCAGGTCGGGCGCACCCGCGACGCCCGCGACGATGGCGCTGGACGGAATGTCCGCCTTGGGAATGTCCTTCCAGGCGAGGTCCTCGTCGCGCAGCAACAGGCCTTGCGGCAGGTTCGCCGCGCTCACCAGCACTTTCTCGCTCGTCACGACGGGCTTTGCCGTGCGCGACGCGCTCGCAAGGACGACGCGCACGATCAGCGCGACCAGGAGTGCGCCGAGCAGCAGCACGGCAAACTTGATGATGTTGGACATGAGGACGTCGTCCTATCGCGTCGAGATGAGGTGCAGCAGGGCAGGCAGCACGATGACGAGACCGCCGCCGAAGGCGAGCGCCACGCCGTACGGAACGCCGCGCGCCGCGGAGAACATCGCGAGCGCGCGCAGCGGCACGAAGCGCTGAGACGGATTCATGTTGCGGGTGGCGAGACTCACGAGCGACACCACGGTCCCGATCACGGAGATGAGCGTCAGCGTGGCGAGCGAAAGACCGAATCCCACCCAGAGAAAGATGACGGAAGCGAGCTTGGCGTCGCCACCGCCGAGCATCCGCGCGACGAACAGGACCGCGCAGGCCAGAAACACGACGACTGCAAGCAGCAGATGCGAGATCACATCGTCGAGCGACATGCCGGCGATGAGCGCATCGACGAAAAAGAGTGCACCGATCGAGAGGACGATGCTCGTCGGCAGACGTCGGGTGCGTACGTCGATGACAGCGAGCCAGAGTAGGGCGCCCAGCACGACAAGACGAATGACGAGAGACGGTACGGTCACGATGGACTCGATTCGGTTAGGCCATACAGGGGTCCGGGCGTTTGACGGCCCGGACCTGATGCTCGACTGCTTAGGCGCCTGCCGCGCTCTTAACCTTGGTGGTCAGGTTGGTGAAAATGTCCGAGAGGTTGGTGCTGAAGGTCGAGCCGACCAAGGTCAGTGCGACCACGACGATGCCGGCGAGGATGGCGTATTCCATGGCGCTGACGCCACGTTCGTCGCGCACGAAGGCTTTCAGAAGTTTTTGCATATTGCTTCCTTGATGAGTGAGAGTCGGGTTTGCAGTGCCAGGGGGAAGTGCTTACCGTTTGGATCATATCCATGGCCGCCCAGGCCAAACGCGAGAACAAAAGGCAGAACAGGCCTCAATTTGAAACGACCTGGGTGATATGGATAAGCGCGTTAACGGCAAGGGCTTGACGGGCTTTAATCGATTCGAACAAATGCGCCCCGAACCGGACGATTTCGCGGAAAAAGCGCACTGTTTGTCCACCCGCAAGCGATTGCGCGGCATCCCAGACAGCGATGCGACCGGTGCACTCGCTGTTGCGCGCACAGGCCGCGATGTGGGCACGCACGTTGCTCGCGCGTCAAGGGCCAGTCCACTTCATATGGAGGTCCGACATGCCCGAAAAGAAAACCCTCGAGCGCGCAGCGAAGGCGAAGCGCGCAGGCAAGTCCCCGAGCACGCAGGCGGGTGCGTTCGTGAAGGAGCAGATCGATCACATTCGCGAAGGCAAGCACGGCGCGAAGTCGGCGAAGCAGGCCATCGCGATCGGGCTGTCCGAAGCGCGTCGCTCGGGCGTGAAGACGAAGGCGCCGAAGAAGGGCACGACGTCCGAGGCCACGCGCAAGAAGGCCGCGCAGGACACGAAGGCCGCGCATCGCACGAAGCGAAGCCCGAGCACCGAGTCGAAGGCGAAGCGTTCAGCCGTGTCCACGCGCGTGCTCAAACGCGAAAGCACCAAGGCCGCTTCGCACAAGTCCCTGTCGCGTCAATCGCACGCGGCTGCGAGCCGGCGCTCGGCGGCGGATCGGTCAGCGGCGGCGAAGAAAGGCTGGGCGACGCGACGCGCCCGTGCCGCCGGTGCATCGAAGGGCACGCGTCACGCGTCGCGTTGAGCGGGAAGCATCCGCGCGAACGAAACGGCCATCGTTGCCAGTTCTTGCGCCGCGGGCGTGAGAGGGACGCCCGCGCGCCGCAGCAGACATACCGGCGTTTTCGCGGCGCGCTCGGCGATAGGCACGATCTCGACGTGCTCCCGGAAGAACGGATGCCCGGCGAGGCTCGCGGGTTCCAGACCGATATAGTCGCTCGACGCAATGCAGTGCAGGGTGTCGAACACGGCTTCGGTCGTCGCGGCGATGCGCGGCGGCGCGAGCTTCGCGTGCTCGAAGAGCGCCGACAGCTTGTTGCCCAGCGCACCGCCGCCGCGTTGCCGCGTGCTGACCCATTCCGCGTCCTGGAGGGCGCGCAGCGAGCGCGCACGCCCGAGCGGATGCCCGCGCCGCGCGATCACCGCGACTTCGGTGTCGAAGAGCGGGGTGGCGTCCATGTCGTGGATGTCGGCATCGGGGGAGATCAGGGCGAGCGCGAAGTCGAGGCTGCCGTCGCGAACCCATGAAGTCAGCATCCGCGACGTCGCGCTCGTCAGATGCACGTCGATGCGCGGACAGCGCTCGCGATAGCTCGCGAGCAGCGCGGGAAAGAGGCGCATCGTCGCTTCCGCGGCGAGGCCGAGCGCAACGCGGCCCGTCAGTTCGCCGCGCAACTGGCGCATTTCTTCTTCGGTCTTTCTGCACTCGCCGAGAATCAGGTCGGCGCGCAGACGCAATCGCTCACCGACCGGCGTCAGGCGCGCGCCGCGCACGTCCCGCTCGAACAGCGGCCCGCCCGCGAGCGTCTCGAGCTTCTGCAATTGCTGGGTGATGCCGCTTTGCGCGACATCGAGCCGCCGCGCGGCCGCACGCACGCTGCCCGCCTCGGCAACGGCGACGAACATGCGCAATTGCGTCAGAGTCATATCCACGCTCGGCGTCTCCGTCGGGTGATCTCGAAAAGTGATCATGATAAGCAAAATGCGTCTTTTTGAGAGCGTCTTGCGCTCGTACCATCGGTGGCACCAAAACGGAGACGCCGCCTTCATGTACAGACTCAGCTCACTCTTCCTGGCCGCCGCGCTCGTCGCGGCCGCGCCGCTTCAGGCGAAAGATGCCGACGCCCTGCGCCTTGGCATCGATCCCGGCTATCCCCCGATGGACGTGAAGACGCCCGACGGCCACGTCGCGGGTTTCGACGTCGATCTCGGCGATGAAATCTGCCGCCGCATCGCGATGCGCTGCCAGTGGGTGGAACTCGAATTCTCGGGGATGATTCCCGCGCTGCAGGCACGCAAGATCGACGGAATCATGTCGTCGATGGCGATCACCGACAAGCGCATGAAGCAGATCGCGTTTTCCACCAAGCTCTTTCAGTTCCGCTCGCGCCTGATCGCGAAGCAGGGCACGCCGCTCACGGCGAGCGCGCAGGGCTTGCGGGGCAAGCGCATCGGCGTGCAGAGCGGCAGCCAGTTCGAAACCTACGCGCTGAAAAACTGGCAGCCGGGCGGCGTCGAGGTGGTGTCGTATCAGAGCATGGAAGGCGTGCTGAACGACCTGAGCGCGGGACGCATCGACGCCGCGCTGCTCGGTTCGGTGGAAGCGGAGCACGGGTTCCTGAAGACGCCGCGCGGCGCGGGCTTCTCGTTCGTCGGCGAGCCGCTTTCGATGGGCGATCACGGCGTCGGCATGGGCCTGCGCCAGGACGATACGGCGCTCAAGGCGAAAGTCGACAAGGCCGTGAACGACATGCGCGCCGACGGCACGTATCAGAAGATCGCGCGCAAGTACTTCGACTTCGACGTGTACGGCGACTGAGGATTTCTCGATGCAAACCAGACGCCATTCACTCGTTTCCACGACGCTCGGCACCTCGCGCGAGCTCGTCAGCTTTCATTTCGGCGACGCGAAGCGCGACGGCGAGAAGGTCTACATTCAGGCGTCGTTGCACGCCGACGAAACGCCCGCGATGCTCACCGCATGGACGTTGAAGAAGCGGCTCGCCGCGCTCGACGCCGAAGGCCGCGTGCGCGGTGAAATCGTGCTCGTGCCGGTGGCGAATCCGATCGGTCTGTCGCAGCATGTGCTCGGGCAATTTCTCGGGCGCTTCGAGGCGAACAGCGGCCACAACTTCAACCGCAGCTTTCCGATGCCGCCCGCCGCGGCGTTGATCGAGCGCGTGGGCGCGCATTTATCGTCCGCGGATGCCGCGCACAACGCGCGCCTTGTGCGCGGCGCGCTCGTCGAGATGCTCGGCGAAATGACCGCGAAGAACGAATTCGAATCGCTGCGGCTCGCGCTGCTGACGCTGGCGTCACGAGCCGATATCGTGCTCGATCTGCATTGCTCGCTCGAAGCGACGATGCACGTTTATACGAGCCCCGCGAGCTGGCCCGCGATCGAGCCGCTCGCGCGCCATCTCGGCGCGAACGGCGTGCTGCTCGCCACCGATTCCGGCGGGCAGTCTTTCGACGAAGTTCACGCGCTGCTGTGGAACGAACTGCGCGAGCGCCTCGGCGAGAGGACGCCGCTCGGCGCGCCGAATATCGCGGCGACGATCGAACATCGCGGGCAGCGTGATGTCGATTACGACACCGCCGCGCATGATGCCGATGCCATCGTCGATTATCTGATCGCGCGTGGCGTGATCGAGGGCGATGTGAAGGACGCGCCGCCGCTTGCGCAACCCGCGACGCCGCTTGCGGGCAGCCAGCAGTTGATCGCGCCGGTGAGCGGGATCGTCGTGTATCGGGCGACGGTGGGCGCACTGCTCAGAGCGGGCGATCCGGTGTTCGATATCGTCGATCCGGTCACCGATGCGGTGACCACCATCGCCACGGATAACGACGGCGTCTTCTACATGCGCCGCGCGATCCGCTTCGTGTATGCGGGCGCGCCGATGGGGCGCGTGACGGGGAAGAAGGCGATCAGGAGCGGGGTGCTGATCGGGGCGTGAGGGTCCGGCGAGCCGCATCGCCAGCGTGTCGAGCGCGCGCTTGCCTTGCTCGCTAGAATGACTGCTCCCTTCCGCGTTCCCCTTCGAGGAGTCTCGCCATGCTGGACTTCGAACGCCACGCCCGCACGCCGACGCTCGATATCGCCTACGCCGATTCCGGTCCCGCCGATGGCCCCGTCGTCCTCCTGATTCACGGCTGGCCCGACGCGGCCCGCGCCTGGAACGCGGTCGCCGCACGGCTCAACGAAGGCGGCTATCGCACCATCGTTCCGGAACTGCGCGGCGCGGGCGGCACGCGTTTTCTATCCGCCGACACCGTGCGCGACGGCTCGGGGGTCGCGCTCGCGCAAGATGCCATCGATCTCGCCGATGCGCTCGGCATCGCGCAATTCGATGTCGTCGGCCACGACTGGGGCGCGCGCGCCGCGTACACCCTCTCCGCGCTGTTTCCCGAGCGCGTGCGCCGCATGGCCGCGCTCGCGCTCGCGTATCAGCCGCGCGGCGTCTTCAAACTGCCGGATTTCTCTCAGGCGCGGCGCTTCTGGTACCAATGGTTCATGTCGCTCGATGGCGGCCCGGACGCCGTCGCCGCCGATCCCAAAGGCTTCGCGCGCATCCAGTGGGACACGTGGTCGCCGCCCGGCTGGTTCGACGAAGCAGAATTCGCGGCGACGGCGCGCGCCTTCGAGAACCCGGATTGGGTGCCGATCACGCTGAACGCGTACCGGCGTCGCTGGCGCAGCGACCAGCCGTCCGATCCGGCGCTCGCGAAACTGTATGCGCGGCTCGCGACGATCGAGCGCATCGGCGTACCCGCGCTGATGATCCAAGGCGGCGCCGATTCCTGCGATGAACCGGCGAGCTCGGAAGGACAGGACGTGTATTTTCCGGCGGGATACCGGCGCGTGATCGTCGATGGCGCGGGGCATTTTCCGCTGCGTGAAGCGTCGGACGCCGTTGCGGATGCCGTCATCGCGCATCTGACGTGACGGCGGATCAGGCGAGCGTCTTGCGCACGGATGCGGACACTCGTAGCACGTTTGGCGACAACTACTGTATGCGTGTACAGTACTGTTCGCTATGGCGGGCGCGCACATCCGAACACTCGTGCGACCTCGCCCACGGCTTTCAGCGAGCCGCCTAACCTATTGAACCGGTTGAAAAATTGGCATCGAACAACGCAATCCGCATTCGCGGCGCACGTCAGCATAACCTCAAGAATCTCGATCTCGACCTGCACACCGGCCAGATGACGGTCGTGACCGGGCCTTCCGGCTCGGGCAAGTCGAGCCTCGTATTCGATACGCTCTACGCGGAAGGCCAGCGCCGCTACGTCGAGACTTTCAGCGCGTACGCGCGCCAGTTTCTCGACCGGATGGACCGTCCGCAGGTCGATCGCGTGGACGGCGTGCCGCCCGCGATCGCCATCGACCAGACGAATCCGGTGCGCAGTTCGCGCTCGACCGTCGGCACGATGACCGAGCTCAACGATCACCTGAAGCTGTTCTACGCTCGGGCCGCCGAACTGTTCGACAGGAAGACGTCGCAGCGCGTGCGCCACGACACGCCCGAAACGATCTACGCCGAGCTGCTCGAACGCACGCGCGCCGACGATCCGCGTCTCGCGATCACGTTTCCGGTCGAATTGCCGGATACCGCGAGCGATGAAGAAGTCGAGCAATGGCTGTCCGCGAGCGGCTACACGCGCGTGCAGGCGAAGCGCCACGTACAGACGGAATCCGGCGCACGGCAGATGCTCGATGTCGTCGCGGATCGCTTTCGCCTGCAGAACACGGAGCGCTCGCGTGCGCTCGAGGCGATCGAAAGCGCGTTGCTGCGCGGCACCGGCCGCGTCGACATTTACGTGCTGAAGGACGAAGGCGAGCCGGAAATCTGGCGCTTCTCCACCGGCTTGCACAGCCCGGAAAGCGATCTGCGCTACGCGGACCCGCAGCCCGCGCTGTTCTCGTTCAATTCGGCGTACGGCGCGTGCGAAACGTGCCGCGGCTTTGGCCGCGTGATCGGCGTCGATTACGGGCTCGTCATTCCGGACGACAAGAAGACGCTGCGCGAAGGCGCCGTCAAGACGCTGCAAACGCCCGCGTGGAAAGAGAACCAGGACGATCTCGTGAAGTACGGCGCGAAGGCGGGCATCCGTCTCGGCGTGCCGTGGAAGGATCTCACGCAGGAAGAGCGCGACTGGGTCATCAAGGGTTCGCCCGACTGGACCGGCAAGTGGCAGAACCAGTGGTACGGCGTGCAGCGCTTCTTCGACTATCTGGAGTCGAAGGCGTACAAGATGCACATCCGCGTGCTGCTGTCGAAATATCGCAGCTATACGACGTGCCCGGTGTGCGCCGGCGCGCGCCTGAAAACCGAATCGCTGCTGTGGCGTCTGGGCACGAAGGAACAGGCCGATGCGGTGCTGTCGCCGTCGGATCGCTTCATGCCGGAAGGCGTCGACTGGACGCGCGCGCAACTCGAGGCGCTGCCGGGCCTCACGGTTCACGATCTGATGCTGATGCCGATCGAACGCATCCGCCGCTTCTTCGATTCGCTGACGCTGCCTTCGACGCTGCTCGACGAAGCGCTCAAGCTGCTGCACGCGGAAGTGCGCACGCGCCTCAAATATCTCTGCGATGTCGGGCTCGGCTATCTGACGCTCGATCGCCAGAGCCGCACGCTCTCGGGCGGCGAAGTGCAGCGCATCAACCTGACGACCGCGCTCGGCACGTCGCTCGTGAATACGCTCTTCGTGCTCGATGAGCCGAGCATCGGCCTGCATCCGCGCGATCTGAACCGCATTGTCGAGGCGATGCACCGGCTGCGCGACGCGGGCAATACGCTCGTCGTCGTGGAGCACGATCCGTCGGTGATGCTCGCGGCGGATCGTCTCATCGACATGGGACCGGGACCGGGCGAGCGCGGCGGTCAGATCGTCTACGACGGCGCCCCCGACGACATTCAAACCACCGACACCCTGACGGGCGCGTATCTCGGCGGCCGCAAGCATGTCGCGCATGCGTCGAACTGGAACCGGCGCGCCGTCGATGCGAACACGCCGCATCTCACGCTCGAAGGCGCGAGCGACCACAACCTGCGGGACGTGACGGTCGATATTCCGCTGCAACGTCTCGTCTGCGTGACGGGCGTATCCGGCTCGGGCAAATCGACGCTGATTCAGGACGTGCTCGCGCCCGCGCTGATGCGTCATTTCGGCAAGGCTACGGAAACGCCCGGCGCGTTTCGCGCATTGAAGGGCGCGGAGCATCTGAGCGATGTCGTTTTCGTCGATCAGTCGCCGATCGGGCGCACGGCGCGCTCGAATCCGGCGAGCTACGTCGGCGCGTTCGATGAAATCCGCAAGCTCTATGCGAAGGCGCCGCTCGCGTTGCAACGCGGCTACAGCGCGAGCATGTTCAGCTTCAATTCGGGGGACGGACGCTGCCCGACATGCGGCGGCTCGGGCTTCGAGCACGTCGAGATGCAGTTCCTGAGCGATGTCTATCTGCGTTGCCCGGATTGCGATGGACGGCGTTATCGCGCTGAAATTCTCGAAGTGAAGATCGAGCGCGGCGGCCGTCAATTAAGCGTCGCCGACGTGCTCGAACTGACCGTGAGCGAAGCCGTCGATCTCTTCGCCGGCGACAAGGAAGTGCTGCGCGTGCTGCAGCCGATCGTCGATGTGGGTCTCGAATACGTGAAGCTCGGTCAGCCGGTACCGACGCTGTCGGGCGGCGAGGCGCAGCGACTCAAGCTCGCGGGTTATCTCGCGGAAACGTCGCAAAGCAAAGGCAGCGAACGCCGCCTCTTCATGTTCGACGAGCCGACCACCGGTCTGCATTTCGACGACATCGCCAAGCTGATGCAGGCGCTGCGGCGATTGCTCGAGCGCGGGCATTCGCTGATCGTCATCGAACATAACCTCGATGTGATTCGCGCGGCCGACTGGATCATCGATCTCGGTCCCGAAGGCGGCGATGGCGGCGGTCAGGTCGTGTGCATCGGCACGCCCGACGACGTGGCCGCGTGCGAGCAGTCGCATACGGGCCGCGCCTTGCTCGATTACGAAGACGCGATGGCGCCCGGCGCGGCGCAAAAGCGCGCGGGCGTGCCGCTGCAACTCGCGGCGGAAGTCGCGAGCGCGCGCCGCGCGTTGCAGGGCGAGGACGTCGTGCGCATCGTCAACGCGCGCGAGCACAACCTGAAGTCGCTCGACGTCGATATCCCGCACAACAAGTTCAACGTCGTGACGGGCGTGTCCGGCTCGGGCAAGTCGACGCTCGCGTTCGACATCCTCTTTCACGAAGGCCAGCGACGTTATCTCGAATCGCTCAATGCGTATGCGCGTTCCATCGTGCAGCCCGCGGGACGTCCCGAAGTCGATGCCGTGTACGGCATTCCGCCGACCGTCGCAATCGAACAGCGTCTGTCGCGCGGCGGGCGCAAGTCGACCGTCGCGACGACGTCGGAAGTCTGGCACTTCCTGCGTCTTTTGTACGTGAAGCTCGGCATCCAGCATTGCATCCACGACGGCACGCCGGTGCAGTCGCAAAGCTCGGAATCGATCGCCGCGCAGATCATGCGCGATTTCAAGGGACAACATGTCGGCCTGCTCGCGCCGCTCGTCGTGAACCGCAAGGGTGTGTACACCGATCTCGCGAAATGGGCGAAGGCGCGCGGCAACACGCATCTGCGCGTGGACGGCGAATTTCTGCCGGTGAGCCCGTGGCCCAAGCTCGACCGGTTCCGCGAGCATACGATCGAATTGCCGGTCGCGGATCTCGTCGTCTCGGCGGATAACGAAGCCGATCTGCGCCGTCTGCTCGACGAAACGCTGGAGATCGGCAAGGGCGTGATGCACCTGTGCGCGCCGCTCGACGATCTGCATGGCTCGTGGCAGGACGGCGCGCGCCGGGGCAAGGAAGAAACCCGCGTGTTTTCGACGAAGCGCGCATGTCCTGTCTGCGGCACGAGCTATCCCGAGCTCGATCCGCGCATGTTCTCGTACAACAGCAAGCACGGCTGGTGCAATACCTGCGTCGGCACGGGCGTGAAGCTCACGCGCGAGCAGCGCGCCGCGTTCGATGACACATTGTTCGCGCAGGACGATCGCGGGCGCGAGCAGAGCATCGGCTCGGTGGAGCAGGAACCGGACGATATCGTCGATCAGCCGTGTCCGGACTGCGAAGGCACGCGTCTGAACGAGGTCGCCCGTGCCGTGACCTTCGGCAACTACCCGATCACGGAAGTCGGGCGCTGGACCGTGAGCGATACGCGTGAGTGGATCTCCACGCTCAGGCTGAAGGGCCGCGATGCGGATATCGCGCGCGACGTGATCAGCGAAATCGAAGGCCGTCTGCAGTTTCTCGAAGAAGTCGGGCTCGGCTATCTGAGCCTCGACCGCGCCGCGCCGACGCTTTCCGGCGGCGAAGCGCAACGCATTCGTCTCGCCGCGCAACTCGGCAGCAATCTGCAAGGCGTGTGCTACGTGCTCGATGAACCGACCATCGGTTTGCATCCGCGCGACAACCTCATCCTGCTTGCAGCGCTGAAGAAGCTGAACGACAAGGGCAATACGCTCGTCGTCGTCGAGCATGACGAGGACACGATTCGCCGCGCGGATCACATCATCGATATCGGGCCGGGCGCGGGCAAGCGCGGCGGCACGGTGGTCGCGCAGGGCAACGTGACGGACCTCGCGGCGCACAAGGCGTCGCTGACGGGGCAGTTCCTCGCGAACCCGATCTTGCATCCGTTGCAGCCGCGCCGCGAAGTGCGTGCCGGGACCGCGAAACGTCCGGCGACGCCCGGGCAATGGCTCACGGTCGAAGGCGCGACGCTGCACAACCTGCGCAACGTGACGGCGAGCGTGCCATTGAATCGCCTCGTCGCGATCACGGGCGTGTCCGGCTCGGGCAAGTCGACCCTGGCGCGCGACGTGCTGATGACCAACCTGCTCGATGCCGTCGGCCGCTCGGTGCTGTCGTCGCCCGCGGTGCGGCGCGCGCGCAAGGCGGCGCAGGCCTCGGACACCGGCAAGCCCGCCGCGAGATCGCGCGCCAGCGTGCTCGCGCGCGAAGCGCCGCGCCCGACGTTCGACGTCACGCACGCGTGGCAGGGCTGCAGCGGCCTGACCGGTTTCGAGACCATCGACCGCGTGCTCGAAGTCGATCAGACGCCGATCGGCAAGACGCCGCGCTCGTGTCCGGCGACGTACATCGGCATGTGGGACACCATCCGCAAGCTGTTCGCCGATACGCTCGAAGCCCGCGCGCGCGGCTATACGCCGTCGCGCTTTTCGTTCAACACGGGCGAAGGACGTTGCCCGGCGTGCGAAGGCCAGGGCGTGCGCACCATCGCGATGAGCTTTTTGCCCGACGTGAAAGTACCGTGCGACGTATGCCATGGACAGCGCTTCAATCCGGAGACGCTCGCGGTGACGTGGCGCGGCAAGAACATCGGCGAAGTACTGACGATGGAGATCGACGAGGCCGTCGAATTTTTTGCTTCGATGCAGAGCATCGCGCATCCGTTGCAGTTGCTGTGCGATGTCGGTCTCGGCTATCTGACCCTCGGCCAGCCTTCGCCGACGCTGTCGGGCGGCGAGGCGCAGCGCATCAAGCTCGTGACCGAGTTGTCCAAAGTGCGCGACGACATCACGCGGCGCGGCCAGAAGCCGCCGCATACGCTCTACGTGCTGGATGAACCGACCGTCGGCCTTCACATGGCGGATGTCGCGAAGCTGATCCGCGTGCTGCATCGGCTGGTGGACGGCGGGCATAGCGTGATCGTCATCGAACACGATCTCGACGTGATCGCCGAAGCCGACTGGGTGCTCGATCTCGGACCGGAAGGCGGCGTGAACGGCGGCACGATCGTCGCGGCGACGGACCCGGACACGCTCGCGACGCATCCGCGCAGCCATACGGGCGCGGCGCTGCGGCCGGTTCTGGGACGCTCGCGGGAGGCCGAGAATGCTGCGTGATCTCGATACGCTGATTGCGTCGATGCAGCCCGAGTTGCAGTCGGGCGTCTACGTGTTCGCTTCGCTGCCGCACGATGCGCTGACGAGCGGCGCGGGCATCGTCGCGACGTTTCGCGAGCGCGAAGGACTGACGGTCGTGATGGAGGAAAGCGCGGCGCAGGCGGCAGGCATCGCGCCGCTGTTTCGCGCGGCGTGGATCACCCTGACCGTCCATTCGGACCTGAACGCGGTCGGTCTGACGGCGGCGTTCGCGCGTGCGCTCGGCGAGGCGGGCATCAGTTGCAATGTGATCGCGGCGGCCTGGCACGATCACATCTTCGTGCCGGTGGACGATGCGGCGCGCGCCATGGATGCGTTATCCGCGCTGCAACGCACTGCTGGTAAGCTTTCGGCCTCTCCAAAACCATGATCACAACATAGATGGAAACGCAGGAAAAAGCGCAGGACAAAGCCGTTGCGCTCAGAAGAATGAAATGGTTCGCCGCTGCGTTGCTCGTCGCGGCGGGTTGCCTTTTTGCGCTCGCGAAGAGCCAGCACGACGCGGGTGTGTGGGCATGGGTATCGTCGTTCGCGGAAGCCGCGATGGTCGGCGCGCTCGCGGACTGGTTCGCGGTCGTCGCGCTGTTTCGCCATCCGCTCGGCGTGCCGATTCCGCACACGGCGATCCTGCCGGCGAACAAGGCGCGCGTCGCGGACAATCTCGCCGTGTTCGTGCGCGACCGGTTTCTCGGCACCGATGCGCTCGTCGCGCGCGTGAATGCGTTCGATCCGGCGAGCCGCCTGTCGATGTGGCTCGCGGAACCGAAGAACTCGGAGCTGCTCGGCCGGAAGGCGGTGACGGCGGTCGGCCAGTTGCTGTCTTTCGTCGACGATGAACGCGTCAAGACCATGCTCTACGACACGCTGCGCCGCCGCGCGGACGCATTCGATCTCGCGAGCGCGGCGGGCAGCGTGCTGTCGACGCTGACGTCCGACCGTCGTCATCAGTTGCTGCTCGATGAAGGCCTGAAGCAGATGGCTGCATGGCTCGACAAGCCCGAGGTTCAGGAGATGCTGGCGACGCGCATCGTCGCGGTGGCGGGCGAGGAGTATCCGAAGCTCATCGGCATGCTGGGTTTCGTCGGGCTGAACGCCGAGGATCTCGGCAACAAGTTCGCGGCTGGTCTGGTGCGCGGTGCGAATCAATGGCTGCACGACGTGAGCAGCGATCCGGAGCACGAGCGCCGCAAGGCCTTCGATGCGGCCGTGGAGCGATTCGTCGGGCGGCTGAAGACGGATGCTTCGTTCAAGGCGCGCATCGACGAACACAAGCGCGAATGGCTCGAGCGGCCCGAATTGCGCGGCTATGTGAACGGGCTGTGGGACGAGTTCATCGCATGGCTCGATGCGGACATCAGGCGGCCGGATTCATCGCTGCACGCGAAGGTCGTGGCGATGGCGGGCGGTTTTGCCGAAGCGCTCGGGAGCGATCCGGCGTTGCGCGATTCGATCAACGAGCATATGCGCGATGCGTTGAAGGCGCTTGCGCCGGAGTTGCGTGACGGGATCGCGAAGCATATCGCCGCAACCGTCAAGCAATGGGACGATGCGACGCTCGTCAGGGACGTCGAGCTCAATATCGGGCGGGATTTGCAGTTCATTCGCGTGAATGGGACGTTGGTGGGTGGGGCGGTTGGAGTGCTTATTCATGCTGTGATGGTTTGGGTGGGGTGAGGTTTTTTCTCTCGCCGGATCCCGTGTTCGTGTCGGTTTATTAGCACTGCCCCTGTGCGGGGCGGCAGTCACTTTCTTTGCTGCTGCAAAGAAAGTGACCAAAGAAAGCAGCTCGTTAAGCCCGCGGTCACACGCAGTTTGGCCACGCGTGCCATGTGATCGTGGGCTGCCTAAGTGTCGCCCTCACAAGACTAATCGGCTTGGCTCGCGCACGGTCTGTCGCCTCGCGCCGCATAGCGAATTGGTTCAGCACCAAAAGGCTCCGGCCCGCTTCGCGGCCGACGGGTCCATCGGGGCGG
Organism: Caballeronia turbans; assembly: GCA_001544655.2. Lineage (GTDB taxonomy): Bacteria > Pseudomonadota > Gammaproteobacteria > Burkholderiales > Burkholderiaceae > Caballeronia > Caballeronia turbans. The sequence continues at coordinate 217,893 of FCOD02000007.1, forward strand.
CGCACGGAGATTGAAACGTTTCTCGCGGTGGTAGAGGATCGCGAAGACGATTAGCCGCCTATCTCACTGCATTTGCCGCACGTCTGTTTCCCTCGCATGCCGGGCGGCAGCGCGTAGCGCTGTGCCGGATGTATGATTGCTGAGCCCACGTGGCAAAGTACTAGCTCGACAGACCGGGCGCGGTTCAAGCCCGGTTGGGCCTCTGAGGGCACTCGCTACCCAGCCCGCGATGGGCTGGCAAGCATGGCCGCTGCGTGTGGCCGCGCGCGTATCAAGCTGCTTTCTCCGGTTACTTTCTTTGCTGATCAAAGAAAGTAACTGCCGCCCCGCACAGGGGCAGTGCCGATAGACCGACACGAATCAGAATTCCACGACGCCAGGCACAAGAGGCCCGACAAGCAAAAAAAAGCACATGCCCAACGCCAACACCGACCTGATCGAACGCTTCTACAAAGCGTTCCAGAACCGCGACGCCGAATCGATGTCCGCCTGCTACGCCCCCGACATCCAGTTCCAGGATCCGGCCTTCGGCGTGCTTCGCGGCAAGGAAGCCGCCGACATGTGGCGCATGCTCCTCGGCCGCGCCGCCGATTTCACGCTCACCTACGACAACATCGCTTCGGTCGGCCAGACGGCAAGCGCGAAAGCCGTCGCGCGTTATACCTATTCGGCGACCGGTCGCCGCGTCGTCAACGAAATCGAGTCGCGCTTCGCGATCCGCGACGGCTTCATCGTCGAGCATACGGACGTCTTCGATCTCTGGCGCTGGAGCCGTCAGGCGCTCGGCGTGAGCGGCTGGCTGTTCGGCTGGACGCCGCCGATGCAGCGCGCGATCCAGCGCAAGGCGCGCAAGGCACTCAGGGACTATCGCCTGAAGGGGTCGACGGCATGACCCGAATCGATCGCCCCGACCAAAGCAATCTCGAAGACGAATGGCTCGAAGCCGATGCATACGGCGGCTTCGCCTCGGGCACCGTCGGCACCATGCGCACGCGGCGCTATCAGGCGCTGCTGCTCACCGCGACGCAGCCGCCCGCGGGACGCGTCGTGCTCGTCAACGGCATCGAAGCATGGCTCGACCTGGACGGCAGGCGCTTCCCTCTGACGATGCAGCGCTACGCACCCGATGTGCTCTACCCGGACGCATCCGCGAGCCTGCTGTCCTTCGACACCCAACCGTGGCCCACCTGGCGATATCGCATCGACGCGGACTCGGTCGTCGTGGCGGAAGTGTTCGTCGCGAAGGAGAGCCGCGAAACCGTGCTGCGCTGGCGTCTCGAGGGGGCATCGAGCGCGGCGAAGCTCGAAGTGCGTCCGCTTCTTTCCGGCCGCGATTATCACGCGCTGCATCACGAGAATCCGAATTTTTCATTCGATGCAACGCTCGAAGGCGAGCGCGTGCAATGGTTGCCGTACGGCGATCTGCCCACGATCTGCGCGACATCCAACGGCGCGTATAAGCACGCGCCCGACTGGTATCGCGATTTCTGCTATGCGCGCGAACGCGAGCGCGGGCTCGATTTCACCGAAGACCTCGCGACGCCCGGCGTGTTCACTTTCGACTTCACGCGCGGCGACGCCGTGATGATCCTGCACGCGCACGCGGGCCGCGAGAAGCCGTTCGAAGACAGCGCGATCGCGCATGCATCGCGTCTGGCGTCGCGGGAAGCGCAGCGCCGCGCGGCGTCCGGCTCGCGGCTCGCGCGCTCCGCGGACGCGTATGTCGTGAATCGCAACGTCGGGCGCACGATCATCGCGGGCTTTCCGTGGTTCACCGACTGGGGCCGCGATACCTTCATCTCGATGCGCGGCCTCCTGCTCGCGTGCGGCCGTCACCAGGAAGCGGAATCGATCCTGCTCGAATGGGCCGACACGATCTCCGAAGGCATGGTGCCGAACCGCTTTCCGGACAGCGGCGGTCTGCCGGAGTACAACGCCGTCGATGCATCGCTGTGGTTCATCGTCGCCGTGCACGACTTTCTCGCGACTGGTTTCGCCCACGCCGCCACGACGAGCCGCCTGCAGCGCGCCGCCGACGCAATCCTGCAGGGCTATTCGTCCGGCACGCGCTTCAACATCGCCGCCGATACGGACGGCCTGCTGCGCGCGGGCACGCCCGGCGTGCAACTCACGTGGATGGACGCGAAGGCGGGCGACTGGGTCGTGACGCCGCGCATCGGCAAGCCGGTCGAGGTGCAGGCGCTATGGATCAACGCGCTTCGGATCGCAAGCGCGTGGAATCCGCGCTGGCAGGCGTTGCGCGATCAGGCGCTGTCGTCGTTCGCCGCACGTTTCGTCGATCCGGACACACACACGCTCTTCGATGTCGTCGACGCCGATCACGAGCCCGGCAAGCTCGATCGCTCGATTCGCCCGAATCAGATCTTCGCGGTCGGCGGGCTGCCGTTTCAACTCGTCGATGGCGATATCGCACGCGCCGTCGTCGCGCAGGCCGAAACTGAGCTTCTCACGCCGCTCGGCCTGCGCACGCTCGCGCCGTCCGACCCCGCATACAAGCCGCACTATGCGGGCGATGTGCTGGGGCGCGACGGTGCGTATCACCAGGGCACCGTGTGGCCGTGGCTGATCGGTCCGTTCGTGGACGCGTGGGTGCGCGTGCACGGCGCGGCGGGCGCGCGCGAGCGCTTTCTGTCGCCGCTCTACGCGCATCTGGACCGCTTTGGCCTCGATCACATCAGCGAGGTCGCCGACGGCGACGCGCCTCACGCGCCCGGCGGCACGCCTTTCCAGGCGTGGTCGCTCGCGGAGCTTCTGCGCATCGAAAAACTGCTCGGCGCGCAGTAGGCGCGCCGCGCGCGGGCCGCCGCCAAAACGCGCTAAATTACGAGTCTTGCCCGCGGCTTCGCACGCCGCCAACGAGGAGAGGCCCATGCCGAAATCGCGCCCCGTCAATCAGATCGATACCGTCGAGGGTTCGAGGCTCCATTCGCAGGAATGCCCGCGCTGGCAGCGCTGGGGGCCGTATCTGAGCGAGCGCCAGTGGGGCACGGTGCGCGAGGACTACAGCGAGTTCGGCACCGCGTGGGAATACTTTCCGCACGATCATGCGCGCAGCCGCACGTATCGCTGGGGCGAGGACGGTCTCGCCGGCTTCGGCGACGACAAGCTCAACTGGTGTATTTCGCTCGCGCTCTGGAACGGCTGCGATCCGATCATCAAGGAGCGGCTCTTCGGTCTGACGAACCAGGAGGGCAATCACGGCGAGGACGTGAAGGAGCTGTACTTCTACATCGACGGCACGCCGACGCATTCCTACATGCGCATGCTCTACAAGTATCCGCATGCGGCGTTTCCATACGCCGATCTCGTCGATGAAAACGCGCGGCGCGGCGCCGACATGCCCGAGTACGAAGTGCTCGACACCGGCGTATTCGACGACGGGCGTTACTTCGACGTGCAGGTCGAATACGCCAAACACACGACCGACGACATCCTGATGCGCGTGACGATCGAGAATCGCGGCGACGTCTCCGCTGCGCTCGACGTGCTGCCGCAGATCTGGGCGCGCAATACGTGGTCGTGGAAGCCGACGCCGGTCAGGCCGTCGCTGAAAGTGGAAACGGTGCCGGGCGAGGGCACGTACGTGCTCGCGCAACAGGGCAATCACGAGCCGATGGTCGTCACCGCATGGTCGCCGGATGCCGCGGACATCGAATGGCTCTTCTGCGAAAACGAGACCAACGTCAGGCGTCTTTTTCACATGGCAGGCGAGGGGCCGTTCAAGGACGGCTTCAACGATTACATCGTGCAAGGCGACGAAGGCGCGATTCGCCGCGACACCGGCACGCGCGCCGCCGCGCATGCTCATCTCGAACTGGAGCCGCACGGCACCGCCGTGGTGTATATGCGCTGGCGCCCCGAGTCGGCTCCGGACGCCGTGCCGCTCGACGTCGAAGGACTCTTCGCGCGCCGCCTCGCGGAAGCGGACGAATTCTACGGCGCGCTGCAACACGATATCGCCGATGCCGATCAGCGGCTCGTGCAGCGCCAGGCGCTCGCGGGCATGCTGTGGTCGAAGCAGTACTATCAATTCGACGTGACGCGCTGGCTCGACGGCGATCCGCTCCAGCCGAAGCCGCCGAAGCAGCGCCGCTCGGGACGCAATGCGGACTGGCGGCATCTGTGCAACGCGGACATCGTGTCGATGCCGGACAAATGGGAATACCCCTGGTACGCGTCGTGGGACCTTGCGTTTCATGCCGCCGCGTTCGCGCTGATCGATCCGGAGTTCGCGAAACGCCAGTTGCTCCTGCTCGTGAAGGACCGCTATCAGCATCCGAACGGCCAGTTGCCCGCCTACGAATGGGCTTTCAGCGACGCGAACCCGCCCGTGCATGCCTGGGCGACGTGGCGCGTCTACGAGATCGACCGCGCGATCACCGGCCGTGGCGACCGCGATTTTCTGGAACTCGTGTTCCACAAGCTGCTGCTGAACTTCTCGTGGTGGGTCAACCGCAAGGACGCCGAGGGCAAGAACGTCTTTCAAGGCGGCTTTCTCGGGCTGGACAACGTGGGCATCTTCGATCGCTCGTCGCCGCTGCCGACGGGCGGCCACATCGATCAGGCCGACGGCACCGCTTGGATGGCCGCGTATGCGCTCGACCTCATGCGCATCGCGCTGGAACTCGCGTATGCAAACAAGGTGTTCGTCGATATCGCGGTGAAGTTCTTCGAGCACTTCCTGTATATCGCGGAGGCGGTGAGCTGCGAGGACAACTGCGATACCGGTCTCTGGGACAGCGAAGACGAGTTCTTCTACGACAAGCTGCGTCTGCCGGACGGGTCCGCCGTGCCGATGCGCATCCGCTCGATCGTCGGGCTGATTCCGCTCTTCGCCGTGCACGTGCTGGAGCCGAAGGTGTATCGCTCGCTGCCCGAGTTGCGCGAGCGGCTGCACTGGTTCCTCGAACATCGCACCGACCTCGCGCGGCTCGTGTCGCGCTGGAACGTCGCCGGGCAGGGCAACAGTGTGCTGCTCTCGCTGTTGCGCGGGCATCGCATGAAGGCGTTGCTCCGACGTATGCTCGACGAAACCGAGTTTCTCTCCGATCACGGTGTGCGCGCGCTGTCGCGCGTGCATCTCGACAACCCGTTCGTCTTCTATCACAACAGCGAGAGCTTCAGCATCCGCTATCTGCCGGCGGAATCGGACTCGCGGGTGTTCGGCGGCAATTCGAACTGGCGCGGTCCGGTGTGGATGCCGGTGAACTATCTGCTGATCGAATCGATCCACGAGTTCCATCGCTATTACGGCGACGATTTCCGCGTCGAGTATCCGACGGGCTCGGGTCAGAAGTTCTCCCTCGCGCAGATCGCCGATGAACTCGCGCGCCGCGTGACCACGCTCTTTTTGCTCGACAGGAACAGCGAACGTCCCGTGATGGCCGCGTATCCGTTGCTTCAGGCCGATCCGCGCTCACGCGATCTCGTGCTCTTTCACGAATATTTTCACGGTGACAACGGGCGCGGCGTGGGCGCATCGCATCAGACAGGCTGGAGCGGACTGGTCGCGCTGCTGTTGCAGCCGCATGCGACGGGGCCGTCCGGCGTCGTGCCGCTCGCGGGCGAAGCCGATGCCGACATTCAGGAGTTCGCCGGGGCGAAGTAGCGCGCCGCCGCGTTTTCCGCGTTTTCACGAAAGTCAATCACGTGGAACGCTGCAACAGAGGTTCGGAGTAATCTGGTGTTGTAGATCTCTCCGACTGCGTAGATTGGTGCAAACACTAATCGACGACAGTTCGGACATCGGAATGAATCACTCCATCGGCGCGTATTCCTTGAGCGGCTACCAGTTAGGCATGGGAGCCTGCAACAGCTCCCATATCGAACACGAGCATTGTCCGCCGCTCATGCTGGTCATGCTGGTCTTCGCCGCCGCCATGCTGGGCGGCGCATGGTTCAGCCACCAGTTCGAGAGTTTCGCCGCCGGATGGATTGCGTGGGTCGCGATCCTTGCCATGCTGGGCGCATTCGTCGATCGCCGGTTCAGCGGCGCGGCCGCGCTCGAACGTCGCATCCGTCATCGTCAGAAGGCGCGTCTTCACGCGCTCTGCAACATGTCGCCCGCGAGCAGTTTCAGGCAGCAATGGCCCGACTGGCGGACGTCAGCAACACGGGAATGGACTTCGACGTCGGCGTACCGGCGCCATCCGCGACCGATGACAACGGCACGAGCGGGTTGGTCTCCGGATAGTACGCACCGAGGCAACCGCGCGGAATGTCGTATTCCACGAGTGTGAAGCCGTTTACGCGGCGCTCGACGCCGTCGTCCCAGACGCTCGTGATATCCACGAGTTCGCCCGGCTCGAAGCCGAGCATGTCGATGTCGTCGCGGTTGGCAAACAGCACGTGCCGCTGTCCGTACACGCCGCGATACCGGTCGTCGAGGCCGTAGATCGTCGTGTTGTATTGATCGTGGGAGCGCGTCGTCATGAGTGTCATCAGGCGCTCGCCGTACAGCGCACGGGCACGGTGGATCGGCGTGTCGAATGCAATCTCGTGCACGATGAACTGGGCCTTGCCGCTCGGCGTGTTCCAGACGCGGTCCCGCGAGGCCACGCCCAGATGGAAGCCGCCGGGCTGCTTCAGACGTTCGTTGTAACGCTCGAAGCCATCGAGCACTTTCTCGATGCCGTCGCGGATCAACGCATAGTCGGCTGCATGCGCGCGCCAGTCGACCTTCTCCGAGCCGAGCGCCGCATGCGCCATGCGCGCGACGATCGCCACTTCGGAAAGCAGATTCTGCGAGGCCGGCTTGTTCATGCCGTATGAGATGTGCACCATGCTCATCGAATCCTCGACGCTCACGCCTTGCGGCACGCCGTTCTGAAGATCGATTTCCGTCCGGCCGAGCGTCGGCAGAATGAGCGCGTCGCGGCCGTGCACGAGATGGCTGCGGTTGAGCTTCGTCGTGATGTGCACGGTGAGATCGCACGAGCGCATCGCTTCCCAGGTGCGCGGCGTGTCGGGCGTCGCGATGGAGAAATTCCCGCCCAGTCCGATGAACACCTTCACCTTGCCTTCGAGCATCGCGTGAATAGTTTCGACGACGTCGTAGCCGTGCTCGCGCGGCGGTTCGAAATCGTAGGCGGCGCCGAGCCGGTCGAGAAACGCCTGCGTCGGCTTTTCCTCGATGCCCACGGTGCGGTCGCCCTGCACGTTCGAATGGCCGCGCACCGGGCATAGCCCCGCGCCGCGCCGGCCGATGTTCCCGCGCATCATCATGAGGTTCGAGAGCAGTTGAATCGTCGGCACGGAGTTCTTGTGCTGCGTGAGGCCCATGCCCCACGTCGCGATGACGGCGCGGCCTTTCCCGTAGATATCGGCGAGCTTGAGCAGATCGTCCATTTGCACGCCGGATTCTTCGAGGATTGCGTCCCAGCGCTCGGCGCGCAGGTCGTCGGCGAACGCGTCGAAGCCGACCGTGTGCTGCGCGATGAAATCGACATCGAGCACGCGTTCGCCGCCGCTCGCGCGGGCCTCGTCGTCCAGTTCGATCACGCGCTTCGCGACGCCCTTGATGAGCGCGAAGTCGCCGCCGACTTTCGGTCGGATGAACACCGAGCTGATCTTCACGCCCTTCGGCGAGAGCATGTCGAGCGTGTGCTGCGGACTCGCGAAGCGTTCGAGGCCGCGCTCCTTCAGCGGGTTGATCGACACGATGGTCGCGCCGCGTTTCGCGCAGTCGCGCAACTCGCCGAGCATGCGCGGATGATTCGTCGCCGGGTTCTGGCCGAAGAGCAGGAGCGTGTCGGCGTGCTCGAAGTCGTCGAGCGTGACGGTGCCCTTGCCGATGCCCACGGTATGCGGCAAGCCGCGGCTCGTCGCTTCGTGGCACATGTTCGAGCAATCGGGGAAGTTGTTGGTGCCGTACATGCGCACGAACAATTGATACAGAAACGCGGCTTCATTGCTCGCGCGGCCCGACGTGTAGAACGCGGCGCGGTCCGGATCGTCGAGCTTTTTCAGGTGCGAGGCGATCAGTTCGAACGCGTCGTCCCATTCGATCGGCACGTAGCGATCGCGCTTTGCGTCATAGACGAGCGGGTCCGTGAGCCGGCCGTGCTGCTCCAGCTCGTAATCGGATTGCGCCATCAGCGCGGAGACGGTGTGCGCCTCAAAAAAGGCCGGCGTCACGCGCTTGCTCGTCGCTTCGGCTGCGACGGCCTTGACGCCGTTCTCGCAGAATTCGAAGGTCGAGCCGTGCTCGCGGTCCGGCCACGCGCAGCCGGGGCAATCGAAACCGTCGGGCTGATTCTGCTTGAAGAGCGTCCGATAGTTTCCGCCCGCCACCTTCTCCTTGACGAGGTTAATGGCGACCTGCTTCAACGCGCCCCAGCCTGCGGCGGGATGCGTGTACGGTTCAATGCGTGGTTCCGGCTTCTTCATGGCGTTCGTTTTCGATCAGGCAAGCGACGACACCAAGATTACTGTGGCCCGAACCGCGCGCGGCGCACAGAAAATATGAAATACGAGGAGTACAGTTGCGGCGTTTTGACCTAGACTGCACGTCACATCCGAAATAAAACGAAAAGGGAGCGCGCGCGTTGAAGCTCTACGAGAAGCTCGCCGATGAAATCGAGGAAGCCGTTCGCCGCGGCGTATTCACGCCGGGCGAGAAGATCGCGTCCGTACGGCAGGCGAGCCAGCAGCACGGCGTGAGCATCAAGACGGTGCTGCACGCCTACGCCATTCTCGAAAGCCGCGGCATTCTGGAGACGCGCCCGCAGTCAGGCTACTTCGTGCGCGCGAAGCCGCAGGCGGGCGCGGCGCACAGCCAGCCGAAGCGCGTGATCGCAACGGCATCCGAAGTCGATGTCAGCCGGCTCGTGCTCTCGACACTGCGCAGCATCGGCGCCCACGACGCCGTGCCGTTCGGCTCGCCGTATCCCGATCCCGCGCCGTTTCCGTGGCGACGCATCAACCAGTACGCGAACGCGATCGCGCGTCGGCATTCGAGCTGGAATCTCATCGACGATCTGCCGCCGGGCAATCCGGAACTGATCCGCCAGATCGCGCGGCGTTACGCGGAAAATGGCGTGCCGGTCGATCCGGACGAAATCGTCATTACCGTCGGCGCGACGGAGGCGATCAACCTGAGCCTGCAGGCCGTCGCGAAGCCGGGCGACACGGTGGCGGTGGAGTCCCCGACTTATTACGCGATGCTGCACGCGATCGAGCGTCTCGGCATGCGCGCGATTGAAGTGCCCACGCATCCGGCCGATGGCATCGACATCGAAGCACTCTCGCAGATCATCGGGCGCGGCAAGATCGCCGCGTGCATGGTGATGCCCAACTTCCAGAATCCGCTCGGCTTCCAGATGCCCGACGAACGCAAACGTCAACTGGTCGATCTGCTGTCGGCGCACGAGATTCCAGTTATCGAAAACGACGTGTATCACGAGCTGTATTACGGCGATGCACGCCCGTCGACGCTGAAGAATTTCGATACCAAAGGCCTCGTGCTGCATTGCGCATCGTTTTCGAAGAGCCTGACGGCGTCGTACCGCATCGGCTGGGCGATGCCGGGCCGGTATCGGGCGCAGGTCGAAAAGCTCAAGTTCCTCAACACGCTGACGACGCCCTCCGTGCCGCAGGTCGCGATCGCGGATTATTTGCGGCAGGACGGCTACGACCGGCATCTGCGACGCGTGCGCAGGCTGTATCGGCAGCAGTCGCGCATCATGAGCGCGATGGTCGAGCGCTTCTTTCCGCCGGGCACGCGGACGTCCGCGCCGCAGGGCGGCTACGTGCTGTGGGTCGAATTGCCGGAACGCGTCGATTCGATGGTGCTGTATCGCGCGGCGCTCGACTGCGGCATCACGGTCGGGCCGGGTTATATGTTCTCGACGCGCAACGCCTTCAGTCACTTCATCCGGCTCAACTACAGTTATCCGTGGACCGCGCAGAGCGAGGCCGCCTTGCAGCGGCTCGGCGAGCTCGTCGGCGAGATCGGCGCGCGCGCGGGCAGGCATAGGAACATGGGAGAACGCGCATGAGCGATGACATCGATCCGGCGCTCGTCGCCGTGCTGGCGCAGTTGTGGCGTGCGCGCACGGAAACGCCCGGGCGCGCGTGGTCGTTCGCCAAGCTCGCGAAACAGGCGGGCTTGCCGATGAGCACGTTGCGGCGGCAGTTGACGGGGCTCGCGGAAAGCGGCCTCGTCGATATGCAGGTAAGCGAGGAAGGGACGGGAAGCGCCTCGCTGAGCGCGGAGGGCGAGTCTTTGTGTCAGACGGTATTCGGAAGCTAGGCGAACTGTCAAAAGGCGCTACGCTTAAGCACTTCCCGCCCGATGATCCGGGCGTACGGGTGCCAATCAACTGTAGTCATGTCGGTCGCTGCTGCCCTTGGACATTCACATCACCCTGCACGGCCGTCGCGATCTCACCGGCCAGATCTACGGCCAACTGCGCGCGGGCATCGTCGAAGGCCGGCTGGCCGCGAACACGCGGTTGCCGTCCACGCGCGATCTCGCCGTGCAGCTCGGCGTTTCGCGCAAGACCACGCTCGACGTCTTCGAGCGGCTCATCGCCGAAGGTTATCTGCGCACGCGCGCGGGCGACGGCACGTTTGTCGCCGATGGTCTCACGCGCCTGCCCTCCGCGCAGGCCGAACCGGTCTCGGCCCGCGCCCGTGCGACCGGCATCTGGCGCAAGATGCCCGAACGCATGGCGATGCCGATGCCGCCCGCCCACGAAACGCTCGACTGCGATTTCAAGGGCGGCGTGACCGACAAATCGCTCTTTCCCTACGAGGCGTGGCGGCGCTGCCTCTATCAGGCTTTGCGCACGCAGGCGCGCGCGGACGGCGGCGTGGCGGGCTATCGCGACCCGGGCGGTGAACAGGAACTGCGGCTCGGCATCGCGCGTTATCTCGGGTTCAGCCGCGCGGTCGCGTGCAACTGGCAGGACGTGATCGTCACGCAGGGCGCGCAGCAGGCGCTCGATCTGCTCGCGCGCGTCACGATCCAGCCGGGCGATGTCGTCGCGCTCGAGGAACCCGGCTATCCGCCGGCGCGTGCGCTGTTCGCGGCGCTCGGCGCACGGATCGCGCATGTGCCGGTCGATGGCGAGGGCATCGTCGTGAAAAAGCTGCCGCGCAATACCCGGCTCGTCTACGTGACACCGTCGCACCAGTTTCCGCTCGGCATGCCGATGAGTCTCGACCGGCGCGTCGAATTGCTCGAGTGGGCCGCGAAGCGCGGCGCGGTGATCGTCGAGGACGACTACGACGGCGAGTTCCGCTTCGAGGGCAGGCCGGTGGAATCGCTGAAAAGTCTGGATCGGGCGGGACTGGTCGCGTATGTGGGCACGTTTTCGAAGACGCTCTTTCCCGATTTGCGGCTCGGCTACGTCGTGCCGCCCGCGACGCTGTCCGAACCGATCTGGAACGCGAAGCAAACCTGCGACTGGCACAGCTGCATGCTGACGCAAACGGCGCTCGGCGCGTTCATGCTCGACGGCGAATACGCGAAGCACCTGCGCCGCATGCACAAGGCGTACGCACAACGCCGCGCGATCCTGATCGACAGCCTGAGCGACGAGCTTGCGCCCTGGTTCGAGCCGCTGCCGTCGACGGCGGGCATCCATCTCGTCGCGCGGCTTGCCGGATCGCTGCGAGAGGACGATGTGGTCGCGGCGGCGCGCGCGGTGTCGGTCGGGCTGTATGGAATCCGCGCGTTCTACGCGGGCGAGCCGGCGCAACAAGGCGTGCTGCTCGGCTATGGCGGAACGGACGCCGCGGCGATCGAACGCGGCATGAAGCGCCTCGCCGCGCTCATGCCGACGCTCGCCCGCTAGCTTCGCGGCATCACTGATCGCACAGCAGCAAGAGCTTTTCCTGTGCGCTGCAACTCGCCTTCTTGGGCTTCTGCGCGGCCGCTTCCGCGTCGCGCGCGGCGACCCTGCGCGCCGGCGCCTGCGATTGCTCCGCCGCCGTGCGCTGCGCGATGCACGCGCGCAGGTGCTTCTCCATCGGCGGATAGTACTTCCAGCCGCGCGTGAGCGGCGGCAGTTCGAGGTGCACCTGTTTCCACTTCGGATGGCCGTTGGCCTGCAGCGTGTCGAAGTTCGTGCACAGCGAATCCGCGAATTTCGACAGCGCGCCGACCGTGCCGCGCAAGCCATAGTCGTAGGTCACGAGGAAGGCCTTCACGGTGAGCGTCGGCGTGTCTTCCTGAATCCAGTTCGGATAGCTCGACGTGCGGATCGTCGCGGGGAAATAGGTCTGCTTCGCGCGCGCGGTTTCGGGCGCGCTGGAATCGAGGCGCAGCAGCTTGATCTGTTTCAGCAGTTCGGGATTCATGTCCTGAAAGAGCTTCGCCGGCTGGCCCGCGACGATCACCGCCACGTCGATCTTGCCGACGATCAGCCGCGCGAGCGAATCCTCGTTGTTGAGATGCTGCTCGTTCGCATCGGCGATCGGCTCGCCGAACATCAGCCGATACAGCGTCTCGGCCGATTGCGCCGTGCCGCTGCCGATCGGCCCGACGCTGATGTTCTTGCCCTTGATCTCGTGGATGAACTTCATCGGCGAGTCCGCGCGCGTCACGAAGTAAATCTCCTCGTCATAGAGCGGCATGATGAGCCGCAACGGCTTGATGATCTTGCCCGCGTCTGCATTGCCGGAGGTCGCCATGTCCATGTACGCCTGATACACGTCCGACTGCACGAGCGCGAACTTCACGCCGGGCTCGTAGCGCATGCGCTGCACGTTTTCAGCCGATCCCTTCGACGGCAGCACTTCCAGCTCGATGCCCGCCGGTTCGGCCACATACTTCGACAAGTCCTGGCCGATCTGGATATACGTGCCGCGTTCCTGACCCGTCGTGATCTTGTAGGGGATCGGATCGGCGGCGAAGCTCGACCCCGCGCCGATCAGCCCGGCGATGGCAAGGAGCGCGAGCGCACCCCGTGCGGCGTTGCGCATGCTTTTTGTGGTGAACATGATTGACCCTTGATCGTAGTTGGACGGGTGCTTTTGAAACTCGCGCGACGCGGATCTCGTCAGCGAAGCGCGCAATTCGCTCATGCCCGGTCACTCACATGCGGCTCGGCGCAAAGGTGCGGGTCCGCGTGCTTGCCGTGCGTGGTTGTTGTCTCTGCGTGTTCTTGTACTTGGGTCGTTCTTTCGGTTTTTTCAGCGCGACGGCTTCGAAGCCGGGTCGCCGCCGCTCCAGCCGTATTGCTTGATGGCGCGCTCGAGCTCCTCGGACTTGTCGGAGTCCAGACGCGAACCCGCCGGCGCGGTGGCGAACTGGGGCGACGCGCTGGCGCTCGCCTGCGTGCCGCGCGGCGACGCGTTCGTCTGCGCGACGGGCTGGCCCACGGCCGGCAGGACGCGCTGCACCGCCGGAGTCTGCGTGACGGGTTGCGCTGCTGCGGCCGCGGGCGGGCGCGGCACGGCGGCTTGCATCGTTGCCGCGGAAGGCGGCAGCGCGCTGCTCTGGTTGCCGGATTGCGGCGGCCGCGGCACGGCGGCCCGCGCGGCCGGCGCCGAAGGTTGCGGCGGATCTTCACCGAGGTAATACGCGCCACGCGGATTGGCCGGGCGAGCGGCCTGCGCGGGCGGCTCATCGCCGAGATAGTAGGGCGCGCGCGGATTTGCGGAACGCGGGCTCGCCGCGGCGGACGGCTGCGCGTCTTCGTCGCCGAGATAGTAGGGCGTGCGCGCCGCCTGCGTGACGGGAGCCGGAGCGGTTCTCGCCGCCGGCTGCGATGGCGCGGGCGCAGCGGCCTGCGTCGTCGCCTGCGCCGAGGGCGCGGGCGCGGCTGCCTGCGTGGGCGCTTGCGCGGCGGGCGCGGGCTTTGTCATCGTCGTGGCGACGGTAGGCGCGGCGGGCGGTGCGATCGTCATCGCGGTGATCGCGGCGGTGGCCGCCTGAGCACGCGCGATCTTCTCGGCACGGGATTCGTAGGCGGCTTCGTCGTCGGTCTGGCGCGCGGCGGCGCTGCGTTGACCCGCACGCCGCTCCACGGGGGGGCGCTGCGCGAAGATGTTCGGCTTCGTCGTTGGCGCGCCCGCTGCAACGTTTGCCTGTGCGGGAAGCGGCGCGGGCGGGGCGGCGGCCGCTGCCGTGTTCGTCGCGTCGGGCGTATTCGCGGCGGCCGGCGGTGGCGTCGTGCCCGGCACCTTTTTGGCGAGCGCCGCCGCTGCCGTCGGCGCGAGCCATCCCGCGTGGGAGACCACGCGTTCGAGCATGGTCTGGGATTCCATGTTGCTGCCGTCGAGCGCGAGTGCCTCGCCCGCGTTCTGCTGCACGCAGGCCCACGCCGAGGTCCGCTCGCAGGCGCGTGCGAGCTGCAACGCGGCGTCACGCTGCGCTTCACGCTTGACCAGTTCGTCTTTCAGGCTTTCGTAGTCCGCACGCGCCTGTTGCTGCGCCGGAAGAACTCTGAGGCGCGCGCGGGCGGTAGCGAGATCGTGTTGATCCAGCGCGGCGCGTACGCCTTGCAGCGTATCGCCGGAGGTGAGTGCGCGCGCATCGGCCAGGACGCGATGTTCGGCGGCAGCCGGCGCGTCCGTCGCGCCGCGCATGAGCGAACCGACCTTGGAGTCGATCGCGCCCGAGACGCTGTGATCGGCTGACGGCGTGCCGCCGCCGTCGGAATCGCCGAGCTGGTAATAGAACATGGCGCCGAGCAGCAGTACGAGCCCGCATGCGCTCGCAATGACCGTCTTCTTCGTGTTCCAGCGCTCGGAGCCGGGCAGGGCATCGGGATCGTTGCCGGAGTCGGCATAGGCGTTGCGTGCCGACTCCTCGGCGCGGCGCGCGCGATATTCCGCCGCCTTCTGAGCGATGCGCTCGCTCGCGCGCTCGGTCCAGCGAGGGCGCAGGCCCGGCTCGACACGCTCGGTGCCATCGGAGCCGATCGCAGAAGACGCCGATGCCGATGCCGATGCCGATGCCGATGCGAGCGGCGCGGCCGCTTCTTCGAAAACATTCTTGCGCGGCTTGCCCGAGGCGGTCTCGCGCTGCTGGCCGAACGCGGCGTTGCGGTCGGCGCCGCAATTGGGGCAACTGTCGGCGTTTTTGCGCACCGTGCTGCCGCACCGCTGGCAGACGACGGAGAACATGGATGCGGGGAACGTCAGACGCGTGGTCATGCTGGAGCCCTCGAAGGACATGTGCGTGAGGTTGCCAAAATCGCGTGGCCGCCAATGCGCGCCGGGTCGTCGCGCCTGTACGCAGGAACGCAGTCCCGCAACAGCAATCCTTCGTATTCTCTCACCGCGCGCCATGCGCGCCGGCGGGAACGAATTCCGACTATGGTTCAAGCGCTATCGGACGTCAATTGCCTTTCGCACCTATTTCCGGCCCCCACGACTTAAGCGACTACACCATTGTGTCGTGCCTCGTAGGCCGTCTGGCGCATGCGACGCCTGACCGGGCCGCGCAAAGCGTCTCGCTTCTCTCGCTCACGATATTTCTGACATTTTGGGATCGCGCCGGCGGTTTTGAACCGCCAATCCTTAGCCGTTAGCCGACAAGGCCGCGCGATGGCCGGATAACCCACTGATGCCAAAGCGTTTCCCGCGCTCGCCGAAGCGTTGTTCCGCGCCCACGCCGGGCGTTTAAACACGATTTGATCGAATTGACGGATGCCGATAAGCCATTGATAAGCGATCCGAAGTATTGCGAAAAAATCCGCAGAGTCCGCAAACGACGAAGGCCGCGACGCGAATGTCGCGCCGCGGCCCTCGTCAGGCTGACCGGAAGCCGAAGCCTTACTCGGCCAGTTGCAGCTTGCCGTCGATGCGGCGGTTCAGGCCGAGCGGATTGTCCGTCTTCAATGCGTCGGGCAGGAGCGCGTCAGGCAGATCCTGATAGCTCACCGGACGCAGGAAGCGGTTGATCGCGAGGCTGCCGACGGAGGTCGAGCGGCCATCGGCCGTGGACGGGAACGGGCCGCCGTGAACCATCGCGTGGCCGACTTCCACGCCGGTGCCGAAGCCGTTCACCAGCAGACGGCCGGTGCGGCGTTCGAGCGCGGGCAGGACGCGCTTTGCATCGGCGTAGTCCGCCTCGTCGATGTGCAGCGCCGAGGTCAACTGGCCTTCCAGCGATTCGACCAGATCCAGCATGGTTGCGAGATCCGGGCAACGCACGACGAGGGACGACGCGCCGAAGATCTCTTCCTGCAGTTCGTGGCTTGCGCGGAACGCGTCGGCGGTGGTGACGAACAGCGCCGACTGGCCCTGATTCTCGCCTTTCGCCTCGACGCCGCGCGCGGCGGTCGTCACGCCCGCATGTTCGGCGGCGCGCTCGACGGCGCCCTGATAGGTCTTGCAGATGCCCGGCGTGAGCATCGTCTGCGCGGCGGTTTCCGAAAGCGCTGCTGACGCCGCCGCGATGAACTTGTCGAGATCCGGACCGTCGACGGCAAGCACCAGGCCTGGATTCGTGCAGAACTGGCCCGCGCCGAGCACGAGCGAACCCACGAACGCCTTGGCAATGGCTTCGCCGCGGTTCTTGAGCGCCGCCGGGAACAGCAGAACCGGGTTGATGCTGCTCATTTCCGCGTAGACGGGAATCGGCTCGGTGCGGGCTGCCGCGAGTTTCATCAGCGCCGTGCCGCCGCCGCGCGAGCCGGTGAAGCCGGCCGCCTTGATGCGGTTGTCCTTGACGAGGCCCTGGCCGACGTCACGGCCGCTGTCGAACAGGAGCGAGAACGTGCCTTCGGGCATGCCGCAATCTTTCACCGCTTTTTGCACCGCGCGGCCGACCAGCTCCGCCGTGCCAGGATGCGCCGAGTGCGCCTTGACGATGACGGGGCAGCCGGCTGCGAGTGCCGAAGCCGTATCGCCGCCCGCGACCGAGAATGCGAGCGGGAAGTTGCTCGCGCCGAACACGGCGACCGGGCCGACGCCGATGTGGCGCAGGCGCAGATCGACGCGCGGCAGCGGCTTGCGCTCGGGCTGCGCGGGATCGATGCGCACGCCGAGGAAGTCGCCGTTGCGGACCACGTCCGCGAACATGCGCAACTGGCCGACCGTGCGGCCGCGCTCGCCTTCGAGGCGCGCACGCGGCAGGCCGCTTTCGATCATGCAGCGCTCGATCAGGTCGTCGCCGATCTCGAGGATGTTCTGCGCGATCGTTTCAAGAAACTTCGCGCGCGCCTCGGGCGCGGTTTCGCGATAAACGTCGAACGCGGCCCATGCGAGGGCGCACGCGCGGTCGAGATCGGCGAGCGTCGCGCCGCCGAAAGCCGGTTCGATGGCCGCGCCGGTCGACGCGTTGACGGCCTTGATCGAGCCGTTCGAGCCGAAAACCGATTGCTGACCGATGAGCAGGTTGCCAGTGAGTTGCATGTTGTCTCGTCCTTCCTTTGAATGATCGTGGCGGCCAGTTGTACGATGACTGCCTCATGCCCGACTATACGGCGTTGCGCGTGGCCCGTATACTGAAACCTTTCCATCGCTTGATCGCTTTTAGGAATCACCTCGCGCGCTCCCGCAGGCCGACGAATGAAGAACACGCTCGATGTATTGATGTCGCGGCTGCGCATGAAGCAGTTGCAGTTGCTGATCGCGCTGGACGACCACAAATCGCTGCACAAGGCGTCGAGCGCAATGGCGATGACGCAATCCGCCGCGAGCAAGGCGCTCGCCGAACTCGAATCGATGCTGGAGGCGCCGCTCTTCGAGCGCGCGAAGAGCGGACTGATTCCGAATCCGTTCGGCCGCTGCGTGGTGCGCTACGCGCGCGTGCTGGCCGCCGATCTGAACGCGCTGTGCCAGGAAGTCGCGCAAATCCGCGCGGGCACGGGCGGGCGCCTGACGGTCGGCACGATCATGGGCGCGGTGCCGGGCGTCGTCGCGCCGATCGTCAATGAGATGCACGCGAGGCACCCCGATCTCGCCATCGAGATCGTCGAGGATACAAGTGCGCGCATGCTGCCGATGCTCGACGACGGCCGCGTCGATCTCGTGATCGGCAGGTCGAGCGTGTCGGATCAGCCGTCGAAATATCACTATCAGCCGCTCGCGGACGAGCCGCTTTGCATCGTCGTCGGCCACGCTCACGAGCGCACGGGCGAAGAGGACGTCCGTTTCGCGGATCTCGCCCGTTACCGCTGGGTCACCTATCCGAGCTACATGCCGATGAGCGCGCTGCTCGAGCGCGAGCTCGATCTCGCCGGCCTGCCGATGCCGTCAAACCCGATTTCTACCGCCTCGCCGCTCATGACCGTGACGCTGCTGCAGGAGAGCCCGGAACTCGTGTCGATCCTGCCGGCAAGCGTCGCGAAGGTTTTCGAGCGTCACGGCATGCTGCGCATCCTCCCGGTGCGCATGAAATCGAAGTCGCAGACCTACGGCATCGTCACGCGCAAGGGCGGGGAACTCTCGCCGGCCGCGCGCCAGTTCGTGCAGATGCTGCGCGAGCAGAGCCGGCCGCATTGAGATTCAGCGCGTCGCGACGATGAAGATGCGCGGGAAGGGCAGCAGCACCGTGCCGTCGTCGAGCACCGCGTAGGCCGCTTCCAGCCCGGCGCGATAGCGCTCGAGGAACGCGGTCGTTTCCTGTGCATCGAGCTTTGCGAGGAACGGCCGCAGCCCGCTGCCCTTGAACCATTCGATGACAGCATCGACGCCGCCCGCGAGCGGGTGATGGTACGTGGTGCGCCACACGTCGACGCCCGCGCAATGCGGTTTGAGCAGCGAGTAATACGCATCCGCCCGATAGCGCGCGGTGCGTTCCACGCCTTTCAGCTTGTCGCGCCACGGACCGTCGGCGGCGGTTTCGCGCATCAGCCGATGCGCGGGCTCGTCGAGGTTGTCCGGCATCTGCACGGCCAACTGGCCGCCCTTCGACAATTTGCCGACGAGCGATGGAAACACCGTCTCGTGATCGGGCACCCACTGCAGCGACGCGTTCGCGAGGATCAGATCGAACGGGCCTTCGCCCTGCCACGCGGAAATATCGGCGAGTTCGAATTCGACGTCCCGGAGGCGCTTTCTCGCCGACTCGATCATGTCGCTGGAATTATCGACGCCGACGACGCGCGCGTGCGGCGCGTAGTCGACAAGCGTTTCGGTCGAGTTGCCGGGGCCGCAGCCGAGATCCACCGCCGTGCGCGCCGCCTTTGCCTGCGTCGCGTTCAGGAGGTCCCGCACGGGGCGCGTGCGCTCCGCTTCGAAGAGCGTGTACTGGCGGGCCTGCCAGTCGGCCGAGGATGTCGTCATATCGGGCTCCGGTCGATTGTGTGAAGGGAACAGGCGCAATTCTGCACGTTCCAGCCGATCTGTCGATCGTATGCGTGCCGAAACCTCGTGGCGGAATTTGAAAGGAACACTGAATCCAGTGCCCGATCGAGGCTTCAGGGAAAGTCTCGGAAAGTTCAAGGGAAGACTGGGATATGCACCATCGGCGCGGGCATCGCGCCTATACTGGCGAAGCATTCGCGTGCGGCCGCGGGCGACACCGGGACGTGCTTTCGACTGCATATCACGATCACCGCGCGCCGTCCTCCGGCGCCTTAAGCAATCGGGGGCTCGCAGATGAACGACACGTCGGTCGGCTTGAAGGGTCTCGTTGCCGCGCTGCGCGAGCAACAACACGCACTCACCGAGCGATGGATGAAGCTCGTGTTCGGCGATCAGGAAGTCGAACATTCCGATCAACTCACCTACCGGCAGCTCGCGGATCATCTGCCGAGCATCTTCGAGGAAATCTGCGTCGTGCTGGAATCGCGCAATCTGCGCGACCAGGAAGGCGCGATCGAGCGCGACGCGCGCCAGCACGGGCAATGGCGCTGGCAGCAGGGCTATCGTGTGGACGAACTCGTGCGCGAGCTCGATCTGTTCCGTCAGGCGCTGCTGCTCGCGATCGGCGAGTACGCCAGCACGCACGAGGATTTGTCCCGCGCCGACGAGGAGCACGCGCGCCTCATGACCGACGAGGTGGTGAGCTTCGTCACGCTCGCGTCGATACGCGAGGCGATTGGCGAGCGCGATCGCAAGATCGACGAATACACCGGCATGCTGGAGCGCGCGAACTACGAACTGACGCTGCGGCAGAAACTCATCGGCGATCTCTATGAGACGCGCATGCAGATCGCGCGGCGCGTCGCGCACGATCTGCGCAACTTCCTGAACGTGTTTTCGACGGCGCTGCAGCTCGCCGGGCGCTCGCCCGCGAAGCGCGATACGGCGCTCGGTCTCGCGAACCGGCAGGTCGCCGACATGGCGACGCTCGTCGACGAAATGGTCGAATATTCGAAAGTGCTCGGCGACGATTCGCTGTTCACGGTCGAGCCGTTCGATCTCGTCGGCCTGTTCGACGAACTGATGCAGGCGTGCCGCGTCTCGACCGAGGCGAAGGGGCTCAAGCTCATCGGCCAGTTCGATCCGGCGCTCGGCGCGGTGACGTCGAACCGGCTGAAGGTCAAGCAGGTCGCGCTGAATCTGCTGACGAACGCGATCAAGTACACGTCGTCGGGCGAGATCGTCCTGGCGATCGCGGCGGCGCCCGATGAGCAATGGAAGCTGCGCGTCGCCGACACGGGCGTGGGCATCGGCGCGGCGGATCAGGAGCGCGTGTTCCAGGAATTCGAGCGCGCCGCCGATGACGACATTCCCGGCGCGGGACTCGGGCTTGCGATCGTCAAGGAATTGTCGCGCACACTGGAAGGCGAGTTGCGGTTCCAGTCGGCGAAAGGCCACGGCAGCGTGTTCGAGGTGACGTTCCCGATGGTGCTGAAGCCGAAGCCCGCGCAAACCAGATAAAAAAGGCGAACGGGTTGCCCCGTCCGCCTTCCGGTCACTACGACGCCCGCTACGCTCAGGCCGCCGCTTCTTCTTCGACCACTGCCTCGTCTTCCACCGACGCGCGGATCAGATGATCGAACGCCGACAGCGATGCCTTCGCGCCGTCGCCGGCCGCGATCACGATTTGCTTGTACGGCACCGTCGTCACGTCGCCGGCGGCGAACACGCCCGGCAGCGAGGTCGCGCCCTTCGCGTCGACGACGATCTCGCCGTGCTTCGACAGTTCCACCGTGCCCTTCAGCCATTCGGTGTTCGGCACGAGGCCGATCTGCACGAACACGCCTTCCAGCTCGACATGCTGGCTCACACCTGTCGCGCGCTCCGTGTACGTGATGCCGTTCACTTTCTTGCCGTCGCCGGTGATTTCGGTCGTCTGCGCCTGCGTGACGATGGTCACGTTCGACAGGCTGCGCAGCTTCTTCTGCAGCACTGCATCGGCGCGCAGCTCGTTGCCGAACTCGATCAGCGTGACCGCCGAGACGATGCCCGCGAGATCGATCGCCGCTTCCACGCCGGAATTCCCGCCGCCCACCACCGCGACGCGCTTGCCCTTGAAGAGCGGGCCGTCGCAGTGCGGGCAGTACGCCACGCCGCGGCCGCGATACTCGCGCTCGCCCGGCACGTTGATCTCACGCCAGCGCGCACCGGTCGACAGAATCACCGTCTTCGCCTTCAGCACCGCGCCGCTCGCCAGATGGATCTCGTTGATGCGGCCCGGCACGAGCTTTTCGGCGCGCTGCACGTCCATCACGTCGACTTCATAGCTTTTCACGTGCTCTTCGAGCGCGGTCGCGAACTTCGGTCCTTCGGTCTCTTTCACGGAGACGAAGTTTTCGATCGCCATCGTGTCGAGCACCTGGCCGCCGAAGCGCTCCGCGACGACGCCCGTCGCGATGCCCTTGCGCGCCGAATAAATCGCCGCCGCCGCGCCTGCGGGACCGCCGCCGACGATCAGCGTGTCGAAAACCGGCTTGTTTTCCAGTTCCTTCGCCGCGCGCGCCGATGCACCCGTGTCCAGTTTCGCCAGGATTTCCTTTACGCCCATGCGGCCTGAACCGAAGCTGTCGCCGTTGACGAACATCATCGGCACGGACATGACCTGGCGGTCTTCCACTTCCTTCTGGAACAGCGCGCCGTCGATCGCGACGTGCTTGATGCGCGGGTTGATGATCGCCATCACGTTCAGCGCCTGCACCACTTCCGGGCAGTTCTGGCACGACAGCGAGAAATACGTCTCGAACGCGTAGTCGCCGTCGAGATTGCGAATCTGCTCGATGGTGGCGTCGTCGAGCTTGATCGGGTGGCCGCCGGCTTGCAGAAGCGCAAGCACGAGCGACGTGAATTCATGGCCCATCGGAATGCCGGCGAACCGGATGCCCGCGGGCTTGCCCGCCTCGCCGATGGTGAAGGACGGACGACGCACGCTGGCGTCCTCTTTCTCGACGACGCTGATCTGGTGCGACAGCGAGGCGATTTCGCCGAGCAGGCTTTTCAGCTCGCGCGATTTGTCGCCGTCGTCGAGGAAGGCGACGAGTTCGATCGGCCGGGTGACTTTTTCCAGATACGCTTTTAATTGATTCTTGAGATTGGCGTCGAGCATGGCGATGTCCGTTCCTTGACTTTGGGTGGTGCAGACGCACCTCGCCGCGACGCTGCGTTTATCGCAGCGCCGGACGAAGGCGTCTTTAGGGGTGAACCTGCCGCTGAACCGCGGCAGATCCGATGCAGCGCTCGTAAAAAACGAGACTTAGATCTTGCCGATCAGGTCCAGCGACGGGGTCAGCGTTTCAGCGCCCGGCGTCCACTTGGCGGGGCACACCTGGCCCGGGTTCTTCGCGATGTACTGAGCAGCCTGAACCTTGCGGAGCAGTTCGCCGGCGTCACGGCCGATGCCGTTGTCGTGCACTTCGCACAGCTTGATCTCGCCTTCCGGATTGATCACGAACGTGCCGCGCAGCGCCAGGCCTTCTTCCTCGATCAGCACGTCGAAGTTGCGCGAGATCGCGAGCGTCGGGTCGGCCACCATCGGGTACTTGATCTTCTGGATCGTGTCCGACGTGTCGTGCCATGCCTTGTGCGTGAAGTGCGTGTCGGTCGAGACCGAGTAGATTTCCACGCCCAGCTTCTTGAATTCTTCGTAGCGGTCAGCTAGGTCGCCCAGTTCCGTCGGGCACACGAACGTGAAGTCGGCCGGGTAGAACACGAACACCGACCACTTGCCCTTCAGGCTCTCATCGGTGACGGTCACGAATTCGCCATTGTGATAGGCGGTTGCTTTGAACGGCTTGACTTGGCTGTTGATGATAGGCATTACCAGGTTCCTTTTGGAGTGGTGTTGAAGAAGTAGGTGAACTATACAGGAAAACTATCGCTCCTGCGAAGTGGATTGATTTTATTGTCGGGATAGCTCGGAGCTATCGGCGCCATATTTGTCGTTTTCCCGCATGAGGCATTCTGATTGCGCGCGTCCCTTGCAGGTTCCTCGAGGGCACTTCGTCGCTTCACTTTTATCCAGGAGGCAGTATGAAAATCGGAATTATCGGCGCCGGGAATATCGGTTCCGTGCTCGCGCTGCGGTTCAGCGAGAACGGCCACGACGTGCGCATCGCCAATTCGCGCGGACCGGCGTCGCTCGCGGACATCGAACGCGAGACCGGTGCGACGGCCGTGCAAGCGCGCGACGCGGTGAAGGATGCGGACGTCGTCGTCGTGACGATTCCGCAGGCAAAAGTGCCGAATCTGCCGAAAGACCTGTTTGCGGGCGTGCCGGCGAGCGTCGTCGTCATCGACACGGGCAACTATTATCCGCAGCAGCGCGACGGTCGTATCGATGGCATCGAGAAGGGCACACCGGAAAGCCGCTGGGTCGAGCAGCAGATCGGGCGGCCGGTCGTGAAGGCCTTCAACAATATCTACGCGGATCATCTGCGCAATCGCGGCAAGCCTCCGGGTACGCCCGGGCGCATCGCGCTGCCGGTCGCGGGCGACGACGCGAAGGCGAAAGCCGTCGTGATGAAGCTCGTCGATGAAATCGGCTTCGATCCCGTCGATGCAGGCGAAATCGACGATTCATGGCGACAGCAGCCCGCAACGCCCGTCTATACCGGCGATTTCGACGCAGCCGGCGTGCGCGCTGCGCTGCAAAAGGCCGACCCGGTGCGCAAGCCCGAATGGCGCGCGACGGATAGAAGTCCCGGCAATTTCGAGAATCCGGCGTGACAGAGGGCGTGAGAGCGGGAGTGAGAGAACGCGTTCGATAAGCGGAACGCCCGTACGGGAAAGCGGGGGAAGCGGCGCGTGCCGTGAGACAATCTGCAAACTTTCCCGATGGGCTTTAACATGACCAGCCGGGCTGGCGCGATGAGCACGATCCATCGGGCCCGCGTCCGGCGTCGTGGACTCGCAGATTGACCTATGAAAACCGCTTCTCCCCCGCAGGACGTGCAGGACCCGCAACACCGCTTCGGCGAGTGCGACGAGTGCGCGGATGTCGAACTCGTGGCGACCGCCACCATTCCGACGCGCTACGGCACCTTCGATTCCTACGTCTATCGCGTGAAGCACACGGATGTCGAACACATCGCGTTCGTGATGGGCGACGTGAGCAACGGCGAATCGGTGCTGACGCGCCTGCATTCCGAATGCGTGACCGGCGATGTGTTCGGCTCGTACCGCTGCGATTGCGGGGAGCAACTCGATCTGGCGCTGCGTTATATCGCCGCCGAGGATCGCGGCATCCTGCTGTATCTGCGCGGCCATGAAGGGCGCGGCATCGGCCTCGCAAACAAGATCCGCGCGTATGCGCTGCAGGAGCAGGGGCTCGATACCGTCGATGCGAACCTGCATCTCGGCCTGCCCGACGACGCCCGCGAATACGATTCCGCCGCCGCGATCCTGCGCTCGATGAACGTGAAGTCGGTGCGCCTCATGAGCAACAATCCGTCGAAGTTCGACACGCTGCTCAAGCACGATATTCCCGTGTCCGAACGCGTCGCGCTCGCCATCCCGATGCGCGAGGAAAACGAGCGCTACATCAAGACGAAGCAGGCGCGCTTCGGGCATTACTTCGACGAAAACGAATAACGCCTGCGCTCACTGCGCGTCGTGAAAGATCACGCCGAGCATATGCCGCCGCCCCGATCTCAGGCGGCTCACGCCGTGCTTCATGTTCACCCGGTACGGCCCGCGCGTGCCCTGCACCGGCCGATGATGCACCGCGAAAAACACCGCATCGCCTTGTGAAAGAGGCACGGCTTCTACACGTGACTGCATTCTCGGACGCTGCTCCGTCATCACGAACTCGCCGCCGGTGAAATCCCGGCCGGGCGCGGAAAGCAGGACCGCCATCTGAATTGGAAAGACGTGCTCGCCGTAGAGATCCTGATGCAGGCAGTTGAAATCGCCGGGCACGTAACGTAGCAGGAGCGGCGTCGGCCGTGTCTGCCCCGCGCGGTGACAGCGCTCGATGAACGCGGCGTGCTCGCGCGGATAGCGCGTTTCGACGCCCATCACCTCATTCCAGCGATTGGCGATCGGCGCAAGATGCGGATAGACCGCGCGGCGCGCGCGCTCCAGCGTTTCGGGCAGCGGATAGGCGAAGTACTTGTATTCGCCGCGCCCGAAGCCGTGGCGTTCCATCACGACGCGGCTGCGAAAGATGCCGTCGCGATCGTATAGCGCGGCGAGCGCCTCGCATTCGTCGCGCGAAAAGAGCGCGGGCGCGGTGGCGCAGCCGAAGCTATCGAGTTGCGCTTCGAGATCGGCCCAGTCGAGCGCGTCGATGCGTTCGCCGATATCGTCTGCCGTCGCGCGTTCGAGCACCTTCATGTCGTTTCTCCGGATGGGCGTTAATTGCCTGCAGTGTGCGCCACGCGCGCTGCGCAC
This sequence comes from Caballeronia turbans, assembly GCA_001544655.2. Taxonomy (GTDB): domain Bacteria; phylum Pseudomonadota; class Gammaproteobacteria; order Burkholderiales; family Burkholderiaceae; genus Caballeronia; species Caballeronia turbans. Next base: position 243,570 of record FCOD02000007.1, read on the forward strand.
GCACTCCGGGTCTTGCTGCGCAATTCGGAACGACGCGCCTTCAATGCGCCGTCGCGGTCTCCGCGATGCGCTCCTTCAACGCGGCCTTGCGCGCCGCCATCCTCGCGCCGAGCGCGACGAGATCCATTTGCGTCCTGCGCACTTCGGGGAACAGCGTCGTTTCCTCTTCCTCGATGTGATGCGTCGCGTTCTCCTTGAGTACCTTGAAAGTCGCATCGAAACCGTCGTCGCCCGCCTTCAGGCTCGCGAACCGTTCGATCAGCGTCTTGACCAGAAAATGCTCGACGTAGGCTTCGTCCACATCGATGCGCTGATCTGCGCCGAGCGCCTCCTGGGCGGCGGGATACAGCATTTCTTCTTCGACGATCGCGTGGATCGTGAGCAATTCGCACGCGCGCTGGGCGAGCGTGTTCTTGCGTTCGAAATCGTTGCGTTCCGCGCGCTCGAACGCATCGAACAGTTGTTCGATGGCGCGGTGATCGGCTTCGAGCACGTCGAGCGCATCGATGGGTCGCGGGGTATGAGCGGCAGACATGTGGGTTCTCCTTTAATGGGCTCTCTCGACCCTGCCGGGACATCTTCGTGTCCCTGAGGCGCCTGAGAGCAGCAAGACGAATGCCCGCGATAGACCCGTTAACGGCGGCACCGTGCGCGTCTAGATAGTCGGATTTCCCGATACGCCCAGGTCACGTTGCCGCAGCACTTTCACCTGCCACCACGCGGGTAGCAGGCGCCGGACTTCCGCGCGCGCGAAGCGGTCGTCGATCAGATAGAGCACGCCGCGATCGAGCGGCCCGCGGATCACACGCCCGGCCGCCTGCACGACTTTCTGCAAGCCGGGAAAAAGATACGTGTATGCGTAGCCCTCGCCGAACGCCTCGTGCATGCGCGCTTTCATTTGCTGATTGACAGGATTGAGCTGCGGCAGACCGAGCGTCGCAACGAACGCGCCGATGAGCCGCGTGCCGGGCAGATCGATCGCTTCGCCGAACGCGCCGCCGAGCACCGCGAAACCGACGCCGCGCCCGCCGGCCACGAAACGCGCGAGAAACTCGCGTTGCGCCGCTTCGCTCATCGCGCGGGATTGCTGCCAGCATGGAATCGACGGATGACGGAGCGCGAGCGCCGCCGCGACTTGCGTCAGATACTCGAAGCTGCTGAAGAAGCTCAGGTAGTTGCCCTCGGCGCTTTCGAGCTGCGCGGCGATGAGGTCGGCGATACGGTCCACCGAGCGCGCGCGGTCGCGATAGCGCGTGGACAGGTCGGCGATTGCGCGCACGTCGAGTTGTTCGGCGCAGAAGGGCGATTCGACGTCGATGCGTACGCTCGACTCCGGCAGGCCGAGCGTATCCGCGTAGAAGTGCGCGGGCGTGAGCGTCGCGGAAAAAAGCGCGACGCTGTGGGCGCGCGCCAGACGCGGCGTGAGATGCGGCGCGGGAATCACGTTGCGCAGGCACAGCACGGCATTGCGTTTTTTGGCGTTTGCACCCACCCGGCCAAGCGTGATGTCGAAGATCGAATGCGAACCGAAGCGTTCCGCGATGCGCGTGAAATGCATGGCATCGAAATAGAAGCGCAAGATTTCGGGCGTGAAGACGTCGGGCTGCTCGCCGAGCGTTTCCGTCATCAGCGAGACGGCTTGCCCCAGCGCCGTGAGCAGGCGCGCGGGCGGTTCCGCATGTGCCGCGTATTCGATGTTCGCCGCGTCCTGTTCACGCGTCACTTCGCTCCAGCTTCGCGCGACGCGGCCGAGCGCCTGCTTCAGCAAAACGGGCGCGCCGCGACGCATCGCATTGAAGGCGGCCTGATCGAGCGTCGCGGAATACATGCCGCGCGCCCGTTCGACGAGGTTATGCGCTTCGTCGACGAGCACCGACACGCGCCAGCGATTCGCCTCCGCGAGCGCGAAGAGCATGGCGCTCGTATCGAAGTAATAGTTGTAGTCGCCGACGATCACGTCGCCCCAGCGCGACAGTTCCTGGCTCAGATAGTACGGACAGACTTCGTGCTCTCGTGCGACCTCGGCAACCGACGCGCGGTCGAGCTGCGCGCAGTCGAGGGCGGCGGCACGCGCCCCGGGCAGGCGATCGTAGAAGCCCCGCGCGAGCGGACACGACTCGCCGTGGCACGCGCGATCGGGGTATTCGCAAGCCTTGTCGCGCGCAACGAGTTCGACGACGCGTAACGGCCTGGCGGCGAGCGTCGTCAGCGCATCGAGCGCGAGCTGCCGTCCCGCGCTCTTCGCCGTGAGAAAGAAGATCTTGTCGAGCCGCTGGCCCGGCCACGCCTTCAGCAGCGGAAAGAGCGTGCCGACCGTTTTGCCGATGCCGGTCGGCGCCTGCGCCGCGAGACAGCGGCCGGACACCGCCGAGCGATACACCGCTTCCGCGAGTGCGCGCTGGCCGGGCCGAAAATCCGCGTGAGGAAACACGAGTGCTCTGAGCGCGTCATCGCGCGCCGCGCCGTGCGCCAGCTCCTGTTCTGCCCACGCGATGAAGCGCTCGCACTGCGCCGCGAAATGCGTCGCGAGCGCTTCGGCGGTCTGCGTTTCGACGAGCACGCTCTCGGTCTGATCGACGATATCGAAATACACGAGCGCGACCTCGATGGCGTCGAGCCCGAGCTTGCGGCACATCAGATGCGCATAGACACGCGCCTGCGCCCAATGCAGATGACGATGATTCTGCGGCATCGATTCGAGCTTGCCGCGATGCGTCTTGATCTCTTCGAGACGGTTGAGCGCGGGATCGTACCCGTCGGCGCGGCCGCGCACGAAGAGCGGCCCGTAGGTTTCCGAAAGCGATATTTCCTTCTGATATCCGGCCGGCCGGCGGCTCGTCACCGCGACGTGGCCCGCGACGCCTTCCTGCGCGCTTGGCGTGGGCGTGAAGCGCAGATCGAGGTCGCCCTGTTTCGCGGTGAACTCGCAGAGCGCGCGCACGGCGACGGTGTAGGCGGGCTCGGATACTGTATGCATGTACAGCAGTCTAGCATGGGCGAATCGGCCGCAAAGGCCTTCTACGACGCGGCGCGCAGAAGTTCTCCGAGCGTTTTCACGGCGCCCTCGACCTGCGGCGACCACGGATGGCCGAAGTTGATGCGCACGTAATTCCCGAACGCGTGACGCGCGGAGAAGATCGGTCCGGGTGTCACGTTGATGCCATGTTCGAGTCCGCGCTTGTGCAACTGCATCGCGTCGACATGCTCGGCCAGTCGCAGCCAGAGGAAATAGCCGCCCTCCGGCTGCTGATGCGCGACCTCCGGCGGCAGCCAGCGCGCGATGGCGTGTTCCATCGCACCGCGCTGCGTGAGAAGCGCGCCGCGCAGCTTGCGCAGGTGTTTGTCGAAGCCGCCGTGCTGAAGATAGTCGGCGATGCCCGCCTGAACCGGGATGCTGGTCGAGATGCTCGTCATCAGCTTGAGCCGGCGGATCGCGTCGGCGAAGCGGCCCGCCGCGACCCAGCCGAGCCGGTAACCCGGCGCGAGCGTCTTCGACAGCGACGCGCAATGCATCACGAGACCTGTCGTATCGAAGGCTTTCGCGGGCGGCGGACGATCCGGCGCGAAATGCAGCTCGCCGTAGACATCGTCCTCGATGAGCGGAACGTCATGCTTCGTGAGCAAGCCGACCAGCGCGCGCTTTTTCTCGACGGAGAGCGTCACGCCCGTCGGATTCTGAAAGTTGGTCATGAACCAGCAGGCGCGCACCGGATGCTTGACGAGCGCTTCGGCGAGCACGTCGAGATCGAGCCCTTCTCGCGGATCGACGGGAATCTCGACCGCGCGCAGGCCCAGATGCTCGACCGCCTGCAACGCCGCGTAGAAGCAGGGCGATTCGATGGCGACGACATCGCCCGGCTTGGTGACGGCCATGAGGCTGAGCGTGAGCGCTTCCATCGCGCCGTTCGTGACGATGAGTTCCTCGACCGGCTGCGCGATGCCCATGCCGATGTAACGCAGTGCGATCTGCCGCCGCAGTTGCTCGTTGCCCGGTGGCATGTCGACGACCGTGCTCCACGGATCGAGCATGCGCGCCGCGTGGCCGAGCGACTTCGCAAGACGTGCCAGCGGAAAGAGTTTCGGCGACGGAAACGCGGAGCCGAGCGGCGCGACGTCCGGACGCTTGACCGCATCGAGCACGGAGAAGACGAGGCTGCTCACGTCGATGGCCGCGGGCTCCGCGAGCGGCGTGGGCGAAGTAGCTTGCGTCGCTACCTTCGCGCCCGGTGCGACGTAATAGCCGGAACGTTCGCGCGCGCGAATCAAGCCCCATTCTTCGAGCAGGTAATACGCGCGAAAGACCGTCGACTGGCCGACGCCGTATTGCGTCGTCAGATGCCGCACCGACGGCAGGCGCGTGCCGACGGGCAGCCGGCCCGCGCGAATCTCGGCGGCCATCGTGTCGGCAAGGGCTTGGTAGCGCTTCATCGCGTGACGTGGGTGAAAGTGCGCGCGAGGGCTTTGCGCGGCGCGAAATTGTCTCATACGGCCTCGCGAAGGAATATCGGCACACCGCCGCGCGTTTAATGGACAAGCGGCTTAATCGCCGTGTCCGCTTTTCAAACCTTTCGGAGGTGCTTCCATGAAGCTCGCCAGAATCGCAACAGTCGTGCTCGCTCTGCTCGCCGGTTTGCTCGCGGGATGTCAGACCGATGGCAGTTCGACATCATCCGGCACGACGTCCGGCAGCGGCAGCAGCGGCGGATATTGAGCGCGACGCCGCTGCCGCCGGGCTTGTCGGCGGCGCAGTTCCGGGCGGCGCTCGCGGCCTTCGCGGCGGCGCTCGGCAGCGACGCGGTGTCGTACGATCCGGCTTCGTATCTTGATCCATTCGCACCCGGCGATGCACTCGCGCACGCGCCGTCCGCTGTCGTGCTGCCGAAGGATGTCGAAGGCGTGCGCGCGGCGCTGGCTGTGGCGAACCGGTATCAGGTGCCGCTCTGGACCGTATCGACCGGACGCAACTTCGCCTACGGCGGCGCCGCGCCGCGCATGCGCGGCTGTGTCGTGCTCGATTTGCGCCGGATGAACCGCATCATCGAGATCGACGAAACGCTGGGTTATGCGCTGGTCGAGCCGGGCGTGACGTATTACGAGCTGCATCGTGCGCTCGGGACACCACGGCGGTTCTGGCTCGATCCGCCTGCGGCCGGCTGGGGCAGCGTGATCGGCAACACGCTCGAACGCGGCTATGGCACGACGCCGTACGGGGACCACGCGGCGCATCAGTGCGGCATGGAGGTCGTGCTTGCAAACGGCGATGTCGTGCGCACCGGCATGGGCGCGATGACGTCGAGCCGTGACTGGCAGGTTTTCAGGAGCGGCTTCGGGCCGTCTTACGACGACATGTTCAAGCAGTCGAACTTCGGCGTCGTCACGAAGCTCGGCATCCGGCTCATGCCCGCGCCCGAGGGCTACATGATCTGCCGCTACGCGTTCGCGCGCGAAGACGATCTCGAACGCGTCGTCGATACGCTGCGTCCGCTCAGAATGGACGGCACGATTCAAAGCAACGCGGTCATCGAAAGCGCGGTGCGCTGGGCCGCGGGCGTATCGACGCGGAAAACCTGGTACGACGGCGAAGGCGCGATGCCCGACGACGCCATCGACGCCATGACGCGCAAGATCGGCATCGGGCGCTGGAATCTGCGCTTCTGTTTATATGGACCGCCGTCGCTCGTGAAGGCGCGGCGCGATATCGTGCGGGCGCGTTTTCAGCCGATCGCGGGCGCGACGCTCTTCGAGATGCCGTATCGCGATGCATCCCTCGAACCCGAGGGCGGCGGCGATCGTGCGCAAGTCGGCATTCCCGGACTCGAAGCGTTCAATCTGCTGAACTGGCGCGGCGGCACAGGCGCGCATATCGATTTTTCGCCGATCTGCCCGCCGATCGGACGCGATGCCGTCAAGCAGGTCCGCATGGTTCGCGAGCGCGCCGCGCAATTCGGCTTCGATTACTACGGCGGTTTCACGGCGGGCGAGCGCGCGATGCATCACATCTTCGCGGCGATTTTCGATCGCGACGATCCGAAGCAATCGCACGCTGCCGGCGCGCTGATCGAAACGCTGATCCGCGAGGCGGGCGCGGCCGGCTACGGGCAATATCGGACGCATCTCTCGTATATGGATCTGGCCGCCGCGCAATACGACTTCAACGATCACGCGCTGATGCGACTGTCCGGCACGATCAAGACGGCGCTCGATCCGAACGGGATTCTGTCGCCGGGCAAACAGGGCATCTGGCCCGCGAAGCGTTCGGACGTCGCAAAAGGAGAAGGGCGATGACCACGACGCGGCGCGCGTTTCTCATCGCGGCGGGCACATCGGGATTGCCGTGGATTGCTTTTGGCGGCGCGACGCGGACATCGGCGCGCATCTGGGTCGTCGATGAAGCGTTGCCGCAAAGCCGCGTCCTCGTGCGGCGGGCGCGTCTGACGAACGGGCGCGTCCAATCCCTGTCGGGCGATGCGGGCTGGCTGTGGATCGAGCGCTTGTCTGAAGAAGCGATCTCGTCGCCGCACCCGATCGGCGGATTGACGCGCTTCGCCGACGCGTTCGTGTTGTCGCGACTCGGCGCGGGGATCGGCATGCGCACAACGCACCATCGCGCGTTCGATGACGGCGCCGTGCTCTGGACGCTCGAACGTTGCTGAAACGCGTTCGGTAGAATGAGACGTGTCTCAATATTGCCGCGCACGGATGAAACGATGAACGCCACGGACACCCGCACGATCGCCGACTGGCACGCGCACGTGTATTTCGACGCCGCGAGCCGCGACGCGGCGTGGCAGCTTCGGCTCGTCATCGAGCAACAGTTTGCGACGGAATTGCAAAGCGGCGCATTGCGCCTGGGACGCTTTCACGAACGTCCGGTCGGACCGCATCCGATGTGGTCTTTCCAGTTGGGTTTCGGCGGCGAACTGCTCGCGCCGATGCTCGCCTGGCTCACCCTCCATCACGGCACGCTCGATGTTTTCATGCATCCGAATACGGGCAATGCGCTCGTCGATCATCGCGACTCGGCGGTGTGGATCGGCCGCTCGCATGAACTGGTGCTGAAGAGTCTCGCCGCCTGACACGGGAAAAGAAAAAGGCGGAACGTGTCCGCCTTTCTTCCCGGCATTCGCGAGATTTACTTCTTCGCGCTCGCCGGTTTCGAGGCTACGGTGCGCACGGCCGTCTGGCCCGCGATGGTGGCGTCGTTCTGCGCCGCTTCGACCACTTGTTTCGCAGCCTTTTTGGCGGCTTCGTAAGCCGAATTCGCCGATTGCGTCGCGGCATCGATCGCGTTCTTCCACGCCGAAACGACCGCTTCGCTGCCGACGGGCGCGTTGCTCACGAGGCTTTCAAAGAATGCCTGCACATTACGCTGCGATTTCTCGAGCTGATCCTGCGCCGCTTCCATGTAGCCGCCGCGCACGCCTGTCGTGATCTCATAGACGCTCTGCCAGTACGCCTGCACCCGCTGGGCGCTGTTTTGCAGATGCTGGTTCTGGAGGGCGAATAATTCCTGCGGATCGCGCACGGAAAGCGCTTTGGCGACGAGTGCCTGTTGCTCGTCAAGTGCCGTCCTGGCGGTGCGCACGTTCAGGTCGATCAACTTTTCGAAGCCCCCCACGGCTTGTGCGGCGAGACCGAAAGTCGTGTCGACCCCCGCCTTCTGTGACGCGACTACATTTTCCGGCGCAAGACTGCTCATTCTGGACTCCATTGGGAAGTTGCCAATTGATTTTGCACTTGATTGTGCAGTGCAGCGATTGGTCTATTTTAAGGAAAGCGTGTGGAGTGTCAATTACGTTTTCCCCGCTTGACTTTAAACCATATCGCCCATCATTCAAAAATCAGAGTGGCAATAAGTAAATAAGCAGGCTCATTTAATCCGACAACCTGATCACACATCACATCATACGAACGGTCATTTAGTTTTCGCTGACGGTATTGCGGCAAGCGCATAGATCCCGATCAGGACTGTTATTTTCCATAAGATGAAAGCGCTCGCGGGTGCGCTGTCATTACGACCTATCGTAAACACCTAAGCCAAAACTTGGCTTATGCGTTGTTTCCCCACTTGACGCCTTGATGCGTCAATTGAAAGAATGTCGCACTGCAACACGCGCGACGGAGCACCCAGCGGGGCGAGAACGTAGTCGGTATTTTTGTCACTGCTCCGTCATCGTAAATCCGTAGGATTCACTTTCGCGCGAATGAGCCGGCGCTGAACGGCATAAAGATATAAATCTGAGAGAATTGAAGAAAATGGGGCGACATTCCCAAACCCTTGGCCATCTTGAACGCAGTCACGAAGACAACGCCTTGCGGCGCGCCATGGCCGCACGACTCGACCGCGCCTTGCAAAAGGCGAACGTCAGTTCCGCAAAAGCCGCTGGCTGGCTCGACGTGAGCGAGCACGACGTGCAATTCTGGCGGCGCGGTATCACGGTTCCACCATTCGCGGCATTCAACCGCATCGCGCGGGTGCTGGACATTGATCCGCACTGGCTCTGTACCGGCCAGGCGCTGCACGCGCATTCCGCCAACTGATCGCGGGCGCTTCGGGCGCCCGTTTGTCGCGCTTCCCTGTAAGTCAGACTTCGGTCGATACGGCCGGTGCCGTCTTGCGTCCATGCAGGAGCACGGTGCCGATGCCGCTCGCCGCGATCACGCACATGCCGATCGCCATCCAGACGTCAGGCGCCTGCCCGAACAGCAGCCAGCTGAAGAGCGCCGCGAACGCGAGCTGGCCATAGGAAAACGGCGTCAGCACGGAAAGCGGGGCGCGTTTCAACGCCTGAAGCATGAACCCGTGCCCGACGGTTGCCATCGTCGCCATGAAGACGACGAGCAGCCAGCTCGCCGCCCGCACCTGTGCGAGCGCGGGCAAGGTTTCGGCCTGATCCATCCATACGAGCACGCATAACAGGATGGTGGCGACGAGCGCCGTGAGGAAGTTGGTTGTGATTGCATCGTCGACGCGCGAGAGATGGCTCGACACCACCTGGAAGCACGCGAAGGACGTCGCGGCGCCGATCGGAAAGATAACGGTCCAGCTGAACTGGCTGCCACCCGGGCGCACGACCAGCAACATGCCGATGAAACCGAGGACGACCATCGCCCATTTGCTGCGCGGCACCTCGTCCTTGAGCACGAGCGCGGCGAGCAGCGTGGAGATGAGCGGCGCGAGCATCGCAAGCGACGTCGTGACCGGCAGCGGCAGATGGCGCAAGCCCGCGAACGTGCAAGCGGAGTTGATGAGCAGCAGCACCGCGCGCACGACCTGGAGCCTCACGCTGCCGGAACGGAAGAGACCGAATGCGCGGCGCCGGACTTGCCAGATCCCCATCACGATCATCTGAAACAGATAGCGCACCCAGAGTAGCGCCAGTAGAGGGACTGCGTTGCCGATCAGCTTGACGGTGGAATCGCTTGCCGCGAAGGTCGCTGTCGTCAGGATCATGATCGCGATACCGGCGCCGGTGTTATCGGTATCAATCCGGTATCGCGCCTTGCCCTCTAAGGTTGCCATCGAGTTCTCGTGATGCGCCGTCGCGTGCAGCAAACCGTTGCCCGGCGTTCATGCTGACGGCATGTGTGAAGGAACGGCTTGCAGGCCGTTGCTTCGATTCTCCCGGCATCGCAGACCGCTGGCAAGGCGACAGTAAAGTTCTTTTCCGCCGTGTTGTGCACAGGTCACGATGCGGCAAATGTACTAGACGGTTCGGATAATCGCGTGCGGCTGCGATCGGCACGATCGGTCGGGCGTGCTTTTCGGCGTCATCGCGTCTTCCGAATTAAGACGCAGTTTAAGTTCTTTATTCTCGCCGCCGCCGTCATGTGCGTTGTCGGTCAGCAGTGCCTCTGCGGCGAGGTCCGCGTTATGCCAACGGAATATGAAGCGGCAAGTTGGTGTTGACAAACGAAGCAGTGACAAGAAACCCGGACATCTGCGCAAGCAGTCGCCCGGCTTCAAATGCGCGCAAATAAGGGAAAGCCTGCAAGCCATTATTTCGTGCGAACGCCTTGCGCCTGAGGATTTGCCGCCTACACTTAAAGTAGTTTCTCAACTGCTTCGAGGGAGGCAACAATGAGAACGAGAACTCGCGAAGTCGTGCGCATGCTCGCGGCATTCCGCCATTCGGCGCAGTGTCGAAGGCTGCGCGCCGCGGCGGCGGCGCAGGAAGCACGCGATCTGGCGGATGAGGCGTCCTCCGACGACACGCCCGAAGACGACGAGCGTGCCGAGGCTGAAGCGCATCCCGCCACGCGCAAGCCGCATCCCGGCCTGCACTGACTTGTGCGCGTTCAGACGCCTGCCGGATTTCGGAACGGCGAAAAGCGCCAGTGTCCGCTCGCGTCTTTCACGGCGATCGCGCCATGCTCGTGCAGCACTTCGCCGATGGCGCCAGGTTTGATGTCGTCAGAGATGCGAATGACGAGCAACGTGCGCTGCGGCGTCGTGTCGTCGCTGGACGGCGGTGCCGATGGTCGCTGCGGCAAAGGATCTTGCGGCACGAAACGGTTGCGGGCGCCGATCACGCCCTGATGTTCGCCATGCGCGACGTACTCCGCGTCGTCTTCGTCGTGCGTGGGTGGCAGGAGCGCATCGATGTCGATTTCGCCGCGTCCCGCGCGATACAGATGCGCATCGTCGCGTCGCAAGCCCGCGAGCTGCAATGCGCGAAGCGCGTCATGCCCGTCCCTATAGCAGCCGAACACTCCAACTATGACCTGATTCATCGTCGCCCCCTCTGTCGGCCCGCATCGTTTCACGAACCAAGCAACAGATGTATTCGTGCGCGGTTTTCGATCCATCTCTCGCGCTGTTCGATTCGTCAGATGATCATCAGCAACACGCGTTCCCGCATGAATGTTTTGAAAGGAAGCTTGGCAAACACGGTCTTGCGCAGGTTGCGACCCCAACCCGTATCACCTAAAGTAGCTGAACTTATTTGCCGGATTCGCGCGTCACGCAACGCGCTCTTCGCGAGGTCCGAATGATTGCGAAAGCCTGTGCTTGGGTACTGGTACTGATGGCAGGCTCCGCAGCGGCGGCGCCTTGCTACAACGACGGCGATGTCGTCACGCTCGAAGGCACGGCGACGCGCCAGGCCGCGCACGAGGGAGATGCATCCGCGAAATCCGCGTGGGTGCTGTCGCTGCCAGGCCCCATCTGCGTGCTGAGCGCGAATACCGGCCAAGGCGCGGGCCAAGGCGCGGGCCAGGGCGGGCGGCAGCAGTCGAACGTGTCGGCGGTGCAGATCATCGATGCGACGCCAACCGAGAACGCGCGTATACAGGTAACCGGCAAGCTCGTCACCGGCAATGTCAGCGGCTACTACGCAGTGCCGACTGCGATCTGGGTGCTCAAGCAGCGGGTGCTTTCGGGACAATAGCGCTCCGCGACCCGCACAGGCGAGCGTAAAAACCAGCGAGAAGGACGAACGATCAGGCCGCTTTCGCGTGCGCCTGATAGCGCCAGTATTCGGCGACGACGATATGCAGCGGTTGATCGTCGAGCTTGCGTTCCTCAGCGAATCGCAATATGGCGTCAAGTTGTGCGCCAGTGCAACGGAACGCTCCGCGGCGCGAGGCCGTCTGTTTATTCTTGTGCGTGGTCATGGCAATCCTTTTTAGGACCTTCCCCGACAGGGCAGGATCGTTCGACGGGGCGGCCCATGCGCGCGAACACTGCCTGCTGCTTTCACATTAAGCCGGAGCCGCACAAGCGGCACCGGCTGTTAGCGCACATAGCCGTCAAGACGTGACAGATAGCGCAAGGCGCGGACCCGAATATGTGCTTGGGTTTTCCCTTCGCCGCTGGAATAAACCTTTCGGTCTTGCCGTTTAGCATGTGTGAACCCGCGCGGGAATCCAGATGCGGGACGAGGGAGGAGACGCCTGTGAGCGCCGATCAACATGCGCAAGAGGAACTCGCACACATTGGGCGGATGATCGCGGAACTGGAGCGTGTCGCGACGGAAGGGCACGGCGAACCCATGCGGCATGCCGTCATGCGGCCCGAGTACTGGCAGCGGCGCATCGATGCATTGATCGTCGCGTCGACGAACGAGCCGTTGCGGCGCGATGCGGCTGCGCTGCGCGAGCGCCTGGCGGAGCTGTTCGCCAATGCGCCCGAACGGGACACGGGGCACGCGGGAGAAGCGGCGCGGGAGACCGGCAGCAGAAAATGAAGCGAAGCGACGCGCGTGGCGGCGCGTGTGACGATCACATGCGCCGCCGCAGCGTCAACCCGTCTGCTCGACGGGCGTCACGTCGATATCGAGCTTCTGCGTGCCGCGCAGCACCGCGATCTTCACGGGCTTGTCGATGCGCGATGCATCGAGCGTGCGCTGCAAGCCATCGACGCTGTCGACGGCGATACCATCCACCGCGACGATACGATCGCCCGTGCGCAATCCGCCGAGCGCGGCCGGACTGCCTTTGACGATCTCCATCACATGCACGCCGCTCGCCGAGGCGAGCTCGAAGAAGCGCTGCACGCGCCGCGAGATCGGCGTCGTCGTGCCCGCCACGCCGATATACGCGCGCCGCACGCGCCCGTACGCGAAGATCTGCATGATGACCCACTTGGCCGTATCGATCGCGGTGGCGAAGGAGATGGCCTGCGCGCCGGAAATGATGGCGGTGTTCACCCCGATGACGTGCCCCGCCGAGTTGATGAGCGGCCCGCCCGAGTTGCCGGGATTGAGCGCGGCGTCGGTCTGGATCACGTCGTAGATCATGCGGCCGGAAGTAGAACGCAGCGAGCGGCCAAGCGCGGACACGACGCCTGTCGTCACGGTCTGCGCAAGCCCGAGCGGATTGCCCACCGCGATCGCGATCTGCCCCACGCGCAGACTGCCCGAATCGCCCAGTTCGACATGCGGCAGCGGCTCCGGTGAACCGATGCGCAGCACCGCGAGATCACTCGCAGGATCGTCGCCGACGAGATCGGCATCGAAGCGCGCGCCGTCGGCGAGCGTGACGACGATATGCGTCGCGCCATGCACCACATGGCTATTGGTCAGCAGATAGCCATCCGGCGTAAAGATGAATCCCGAGCCCGTGCCGCCGACGTTACGGCGCGTGCCGCGCGCGTCGGCGAGCTGGCGCTCGACAGAGATGAACACCACGGCTTGCTGCACGCGCTCGAGCGCGCCGATGACCGTGCGCGAATAGGCGTCGAGCAAGGCGGTATCGTCGAGCGGGACGGAGGGCGCGGCGTCCTGCGCCCCGCGCGCAAGATCGTCGATGAATTGAGGCCGGCTTCCCATGTTCGTTGGACTCCCGATGTCTGGATGCGGACATGCGGGGCGCTGCCGTGGTTTTCAAGAGATAGTTGCGTCTGCCAGTAGTTTCATCGGCCCGAGTGTTTCGACGACGTTGCGCTGTGCATCGTCGCGCACGAACAGCGAGCCGGCGAAGCCGAGCGCATTCACCGCGACGCCTTCGACATGCGAGACGCTGCGCGGCACCGCGAGCATCCAGCGGCGCGTGACGAGCAGGTTGTAAGGCGCGCTCTGGTGCGCGACACCCGCGACGTCGAACGGCTGCACGCCGATCGCGTTCATCAGTTGCAGATAAGTTGCGTGCAGGTTTGCGGCGGCATCGTCATCGAGCCATGCTGCCGCGTGCGCGAACGCGAGTTGCGGCGCGCGAAAAACGCCTCTCGTATGCGCGGCTTCGATGAACGGTTCGACGGGTAACGCGTGTCCATCGAGCGGCAGCGGCACGATTTGCAGATGCTTGTGCGGCTGGCTCGATCCGGCGACCGTGCCGCCGTTGTAGAAGCCGAGACCATCGAAGCGGTCGAGGCAGGAGAAGAGCGCGGCGAAGTCATCCTCGCCGACAAGCGAATCCTGCGGCTCGAAGTCCTTCGTCACGATCAGCAGATGATGCGCGAGCACGTTGAACTTGTTGAGCAACAGGAAGTGCCGCTCGCCGATATCGCCCACACGCAACGCTTCTTCGCACGGCGAGAACGGATCGCGCCATGCGCTCGCCGCATCGGCCGCGGACTTGGCCGCGAGCTTCGACGCTTCCTCCTTTCGTGCGAGGTTCGCCGCTTGCCGCACGAGGAAGGGCACGCCGCCGTCTTCGATCACGCTTTGCACGGTATCGAACGAACGCAGCGCACCGCATGCGAGCGCGCGTTCCGTTTGCGTGACGACGTCCTGCCACGAAGGGGCGTTCATTCGCGCCATGCTTCTCCTTTGCCGAACTCGTATCGATCGAGCGATGCCGCGTGCATTTCGATGCTGTAGCCGGGTGCTTGGGGTGGCATATAGCGTCCGCTTCTAATGACGACGGGATCGAGAAAATGCTCGTGAAGATGATCGACGTATTCGAGCACACGACGATCGAGCGAACCCGACACGCAGATGTAATCGAACAGCGAAATATGCTGCACATACTCGCACAAGCCGACGCCGCCCGCATGCGGACACACCGGCACGCCGAACTTCGCAGCCATCAGAAGAACGATGAGCACTTCGTTGAGGCCGCCGAGACGGCAGCTATCGATCTGACAGAAGTCGATCGCTTCCGCTTGCAGCAACTGCTTGAAGATCACGCGGTTCTGGCAATGCTCGCCGGTCGCAACGCCGATCATCGGCGCAAGGCGCCGGCGGATCGCGGCGTGGCCGAGCACGTCGTCGGGACTCGTGGGTTCTTCGATCCACCATGGATCGAACTCCGCGAGACGGCGCATGTTCGCGATGGCTTCATCGACTTCCCAGACCTGGTTCGCATCCATCATCAGCTTGCGGTCGGGGCCGATTTCCTCCCGTAGAATGCGCGCGCGCCGGATGTCTTCGTCGAGATTCCCGCCGACCTTCTGCTTGAAATGCGTCCAGCCCGCGGCGACGCCTTCACGCGCGAGCCGGCGAATCTTGTCGTCGTCATAGCCCAGCCAGCCGGCGGATGTCGTGTATGCGGGAAAGCCCTGAGCGAGCATTTCCTTTTCCCGTTCGCCGCGTGTCGCATGCAGGCGATTCAACAAGGCGAGCGCTTCGGATGGCGTAATGGCATCGGTCACATAGCGGAAGTCGAGGCAGCGCACGAGCTGTTCCGGACTCATATCGACGAGCAGCTTCCACACGGGCTTCTTCTCGCTCTTGGCCCAGAGATCCCACACGGCGTTGACGACCGCCGCCGTCGCGAGATGAATCGCGCCTTTCTCCGGGCCGATCCAGCGCAACTGACTATCCGATGTGAACGCGCGCCAGAAGCCGCCCATGTCGGCGGCGATATCTTCGATAGTCCTGCCGACGACGAGCGGCGCAAGCGCCTCCACCGCCGCGACGACGACTTCAGTGCCGCGTCCGATGGTGAAGGTGAGGCCGTGTCCCGCGAGTCCGGGCGCATCGGTTTCGAGTATCACGTAGGCGGCGGAATAGTCGGGCGCGGCGTTCAACGCGTCCGAGCCGTCGAGCGAACGCGAAGTGGGAAAACGGATATCGCGCACGGAGAGCTTCGTGATGCTGGTCATGTTCATCTCCTCGAAAGGTGGCGTGACGGCGATGCTCAGGGTTTGAACGGAGGCTTTTATACAGGCCTGAATATGCTGCGATGCACGCAAGCGAACGACATTGACAACGCGTGTTCGACCTCCTAGCCTGCTAGCATGTTAGTGCGAAATCAAGGGCGGCGTGAGCTCATCGACGAATGAAAACAGTCTTGCCGCCGACCCTTACCGCGCGTTGCCCCGATTGCACGGTTCAGAGCGCGGCAGCCTCACCGACGCAGTCGAGGAGGCACTGCGCGCGGCCATCGTCAACCTGGCGATGGAGCCCGGCATGATGATCGACAAGCTCGCGGTATGCGAGCGCATGGGCGTGTCGCGCTTCCCGGTTTCGTCGGCACTGGCCAAGCTCGCGGCTGTGGGGCTCGTCGAAGTCTTGCCGCAGCGCGGCACACGCGTCATGCCCATCGTCATGCACGACATACGTCAGCATCTCTTCATTCGCAGCGCGCTCGAAGTGGAAACCGTGCGCACGCTGGCCGCCGCATGTGATGCAGCCACCCTCGATGCGCTCGACGCCAACCTCGAGCGCGAGGCCGACGCAGTGCAGCAAGGCCTGCGGCGCGAGTTCCATTTGCTTGATCTCGCATTTCATGAACTGCTGCTCGATGCGATCAACTTGCCGCGCGTGAAAGAGATCGTGGCGGCGTCGCGCAATGCGCTCGATCGTGCGCGCCGTCTGATGGCGAGTCCCGAGCGCCACGCGCATACGCTCGCCGAGCATACACGCATCGCCGGCGCGATTCGCGCACGCGATGGCGATGCCGCCGCGCGCGCGATGCACGATCACCTGGATGAAGTCGTCGCGGAATTGCGGCGCTTTTCCGCTGAAAGACCGGACCTGTTCAGGGAGTAGGAGACAAGAAAGACAAGCGACACATGTGGTCAACCGCAATGGAGGAGACACACAATGAACCTGTTCAAGCAAGTGGGCGCCGTGGCGGCGCTCGCGGCGGCGTGCCTGGGTGCATCACCGGCAATGGCGGCCGAGGACTTCAAGGGCGTGACCGTCAACGTGATGACGTTCGTCGGTCCGCAGATCGCCGAGCCGCTGCAACGCCGCGCGCCCGAGTTCGAGAAGCTGACGGGTGCGAAGGTGAACGTGTTGACGGTGCCGTTCTCTGATCTTTATCAGAAGCTTTTGACGGATTGGGCCTCGGGCACGAATTCTGTCGATGCGGCGGTCTTCGCGCCGCAATGGATGGTCGATTACACGAAAGGCGCCTTCCTCGAAGACCTCACGCAGCGTGTCGCGAATGACAAGGCATTGAAGGAAGACGACGTGATGCCGTTCTTCGTCGACTTCTCGCAGAAGTACAACGGCAAGACCTATCTCGTCGCGCTCGATGGCGACTTCCAGATGGTCTACTACCGCACGGACATTCTTCAGCAGCTCGGCAAGCAGCCGCCGAAAACCTGGGACGATTACCTCGATATAGCAAAAGCCGCGAACGGCAAGGTCTTCGGCGGCGACGGCAAGCCGGTCGCGGGTTCGTGCATCTCCAAGAAACGTAACGCGCAAGCGTATTGGGCGATCATCTCCATCGCGGGCGGTTATCTGCAATCGAAGGGCACCGCGCAAGGCGCGTTCTTCGATCCGCGCAACTTCAAGTCGCTCGTGAACAACGACGGCTTCAAGGAAGCATTGCGCATCTACAAGGAATCGACGACTTACGGACCGCCCAACGAAATCAACCTCGATGTCGGCGACACGCGCAGCGCGTTCATCTCCGGACATTGCGCATTGACGCTCGACTGGGGCGACATCGGCGTGCTGGCGATCGATCCGAAGCAGTCGAAGGTGATCGACAAGGTCGGCGCGGTGATTCTGCCCGGCTCGCGCAAGGTGGTCGATCGCGATACCGGCAAACTCGTGCCGTGCGACAAGACCACATGTCCCTATGCGATCGACGGCGTGAATCATGCACCGTTTGCGGCTTTCGGCGGCTGGTCGGGCGGCATCAACGCAAAGGCGAAGCCGAAGGTGAAGGACGCCGCTTATGCGTTCCTGTCGTTCATGAGCCAGCCGGCGCAATCGAACGTCGACGTGACCATCGGCGCGTCGGGCTTCAATCCGTATCGGCGTTCGCAATTCACGGATATGTCGGCATGGAAGAAGGCCGGCATGAGCGACGCGGCGGCGAAGTCGTATCTCGGCGCAATCCAGCAGAGCCTGCAAAGCCCGAACATGATCATCGATCTGCGCATTCCGCAGAATCAGCGCTATGAGCAGGTCGTGCTCGATACGGCGGTCGCGCGCTTCGTCGCCGGCGAAATCGATGCGGACGCGACGATGAAGGCCATCGACAGCGGCTGGAGCGAGATCACCGACGATCTCGGCAAGGACGCCCAGTTGCGCGCGTACAAGGCGTCGATCGGCGCGAAGTGATGACGAAGGCGGGCGCGTTCGTTCGTGACGCGCTCGCTTCGCAATGGAGACTCGATGAATACGCCGTCGCATGCATCGTCCGTGGCCGCGAACGAGCCCGGCTCGCGCGCGCGCGTCGCCAACTGGCTCGACCGGCAGGCGCCGTTCGTCTTCGTGCTGCCTACCGTGCTGCTGATTCTCGCGTTCTCGATCTTTCCGCTCGTGACGTCGGCCTATCTTTCGCTCACGCGTTTCGAGCTGGGCGAGGGCGGTTATCAACTGACCTTCACGGGCCTGCGCAACTACGTGCGGCTCTTTTCCGGCAGCCAGCAATATCACTTCACCGGCGTGTTCCGCGCGCCGGGGATAGTTAGCATTGCAACTATCGTGATCGCCGTGCTGGCGGTGATCGTGTGGTTTTATCGCTACTTCAGAAGCGACGGCCGCTCGATCATGGGCACGCTCGGCCGATCGATCAGCGCATCCGCGTTTCTAGCGCTCGTGTGGCTCGCGGCGAACACGCTCGGCGGCGGCGGCGCGCTCGGCAGCCTGATGGTGACGATCTTTTATGTCGTCCTCGGCGTTGCGCTGCAATTTTTCGTCGGGCTCGGGCTTGCCTATCTGTGCACGCTGCCGCTCCAGGGCGGGCGCTTCTTTCGCCTTCTGTTCTTCCTGCCGCTCATGGTGACGCCCGTCGGCATCGCGTACATGTTCCGCATGATGGCCGATACGTCCATCGGACCGCTCGCGCCGGTATGGTCATGGCTCGGCCTCGGCCAGATCGCGTGGGCGGCGGACCCGTGGCTCGCGCGGCTCGTCGTCGTTATCGGCGATACGTGGCAATGGGTGCCCTTCATGTTCCTCGTGATGCTCGCCGCGCTCGAAGGCACCTCGCGCGAGCAGATCGAAGCGGCGCAGCTCGACGGCGCATCGGCGTGGCGCGTGTTCCGCGATGTCACGTGGCCGTCCATTGCGCCTGTCGCCGCGAGCGCGGTGCTGATCCGTCTGATCGAAGCGTTCAAGATCGTCGACTTGCCCAACGTGCTGACGAATGGCGGTCCGGGCATCGCGACCGAATCGATGACGCTGCACGCGTTCATCGAATGGCGCGCGTTGAATCTCGGCGGCGCTTCGGCGGTGGCGTACATGCTGTTCTTCGTCTCGACGATCGCATGCGTGTCCTTCTTTCAGTTCGTCGTGCGGCGCGCGCGGGGAGATCAGTGATGAGCGCGTTGAAACGCTGGTTCGTGCCCGCGCGTCTGGATGAGTTGCCGATCGGCGCCAAGGCGATCGCGTATCTATTGCTCGGATTCTGGTCGCTCGTCGTGCTGTTTCCGCTTTACTGGATGGCGATCACGTCGTTCAAGCTGCCGGTGGATGTATCGACGGGACCGCTCTACATTCCCTTCGTCGACTTCGAGCCGCATCTGGATGCGTGGCATTACATCTTCGTCGATCTCGGGCCGGACACGTATCGCCCTTATATGAATTCGCTGATCGTCGCGACCTGTGGCACGGCGGCTTCGGTGTTTCTCGGATCGATGGCGGCGTATGCGCTCGCGCGCATCGAGTATCGGCCGCCGGTTGCGGCGGTGGGCCTTGGCATCCTGCTGATCGCATTGCTGATCGCGGCGGTCGCGTGGGGGCATGTCGATCTGCGCATCGCGCTGGCCGTCGCGCTCGCGTTGTTCTTCCTCGTATTGCGCCCGATCGTGCGGCGCGCGCGCAAGCATCTGAACAACGACGACATTCTCTTCTGGGTCGTATCGCAGCGCATTCTGCCGCCCGTCGTCACGGTGATCCCGATCTATCTCACCTTCAAGGACGTCGGCCTGCTCGACACGCATCTCGCGCTCATCATCACGTATGCGACAGCGAACCTGCCGATCGTCGTATGGCTGATGTTCGATTTCTTCGACGGCGTTCCGCGCGAGATCGAAGAGAGTGCGCAGATCGACGGCGCGACGCGCTTCTCGATACTCTTCGGCATCGTGCTGCCCCTCGTCGCGCCGGGTCTCGTCGCAACGGGTCTGCTCGTGCTGATCCTCTCGTGGAACGAGTACCTGTTCGCGCTCTTTCTGACGACCGCGAAGGCCCAGACGATGCCGTTGCTCGTCGCCGCGCAGAACGCGACGCGCGGCCCGCAATGGTGGAACATGTCGGTGCTGATACTCATCATGATCCTGCCGGTGATGCTGCTGACGCTTACGCTGCAGCGCTTCATCGTGCGGGGCATTCTCGTAGGAGCCGTGAAAGGATGACGGTCATGGAAAGCGAGGCGGTGAAGGTCGACGACGCCCGCCTGACGAAGATCGCGGCGGCGCGCCAGTCGAAGAGCGTGTCGTTGAGAAGCGTCGGCAAGACGTTCGGCGACACGCGCGTGCTGCGCGATCTGTCGCTCGACGTGCAGGCGGGCGAATTCCTCGTGCTGCTCGGCGAATCGGGCTGCGGCAAGACGACGGCGCTGCGCATCGTCGCGGGACTCGAGTCGGCGACGGAAGGCGCGGTGTTCGTCGGCGATACCGATGTCACGCACCAGTTGCCGCGAGACCGCGATGTGGCGATGGTGTTCCAGTCGTATGCGCTCTATCCGCACAAGACGGTGTTCGAGAACATCGCGTATCCGCTCATCGTGCGAAAGCGCCCGAAAAGCGAGATCGATGCCGCCGTGCGCGAAGTGGCCGCAAGCGTGCAACTGGCGCCGTTGCTGTCGCGTTTTCCGCGGCAGCTGTCCGGTGGACAGCGTCAGCGCGTGGCGCTCGCGCGCGCGATCGTGCGGCGGCCCGCCGCGTTCCTGATGGACGAGCCGCTTTCCAATCTCGATGCCAAGCTGCGCGGCCATATGCGCGCGGAACTCAAGCACATGCAGCACGAACTCGGCATCACGACGATTTATGTCACGCACGATCAGATCGAAGCGATGACGCTCGCGCACCGCGTCGCCGTCCTCGACAAGGGCGCGCTGCAGCAACTCGATACGCCCGCGCGCATCTATTCGGACCCGGCGAATCTGTTCGTCGCGGGTTTCATTGGTTCCCCGCCGATGAATTTCCTGCGCGGCAAGCTCGCGCAAGGGCGCTTCGATGCGCCCGGTATCTCGCTCGCGACGGCGGTTCGTCATGAAGGCCAGGCGACGCTCGGCGTACGCCCCGAAGAATGCTCGCTCGTGGCGCAAGGCGAAGGCGAACTGGAGGGGCGCATCTATTCGGTCGAACTGATCGGCGATCATTCGCTCGTCACGATGAACGTCGGTGAGCAGCAGGTGGTCGTGAAGGTGCCGAATACGTTCGCGGGCGAGATCGGCGGGGCTGCGGGTGTGCGCGTGAATCGCGAGCGCATCTATTTCTTCGAGGAGAGCGGCGCACGCATTCGTTCGAGCGTTTGAAAAACGTAAGCCTTCACGCGTGCCGCAAAGCGTTCTCGTGCGCGTCGTCTATATTGGATTTATGACGATCCGATAGGGAGGTGCGAGATGAGGCGCATCTATTTTTTGCTCCCCAGTGTGGCGAGCGCAAAGGGGATCATCGACGAACTGCTGCTCAAGCGAATCGAATGGCGGCATATTCATGTGCTCGCGCGGGCTCACGAGCCGCTTGAGGACTTGCCGCAGGCGACACTCGTTCAACGCACGGATTTGTTGCCCGCACTCGCGCGCGGAACGGCTGCCGGCGGCGTGACGGGCGCGCTCGCTGGACTTGTGGCAATGGCGTTTCCGCCCGCGGGTTTGACGATTGCCGGCGGCGCAGTCGTTTGCATGACGCTCGCGAGCATGGGCTTCGGCGCATGGGCCGCGACGATGATCGGCGTCGGCATTCCGAATACGCGCTTGCGGCGCTTCGAGCATGCGATCGAAGAAGGCGAATTGCTGATGATGGTGGATGTGCCGAAGGATCGCGTCGAGGAGATCGAGGCGCTCGTGAAGAGTCATCATCCGGAGGCGGATGTCGAAGGGGCCGATCCTACGATTCCTGCGTTTCCTTGATCTCTGTCGATCCAGCGTAAGGCAACGATCTGCTTTGAAGGCGCCACGCGCTTCATCGTAGAACTCGGCGGAGTTCCGTTCAGCCCGGACAGCATTGGAAACGCTTCGCTGGCGCTGAGGTGACGGTCGAATTCGACAGCATGCGGTCGCCGGAAGTCGCCTGGGCAACCGGATCCGGCAGTAGGTAAACAAACCCGAAAGCTCCGTCATTTTGATGCGCTAAGATCACATCCCGGGAACCGATCTACCAGACAGACAGAACGCATAAAAAAACGAGCGTTCATAAACCCAGGATGAAAAACCCGATGCGCCGTGTGGTCTTCAATCAAAAGGGTGGCGTTGGCAAGTCCACCATCGTTTGCAATCTCGCCGCGATCAGCGCCTCCCGCGGCCTGCGCACACTGGTCATCGACCTCGATCCACAAGGCAACGCGAGCCAGTACCTGCTCGGCGCCGAAGCCCGCGACGCCCAGCCGAATCTCGCGAGCTTCTTCGAATCGGCATTGAGCTATAGTTTTCGCGAGCCGGCGTTCGAATCTTTCATCCATTCGACGCCGTTCGACAATCTCGACATCGTGCCGTCGCATCCGAATCTCGAGGGGCTGCAAAGCAAGCTCGAATCGCGCTACAAGATCTACAAGCTGCGCGACGCGCTAAAGGGGCTGCAACAGTACGACGCCGTCTATATCGACACGCCGCCCGCGCTGAACTTCTTCACGCGCTCGGCGCTGATCGCGGTAGAGCGCTGCCTGATCCCGTTCGATTGCGACGACTTCTCGCGTCGCGCGCTCTATTCGGTGCTCGATAACGTGCAGGAAATTCGTCACGATCACAATCCCGACTTGAGCGTCGAAGGCATCGTCATCAATCAGTTCCAGCCGCGCGCGAGCCTGCCGCAGCAACTCGTCGACGAACTGCGCGGCGAGGATCTGCCCGTGCTCAATTCGCATCTGTCGCTCTCCGTGAAAATCCGCGAGAGCCATCAGCACGCGCGCCCGATGATCTATCTCGAACCGCGTCACAAGCTCGCGCAGGAATATGTCGCGCTGCACGAGGAATTGAACGGCTGACCCGGCACGAACAGACCATCGCGCCATGCCCGTCACGTCGAAAGTTGCGATTGCAACCATCGTCGAAGCGGCGGTGTTCATCGCGCTGCTGTTCGGTGCGGCGGGCACGCTCGAATGGGGCGCGGGCTGGGCGTGGATACTCCTGATGTTCGGCGGCGGCGGCGCGGTCACCGTGCTCATCGCGCGGCGCGACCCCGCATTGCTAGCCGAACGCATGCGCTCACCGATGCAGCCCGGCCAGCCGCTTTGGGACAAGGTGTTTCTCGTCGTGATGGGCGCGCTGTGGTGCGCGTGGCTCGTATTGATGGGTTTCGACGCCGTGCGCTTTCGCTGGTCCGTCATGCCGCTCTGGCTCGCGTCGGCCGGCGCTGCGCTCGTGGCCGTGTCGTTCTGGCTCGTCGCGCGCGTGTTTCTCGCGAACACGTTCCTCGCGCCGGTCGTGAGGATTCAGACGGAGCGCGGGCATCGTGTCATTTCGAACGGGCCGTATGCGGTCGTTCGTCATCCGCTCTATGCGGCTGCCTGCATCATGATCCCGGCGAGCGCGCTCGTGCTCGGCTCGTGGTGGGGCCTCGCGTGCTCCATGCTGCTGCTCGCGGGGCTCGTCTGGCGCACGGTGATGGAGGAGCGCGAGCTCGTCGCGCATCTCGAAGGCTATGCCGATTATGCGCAACGCGTGCGCTTTCGGCTCGTGCCCTTCGTCTGGTAGGCGTCCGCCGCACGCAATTTCGGGAATAAAACAGCGTGGCGGACGTTCATGCAGGAGACAGGCGCATTCCGTCGCGCCTCACTTCTCGCCAGATCATGAATATGACGACCGTTCCATCGCAGGCTCCGCATGGATCTCTTGCCCGGAGTTCACCAGGCGCGCCTCCTTCGACAGAAAGTCTCTCCGGCATGGTCGCCTTCGTGCGTGCGGCGGAGTCCGGCAGTTTCGTGGCGGCGGGGCGCGCGCTCGGGCTCTCGGCGTCGGCGGTCGGCAAGAGCGTGATGCGGCTCGAAGCGAAGCTCGGCGTGCAACTGCTCAATCGCACGACGCGCAGAATAGGACTCACGCACGAAGGCGCGCGCTTCTTCGCACGTTGCAAACGCATGCTCGCCGATCTGGAAGAAGCGGAGAACGAACTGTTCCATTCGACCTCTTCGCCGCGCGGCCGGTTGCGCATCAGCGCGCCGTCGCTCGGCAGCCGGCTCCTGATGCCGCTCGTGCCCGACTTCAGGCGGCGTTATCCGGACATCGAACTGGATATCGATTTCAGCGATCGCGTCGTCGATGTCACGCAGGAAGGCTATGACGCCGTGATCCGCACGGGACGTCTCGCCGATTCGCAGTTGCTCGCACGGCCGCTCGCGCAATACGGGCCGGTGGTGGTCGGCTCGCCCGCCTATTTCGCGGGACACGGCGAGCCGGTGACGCCGACTGATCTCGAAGGCCATGCGTGCATCCGTTTCCGTTCTCCGACGAGCGGCCGGTCCGAGCCCTGGCGTTTCGCGCGCGACGATCACACCTTCGCCATCGATCCGCACGCGACGCTCGCATTCAACGACATGGAAGCGGTGCTCGCCGCCTGCATCTCGGGCTTAGGCCTCGCATGCGTGCCGGATTTGGTCGCGAAGAGCGCGCTGGAAGCCGGCTTGCTGCGGGCGGTGCTCGGCGCGCATATGCGTACGGAAGGCGTGTTCCAGATTCTCTGGCCGCCGAGCCGTCACGAAGCGCCGCGACTGCGCGCGTTCATCGATCACGTCGCGCAGCGTCTGGGCGGACTGCCATCACACGAGCTCCGCTTCCGCGCGGCGTGAGGATCAGCTTTTCTTGGTGGTCTTCGCGACGAACGGTGCGGGCGCGTGCGCGACTTTCTCGCTGCCGCACTTGGGGCATTTGAGCTGCACCGTCGCATGCTCGGCGATGTGCTCCGCGTGCTCGAAGTTTTCGCCGCAATCCTGACAACGGTATTGATAAGTCGGCATGTCATCCTCCGCGCGCGACCGGTGATCCGGCGCGAGGCCGCGCCGGTTCAACCCATTCTAGTTCAGCAATGGAGCGTGAAAATCGGGTCGACGATGATCGCGCCAGTAATCGCGGGTCGATCGCTCATTGCGTAACGATCAGGTCCATTCTGCTTCGTCGGAGTTCTGATCGGGCAGGGTAAGCCCGGATGCGGGCAGCGGCAGCGCGGTCTTGTAACGCACCTGTTTGAGCGCGAAGCTCGAACGAATGTTCGAAACGCCCGGCATTTTCGTGAGCCGCTCCAGAATGAAGCGCTCGAGCGCGGCCACGTCGGGCAGGACGACGCGCAACAGGTAATCGGCGTCGCCCGTCATCAGATAACACTCCATCACTTCGGGGCGCTCGCTGATCGCCTGCTCGAAACGCGCGAGCGCATCCTTGATCTGCTTTTCCAGACTCACCTGAATGAAAACATTGATGGAAAGCCCGAGCGCTTCGGGATTGAGCAACGTCACGTGCTGCTTGAAGAGCCCGGCTTTTTCCAGCGCGCGCACGCGGTTGAAGCAGGGCGTCGGCGAAAGATTCACCGCGTGCGCGAGTTCCGAATTGGTGATGCGCGCGTTTTGCTGAAGCTGATTCAATATTCCGATGTCGGTGCGGTCGAGCCGTTGCTTCACACTGGCCGTCATAGTCGAAAGATTCCGGTTTTTGGCATTCTGGAAGAATAAACACACTACCGCAAAGCGCGGCCGCAGCCAAATAAGACGCACATTCTGCGCGTCAATGGATATGCTTGAATCATCTTTCAGCCACAGCGGAGTCGCACCATGACCGACTTATCGAGCGGAACCAACCAGCTTCTTTCTCTTGCCAAGGGACGTGAGGACATCGATCCCGGCGAAACCGCAGAATGGCTGGAGGCACTCGATGCCGTCGTCGCGCATGTCGGGCGGGAACGGGCGCAATATCTTTTCGACAGGCTCGCGGAGCACGCGCTGTCGGTGGGCATCGAATCGGCGCGGGCGCGCGCGACGCCCTACACGAACACGATTCCCGTATCGCAGCAGCCACCTTATCCCGGCAATCTCGACATCGAAGAAAGACTCGCCGCCGTGCTGCGCTGGAATGCGCTCGCGATGGTCGTGCGCGCGAATCGCGCATACGGCGAACTGGGCGGCCATATCGCGAGCTATGCGTCGGCGGCGGATTTGTTCGAAGTCGGCTTCAATCACTTCTTCAAAGCGGCCGATGCGAACAACGGCGGCGATATCGTCTATTTCCAGCCGCATTCGTCGCCGGGTGTGTATGCACGCGCTTATCTCGAAGGCTTTCTCAACGAAGAACATCTGAAGCACTATCGGCGCGAGATCGAGGGACCGGGTTTGTGCTCGTATCCGCATCCATGGCTGATGCCCGACTTCTGGCAATTTCCGACGGGCTCGATGGGCATCGGCCCGATCAACTCGATTTATCAAGCGCGCTTCATGCGCTATTTGCAAAACCGCAATCTGCTGCGCACGGAAGGGCGCAAGGTGTGGGGCTTCTTCGGCGACGGCGAAATGGACGAGCCTGAATCGATCGGCGCGCTGTCGCTCGCGGCGCGCGAACAACTCGATAACCTCGTGTTCGTCATCAATTGCAACTTGCAGCGGCTCGACGGTCCCGTGCGCAGCAACGGACGCATCGTCGATGAACTCGAAGCGCAGTTTACCGGCGCGGGCTGGAACGTGATCAAGGTGCTGTGGGGATCGGACTGGGATGGCCTGTTCGCGCGCGATCGCACG
Source organism: Caballeronia turbans (assembly GCA_001544655.2). GTDB lineage: Bacteria > Pseudomonadota > Gammaproteobacteria > Burkholderiales > Burkholderiaceae > Caballeronia > Caballeronia turbans. The sequence continues at coordinate 270,242 of FCOD02000007.1, forward strand.
AATGCCTTGCTGCGCGCCTTCGCGCATACCGTCGATGGTCAGTTCCAGACCTTCTCGGCGAACGACGGCCGTTATAACCGCGAGCGCTTCTTCGGCCAGAATCCGGAACTCGCGGCACTCGTCGCGCATATGTCGGATGAAGATATCGACCGCTTGCGCCGTGGCGGCCACGATGTACGCAAGCTGCACGCTGCTTATGCGAAAGCGCTGTCGCATAAGGGCCAGCCGACCGTGATTCTCGCCAAGACGATGAAAGGTTTCGGCATGGGCACGGTGGGACAGGGCCGCATGACGACGCATCAGCAGAAGAAGCTCGATCTCGACGATCTCAAGCAGTTTCGCGATCGCTTCCGTTTGCCGCTCTCGGATGAAGACGTCGAACAAGTCAGGTTCTACAAGCCTGCGGACAGCGCACCCGAGATGCGCTATCTGCATGAGCGCCGCGCGGCTTTGGGCGGTTATCTGCCGCGCCGTCGCGCGAAGGCATCGCAAGGCATTGCGCCGCCCGCGCTCGATTCGTGGGGCCAATTCGCGCTCGACGCATCCGGCAAGGAGATGTCGACGACGATGGCCTTCGTGCGCATGCTCGGCAGCCTGTTGAAGGACAAGACCATCGGGCAGCGCGTCGTGCCGGTGGTCGCGGACGAGGCGCGCACCTTCGGCATGGCGAATCTCTTCAGGCAAGTGGGCATCTATTCGCCGCTCGGCCAGTTGTACGAGCCGGAGGACATGGGCTCCATGCTCTACTACCGGGAAGACACGCGCGGGCAGATTCTCGAAGAAGGCATCTCGGAGGCGGGCGCGGTGTCGTCGTGGATCGCGGCGGCGACGTCCTACAGCGTGCACGATCTGCCGATGCTGCCGTTCTACATCTACTACTCGATGTTCGGCTTTCAGCGCATCGGCGATCTGATTTTCGCGGCGGCGGACCAGCGCTCGCGCGGCTTTCTCATCGGCGCGACGGCGGGGCGTACGACGCTCGGCGGCGAAGGCCTGCAGCACCAGGACGGCACGAGCCATCTCGCGGCTTCGACGATTCCGAACTGCCGCGCCTACGATCCGGCGTTCGCTTATGAAGTCGCCGCGATCGTCGATGAAGGCATGAAAGACATGATGGAGCGCCAGAACGACGTGTTCTATTACGTCACCGTGACCAACGAGAATTACGCACAGCCTTCCGCGCCCGGCGGCTCACTGGATGAAGAAACGCGCGAAGGGATTCTGCGCGGCATCTATCGCATCGGCGGCGACGCAGCCGAAGCCCAGGTTCAATTGCTCGGTTCCGGCGCGATTCTCAACGAAGCGATCGCTGCGCGCACGATGCTCGAGGACGACTGGAACATCGACGCCGCCGTGTGGAGCGTGACGAGTTATACCGAATTGCATCGCGACGGCGCGTCATCCGAACGTCTTGCCCGCCTGAGCGACGACGATGTGAACACGCCGTTCGTCACGCGTGCGCTCGAAGGATCGCGTGGTCCCGTGATCGCGGCGACCGATTACGTGCGCGCGGTGCCGGAACTCATTCGCGCCTACGTGCCGCGCCGCTATGTCACGCTCGGCACGGATGGCTTCGGCCGTAGCGACACGCGGCAGGCATTGCGCGCGTTCTTCGAAGTGGATCGCGTGTCGATCGTCATCGCCGCGTTGAAGTCGCTCGTGGACGAAGGCGTCATCGATAAATCAGTCTTGAAGACCGCGCGCGTGAAGTACGGCAAGACGCAGGAAGCGCACGACGCGCCCTGGATGCGCTAGGCGGCCTTGCGCGCGGCGTCGAGCAGCTCGCGCACTTCGTCGTCGCTTGTCTGATCGAAGTCGATATAGAACTGCCCGACGCCGTAATACTGATGCGGGCGCAGCACGCAGACGAATTCATCGACCACTTCGTCCACGCGCGCTTCGGAATCGAGCGGCGCCACCGGCAGCGCCGCGACGATCTTCGACGGATGCGCATGACGCAGGGACATCGCCGCGGCCTTCATCGTCGCGCCGGTCGCCATGCCGTCATCGACGATGATCGCGACGCGTCCTTCGACATCGAGCGGCGGCTGCGAGCCGCGATACAGCTTCTCGCGCCGGGCAAGCTCGGCGCGTTCTTTCGCGATCACGCGTTCGAGATCGTCCTTCGCGACCCCCGCGTATTGCACGATGCGCTCGTCGAGATAGAAAGCATCGCCGGATGCGATCGCGCCCATCGCGAGTTCGGGTTGCACCGGCACGCCGAGCTTGCGCACGACGAGCACGTCGAGCGGCGCGCCGAGCGCGCGCGCCACTTCATACGCAACCGGCACGCCGCCGCGCGGCAGCGCGAGCACGGTGACGTCGGCGCGGCCGTGATAAGCGCCGAGATGCTGCGCGAGCGCGCGGCCCGCGGCTCTGCGGTTCTCGAATACTGAGTTCATGTTGCCTGTCCTTTCGGACTCGACGCGCGCGAGAGAAAACGCGACGCGCCGTCGAGACCTTCATCGAATATCGAGCGATATCCGTTCGCGCCTTCTCGCTGCAATGCCCGGGCGATGTCGGCGTCGAACGCGTTCTCGTGCACCGAGCGCAGGTCCGCACGCAATGCGGCCTGCGGCAACGCGGCCAGTTCGCACGCAAGCGCTTCCGCCACGCCGCGCGCTTCGCCCTGCGGCGCAATGCGATTCGCAAGGCCGAAGGCAAGCGCTTCCGTCGCGTCGACCGCTCGTCCGGTGAGGATCAGATCGAGCGCACGCGACATGCCGATGAGACGCGGCAGCCGGATCGTGCCGCCGTCGATGAGCGGCACACCCACGCGCCTGCAGAACACGCCGAGCACCGCGTGTTCCTCGACGACGCGCAAATCGCACCACGCCGCCAGTTCGAGCCCGCCCGCGACCGCATGTCCCGCGATCGCCGCGATCACGGGTTTGTTCAGCGCGAGCCGCGTCGGTCCCATCGGGCCGGGGCCGCTGCCGTCGGAATGGATCTCGTTGCGGCGCGCGTCGTCCTCGAGTGCGGAGAGATCGGCGCCTGCGCAGAACGTGCCGCCCGCGCCCCACAGCACGGCGACTCGCAGCGCATCGTCGGCGTCGAAGCGCTCGAACGCTTGGCGCAGCGCATCCGCGATGTGGCGATCCACCGCGTTACGCCGCTCGGCACGGTCGAGCACGACCGTGACGACTCGCGGATCGAGCGCGTGCGGTTCCATGCGCACATGCTCGCCCAGATACTCGATGTGAGAAGACATCGACGGCTCCAGTTTTTCGCGGCTACACACGTCAGGATACTCGCGGCACGACGCATCGGTGCGCCACGTGAAATGCTTTCGTTCACCATGCTAAAAGCTGTCGTGATGAAATATCTGGCGCATATCCGGTGCATGAGATGCAACACGACGGAGCATTGCACCAAGTTCGAGCGATGCGAAATGACCATTCGCGGCGCACGTTGCACCACGCTTTACCGCGCCAACGCCCATTGCGCACCGTTCCGATGCTGTTTGCGCCAACTTGGCCCGGAACTTGCAAAACCAGCGCCTCTTTCAGACGACCGTTGAAAAACATGCAGGCACTCCAATCCGGAACCAACACTCTTTTTCTGCTGCTGGGCGCCGCAATGGTGCTTGCGATGCACGCGGGCTTCGCCTTTCTCGAACTCGGAACCGTGCGCCGCGAGAATCAGGTGAATGCACTCGTGAAAATCCTCGTGGACTTCGCGGTTTCGACGCTCGCGTATTTCTTCATCGGCTACAACATCGCGTATGGCGTGCAGTTCATGCACAGCGCCGATATCCTCGCCGAGCACAACGGCTACGCGCTGGTGCGCTTCTTCTTCCTGCTGACCTTCGCCGCCGCGATTCCGGCGATCGTGTCGGGCGGCATCGCCGAGCGCTCGAAGTTCAATCCGCAACTGTTCGCGACTTGCGTGATCGTCGGCTTCGTTTATCCGTTGCTCGAAGGGGTGGCGTGGAACGAGCGCTTCGGCATTCAGGGCTGGTTGACGCAGGCATTCGGCGCGCCGTTTCACGACTTCGCCGGCTCGGTCGTGGTCCATGCGTTCGGCGGCTGGGTCGCGCTGCCGGCGGTGCTGCTGCTCGGGCCGCGTCACGGGCGCTATCACAAGGATGGACGCATCGCCGCGCATCCGCCCTCGAGCATTCCGTTCCTCGCGCTCGGTGCATGGGTGCTCGCGGTCGGCTGGTTCGGCTTCAACGTGATGAGCGCGCAGACGGTCGACAAGATCAGCGGCCTCGTGGCGGTCAACTCGCTGATGGCGATGGTCGGCGGCACGCTTGCCGCGTGGTTCGCCGGCCGCAACGATCCGGGCTTCACCTACAACGGCCCGCTCGCGGGTCTGGTCGCGGTGTGCGCGGGCTCGGACCTCATGCATCCGCTTGGCGCGCTGATCGTCGGCGCGGTGGCGGGCGTGCTCTTCGTGCAGATGTTCACGTGCGTGCAGAACCGCTGGCGCATCGACGATGTGCTCGGCGTGTGGCCGCTGCACGGCATGTGCGGCGCGTGGGGCGGAATCGCCGCGGGCGTCTTCGGGCAGAAGGGCTTCGGCGGCATCGGCGGTGTGTCGATGTGGTCGCAGGTCATCGGCACGGTCGGTGCGGTGGCGCTCGCGCTCGCGGGCGGCGCGGCGGTGTATGGCGCGATCAAGGCGACGGTCGGGTTGCGGCTCGATCGCGAAGAAGAATTCAATGGCGCCGATCTCGCGATTCATCGCATCTCGGCAACGCCGGATCGGGAAATGGCGGGGTGACGCGGAGAGCAGCCAGCGCTTTCACGCGCTATCGGAGGTCACAGGCGGCGCTCGCATCGTGATGCGTCGCATCGAATGACGGCAGGAAGGCGAGTGCGATCGACGCACTCGCCGCGCCAAAAGAGCATGCCAGGTCCGGCACGGTCTTTATTCCTCATATCGCTTCCAGCGCGCGCCGGGTAGGATATACCGGTCGATTCCCTCGGAGGCGCATCGCTTGGACTCCACAGAGACCGCGACATTCGATCTGCCGCTGCCCGTGCGCAATTTCGCATCGATGCGAAGGATGCTGCTGCTCGTGCTGGGCGCGTCCATCGTGATCCCGCTCGCGTGCCTTTGCATTTATGGCTATTACGATCATCAGCGTCGCTTTGCTGAAGCACAGGAACTGATCGAGCGCCTCACGCGCATTGCAGACGAGCATGCGCTGAAAGTGATCGACCTGAATCAGCAACTGGAGACGCGCATCGTCGATCTGCTCGGCGACAGCGACGACGCGCTCATCAAGCGCCGCGAGGAAGGTCTGCACCGCACGCTCGACGACATGAGCGGCACGCTCGCGCAGATCGCCGCGATTTCCGTCTTCGGCGAAAACGGCGCGCTGCTCGCGAATAGCCGCTGGTATCCGGCGCCGGCCGTGTCGATTGCGGAGCGCGACGATTTCCGGTCCGCGCGTGCCGTCGCGCCCGTCACGTACTTCTCGCTGCCGTTGCGCGGCAAGGTGGCGAGTTCAGATGTGTTCACGACGACGATGGGCCGCATCGCGCGCAACGGGCAGTTTCTCGGCGTCGTGTCGATCGCGTTGAAGCGCGGCTATTTCACCGATTTTTATCGCGAGATCGCGGCGGGCGATCGCGCGCTCGTCATCGGGCTGTATCGCCGCGACGGCAGCGTCCTCGCCCGCTTTCCGGAGAGCGCCGGCAGCACGCAACCGGCAACCAATACGGGCTTTACGCGCGCGTTTCGCAACAACGAACTCTACGGCAGCATGCGCATGCGCTCGAGCATCGATCACGTCGATCGGCTGCTCGCCTTCAGGCGCGTGGGCGACTCGCCGCTCTATGTATCGGCGGGCTACGCGACATCCGTGGTTGAAAAGCGCTGGCGCGACAATCTCGCGCTCGTCGCGGCGATCGCGCTGTTGCCGTGCATCGCGGTGTGGCTGCTGATTGCGTTCTCGATTCGCCGGCTCGATGCCGAACAGGCCGCATGGGAGCGATGGCAGGCCGAAGTCGCGACGCGCCTTTCCATCGAGGCGTCGCGCCGGCAACTGCGGCGCATGGGCGCGCTCGGCAATCTCGTCGCCAACGTCGCGCACGACTTCAACAATTTGCTGATGGTGGTCGGAGCGAACATGGAGCTCGCACGGCGCAAGCGCTTCAACGACGTCGAAAGCGAAGTGCTCGCGGTGGAGCGCGCCACCGCCGGCGCCGAGTCGCTCGCGCGGCGGCTCATGAGCGTCGCGCGCAAGCAGCCGCTCAGGCAGGAATTGATCGATCCGGGCGCCTGGCTGCGAAACGTGCTCGATCTGGTGAAGAAATCGGTGCATCCGTCCGTCATGGTGACGCTGGAGCTGTCGCCCGATCTGTGGAACGTGATGGCCGATCCGGTCGAGCTGGAGCTTGCGCTCGTGAATATCGCGGTGAATGCGAGCGATGCCATGCCGCATGGCGGACGCGTGCTGATCCGCTGCCAGAATGCCCGCGTGCGCGGCGCGGAAACGGATATTCCGGATGGTGAGTACGTGCTCGTCTCGATCACCGATAACGGCGAAGGCATGACCGAGCAAGTCCGGCGGCGCGCGTTCGAGCCGCTTTTCACGACGAAGCAGCGCGGCGCGGGCGCCGGTCTCGGCCTCACGCAGGTGCTCGCCGCGTGCGAGCAGGCGGGAGGCACCGCGCGCATCACGAGCGTGACGGGCTCCGGCACGACGGTGCGGCTCTATCTGCCGCGTCATCATGGGCCGATGCCCGAGGCGTCCAAGGCATGCGTGCCACCCGATGTAACGACGCCGCCGCTCGTACCCGCGACGGACGACGAGGGAGAGCCGCTGCGCGGCACCACGGTGCTGCTCGTCGAGGACAACGCGGATGTCGCGGCGGGCGTGAGGGCGGTGCTCGAAGTGTTCGGCTGCACGGTGCATCACGAGGAAAGCGCGGATGCCGCGTTCGCGCTGTTGGGCGAAGGCTATGGCTTCGACCTCGTGCTGTCCGATGTGCAGATGCCTGGCCGCATGAACGGCATCGATCTGGCCGAGCAGATCATCAAGCGTCTTCCTTCGCAAAAGCTCGTGCTGATGACGGGCTACGCCGACGAACTGGAGCGCGCGAAGCATCTCGGTGTGCCGATCCTCGCAAAGCCATTCGACATGGACGATCTGCTCGATCTGATCGCGCCGGGCGTCCCGCACTGAACGCGTTCAGCGCTTGTCGTGCCCCGGTACGGCACGCGCGCCGACGAGCGGATTGAAGGCCGCGCGCTTCGGCTCCGGTGCTTGTTCGCTTTTCTTGGCGGGACGGGTCTTGGAACGCGATGACGTATCGCCGCCTAGCTGACTGAGCAGGTCTTCGTCGTCTTCCGCTTTCGGTTCTTCGTCGTCTGCCGACGACGATTCGCCGCCCGCAAGATGCGCGACGACCGACATGAAGTCCTTCCTCGCATTCTTCAGCGCGCGCCCCGGCATCATGACGAGCACCACGGCTTCGTGCACGGAATGGCCATCCACGGTTCGCAGCGCGGCATCCTCGTTCCAGTCGATGCCGCTATCCGCATAAGCCGCAACCACGTGATGCAATACGGCAGGCGACATCACACCTGCGTCATAGAGACCAACGATCTGCCGTTCCGCGAGCGCAAAATAGCTCTTTGCTTCCCGAGTCGGCTTCTTCGCGGCCATTCACTTCGTGGCGGGCGCGACCCGCCATACCGTGTTGCCTACATCGTCGGCGACGAGCAACGCGCCTTTGCGATCCACCGCGACGCCGACAGGCCGCCCGAGCGCATGGCCATCCGACGATAGAAAGCCCGTCAGGACATCTTCGGGCGGACCCGAAGGCTTGCCGTTGTCGAACGGCACGAAGATGACCTTGTAGCCGCTTCTCGGCTTGCGATTCCACGACCCGTGCTGACCGATGAACGCCCCGTTGCGATAACGCTCCGGAAACGCGTTGCCGTCGTAGAACGCGAGCCCGAGCGAAGCCGTGTGCGCGCCGAGCGCATAGTCGGGCACGATCGACGATTGCACGAGATCCGCGCGCTGCGGCTTCACGCGGTCATCGACATGCTGGCCGTAATAGCTGTATGGCCAGCCATAAAACGCGCCATCCCTTACCGACGTCAGATAGTCCGGCACGAGTTCGTTGCCGAGTTCGTCGCGCTCGTTCACGACCGTCCACAGCGCGCCGCTCTGCGGCTGCCACGACATGCCGTTCGGATTGCGCAAGCCCGTTGCGAACAGACGCGCCTGTTTCGATTCGATATCCACTTCCATGATCGCCGCGCGGCCGTTCTCGGCGTCGATGCCGTTCTCCGCCGCGTTGCTGTTCGAACCGACCGTCACATACAGCTTCTTGCCGTCGCGGCTCGCGAGGATGTTCTTGGTCCAGTGATGATTGATTTCGCCCGCTGGCAAGTCCATGAACTTCTCGCCGGGCGTCGAGATTTGCGTCGCGCCGTTTTCGTACTTGAAGCGCAGGATCGCATCGGTATCCGCAACATAGAGTTCATCGCCGACGAGCGCCATGCCGAAGGGCGAATGCAGTTTGTCGATGAACACGGTGCGTGTTTCGGCGACGCCATCGCCGTCGGCATCGCGCAGCAGCATGATGCGATCCGGACTTTCCACGCCGGCGCCGGCGCGTTTCTGCACCTTTTTCATCACGAAACCCTTGATGCCGGCGTGTTCGTCGTGCTGGGCGGGTGCGTTGCTTTCGGCAACGAGCACGTCGCCATTGGGCAAGGTCGCGACCCAGCGCGGATGATCGAGGCCCGCGGCAAAGGCGGTGACGTCGAAGCCCGCGGCGGGAATGGGCTTCTGTCCTTGCGCCCACGGCCTCGCGGGCGCGATGTTGACCGTGGGCATCATCGATTTGTGCGGCGCGGGCAGCGTCGGATTCGGGCCGAACCCCTGCGCGTAATCGCCGGCGGTGGTATCGGCGGTGGCCGCGCCGCTCGCGATCATCAAGGCGAGCGCCGTCGCTCGCATAAGTAGCTTTGTTTTCGTTTTCAAACCTGCGCTCCTGACGAGTCGAACGTCCGGTTCAGCCGCCGCCGATGCCTTGCGTCACTTTGCCCGTGCCGCCGCAGGTCTCGCAGTCGGCGCCGTCGAGCTTGCCCGAGCCGTTACAGTCCGGACAGAGATCTTCGCCCGTGCCAGGCGTGCCGGGTTCGGCTTCATCGCCGGGATTGAGAGGGGGTTCCTGAGCCATCGATGTCTCCTTGGGGTTGCGTCATGCGTAGCGGCAGCAAGCGCCGTTCCTCATGACCTTGCAAGGCTTGCATTCGTCTGGCAGTTTTTGCACGCCCGCAGCGTACATCGCGCCGCGCCACCTTCGTACGCGCGGCTGCCGTGTCTGGTACGCGTGATGCTCGAATGTCGATGCGGCGCGAGCCGCGGCTTTCACCACTGCAACGTCATTACGCGTCTTCGATGCGCGATGACACAGCCAGGAGGGCTTTTATGAGCGGAAATCAAAAGCAAACGGGCAATCAGCCGTCTACGCCCAATCAATCGAACCCGTCACACCGGCAGCATGGCCAACAGGAAAAATCGCCGGGGCAGCCGCAACAGGATCAGCAATCCGGTCAGCGGCAGCAGAACCAGCCGTTGCCGCAGCATCAGGGCGGCCAGCGGCAACCTTGATCGTTCTGGAGAAGTGGCAGGAAGCAATGCGCGCGGTTTCGTTTCGACGAGGCCGCGCGCGATCGTTTTCGGGCCTCTTTTTCAGGGCTTGCGTCCGAATGCCTCGCGCAGACGTTTTTTTGCGCGCTCGAGCGTGCTCTTGCGCGACTTGGGCAGATTGCGTCCCGCGCGATTGATATAGAAGTTGAGCATCGACATGGCCGATTGAAACGGCGAGCCTTTGCGTCGCGTACTGCGTGTCGATGACCGTTTGAGCGAATCCGCGATTTCCTGCGCATTGCCTGTCTTGAAGATATCGCGCTGAATATCCATTGCATCGCTCGTTTCCATCACATGATGTGACCAGCGATGCGTGGAACGCGCCGGCTTCTTGCGGGCACTCCCGAGCGAATGCCTTTGCCGCGTGCTGGGCCGCTTGCCGCTGCTTGTCTTCTTCGATGGGGTTTTGCTCGTTGCCATAGTCATACCTCAACGCTCTTTCCGATGATGCGTGGCGAGTCTATGCGCCTCGCGCAACGCGTCGACGATAGCCACGTAGGCGCGCTCGCGCGTTTCGGGATCGGGCGCCCGCAACGCGAACGAAGGGTGATAGGTCGCGACGATTGCATGGCCTTCGTGCTCGATCGCCTGTCCCATCGACGCCTGCAATGTCGCTTTCGAATCGCGCATCACGGACTTGAGCGCGGTCGAGCCGAGCGCGACGATCACCTTCGGCCCGACATCACCCGTCTCGCGATCGAGCCAATAGCGGCATGCGTCGATCTCGCGCTGCGCGGGTGTCTTGTGCAATCGCCGCTTGCCGCGCGGCTCCCACTTGAAGTGCTTCACGGCATTCGTCACGTAGACCTCCCTGCGTGCGACGCCGGCTTCTTCGAGCGCACGATCGAGCATCGCGCCCGCCGGCCCGACGAAAGGCTTGCCCTGCAAGTCCTCCTGATCGCCGGGCTGCTCGCCGACGATCATGATCGGCGCGTGACGCGGGCCTTTGCCGGGGACCGCTTGCGTCGCATGTTCCCAGAGCGCGCAGCGGCGGCATTCGTCCAGCGACTCGGGAGCCTGATCCGGTTCGACGCCGGGCTGCTTCGTGGCCATGTCGGTTTCTCAAGCGTTCGCGACGCGCCGCGCGTCATCGAGCGTGAGCGGCTCGCGCATCGCTTCGGCGAGACGGCATACCGCGGTTTCGTGTTCGCATGCGATCACCGCGCCCACGCGTCCGTCTTTCATCAGGTAGGCAATGAAATGCTGCGCATCGAGATCGCCGTCTATTTTAATGCTATCCGGCTTCTCGACATGCCCGAGATAGTCGAAGGTCTTCTCGTAGTGGAACGTCCAGAAGTAGGGCACGCCGACATATTCCCGCGCGCTGCCCGCCATGTTGTAGGCGGCGACACGCGCATGTTGTTGCGCCACGCGCCAGTGCTCGATGCGCAGTCGCTGATCCGAGCGCGGCAGGGGAAAGCGCGCGATATCGCCGGCGGCGTATAACGCGGGCGCGGCGAGCATGGTTGCGTCGACGTCGACGCCTCCATCGTCCGCGAGCGCGAGGCCCGACAGAAACGACGTCGCCGGCTCGACGCCCGTGCCCGCGATGACGACATCGGCCGCGACCTTGCCGCCCGAATCGAGGATCACTTCGCTGACTGCACCATCGCCTGCGAATGCGCTGATGCGCGCATTCATATGAAACGTCACGCCGTTCTTTTCGTGCAACGATCTGAACATCTCGCCGATGCGCTCGCCGAACTGCCTGGCAAACGGCGTCTTCCCCGGCGCGACGACGGTCACGTCGATTTCGCGCTTCCTCAGACACGAAGCCACTTCCAGCCCGATGAAACTCGCCCCCACGATCACCACGTGCTTGCATCCTTCGAGCGATGCGAGAATCGCGCGTGCATCCTCGCGCGTGCGCAGCAGATGCACATGCTCGAGTTCTGCGCCGGGAATATCGAGTGGCTTCGGAACGCCGCCGGTGCACACGAGCGCAGCTTCGTATTCGATCTTCTGTCCGTTCGCGAGCTCGGCGCGCTTCTCCTTCGGATCGAGACGAACGGCCTGCGATTCGATGCGTTCGATATCGTGCTTCGCGAAGAAATCGTCGTCGAGCAGCGGCGGGACTTCATCGGGCGGCATGTCGCCTGCGAGTGTGAACTTGCTGAGCGACGTGCGATCGTAGGGCTCGCGCGCGTCGTCGCCTGCAAGCACGATGCGTCCGTCGAAGCCCGCTTCGCGCAGCGCCGAGCATGCGGCCGCGCCCGCTGCGCCCGCGCCGACGACGAGCATGGTCCGGCTCGCGTTCGTCTGCTTCTTCGAGACGTCACCGCTGTCGATGGCTTGCGCGGACACGTACACGTCGCCGTCCCTTATCGTGGCTTCGTAGCGTGTCAACGCTTTCAGCGGCGGCGGCTCGACGAGACTGCCGTCGCGCACCTCGAACGTGCCCTTGTGCCAGGGACACACAATGCGCCCGTTGCAGATCGCGCCTTCATCGAGCGGGCCGCCCGCATGGGGACATTGCGCGGTATAGGCGCGCACGTCGTCGCCGTCGCGCACGAGCAGGATGGGGATTTCCTTCGCGTCGTCGCCGGCTTTGACGCATACGCGTGTGCCGCGCTCGATGGAAAGATCCTCAAAGCGCGCGACTTTATTCAGGGTGGGGGACATCGCACTCTCCGGTGGCTGAAGCAACAGGCCATGCGAAGAGCGCGAAGCAATTATCGGACCGCGAGAAAACGCGTGATCAAAGCGCTTCGGTCACCGCGCGCAGAAACTGCCGCGTGCGCTCATGCTGCGGCGCGGAGAAGAACTGCTGCGGCGGCGCCTGCTCGATGATCTTGCCTTGCGAGAAGAAGCACACGCGATCGGCGAAGTCTTTGGCAAAGCCCATCTGGTGCGTGACCATCAGCATCGTCAGACTATGTTCTTCGCCGAGCCGGCGAATCACAGTGAGCACTTCGCCGCACAGTTCAGGATCGAGCGCGGAGGTCACTTCGTCGAAGAGCATGATCTTCGGGCGCATTGCGAGCGCGCGAGCAATCGCTACGCGCTGCTGCTGTCCGCCCGACAACTGCGACGGATAGTGATCGCACTTTTCGGAAAGACCGACCATCGAAAGCAGGTCGCGCCCTCGCTCGGTCGCTTCTTTCTTCGATAATCCGAGCACGCTCATCGGCGCTTCGATGACATTCGCAAGCGCGCTCATGTGCGGAAAGAGATTGAAGCTCTGAAACACCATGCCGATCTTGCTGCGCACCTGGCGAACATGTCGCGGCGATGCGGGCACGAGCTTGCCGCCGCGCATTTCGTGCGTGAGCGGTTCACCGTCCACGTCGATGACGCCATCGGTGAGCGGGTCCAGCGTCATCAACACGCGCAAAAGCGTGGACTTGCCCGAGCCGCTCGGCCCGATGATCGCCACCTTTTCGTTCCGGGCGACATCGAGGTCGAGGCCGTCGAGCACGGTGAGCGCGCCATAGCGCTTGGTGACGTTGCGAAAGCGCACCATGGGCGTGGTCGCGCTGGCGTCGGCCGCTGCGCCGAGCGCCGGGTCGAGGTCTCGTTTCATCTGCTGCTCCTGGAGTTGCATTACCGTGCGCCGTCCAGCGGGGTCTGAGTGGTCGATACGCGATGCTGAACCATCATGGCAGCCTCACGCGCCGTTCGAGATGACGCACGCCCGAAGCGAACGTCACGCTGATGATGAGAAAGAAGATCCCGGTCATGGTGATCGGCTCGAGATAGCGGAACGTCTCGGAGCCGATGTTCTTCGCCTGCTGCATCAGTTCGACGACGGTGATCGCGGAGAGCACCGGCGTGTCCTTGAACATCGCGACGAGATAGTTGCCGAGTGCGGGAATCACCGGGCGAATCGCCTGCGGCAGAACCACGCCGGTATATGTGCGCCACGGCGAGAGCGACAGCGCGCACGATGCTTCCCACTGTCCGCGCGCGACGCCGTTGAGCCCCGCGCGATACACCTCGGACACGTAGCACGCATAGTGCACCGCGATGCCGAGCGTGCCGGCCGTCAGCGCGGACATCGTAAAGCCATAGAGCGGCGCGACATAGAAGAGCACGTACACCTGGATCAGCAGCGGCGTGCTGCGAATGAACTCGATGAAGAACGCGGTCGTCCTGGCGAGCGGCGCGAATTCGCTGCGTCGCATGATCGCGAGCACGAGGCCGAGCACGAGCGCAATCGCGAAGCCGACAAGCGTGATGCCGATCGTGTAGGTCGCCGCGCGCGCGAGTTCGGGCAGGATATGCAGCGCGTATTTCACATCGAAGAGTTGACCCAGCGATGTCATGATGCAGCCCCCGGGACAGTGCGGCGAATGGCGACATGACTGCTTACGCGCCGTTCGAACACGCGCATGACGGCGACGATCACCTGCGCAAGCACGAAGTAGATGAGAAGCGTGAGTCCGAAGACTTCCGCCGTCTTGAAGGTCGCCTCGTCCAGCTGGCGCGCGCGGAACGTGAGGTCCGAGAGCGTGATCAGCGAGACGAGCGAGGTGCCTTTCAGAAGCTCGATCATCAGGTTGGTCGCGGGCGGCAGCGCGTTGATCATCGCCTGCGGCAGCACGATGCGGCGCAGCCGCGCGGCCGCGGGCATGTTCAGCGCCAGCGCCGCTTCATATTGCCCGCCGGGCACGGAGCGCAGCGCGCCGCGCAGGATCTCCGAGCCATAGGCGCCGTAGTGCAGTCCGAGACCGACGATCGCGACGGTGAAAGGCGTCAGTTGCACGTTGAAGGGCGGCAGCGGCAGCACGAAGAAGAGCCAGAATAGCTGCACCAGCAACGACGTGCCGCGAAACACCTCGACATAGACATTGCCGGCCCAGCGCACGGCGCGGTAGGGCGCGGCGCGCAACGCCGTCGCGACACCCGCCATGACGATCGCAAGCAGGATGCTGATGACGGCGATCTGGATCGTGACGAGCGTGCCCTCCATCATCAGGGGCAAAAGCTCATTGAGGTCACTCATGACGGTTCCTCGCGAATGGATGGACGCTGCGCGTCGCTATTGAAGCCCGCTCAACCGGCGCACAGCTCCGGCGCTTTCTTGGTCGTCACGTTGGACTTGTCGAAGCCGAAGGGCGCGACCGTCTTCAGGTGATCGTCGGTGCCGAGCCACTGATGCAGTTCCTTGTTGACGGCGTCGCGAAGATCCGTGTCTTCGGGGCGAAACGCGAGCGCGCCGTAACCGGTGTGCTTCGGATCGTCGTTGAACTGGCTGATCGCTTCGACCTGCGGGCCGCCTTTTCCGGCGAGACCTTTCATCGTCAATGCGGTGCCGACCGCTGCGTCGGCGCGGCGCGCGCGCACGGCCTGCAATTGCGCGGTGGTGTCCGGAACCTGCAGGATCTGGTCGTCCTTGATGCCGGCCTGGCGCGCATAACCGAGTTCGGCCGTCCCTGCCATCACAGCAAGTTTCGTGTCCGGTTGCTTTGCGACATCGGCATAGCTGTGCAGGTTTTTCGGATTGCCCTTCATCGTCAGCAGCGTGTCGGGAATCTGGTATTGCGGATCGGCGAACGCCACTTGCTTGCAACGTTCCGGCGTGATGTACATGCCCGCCGCGATCACATCGAAGCGCCCGGCCTTCAGGCCCGGTATCAGCGCGCCCCATTCGGTGAGCACCGCATCGACCTTCTTCACGCCGAGCTTGGCGAACACTTTCTTCGCGATCTCGGGCGATTCGCCGGTCACGGTGCCATCGGGCGTCGTGTAGGCGAAAGGCGTTTCGTTCGCATAGCCGATACGCACCTCGCCGGTGCGCTGGATGCGCTGCAACGTGGTTTCCGCGCTCGCGCTCGTGGCATAGGCGGCAAGGCTAGCTGCCGCGACGCACGCTGCTGCCAGCATTCCAGACAGTCGCTTCGTGTTCATATCGTTCCCGTAGTGATGGTTTTTCAAGCGTGATCGAGTAGGCCATCCGATGGCGCGAATGCGCGAATCACCGAGAAAACCCTTATCCCGCAGGGCTTTGAATCGACTCGCAGCGCAGCCACCGACGCAGAATACAAAGCCATATATTTGTTCCGATTGCTCTAGGACAATTATTTTCACGCGCGCTTTTGCGCCACTATTGCGCATGGAACCAGGCATGCGAGGAGCAGGCACGTGAATGAAAGATGGCGCGACGCCGTGCGCACGGTGCAAGGCGTGCAGTCCAAATACAAGCGGCTCGTCAAGGCGATGGCGGCCGACATAGAAAGCGGCGCGCTCGCATCGGGCGCACGTTTGCCGCCGCAGCGCGAAGTCGCGTCGGATCTCGCGATCAGCGTGCAGACCGTGACCAACGCGTACAAGGAACTGGAGCGGCAAGGGCTGATTCGTTGCGAAGTCGGGCGCGGCAGCTTCGTCACCGCGCGCGTGACCGAAACGATGTCCAATTACATGCTCGACACGGCCGAGCGTTCGGTGGTCGATTTTTCCATTGCGCGCATCGTGCATACGGCCGAGCACGACGCGATGTGGCGCAAGGTCTGCGCGACGTTGTCGACCATCGACGATCAGCCGTGGATTCGCGCAATCAGGCCGATAGCGGGCTTCGACAGTCATCGCCAGGCGGGCGTCGAATGGCTCGCGTCGCTCAACATGCCCGCGAAGGTGGAGACCCTGCTCGTCACCAATGGCGCCGCGCATGGCATCTTCCTCGCGCTGGCGAGCATCGTCGGGCCCGGCGATACGGTGCTGTGCGAAAGCCTCACGGATCACGGCGTGATCGGCTCTGCAAATGTGTTGGGGTTTACGCTCAAAGGCCTGGAAATCGACGAGCACGGCATTCGCCCGGAGCACTTCGAGGAGGTCTGCGACAGCGAGCGCGTGAGCGCGCTCGTGTGCACGCCGACACTGAACAATCCCACGGTTGCGCTGATGCCCGATTCGCGCCGCCGCGCCATTGCTCGTATCGCGGAGCGCTATGGCGTGTATGTAATCGAGGACGATGTCTACGGTGCGCTGCCCGCCAGGACGCAGACACCCATTGCGAGCCTGATTCCGGAACTCGCGTTTTACTGCACGAGCATGACCAAATCGGTGCTGAGCGGCCTGCGTACCGGCTTCATGACGGTGCCGCGGCGTCTTGCATTGCGCGCGGAAAGCGTGCTGCGCGTCAGTTGCTGGATGGCGACATTGCCGATTGCGGAAGTCAGCGCACGCTGGATCATGGATGGCACGGCGCAACGTCTCGTGCAGATTCAGCGCGAGCGGCTTGCCGCGCGCCAGGGCGTAGTGCGCGAAGTGCTCGGCGACTATGTACTCGGCAGTCATCCGAACGCGCTGTCGGTCTGGCTGCGCGTGCCCGACGAATGGGAAGCGGATCGCATCACGCGCGAGCTGCGCAATCGCAATATCGCGGTGACATCGCCCGATCCGTTTCTCGTGCGCGGCGCGGACCGGCCCAATGCCGTGCGGCTGTGCGTGGGCGCGGAAGTCGGCGAGAGTACGTTCCGCACGGCCGTGGAAACCATGCGCGAGGTCTTCGGCCAGTACCCGCACGTGCACGACTTCAACTAAATGAACTAGGACAATCGAAAACGATTTTTTAGGACATTAGACTGGGTTGCATCGTTACCCAACACGCGACCCAGTCACTCATGTCCGCACTCACGCTCGCCGATGTCTACCGCGCCCGCCAGCGCATCGAAGGCCGCGCGCTCGTCACGCCGCTGGTTCATTCGTTGTCACTCTCGCGCATCGCGGGGGTGCCGGTCCATTTGAAGCTGGAAACGTTGCAACCCACGGGCAGCTTCAAGTTGCGCGGCGCGACCAATGCGCTCGCGCAACTCGCCGAGCAGGGATGCAACCGTGTCGTCACGGCATCGACGGGCAATCATGGCCGCGCGGTCGCGCACGCGGCGCGCGCGCTCGGCATGGAAGCGGCGGTGTGCATGTCGTCGCTCGTGCCGAAGAACAAGGTCGATGCGGTGGCGGCGCTCGGCGCGCGCGTCGTCATCCACGGCAAGAGTCAGGACGATGCGCAGGTGCAAGCGCAACGTCTCGTGCGCGAAGAAGGCTATGCATTCGTGCCGCCTTTCGACGACGAACGCGTGATCGCGGGACAGGCCACCATCGGCCTCGAAATTCTCGAAGCGCTGCCGGATACGGCGAGCATCGTCGTGCCCTTGTCGGGCGGCGGGCTCTTCAGCGGCATCGCGTTCGCGGCAAAGAACATCCGTCCCGGTACGAAGCTGATCGGCGTGTCCATGCAACGCGGCGCCGCGATGCACGCGAGTCTCGCGGCGGGCAAGCCGGTTTTCGTCGATGAACTGGAGACGCTCGCCGATTCGCTCGGCGGCGGAATCGGCCTCGAAAACCGGCATACCTTCGCGATGACGCGCGATCTCATCGACGACGTCGTGCTGCTCGATGAAGTGTCGATCGCGCGCGGCATCGTGCATGCGTATCGCGAAGAGCGGCTCGTCGTCGAAGGCGCGGCCGCGGTGGGCATCGCGGCGCTGCTCGATGGCGCGATTGCGGTGCAGGACGGGCCCATCGCCATCGTCGTGAGCGGCAGCAATATCGATATCGAAACGCATCGCCGCCTGATCGGAGCGGCCTGAACCCATGTCCAACATCGATACCTCCACCGTGCTGCTCGGGCAGGCGCAATTGCGCAAGCTCGTGCCGCTCGACCTCGACGCGATCGAGCAAGTCGAAGCCGCGTTCAAATCGCTCGCGACCGAAGCGGTTGCGATGCCGCCGATCCTGCGTCTCGACATACCCGAGCACGAAGGCGAAGTCGACGTGAAAACCGCTTATTTGCCGCGCTTTCCGAGCTTCGCGATCAAGGTCAGTCCGGGCTTCTTCAACAATCCGTCGCTGGGTTTGCCGAGCCTGAACGGGCTGATGCTGGTGCTGTCGGCGCGCACGGGCCTCACCGAGGCCGTATTGCTCGACAACGGCTATCTCACCGCGGTGCGCACCGCGGCCGCGGGCGCGGTCGCGTCACGCTGGCTTGCGCGCAAGGATGCGAGGCGCGTGGCGATCATCGGCGCGGGCGAGCAGGCGCGTCTGCAATTGAAGGCGTTGCGTCTCGTGCGCGATATCGAGCACGTCACCGTATGGGCGCGCGATGCCGAAAGCGCGCATCGATTTGCGCGTGACTGCGAAGGCTTGCCATGCGATGTCGCGGACAGTGTCAGTCAGGCGCTCAAGCATGCGGATATCGCCATCACGACGACGCCGAGCCGCGAGCCCTTGATTCACGCGCGGGATCTGCATCCCGGCCTGCATATCACGGCGATGGGCTCCGACGCCGAGCACAAGAACGAGATCGCACCGGATGTCTTTGCGAAGGCGCGCTATGTATGCGATCGCGTGCAGCAAGTGCGTGTGCTGGGCGAATTGCATCACGCGATCGAGGCCGGCGTGATCGCTGCCGATGCGTCTTTCCCGGAGTTGGGCGACGTCATCGCGAAGAAGGCGCAGGGCCGCGTAAACGACGATGAAGTGACCGTGTGCGATCTGACCGGCACCGGCGCGCAGGACACCGCGATCGCAACGCTCGCCATTCAGCGTGCGCGCGCGGTCCAGGCAGGAACCATTTTTCACAACGATGTGACCGCTTGATAGAGGGGACGATGTCCGAAATCATGCAACAGAAGAAAGCGGATGAACGCAGGGCGCCCGTGGTACGCCTGCCGTTCGAGCGCGGCGAGTACGACGCGCGCATCGCGAAGACGCGGCGTGCGATGGAGAAGGCGGGCATCGATCTCATGATCGTGACCGACCCGACCAACATGGCATGGCTCACCGGCTACGACGGCTGGTCGTTCTACGTGCATCAATGTGTGCTGCTCGCGATGGACGGCGACCCTGTCTGGTACGGCCGCGGGCAGGACGCGAACGGCGCGAAGCGCACGGTGTTCATGTCGCACGACGATATCGTCGGCTATCCGGATCACTATGTGCAGTCGCCGGTGCGCCATCCGATGGATTACCTGTCGACCGAAGTGATCGCCGCGCGCGGCTGGGACAAGAAGCGCATCGGTGTGGAGATGGACAACTACTACTTCAGCGCGAAGGCGTATGCGTCGTTGACCCAGCATCTGCCGGACGCGAAGTTCGTCGACGCCACCGCGCTCGTCAACTGGCAGCGCGCGGTGAAGTCGGCGCGTGAAATCGAGTACATGCGGGTGGCGGCGCGCATCGTCGAGAAGATGCATGCGCGCATCCTCGACAAGGTCGAGCCGGGCATGAAGAAGAGTGACCTCGTCGCACAGATTTACGAGGCCGGCATCACGGGCGCCGACGGTTACGGCGGCGACTATCCCGCGATCGTGCCGCTGTTGCCGACCGGTGCCGATGCCGCCGCGCCGCACCTCACATGGGACGACTCGGTATTCACCGCGAATGCGGGCACGTTCTTCGAAATCGCCGGATGCTTCAGGCGTTATCACTGCCCGCTCTCGCGCACGGTGTATCTCGGCAAGCCTCCGCAGCATTTCATCGAAGGAGAGAAGGCGGTTGTCGAAGGCATCGAAGCGGGCCTTGCGATGGCGAAGCCGGGCAACAAGACCGAGGACATCGCCAATGCATTCTTCGCGGTGCTGCGCAAGTTCGGCATCGAGAAGGACAGCCGTTGCGGTTATCCGATCGGCGCGAGCTATCCGCCCGACTGGGGCGAGCGCACGATGAGCCTGCGTCCCGGGGACGAGACCGTCCTCGAACCCGGCATGACGTTTCACTTCATGCCGGGCCTGTGGCTCGACGACTGGGGCCTCGAAATCACGGAGAGCATCCTGATTACGGACACCGGCGTCGAGACCTTCTGCAACACGCCTCGCAAATTGTTCGTGAAGGAGTAGCACGATGCGCGCGTCACCGATCAGCCCGACCGTCGACTTCGACGCCGATGGAGAACAGCACGGCTTCCTGAAGCTGCCGTATTCGCGCGACGATTCGGCGTGGGGCGCGGTGATGATTCCGGTCACCGTGATCAAGCGCGGCGACGGACCGACCGCGCTGCTCACGGGCGGCAATCATGGCGACGAGTACGAAGGGCCGATCGCGCTGGCGAAGCTCGCATCGACACTCAGGGCCGGCGACGTGAACGGCCGCGTGATCATCGTGCCGTTCATGAACTATCCCGCGTTTCGTGCGGGTTCGCGCACCTCGCCGATCGATGCGGGCAACCTGAATCGCAGCTTTCCCGGCAAGCCGGACGGCACGGTGACCGAGAAGATCGCGGATTACTTTCAGCGTCATCTGTTGCCGCTCGCCGATTATGTGCTCGATATCCACGCGGGCGGCCGCACGCTCGACTTCCTGCCGTTCGCGGCGATTCACGTGCTGAGCGACGGTACACAGCAATCACGTTGCGAAGCTGCGATGCGCGCGTTCGGCGCGCCGTATTCGATGCGCATGCTCGAGCTCGATAGCATCGGCCTCTATGACAGTGCAGCGGAGGAGGCGGGCAAGGTGTTCGTATCGACGGAACTGGGCGGCGGCGGCTCGTCGACGGCGAAGAGCGTCGCGGTCGCGGAGCGTGGTGTGTACGGATTTCTCGCGTATGCGGGCATCATCGAGAAAGATGTGACGCATGATCAGGCGCGCACGACGACGCTGCTCGACATGCCGGATGGCTCCTGCTACACGACGAGCGAGCATGCGGGCCTGCTCGAAATGTGCCGTGATCTTGGCGACATGGTGAAGGCGGGCGACGTGCTGGCGCGCGTGTACGACATCACGCGCACGGGGGCGGCGCCGGTTGAATATCGTGCGAAGCGTGACGGGTTGCTGGCGGCGCGGCACTTTCCGGGCCTTGTACAAACGGGCGATACCGTGGCCGTGGTCGCGGATATCGTCGAGCGCAACATTGCCGTGAGCGTGTGACTTGATCAAGCTCGACCGCTACGATCTGGCTATTCTGCGGATTCTTGCGCGGGATGGCCGCATTACGAAATCGCGCCTTGCGGAGGAGGTCAATCTGTCGATCTCGCCTGCGTGGGAGCGCGTGAAGAAGCTCGAAGACAGCGGACTCATCAGGGGGTATCGCGCGGATATCGACTGGACCGGTGCGTTCAAGGGCAGCCGCATCGTCGTCGAGGTGACGCTATCGCGTCATACCGCGCAGGATATGCGGCGCTTCGAGGAGCGCGTCGCGGCGGCTTCCGAGATCGTGCAGTGCTATGCCACCGGGGGTGGCGTGGATTACGTGCTGCAGGTCGTGTCGCGGGATATCGATCACTATCAGCGGTTCATTGATTCACTGCTCGTGGAGGAGTTGGGGATCGAGAGGTACTTCACCTATATCGTTACCAAAGTCGTGAAGGATGTGGCTAGTGGGCCGCCGGATTGGGCTGATGATGTGATGTGACTTTGTGGTTTCGCCGGATCCCGTTTCGTTATTGGTTTATTAGCACTGCCCCGCACAGGGGCAACGCTAATAAACCAACGAGAAAACAGGATTCCACGCAAATGCCCCGCCCCAAAAACCCCCAAAAACCCTCAACCCAGACAGAAAAAACAACAACACGCCCAGCCGATAACAAAAAATCCCCCGACCGCACGAACCGTAGACTAGATGCATCGAATCAATCAAGCGAATGCACGCTTCGAGCAAGGAGACGAACATGCTGCTGGGTCATCCCGTTCTATTCAAATCGCTTTGTTATATCGACGGCCGCTGGGTCCATAGCGACAGCGCCGCATCCATCGCAGTGACCAATCCCGCCGATCAAAACGTCATCGGTCATGTGCCGATGCTCGATCGTGCGCAAATCGTCGGCGCAATCGACGCCGCCGATCGCGCATTCCAGTCCTGGCGCTGGATGCCGCAGCAAAAGCGCAGCGCACTGCTGTTGCGCTGGCATGAGCTCATCATGCGTCATCAATCCGACCTCGCGGGCATTCTGTCTCTCGAACAAGGCAAGCCGCTTGCCGAATCGAAAGGCGAGATCGCGTATGCGGCAAGTTTCATCGAATGGTTCGCGAACGAAGCGAAGCGTCTGACGGGCCGCACCATTCCGACCCATATCGACGGCGCGCATCTCGGCACGGTGATGGAGCCGGTCGGAGTCGCCGCGCTCATCACGCCGTGGAACTTCCCTGTGGCGATGATCACGCGCAAGGCCGCCGCCGCCATTGCAGCGGGCTGTTCCGTCGTCGTGAAACCAGCACACGAAACGCCGTTCTCCGCGATCGCGCTGGCGCAACTCGCCGAAGAAGCCGGCTTTCCCCCGGGCGTGTTCAACGTCGTCATCGGCGAACCGCAAATGGCGATGGAAACGCTCGTCAGCGATACGCGCGTGCGCGCCGTGAGTTTCACGGGTTCGACGCGCGTCGGCACTCTCGTCGCGAAGACGGCGGCGCAGGCGGGCATCAAGAAGCTCGCGCTCGAACTGGGCGGCAATGCGCCTTTCATCGTGACCGAAGATGCGGACCTGGAGCACGCCGTGCGCGTCGCAGTCGGCGCGAAGTTCCAGACCTCGGGCCAGGACTGCTGCGCCGCAAATCGCATTCTCGTCGCGCGTTCGCTTTATGAACGATTCGTCGAACGCTATACGGAAGCGGTTAAGGCGCTGAAAGTGGGGACGGCATTCGAAGCCGATGTCGATGTCGGCCCGCTCATGCATCAGGCCGCTTTCGATGCGACCGTCGCGCGTGTCGAGGATGCGAAAGCGCAGGGCGCGCGCATCACCGCAGGCGGCAACGCCCATGCGCTCGGCGGCTGGTTTTATGAACCGACCGTCGTCGCCGATGCCAAACCGGGCATGCGCATATACGACGAAGAGAACTTCGCGCCTGTTTCCGCGATTTCCGCGTTCGATACGCTCGACGAAGCCGTCATGCGCGCGAATGACACGGAATACGGTCTCGCCGCCTACGTGTGCGCGAATCGCATCGACACGATCTTTCAGCTCGTGCGTCGACTCGACTTCGCAATGGTGTCGGTGAACGGCGTGAAATTCACCGGCGCGCCGATTCCCTTCGGCGGCATGAAAGCATCGGGTCTCGGCCGCGAAGGCGGCGCGGAAGGCTTCGAGCCCTTCGTCGAAACGAAATATTTCTGCCTCGGCAATCTCGGCCTGCCGCTCACGAGCGCGGCCTGAAAGAACTATCCTCAAAGACACGCATCATCGAATCAAGGAAAAGCACATGACCCAGCACAATCAATCGCTCGAGCAACTGTTCGCCGAAGACCGCGCGCACTTCATGCATCCGTCGACGCATGCGCACGATCATGCAAGCGGCGCGCTGCCCGGCAAGATCGTCACCGGCGCGAAGGGCATCCGGATCCAGGATCATCAGGGCAAGAACTATATCGATGCGTTCGCGGGTCTCTATTGCGTGAACATCGGCTATGGCCGCACCGAAGTAGCCGAAGCGATCTATGAGCAGGCGAAGAAGCTCGCGTATTACCACACGTATGTCGGTCACTCGACGGATACGATCATCGAATTGTCCTCACGCATCATCGGCTGGTCGCCCGAAGGCATGAAGAAGGTGTATTACGGCATGTCCGGGTCGGACGCGAACGAAACACAGATCAAGATCGTCTGGTACTACAACAACGTGCTCGGCCGCCCGAACAAGAAGAAGATCATTTCGCGCGAGCGCGGCTATCACGGCTCGGGCATCGTGACGGGCAGTCTCACGGGACTGCCGAGCTTCCATCAGAACTTCGATCTGCCGATCGATCGCGTAAAGCACACGGTTTGTCCGCACTGGTATCGCAAGGCGCCGGCCGGCATGAGCGAAGCGCCGTTCACCGCATATTGCGTGGAAGAGTTGGAAAGGCTGATCGCGAAGGAAGGTGCGGATACGATCGCCGCGTTCATCGCGGAGCCGGTGATGGGCACGGGCGGCATCATCGCGCCGCCGCAAGGCTATTGGGAAGCAATCCAGGACGTGCTCAGGAAGCACGACATCCTGCTGATTTCCGATGAAGTCGTGTGCGGCTTCGGTCGTCTCGGCTCGAAGATGGGTGCGCAGCATTTCGGCATCAAGCCGGATCTCATCACCGTCGCGAAGGGGCTCACGAGCGCATATGCGCCGTTGTCGGGCGTGATCGTCGGTGAGAAGGTGTGGGATGTCATCGAGAAAGGTTCGCAGGAGTTCGGTCCGATGGGCCACGGCTGGACCTATTCGGGGCATCCGATCTGCGCGGCCGCGGCGATCGCCAACCTGGATATTCTCGAGCGCGAGAACCTCACGCAGAATGCCGCCGATGTCGGCGGGTATTTGCAGCAGCAACTGCATGCAGCGTTCGATGCGCATCCGCTCGTCGGTGAAGTGCGCGGCGCGGGCATGCTCGCGGCGCTCGAATTCATGGCCGACAAGGGCGAGCGCAAGCCGTTCGATGCGGCGTTGAAGGTCGGCCCGAAGGTATCGGCGGCGGCGCTTGAACGCGGCGTGATCGCGCGTGCAATGCCGCATGGCGATATCCTCGGCTTCGCGCCGCCGCTTGTCACGACGCGTGCAGAAGTGGACGAAATCGTCGGCATCGTGAAAGAGGCCGTGGATGCGGTGGCGAACGAAGTGATCGGCTCGGCACTGTCGACGCAGGCAATCTGAGCTTCTCACTGCAGTGGTGCTAACGGAGGCCCGCAGCAGATGCGGGCCTCTTTGTTTTCGCGTAGTGGTACGCGCGTTGCTCTCGTATCTTCGACGTAACAAGCGAAAGGAGACTTACGATGAGCGATAGCGAAGAGAAGCGCCATGAGCAACCGCATTCCGCTCCCAAGCCGAATGCAGCGGAAATCGAGCCGGAGAACCGGCGGCTCGATCAACACCCGCATCAGACGGCGGAAGTGCCGTATGGGTCGGGCAATGAGCCGGAGGTCCCGGGCAAGGGCGGGCTCGATGCGCAGAACGCGGATCTTCCCGATCCGGCGAATAAACATACCGAACCGTTACAGCGCAAATGACGGCTATCCGATAAGCTGAAAAACAAAACGGCCATTTTTATGGCCGTTTTGTCATTTTCGATTTAGCGTGTGGCGATATACATCGTGATTTCAAAGCCAAAGCGCATATCGGTGAAACTCGGGGTTTCCCACTTCATAGAGCCTCCGTGTGCAATGATTGGCCAGACGGATGCCGGGCCATTGCGCGGTTCAACTGCTGCGGGCGCCGTGCAAAGCCGCGCATCCCAAATCGACGCATTCTCATCCTAGCGCGATAAAGACATATGCACGATTGGAAATTGCACCGGCGTTCATTTAATTTATTTATAGCGGTGATGGAAACCCTCGAACACCGTCCGGATGAGGGATAACCCTGTCGGACCTGCCAAGAATAGCTATTGCTCAGACAAGTGTCGGTCGCGCGATGCAACACGATGGATGCCGCATCGCGGAGTACATTTGAAAGCCGCGCATATCACTCCGCACGGGCTGCTTCACGCAGCACGGCGTCTGCGCTATCAAAATTACGATCGGTCATTTTGTTGAGTACGGCGATAACTTCGCCGTCCGCGCCATTGCTTTTGGCCAGCGCCATAAGTTTCTCCTTGCCCATCGGATACTCGGCGCCCTTGAGCGCGCGGGCGATTTCTTGGGGTGGCGGCTCGTCCGGATGCCGATGATTCTGCGAATGCGCGGGATGCTGTGCCATTTACGCCTCCTGTTCGACGCGACGATAACGCTTACGAATCAGCAACGGCTGTACCCGTCCTCGGCGCGCTTGATGCTGTCTCGTCGGCGCGACTCAACGAAAATGGAGGCAGCGCAACATGACTATCTCAGCAGACCGCGTGTCCGACACAGAAATAAAGGTCGGCGACACTATCTATACCTTCGACGCCAAGGCCACCGCCGACAGCTTTCAGCAATGCCTCGGCAACGACAGCGTCGAGACCTGCGCGAAGAATCACGCGCCCGTTTCGACACGCGCCGCGTTCGATGAAAGCGGCGAGCCCAAGGGCGAGCCGGGCAGCATCATCTCGCCGTCGCTGGGCGGCATGCCTTGAAGCGCGGTGCACTCATAGCGCCGCGCTTGCCGTCGTCGAGCGCGGCGCAAGCGATGCGCGTGTGAGCGCGTCGAGCGGCAGCGGCTTGTCGAAGAAATAGCCTTGCGCTTGCGCGGCACCCATGTCGCGAAGCACGGCAAGCGTCGCTGCGTCCTCGACGCCTTCGGCAACGAGCGTCAGATCGAGCGATTCGGCCATGCGGACGATTGCGCGCACGATCGCACGGCTGCGCGGACTTTCGGTGAGTTCGAGAATGAACGACTTGTCGATCTTCAGGCCCGTGAACTGGTACTGATGCACGTAGCTCAACGATGAGAAGCCCGCGCCGAAGTCATCGAGCACGACGGACATGCCGTTGTCCGCGAGGCGCTGCATGGTGCGGCGCGCAAGCGCAGGTTCGGCGACGAGCGCGCCTTCCGTCAACTCGAGACACACGCGCGACGGCGACACGCGATAACGCCGCAACAATGCAAGCACGTCGTCGGCGAATTCCGGACGCGTCATGCTGTAGCTGGAGCAGTTCACATGCACCGGCGGCCAGTGCGCAAAGCGCGCATTGGAGAGGATGGCCGCGACACGCTCCAGCATATACAGATCGAGCCTGCCGATGAGCCTCAAGCCTTCGACCGAAGGAAGAAATTCACCCGGCCCGACGAGGTGACCATCGGGCTGACGCCAGCGGATCAATGCTTCGAGCGCAACGACTTCGCCGCTTTTCACATCGACGATAGGCTGGAAGTAGGGCACCAGTTCGTCGTCGCGTTTGATGGCGTTGCGCAGCGCGCCTTCGCGTTCCACCTGATCCGACACCTGACGTCGCAGTTCCTGATTGAATACGACGAAGCTGTCGCGGCCCGCGTTCTTCACGCGATACATCGCCGTATCGGCATCGCGCAACAGATCGGCGGGCTCGGTATGAAACTGACTGTCCGCACTCACGATGCCGATACTGCACGACGAGAACACGACATGCTCTTCGATATGAAACGGCAGATCGAACGCGGCCAGGATGCGCTTGGCGATCGATACCGCGTCGCGCACGTGCGCATTCGGCGAGAGCACGGCGAATTCATCGCCTCCCAAACGCGCAAGCAGATCGGTCGAGCGCAGGCAGTCGCGCAGACGCGCGGCCGCCTGCACGAGCAGCATGTCGCCGAAGTGATGGCCGAGACTGTCGTTCACGACCTTGAAGCGGTCGAGGTCGATGAACATCACCGCGAGCTGGTCGCCGCGCGTCTGATAGTCGCGCCATGCGCAGCGCAGCTTTTGCATCAGATGGCTGCGATTGGGCAGGCCCGTCAGTGAATCGTGCGAGTTCTCGTAGAGCAGGCGCGCGTTGACATCGTCGAGTTCGCGCGTGCGGGCCTGCACGCGCGCTTCGAGTTCCAGATTCGCGGCATGCAGCGCTTCGGCATCGCGACGGCGCGAGAGCGCGGTGTCGATATGGCGCGACACGAAGGTCAGCAACTCCTGATCGCGCAGCGAATAGCGCACGAGCGGCGAATAGCTTTGCACGGCGAGCACGCCGCGCACGACGTCGCCATCGAAGAGCGGAATGCCGAGCCACGAACGCAGGCGCACTTCGCGATGCTCGATCTCGAATGCGCCTTCTTCGATGAGACGCAACGCTTCCGAATGATCGATGAGGCGGGGACGCCGCTCGTGTATCACGTATTCCGTGAGGCCGCGCTGACCGCGTCGTGGCGCGGGGCGCTCCTGCACGATCTCGTCGACGTAATACGGGAACGACACTTCGCCCGTTTCCGTTTCGAAGAGCGCGATGAAGAAGTTTCGCGCATACAGCAACTCGCCGACGATGCCATGCAGGCTGCGAAAGAATTCCATCATGTCGCCCGGACGGCTCGACAGCTCGGCGATCTGATACAGCGCCGCCTGCAAGTGCTCGGAACGCTCGCGCTCCGCGATGCCATGACGCAGCGCCGCGTTGAGCTTCGACAGTTCGGAGGTGCGGCGCGCGACCTGCTCTTCGAGATCCGCGCGGTGCAGGATTCGGTCGAGCGCCATCGCCACATGGCGCGCGACGACGAGAAAGAGTGCGCGGTCCTCGGCGGTGTAAATGCGCGACACGTCGTAGACCTGCATCGCGAGCATGCCGAACACTTCGTCGCTCGCATTCTTGAGGGGCGCGCCCATCCAGAACTCGGGGCGATCGCCGATACAGTAGAAACGGCCCGCGCGCTCGGCCGCGCGGATATCGGCGGCGGTGATGAAAAGCGGCTGCGCGCTCGTGAGCACTTGGCCGGTCATCGACAGGCGCGCCGGATTCAGAATGTCGTAGTTCTCGGCCGCGACGACATCGGTATCGATCACATCGACGTAATACGGGTACGTGATCTTCCCCGACTTGCGATCGTAGAGCGCCAGATAAAAATTCTCGGCGTCGATGAGCGTGCCGAGCCGTTCGTGCACGCCACGCAGAAAATCGGCGCGCTCGGGCACCGAGCTCGCGAGATAGGCAATCTCATAGAGCACGCGCTGCGTGAGTTGCGCGCGCGCGAGCGCGTCGGCCTGCACGCGCTCGCCGAGCGTGCGCGCGAGTTCGATGAGATGCGCGTCGTCGCGATGCGCGACGGGCGCAAGCAGCCAGCCGAGCACGCTTTCGCCGCGCCCGGTCGGCCAGCAGTGCCAGCCCTGCGCGCCGCAGATCTCCGCGAGCCGTTCCTCGGCGATGCTATGCGGCCATGTCTGCGCGCCGGGCAGCGGCGTATCGCCGCGCCGCTCGAGATGCAATTGCTCGCCCGCGCGATACCACGCCCACTGTTGCGGGCAGCCCATCGCGGCGGCCTCGTGCAACAGGGCGTCGATCGATGGCGCGACGCTGGCGAAGACCTTGTCGTCGGTCGCCGTTACGGCTGCAGGTTCGACCGCGGTTGCGCGGGCAACCTGCGCGTCGTACGCGGGAAACACACTCATCGGCGCTCCAGGCCATTTTGTCGCCACGGCGGGCGGTTCTCGTTCAGCGACTGCGCTCGCACGCCGCCCGGGGCGCGCGCCTCAAGCAAACGTTCTTAATGGGGTAACGGCAGCGAGCTTACAGCCTTGAGTACGCAGGACAAAAAAAGCCGTCGCGCCGGCACGTGCGGGCGTTCATGCGGGTTGCGCGGCGTCGGCGCGGTCGTGCCCGGTGAATCTCTCGCGATAAGCCTGCGGCGACACGCCGAGCGAACGCAGAAAACCACGGCGCATGGTTTCCTCGGTGCCGAAGCCGCAGCGCGCGGCGACGCGCTTCACGGGCAGCGCCGTATCGCCGAGCAGGCGCCGCGCGGCTTCGAGCCGCATGCGTTCGATCGCGCGCGCGGGCGTCGTGCCTGTCTGCGCTCGGTAATGGCGCACGAAGCTGCGCTCGCTCATGCCGACGCGCGCAGCCAGCACGCCGACCGACAGATCCCCCGCCAGATTTTCGGCGATCCACGCATGCAGTTCGCCGAAGCGTTCGCCTGATTTCTGCAGCGACAGCGCCGCGCTGAACTGCGCCTGCCCGCCGGGGCGCTTCAGGAACACGACGAGCTGGCGCGCGACGTCGAGCGCGAGCGTGCGCCCGAGATCGTCCTCGACCAGCGCCAGTGACAGATCGATGCCCGCCGTGACGCCGGCGGAAGTCCACACGTCGCCGTCGCGGATGAAGATGGGATCGGGCTCGACGTGGACCGACGGGAAGCGCGTGGCGAGTTCCGCGCAGCGCGTCCAGTGCGTGACGGCGCGCCGCTCGTTCAGCAGGCCCGCCGCCGCGAGCAGAAATGCGCCGGTGCAGACCGACGCCGTGCGCCGCGCGTGCGCCGAGCGCGCGCGCACCCAGTCGACCAGTTCGCGATCGTGCACCGCTTCGTGCACGCCCCAACCGCCCGCGACGATCAGCGTGTCGCACGCTTCGTTCGGCGCGGGCAGCGCGTCGCCGACGAGCCCCAGTCCAGCCGAGGCGCGCACCGTACCGCCTCGCGCGACGACGCGCGGACGATACGGCGGCGGCAAGCCCGCAGCCTTTGCAAGATCGTTCGCCGATGCGAAGACCTGCAACGGACCGGCGACATCGAGCAACTGGACATCAGGGAAGGCGAGCACGTCGATGGTGCGTGGGGCGTCGGCCGGCATGGCGGTCTCCGGAAACGAAGTTGGCGGAAAACGTGGGGCGTGTGTCAATTTCGCCATAGCCTAGCGGCGTAGCATCGGTTCGTCCACTGCACACACCATCGACCAAGGAGAAGACCATGACGCTACATATCGGCCTGTTGCTGTTCCCGCGCCTGCAGCAACTCGACATGACCGGCCCCTACGACGTTTTCGCGCACATGCCCGACGTGAAGGTGCATCTCGTCTGGAAGAGGCGCGAGCCGGTGAAATCGAGCGCCGGCATGATCCTCACGCCCGACGCGACCTACGCCGATTGCCCCGCGCTCGATGTGTTGTGCGTGCCCGGCGGCTCGGGCGTCGGAGATCTGATGGAAGACGAGGAGACACTCGCGTTCCTTCGCGAGCAGGCGGCGAGCGCGCGTTACGTGACGTCGGTTTGCACCGGTTCGCTCGTGCTCGGCGCGGCCGGCCTGCTGCGCGGCAAGCGTGCGACGACGCACTGGGCCTACCACGAACTGCTCGCGGAGCTGGGCGCCATGCCGGTGCACGAGCGCGTGGTGCGCGACGGCAATCTGTTCACGGGTGGCGGCATCACGGCGGGGATCGATTTCGCGTTGACGCTCGCGGCGGAACTCGTCGGCGAGCACGAGGCGCAGGCGATCCAACTGCAGATGGAATACGCGCCCGCGCCGCCGTTCGACGCGGGCGATCCGGCGCATGCGCCCGCGGCCGTCGTCAGCGATGTGCGCGAACGTTGCGCGCCGTCGCTGGCGGCGCGCGGCGCGATCACGGCGCGCGCCGCAGCGCGACTGAAATTGAATGCGTAATACAAAACGCATCATGCAAGAAGGCTCAATGAATGCAGAATGCAAAACGCCGGGTGTTCAGAATCGCTTCTGCATGAAATAGCGCGCCTGGCCCGCGTGAAAATCGGCAAGCTCGCCGAAGGTCTCGTAACCGCAGCGCGCGTAGAGCGCGCGCGCCGCGGGGTTGACCGTATCGAGCCACGCGGCGCGGCAGCCGCGCTTTCTCGCCTCGTTTTCGGCGGCTTCGAGCGCGCGTGCGCCGAGTCCGGCGCCGCGCGCGTCCTCGCGTATCCACAGCCATTTCACGAAGAGCCAATCCCACGCGGTGTAGCCCGCGAGCCCCCCGAGAAAATCGTCATCGCGATACAGCGACACGGCGAGATCGCGCTGCTGGCTCGGCCCGAGCCGCGCGCGATTGAATGCGGCGAGGGCGCCCGCGACGTCTTGCTCGAAAGTCGCGTCGATCCAGTCGGTCACGGCGACGGTGACGTCTGCGCTC
Organism: Caballeronia turbans; assembly: GCA_001544655.2. Lineage (GTDB taxonomy): Bacteria > Pseudomonadota > Gammaproteobacteria > Burkholderiales > Burkholderiaceae > Caballeronia > Caballeronia turbans. Next base: position 302,146 of record FCOD02000007.1, read on the forward strand.
ATATCGGATCGCTCAGCTCTGCGCGGCCGGCGCGACCGACGCGCCCTTGATGCCGTGCCGCGCGAGCGCCTCGGCGACGAAGCCTGAGCGTTTGACATCCTCCACGAATTCGCTCAGATAGCGCGCAGCTTCGTCGCTGCGGGTCTTCGACAGGCCCATCGCCTGCTGGATCACCATGAAACGTCCTTCGAGCAGGCGCAAGCCGGGCGTGCGCGCTGCATCGGCTTCGAGTTGCTGCTTCACGCCCGCCGCGACTTCCAGGTTGTCGCGCAAAAACTCATCGACGACGGTCTGCGACAACGCCGTGCGCACGATTTGCGCATGTTTGATCTCGCGCGTGAGAAAGAGATCGTATGCGCTGCCCTTGCCGACCATGATGCGGTTGCCTTCGCGATCGACATCCTCGTTGCGCGTGAGCGGCGACGCATCGCGCACGAGGTAGCAGCCTTCGATCAGCACGTAGGGTGCGGTGAACGCGATGCCCGCGCCGCGCAGCGGATCGATCGCGAAGAAGCCGATATCGGCGCCATCGTTCGTGACCGCTTCGACCGACTCCGCGGCCCGGTCGAACGACGTGAAGGCGACAGGCACGCCGAGCCGCGATGCGAGCTCGCGCGCGATATCCACCGATACGCCGCCCGGCTCGCCGCTGTCGGTTCGATGCGCGAGAATCGGATTGCCGAGATTGATCGATGCGCGCAGCGTGCCTGTCGGCGCGAAGGCGTTCAGCAAGGAAGAGGAGAGAGTCATGGTGTCCGTCGCTTGAATGAAGGAAAGTATTCACACGGGCAATCCGATGCAGAATACGCGAACCACGACCGCTCTGGCAAAGGAACGACATGCAGCGCACACGCATCGACAGCCGGGAATTGATCGCGCGGCTGAAGCTCGAACCGCATCCTGAAGGTGGGTTCTTCCGGGAGACCTATCGCGCGAGCGGCAACGTCACGCGCGAAAGCGAAGGCGAATTGCGCTCGGCCTCGACCGCGATCTATTTCCTGCTCTGTGACGGCGGGCATTCCGCATGGCATCGCATCCGCTCCGACGAAGTCTGGCATTTCTACGCCGGCGATCCCATCGACGTCCATGTGCTCGATGCGAACGGCACGCTCGTCACGCATCGCCTCGGCAACGCGCTCGAGCATGCGGATACCCTGTTTCAGGCCGTCGTCAAAGCGGGCGACTGGTTCGCGGCCGAATGTCACGATGAAGAAGGCGCGGCGCTCGCCGGCTGCACGGTCGCGCCGGGCTTCGAGTTCAGCGAGTTCGAACTCGCCACGCCTGGGACGCTGGAAGCACGCTATCCGCAACATCGCGAGTTGATCGCCAGGCTAGGCCCCAAGCCGTGACGATGCGGTTATCATCGCGCGCATCATCGACAACAACAGAAGGTCAGGCATGAGCGGAGTGCGCCGCGGGATTCAATCGATCGAAGTCGGAGGCGCGCTCTTGCGTGCGCTGGTGGATCATGGCGGCCCGATGCTGCTCGGCGATCTTGCGAGAAAGGCGGGCATGCCCTCGGCGAAGGCGCATCCGTATCTCGTGTCGTACGGCAATCTCGGCCTGATTCAGCAGGACCCCGCAACGGGCCGCTACGAACTCGGCCCGTTCGCGCTGCAAATGGGGCTGATCAGCCTGCAGCGCGTCGATCCGGTGCGTCTCGCGATTGCGGAAGTGGCGAACATGACGCCGCGCATCGAGCATACGGTCGCGCTCGCGAGCGCGGGTAGTTATGGACCGACCATCGTTCACATCCAGCAGGCGAGCGTGCCCATCCACGTGACAATGCGCACGGGCACGGTGATGTCGCTGCTGCAGACCGCGACGGGCCGCGCGTTCGCCGCCTACCTGCCGCCGATGACGGTCGATGCGCTCGTCGCGATCGAGCGCGCGGGCGCGTTGCAGACCGGCGCCGAGCGTCGCGAGTACACGCGCGCGCAGATCGACGCGATGCTCGCCGAAGTGCGCGAGCACGGTATCGCGAGAGCGATCGACGAACCCGTCGCCGGCATCAGCGCGATCAGCGCGCCGGTGTTCGATCACACGCGCCATATCGTGCTCGCGATCACGGCGATCGGACCGAGCGGCTCGTTCGACGGCGCATGGGATGGCGACATCGCGAAGGGACTGCACGCGTGCGCGCAGCGCGTATCGAAGATGCTCGGTTTCGTCGCTGTCTGATTCGGTGCGTTCCGAGCGTCCGTAGGTGGTTCCTCTCGGTTTGACGCCGGATCCCGTTTTGTTATTGGTTTGCTAGTGTCCCGAGTTGAAAATTCATTGAATGATGGCGATTGCGTACTAGAGTGTCTGTATGTCACTTGATGCGAGGC
>FCOD02000112.1 GCA_001544655.2 Caballeronia turbans
TTCAGCGCTACCGGCAAATACGCCAGGAACACGTCGTCCTTAGTAACCCGCATGTCGCGATTCAAAAAAGCTGCAGCGCACAGTGTAGTGTTAAAACTATGCAGTACACCCTTCGGGTTACCAGTTGTTCCAGATGTAAAGCACATTCGCATGATCTCGTCAGGGTCCATGTGCACCCGATGCTCGTCGCGAATCTCAGGCAAGACGGAAAGTGTCTGCGCGAAAGAGACGACGTCATCGGCTGGAACGGGATCCACGCAAACGGCCAAGACAGGGGCAGACAGCCTGCAGCGCACGTCGCGAAACATGTCAATGTAATTGAATCCCTTGAACTGAAGCGCGCACACGTAGGCCTTAGACTCAGAAAAATCGAGAATGTAGCGCAATTCCTCCGCGCGGAGATCGGGACTGATCTTATTCGCAATCGCCCCTATCAGTTCGAGTGCGAAGAACACGACGGGAAATTCGACGCGGTTCGGCACTTGTAGTGTTACGACATCGCCACGACCAATCCCTTGGCGGCGCAGCAGTTCCGCAAACCGCCGCACTTCGGACCACAGCTGCCCGTAAGTCACCGAACGGCGGTCATCTTTGAACGCAATGCGATCGGGCATCTCGTCGACGCGCTCCTTCAGTATCTCGCTAAATGTCACGTCCCTCCACCAACCATTGCGACGATAAAGATCCTGTAAATGCTGCGCAACTTGGCGCTCCGGCTGAACTCTCATGGTCGGCTCCTTTGCCGCAATGACTGGACGATCTAGCGGACGCCGCGAAGCAGACCGCCGTCAACCTGAATGGCAGCGCCTGTAATGTAGGCGCCGCGCGGCGACACC
>FCOD02000019.1 GCA_001544655.2 Caballeronia turbans
CGAGCTGCTTTCTTTGGTTACTTTCTTTGCAGCAGCAAAGAAAGTGACTGCCGCCCCGCATAGGGGCAACGCTAATAGACCAATAACAAAATGGGATCCAGCGAAAAAACCGCAACCTCAAACCGCAACATTCAACAACCGATCCCGCATAACATCAGCATCTCCTTTACTAAAAATCTCAACAATATAATTGGCATCCCGCACATAAGCGGGAAACCGCCGGTCCAAAATGCCTCGCGCGGCCAGCGCCTCCAACGGGGCACTTGCATCGACATCGCAAGACTTCACGATCATCAACCGCTCCGCATTGAGCAAGGAAGAAAGCCACGCGGCAAGGCTATCGGAAGTGGTATCCCAGTTCGTCATCGAATCGGGCGTCGCCCGCATCAGATCCGTCGGCACCCACACCGCGACGCGCCCATCGCGCAATGCCCCGCGAATCCGATGCTCGTTCGACGCGAGCACGAGCTCCGGCACCACGCCCTGCATCAGAATCGCGTATTGCGCCATCGCGAGCAGGCACATGTTGTGAGCCGCGAGATCGTCGAAATGCCATTCGTGCTGATACTGCCGCACCGCGTCCGCAAAATCGCCGCCGCCCGGCACGATCACGACACGCCCGCCGCCCACTTCCCAGAGCCGCGTCAGCCACTCGCGCAGCGCCGGATCGTGGCTCAGGCTACCCCCGATCTTCACCACCCACATATTCCTGTCCTCGTTCGATGATGCCGCCGGGCCACGCACCCGCTCCGATACCCCATCCTTACTCCGCTATATTCCGCACGCTCTTACGCCGCGCGCGGCGCCGCATCGGCGTGGGAACGGGCTTCGTTGCCTGCCGCGCCCTTCGCCGCCATCGACGCCAAAAGCGCGACCGCCACGCTCGGCGCGCACGTCGATACCCATTCGGCACGCGTCGCGTCGTCGTCCGCGACGCCCGCGAGCCGCGCGAAATCGATATAACTGCGCGCCTCCTGCCGCGCCAGCGCCGCCGCCAGAAAGCGCCCGCAGCCCGCGCCGACGATCGGTGCAGCGGCCAGCGCCGCATCCCGCGCGATCACGCGCGCGAGATTCGTTTCGAGCGCGCGCAACTGTTCGTGCCGCCAGTTCTGCGCGAAACGCCGCCATTCGGAATCGCTCGCATCGGCGGCGTCGCGGCCGATCATCCGCGCGATACGCGCGCGGCTCGCGGCTTCCGTCTTCGGTCCGTTGTCGGCGCTCGGATGCTGGTCGTGCTCGGGCCACAACTCGCCCGTCAGACGATAGACATCCGCGGTCGTCGCGAACCATTCGTTCATCACGCCGGTCGTTTCGCCGCGAAACGCGATGCGATGCGCGACCCCGCACAACGGCGTACGCACGATGCCCTGATAAACCAGCTCGCCGCTGACGAGCCGCTCGGCGTCGTTCGCGCCGCGCGCCAAGACACGGCCGCCGACGATCGGGATGATGTCCGTCGTCGTGCTGCCGATATCGATCAGCACCGCATCCGGGATGCACGTCGCGACCCATCGCGCGGTCGCGAGCCAGTTCGCCGATGCGACCTTGCGCCAGCCGTCGGCGCATGCCGAACGCGCGAGCCAGCCGGCGTCGCCGGCGAAAAACATCGTGCGCGGCCCGAGCCGCTGCGCGAGCGTGCGCGTCAATGTGCGCACGCCTTCGGCGCGGTCGGCGAAGAGATCGACCATTTCGCCCGTCATCGTGACGGCGTGACGCGCGGCGGCATCGGCGGCGGCGGGCCAGCGCTCGAACATGGCGTCGATCACGCGTTCCAGATGCGCGATGCCCTGCCAGAGCGGACATGCCCATTGCGCGACATCGGCGAGCACGCCCGCGCGCGTCGCCATCGACACCTTGACGTGCGCGCCGCCCACGTCCCAGCCGAACACCGGCGCATCCGCTGATGTCGACGCCGTCATGACGCCGCTCCGCCGCACGCGCGCAGCAATCCGGCATCGCCATCGAAACCGGGCACGCGATGCGCCGCGAGCAGTTCCGCCGCGAGATTCCTGCCGCCGCGCCGGCTCAATTCCGCATACGCGACCGTGAGACGCGGATTCACTTCAATCACGACCGGCCCGCGCTCCGGATGCCAGACGACGTCGATGCCTGCGAAACCGCGCAAACCCGGAAGCGCTTCGGCGACCCGCAGCGCGAGCCGCTCGAGCGCGCGCCCTTGCGGACCATGCCGGTCGATGCGATCGACATCGACGCCATCGAACTGCACGATGCGCGCGCGGCGTCCCGATCCCGCCGCATCCGACAAACCGATGCGCTGACGATTGATGCTCACGAGCCGCGACAGCCGTTCGCGGCAAATCAGCGAAAGGCTCAGCGGCTCGCCGTCGACCCATTCCTGCAATACGGGATTGCGCCCCGCTTCCGCGCGCGCTTCGTATTCGGCGCGCGCGGCGGCGAGATCGTCATAGACGTAGGTGTCGAGGCCGCCCGCGCCGTCGTCGGGTTTGACGACCCAGCGTCGCCCGATTGCGGCGGCTGCGTTCTCCGGTTCGAGCGCGGGCGTCGCGTGGATGCTGCGCGCGGCGAGGCACGCGGCGGTTGCGCTCTTGCTCGATGCCGCGCGGATCGCTTCCTTCGCGCAGCCGAGCCAGCGCGCCTGGCCGACGGCGTCGTAGAGTTTGAGCAGCAGCCCGTCGCACTCGGGCGCGACGATGCAGGCATAGTCGTGCTCGCGCGCCACGCGGGCGACGAAGCGAATGACCGGCTCGCCGGGCTGGGCGCGCACGTAACCTTGCGCGTCGTCGATCTGCTCGAAGCGCGAGCTGGCGACGGTCACCTCGATGCCCGGAAGTGCACGCAGATCGGCGGCGATGGCGTCGCGCATCACGCGGCCCTCGACGATCAGCGCGGAGAGGTCGGCGAGGCTGCCTGCGCCTGCCGCGTCCGGATCGATGCCGCCGCCGGTGAGATACTCGAATACAAAGATCTTGGTCAAAGGAAAGCCATCCATGCAGGTGATACCCGTTCTCGATCTGCTCGACGGCCACGCGGTACGCGCGGTGCGCGGCGAGCGTTCGCGTTACCGGCCGATCCAGTCCTCGTTGTGCGCCACGAGCGATCCTGTCGCGATCGCCCGGGCGCTCGTCGCCGCCACCGACGCGCGCACCGTGTACGTCGCCGATCTGGGCGCGATCCTGCAGCGCGGCGCGCACGACCGTGCGCTCGCCGCCATATGCGACGCCCTCGGCGACGGCGTGCGCATCTGGCTCGATGCGGGCTTCACCGCATTCGCGCCGATGCGTGCGCTCGTCGAACGCATCGCGGGGCTGACGCGGTCTTCGACGCCCGCCGCGATCGTGCCCGTGTTCGGCACCGAGACGCTGCTCGACATCGGCGCGATCGCTGAGGCCTCGGCGTGCGGCCTGGAGCCGATCCTCTCGCTCGACTATCGCGGCGGGCGCGCGCTCGGTTCCGTGCATGCCGAAAGTGCTTTCTGGCCGTCGCGGGTGATCGTGATGACGCTCGATCACGTTGGCGCGCATGCCGGGCCTGATCTCGACACTTTCGCTTCCGTGCGTGCGCTCGCCGGCGCGCGGGAAGTGATCGGCGCGGGCGGCATCCGTCACGTCGATGACCTCGCTCTTGCTTCTGGCAGCGGCGCCCATGCGTGGCTCGTCGCTTCCGCGATTCACGATGGCACCGTGGCGCGGTGCGATGTGCATCGCAGGGCTTTCGGGCGATGAACTCAATATCTATGCCAAGGGCTTGGCGGCTTTGGTGGGGCTGTAATCCTTTGGCAAGAAGCTGTTGCATCACGTGGTGCATGGGTGACAGTGTGTTGCATTGCGGAGCAGGTTTTTGTTTCTCTTGTTTTTTTGCTTTCGCTGGATCCCGTATTCGTGTTGGTCTATTAGCACTGCCCCTATGCGGGGCGGCAGTCACTTTCTTTGCTGCTGCAAAGAAAGTAACCAAAGAAAGCAGCTCGAGACGCCCGCGGTCACACGCAGTTTAGCCATGCTTGCCATGTGACCGTGGGCTGCCTAAGTGTCGCCCTCAAAGGACCCGCCGGGCTTGGATCGCGCACGGTCTGACTAGCTAGTACTCAAAAGAAGCTGGTTCAGCACCAAATAGCTCCGGCACAGCGCTACGCGCTGCCGCCGGGTCAACAAGGGAAACCAACGGATAACCAATGCAGTGAGATCGAGGCGCTAGTAAGGAAGCACGAGCAGACCCGATTGACCCATCGGCCGCGAAGCGGGCCGGAGCCATTTGGCGCTGAGCCAGTGAGTCAAGCGGTGCGAGGCGACAGACCGTGCGCGATCCAAGCCGGGTTAGTCCTATGAGGGCGACACTTAGGCAGCCCACGATCGCCTGGCACGCGTGGCCAATCTGCGTGTGACCGCGGGCGTCTCGAGCTGCTTTCTTTGGTCACTTTCTTTGCAGCAGCAAAGAAAGTGACTGCCGCCCCGCATAGGGGCAACGCTAATAAACCAAAAAGAATACGGGATCCAGCGAAAAAAACCGCAAAAAGCAAAAAGAAAACCGGCATAAACCTTGCTCCAAAGCACGACCATGCCCGATTCCCCCACAACATCGAACGCCCAGGCCGCAGGCGCAAACCTTTGGACCTGTCCATTCTGCCCATTGCTATGCGACGACATCACGCTCGCACCAACCGGCGACCAGCGGCTCGCAGCGCCGCACACCGCCTGCACCAGGCTCGAGGCGTCGCTTGCCCACTTCGGTCCGCAGGACGCAAACCGCCACCCCGCGATCGACGGGCAACCCACCGATCTCGCGTCGGCGCTCTCGCAGGCCGCGGCGATCCTATCGAGCGCACGTCGGCCGCTCTTCGGCGGACTCGCGACCGACGTGGCCGGCGCACGCGCGCTCTATGAACTCTGCGCGCAGTGCGGCGCGATCCTCGATCATCTGCACGGCGATACGCTCGCGGATAGCAACCGCGCCCTGCAAGACCGCGGTTCCTTCTTCACGACGCTATCGGAAGTGCGCTCACGCGCCGATCTCGTCATCGTGTTCGCATGCAGGCCCTCGCAACGCTATCCGCGCTTCTACGAACGCGCCATCGGCGAAGGACGCGACGTGAACATCGTATTCGTCGGATGCGACATCGATGAAGCAGCGCATGCACGCGCCGAAGCGATTCTGCGCGACACCGATCCCTTCGATACGCTCGCGCTGTGGTCCGCGCATGTCGAAGGCGGCCGCCCGATTCCGACACCCGATCTCGTCGCGCTGACCGAGCGCATCAAGACGGCGCACTATACGGCCTTCGTCTACGAGCCATCGGCATTCGCCGGCCCTCATGCGGCGCTTGCAATCGAAGCGCTGCAACGCATCGTGAAAGCAATCAACCGCACCGCGCGCGCCGGCGCGCTCGCGCTGACCGGCGACGACGGCGCCGCCTCCGTCAATCAGGCGATCACATGGCTCTCGGGCTTTCCGCTGCGCACGCGCGTCGCATACGGCATGCCGCTGGATCACGATACGCATCGCTATCGCACTGAAACGCTCCTGCGCCGCGGTGAAATCGATGCGCTGCTCTGGGTCTCGAGCTTCGCGCCCGAGCCGCTGCCCGCCTCCCTCGCCGACGACGTGCCCGCGATCATCCTCGGCCATCCATCGACGCAAACGCCCGCGCGCAAAGGCCCGACCGTGTTCATTCCGGTCGCGACGCCCGGCATCGACAGCGGCGGACATCTGTTTCGCGTCGATACGTCCGTGGTCGCGCCGCTCGCCGCCGCGCGCAGTGTCGTCTTGCCGACGGTCGCTTCGATCGCTTCGCAACTCGCGCAGGCACGGAGGCCATCATGAGCCTCGCGCGTCTCAAGGGCGGCACGCTCTACGATCCGGCGAACGGCGTGAATGGCGAGAAGCGCGACATCTATATCCGCGACGGACGCATCGTCGATCATGCGCAAGCAGAAAGCATCGAACGTGATTTCGATGCCAACGGCATGATCGTGATGGCGGGCGGCATCGACCTGCATTCGCATATCGGCGGCGGCAAGACTAATCTGTCGCGCCTGTTGCTGCCGGAAGATCATCGCGACGATCCGCGCGCCGTGCCCGATCGCCCGAACGAAGGCCGCTACATGCGCCTGCCTTCATGCGGTGTGTGCGCGCCGGGCACGCTCGCCGCAGGTTATCGCTATGCGGAAATGGGCTATACGGCCGCGTTCGAACCGGCGATGATCGCCTCGAACGCGCGGCATGCGCATCTGGAAATGGGCGACACGCCGATCATCGATCACGGCGCCTACGTGATGATGGGCAATGACGAGCTCTTCCTTCAGATGCTCGCCGCCAACGAAGATTTCGAGCGCCTGCGCGATTACGTCGGCTGGACGATCAATTCGAGCAAGGCGCTCGGCGTGAAGGTCGTGAATCCCGGCGGCATTTCGGCGTTCAAATTCAATCAGCGTTCGCTCGATGTCGATGAAAAACACGTGCACTACGGCATCACGCCGCGCGATGTATTGAAGACGCTCACACGCGCGCTGACCGATCTGCGCGTGCCGCATCCGCTGCATGTGCATGCAAGCAATCTCGGCGTGCCGGGCAATATCGAATCGACGATCCGAACGATGGATACCGCCGAAGGCCTGCCCATTCATCTGACGCATATCCAGTTCCATAGCTATGGCACCGAAGGCCCGCGCAAGTTCTCGTCGGGCGCGCGGGCGATCGCCGAAGCGGTGAACGCGCGGCCCAATGTGACGATCGATGTCGGCCAGATCATCTTCGGTCAGACGGTCACGGCATCAGGCGACACGATGATGCAGTTCAAGAACGCACCGATGGCCCGGCCGCGAAAATGGGTCCTCGGCGATATCGAATGCGATGCGGGCTGCGGCGTCGTGCCGTTCAAGTATCGCGAAGAGAGCTTTGTGAACGCGCTGCAATGGATCATCGGGCTGGAAATCTTTCTGCTCGTCGACGATCCGTGGCGCGTATCGATGACCACCGATCATCCGAACGGCGCGCCCTTCACGAGCTATCCGCATCTGATCCGCTTGCTGATGGACAAGTCCTTTCGCGACGCGCAACTCGACACGCTGCACGCCGATGCGAAGACCACGACCGCGCTCGCCGAAATCACGCGCGAATTCTCGCTCTACGAGATCGCGATCATTACGCGCGCCGGTCCCGCGAAACTGCTCGGTTTGAAAGATCGCGGTCATCTCGGCGCAGGCGCGGCGGCGGATATCGCCGTATATCGCGACGACGCCGATCGCGAGCGCATGTTCACATCGCCCGCTTATGTGTTCAAGGATGGCGAACTGATCGCGCGCGACGGCACGCTGCTCGCGACGCCGACCGGCGGCATTCATTACGTGAGCCCGGACTACGACCGCGCGATCGAAAAGCGCGTGCGAGATTTCGCGCAGAAGAATCTCGCGACACGCTTCGAAAATATCGCGATCGGCGACGACGAAATCTGCGCATGCTGCAACGGCGGGCGGCTCTTGCCCGTCGCGTGCTTCGCGGCGAGCGGGAGTTGACGCATGCGCATCAACGATACGCAGATCGACGACACCTTTGCCGAAGCCTTCCCGATGAAGGCGACCCGCCTCGTCATCACCGCGCATACGCCGACGTGGGCGCGCCATGCGGCCAATTCGCTGACGGGGTTCGCTACGTCCGTCATCGATTGCGGCTGCGAGGCGGGCATCGAACGCGATCTCACGGGCGATGAAACGCCCGATGGCAGGCCGGGCATCTCGGTCCTGATCTTCGCGATATCGTCGAAGGAATTGGCCAAGCAGATCGCGCGGCGTGTCGGCCAATGCGTGCTGACATGCCCGACGACGGCGGTCTATGGCGGCATCGATCCCGCCAACACGCGCGCACCGCTCTCCGACAATGCGCCGCTCGGCGCTGGCCTGCGCTTTTTCGGCGACGGCCATCAGATCTCGAAAGTCCTCGACGGCACGCGTTACTGGCGCGTGCCGGTGATGGACGGCGAGTTCGTCTGCGAGGAATTTACCGCGACCGTGAAGGCGGTCGGCGGCGGCAACCTGCTGTTTCTTGCGCGCGATATCGACAGCGCCTTGCAAGCTGCGGAGTCCGCCGTCGCCGCGATGCATCGGTTGCCGAACGTCATCACCCCGTTTCCGGGCGGCGTCGTGCGCTCGGGCTCCAAGATCGGCTCGAAATACGCGGGCGCGGCCGCATCGACCAATGATGCGTTCTGTCCGACGCTCGTCGGTTTGTCGAAGAAAAGCGAGCTGACGCCGGACGTCGCGTGCGTGCTCGAAATCGTGATCGACGGCCTCACCGACGCCGATGTCGGCGCCGCGATGACAGCCGGCATCGCGGCCGCAACGAACATCGGCCGCGCGGGCGGCGTCCTGCGCATTTCCGCAGGCAATTACGGCGGCAAGCTCGGGCCCTATCACTTCAAGCTGCACGAGCTGTCTAAAGATATCGACGGGAGCCGCGCATGAACGCGATCACGTTGCGCGTAAAAAATGCGCCGGGCTTTCGCGTCGACGGGTCGAAATTACTGCCTGTCGAACTTGCGGCTGCTTCGCGGGCCGACTTGCCTCGCGTCGTCCTGCAAGGCGCCGGCGAAACGTGCGCGCTCGGCGATCTCTTCGATATCGCGCTGACGCAGGATGACAAGCCCTCGCTCACGATCGAAGGCGACGCGTGCTGGCTCGATCGCATCGGCGCGAACATGACCGAAGGCACGCTCACGGTGCAGGGCAACGCAGGCGATTACGCGGGCTTGAAGATGTCCGGCGGCGAGTTGCACATTGAGGGCGATGCAGGTGCTTTCGCCGCGTGCGAGATGCAAGGCGGCCGTCTGTCGATTCACGGCGACGCGGGCGATTTCGCGGCGGGCGCGCTGCCCGGCGACATGGAAGGCATGGCGGGCGGCACACTCGCGATTCACGGCAACGCGGGCGCGCGCCTCGCGGACCGCATGCGGCGCGGGACGGTGCTCGTCGCGGGCGATGCAGGCGATTTCGCGGCGTCGCGGCTGATCGCGGGATCGGTCTGCGTCGGAGGGGAAGTGGGCGCACACTTGGGATACGGCATGCGGCGCGGCACGGTGTTACTGACACATGCGCCATCTCGCATTCCGCCGACTTTCACCGAGGGCGGGCGCGGCTTCGACGTGTTCTGGCTGCTCTTCACGCGGATGCTCGCGCGCGAGCGCACACGCGGGCTTGCGTCATTCGCGGCATTGGCCGGCGATGTGTTGCCGCGACGCTACGCCGGCGACCTCGCCGTGGATGGACGGGGGGAATTGCTGATCGCCAATTCTTAGACAGGCGAGAAAAATGCAGATTGAATCGTCGGAAACGAAAACCATTTTCACGGGAGGCAGGGCATGAGCACCGCGCGGACAACCGCGACCTCGCGCGACGGCAGCATCGATGCCGCTGGCGAGCGTTACGCGCGCCCGATGATCGCATTGCACTGGCTCATGGCGATTGCGATCATCGCGATGCTGTGCATCGGCTTCTATATGGTCGGTCTGCCGCGCGGGCTGCCGTTCAAGTCGGACCTCATAAACTTCCACAAGTCGCTTGGAATCACCGCTTTCCTGCTGGTGCTGATCCGCATCCTGGTACGCCTGGCTTATGGCCGGCCGCCTCTGCCGCCGATGCGAACGTGGCAACGCGCCGCCGCGAGCATTACGCAGGCTCTTTTATATGCAGGCATGGTGGCGATGCCGCTCACCGGATATCTCGGCTCGTCGTTCAACAAGTTCGGCACGAAGCTCTGGGGCATTGCGCTGCCGCAATGGGGCTGGGACGACAAGCACCTTCGGGAGATTTTTTTCGGCATCCACGGATATCTCGCGTGGATCATGGCCGCGCTGGTCATCCTGCATTTTCTCGGCGCGATGAAGCATCAACTGATCGACCGCGACGGTCTCTTGCGGAGGATGTTGCCTTGAAAATACGCGTGCTCGGTTCATCGGCGGGCGGCGGCTTTCCGCAATGGAACTGCAACTGCCGCAATTGCGACGGCGTGCGGCGCGGGACGATCGCGGCGCGCGCGCGCACGCAGTCGTCCATTGCCGTCACCGATAACGGCGAGGACTGGCTGCTCGTCAACGCATCGCCGGATATCCTGGCGCAGATCGCGGCGAATCCCGAACTGCAGCCCGCGCGCCGTGTGCGCGATACCGGCATCGCGGCCGTCGTCACGATGGATGCGCAGATCGATCACGTCACGGGCCTGCTGATGCTGCGCGAGCGCGGCGCGCCCTTGCCGCTTTATACGACCGACGCCGTGTGGCAAGACCTCTCGACGGGCTTTCCGGTCACGTCGATTCTGTCGCATTACTGCGGTGTGGAGCACAGGCGCATCGCGCTCGATGGCGCATCGTTCTCCGTACCCGAACTGCCGCGCGTCGCCATCGACGCGTTGCCTTTGTCGAGCAAGGCGCCGCCTTATTCGCCGCATCGCGATGCGCCGGAAACGGGCGATAACATCGGCCTCATGTTCACGAATACGGCCACAGGCAGGCGCGCGTTCTATGCACCGGGTCTCGGCGCACTGGAACCGCACGTGCTCGATGCGATGCGCGAAGCGGACCTGCTGCTCGTCGACGGCACCGTGTGGACCGACGACGAAATGATCGCGCTGAAGCTCACGAAGAAGACCGGCAGGGACATGGGCCATCTCGCGCAGAGCGGCGCGGGCGGCATGATCGAAGTGCTGGATTCGATCGATCGCGCGGACGTCCGCAAGGTGCTGATCCACATCAACAACACGAACCCTATCCTCGTCGAGGATGGACCCGAACGACGCATTCTGTCGGAGCACGGCATCGAAGTCGCGCACGACGGCATGAGCTTCGAGCTATGACACTCGCACTGGATACTGGAGACCGCCCGATGTTCGATCCGATGCTCAACCCGACCACAGGCCCGATCTTCACCGCGGTGAAGGACGACGGGCCCGCGTGGACGCGCGAGGAATTCGAAGCGCAGTTGCGCGCGAAGGGCACGGCGTATCACATTCATCATCCATTCAACGTGACGATGAATAGCGGCGGCTCTTCGAAGGAACAGATTCGCGGCTGGGTCGCGAACCGCTTCTACTACCAGATCAACATTCCGCTGAAGGATGCGGCGGTGATGTCGAATTGTCCCGATCGCGAAACGCGCCGACGCTGGGTGTTGCGCATTCTCGATCACGACGGCTACGGCGATCAGCCGGGCGGCATCGAGGCATGGGCGCGTCTCGGCGACGCAGTGGGCCTGTCCCGCGACGATCTATGGTCGCTGAAGCTCGTGACGCCGGGCGTGCGCTTCGCCGTCGATGCGTACGTGAACTTCGCGCGGCGCGCGCCGTGGCAGGAATCGGTGTGCTCGTCGCTCACCGAGATGTTCGCGCCGCAGATTCACAAGGATCGTCTCGCGACGTGGCCCGAGCATTACAAGTGGATCGAGCCGGAAGGGCTTTTGTATTTCCGCTCGCGCGTGTCGCTTGCCCAGCGCGACGTCGAGCACGGTCTCGAAGTGACGCTCGCGCATTTCACGACGCGTCAGGCGCAGCAACGCGCGCTCGATATCCTGCAATTCAAGCTCGACATTCTCTGGACCATGCTCGATTCGATCGAAAAGGCTTTCCCGCAATGAGCGACATCAATCCGACGCAACGCAAGCAAGAAGCCGTCGAAGCGCCCGACGATTCGTTGCATCCGAAGCTAAAACGCCTCTTTCGACTGCAATGGGAGCCGGCGCAGGATGCGCATGTGCTGCTTTATCCCGAAGGCATGGTGAAGCTCAATCAAAGCGCCGCGCAGATTCTTCTGCGTTGCGACGGCACGCGCGATATCCCCGCGCTCGTCGCGGATCTGGAACAGGCGTTCAACGCGTCCGGCCTCGGCGACGACGTGCGCGCGTTCATCGCCGGGGCGCGTGCGCGCGGCTGGCTGGAGTAGCGTCATGACCGACTTGTCCGAACCGATCGCGAAACCCGAGCACGAAGGCGCGCCGATTGCGCCGCCGCTGTGGCTGCTCGCGGAGCTGACGTATCGCTGTCCGCTCCATTGCGTGTTCTGCTACAACCCCGTGAATTACGCCGACCATACGCGCGAGCTCGATACCGCTCAATGGATCGACGTATTGCGTCAGGCGCGCGCGTTGGGCGCGGCGCAACTCGGCTTCTCCGGCGGCGAGCCGCTCTTGCGCGACGATCTCGAAACGCTCGTCGGTGAAGCACGCAAGCTGGGTTTCTATACGAATCTCATCACGTCGGGCATTGGCCTGACGGAGAAGCGCATCAGCGCGCTGCAGGAAGCCGGGCTCGATCACATCCAGCTTTCGTTTCAGGATTCATCGCAGGAACTCAACGACTTTCTCTCCAGCACGAAGACCTTCGACTACAAGAAGCGCGTCGCGACGCTCATCAAGGCGTATGGCTTTCCGATGGTGCTCAACTGCGTGCTGCATCGTTATAACCTGCCGCATATCGGACGCATCATCGACATGGCGCTCGCGATGGGCGCCGAATATCTCGAGCTCGCGAACACGCAGTACTACGGCTGGGCGCATGCGAACCGCGCGCAGCTCATGCCGACGAAAGAGCAACTCGACGAAGCGGAGGCCGTGGTCGAGCGCTATCGCAAGGAGATCGGCGACAGGTGCAAGATCTTTTTCGTCGTGCCCGATTACTACGAACGCCGGCCCAAGCGCTGCATGAACGGCTGGGGCTCGGTGTTTCTCGGCATCGCGCCCGATGGCGCCGCGCTGCCGTGCCACACCGCGCGCTCGCTGCCGGGCCTCACGTTTCCGAACGTCACCGAGATGCCGCTCAAGGACATCTGGTACGAGAGCGATGCGTTCAATCGCTTTCGCGGCTTCGGCTGGATGAAGGAGCCGTGCCGCAGTTGCGACGAGAAAGCCATCGACATGGGTGGCTGCCGCTGTCAGGCGTATCTGTTGACGCAGGACCCCGCGAATGCGGACCCGGTGTGCGACAAGTCCCCGCATCACGAGCGCGTGATCGAAGTGGTGCGCGCGGCATCGGCGAGGCAGGAACCGCAGGAGCAACCCATCGTCTTTCGCAACGATGCGAACTCGAAACGCATCGCGGCGCTTGCTCGCGATAATGGTTCAGAAGAAGGAGAAGACAAGCCATGATTGCCGACATCTCCGTGCTGCTCGTGGACGATCACGCCGTCGTGCGTGAAGGCTACAAGCGTCTGCTCGAACTGAGTCCCGACGTGAGCGTCGCGGGCGAAGCGGCGGATGCGGCCGAGGCTTACCAGAAGTTTTGCGCGTTGCAGCCGGATGTCGTGGTGATGGATCTCGCGCTGCCCGGCGCGAGCGGCATCGAGGCGATGCGGCGCATGCTGGCGCGCGAGCCGCATGCGCATGTGCTGATCTTCAGCGTGCATGAGGAAGCGATCTTCGTGCGGCGCGCGCTCGATGCCGGAGCGCGCGGCTATGTCACGAAGGCGAGCGCCCCTGACGTGCTCGTCGAAGCGGTGCGATCCGTCGCGCGCCGCGCGTGCTATCTGAGTCCGGATATTTCGCAGGCGCTGGCCTTGCGCGCGACGATTCAGGAAGGCCCCCCGGGACGGCAGTTATCCGCGCGCGAGTTCGAAGTGCTGCGTCTGCTCGTGCAGGGTTATACGCTGCCGAGCATCGCGGAGAAGCTGGGCCTGAGTCAGAAGACGGTCGCGAATCATCAATCGGTGATCCGCCAAAAGTTCGGCGCGGACAACGGCGTGCAACTTGCGCAGATCGCGAATCGCCTGGGCCTTCACTTCGCCGATTTCGCTTCGTCCGCCGCTGCGTCGTTCGGCCCCGAAGTCGGCAACGGCAGTCCTGCCTGAGCCGGCACGCGCGCGCAAAAAAGGAAGCCGCCGCCCGGCTCGCTCGCGATCTGAAGCGTCCCGCCGAGCGCTTCGACACGCTCGCGCATGCCGATCAGACCGAGCCCGTTGCGCGGCTTCGCGAGATCAACGCCCGGCCCGTCGTCGGCCATCGTCACGACGATTTCCTGCGGCGCGCGCGCCAGATAAATCTCCACGCGTGAGCGCCGCGCGAACTTCGACACGTTCGTAAGCCCTTCCTGCACGAGCCGGTACAGCGTGATGTTGAGCGCATCGCTCAGATTGTCGAAGTCGCCTTCGACGGCGAGCGTAAATGTCGCATCGGGCAAGCGCTCGCGCCAGCCATCGACGCAATGTTCGAGCGCGGTCGGCAAACCGAATTCATCGAGCCCGATGGGACGCAGCCTGCGAATCATCCCGCCGATCTCGCGATACACGTGCGTCGCGCTGTGCATCAGCGACAGCGACAGCCGATGCACCTCCGCCTCGCGCCCCGCCGACAGGTCGCGGATACGCCCGGCATCGAGCGACATGGCGTTGAGATACTGGCCGAGCTCGTCGTGCAATTCGCGCGCGAGATGGCGACGCTCGGTTTCCTGTGCCGCGATCGCCTGACTCGCGAGCCGCCGGTTCTCCGCGAGCAGATGCTCGGCCTCTTCTTCCAGCACGCGTCGCCGGCGCACTTCCGACTGCGCCTCGCGATAGCGGCGCCACGCGAACCACGCGAAGCCGATCGCGAGCACGACGAGCGTCGGCGGCAATTCGTCGAGCTGGAAGCGCTCGGCGCTGCGCGTCAGGCGAAACGCGTACTCGCTGAAGTCAAAGCGTGCGAAGAGCGCGGCGGCGACGAGCGTGATCGCGATCACGCAGGCCAGATCGCGCCATGCCGGCGAGCGCGGCGCGCGACGGTCGGCGTCTTTCGCGAGAGAGGGCAAGGATTCGGATGGCATCACGGAATGCATTCTACGCACGGCGTCATCGCGCGGTGCGGTAGCGGGAACGCATTTGGGAACGCTTCCCTGCGCGATCGGGAAAACCTCCCGGTCCATCCGTTCATTCTTATGCGACGCTTTCATTGAGAGAACAATCCCGACGCGTGGATCGAACGATAAGAGGAGACGACCGATGAGGAGCATGCCGCGCCTGCCCGCGCCCGCGCATCCGTTCAAACCCCGAGCAGGGCTGCGGCTCATCTTCGGCGGCGCGTTCGCGAGCATCACCGTGGCTGCGTGGGCGCAAACGCCTCCATCGACCAATGCGGCCGAAGCGCCGCCCGCTGCCTCGGCAGCGCAGGCGCAAACGCCGCCGGACACGGAGTTGCCCACGATCGTCGTGGTCGGCACCACGCCGCTCGTCGGCGTCGGCACACCGCTCGAAAAGGTGCCCGCGAACGTGCAGACCATCAAGGGCTCGGAGATCGAGGCGCAGCATACGCCCACGATCGCCAACTACCTGGAAAAGAACGTCGTCAGCGTCGATACCAACGATGCCCAGGGCAATCCGTGGCAGACCGACATCAACTATCGCGGCTTTACCGCTTCGCCGCTGCTCGGCACGCCGCAAGGGCTGTCGGTGTTCATGGACGGCGTGCGCATCAACGAGCCCTTCGGCGATGTCGTCAACTGGGACCTGATTCCGCAGGCCGCGATCCAGACGATGCAGATCATCCCCGGCTCGAACCCGACCTTCGGCCTGAACACGCTCGGCGGCGCGGTCGCCGTAACCACCAAGAACGGCCGCAGCAATCCCGGCGGCAATGTGGATGTCGGCTTCGGCTCGTTCGGGCGCAAGTATGCGCAAATCGAGCAAGGCGGCTTGATCGGCGATCATCTGGATTACTACTTCACCGCCAACATCACGAACGACAACGGCTGGGCCGATCACAACGCGAGCAAGTTGCGACAGGCGTTCGGCAAGATCCGCTATACCGATGCCGATACGACGATCTCCGTATCGATGGGCGGCGCGGACAACACGCTGAACGGCTCGCAGACGATCCCGCGCTCGTTCATGGACAACTTCCGTCAGGCCTACACGTTCCCCGATACGAACGAGAACCAGGTCGGCTATCTGACGATCAACGCGGAGCACTACATCACGCCGAACGTGCAGTTGAGCGGCAACGTGTATTACCGCCACTATCGCAACAAGAACGTGAGTTCCAACGTGAACGAAGATTTCGATCCGAACGGCGACGATGCCGACGAACTCACGCAAGCCTTCAACGATCAGTCGGTCATCGTGACGGACAGCTACGGCGCGAGTCTGCAACTCACGCTGCTCAACAGGCTGTTCGGCCATGACAATCAGCTGATCATCGGCGCGGCGGGCGACTTCGCGAATTCGCATTTCAATCAAGCCGAGCAGCCGGCCGTCTTCGAGGACAACCGCGCGACCATCGGCACCGGTCCTTTCGCGCCGACCACGGACGCGAAGACGCACAATGCGAATCTGGGCATCTACTTCGAAAACACGTTCTCCTTCAACGAGCAATGGTCGATGACGCTAGCAGGCCGCTACAACTGGGCGAAGGCGACCATCGGCGATGAAAGCGGCGTGCAGCCGCTGCTCGACGGGAATCACACGTTCTCGCGCTTCAATCCGGCCATCGGCTTCAACTGGAATCCGACGCCTTACTTCACGGCGTACGCGACGTATAACGAAGGCATGCGCTCGCCGACCGCCATCGAGCTCGCGTGCGCGGACCCGGCCGCGCCCTGCTCGCTGCCCAACGACTTCATCGCGGACCCGGATCTGAAGCCCGTGATCTCGAAGACATTCGAAATCGGCGCGCGCGGGCGCATCGGCAACCATACGACGTGGAGCGCGGCGGCCTACAGCACGACGCTTACCGACGATATCCAGTTCGTCAGCAGTCAGGGCGCGGCGAGCACGCTCGGGTATTTCCAGAACGTCGGCAAGACGCGGCGGCAAGGCTTCGAACTCGCGGGCCGCACGCAATGGGGGCCGCTGGGCGTCGCGGCGAGCTATAGCTATGTGAACGCGACGTATCGCTCGACGTGGAGCGAAAGCAGCGCAAGCAATTCGAGCGCCGACGACGGCAACATCACCGTGCATTCGGGCGACCGCATTCCGGGCATTCCGGCGAACACGGTGAAGATGCGCCTCGACTACAACCCGATTTCGCGCTGGAACATCGGCGCGAATCTTACGTATCGCAGCAGCATCTTCGCGCGGGGCGACGAGAACAATCAGGACGTGAACGGCAGCGTCGCGGGTTATTTCCTGATCGACCTCGACACGACCTACAACGTGACCAAGCAACTGCAGGTCTATGCGACGGTGAAGAACCTGTTGAACAAGCGCTATGCGAACTTCGCGATTCTCGGCGAGAACTTCTTCAACGGGCCGAACCATACGTTCAACGGCGGCGACACCGTCAACGAGCAGTTCCTCGGCGTGGGTGCGCCGCGCGGCGTGTGGGTGGGGATGCGGTATGCGTGGAAGTGACGCGGCGCGAATGCGCGCGGCCTATTCCTGATACGACTTCCACGGAATGCCGCGCGACTCGAGGCCCTCCCAAAGCGCGACGTTGCAGCGATGCAGATCTTCCTCGCTGCGCGGATGCTTTTGATTGCGCAGGTTCATCCTGTGACCGAGCATGCCGAGAAGCCCGCCTTCGAGTTGCGCCGGGTCCGCACCCCAACGCAGATCGATTTCGGAGAGCGCCACGCCCACGGAGCGATGCAATGCAAGCACATCGTCCATGCTCATCTCGATCTCGATCGGATGGGCGTACAGCTTGTTTATGTTGGCGACGTCGTGTCCTGTCATGCGCGGGTAGAACGCCGGGAGCATGCGCGCGTAGAGCCGGATCTTCGCTTCATACAGCTTCGCGCTATCCAGGTTGAGCGACGTCATGCCGCTATGCACGCGATACAGCGTGAGCGCTTCCGGCAGATTCGCGAAACGCGCGCCATGAAGCATGCAGTCGAACCAGAAGCCGAGATCGTCGACGATGTCGAGGTTGGGATCGTAGCGGATGCCATGCTGCTGCACGAACTCACGCCGGAACATGGTGCTCGGATTGGCCAGGTACGCTCCACCGACCGTAAAGCGCGCCTTGATGTTCGCGTCGTCGAGCGGAAAGTCGCTCGTGAAATGGTCTTCGTCGAAATGCCGGATTTGCGTGCCGACGACAGTGATATCCGGATGCGCATCGAGAAACACACTCTGCTTTCTCAACCGGTCCGGCTCGGCGATGTCGTCGTGATCGATGCGCGCGATGTATTCGCCGCGGCACAGGTTGAACGCCCGATTCGCGTTGGCGGGCCGCCCCTGATTGTGTTCGAGCGCGAATACGCGGATTCGTGAATCGTTCAGACCGCGCACGAGATCGAGTGTCGCGTCGGTGCTGGCGTCGTCCAGAACGAGAAGCTCGAAGTCCGCGTCCTGACGCAGCAACGAGTGCAAGGTCTCGACGATGTATTTTTGCGCGTTGTAAGTCGGCACGACTACGGAAATTTTCGGCATGGCGTCAGCCTCTCCGGGCGGATGAAGCCGTGCATTGTCCGCCAGCTGCCCGGGCGAGATGTCATAGAACGTCTTTCCCCGATGCTATCAGGCATCGAAACGGCGAAGCGTTCTGGCTTGCGCAACGACGGACCGCGCAGAACGAAACGGCCGCGCAAGGCGGCCGTCTGCCGAACGAGAACAACGTTCCGTTCAACGCCCGACGATCGACCCCGCGCTCGCCGGATACGTGACGATGCCCCACGCGAGCGGCAGATCGCCGATCTGCTTGATCTCCTTGTAATCGGCGCCGTCGAGCACATAGACCGCGTTCGAGCGCCCGCACGCGAGCAGCAGCTTCGAGCCGTCGGGGGTGAAGCTGAAGTGCCAGCAGCGCTGACCCACGGGCACGTCCTGCATGTGCTCGTAGGTCGCGCCATCGAACACCTGCAAGGTCTTGTCGCGCGATGCCGCGATCAGCAGCCGCTTGCCCGACGGATCGAACGAGACGCCATACGGGCCCGTCTTCGTATCAACGGTCTTCATGGTCTTCAGGCTCGTGCCATCGAGCACGACGAACTTGTTCGCGTTCTCGAGCGTGACGACATATTGCTTGCCGTCCGGCGACGCCTTGATGCCGCGCGGACGCGAACCCTTGTCGAGCTTCACCGTGCGCACCGGCTTGCCCGTCCCGACGCGATACACCGACACCGTGTCGTCGCCTTCGTTGGTCACGAGGATCAGCTTGCCATCGGGGGAAAACTCGACGCCTTCCGTCTCGTGGCCGCTCTTGACCGAATGCGTGACCTTCATCGTCTTCAAATCGATGATGGCAATTTCGGCGGGCGGCGAGTTGGCGTCGTCGTCATCCTTTTCCGGCTGGCCAGGTTTCGGCGGGCCGCCGCTTTCCCCCGGCTCGTACGTCACATAGGCATAGCCGCCGAACACGCGCACGAATTCCGGATTCTTGCCGATCTTCACGCGCCGCACGACCTTGCCCGACGATGTGTCGATCTCGGACAGGTCGCCCGTCGTCTTGTTCGCCACATAGAGACGCGTGCCATCCTTGTTCAGCGAAAGGCCGCGCGGGCCGTCCTTGCCGACATCCCACGTCTTCGCGAGCGAGAGATTGTCGAGATCGATCACGCCGACGCCGGCGCTCTCGGTCGTCACGTAGGCGGTCGGCGCGGCGGCGTGCGCGAAGCTCGCGGCGAGTGCGAGCGATGGCGCGAACACCGACGCGCAGGCGATGCGCGCCGCCTTGAATCTGACTTGCATGGTCGTCTCCAGCGGTTTCGTTGGCTTGTTCGAGTTCGTTTGACGCACGCGCGCGGCGAAATCGCACGTCGCGCGTGCCTGCAAGTCCAACTTAGCGCAATCGTCGGCGCAGTGGCAACGGCATCGGCCGGGAGAAATTCCCGAATTCGACGGGAAAGACGCGTCGCGCGGAGTCAGCGCGTCGCGGAGGGATCGCTTGCAAGCAGATCGACGAGCGCCTTCGCCCCCCGCTTCCACGACAAATCGGTGTTCCCGCGTATGTCCACCGAGCGCTGAAAGCGCATCGCGCCGCTGTCGGCATCTTCGACACGCAAGTTCATGTTGAGAATGAGATTGCTGATCTTCTGCACCCAGCACACGCCGACCCGCGACGCGCCCAGCTCTTTTGCGACACGCAGTTCGCAGCCGTTGCACGCGCTCATGTCCTGCGCACTTTTCAGCGACGCGATCAGATCGCCCGCCTGCGCGTTGTCGGCGACGCGAAAGAGCGCGCGTTCGCGCAGGTCATCGCGCAAGGCGCCGCTCACCATCGCGAGGCGCTCCGTCTGAATGCGATTGATCTCGGCATCGTTGTAGGCTGCGTTGTCGTCGATGAGCGTGCAATCGAGCATCGCGATGGATTGCGGCGCGGACTGCGCGAGCGCGCCGCTCATGACGATGGCGAGCGTGATCGCGAGCAGCGCGCGAAGCGAGTGGATCATGGCGTCGGCCTCGATGATGAGCATCTGCACGCGACCATACCGGTGATCGCGCAGACGGGCAAGCGACACGTGCTCACGACGACGCGCGCAACGCTTCGTCCGCTACCGCGAGCCGCGACGCCATCATCTTCACGACGAAGCGATGCCATTCCTGCGCGGTCAGCGGATCGTCGAGTTCGAGCTTGCGCAACGCCGCGAGCGTGAGACGCCGCAGGCGCGCGGGCTCGTCGGCGAAGACATCCGCGCTTCGCGGCGCATTCGTATACACCGCCATTTCGCCGATGATCGTCCCCGGCCCGAACGAGCGCAGCCGCACCGAGCGGCCGTTCGCGAGCGGAAGCGACACGGTCACGCGCCCTTCCTCGACGATATAGAGCGCATCGCCCGCATCGCCCCGGCGAAAGAGCGCCTCGCCCGCGCCGATAGCGCATACGTCGAGCAGATTAGCCAGCCCTTCCAGCGCGCGCGGCGTGAAGTGCGGCGCGAGCATCGCCCGAAAATCGCCGGCCGGCACGCGCGGTTCGCGCGTGCGCGTCGATGCGGCGAGCTGCTGCGCTTCAATCCATTCGAGGCCCGCGTCGAGCGTGTCGAACTCGCGGATACCGAGCGCGAGCGCGCCCGTGCGCTCGAGCAGCACGCGCGAGTTGCGCGGCAGCGCGGTCAGCACGAGATCCGCGCCGATCGCCGCGCACGCCTGGCGCAGCTTCACGAACGCGAGCGACACGGACGCGTCCATGCCGTTGGTCCAGGCGAAATCGAGCACGACGTGACGCACCGGTCGCGGACCATGCGAGCGAATGCGTTCACGCACCCGCTGGAGCATCGAGTTCGCGGAGCCGAAGAAGAGGAAACCTTGCAGGCAGACGCCGCAGATTTCATCGCCGCGATCCATCAGAAAGCGTGTCTCCTCGATGCTGCGTTCGACGTTCGACGTGCGGGTGCGGCCGTCGAACTCCATGCGCACGCAGCCGGCGCGTCCGTAGAGCAGCGCAAACGTCACGCATGCCGCGACCACGCCCGCGACGACGCCCGCGATCACGCCATAGAACGCGATCACCGCGAGAATCAGCGGCACGAGCAAATATTCGTGCCACGTGAGCTTGCGATACGCGCCGACGAGCCAGTCCATCATGAGCCGCAGCCCCATGTAGATCTGCATGCCGACGAGCACCGGCACCGGGAACAGCGAGACGAGATCGGGCGAGGCGATCAGCACGAAGAGGCACGCGAGCGCGGCGAACACACCTGCCGCGCGGCTCGTCGCGCCGGCGCGCGCGTTGAGCATCGAGCGGTTGTACGACTGATAGCCGACCATCCCGCCGAAGAGACCGCTCGCGATATTCGCGAGGCCCGCAGCGCGCATCTCGCGGTTCAGGTCGATGTCCTGCCCGGTGGCCGCGCCCATCGCGGTCGAGTTCATGATGATCGTGATCGCCGACACCGACGTGACGATAAGCGTCTCGGGCAGGTGCGCGACGATCGCACGCCAGTCGACCTCGCCGTGCGCGAGCGACGACGGCAAGTGCAGCTCGGGGATGTGCAGCGCGTGCATCGGCACATGCTGAAGCAGGAGGCCCATGTTGCGCGCGTCATCGGGCGAAATGCCGGCGACGTGCAGCAGCGCATAGAAGAGCGCGATGCCGATGGCGAGCGTGATCGGCAATGCGGCCGCGTGCCGCCATGTGCGCGCGAGGATCGTCGCGAGCGCGCCGACGAAGAGCGCGGGCGCCCATGCGAGCCAGTGCAGTTGCACGAGCCGCGGCAGCGTGTGCCAGTCGAGTGCGACGCCCGTCAGCACGCGAAACGCGCCCGCGATCAGCAGATAGCCGGTCCCGGCGAGAAAGCCGCCCATCACGGGATATGGCAGGAATTGCAGCGAGCGGCTGCGTCTGGATGAACCGATCGCGAAGAGAATGACTCCCGTGACGAGCGAGCACAGCGCGATGGCGACGAGCACCGTCAGCAGGATTTCCGTCGGCGATCCGCCGTTCGCGCGCACGCTGCTCGCGACGCCCGCCGCGACGCCGACGAGAAACGCAGTCGCATTGCTGTCCGGGCCGCCGATGTTCATGCGCATCGAGCTCGTCAGCGCGATGACGAACGCGGTGACGATGCAGCTCACGAGCGCGGTCGGGACGCCGAGCTCGGCATAGCGCGCAAGATCGGCGCTGAAGATGAGCGTGCCGAGGCTCATCGCGTAGCAGAGCATCATGAGCGTGGACACGGTGCCGGCGGTGATATCGCCGACGAGCGCGGCGGCGCGCGGCATGGCGCGCGCGAGAACCGTGCGATGTGTCGTGGCTGGCTTCACGGCGCCTCCCGATGCGGGAAAACGGCAGACGTATGCGCTCGAACCGCTCGAACCCGCTCGAACCCGCTCGAACGCAAAGCGCGCCGAAAAGTATCCGCTGCGCGCGAGAACGATGTCAATTTTCCCGTGACCTGCCGCACGCGCCGATGCGAGCGCGGCTTTCATCTGACGTGAATACCCTTCGCGGTGGATTCATCGCGTCAACTGGAGTAACGTTGACTTGCGAGCGAACACTACACCAAGGAGGCGAT
Organism: Caballeronia turbans; assembly: GCA_001544655.2. Lineage (GTDB taxonomy): Bacteria > Pseudomonadota > Gammaproteobacteria > Burkholderiales > Burkholderiaceae > Caballeronia > Caballeronia turbans. The sequence goes on from FCOD02000019.1 coordinate 22,810, forward strand.
CATGCCCGACGATCCCGCTCAGTGGCACGTTTTCGACTACGAAGGTTTCGAGATCCACGTGCAGCCGCAATTGAAGCCGACGCCCGAACACGCGGCGCCCGGCAAGGCGGATCGCTACGTGTATATCGGACATGTGTGCAGGCCCGGCGCGAACGCGGAGATACCCGGCGAAGCGGTGCATTTTCACGCCGACGGCGAAGACGCATACAAGAGCGCACAGGACGCCGTGGACGATGCGCGGCATATCGGCAAGAGCATCGTCGATGGCACGCATCCGGATCTTTCGGTGCTGCCGCTGGTGTCGCATCAGCATCATCCGGGATGACGAACGAGAGCATGGGATCGCGAGAAGACGACGCGCATGTCGAAGGCCTGAGCGCGATCACGCTCGCGACGCACGACATGCCGCGCGCGGTGCGCTTCTATGAAGCGCTCGGCTTTCGCCTCCTGTATGGCGGCGCAAACGAGGCCTTCACTTCGTTCGCGCTCGGCAGTTCATTTCTCAATCTCACCAGCGAGACGCACGGCCCGATTCAGTTTTGGGGCCGCGTGATCATCTACGTGTCCGATGTGGACGCGTTCTACCGGAAAGCGCAGGCGCACGGCATCGAGCCGCAATTCGCGCCGCGCGATGCGCCCTGGAACGAGCGCTATTTCCATCTCACCGATCCGGACGGCCACGAGCTGAGTTTTGCGCGTCCGCTATGATTCGTGCGTCTCAGGCACGACATTCGCTTAACATCCAGTGACGGGTAGCGTACGCATCGGCCATTTCATATGACCGATCGCGCACATACCCCTGCATCACGTTGCACGACGATGAACTCATCGGCGTACGCGTTTTGAATGAACGGGGCATGGGGAAGACGCGTAAAAGCTCGCTGTTGCTCGCTGTTGCTATTTCGCAAAAACGGGCACTGCCAGTAATTCCGGGCGTAGAGTTCAAGTGTTTTATCAAGAACGTGGTGCATTGCGGCAGGGTTTTCATTGAGCGGGACTTAAAGATCGGCAGCCTCGACCGTAAACCCGATCATGAATGCCGCAGGAGACTGAAAATGAAATGCGTGAACGAGCGGTCCCTTCGTTATCAGGTCGAAAAATGGCTCGCGCCGGGCAGCATGCCCGTGCATGTACGGCAGTTCAGCCGCACGCGTTCCGACAGGCGCCGATATGTTTGTGTCGAGGCGCTGCACGGCGCGGCGGCGAGAGCGCTGTTCTTCTTTCGTCACGACGACGGTCACTGGTGCGTCTATCCGCCCGCACCGAAGCAAAGCAACATGCGCGGTGAAAGACTGGTCGCCTGAGCCAGTCTTGTTTCACCGCCCCGGGGTGGCAATCAGAAACGAAGGTTGTTGAGGAACTGGAACCACATTGCGCCGAGCGGATTCGCCGCGCCGGCGCTGTCGCTGACAGGCTCCTGCTCTTCTCTCTCGTCCTTGGCGCGTGCTTCCTCTCGCTCTTTTCTGTCTTTGCTGGCCTGTCTGGATTCATGCAGCGCAATTGCGCTGTCCGCGATCTGACGTGCCTCAGGCTCGCCGCATTGCGCACCGAGCAGCACGCCGAACACGACATCGCGGTTATGGCCTTTCGATGCGAAGCGCATCGCGAGCGATACGCGCTTTGCATAGAGCGCCTCGCGCGCCTCGCGCTCCTTCGCCTCACGCGCCTCGCGTTCGGCTTCTTCCCGGCGCACGCGCTCTTCGAAGCGACGCATCTCTTCAGCGTAAATACGGTCGTACACTTCGCGCTGCGCGGGATCGGAGAGAATCGCGTAGGCTTCCTTGATCTCCAGAAACTTCGCGCGCGCAGTGTCTTCGTTGCCTACATTGCGATCGGGGTGGCAGCGCATCGCGGCTTTGCGATACGCGCGTTTGATTTCTTCTTCGGTGGCGTGCTCGTCCACGCCGAGGGTCTGGTATAGCGTCGCCATCTTGCCTTCGGTTGGATACGGGTCGCCGAGCATCGTAACACGCGAAAAACGGGGTCTTTTCGCAAGATGCGGCATCGCAACACGCGCCTAGCGGCCCGTGATCCTGCGTGCGGCCGCGCTCCCGAGCGCGTCGAAAATGGCGCGGGAGGGTTTCAAATAGCGCGAGATATGAAGCCGGATATTGACCACCGCCAGCACGAAAATCGCGAGCGTGATCAAGAGATAATCGCGCCGCTCCGGGACGATGTGATAGCGCGTGTGCAGCAGCACGAACACGACCCACGCGAACGCCGGCGCGTGCAGCGTCCAGTGTCGCTGCGCGAAATGCCACGCGAGGCGGCGCACGTCGCGGCGTGCGGAGCGATCGAGTCCGGCGAGTTCGGGGCGTCGGCTGAAGAAGAAGGGCATGAGCGTCGGTTCCATTCTGCGCGCGGCCATCGTCGCGTCACAAAAGCCTGCGACCATTGCGCGTTTTCGCGCTCCAGCATACCCGCTCGACCCTTTCCTTACGATGGCGCTGACACTCGCCGACATCCGGCATCTCTTCGACACGCACGGCTCGCTCGCCTACAGCGGCGAGCCGGTCACCCAATTGCAGCACGCATTGCAAAGCGCCACGCTGGCCGAGGCGGCGGGCGCGCGCCCCGAGCTGATCGTCGCGGCATTACTGCATGACCTCGGGCACTTGCTGAATCTGCAGGGCGAGACGCCGACCGAGCGCGGCATCGACGATCTGCACCAGTACTTCGCGCTGCCGTTCCTGCGCCCGCTCTTCTCCGACGCCGTGCTCGAGCCGATCCGCCTGCACGTCGATGCGAAGCGCTGCCTGTGCGCGATCGACACGTCGTATCACGCGCGACTGTCCGCGGATTCGGTGCGAAGCCTGCAACTGCAAGGCGGCATATTCGACGATGAAGCCGCGCAAGCGTTTCTGGCGAAGCCCTATGCACACGACGCGATCGCTCTGCGCCGCTGGGACGACGAAGCGAAGGACGCGCATCGCGTCACGCCCGCGCTGCCGCATTTCATGGATATGGCCGCAAGCGTTGCGCTCGTGACGCGCTCGCTAACTTCGACCTGTGAATAGACTGGCTGAACCCAGCGCTACTTTGCCGACGCACGTGCAGGAAAGCATGATTTTCCTGGGCAACAGCGCAGCGGTTGAGGTGACTCGTGCGATGAGGCGGTAAACGAGGACCAGACGCTCGTGCGCGACGCGTTACTTGCGCGATGAAGAGGCGGTCGTCGAATCCGCAGGACTACGCCTGCCCTTCGTTAAGAGATCAGCGCCCGCGTCGCCGCCGATGCGTCTCGCACGACAGCGCGACGAGATCGCTGCACGCGTGCGTTAATCGATCGATGCCGGCACTACGCCAATGCGAATCATGCCGACCGATTCCGACTTTCCCCACGCCATACTCAGTGGCTGCCGCCGAAGTCAGCGGCCTTATGGTGCGCCTGTGTTCGAATGTACTGCGCCAGTGCCTTGACGCCGGGCAACTTTCGGGTAGCTTCGTGCATGACCAGCCATAGAGGCAGCACGGGCACTTTGGTCGTAATCGGTACACGCACAAGGTTGGCCGAGCTGTTACCTACGATACAGGCCAGAAGTGCAATACCGAGCCCATTCTCAGCCGCGAGATAGCCGAAGCCCAGGCTGTCGGACGATATCGCCATACATTCGTGCGGCGCGAAATCATTCAACCAGACAGATGGCTCGAATCTGGCAAGCTTGCCGGACATCCCTATGAAGCGATGCTTCAGCAGATCTGCGTCATTCTCGGGTAGCCCGTATAGACGGACGTACTCCTTCGACGCGTACAGCCCAAATCCAACGCTCGCTACTCTGGTCGCATATAGAGAGTCCTGGCCGGGCGATCCGAGGCGCAGTGCCCCGTCCGCCTCGCTCTTGCCGAGGTCGATCGATTGATTGCTGATGATCAATTCGACTTGTGCGCCAGGGTTGGCCTCCAGGAACTCGGGTAGCAGGCCGCGCACAAACTAGCCGGCGCTCGTCACAGGTGGCTGCTCGTCGCTGTCTCGAACATGTGCGTCTTGAGCAATGAGCGGGCGTCGTTGGGAAAGCCGCTGAACTCGACGCCGATCAATACGCCGCCGTCCGTAGGCCGCGAGTTCCTTGCAATGCAGTTGAACATAACGGCGTGCACCTTGCCTTCGGCGCGAACACGCAGGGCCAGCTTGAAGTGCTCGCCAATTTTCAGATACCGATCGGAGGCGCGCAAAGAGGCCCCGCCCATGCTGACGTTGACCACCGTGACATCGAAGCCCGCAGCGATACAGTCGTTTCTGATGAGCCGCGCGGCCATGCTTGTTGCGATGCGCGGGTGTTTGCGTACGACGTGGGCCGTGACGGCATCGGGATGCGCGAGATAGACAACCTGCGCCGGTGACTGGTTGCGTCCGGTGACGACTGTGTGAAAGCGATAAATCTTCCGACCGAGGAGAGCCTTGCACTCGACCTCGACTTCCGGCTCGAGGAACTCAAACCCGGTCAAGACCGCGACGACCAGTGCAGTCCCGGAGATCGAACCCACGAACTCGACTTGCAACGCGGCGTCCGGCCTGGCGACAACGGTTAGCTGCAACCTCTCAAGATTCTTTGGAAGGATCTCTGACGGCGCTGCCACGGGCCGGGCATCGGCAATGGCTCGATCATGGCTCGCGGTGGAGACAATGAGGCTTTCCTGTGCGGGCGCTCGCTTGCCGGGCTGAGCAGATTCGGCGTCTCGAAAACCGCCCATCGCAACGAGCCTGTCGCGCTGGTTTTCGGACCGAATGCAGCCACCCTGGTTGATCAGCAGTTTCCCTGTTGCGGTGTAGACAGCGAAGTCTAGTGGCGCACCCACCCTCAAATCCTTTTCCGCGATTCTGACAAGCGCCATGTCGATCTTCCCCGTCGTCCGTAAGGCCCACAGTGATGAGCCTGCTTAGTTTTTCGACAATTTACGGATTTGATGGCGTCGCAGAAGTGCGTTTCCGCTCATTGATCAGACAAAAATGTTGCGGCCGGATTCGACCCGGTTTCGGCCAGAATTCGTCGCTTTGAAGCGCGCGCAAACAGGCATTCACCCTATTCGGAACGTATGGCCTGCTCGGGCATCACCGCGAAGATCGACAAGCTCTCCATCGCCGCATCCTCCAAATGGATCTGCACAAGCGAGTTGTCGGCCAATTGCCGGAAGAGGCGCGCTGGCGTCGCGGTTGACCACCGTCCGCTATGGCCGATAAGCGCGGATTGAGCGTCAGGTGGGTCTCGAACCGAACATGCCGCTCGGATGAACATTCATGCCGCGAACGGAAACGCCGACTGGCGTATCGCGCTAGACTGTGCGCCATGCAATCCTTCCCATTTCGATACGCCTTGCAGCAAGCCTTCACCGCGCGAGCGAGCGACGCATCGTGAAAGGCGGCAACTTTCGCATCACCGCCGCCGTCGTGGCGAGCGCGCTCTTCATGCAGAACATGGACGGCACGATCGTCGCCACCGCCATCCCTACGATGGCCCGCGACCTCCAGGTCGACCCCGTCCATCTATCCAGCGCGATCACCGCTTATCTCGTCGCGCTGACCGTGTTCATTCCCGCGAGCGGGTGGGTCGCCGACCGCTTCGGCGCGCGCCGCGTGTTCATGTGGGCGATCACGACGTTCACGCTCGCGTCCGTCGCGTGCGCCGCCGCGATGAATCTGCCGCAATTGCTGGCTGCGCGCGTCGTCCAGGGTCTCGGCGGCGCGATGATGGTGCCCGTCGGTCGCCTGATCCTGTTTCGCGGCGTCAAGCGCGAAGAACTCCTCCAGGCGACGACGTGGCTCACGATGCCCGCGCTCGTCGGTCCCTTGCTCGGACCGCCGCTCGGCGGCTTTCTCACCGACACGCTCTCGTGGCGCAGCATCTTCTGGGTCAACGTGCCGGTGGGCATCGTGGGCCTGTGGCTCACGTGGAAGCTGCTGCCGCCGTCGCCGCCCGAGGACCGGACGTCGCCCGATCTGCGCGGCATGCTGCTGTCGGGCGCCTCGCTCAGTCTGTTCATGATCGGCATCGAGAGCGCGGGGCGCGGCGTGCTGCCCATCGGCGTGCCGTGGATCTGCGTGGCGGCCGGCCTGCTCCTCTTTCGCGTGACGGTGCTGCACTGCCGCCGCGTGCCGAATCCCGCCATCGACTTCTCGCTCCTGTCGATTCCCACTTTTCATGCGGCGACTGTCGCGGGCAGCCTGTTTCGCGCCGGCGCGGGCGCACTGCCGTTTCTCGTGCCGCTCACGCTTCAGACGGGCTTCGGCTACAGCGCGACGGCGAGCGGTCTCGTCACATTCGCGAGCGCGCTCGGCTCCTTCTGCATGCGTCCGATGACGGCGCTCGCGCTGCGGCGCTTCTCGGTCCGCAACGTCCTGTGCACGGGCAGCGTCGTGTTCGCGGCCGTGCTGCTCGTCTGCTCGACGATGTCGCAAGCATGGCCCGCCGTCGCGATCTTTCTGCTTTTACTGCTGGGCGGACTCGGCCGCTCGCTCAGTTTCGCGACGATGGGCGCGCTCGCATTCGCCGATGTGCCCAAGCCGCGCCTCGCCGCCGCGACCTCGTTTCAGGGCACCGCGCAGCAGTTGATGAAGGCGGTCGGCGTCACGGTCGCGGCCGGCACGATCCAGGCGACGATGCTCGTTTCCGGAAGCGCGCACACCGAGCGCTGGCAACTCGCCTGCGGATTCATCGTGACGGCGCTCGTCGTCCTGGCCTCGCTGCCGATGTTCGCGCGCCTCTCGGATGACGCCGGCGAGGGCATTTCAGCGCGCTCCGCGAAGCGCGCCGAACGCACGTAATTCGTTCCGATTTGTGAAAAGAAAACATCATATTTAAGACAAGTACATGATCCACAAGGACTTTTTATGTGGCTATAATGCGATTCCGCTTTGATCTCTCTGTCCGATGCGTCGTTTCCTCCCTATCCTTGTCGCCCTTTCCGTCTCACTGAGCGCAGCGCAGACCGCGCTCGCGCAGGAAAACCCGCTCGCAGCAAGCGAGGCGGCCGCGCAGTCCGCCGCGCAGCCAGACCCGAAGACGGAGCAGGCGAGTCACAAGATTTCGGACATGCTCACGCGAAAATTCGGCGTGGCGCGTGAAAAGGCGCAGACCATCGCGGCGGCAGTCATGTCGTCGGCATCGAAGTATTCGCTTCCACCGGCGCTTTTGCTCGCCATCATTTCGATCGAATCGCGCTTCAAGGAAACGGCCAGAGGGCCGAACAATGCGACGGGTCTGATGCAGGTGGTGCCGTCGGCGCACAAGAAGCTCGTGCGCAACGTAGACCTGACGGACCCGGAAGACAACATCGAAACCGGCTCCGCGATCCTTCACGGCTATGTGAAATCCGCTCAGGGCGATGTTGACGCCGCGCTGAAGAACTACGGCGGATCGCGCGCCTACGCCGAGAAGGTCAGCTTGCGCGTAAAGACGTTCGAGCCGGCCGCATCGGCGGATGCGGCATCGGCGGGCGGGCAATAACAGTCACTTTTCACTCGCCCGTCCGGGCGGAGTTTCTTTGATAACGCGCACCGCCGCCAGGCGGATGCCGCTCTCGCGTCTCGATGACGCCGCGGCGATCGCACCCGCAAAGCGCGCTGGCATCGTTCAATATGCCTTCTTGGTCCCGGTGCCGTCCGACTTCATGCCGCCCGAATTCATGTTGCCGTTATTCGGCGCGCTGCGCGTGGCGGTACCCTGATCCTGGCTCATGCCGTTGGTCGCGTCGTTGCTCATGCCGCTCTTCGCGCCGGTGCCGGTCGAGCCGTCCGCCGAGCCGCCCATCCCGGCGCCGCCCATGCCTACGCCGCCGCCCTTACCGCCGGCCGCCGAGCCGGCGCCCGCCGAACCATTGCCGCCTGCGCCTGCCGAACCGCCCGCAGCAGCGCCGCCGCCTGCACCGCCTGCGCCGCCACCACCGCCGCCGCCTGCTTGCGCATAGACACCGCCGGACAGGCCCAGCACCAGCGCGGAAATCACCAGCTTCTTCGTCGTTGCGTTCATTGCGAGTCTCCCAAGTTTGCGTGTCGGTCGTCGCGCATTGGATGCAACGACCGTGTCCGCATCAGCGCAAGGGGCGTGCCGCGAGTCACGCGCAATCAGTAACCGCAAGGCACATACGCGCCACGGTAGTTGTCGTAGCAGTAGCCAGGCGGCGGCGCCGGTTGTGCGTAGACCGGCTGCGCGTACTCGGGTTGTTGATAGACGGGTTGCGCATACGTCGGCTGTGCACTCGCGACGGACGTCACCAGCGCGCCGAGCACCGCGCCGCCGATCAGCGCGCCGACGATCGCTCCGCCATCCCCGCCACCGCCGCGATGACCGCCGCCATGCCCATGCGCCGATGCCTGGCCCGCCGCCGTCAAACTACCGATCATCAACAAGACAAGTGCTGCGCGTTTCATGAGCTTCTCCATTTCCCGTTTGCCGGGTTCATGGAGATCATCTTAAGCAGACAGCTAAGAAATAACTGCAGTAGTTGGTAACCGCGCATTTCAACGATTACAAATCGCCCGCTACACGTTTCTTCAAAGTCGTCCTTCGATTCGGATAACGAATTACCCTGAGCGCGGTTACAAACAGAATTGATTTCGCTCGTCCGTAACAGATTTAGCGACTTGTCCGGTAAAGCGTCTCTTCGCTATCGGTCAACGCCGCCGGTTTTACCGCACGCGGTTTCATTTGCTCGCCACTGGTTACTGTTTGTCACCAGATCGACGTCAACTATATCGACGGGCGGGGCGTTTTCATCGTCAACGCGGCGCATTGCGCGCCACGTGTCCTCGAAGAAAGAATCAAGGGAGATTCAAACCATGAAGAAGATCGTCGCTGCTCTCGCATCCGCCATGCTCGTCACCACCGCATTCGCGCAAACGGCCGCAACCGATGCCGGCAAAGCGCAATTGAAGGCCAACAACGAAAAAGCCGAGGCTCAGGCGACCGCCAACAAGAAGAAGGCGGAAGCGCAGCACGATGCCGCGAAGGCGCAGGCATCGGCGAACGAGGACAAGGCATCGGCGCAAGCCGACGCCAACAAGGAAGCCGCGAAGGTAGCGCAGGCGACCACGCCGGAACAGGCTTCCGACGCTCGCGGTGACGCCACGAAGGCACAGGCGAAAGCCAACAAGAAGAAGCATGCTGCACAATCCAAGGCCGATCAAAAGAAGCAGGACGCAGCGAAGGATGCCAACGTGGCGCAAGCGAAGGCCGACAAGGAAAAAGTCGAGGCGCAAAGCGACGCAAACAAGACGGCCGCCGATGCGAAGGTGGACGCGGCGAAGAAGTAAGGGAGGCCAGCGTCATCGCATCGCGCACTGGGCGTTGCATATAAACAAACCAGTGCGTTCAATTCAGGCGAGCCTTCGGGCTCGCCTTTTTGCATGTCCTTTTTGCATGTCCTTTGATCGAATGATTTGCGCCCGCTAAAGGACATGTTCCACTTGCCGATATCGTTGTGCGGCTTATCATTCGTGAAACAAAAAACACGAAAGGAGACGCCCGACATGCGCACACTGACCGATCAGTTGTCGCAGTACGCCGACTATCATCGCGACAGGCGCAATATCGCCACGCACTTCGTAGGCATTCCGCTCATCGTCCTCGCGATCGCCGCATTGCTGAGCCGTCCCGCATGGCCCGTGTTATCGGGCGCATGTCTGCTCACGCCCGCATGGGTGCTGTTCGCGCTCGCTACGCTCTACTATCTCTGGCTCGACGTGCCGCTCGGCATCGGCATGGGTATCGTGTCCGCGCTCAGCGCGGCGTTCGGGCAGTGGGCTGCATCGCACACTACGTGGAGCTGGCTCGCGATCGGCGTCGGCATGTTCGTGATCGGGTGGGTGTTTCAGTTCATCGGGCATATGCGTTATGAACGTCGCAAGCCCGCTTTCGCCGACGATATCATCGGCTTGCTGATCGGGCCGCTCTTCATTCTCGTCGAACTCTTGTTCGGCCTCGGTCTCATGCGCGAACTGCACGACGCTATCGAAACGCGCGCCGCGCGCTGATCAGTCCACGCGCTCGATTTCCTCCGCGACCGTTTCATGCTCGATGCTCGCGTGATGTTCGCTCGTCGGCAATGCCTGCTTCTCCGAGCGTTCGCGCATCAGAAGACGCGCGCTGTGCACGCCGGTCAGCACGACGGCCATCCAGATCGGCACATAAGTGCCGAGTTGCCGCGCTGAAAACGGCTCGCCGAGCAACAGGACAGCGACGCCGACGAGCAGCACCGGTTCCACGTAGCCGAGAATGCCGAAGAGCGCGAGCGGCAGATGACGGCTCGCACGCAGATACGACGCCAGCGCGATCGTGCTCAACGCGCCGAGTCCGGGCAGAAGCAGCAGCGCGAGACGCGGCTCGCCGACGACATCCGCGAACGAACCGCGCACGATCAGCATCATCACGGCGACAGGCGCGATCAGCATGATTTCAACGGCGAAGGACACGAGCGGATCGGCATTCAGCCGGCGACGCAACACGAAGTAAGGCGGATAGCCGAGCATCACGACGAGCGTCGGCCACGCGAACGCATGCGTGATGACGAGCTCATGCGCCACGCCCACGGCCGCCGCGGCGACACCCGCCCACTGGAAACCGTCGAGACGCTCGTCGTAGTGGAAGCGGCCGAGCAGCACCATCGCAAGAGGCAGGAGGAAATAGCCGAGCGATACTTCGAGCGCGCGCCCGTGCAGCGGCGCCCAGAGAAAGATCCACAACTGCACGCCGAGCAGCGCGGCGGCGGCAGCGGACATCAGCAGCAGATGCGGCGTTTTGGCGAGCCTCGCGATGAGCGCGCATAATTGCGGCCAGCGTTTGCGCAGCGCGACGAGCGCGAGCGCACCCGGCAATGTCCATACGATACGCCACGCGAAGATGTCGAGCCCGTCGAGCGGCGCGAGCCATTTCGTATAGCCGGACATGAGCGCGAATAGCGCGGATGCGGCGACGGACAGCGCAATGCCGCGTCCCAGGTCATGCTGATTCATCGAAAGAGGCGCTGCGCGCGGTAGGTGAGTGCAAGCCGAATGAAACGTGGAACGCGCATTCTAAACGCGCAGCGCGCACCATTTTCAAAACCCGCTTCAATCAGTTTCCCCGGACGTGCCCGCTTTTTGCTTCGTTCATGCTTCGCATTTCGGCGTGAACTCCACCGCATGATCGCTGTCACTTGCGGTTGTCTTTTGCCGGTCACGATGATCGGCGACCCTTGTCGGTCCGGCATTACTGCCGGTCCGGTCCTGAAGTCCGGGCGGCGCCCCGTACGAACACCTGCCGCTCACGTCATTGCATCCGCAGCAACACGCGCCGTGCCGTCACGTCGACGATGGCACGCGAAGAAAACGCCGCATCGATGGAGACGTCATGACTCAACCAGCCCTGTCGCCCCGCTTTTCCAACGCCTTTGCAGAGGCCGTGCACGTAGGACTCAGCAAGCGTCCGCAAAAAGAACTGCCTTCGATGTATCTGTATGACGAAGTGGGCTCGGCCCTCTTCGAAGTGATCACCGCGCTGCCCGAATACGGCGTGACGCGCGCCGAGGAGCGCGTGCTGAAGGATCACGCGGCGGACATCGTCGCGGCCATGCCGGGCGACATCCAGGTCGCCGAACTCGGCAGCGGCAGTGGCCGCAAGACGCGCCGCATTCTTGAGGCGCTGTGTAAAAAGCAGCCCACTGCTTACCATCCGATTGAAATTTCGCGCACCGCCTTGCAGTTGTGCCGTCGCGAATTGAGCGATATCGAGCGCGTGTCGATCGTCGGACACGAGCGCGATTACCTCGCGGGATTGTCGGAAGTCAGTTCGAAGCGCAAGGACGGCGAACGACTGCTCGTGCTGTTTCTCGGCAGCACCATCGGCAATTTCGCGCGGCTCGCGGCGACGAAGTTCCTGCGCTCGATTCGCGGCATGCTCCAGCCCGGCGACGCGCTGTTGCTCGGCACCGATCTCATCAAGCCGCTGCCGGTGCTCATCGCGGCGTATGACGACCCGATCGGCGTCACGGCCGCGTTCAATCTGAACATGCTCGCGCGCATCAATCGCGAACTCGCCGGCGACTTTCCGCTCGAAGCCTTCGAGCACGTCGCGCGTTTCAATCCGGATGCGCGCAGCATCGAAATGCACTTGCGGGCGAAGCGCGCGCTGTCCGTGCGCGTGCGCGGCGCGGACCTGCGCGTGGACTTCCGCGAAGGCGAGACGATCTGGACGGAAAGCAGCCACAAATACGCGGCCGATGAAGTCGCGCCGATCGCCGCCGATGCGGGCTTCGAATGCACGCATCAGTGGCGCGACGAGGAATGGCAGTTCGCGGAGAGCCTGCTGGTCGCGCGATGAACTAGCTAGTGCTGCTCGAAGCGCTCGTAGCGCTTCTCGATGTGGCGCTCTTCGCTGTGAAACTCGGTGACGCGGGCATGCGGCGGCCCGCGTCGCAGCCATTCGAGCATCAGGTCGACCTGATTGGCCGCGCCCTGCACGATGGCTTCGACGGAGCCGTCATCGAGATTGGCGACCCAGCCGCGCACGCCGAGCGCATGCGCCTTTCTCACCGTGTAGTGCCTGAAGCCGACGCCCTGCACGACGCCGCGCACACGCACGTAATAGGTTTCGATTCTCGTATCCAGATCCGGGCCCGGCATCGTGCTTTCTCCTTTCAGACGTCCATACGCCGCATTGTAGACACGCGCTTCAACTCAGACGGAAAGGTTGCGCCATGTCGGCGCGCTCGCCCGAACGCGGATGCGGCACGCGCGGCAGCGTCACTTCGAACACCGTGCCGGATTCGGCTGCCGAGCGTACCGTGACGTCGCCGCCGTGCATCTGCGCGATCTCGCGCGTGATGTAGAGCCCGAGCCCCAGGCCGCTCGATTCATGCTGGCGCTGGCCCGAGCGATACGGCGCGAAGATCGTCGGCAGGACGTCGGCGGGAATCTCGCCCGCGTTTTGCACGGTGATGGTCACATGGTCGGCGTTGCCGTCGAGGCGCACCTGGATCGCCGAGCCTTCCAGCCCGTGCTGCAGCGCATTGCCGATGAGATTCGAGAACACTTGCGAGAGCAGATCGCCGTCGCCTTGCAAGAGCGTATCGCCCTGACGCAGCACGAAGATGCGCCCTTTGCCGAAACGCGCCTCGTATTCATCGACGATATTCTTCGCGAGCGTCATCAACTCGACCGCACGCGGCTGCAAGGTGACGCGCCCGCCACGCAGACGCGCGAGATTGAGCAACTGATCGACCATGCGCACCATGCGCATGCCGCTCGACTTGATGCGCGTGCCGATGTTCGCGACGTTCTCGTCCTGCACGAAGCGCGCGAGATACTCCGCCGATGCGATCACCGCCGACAGCGGCGTGCGCAGATCGTGGCCGAGCACGGCCATCAGCATCTCGTTCGCATCGAGCAGTTGCTGCACGGTCGCGAGTTGCGTCGCGAGCTGCTGCTTCTGGCGCTCCATCTGGATGAATACATCGACCTTCGAATTGAGGATGCGCGAATCGAAGGGCTTGTAGAGAAAATCCACCGCGCCCGCTTCATAGCCGCGAAAGGTGCGGCTCGCGTCCTGCGCCGTCGCCGTCAGAAAGATGATCGGCACGTGCGCGGTGCGGGGGCTGCCACGCATCAGCTCGGCGAGTTCGAACCCGTCCATGCCGGGCATGTTGACGTCGAGAATCGCGAGCGCGACCTCGTGCTTGAGCAGAAGCTCGAGCGCGGCCGGTCCCGATTCGGCTTTCAGCACCGACAGATCCGGCCGCGCGAGCGACGCTTCGAGCGCGGTGATGTTATTGCGGATGTCGTCGACGATCAGCACGTGGATGGGTTGCGTCATCTGGTGACTCCTTGCCTTGCTTCTTTCATTGCCTGTAGCCGATGCATTGGGTGAGCCGCATCGCCATGTGATCCAGCGTGAGCACTTCGTTCACCGCGCCTTGCGCGATGGCCGCGAGCGGCATCGCGGGCGCGGTCGCCGTCGCCGGGTCCTGCGCCCAGCACGCGCCGCCCGCATCGCGGATCGCGCGTGCGCCGCGCGCGCCGTCGTCGTTCGCGCCCGACAGCACGATGCCGAGCAGGCGCTCGCCGTAAGCATGCGCCGCCGATTCGAACAGCACATCCACCGATGGCCGCGAAAAGCGCACGGGCGGATCGACGGACAGCGCGATCGCCGGCGTCGCGCCGCCTTCGGCCTCGACGAGCATGTGATAGCCCGGCGGCGCGAAATATACGGTGCCCGGCGCGATCTCGTCCTTGTCGAAAGGCTCCTCGATGGCAAGCTCGCAGCGCGAAGCGAACAATCCGGGCAAGAGGCTCGGCTGTCCGTGCCGCACATGCACCACGACGAGCACCGGCGGCGCGAACGCCTTCGGCAAGCCGGGCAGCAACTGATTGAGCGCCTCGACGCCGCCCGCCGATGCGCCGATCACGACTGCCCCGATGCGGTCCGCGTCGAACATCGTCACACCTTCTGATAAAGCCGCTCGCGCGGATTGAAGTCCGCGAAACGGTCTGCATACGTGGAAAAGCGCAGGCTCTCCTTGCTGCCGAGACCGAGGAACCCGCGCCGCACGAGCGAATCGCTGAAGAGGCCGAGGGCACGATCCTGTAGCGCGCGATCGAAATAGATCAGCACATTGCGGCACGACACCAGATGCGCTTCGAGAAACACGCTGTCCGTCGCGAGACTGTGATCCGCGAACACCACGCGCGACTTGAGCGTCTGCGAGAACTTCGCCGCGCCGTAGGCCGCGTGATAGTAGTCCGACAGCGAACGCTTGCCGCCCGCCGCCAGATAGTTCTGGCTGAAACCCGCCATGCGCTCCAGCGGATAAATGCCGCTTTCTGCCTGACGCAATGCCTCGGCGTTGATGTCGGTCGCGTAGAACACCGTGCGGTCCGCGATCTTTTCTTCGGCAAAGAGCACCGCGAGCGACCACAGCTCCTCGCCGCTGCTGCATCCCGCGACCCACACCTTGATCGACGGATAAGTCTGCAGAATAGGCACGACCTGCTCGCGGATCGCGCGGAAATACTGCGGGTCGCGGAACATCTCGCTCACCTGCACCGTGAGGTACTGAAAGAGCCGGGCGAACAGCGCCGGGTCTCGCAGAATGCGCTCCTGAAGATGCGAGAGCGTCGGCAGGCCGAAATCGTGCACGGCCTGCGCGAGCCTGCGCCTCAGCGAACTCACGGAGTAATGCCGGAAGTCGTGCTGATAGCGCAGGTAGATCGCTTCGAGTATCAGCTTCAGTTCGATGTCGAACGTCGCTTCTTCGTCGTGCCGGGCGTCATTCATCTGGGAGATGGGTCCGTTCATCGCTGGCGCAGCCATACGCGGCACAGCGACACGAGCTTATCCACATCGATGGGTTTGGATATGTAGTCGTCCGCACCCGCTTCGAGACATTTCTGGCGATCGCTCGGCATCGCCTTCGCCGTCAGCGCGATGATCGGCAGGCGCGCAAATTCCGCGCGCTTGCGGATTTCGGTCATCGCGGTGAGGCCGTCCATCTCGGGCATCATGACGTCCATCAGCACGAGGTCGATATCGCTGCGCCGCGCGAGCGCTTCGAGCGCCTCGCGTCCGTTGCGCGCGATTTCGAGCGTGGCGCCGAGCGGCTCGATCACGCGCGAGAGCGCGAAGATGTTGCGCACGTCGTCTTCCGCGAGCAGGATCGTGCGGCCCTCGAACACGTCGTCGCGCTGACGCGCCGCGCGCAGCATGCGCTGCTGCTCGGGCGGCAGCGCGCTTTCCACGCTATGCAGGAACAGCGTGACTTCGTCGAGCAGGCGCTCCGGCGATTTCGCTCCCTTGATGATGATCGATTTCGAGTATCGGCGCAGGCGCTGCTCCTCTTCCTGCGACAGCAGCCGTCCGGTATAGACGATGACGGGCGGCGACGCCTGCCCTCCGCCCGCCGACACGCGTTCGAGCAGTTCGTAGCCGGAGCCGTCGGGCAGCGCGAGATCCATCACGACGCAATCGAACGGCGCGCGCTGCATCTCCTCGATGGCCTCCGCGATCGATCCCGCCTCCACGATCCCGACCGTCTCGCTCGCGAGCAGCGCATGAATGCTCTGGCGCAGCGCCGGATCGTCCTCCACGACGAGCACGCGGCGCATGCCTTGCGCCGAGCGCGCTTCGAGCTTGCGGATGGCGCGGGCGAGATCGTCGCGCGCGCCCGGCTTCAGCGTGTAGCCGATCGCGCCCAGGTGCAGCGCGACGTCGGCGTGATCGGTCGCGGAGACGACGTGAATCGGGATGTGGCGCGTGAGCGGATCGTGCTTCAGCCATTCGAGCACCGTGAGACCCGACTGATCCGGCAAGCCGATGTCGAGCAGAATCCCGTTCGGCTGAAGCGAACGCGCGAGCTCGACGCCCTGCGTGGCGGTGGCAGCGTGCACGCAGTCGAAGTCGAGTTCGTGGGCGAGATCGTAGAGAATGCCGGCGAACGGCTGATCGTCCTCGATGACGAGAATCACGCGATCCGGACGCTTGCGGTCGGCGCGATCATCGGCGATGGGCATCGCGACCGGTGCCTGAACGGGCGACGGCTGCACGGGCGGCGGCGCGGGTGCGGGTGCGGGTACGGACGCGGGCGCGGCGGCCGGCGCCGGCTCGCTCATCGTGCCGATCGTATCGAGCTTCGCGGTGACGGTGCCTTCGCGCACGGCGATAGGCAGCGTCACCGAAAATACGCTGCCCTGGCCGAGTTCGCTCGACACGGACACCGAGCCGCCGAGCAGGCGCGAGAACTCGCGCGAGATCGACAGCCCGAGGCCGCTGCCGCCGTACTTGCGGCTCGTCGTGCCGTCGGCTTGCTGGAAGGCCTGGAAAATCATGTCCTGCTTCTCGCGCGCGATGCCGATGCCCGTGTCGCGCACATCGAAGCGCAGCGCATTGTCGCCCGCGCGCTCGACCGCGACGGTCACCCGGCCGCGCTCGGTGAACTTGAACGCGTTGGACAGCAGATTGCGCAGCACTTGCAGCAGCCGCTGGCTGTCGGTGACGAAATACTGCGGCACGTTCTCGCCATGCTCCGTGACGAATTCCACACCCTTGCTCCCGGCGATGGGCGCGAAGGACTGCCGCAGCGTCTGCAAAATCGAATCGACGGACGTGGGCGCGAACTGCACGTCCATCTGCCCCGCCTCGACCTTCGACAAATCGAGGATGTCGTTGATGAGCGAAAGCAGATCGCTGTTCGACGAATGGATCGTCGCCGCGTAGCGCACCTGTTCGTCGGTCAGGTTGCCTTGCTTGTTGTCCTGCAGGAGCTTCGCGAGGATCAGCGAACTGTTGAGCGGCGTGCGCAGTTCGTGCGACATGTTCGCGAGGAACTCCGACTTGTACTGGCTCGCGCGCTCCATTTCCAGTGCGTTCGCGGTCAGCTCCTGCTGCGCCTGCAGAAGCTCGGCCTTCTGCCGCTCCAGATGCTGCGTGTGCTCTTCGAGCTGGACATTGGTTTGTTCGAGTTCCGCCTGCTGCTGTTCGAGACGCGCCTGCGAATCCTGCAGCGCGCGGCCGCGCTCTTCGAGCTCCTCGTTCGAGACGCGCAGCTCTTCCTGCTGCACCTGTAATTCCTCGCTCTGGCGCTGCGTTTCTTCGAGCAGCTCGACGAGACGCGCGCGATAACGCGCCGAACGCAGCGCCATGCCGATCGGTTCCGACGCCTGCTCGAGCAGCGCGCGGGCATCGCCGAAACGTCCCTCGCTGCCGACGAAGCCGAGCTCGATCGCGCCGACGATATCGCCATCGGCAGAAAGCGGCGCAATCAGGACGCGCGACGCCGTCGCCGATCCGAGCGCGGAGCCGACTTTCAGATAATGCGAAGATGCGTCGCGCAGTTCGAGCACACGCGCTTCCTCGATCGCCTGGCCGATGAGCCCTTCGCCGCGCCCGATCCTGGCCGGCGCGCCGCCCTCGTCCGGCAGCGCCCAGGCCGCGACGCGCACGAGCACATCGCCTTCGAGCGCGTAGACGACGCCGACTTTCGCGTCCACATACGGAATGATCGAACGCAGAATGCTCACGCCGATCGAAGCCACTGACTGCTCGCCGCGCAGCTTGACGCCCGCCTGCACGATGCCCTGCTGCAGCCAGGTCGTGCGTTGTATGGCGAGCCGCGATTTGATATACAGATGCGCCACCGCCGCGAGCACGATCAGCACGACGATGCCCATCACGCGGTTGACCTGGAGCACCGCACTGCTCGTGCCGGGATCGCCTGTGGCGAGTGCGTAGCCTGCGATCATCAGCGCGGCCGATGCACCCGCGGTGACGATCGGCACCGACGGCCGGTCGGCCCAGACGCACAGCACGACCGGCAGCACGTAAAAGACCCAGATCGCGACGCGCATCGGCGTGAGCACATCGATGCTGAATACGACGGCGAGCGCGAGCGCGATGGCGAGATAAATCCAGGAGCGTAGTGTTTTAGAGTCTTGAGGCATCGTCCACCGGGTCTGTTCATGTTTTGCGCGGGTCTCGCGCCGGCAGCAGGCACGGACCTTAGCATGAGCCGCAAGCCCTTGTCACATCGGGCTTTGCAGCCGATCGGCGCATGCTTTCCCGCGCGGCAGTTGTTACGAAACACGGCCGCGCCAGCGTTTTTAACGAGGTAAGAATGACTGATTTTTCCGGCTCTCGCGTGCTCGTCACGGGCGCCTCGGGGTTCGTCGGGTCCGCGGTCGCACGGCTCGCCATCGAACGCGGTTTCGACGTGCGCGTGCTCGTGCGCAAGACCAGCCCGCGCAAGAACGTCGAATCGCTGAATGCGGAGATCGTCGTCGGCGACATGCGCGACGAAGCGTCGATGCGCGCGGCGCTCAAGGGCGTGCGCTTCCTGTTCCACGTCGCGGCCGATTACCGCATCTGGGCGCCCGACCCGAGCGAAATCGAGCGCGCGAATCTCGAAGGCACCGAGGCGACGATGCGCGCGGCGCTGGCCGAAGGCGTCGAGCGCATCGTTTATACCAGCAGCGTCGCGACCCTGAAGGTGACGAGTTCGGGCGTGATCGTCGACGAGACGAAGCCGTCGGACGCGGCAAGCACGATCGGCGCGTACAAGCGCAGCAAGGTGCTCGCCGAGCGCGCCGTGGAGCGCATGGTCGCGCGGAACGCGCTGCCCGCGGTGATCGTCAATCCGTCGACGCCGATCGGCCCGCGCGACGTGCGTCCGACACCGACCGGGCGCATCATCGTCGAAGCGGCGACGGGCAAGATTCCCGCCTTCGTCGATACGGGCCTGAATCTCGTCCATGTCGACGACGTCGCGAACGGACACTTCCTCGCGCTGGAACGTGGCAAGACCGGCGAGCGGTACATCCTCGGCGGCGAGAACCTGCCCTTGCAGCAGATGCTCGCGGACATCGCCGGATTCGTCGGGCGCAAGCCGCCGACCATCAGGCTGCCGCGCGGGCCGCTCTATCCGCTCGCGGTCGGCGCCGAACTGTTCGCCAAGGTGAGCGGCAAGGAGCCGTTCGTGACCGTCGATGCACTGCGCATGTCGAAGAACAAGATGTACTTCACATCGGCCAAGGCCGAACGCGTGCTGGGCTACAGCGCGCGGCCGTATCGGGAAGGATTGAAGGATGCGCTCGACTGGTTCCGGGCAAACGGGTATCTCGTCACGTGAAGCACCAAATCATTTCGTGAAACGTTCCGCGCGGCGCAATGGCGCGCCGGCGCGCAACTCTTGTATAAGACTTGAAAAAAGTTAAGTTATTGATATAGCACGATAAACGTCCGTTTTGGCCGTTCGCGCATGGCGAAATTCACACGCGCGCCTCGCAAAATCAGGCAGAATAGCGCTTTGTTGCCGGAGGGGTGCCGAGGCCGGCGGTTTTTTCCAACCTGTTTTCGGATGTCGAGACAAGCGATGAGTAATCAGCAACCCACCATCATCTACACCCTGACCGACGAAGCTCCGCTGCTCGCGACCAGCGCCTTTCTGCCGATCATCCGTGCATTCACCGCGCCGGCGGGCGTCAATGTCGCGACGAGCGACATCTCCGTCGCCGCGCGCATTCTGGGCGAATTCCCCGAATTCCTGACCGACGAGCAGAAGGTCCCCGACAACCTCGCCGAGCTCGGCCGCCTCACGCAGCTCGACGACACCAACATCATCAAGCTGCCGAACATCAGCGCGTCCTTGCACCAGTTGACGAGCGCGATCAAGGAACTCCAGTCGAAGGGCTACAAACTGCCCGACTATCCCGAAGAGCCGAAGAACGACGAAGAGAAAGCCATTCGCGCGCGCTATGGAAAGTGCCTCGGCTCGGCCGTGAACCCGGTGCTGCGCGAAGGCAACTCGGACCGCCGCGCGCCGCTCGCCGTGAAAAACTACGCGAAGAAGCATCCGCACAGCATGGGCGAGTGGAGCATGGCCTCGCGCACGCACGTCGCGCACATGAAGCACGGCGACTTCTATCACGGCGAAAAGTCGATCACGAACGACCGCGCCCGCGAAGTGCGCATGGAACTCGTCACGAAGCGCGGCGAAACCATCGTGCTCAAGCCGAAGGTCAAGCTGCAGGAAGGCGAGATCGTCGACAGCATGTTCATGAGCAAGAAGGCGCTCGTCGAATTCTACGAAGAGCAGATGGAAGACGCGCGCAAGACCGGCGTCATGCTGTCGCTGCACGTGAAGGCGACCATGATGAAGGTCTCGCACCCGATCGTCTTCGGCCACGCCGTGAAGGTGTTCTACAAGGACGCGTTCGCGAAGCACGCGAAGCTCTTCGAAGAGCTCGGCATCAATGTGAACAACGGCCTCGTCGATCTGTACACGAAGATCGAGGCGCTGCCGGAATCGCAGCGCGACGAAGTCATCCGCGACATGCACGCGTGCCACGAGCACCGCCCGGCGCTCGCGATGGTCGATTCGGCCAAGGGCATCTCGAACCTGCACGCGCCGAACGACGTGATCGTCGACGCTTCCATGCCCGCGATGATCCGCGCCGGCGGCAAGATGTGGGGCGCCGACGGCCGTCCGCAAGACACGAAGTGCCTGATTCCGGAAAGCACGTTCGCGCGCATCTATCAGGAAATCATCAATTTCTGCAAGACGAACGGCGCGTTCGATCCCAAGACCATGGGCACGGTGCCGAACGTCGGCCTGATGGCGCAGAAGGCCGAGGAGTACGGCTCGCACGACAAGACGTTCGAGATCGCGGAAGACGGCACGGCGCGTATCGTCGATAACGCGACGAACGAAGTCATCGAAGGGCTCACGCAGGAAGTCGAGAAGGGTGACATCTGGCGCATGTGCCTCGTGAAGGACGCGCCGATCCGGGACTGGGTGAAGCTCGCCGTCACGCGCGTGAAGAACTCGGGCACGCCGGCGGTGTTCTGGCTCGACCCGTATCGTCCGCACGAAGCCGAACTCATCAAGAAGGTCGAGACGTACCTGAAGGATTACGACACCACGGGCCTCGACATCCAGATCATGTCGCAGGTGCGCGCGATGCGTTACACGCTCGAGCGCGTGATTCGCGGCATGGACACGATCTCGGTCACCGGCAACATCCTGCGCGACTATCTGACCGACCTGTTCCCGATCATGGAACTCGGCACGAGCGCGAAGATGCTGTCGATCGTTCCGCTGATGGCGGGCGGCGGCCTGTACGAGACCGGCGCGGGCGGCTCGGCGCCGAAGCACGTGCAGCAGCTCGTGCAGGAGAACCACCTGCGCTGGGACTCGCTTGGCGAATTCCTCGCGCTGGCGGTGTCGCTCGAAGAGCTCGGCATCAAGAACGACAACGCGCGTGCGAAGCTCGTCGCGAAGGCGCTCGACGCCGCCACCGGCAAGCTGCTCGACAACAACAAGAGCCCGTCGCCGAAGACCGGCCAGCTCGACAATCGCGGCAGCCAGTTCTATCTCGCGATGTACTGGGCGCAAGAGCTCGCATCGCAGACGGACGACAAGGAACTCGCCGGACTGTTCGCGCCGCTCGCGAAGACGCTCGCCGAGAACGAGCAGAAGATCGTCGACGAACTCGCCGCCGTGCAGGGCAATGCGGCCGACATCGGCGGCTATTACAAGCCGGACGAGAAGAAGCTCGAAGCGGTGATGCGTCCGAGCAAGACGTTCAACGCCGCGCTCGCGCAAGTGCGCGCGCAGTAAAGCGCGGTACGGGCGCGTCATGCGCGCCCCGATCGACCGGCATCTCTTCGGGGATGCCGGTTTTGTTTTTGAGCCGCCGCATCGCACGATGCCGCCATCGGCATCGAAGAAATCTGTCGTGTAATCCGCACGCTCGGTGCAATTGGTTACAACCTGTGCCGACCTCGCCAAATTCGAGCGGGTAGAATCGTTGCCTCGCCGCCCGCTTGCCAGACACAGACACACTCGCATGAATCTACAAGACCAGCTCGGCGCGCTGGAGTCGAGCCTCGACACGCTCCTCCAGACCGCAGCCGCATCTGTCCGAACATCCGTTGAATCGACCGAAGCCGCGACGCCGTCCAGTGAAGTTTCGCCGGACGAACCGCCCGCGCTGGGCAACGTGCGCGAACCGGACGGTTCCGCTGCGCCCGCCGAACCGCCCGGCCTGAACGAGCCGCCCACGCTCGTCGTCTCGCGACCGGAGCGCAACGCGGTCGAAATGACGATTGCGGGCAAGACGGTGAAGCTGAGCCCGGAAGGCGTGTCGGAGCTGATCGAGCAATTGTCGAACGTGCGCGCGTCGATGACGGTGGAGCAGCCGACGGGCATCCCGCCCGGATGGCGCTTCGCGGCCACCAAAAATCCGGTCATGGCGACGCAGAAACACGCGAACGGCGACCGGCTGCTGGTCCTGCGTCACAGCGGCCACGGCTGGGTGCCGTTCACGTTTTCGCCGAACATGGTCATCGAGCTGTATGCCATGTTGACGAAGAAATAAGCGCGAACTGCCGCTTACGAACCC
Organism: Caballeronia turbans; assembly: GCA_001544655.2. GTDB lineage: Bacteria > Pseudomonadota > Gammaproteobacteria > Burkholderiales > Burkholderiaceae > Caballeronia > Caballeronia turbans. Next base: position 45,668 of record FCOD02000019.1, read on the forward strand.
TCCTGAGTCGGCGCCTGCACGCGCGCCTTCCATTGCCCGCCCTTCCCGCTCCAGTAACGCACGGCCGAGCCGATCGTCGCGCTCACGTAGAACAACGCGACGAGCGGCAGGAGCGGCGCCCATAAGAGCGACCTGCCGTAATAGCGCAGCATCGGACCATAGGCGATGCACATGATCGCCCACGCGGCGCATGCGGGCCAGGCGCGCGCGCCGTAGACGAGCGCGAGCACCGGCGGCGCGAGATAGATCAGCGCCATGCCGAGCACCGTGCCGGCCAGCAGCAGCGGCGAATAGCGCAGTTGCGTGAACGCCGTGCGGGCGATCATGTTCCAGATATCGCGCCAGCTTTCGTAAGGACGCAGCGATTCGCTGCGCGCGGCGAGATCGAGCCGGATGGGTCGCGCGTCGTTGCGGCCCGCGCGATGCTTGATGCGCGCGGCGAGACTGCAATCGTCGATCAGTTCCTGACGGATCGATTCGATCCCGCCCGCCTCCACGAGCGCCGAGCGGCGCACGAGCATGCAGCCGCCCGCCGCGCCGGACGTCGGCTTCTTCACGTCGTTGACCCAGGCGAACGGATAGAGCTTCGCGAAGAAAAACACGAATGCCGGAATCAGCACCTTCTCCCAGAGCGAATCGCAACGCAGACGCACCATCAGCGAGACCAGATCGCGGTCTTCGAGAATCGTGCGCGCGACGAGTTGCGTCGCGGCATCGGCCGGATGATGGATGTCGGCGTCGGTCAGGAGCAGGAACTCGGCGGGCAGGCCAAGCGAATCGATCGCGCCGATGCCCTGCGACTGCGCCCACACCTTGCCCGACCAGCCCGGCGGCAGCGGCTGCGCGGTCAGCACGGTCAGACGATCTTCGAGCCCGAGATCGCGGGCGGCGGCGAGCGCGACGCTCGCGGTGCCGTCGGTGCTGTGGTCATCGACGACGATCACATGAAACGCGCCCGCGTAGTCCTGCTTCAGCAGCGAGCCAACCGCCCGCCCGATGACGTCGGCCTCGTTGCGCGCCGGTACGACGGCCACGAGCGCGGGCCATGCGCCGCGGCGCGCGATCTCCGCGTTGCCGACGGCGTGGACCGTCGTATCGGACAGCGCCGGCGCGGGTTCCGCGCGCCAGAAGCCGCCGCGTGCGAACAGCAGCACAATCCAGATCAAAAAAGACAGCCAGGCGATCAGTAGCATGAAATAAACGATTAGCTTGGAAACGGTGGCGCAGCCGGAAGGTGCGGTCGACGGCGCGTTGCGGGAAATAGACACGGATGAACGCCGTAGGGCGAACGCCCCGGACCGCATGACGGCAAGACGCGACAGTTTACTGGCTTCTCAAAATTGTCGTACTGACGCGCGCGACGGGCTGTGCAGTGAAGCGGCCATTGAGCACCCAAAAAGGGAACGGGTTAGAATACGCGGTCAACTTCGGCGCGCAGACCACAATCACCGTGTCTTTTTTTCCGGTCTGCTTTCCTGGCGCTCTCCTGACGTTTCCGAGACGTCACGAACGCCGAATCAACGGAAAGCGCGAGCTTCGCGCCGGCTATCCCGAAACCCGCGTCAGTCGGAGTTCGTTCGAATATGCGTATCATCCTTGCTCAACCCCGCGGCTTTTGTGCGGGCGTGGTCCGTGCGATCGAAATCGTCGATCGGGCCCTCGAACGGCATGGCGCGCCTGTCTATGTGCGTCACGAGATCGTTCACAACCGTCATGTCGTCGACAACCTGCGCAGCAAGGGTGCGCGTTTCGTCGAGGAACTGGATGAAGTGCCGCACGGCGCGGTCGCGATCTTCAGTGCGCACGGCGTCGCGCAGAGCGTCGAAAAGGATGCGCAGACGCGCGGGCTCGACGTGCTGGACGCCACTTGCCCGCTCGTCACGAAAGTTCATGTGCAGGGGCGGCAGTACGTATCGCAGGGACGCACGCTCATTCTGATCGGCCACGCGGGTCATCCGGAAGTCGAGGGCACGATCGGGCAGATTCCGGCCGAAGTCGTGCTGGTGCAGAGCGAGGCCGAAGTGGAAAAGATGACGCTCGCGCCGGACACGCCCGTCGCCTACGTCACGCAGACCACGCTTTCGGTCGATGACACGCGCGGCATCATCGATGCCTTGCAGCGCCGCTTCACGGATATCGTCGGCCCGGACACGCGCGACATCTGCTACGCGACGCAAAACCGCCAGGCCGCCGTGCGCGAGCTGTCGAGCCAGGTGGACGTGCTGCTCGTGGTCGGCGCGACCAACAGTTCCAATTCCAACCGCCTGCGGGAAATCGGCGCCGAGACCGGCGTTCCGAGCTACCTCGTCGCGGACGGTTCAGAGATCAAGCCGGAGTGGTTTGCCAATGTGCAGACGGTCGGCATCACCGCGGGCGCTTCGGCGCCCGAGGAAATGGTCAAACATGTGATCGATGCCCTGCGCGCGTTCGGAAACGTCGAAGTCACGACGATGAACGGCCGCGAGGAGAAGGTCGAATTCAAACTTCCCGCGAAGCTCACTCAGCCGGTCGCCGCCGTTGCGGCAACCGCGATTCGCGAAGAATAAGGAGAGGACGCAATTGTCTATCCCGATGCTCCAGAAGGCCCGCGTAGGCGCCTACATCTTCAAGCAGCACCTGACGGGCAACAAGCGTTACCCGCTCGCGCTGATGCTGGAACCGCTCTTCCGCTGCAATCTCGCCTGTAACGGCTGCGGCAAGATCGACTATCCGGATCCGATCCTGAACCAGCGCCTGTCGCTGGAAGAGTGTCTCGGCGCCGTCGACGAATGCGGGGCGCCGGTCGTGTCGATCGCGGGGGGCGAGCCTTTGCTGCACAAGGAAATGCCGCAGATCGTGAAGGGCATCATGGCGCGCAAGAAGTTCGTGTATCTCTGCACGAACGCGCTGCTGATGGAAAAGAAGATGGACGATTACGAGCCGAGCCCGTACTTCGTCTGGTCGGTGCACCTCGACGGCGACCGCGAGGCGCACGATCACTCGGTTTCGCAGCCGGGCACCTACGACAAGGCCGTCGCCGCCATCAAGGAAGCGAAGCGCCGCGGCTTTCGCGTAAACATCAACTGCACGCTGTTCAACGATGCCGAACCCGAGCGCGTCGCGAAGTTCTTCGACACGCTCGGCCCGATCGGCGTCGATGGCATCACCGTCTCGCCGGGCTACGCGTATGAGCGCGCGCCGGATCAGCAGCACTTCCTGAATCGCGAAAAGACCAAGAATCTGTTCCGCGAAATCTTCAAGCGCGGCAACAACGGCAAGAACTGGTCGTTCAGCCAGTCCACGCTGTTCCTCGACTTCCTCGCGGGCAACCAGACGTATCAGTGCACGCCGTGGGGCAACCCGGCACGCACGGTGTTCGGTTGGCAAAAGCCCTGCTATCTGGTCGGCGAAGGTTACGTGAAGACCTTCAAGGAACTGATGGAAACCACCGACTGGGACAAGTACGGCACCGGCAAGTACGAAAAGTGCGCGGACTGCATGGTCCACTGCGGCTTCGAGGCGACGGCCGTGATGGATACGGTGGCGCATCCGCTCAAGGCCGCGAAGATCGCCCTTTCGGGTCCGCGCACGACGGGCGCATTCGCCAAGGACCTGCCGATCGACAAGCAGCGTCCGGCCGAATACGTGTTCTCGAAGCACGTCGAAATCAAGCTGGAAGAGATCGGCCGCATGCAGAAGAACAAGGGTTCGAAGACGGCGGCGGCGGTGAACTGAGGCGCTTATCGGACGTTTGGAAATGCGAAGGGCGGGTGACTTGGGTCACCCGCCCTTTTTGCTTTCATGTTCGCCGCCCTTGATCTTTGAGGGCCTCCCGATCATCTACGGCGACGGGTTCCATCGGATCGGCAACGCTTCGAGCGGCGAGATCGAACATTGCCATTTCTACACGCACAAAAAACGCGACGGCTCTCGCCGTCGCGTTCTCGTCAACCACTGCTAAGCCGCATCAGCTCAGCAGCACTTCCCCGCTCCCGATCCGTACCTCGCCTCCTGACGCTCACGGAAAAACTCCGCATAGCTCATCATCGGCTTGTCGGGATGCGTCGTCTGCATGTGCGTGACATAAGCGTCGTAATCAGGCATTCCGACCATCAGACGCATCGTCTGGCCGAGATAGCGTCCTGCTTGCCGAAGATCGGTGAACATCGTGCGCTCCTAGTGGCCCGAACGAACCGCTGCGCCCGCGCCGGCGGGCATCGCCTCGAATGGCGTCTCGCGCACCGTCGGCTTCGTTTCGCGACGCGCGCGCAACACGGCCAGCACGCCGTACACCGCGATGCTCACCACCACGAAGATGAACAACCCGGCAAGCGCCGCATCGACGTAATCGTTGAAGATGATGCGCTGCATCTCCGCGAGCGACTTCGCCGGCGCCATCACCTTGCCCGCGTCGTACGCGTCCTTCAGCTTGCCCGCGTGCGCGAGGAAGCCGACCTTCGGATTCGCGTCGAAAATCTTCTGCCAGCCGGCCGTCAACGTGCAGATGAGCAGCCAGATCGTCGGCACGAGCGTGACCCACGCGTAGCGCTCGCGCTTCATCTTGAACAGCACGACGGTGCCGAGCATCAGCGCGATGCCCGCGAGCATCTGATTCGAGATGCCGAAGAGCGGCCACAGCGTGTTGATGCCGCCGAACGGATCGACCACGCCCTGATACAGGAAGTAGCCCCACGCGGCGACGCACAGGCCCGTCGCGATGAGGTTGGCCGGAAGCGACTCCGTGCGGCGCAGCGCCGGATGGAACGTGCCGAGCAGATCCTGCAGCATGAAGCGGCCGGCGCGCGTGCCCGCATCGACCGCGGTCAGGATGAAGAGCGCTTCGAACAGAATGGCGAAGTGATACCAGAACGCCATCATCGCCGGGCCGCCGATCACCTGATGAAGAATTTGCGCCATGCCGACCGCGAGCGTCGGCGCGCCGCCGGCACGCGCCACGATGGTCGTCTCGCCGACCGCCTTCGCCGTCGCCGTCAGCATGTCCGGCGTCAGCGCGAAGCCCCAGCTCGAGACGGTCTGCGCGACCGCTTCGGGCGTCGAGCCGAGCAGCGCGGCGGGGCTGTTCATCGCGAAGTACACGCCCGGCTCGATCACGCAGGCGGCGACGAGCGCCATGATCGCGACGAACGACTCCATCAGCATCGCGCCATAACCGATGAAGCGCATGTTGACTTCGTTATCGATCATCTTGGGCGTCGTGCCCGACGAGATGAGCGCATGGAAGCCCGACACCGCGCCGCACGCGATCGTGATGAACAGGAACGGGAACAGGTTGCCCGACCACACCGGCCCGCTGCCATCGACAAACTTGGTGAACGCCGGCATCTTCAGTTCGGGCGCGACGATCAGAATGCCGACCGCGAGACCCAGAATCGTGCCGATCTTGAGGAAAGTCGACAGATAATCGCGCGGCGCGAGCAGCAGCCACACCGGCAGCACCGACGCGACGAAACCGTAGCCGATCAGGATCCACACGAGCTGCACGCCGGTGAACGTGAAATACGGCGCGAACGTCGCCGATTCCGCGACCTGGCCGCCGTACACGATCGCGAGCATCAGGCCGATGAAACCGATGATCGACACCTCGCCGATGCGCCCCGGACGGATGTAGCGCGTATAGACGCCCATGAAGAGCGCGATCGGAATGGTCGCCGCGACGGTGAACGTGCCCCACGGCGAATTGGTCAGCGCTTTGACGACGATCAGCGCGAGCACCGCGAGAATGATCACCATGATGAGGAACGCGCCGAAAAGCGCGATCACGCCGGGCACGGTGCCCAGCTCCATCTTGATGAGATCGCCGAGCGAGCGGCCGTCGCGTCGCGTCGAGATGAACAGGATGACGAAATCCTGCACCGCGCCCGCGAACACCACACCGGCGAGTATCCACAGCATGCCGGGCGTGTAGCCCATCTGCGCGGCCAGCACAGGGCCTACCAGCGGGCCCGCGCCCGCGATCGCGGCGAAGTGATGGCCGAAGAGCACGTACTTGTTCGTCGGCACGTAGTCGAGGCCATCGTTATGACGAACGGCCGGCGTCATGCGCAGGCCGTCGAGTTGCAGCACTTTCGCCGCAACGAAGCGCGAATAGAACCGATAAGCGATGAGATAGACGCAGACCGCCGCGATGACGATCCACAGTGCGCTGATACGCTCGCCGTGCGCGAGTGCAATGGTGCCGAATGCGAACGCGCCCAATAGCGCGAGCGCGATCCAGACCAGGAATCCGGAAGCCCGATTCATGGCGTCTCCTTAGTTATTGACCCGTCAGGTCGATGGATGCGCCGTGATAGCGCATTGGGCGGTAGTATTCGCTTTCGCCCGGGCGCTTACAAGCGCATAACTACGTATGCGTACTACGTGGCTTCACGTAGCGGAAAACCCTGTATCAATGAATCTCAAGGCAAAGATCTTCCTGCTTGCGATCGTGCCGTTCGCGCTGGCGATCGGTGGAATCACCTACGGTGTACGCCAGCAGGCGCAGTCGCTCGCGCAGGCGCAGCACGAGACGACGCAGGCCGCCTACATGGCGAGCAAGGAGATCGAGCTGCGGCATTACGTCGAGATCGCGAAGAGCGCGATCGCGCCATACTATGATGCTCCCGCGACCGACCCGCGCAGCGACGACGAACGCCGCCGCCTCGCGCTCGACGCGCTGCAGCGGCTCGATTTCGGACAGGACGGCTACTTTTTCGTCTACACGATGCACGGCACATCGCTCATGCATCCGCGCCAGCCGGATCTCGTCGGACGCGACCTCTGGCTGATGCGCGACCCGAACGGCGCGCTGACCATTCAGGAACTCATCGAACAGGCATCGAAAGGCGGCGGCTACGTCCGGTACGTCTGGCGGCGGCCGTCCACCGGACTGATCGCGCCCAAGCTCGGTTACGTGGTGCCGCTCGAGCGCTGGGGCTGGATGATGGGCACGGGCATCTATCTGGAGGATGTCGAGACGACGCTTGCGCGCATCGACTCGCAGGCGGCCACGAATATCGAGCGCACGCTGATGTGGATCGGCGCGATCGCGCTCGCCGGGCTCGCGATCATCGCGGTGTGCGGCGCGGTGCTCAACATCAGCGAGCATCGAAGCGCCGATGCGAAGCTGAAGCGCCTCGCGCGGCAAGTGGTGGATTCGCAGGAACAGGAACGCGCGCGGCTCTCGCGCGAGTTGCACGACGGCATCAGCCAGATGCTCGTCTCGGTGAAGCTGCTGCTCGAATCGGCGCTCGCGCGTTTCGAGCATGGCACGGCGCGCGAGCCGACCGCGGAGGCCGCGCTCGCGACGAGCCTCGGACGTCTCTCGGGCACGCTGCGCGAAGTGCGCCGCATCTCGCATGCGCTGCGCCCCGCGATGCTCGACGACCTCGGTCTCGCCGCGGCGCTGGAGCAGCTCGTGCGCGAATTCGACGGCCAGGACGGCATCGAGGCGCGCTTCGAATCGATGGACGACGGCAAGCCCTGTGCGACGCAGCGCACGACGCTGCCCGATCCCGTCAACACCGTGCTCTTTCGCATCGCGCAGGAAGCGCTGACCAACATCGCGCGGCACGCGCAGGCATCGCGCGCGGTGATCACGCTCGATATCGCCGCGCACGCCGTCACGCTCGACATCACCGACAACGGCCGCGGCTTCGACGCGCATGGCGCGCTCTCCGATCCGGCGAGCGGCGTCGGACTGCGCAACATGCGCGAGCGGCTCGACACGCTCGGCGGCACGCTGGCGATCGGCTCGCAACTCGGCCGCACGTCGATCACCGCGAGCGTGCCGCTGCCGCTCGCCGCACCCAATCTTCAAGGACTTACCGATGAGCGCTGAACCCGCCCGCATCATTCTCGTGGACGATCACCCGCTCGTGCGCGACGGCTTGCGCGCCCGACTCGACTCCGTGCCGCGTCTTTGCGTGACCGGCGAGGCGGGCAACGCAAAAGAAGCGCTCGCGCTCGCCGCCGACGAATCGAATCCGCCCGATCTCGCGCTGATGGACGTCGGCATGGCGGGCATGAGCGGCATCGAGCTGGCGGCGCTTTTTCACGAGCGGCATCCGGGCATCCGCGTGCTGATGCTGTCGATGCACGACAACGTGGAGTACGTGAAGCAGGCGGTGCGCGCGGGCGCGAGCGGCTACGTGCTGAAGGATTCGCCCGCCGCGGAGATCCTTCAGGCGATCGACGCGGTGCTCGCCGGAAAGACCTTTTTCAGCGCCGGGCTCGCCGCACGCATGATTCAGGCACAGTCGATGCAGACGCCGCTCGAACGCCTGACGCCGCGTGAGCGCGACGTCCTCGACGCGCTGGCCGAGGGCTTATCGAGCAAGCAGATCGCGCAGCAGCACGGGCTGTCGGTGCGCACGGTGGAAACGCATCGCCTGAATTTGAAGCGCAAACTGGATATCGACGGACAGGCCGAGCTGATCAAGTTCGCGGTGGAGCACCGCCGAACGTGACGCCCGGCCTCGGCGGAAGACACGAAGCGCGACGAGACGCGACTCAGCCTGCGGACCGGGCGTTGTGCTCGGAAAGGAATTTGATGAGGCCGTCGACGCCGCCCTTTTGCAACTGGCCGGCGAATTGTTGCTGGTAGACCTGGATGAGCCACGCGCCCATCATGTCGATGTCGTAGATTTTCCAGCCCTGCGGCGTCTTCTCCAGACGATAGCGCACGGGGTTGTCGCCGCCCGTGGAAATGACGTGCGATTCGACCACTGTGTCTTTCGTGTTGGCATCGATGTTGGGCGCATCGAACTTGAACTTCACGTCCTGATCGCGCAATTGCGAGAGCGAGGCCGCATACGTGCGAACCAGAAGCGTTTGGAACTGGTCGTAAAGCTGCTTTTGCTGCTCGGGCGTGGCGCTCGCCCAGGCCTTGCCCACCGCGATGCGCGTGGTGCGCTGGAAGTCGGTAGCGGGCAGGAAGCGCGTTTCGACGAGCTGCGTGATCTTCGCCATGTCGCCGCCGCGCGCCTGCGGGTCGGCCTTCATCGCGTTGACAGTGCCTTCGACGGCGCTCTTCACGACGGCATCGGGACTCGTTTGTGCGAGTGCCTCGCCCGCGAAGGACAGCGAGGCTAGGAGGAAAGCGAAGCAAATAGACAGATAGCGTTTCATGGCACCCGTTCTCTAATCAGGTTTGGTGGCGCGGGTTGTGCGGCCTTCGGACATTGCAGCGGCGGCCAGCTGGCTGCGAGGTCAGTATATCGACACCGCCGCGCCGCAACAGTTCAAGCATGGAGTGTTGCGGTGCGCCCGGTATACTTGCGCGGCTTCCCACGTCGTTTCATGGAGTGATCCGGATCCCGGCGGTCGGCATCATGCAATTCGCGCGTTCGCACGCACAAAAGATAACAGGGCACACCAGGTAGCGTCTTCATGCTGACGTCCAACATTACTCGCTTCGTCACCCTCGCCATCCGCCGGCCGGCGTGGATTATCGCCGTTTCGCTGCTGCTCGGCGTGCTCTCCACGATTTATGTCGTCCATCACTTCAGAATCAGCACCGATGTCAGCCAGCTGATCGAGACGGAGCCCGAGTGGGCTGCGCGCAGCAAGGCGATCGACGCGGCGTTTCCGCAGCGCGGCGCGGCGCTGCTGATCGTCGTTCAGGCGCCGGCGCAGGAATTCGCCGATGCGGCCGCGAACGAGCTCGCCGCCGCGCTCGCGAAAGAGCCGGAGCGCTTCAGGTCGGTGTCGCAGCCCGAGGGCGGCGCGTTCTTCGAGCACAACGGCCTGCTCTATCTGCCGACGGACAAGGTCGAACAGGTCACGAAGCAGCTCGTAGAGGCGCGCCCGCTCATCAACACGCTCGCGCACGACCCGACGCTCACCGGCCTCGCGCAGACCCTCAACACGACGCTCAATCTGCCGCTGACGCTCGGACAGGTCAGCCTCGGCCAGATGGCGGGTCTGCTCGGCAGGAGCGCGGCCGTGCTCGACCGCGTGCTCGCGAATCAGCCCGCCGCATTCTCCTGGCGCGGCCTCGCGGATTCGCCAAACAGCGCGGCGCCCGGGCGTGCGTTCGTCACCGTGTTGCCGGAACTGAACTTCAATGCGCTGAAGGCGGCGGCGGGGACATCGGAAGAGATTCGCGCGAAGGCCGCCGAGCTCGGCATCGACAAAAAGTATGGGGCGACGCTGCATCTGACGGGCGCACAGCCGCTCGCCGACGAGGAATTCGCATCCGTGCAGGACGGCGCCGTGCTCAATGGCGCCCTGACCTTCCTCGTCGTGCTGATGATCCTCTGGGTCGCGCTGCGCTCGAAGCGCATGATCCTCGCGGTGTTCATCACGCTCTTCGTCGGGCTCGCGATCACCGCCGCGCTCGGCCTCATGATGGTCCACGCGCTCAACATGATCTCGGTCGCGTTCATGGTGCTGTTCGTCGGCCTGGGCGTGGACTTCGGCATCCAGTTCGGCGTGAAGTATCGCGAGGAGCGTTACCGGCACAAGCGGCTCGACGTCTCGCTCGCGGAAACCGCGCGCCATGTCGCCGTGCCGCTCACGCTCGCCGCCGCCGCGACCGCCGCGAGCTTCTTCTCGTTTCTGCCGACCGCGTATCGCGGCGTCTCGGAGCTGGGGCTGATCGCGGGCGTCGGCATGTTCGTGGCCTACGCGACCAACATGACGCTGTTGCCCGCGCTCATCAAAGTGTTCGCGCCGCCGGGCGAAGCGCAGTCACCGGGCTTTCCGGTGCTCGCGCCCGTCGACGAGTTCCTCGACCGGCATCGCAAGCCGGTGCTCATCGGCACGCTCGTGGTCGTCATCGGCGCGCTGCCGCTGCTCTTCGATCTGCGCTTCGACTTCAATCCGCTGCATCTGAAAGACCCGCATACCGAGTCGATGGCGACGCTCATCGCGCTCAAGGACTCGCCGGAAGGCGCGGTGAACGATGTCGCGGTGCTCGCGCCCTCGCTCGCCGACGCCGACGGCATCGCGGCGAAACTGCGGAAACTGCCGGAAGTCGGGAGCGCGACGACGCTCTCCTCGCTCATCCCGTCCGATCAGCCGAAGAAACTCGAGCTCATCAAGGCCGCCGCCGATCAACTGCTGCCCGCGCTCGATCAGCAGACGGCAGCGCCCGTGACGGACGCCGTGCGCGTCGCGGCGCTCAAACGCGTGTCGAACCAGCTTTCGCTCGCCGCCGACGAGCATCCCGGCCCCGGCGACAAGGAAGCGAAGCATCTTTCGGAGACGCTCGCAAAGCTGGCGCAAGCCGACGCCGCGACGCGCGACCGCGCCGAGCACGCGATGGCCGAGCCGCTGCGCCTCGCGCTCGCGCAGTTGCGCGCGCTCCTGACGCCTGCGGAAATCACGCGCGACACGCTGCCGCCGCAGATGGTCGCGTCGTTCGTGACGCCGCAGGGCGAAGCGCTCGTCGACATCGCGCCGAGGATCCCGCCCGGGGTCGATCCCAACGACGACGCGCTCCTCGCCCGCTTCGCCGACGCAGTGCAGAAGGCCGCGCCCGACGCGATCGGCGGGCCGATTTCCGTGCGCCATTCGGCGGAGACGATCATCAAGGCGTTCGAGCAGGCGGCGCTCTACTCGCTCATCGCGATCGCCGTGCTGCTGTGGATCGCGCTGCGCCGTTTTGGCGACGTTTTGAGAACTTTGGTACCGTTGCTCGTCTCCGCGATCGTCACGCTGGAACTGTGCGTCGTCTTCAGGATGCCGCTCAACTTCGCGAACATCATCGCGCTGCCGCTGATGCTGGGCGTCGGCGTGGCGTTCAAGATCTATTTCGTGATGGCGTGGCGTTCCGGGCAGACGCGGTTGCTTCAGTCCAGCCTCACGCATGCCGTTATGTTCAGTGCGGCCACGACGGCGACGGCGTTCGGAAGCCTGTGGTTCTCTCATCATCCGGGCACGTCCAGCATGGGGCGGCTGCTGGCGCTGTCGCTCTTTTGCACGCTCATCGGCGCGGTGGTCTTCCAGCCCGTCCTGATGGGCAAACCGCGCAAGGTGCGCGCGGCCGCCCGCGCGAAGCTCAGGGCGGCGCAACGACATGACAACCTAAGAGGAATTGAAGAATGAAGTGGGGATCGACGGCTGTGACCGCTCGTGCACTGCGCAGATTTGGGATGAGCCTGGCGATTGCGGGCGCGCTCGCAACAACGGGCTGCGCGACCGGCCCGGACCGCAATGCGAAAGACCCGCTCGAGCCAATGAACCGCAAGATCTTCACGTTCAACGACACGCTCGATACCTACGTCGCCAAGCCCGTCGCGCAGTTCTATGTCGATTACACGCCGAGCCCGTTCCGCACCGCGGTCAGCAATTTCTTCTCGAATCTGGGCGATTTCTCGAACTTCGCGAACAACCTGCTGCAGTTGAAGATCACCGATGCGACGCAGGATCTGATGCGCATCGCGATGAACTCGCTGTTCGGCATCGGCGGCCTGATCGATATCGCGTCGCCCGCCGGCTTGCCGAAGCACCATCAGGACTTCGGCCTGACGCTCGGGCACTACGGCATGCCGTCGGGGCCGTATCTGGTGCTGCCGCTGCTCGGCCCGAGCTCGTTTCGCGATTCGACGACCTGGCTCGTCGACTGGCGCGTGAATCCCGTCAGTTATGCCGATGCGGGCATCCGCTGGCCGCTCTATGGCGTGAACTTCGTGAGCGCGCGTGCGGACCTGATCGGCGCGACCGACCTGCTTTCGGCCGCCGCGCTCGACAAATACGCGTTTGTGCGCGACGCATACACGCAGCGGCGTCAATATTTGCTGACCGGCGGCGGCGCGAGCTCGCTGCCCGATTACGGCGATGAAGGCGCATCGGCGCCCGAAGGCGCGAGCGCGCCGGAGGGAGCCAGCGCGCCGGAAGGCTCAAGCGGCGGCGGCAGCAGGGAGCAAGGCTTGCCGACGTATGTCGATCCGGGCGCGGCGGCATCGCCTGCGGGTGGGGTCGGCGGAAAGTCGCCTGCGCCCGAGGAGAACGCGCCGAAGGCGCAGCCGTCGCCGAGCTCGAGCAAGGCTCAGGGATTGCCGCAGTATGACGATCCGGCGGCGCAGCCAGCGGGGAAGTAGGCAGGTCTCGAAGCCGGAAAGGAAACGGGCGCCCGAGCGCCCGTTTTGTCTTTAGTGTGCGGGTGCGCTATCAATGCGCGGCCTCTTCCGCCACTTCCTCCATCAGATCGTCGTCGGAAACTTTCGGCGCTTCCACCCCGCCCTGATCACGGCGATACGCCTCGAACAGTTCGTCGGCGTAGCGAATCTTCGTGCGGCCATGCGGCACGGGCTCGCCCTGCTCGTTGAGGTTCACGAACACCATCTTCTCGACGGTCAGAATGCTCTTGCGCGTGATCTTGTTGCGGACTTCCGCGCGCAGCGTGATCGACGTGCGGCCGAAATGCGTCGCGGTGATGCCCAGCTCGATGATGTCGCCCTGACGCGCCGAGCTCACAAAGTTGATTTCGGACATGAACTTGGTCACGACGCGCTGATTGCCCAGCTGCGAAATCGCGTAAATCGCGGCTTCTTCGTCGATCCAGCGCAGAAGGCTCCCGCCGAACAGGCTGCCGTTCGGATTCAGATCTTCGGGCTTGACCCACTTACGGGTGTGGAAATTCATTTGCGGTACCTCGCTTTCTTTACCGCGCGTCGAAGTGCAGAGAAGAGACGCGCGCTGGGTAAGGGTTTTCCCTGATTATAACGAAGTGAGGGTTAACCCGCAGAAAGCAAGGGGAGAACAAAATGATCAGCCAAACGCCAGAGCCCGCGCCGATCCCAGCGCATGCCGCGCCTGGACGAGCGTCGCGCGGGCCGCGCGAGCGTCGGACGCGAGCCGCAACAGCGCGCCCAGTTGCGCCGGATCGCGCAGCAATTCCCGCAGAATCGGACCGATGGCCGTCGTGCCGTCGTCGCGCAAACCGGCCGTCGCGGCAGGCGGCAATGTTCGCCAGGCCGGATCGACGACCGCCCGGCACACCGCGAACGGCAAGCCGCGCGCCGTCGCGATCGCCCCGGCAATATGCGATTCCATATCGACGGCCAGCGCGTCGGTCGACGAATGCAGCGAGCGCTTCTCCGCCTCGGTCTTGACGGGCGCGGTGACGCCCGCCATCCTGCCGCGCCGCACGACGCGCCCGACAGGCGTGCCCGCGAACGCATCGACGATGCGCGCCGACCACGCCGCATCGGTATGCAACTCGCCGAACGGACCGCACACGCTCTCGGCGACGATCAACTCGCCCGGCTCGATATCCGGCGCGAGTCCGCCCGCCGTGCCGAAGCTGATGATGCCCGAGCAGCCGCGCGCGATCGCATCGGACAACGCGCGCTCCAGCCAGTCGGCGCGCGCCGCGAACACCACATCGACGCCCCGCCCGCGCACGATCTTCGCCTCGAACGCCATGCCGGTCACGGCGACGACGGGCGCGTTCACATTGCCGCCGTCACGCGCGTGAGGCCGTCGCGTGTCAGGTTTCGATAGCGCGCGAGCGCCCACAGCGGGAAGAACTTGCGATAGCCGTGGTAGCGCAGGTAGAACACGCGCGGGAAGCCTGTCGCCGTGAAGCGCGTCTCGTCCCACAGGCCGTGCGCCTGCTGCGTCCTGAGCAAATAATCGACGCCTCGCGCGACCGCCGGATGCTCGACCAGACCCGCCGCCATCAGTCCGAGCAGCGCCCACGCCGTCTGCGACGCGGTGCTCGGCGCCTGTTCGTAACCGCGATAGTCGAGCTTGTAGCTCTCGCCGTCCTCGCCCCAGCCGCCGTCGCTGTTCTGGATGCCGACGAGCCAGTCCGCCGCGCGCTTCATGCGCGGGTCCGTCGGTGCGACGCCGGCGGCGTTCAGCGCGCACATCGCCGACCAGGTGCCGTAGATGTAATTCAGGCCCCAGCGGCCGTACCAGCTTCCATCGCGCTCCTGGCCTCGCACGATGTAGTCGAACGCGCGACGCGCGGGCTCGCTGTTGAGCGACGTCTCGCCGAGTTGCGCGAGCATCGAAAGGCAGCGCGCGGAGACATCGACCGTCGGCGGGTCGAGCAGCGCGCCGTGATCCGAGAACGGGATGTTGTTCAGGTAGTACTGCGTGTTTTCCGGCTCGAACGCGCCCCATCCGCCGTCGCTGCTCTGCATGCCGACGACCCACTCACGCGCGCGCGCGATCGACTCGCCGTACATCGCCGTGCCGTTCTCGCGATCGGCACGCTCCATCGCCATCGCGACGACGGCCGTGTCATCGACATCGGGATAATGCGGGTTCGCGAACTGGAATGCCCACCCGCCCGGCCGCACGTCAGGACGGCGGGAGATCCAGTCGCCGCGCACGTCGAGAATCTGCAGCGGCACGAGCCATTCGAGGCCGCGCGCCACCGCCGAGCGCGCCTTTGGCATGCCGGTTTCGAGCAGCGCATGCGCCGCGAGCGATGTATCCCACACCGGCGACAGGCACGGCTGGCAATACGCCTCGCCATCGTCGGCGTCGTCGACGATCAGGAGCTTGTCGAGCGACTTGCGCGCAATCGCGCGATTCGGATGTTCGGGCGGATAGCCGAGGACGTCGTACATCATCACCGAGTTGGCCATCGCCGGAAAAATCGCGCCAAGGCCGTCTTCGCCGTTCAGGCGCTCGTCGACGAAGCGCACCGCTTCATCGATCGCGCGTTCGCGGCCGGCTTTGGGCAGCAGCGGATCGGCGACGCGCAGGATCGAATCGACGACGCGGAAGAACGCGAACCAGCCGCGGCTCTGATGCCCCGAACGCGACGGCATGCCGGTATTGACCGGCGGATTCGTGAACACCTCGTCGATGCGCACGCCGCGCGGATTGCGCGCGCGCGGGCGCTTCGCGTTGAGCACGAGCATCGGCACGATCACCGTGCGCGCCCAGTACGACACCTTCGACAGATGGAACGGGAACCACATCGGCAGGCGCATGATTTCGACGGGCATCATCGGCACCGCGCGCCACGACACGACGCCGAAAAGCGCGAGCAGGATGCGCGTGAACACGTTCACCTTCTCGGCACCGCCCGCGGCGAGGATCGCGCGGCGGGCGCGCTGCATGTGTTCGGCGTCGGCCGAATCGCCGATCATCTTCAGCGCGAAATACGCCTTCACGGTCGCGGAGACGTCCATCGCGCCGTCGGTGAAGAGCGGCCAGCCGCCGTCCGCGCGTTGAATGCGGCGCAGATACCGGCCGATCTTCGCTTCGAGCTTCTCGTCGGCGGTCTCGCCGAGATAGTGGACGAGCAGCACGTATTCAGCCGGGATGGTTGCGTCCGCTTCGAGTTCGTAGAGCCAGTAGCCTTCCGGATGTTGCGCCGCGAGCAGCGCATCGGTGGCGCGGTGGACGGCAGCGTCGAGCGAGGCGCCCGAAACCTGCACGCCCACGGCCGACAGGGATAAATCGTTCATCAGCGTTCCATCGATGGGTTCAACAGCGCGTCCGCCGCCTTCTGGCCGGAGCGGATTGCGCCTTCGATCGTCGCGGGCAGGCCGGTCGCCGTCCAGTCGCCCGCGAGTGTGAAATTGTGCCAGCGCGTGCGCGTGGCGGCCCGCAGGCCTTCCTGCGACGGCACGGCGGCAAACGTCGCGTGCTCCTCGGCGACGACTTGCCACGGCGGCGTCGGCACCGCGGGCATGCGCACCGCCTTCGCCGTCTCCAGCCATACCGCCTGCGCGAGTTCTTCGTGCGGCGTCGCGAGCCATCGGCCGGCGCTTGCGAGCGTGACCGAGAGCCGGCCGTCGGCGGCGAAGATCCAGTCCGACATGCCGTTGACGACGCAGGTCAGCGGCTGAAAGCCCGTCGGCGCGTCCACAGCGAAGTGCACGGTCATGATCGCGCGCGATGCATCCGGCGCGGTCAGGTCCGGCACCAGCCGGCGCGCCGCGTCGGGCGGCACGGCGAGCACGACGCCATCGCCCGTGCCGAGCGTGACGGGCTCCGCCGCGCCTTCGAAAGCCAGCGAGCTTACACGCTCCTTCGAATCCGTGCCCGAAACCCCGATGCCCGCGACGCGCGAACCGAGCCGGATCTCCGCGCCGCCATACTGCAAAAGCCGCAACGCCGGCTCGACGAACGCATGCGACAGCCCGCTTCTCGCGATCAGCGGACGGCACGCCTGACCGCCCTGCGCGACCGTCTCGCGCAGCAAACCGGCCGCGAGCTCCGCGCTCGCTTCGGACGGATCGGCGTTGAGCATCGCACGCAGGAGCGGACGCACGAGAAGACTCCATACGCGATCCTCCCGGCGCACCGATTCCTCGATCGTGCGGCCCGGCTTAGCCCAGAAGAGCGGCAGGTACGGCAGGTAGTCGGCGGGCTGCGTGCCCGGCACACGCGTCTCGGCGTCGAAGATCCAGCGCGGCAAGCGCCCCGGCGACATGCGGACGGTCCAGGCGTCGCCGGTCGCGACATCGAAGAACGGATACTCGGGCTGCGTCGGACCGATCAGCGTGCCGGTTGCGCCGATCGCACGCAGATAGGCCATCGTCGATTGATTGCCTGATAGCAGCAGATGATTGCCGTTATCGAGCGTGACACCGAGCTTTGCATCGAAGAAGGAGCGGCAACGGCCGCCCGCGTGAGGCGCCGCCTCGTGCAGCACGACGCGCGCGCCGCGGCGCTGCGCCTCGACCGCGGCGGCGAGGCCGGCGACGCCCGCACCGACGACGAAGACACGCCGGGACATCAGATCAGGTTGCGCGCCACGATCCACAGCAGGCGCGCACGCGGCGTGCGCACGCGCGTGCGTGGCAGGTCGAAGCCGCGTTTCAGGTTGGCGTCGAGCACGGTGCGATACGCCGCCGACATGATGC
Source organism: Caballeronia turbans (assembly GCA_001544655.2). Lineage (GTDB taxonomy): Bacteria > Pseudomonadota > Gammaproteobacteria > Burkholderiales > Burkholderiaceae > Caballeronia > Caballeronia turbans. The sequence continues at coordinate 63,427 of FCOD02000019.1, forward strand.
GCGGGGCGCGCACCTGGGCGCGCGGCGACGCCGCCATGATCGCATCGGACTGGGCGTAATGGCCTTTCGCGCGCTCGGCGAGCACGGCGCACACGCGCGGCAGGCGGGCATCGCCGACGATGCTCGCCGGATCGCTCGTAGAAATGCCTTCGCGCGCGAGCAGTTCGCGCGGCAGGTACACGCGGCCGATTTCCGCGTCTTCGTCGATGTCGCGCAGGATGTTGGTCAGTTGCAGCGCGCGGCCGAGATGGTGCGCGAGCCGCCGTCCGGCGTCCTCGTGCATCCCGAATATTCTCACCGACAGCCGCCCGACCGCGCTCGCCACCCGGTCGCAATAGAGGTCGAGCGTGGCTTCGTCGGGGGCGACGATATCGCCGGCGGCGTCCATCGCCATGCCGTCGATCACGGCCTGGAAGTCGTCGCGTGAAAGCTGGAAAGCCTGGATGTGGCGGGTGAGCGCTTCGAGCGATTTCTTCGGCTTGCCGGCGTAGCACGCGTCGATGTCCTCGCGCCACTGATCGAGCGCGAGCGCGCGCTCGCGGCGCGGCAGGGTGCCTTCGTCGGCGATATCGTCGACCGCCCGGCAGAACGCGTAGATCTGGTACATCGCGTCCCGCTGCTCGGCGGGAAGGATGCGCATCGCGAGATAAAACGAACTTCCCGACGACGCCTTGGCGGCGTCTGGAGCAGGATCGTCAGCGATGATATTGGAAACAGCCAAGACGAACTCCGCTGTGGCGCCCCCAAGGGCAAATTTGTAAGAGATCGGGCGCCGGTCCCGATGCCGCCGGTGCGCGCGGAACCACGTGGCGCTGAGCGGGACGACCGAGGAGGAAAGGCGGCGCGCGAGCCGGCTGTGACTGCGCCGGAAGCGGCAAAGAGTATATCAATACTTTGCCCGATTGCGCCGGAGCCGCGCGGGGCAAGGCCCGGCGTATCGAGCGGCGATTCAGGCGAAGCCCACTGCCCGATTCCGCCCCTCACGCTTGGCCGTATAAAGCGCCGCATCGGCCTCGTTGATGAGCGCCTCGTACGAGGACGTCACGCCGGTCCGCGCACGCGCCGCCCCGACGCTCGCCGTGACCGGCACGCGTGCGCCCTGCACGTCGATGGGCGTCTCGCCGATCTCGCGGCGCACCTTCTCCGCGACGATCATCGCGTCCTCGAAATTCGTGCACGGCAGAAGCAGCGCGAATTCCTCGCCGCCGAAGCGCCCGAACACGTCCTGCACGCGCACGCTCTTCGCGACGCGCTCGGCCATCACGCGCAAAACCGTGTCGCCGACGAGGTGGCCGAGGTCGTCGTTGATGCGCTTGAAGTGGTCGAGATCGAAGAGGAGCATCGACAGCTCGCCGCCGTAGCGCTGCCAGCGCGAGAATTCGTCGCGCAGGCGCAATTCGAAGTAGCGCCGGTTGGCGATGCCGGTCAAACCATCGCGGTCCGCGAATTCCTGCAGCTTCGCCACCGCTTCGTCGCGGGCGCGCTGCATCATGCTCGCGTGCGTCGCGTCGGAAATCGTCACGCAGACGGCGCGCACCTCGCGCTCGAGCATGAGCGGCATGAAGGTGCAGTCCTGCTGCATGAAATCGACGCCGCCGGTAATCGGCCGATCGTGGTCGAACTTGAAGAGATACGGCCGCTGCTCCCACGAGCTGAACGCGAAGCTGCCGAGCTGGAACACGCTCTCGACCTTGCGCGTGAACCAGACGCGCGGCAGTTCGGGGAAGCTCGCGAAGATGGATTTGCCGATCACCTGTTCGGCCGTCCTGCCGCTGTGGTCCTGCATGAACCGGTTCCACATCAGCACGTTCAGATCGCGATCGAGCACGAAAATGCCGAAACCCACGCGCTCGATCACGAGTTCGGAGAGCGCGTGGCGCAGTTCGTCCATGCTCACGATGGCGTCCCGTTCAGAGGCTCGACAGAAGCGCGTCGAGCGCTTCGTTCAGATGCGGGATGGCGTCTTCGGCCATCAGCATCACGAGATGCGCGCGGAAGCTGTGGTCCTCGAGCGCGAAATTCACTTCGAGCAGGAGTGCGGTCTTCCAGGCGAGCATCGCCGGCTGAAACACCTCGTCGAGCCCGATTTCCGAGCCGAGCATGCCAGGCGGCGAGAAGATGGGCGAGCGGCCGAGTCGGTCGAGGATGCACGACACGCACGCGCCCATCAGCACGGTCGCGACGTCGAAGACGAGTTCGGTGCGCGTCGTCGCCTCGTAGGTGGATTTCGTGTACGGATCGTCAACGAGCGCGCACAGCTGATCGACGCTGCCGCTCTTGCACAGCACGATCGCCTCGCCCTTGATGTCGGAACGAAAGCCCTGGCGCACGGCCGTCACGGTATCGGTGATGCCGGTCATCTCGGCGAGCGCCGCGGATGCCTCGGCCACGCTCACGACGCGCACGCGCGGCACCGACAGCTCGATGAATGTGCCGAGCAGCTTCGAGAGTCGGGTCGCGGCCTGGCCCATCGCCATGTTGGCGACTTCCTGCAGCGCGTCGCGCTGATCTTCGTTCAGGGCGGGTTCAACCATGGAGTCCGTACTCCTTCAAAACAGGACGCAGCGCTTCGGGCGTCACCGGCTTCGGCAGGAACGCGATCGCGCCGAGCGCGCGCACCCGCTCCTGGGCCATCGGCTGCACGTCGGCCGACACGACGATCACGAACGTGTTCAGGTCCTCGTGTTGCAAGGCGTCGAGCACCTGATAGCCCGTCATGTCGGGCATCGTGAGATCGAGGAACATCACCGAGGCGCGGCCGGCCCGGTAATGCTCGAGCGCCTCGCGCCCGTTGGTCGCATAGGAGATCTCGACGTCCCAGTCCGGGGGCAGCGCGCGCGTCAGCACCTTGCGCGCGAGCAGGGAATCATCGGCAATGACAATCGGCAACGGCATGGTCGGCAGGATCTTTTTGGGCTGTTTTCGGGCTGAGGGCGGCGGCGCGTCGGCAGACACGGCAGGCTCTCGTATTTGATTACGGCATCCGCGCGGCGATCTTTAAAGCGATCTTCACGGCAGAACCGGTACGAGCCCTCTCGCCCGGCGGGAATGCGGGCGCTGTCGGAGATGCAGCTCGGCGGCGATGAGCCAGGCGCGGCGCTTGTGGACGAAGGCGCGCCAACCCGCGGGCGAGCGCTGGGTGATCAGCGTGCGCACTCCGCGCGATGCATGCTGGCTCTCGATCGGCGTCATGTTGACTGCCCCGTGCGTGGTCCGAAAAAAGTTCCGGACCGTGGCCTTCTTATCCTCGCTTGGTCGCGCTGCCCGCCGGCGACTGGCCGGACAAGCGGTACTGCTCCCCGGCGCGCGCCGCAAGGCTGCTTGTATCCTCCGGCCGACGCTTCTAAGTGGCGTATCAGGTCGGAGGATTGCATTGTCTGCCCATCAGAATGTCAAAGCAACTCGCGAGAGTGCGAAGCGAGAATTAATATGATTAAAACAGTCGTTAATCAGGAAGATTCTACGCCCCACCTTCTGTTGTGATACGTTCTCTTGCTTTTGTGTACGTTTGCGCTTCCGATAATCTCGCTAACTTCGCGCGTGACCGAGGTTTTCCTCCACGTGTCGCGTGCAGCTTGACTCCCCGATCGGCATGCTTCATGCGTTCTACTTGCGGTTGCACCGGTCAGGCTCGGCAACTTCCTACCACGCGCCCGTCACGACGGGCGCCTGGCGCAGGCGTCGAGTAAGTTTTCCAATTCGCTGCCAAAAATGACGCTGCAACGTGAGGAGTCCAACGCCGATCCTGCCGGGGAATCATGGCAGGAAGAACCGCCGTTTCCGGTCGTTCCCGAACGCAACTTCGCCGCGCAGCGGCTTACGCTCTACGCGCTCCTCGTCGCCGCGATCGTGCTGCCGTGCGTATACGTCGTGGTCACCGCCTTCACCGATTACCACGCGCGCGTCGCGGATGCCTCCGATCTCGTCGCGCGCAATGCCCGCGTCGCCGAGGAGCACGCCCTCAAGGTCTTCGATCTGAACGTGACGCTCAACGAGCGCATCGTCGATCTGCTCGACGACCTCGACGCCGCCGCCATCCGTCGCGAGAGCGCCACGATTCATCAACGTCTCAGGACGATCAGCAGCAGCTATCAGCAGGTCGCGGCGGCTTCGGTGTTCGGTTCCGACGGCAGGCTGCTCGCGACGAGCCGCACCTGGCCGGCGCCCGACATTTCGGTCGCGGACCGGGACGATTTCGGCGGCTTGCGCGCCGGCCAGCAGATCGAACAGATTTCCCGCGTGATGGTGGGACGGGTCGCCGGCGAGCAGGTGTTCAACACGGCGGTCGCGCGCCGCACGGCGTCGGGCAAGTTCGACGGCATCGTGTCGATCGCGTTGCGGCCCGCGTACTTCGGCGCGTTCTACCGCGAGCTCATCGGCGACAACCCGAGCGTCTCGCTCGGATTATCACGCTCGGATGGCGAAGTGCTCGCCTGGTATCCGCCGCGCCCGCCCGAGCGCATGGCGCTCGCCGCCAGCTCGCCGTTGCGCGAAGCGTACGTCGAGGGGCGCCGCAGCGGCGTCGTGAAGATGGTGTCCGGGCTCGACAATCAATTGAAGATCGTCGCGTTCCGGCGCGTCGGCGCCTATCCGGTCTACGTGTCGAGCGGCTATCCGATCGCGACGATCTGGTCCGCCTGGTGGAAGCATCTGAGCGTGCTGGCGCTCTCGATATTCGCGCCGTGCGTCGTGCTGTGGGGCGTGATCGCGCAATCGTTGCGGCGGCTCGCGACCGAAGAAGACGCGTGGGAGCGCTGGCAGGCGGAAGCGTCGATGCGCCGTTCGATCGAATCCGCGTATCGCCAGGCGCGCAAGATGGAAGCGCTCGGCAATCTCGTGGGCAGCGTAGCGCACGATTTCAACAATCTCCTGATGATCGTCTCGACCAATGTGCAGATCGCGCGGCGGCGCGGCGCGCCCGGCCTCGACCGCGAGCTGACGGCGATGGAACGCGCGTTGAAGAGCGGCCAGTCGTTGACGCGGCAGTTGCTCGGCGTCGCGCGCAAGCAGCCGTTGAGAAGCGAGATCATCGCTATCGGCAGATGGGTGCCGGCGGGACGCGAGCTGCTGCGCGCGTCGCTCGGTGCGAAGGTGGCGCTCAACGTCGAGGTCGCGCCGGACGTGTGGGCGATCCGCGTCGATCCGGCGGAACTGGAACTCGCGCTCATCAACATCGCGGTGAATGCGCGCGACGCGATGCCCAACGGCGGCACCTTCACCGTGCGCGCCGACAACGTGCGCTTTCGCCACGAAGACGGCTTTCCGATCACCGGCGAATTCGTGCAGATCATGCTGGAGGACAACGGCTCCGGCATGAGTTCCGACGTGCTCGGGCGCGCGTTCGAACCGCTCTTCACGACCAAGCCGAAGGGCATGGGCACGGGCCTCGGCCTGCCGCAGGTCTTTGCGTTCTGCGAACGTGCGGGCGGGCTCGCGACCATCGACAGCGCGATCGGCGCCGGCACGGCGGTGCGCCTGTATCTGCCGCGCGCGGCGGGCGCACCGGGCGCGGCCGTGGCGGAAGAACAGGCCGCGGCGGGAGAGGCGGACGGCTTGCGCGTGCTGCTCGTCGAAGACAATGAGGAAGTCGCCGCCGGCACCGAGGCCCTGCTCACGATGATGGGCCACCACGTCACCTATGTCTTCAACGCCGATACCGCCGCCACCGTGCTCGAAGCCGCGCGCGCCGACGCCGCCACCGACTTCCCCTTCGACGTCGTGCTGTCCGACATCCACATGCCGGGGCAGATGAACGGCATCGATCTCGCCGAGATGTTGCAGCGCTTCGAGCCGCACATTCCGGTGATTCTCGTCACGGGTTACGCGGAAGAACTCGACCGCGCGCGGCAAATGGGCGCGCGCGTGCTGTCGAAGCCATTCGATATCGCGCTGCTCGACTCGCTCCTGCGCGCGATCCGCGAGCGCGTGGACGCCACGCGCGATATGCATGCGGCGCGTTCCTCCGATCGTTGAAGCGCCCGCAATCCGATCAACTTTTGCACGCCCGTTTGTAAAAGCGCCGCCATCCGGTCACATGCTCTCCAGCGCCCGACGGCCCGCACGCATCCGGCACGCGAGTTGCGTAATTGCCTCCAGGCGCGGCGACGACGTCGCCGATTTCCGGAATCCGCCCACCGCAGGAGGCGTACATGCGACACACCGTCATCGGAGTTTTTGATACCTTTGCGCAAGCCGAGGACGCACGCTCGGCTTTGATCGCCGCTGGCTTCCCGCGCGCGGATATCGAACTGCAGGCCAATCCCAAACGCGACGACGCAGCCGCGCAATCCGACATGCCCGACGCCGTCACGCATCGGGAACCAGGCATGCTCGCGAACATCGAGCGTTTCTTCAGCATGCTCTTCGGCGGGCGCGATCACCCGCCGGAAGTCGCGCACTATTCGGAGGCCGTGCGGCGCGGCGCGATCCTCGTTGCCGTCGATACACCGAGCGCCGAGCAGGCCGACGTCGCGCGCGCGACACTGAGCGACCAGGGCGCGATCGATATCGACGAACGCGCGGCGAGCTGGACGACGCTCGAACACGGCACGCCGGGCATGTCCGCGACGGCCGCCGACGACCGCGACCATTCGGTGCTCGACGAGCTCGGCCTAGGACGCGGCAGCGCCGTGCCGGGACGCGAGCCGGTGAATGGTCCGGACACGACGCCGATGCGCGCGCGCGCCTATCCGCACGCGGACGTCGGCGATCCGGCTGCCCTGACGCCGCGCGATTACGTCAGCGATCCCGCCGACGATCCGCTGATGCCGCGCAGCGGCATGCAATCGCAGTCACAGTCGCAGTCCCAGTCGACGATGAGCGAAGCCGCGGGCACCACGCGCGATCCGCTCGCCGGACGCGATCCCGTAACGGGCCGCGATCCGTACGCGACGACCGGCATCGACCCGCTTGCCGATCCGCTCGCCGGCACGCCCGCCGATCCGCTCGCGGCGCGCGACGGACTCACGGGCGAATCGCTATCGGAACGCGACGCGCTTGCCGGCCGTGATCCGCTTCGCACGACGGGCGCGGCTGCGTCCGAACGTGACCCGCTACCCGGCGTGCGCACCGACACGGCTTCGGAATGGCGCTCGGTCGAACCGCTCGGACCGCTCGACGAACCGGCGGCGCCCTATCAGCCCGGTGCGGCGCGCGCGGCGGGATCGTCGCCTGATCCGGTGGTCGCTTCGGCGGGCACGCAAGCCGCCGGTCCGGTGGGTGCGCCCACAGCCGGTCCGGCAACGGTGCCCAACGAGTACATGGAGTACGAAGAAGACTTCCGCGCCGATTACGAATCAAAGTACTCGGCGACGGGCGAGCCTTATGAGGACTATCAGGGTGCGTATCGCTACGGCGCGACGCTCGGCAACGACGATCGCTTCCGCAGCCGCGCGTGGGATGAGCAGATGGAATATGAAACGCGTCGCGACTGGGAAAGCAAGCATCCCGAAGGCGATACGTGGGACCGCTTCAAGGCCGCCATCCGCCACGGATGGGATCGCGTGACGGGACATCATCACGTCTGAGTCTCGTCATGTGAAACAGCAGCAAACGACTACGGCCCGCTCTCAGCGGGCCGTAGTCGCATCGGGAAAGGTGAGCGCTTACGCCGCCCGATCACGCACCCATGCGGCGTACTTGTCCATGAACGTCTGCAGATACTTGCGCGTGTCCTCGCTCACGATATTGCCGCTCGCGTCGATGCGCTTCTCATCGTGCTTGATGTACATCTCCGGCTGATTCATCAGCACGATGTCCAGATACGCGCACACGCCGCGCAAATGCGACTGTGCGATGGCCGTGCCGATGGCCCCGACCGACGTCCCGATGATCGCGCCCGGCTTGCCGCCCCAGACGCTTTGCCCCCACGGACGCGAGGCCCAGTCGAGCGCGTTCTTCAAGACCCCGGGAATCGAGCGGTTGTACTCGGGCGTCACGATCAGCAAGCCGTTGGCATCGGCGATTTTCTGCTTGAACGCGCGCGCGACTTCCGGGAAGTCACTGTCGTAGTCCTGGCTGTAGAGCGGCAACGTGCCGATGTCGAGAAACTCGAAGGAAAAATCGCTCGGCGCAAGCGAGACGAGCGCATGCGCGAGCTGCTTGTTGAACGACTCCCGCCGCAGGCTGCCAACGACCACCGCAATCTTCAAGGCCATGAAATCTTCCCCGTGAAAGGATGAAAAATAGACGGACCGGACGATGAACGGTCCGGAAGCGCCGCTCTCGAAACGACACGCGTGCACATGTCAGGCGCATCGCAAGGTTACAGTCTTCGACGCCCGCCGACACGTTACGGACTATTTTTGCGACGAATCGAGCAATCTACCTTTCGCCGCGACGCCATGCGGTTCGCGGTGACCTATCCCCACGGTTATCCACAGAAATTGTGGATAAGTCGAGAGTAACACCCATTCCGTTCAGTTTTTGATTCGTACACGAAACATGGTGCGCGCCAAATGTCCGTAAAAGCAGGCATCGTGGCGGCTTTCTTGTCGATATCGTAACAATCCGCCGTGTGAAGCCAACGTTTAATTGGTGTTAAGGACCAGCATTCATCCACTCTTGACAACAATGTGTTGGCTCAATCGGTATTTTTGTCCAATAGGAATGCTCCTAGACTGCCCTTCAAGCGTCGGGGTCGACGCGCAAGCATTCAGGAGGCTTCAAATGAAAAACGCATTGCTCGGCGGTCTGGTTCTGTCCGCGCTTCTCCCTACCGCACCCGCTTTCGCTCAGACGACATCGGTGGGCAAGTCTCGCGCGGAAGTGAAGGCGGAACTCGCGAGCGCGCGTCGTGCGGGCGATCTCGACGCCGTGAATTCGCTGAGCTACCCGCAGTTGCGTCCGTATCAGGAACGGCATGCACAACTGCGCGCCGACGCTCACGGCGGCAGCAACACGCGGTAACCAGCGGCAACTTGAAGGAATCAGAGGAAGCAGTCTGAACTGGTCCTCCTCCACCGTCGAACAGAAGGTGGTTACGCCCGGTGCCCCGCGCCGGGCGTTTTTTTGCATGCTCAGAGCATCAGAGTCAAACAAAGCGTCACCGTGACGAGCGAAGCCACGGTCGAGAAGAGAATCGCGCTCGACGTCACCCCGCCTTCGCGTCGATAAAACTCGGCGAGCATGAATGGGCCGGTGCCGGTCGGCAGGGCGCTCAGAATCACGGCGGTCTTCGCCCAGAGCGGCGGCAAGTTGAATACATGGAAGGCCAGCCACCATGTCAAAAGCGGCTGCGCGACGAGCTTGAGCGCCACGAGCGCGCTCGTCGTGCCGACGGCGCGCGCCTCGCCTTTCGCGCCGAGAAAAAGACCGAGCGCGACGAGCGCGCAAGGACTCGCCGCGCCGCCCAACAACTTGAGCAGCGCTTCTGCGCCTTCGGGCACCTGCGCGCCCGAACCGCTCAACAACGCGCCAGCGACCGGCGCGATCAACAACGGATTCTTCCCCAGCGACTTCGCCACATGCGCGAGCGTTGCGCCGATGTGCTTCTCTTTTTGCAGTCCGAGCTCGATCAGCACGATCGCCACCGAGAACAGCACGCAGACGGTGATGATCGTCGCGATCACGGCCGGCGCGAGACTCTCCTTGCCGAACGCGAGCAGGCAAAGCGGCAAGCCGACGAAACCGGTGTTCGGATACGCCGCGTTCAATCCGTCGATGCTCGCATCGGCGAGATGACGCGACTGCATCAGCCGCACGACGAGCGTCAGCAGAAAGATGACCGCTGAGCCGATGCCGAATGCGGCGATGAACGCAGGCTGATCGAGCATGCTCCACGGCGTCTTCGCCATGGTGTCGAAGAGCAGCGCGGGCAACGCCAGATAGACGACGAAGCGATTCAGTTCGGATGCGGCGCCCGGCCCGAGTTTGTTCAGCTTGCGGCAGGCGTAGCCCGCGAAGATGAGACCGAAGACCGGCAGGATGATCGTGACGAGAGGAGTAAGCAGCGAAGGCAGTGATACGAATGCTTGAGGCAAGGAAACCGTCGAAGACATGAGGCGGCTGCTTTGGGCGTATGAAGAGCGAGAGGATACCCCGGGACAAAAAGGTGAGAGGTTTCGGGAGTGTGGCGACGGTGAGCCGCTGTGTGAACGCGTGGCTCACTCTTGGCCGGATCATCCGGACCGCGAAGCATTTCCAGCAGCTCATTCACAGTATCAAGTGGACGATGCAAGTCATTGTTCTTTAACGCATTCGGCTTTTCTCTAGGTCGCAGCGGTCTGTATCCGGCGCACCGTGCGGCCGGTCTTCAAAAACCGGCGTAGCTTGCAGAGATATCGGCATGCTTTGCCAAAGGTGAGGTGATTCGGGAGCCGCGCCAATGCGTTATCGCTGGGTCGCGGCTATCGAATAAAACCCAATCAGGACAGCCACTTGCGCCTCGCGCCGATGTTCGCCCACGACACGATACGCGGCGGACGGTGAGGAAATTCGGGAGTCACATATGGACGGAACGAAGCTTGCTGCTCGTTCTGCCCTCGCACTTCTCACTCATCGGCGACATGAAAATCGGAAGACCCTGGGCATACGGCGCGGCGGCGCTGGCTTTGATCGGCGGCATCGTCACGCTCGCTGCGTGCGCATCGAACGGAGCGCGCAAGAGCGGCAACGACGATGTGCCCGAACCGTCGAAGGCCGTCGATCTCGACCGCTATCTCGGTCAGTGGCACGAGTTCGCGCGCTACGAGAACCGCTTCGAACGCAACTGCGAAGCCGTCACGGCGAATTACGCGCGTCGCGAGGACGGGCTCATATCCGTCGTCAACGCGTGCAGGCAAGGCGACGTGAACGGTCCGTACCGCTCGGCGGAGGGGCGCGCGAAGATCGTCCCGGGATCGAACGGGACGAAGTTGAAGGTGTCGTTCTTCGGCCCGTTCTATGTCGGCGACTACTGGATCCTCGATCACGCCGACGATTACACGTGGTCCATCGTCGGCGAGCCCACCGGGCGTTATCTCTGGATCCTGACGCGCGAGGCGAAGCCTTCGGCCGAGTTGCGCCGCACGCTCATCGAGCGCACGCGCGCGCTCGGGTACGACGTCACGATGCTGCGCGAGACGCAGCAAGGCTGAGCGGTCAACTTCCCTTGCAGGCGATGAGCAGCGCGTTCTGATTGTTCTCGGTCGACTGCCCGAGCACGTCATAACCGCTCGGGCAGAGCGCCTTCGCGTTGTCGGTGCAGTTGCTCCAGCCGCTGTAAGTGGGGCACTGAATCTGCTGTGTCGGGCGACCATCGGCGGAAAAAAGCGGCGGTGCGCTGCTGCATCCGGCAAGCGCCCACGCGCTGCCCGCAAGCATGACTGAAAGGCCGATTGCCCTGCCGATTCTCATCCCGCGCTTCATCCCGTACCCCTTTGATTCTGGTCGTTATTTTCGATTTCGGGAGTATGCCACGCGAAGCTTTCGCGCCGTTTGGCCGGTGCGCAAAAGCCCTTCAGACGGCGATGCCGAGCGCCGCGATCTTCTTGTACAGCGTCGCCCGCCCGATACCGATTTTCTCCGCCGCATCCGCGACGCGTCCGCCGCTTGCGCGCAAGGCATCGGAGAGAAAGCGCCGTTCGAAATCGGTCATCGCGTCCGCATAGGACAGGCTCGGCGGGCCGCCCGCTTCCTGCGCCGCCGGTTCCGCCTGGGCCGCGATCGCAACGCGCCCCGCGTCGATGAACGCGCTCAACGCGCGGGCGTCGATGTGCTCGGTTTCCGAAAGCATCAGCGCGCGCTCGAGCGTGTTGCGCAACTCACGGACATTGCCCGGCCAGGAATACGCCTCGAGAAGTTGCAGCCCGTCCTTATGCAGCACGAAATGGCCGACATGCCCTGGTCGCGTGTCGGCGGACAGATCTTCGAGAATCGCGTAGGCAAGCGCCTCGATATCGCCGAGCCGGTCGCGCAACGGCGGCGCGTGAATCGTGAGCACGTTCAGGCGATAGAACAGGTCCGCGCGAAAGCGGCCCGCCGCGACGAGCGCGGGCAGATCGGCGGACGTCGCCGCGATGATGCGCACATCCGCGCGCACGATGCGATTCGAGCCGAGCGGCTCGAACTCCTTGTCCTGCAGCACGCGCAGGAGCTTGCCCTGCAACGGCAGCGGCATGTCGCCGATTTCGTCGAGAAAGAGCGTGCCGCCGTCGGCCAGCTCGAACTTGCCGACGCGGCCCTTTCGCTCGGCGCCGGTGTATGCGCCCGCCGCCGCGCCGAAAAATTCGACTTCGAGCAGCGTGTCGGGAATGGCCGCGACATTGACCGTTACAAGCGGCTTGCCGGCGCGCGTCGATGCGCCGTGGATCGAATGCGCGAGCAGTTCCTTGCCGGTGCCGGTCTCGCCGAGCAGGAGCACCGGCGAATCGACGAGCGCCGCCCGCCGCGCCTGGCGCTTCACTTCGAGACTGGCCGGACTCGTGCCGACGAAGCTCGAAAACGTGTATTTCGCGCGTCGCGCCTGCGCGAGCGACTGACGCGTCGCGATGAGTTCCTGCTGCACGCGCGAGTAATGCGCGAAAAGCGGCGTGAGCGCCTTCATCTCGTCGAACAGCGCAAAACCGATCGCGCCGATGATCGCGCCGGACTCGTCCCTGAGCGGCAGGCGCGTGACCACGAGCGGCTCGCGATCGGTTTCCAGCACGTCGAGCAGAATCGGCTTGCCTGTAGCGACGACTTCGCGCATCAGGCTGTTTGGAATCACCGCTTCGCAGTCGAGGCCGATCGCGTCGAGCGGATCGTCGAATCCGAAACGCGCCGCATAGCGCTTGTTGATCCACACGACGCGCGCATCGGCATCGACGATGAAAGTGCCCTCGCTCAGATTCTCGAAGGTTTTGAAAAGCGACTCCATCGCGCGACGCATGACGTCGCTATAGTCGAGGGGCACGTTGATCCAGTCGTTGCGCATGGCGCCCAGGTCTCCAATTCTCTAAACCGAGACAAATATCTCCATTCGGAGACGCGCCGGCAATCCGCATCTGTACTAGTCTTGACGAGTTGCATGGCTGCGCGATGCCTTTGCAATGTCTCGATCCGGAGACATCGGACTGAAACGTTGCGATGGCATGCTGGCCCGATGCCCGTCAGCGTTGCGTTTCGGCTTCTTGGCACGGAACCTGCATTGTGCCCGCGCGGTGCGTTATCGACGCGCCGGTGGCGCTTCCAGAAGACGCGCACAACGTTTCAAAGAACAACCACTCACGGAGACTCAATGTCGTTCCTCATCGTGCTCGCCGCCCTGGCGTTCCTGATGCTTGCCGCCTATCGCGGCTACAGCGTCATTCTTTTCGCCCCGATCGCGGCGCTCGCCGCCGTGCTCCTCACCGATCCCGCCGCCGTCGCGCCCGTGTTCTCCGGCATCTTCATGGAGAAGATGGTCGGCTTCGTGAAGCTGTACTTTCCGGTGTTCCTGCTCGGCGCGGTGTTCGGGAAAGTCATCGAGCTGTCGGGCTTCTCGGAGTCGATCGTCGCTGCCGCCATTCGCTATATCGGCAAGTCGCGCGTCAATGCGGTGATCGTCGCGGTGTGCGCTCTGCTCACCTATGGCGGCGTGTCGCTGTTCGTCGTCGTGTTCGCGGTGTATCCGTTCGCGGCGGAGATGTACCGGCAGAGCAATATCCCGAAGCGCCTGATGCCGGGCGCGATTGCGCTGGGCGCGTTCTCGTTCACGATGGATTCGCTGCCGGGCACGCCGCAAATCCAGAACATCATCCCGACGACGTTCTTCAAGACGACCGGCTGGGCCGCGCCGTGGCTCGGCGTGATCGGCTCGGTGTTCATCATCGTGGTCGGCCTGACGTTCCTCGAATGGCGCCGCCGCTCGGCGATGGCCAAGGGTGAAGGCTACGGCACCTCGCTCGTGAACGAGCCGGAGCGCGTGGAATCGACGTCGCTGCCGAATCCGGTGCTCGCGATTGCGCCGCTGATTCTCGTCGGCGTGGCGAACTTCGCGCTGACGAAGTGGATTCCGACGTGGTACGGCGCGAGTTACACGGTGCCGCCGGAGGTGCTGCCGGGCGTGCATGCGCCGGTGACCACGGCTGTGAAGACCGTCGTGGCGATCTGGGCGGTCGAGGGTGCGTTGTTGCTGGGTATCGTGCTCGTCTTGCTGACGGCGTTCCCGCGTGTGAAGGAGCGGTTCGCGGTCGGCACACGTGCGGCTGTCGCGGGCGCGTTGCTCGCGGCGATGAACACGGCTTCCGAGTATGGCTTCGGCGGTGTGATCGCGGCTTTGCCGGGCTTTATCGTGGTCAGCGATGCGCTGAAGAGCATTCCGAATCCGCTCGTCAATGCGGCTATTTCCGTGAGTGCGCTCGCGGGGATCACCGGTTCGGCGTCGGGCGGCATGAGTATCGCGCTCGCCGCGATGTCCGATACGTTTATCGCTGGGGCGCAGGCGGCGCATATTCCGCTCGAAGTGCTGCATCGGGTGGTGGCGATGGCCTCCGGCGGTATGGATACGCTGCCGCACAACGGCGCGGTCATTACGCTGCTCGCGGTGACCGGGCTTACGCATCGGGAGTCGTATCGCGATATTTTCGCGGTGACGGTTATCAAGACGCTCGCTGTGTTCTTTGTTATCGCGGTGTATTACCTGACGGGGATCGTTTGATCCGTCTTGCTTGAGGCGGTGCCGGTGGGCCTTCTTTTCGCGCGGAATCCTGATTTCGTGTCGGTCTACTGGCACTGCCCCACGCGGGGGCAACGCTAATAAACCAAAAAGAAAACGGGATCCGGCGAAAACAAAAGCGAAAGCCAAAGCAAAAACAAACCGAAAGCCAGCGCCAACCCCAATTCCGCCAATGGCGACAGCACGCCAAACTCTACGCAAGCCCCAGAAGCAGGACAAAAAAGCGCCGGCCATTCAAAGGCCATAAAAAACCCAAGCCAAAGGAACGCACCGCATATGATCCAAACCGCATCGAACAAATCGCTCGCCGGCAAAACGGCCCTCGTCACCGGTTCGACGAGCGGCATCGGCCTCGCCATCGCCACGGCGCTCGCGCAAGCCGGTGCGAATCTCGTGCTAAACGGCTTCGGCGATATCGAAGGCGCCCTGAAGCAAATCGAAGCGACCGGCGCGAAGGCCGTCCACCACGCAGCCGACATGACGAAGCCCGAAGAAATCGAGTCGATGATCGCCTTCGCGAACGAAACATTCGGCGCCGTCGACGTCCTCGTGAACAATGCCGGCATCCAGCACGTCGCGACCATCGACGAATTCCCGGTCGACCGCTGGGACGCCATCATCGCGATCAATCTGAGCTCGGCGTTCCACACGATGCGCGTCGCGCTGCCGCAGATGCGCGCCCGCAACTGGGGCCGCGTGATCAACATCGCGTCGGTGCATGGGCTCGTCGGCTCGGCGGGCAAGTCGGCTTATGTCGCCGCCAAGCATGGCATTCTCGGGCTGACGAAAGTCGCCGCGCTCGAAAACGCCCGCACCGGCGTGACCGTCAACGCGATCTGCCCGGGCTTCGTGCTCACGCCGCTCGTGCAGAAGCAAATCGACGATCTCGCCGCGCGCGACTCGCTCACGCCCGATGCCGCCCGCGCAAAGCTGCTCGGCGACAAACAGCCGTCCGCGCAGTTCGTGACCGCGCAGCAGATCGGCGACATGGCGGTGTTTCTCTGCTCCGATGCCGCAAGCGAGATGCGCGGCTCGGCGCTGCAGATCGATGGAGGATGGAGCGCGCAGTGAGCGACGCGCGTCTATCGGCGACATTCCGCCACACTTGAGTGTTTCACTCGGAATCCCCTAAAGATCGTGGGGGTTCTGGCCGTTATGTCCTTGTAATCAGGCGTGCGCCGCCTTCCCGAAGGCGGCGCGCGAATCGGAAGAAGCAAGGACATCATGCGCAACAACCAGCCCGTCACCCAGCAAGCGTTCGAATTCCCCGCCTCGGAGATGCTCGTCTCCGCCACCGATCTCTCCGGCAACATCCAGTACTGCAATCCGGCGTTCGTGTCAGTGTCAGGCTTCTCGCGCGAGGAGCTGATCGGCGAGCCGCACAACATCATTCGTCACCCCGACATGCCGCGCGAAGCTTTCGCCGATCTCTGGGCGACGGTCCGCGCCGGCCGCTCGTGGACCGCGCTCGTCAAGAACCGGCGCAAGAACGGCGATCATTATTGGGTACGCGCGAACGTGACGCCGGTGATGGAGCACGGCAAGGTCGTCGGTTATCTCTCCGTGCGCGTGAAGCCGACGCTGGACGAAGTGCGCGAGGCAACGGCGCTCTATGCGCAGATCAAGACCGGCAACGCGTCGCACAAGCTCGTGCGCGGCGCGCTCGTGAAACACGGCATCGCCGGCAAGCTCGCCGCGATCGCGAACATGCCGGTCAGCGCGCGTCTGGGTACGGCTTTCGCGGCAGTGCCCGTCAGCATGTCGATCGCCGCACTGGCCGGCTGGCGCGGCGCGCCGCCGTTGCCGTTCTGGATCGCGCTCGCCGTCGGCGCGGCGGCGAGCTTCGCGGGCTGGCTCGCGCTGTCGCGTCAGGTGGATGCACCCGTGCGGACGATGTCCGGTTTCGCCGCGCGCATGGCGGCGGGCGATCTGACCGTCGACATGCCCGACGCGCGCCACGACGATCTGGGCGATGTGCAGCGCGCGCTCGGCCAGCTGAAGGCGAATCTCGCGGCGATCGTCTTCGACGTGCGCGGGCAGATCGGCGGCATGCTCGAAGCCGCCACCGAGATTTCGAGCGGCAACACGGACCTGTCGCGCCGCACGGAAATGCAGGCGGCGTCGCTCGAACAGACCGCCGCGACGATGGATCAGCTGACCACCACCGTTCAAGGCAACGCCGACGCCACCGTGCGCGCCCTCGAACTCGTCAGGGAAGCGCAGGCCGCGGCGGATGACGGCGGGCGCATCGCGAGCCAGGTCGAGCAGACGATGGCGGGCATCACGGCGGCGTCGCGGCGCATCGCGGACATCACCGATGTCATCGACGGCATCGCGTTCCAGACCAACATCCTCGCGCTGAACGCGGCCGTCGAGGCGGCGCGCGCGGGCGAAGCGGGCCGCTCGTTCGCGGTCGTCGCGACCGAAGTGCGCAATCTGGCGCAGCGCTGCGCGGCATCGGCGAAGGAAATCGAAGGCGTGGTGGCGACGAGCGTCGCGCAGATCGCGGAAGGCACGAGCCTCGTCACGCGCACGACGAGCCAGATGCGCGCCATCGACGAAGCGGTGAACCGCGTGTCGACGATCATCATGGAAGTGGCGAAGGCGAGCAGCGAGCAGGCCGAGGGCATCGCGCAGGTGAATCAGGCGGTCGCGCATCTCGACGACTCGACCCAGCAGAACGCCGCGCTCGTCGAGCAGGCGGCGGCTACCGCGCAGCGCCTCGCGCAACGCGCCGTGGTGCTCGACGAAGCCGTGCGGCTCTTCACGGTCGCGAAAGCTTGAGATCGGGCAGCGTCGAAGAGCGCATCGCTTGGTACTATCGGGACATTGCCAACGAGGAGTGTGTCCGATGACCGCTGAGAACAATCGCGCGGAAGAAGCGCGAGCGATGGAACGTATCGTCAACGCGACGCGTCAGGTTCAGTCCGCCTTCCTGGCGCTGCAAACGCAGTTTCCGCCCGAAGGCGACGGCCGGCCGTCGCAGATGGCGCTGCAGACGTTCGATGCCGCGCTTCAGGAACTCGAAGACGCGCAAGCCGCCTTCGATACCATGCTCAACGATCTGTTCGACGGGAACCGGTAAGCGCGTCACGCGTCACGCGTTCCGCAATTCAGGCACGTCCTCGCCCGGCCCGCTCAAAGCGGCTTCGCCGCCCGTGTCGCCGAGACCGGCCCACGGCACGCCGTCGCTCGACTGGCGGCGCGCGGCTGCCACGCATGCCTCGACCAGTTCCCGGAACGACACCGCCGCCGAGCTCGTGCGCACAAGCACTTCACCTTGCAACGGGCTTTCGGGGAACACCAGCCCGACAATCAGCTCGGCCGATGGCGCACGCTGATGCAGGCGCCGCAGCAGATTGCGCAAATATGGCGGCGACTCGGCTGCATCGAACGACACCACGCAGATGATCGACACGCCCGCGAGATCGACTTCACCGAAACGTCCGCGCGAGAAGCGCTCGTAGCCCGCGAGATCCGCGTACAGGCCGTGCTTGCGAAAGAGCTGCACGGCGATGGTCGCCGCGAGATCGTCCAGCTCGCTTCTCCCCGCGATGCACAGCACCGACGCCGTGTGGCCTTCTTTCTCGGCATCGAAGCGCGCGGGCGGGGTTTCGTGCGCCAGGCCTTGCGCATTGTCGACAGAATCGAAGCTCGCGGGCAGCTCTTCCTTGCGCTCGACGGTCACGGCGGTATCTTCTGCGTCCTCCAGTCCTTCGATGATGTCGAGCGCGGATTCGTTGATGCGCCGCAGCTGATCCGCGGTCACGACACCGCGCAGCACGTCGTTGTGGGCGTAGCGCAGGCCTTCCAGCGCGACCTCGTCGTAATACGCGATCAGCGAGCGCTCCTTGAGCAGCGTCTCGGCCTGCACGAGCGCCTCGTCGGGATCGTTCGCGAGCAGGCGCTGATAGAAGTTCTCGGCGGGCGTGAGCGCGGGGCGGTCGCCGAAGAGCACATCGAGAAATTCGAGCCGATCGACGTGGCGGCCGAGAATCACGAGGCACAGAGTAAGCGGCGTCGAGAGCACGAGGCCGATCGGCCCCCAGATCCAGCTCCAGAAGATCGCCGCGACGATCACCGCGAACGGCGACAATCCCGTGCTGTGCCCGTACAGCAGCGGCTCGACGACCTGACCCGCGAGAATATCCGTCACGCCGAACAGGACGATGGTCCACACGAGCATCGCCCAGCCGGGGCCGACCGCCGCCGCGAACACGACCGCGACGATCGCCGCGATCCACGTCCCGACGTAAGGCACGAAGCGCAGGAGTGCGGTCATCACGCCGAACAGCAGCGCGCCCGGCACGCCGATGATCGCAAGCCCGATCGCGATGACGATCCCCACGCTCGCGTTGATGCCGAGCTGCGCGAGGAAGTAGCGCGACAGACGCCGGGCGGCCTCGTCCATCGCCGTGGTCGCGCGATGCAGGTCGCGCGAGCCGAAAAGCCGTATCAGCCGGTCGCGCAGATCCTCACGCTGCAACAGGATGAACACCGCGACGACGAGCACGATGCCCGTGGTTTCCAGAGGACTGATGATCGGCGACAGAAAGCGCTGCGCCAGCTCCAGCGGCGTCGGCGTGGGCTCGTGAACTTCGACGGGCATCGGCTGATCGATCGGCGACGCGGCCGGGTTGTCCTCGTTCTTCGGCTCCTGCTCGCGCGCGGGCGAAATGCGCTTCAACGCACGGGATGCGCGGCCGAGAAACTCGTCGGCGCGGCCGACGGTCATGCGCTGCACGTTTTCGATCTTGCGCTCGACCGCGACCTGATACTTCGGCAGATCGCTCGCGAGCTGCGCGACCTGCGCGCCGATCAAGGCGCCGACCGCAGTCAGCACGGACAGCGCGATCACCACCGCGACGATCACCGACGGCACCTGACCGAAGCGCAGCCGCCGCAGGAAGTCGACGAACGGCGCGAGCAAAAAGCTCAATAGGATCGCGAGGATGATCGGGATCATCACCGCGCGGCCGAAATACAGCGCGCAAATGATGACGACGCCCGTCACGAGTGACGCCAGCGCACGCACGCCGGGCGCTTCGGGCGGCAGGATCTTCGCGGGTGGCCGGCGCGGCCCGGGTGCTTGCGGCATGGGGAATGGCTCGCTTTCTGTATTTAAGTCGGGCGGCGCACGGCGTGTTGCTGGCGCGCCGGCTTGTGCGCGGGAGCAGCGACGGTCAAGCAAGGCGCGTGCCGTGCGCGTCGCGCCCGTCGCCATTGAGGTGAGTCTATTCGGGAGCCGAATTCCCCTGCAATCGGTTCAACGGTGAGGAGATACGGGAGCAGCGCGGGCCGCGCCGTGCTCTATCGCCATGATCGGAACAATCAGTTGGATGCGCAAACGTCGCGCGTGCGACATTGACGTTTCGCCGCGGTTCATCGGCGAAAGCCGCGGCTCATTGAAAAGGACATCATGGCAGTCGATTCACCCTGCATCGGCATCTGCAAGTTCGATGAAAAGACCGACCTGTGCATCGGTTGTCTGCGCACGAAGAACGAATGCAAGCAATGGAAGAAGATGAAGGACAAGCATCGAGCGCGCATCATCGATGAACGGCCCAAGCGCAAAGCAAAGCTCAAAAAACACAAGAAGTAGGCGTTGTGAGAGAACAAACGCTGGACTGGTCGGCGAAAGGGTGATGGCGTCTTTCGTCCCGCTCGCGGACTACACTGAACGGGACTTTTGCAGGGAGTCAGCCATGAAAGTGACTTGTGCCGCGTTTGTTTTCACATCGGCCTTTGCCGCCACATCGGCTTTCGCGCAGTTGCATCCGAGCGTCGAAACCGACATGTACGCGCCGCAGAACAGCACGAAGCTCATGCCGGACGCGCCGCTCGGCAGTCAATATCCGACGCACGGCAACGCGCAGGCGGGCGAACTCAATCTCAATCCGAGCGATCCGCGCGCGCAGCTCGTCAACGGTCTTCCGAACAACGCCAACAGCGGCGGCTACGGCTCGCCGCGCGCGGGCAACAAGGCGAACGTGCCGCGCGGCGAGTGAGCGCTGCGTGAGCGGACGCACGACGCGCGCGCTCACCGTTCTCGATACGAGAATAGTGATTTGAAATTCGCCGCTATTCTCCTTCTCACGGCAAGAACCGATACTTGATTCGCAGGACGGGACTTCTCCCGGCCATCAACCGAATCAGGGAAATCTGCCGTGAAGATCTATCACCATCCGCTGTCCGGTCATGCGCACCGCGCACGTCTCTTCCTGAACCTGCTCGGAGTCGACCACGAAGCAGAATTCGTCGATCTCGCGGCCGCCGCGCACAAGACGCCCGACTATCTGAAGCTGAACCGCTTCGGCCAGATTCCCGTGCTCGTCGACGGCGATATCGTCATTGCCGACTCGAACGCGATCCTCGTCTATCTCGCGATGAAAGCCGGCGACACGAAATGGCTGCCCGACACGCCCGCCGAAGCCGCCGCCGTGCAGCGCTGGCTGTCGGTCGCGGCCGGTCAGATCGCGTTCGGACCCGCCGCCGCGCGTCTCATCACCGTGTTCGGCGCGAAATTCGATGCGCAGGAAGTCATCGCCCGCGCGCACAACGTGCTCAAGGTGATCGATTCGGAACTGGCGCAGCGCGACTGGATCGCGGATATCGGCGCGACGCACCCGAGCATCGCGGATGTCGCGCTCTACAGCTACATCTCGAGCGCGCCCGAAGGCAATGTCGATATCTCCGGCTACGCGAATGTGAATGCGTGGCTCGCGCGCGTCGAGGCGTTGCCCGGCTTCGTTCCCTTCCAGAAGACAGCCGCGGGTCTCGCGGCGTAAAGTGAGCGCGGCGGCTTCGCGTCTTGCATTGCGCTCTGCCGCCGCGCCCGAATCGAAGAGGCATCCGATCATGTCCGCTTCAGCGCTCTCCGCTGTTCCATCTGCCGCCACGCCTTCGCCGTGGCATCCGGGCGAAATCGCCATTCAGAAAGCCTTCGGCGTCGATGAGCGCATGGACGGCGTCGGGCGGCGCGTCGTGCGCGATCACATGCCGGAGCAGCATCGCCAGTTCTTCGCGCAGTTGCCGTTCGTCGTGGCGGGCGCGGTCGACGAGCGCGGCGATCCGTGGGCAACGCTGCTCGCGGGGCCGCCCGGCTTCATGCGCGCGCCCGATGCGAAAACCTTGTCGATGAGCCGCGCGCGCGATCCGCTCGATCCCGCCGATGCCGGCATGAACGATGGCGCGTCGATCGGCCTGCTCGGCATCGAGTTGCACACGCGCCGCCGCAACCGCATGAACGGCGCGATCCGTCGCGACGGCGCGAACGTCGGGTTCGATGTGGCCGTCGAGCACAGCTTCGGCAATTGCCCGCAGTACATCCAGTTGCGCGATTTCGAGTTCGTGCGCGATCCGGCCGTGCCCTCGCCCGTGCAGCCCGTCATGTCCGACGCGCTTTCGCCGCGCGCCAAAGCGATGATCGCGGGCGCGGACACGTTCTTCGTCGCGTCGTATTTCGATCGCGAAGACGGGCATCGGCAGGTGGACGTGTCGCATCGCGGCGGCAAGCCGGGATTCGTGCGCCTGACCGACGACGGCTCGCTCACCATTCCGGATTTCGCGGGCAATCTCTTCTTCAACACGCTCGGCAACATTCTCGTGAACGGCCGCGCGGGACTCGTCTTCGCCGACTTCGAGACCGGCGACGTCTTGCAGCTCGCGGGCGACGCCGAAGTACTGCTCGATTCCCACGAAACCGCCGCGTTCCAGGGCGCGGAGCGGCTGTGGCGCTTCACGCCGCGCCGCATCGTGTATCGTGCGGGCGCGCTGCCGTTGCGGTGGAAGGCGCGCAGCGAGGGCGCGTCGCCCAATTCGTTGATGACGGGCGACTGGGAGCAGGCGGCCGAGCGCCTGAAGGCGGCCGCGCTCGCGAATGCGTGGCGAACCTTCCGCGTGAGCAAGATCGTCGATGAAAGCAACGCGATCCGCTCCTTCCATCTCGAACCGGCCGATGGCGCGGGCATCGTTCCTCACCAGGCCGGCCAGCATCTGCCGATTCGCGTTACGCCGCCGGGCGAGGCGAAACCGCTGATCCGCACGTACACGCTTTCGGTCGCGCCATCGGACGGCCGGTATCGCATCAGCGTGAAGCGCGAGGGACGCGTATCCGGGCATCTGCACGACACGCTTAAAGTCGGCGACGTGATCGAAGCGCGCTCGCCCGCCGGCGACTTCACGATCGACCCGTTCGAGCATCGTCCGGCCGTGCTGATGGCGGCGGGCGTCGGCATCACGCCGATGCTCGCGATGCTCCGGCACGTGGTGTATGAAGGGCTGAGAAAGCGGCGCGTTCGTCCGGTGTGGATGATCGTATCGGCGCATTCGCTCGCGAGCCGCGCGTTCGCCCAGGAAATCGAAGCGCTCGCGCAAGCAGCGGGCGGTGCGGTGAACGTGATCCGCGTGCTGAGCGACACGAACGGCGCAGAGCTCGGGCGCGACTACGATGCATCGGGGCGCATCGACATCGACCTGCTGACGAGCCGCATGCCCTTCAACGACTACGACTTCTATCTGTGCGGCCCCGGCGCGTTCATGCAGTCGATCTACGACAGGCTGCGCGCGCTCAATGTCTCCGACGGGCGCATTCATGCGGAGGCGTTCGGTCCTTCGGCGCTCAAGCGCACGGCGGATCGCGGCGCCGACGTGAAGCCGATGCGCCCCGCCGCGACCGAGCCGGTGAAAGTCAGTTTCTCGAAGTCGGCCAAAGACGCGCAATGGAAACCCGGTGCGGGCACCTTGCTCGAACTCGCGGAAGCGAACGGCCTTTCGCCGGAATTCAACTGCCGGGGTGGAACGTGCGGCACATGCAGAACGCGCATCGTGCAGGGCGCGGTGTCGTATGAAAGCGAGCCGGCTTTCCGCGTCGCCGACGACGAAGCGCTGATCTGCTGCGCAATGCCCGCCGCGGACGACGGCGGCAAGCTGGAACTCGACCTTTGACCAGGACGTCAAGCGGTCGTGGATTGTGCCCCGCGCACATATCCCCGAGAATGCACGGCATCTTCATGCTCGCGTGCCTCGTGTTTTCTCATGGACCGTTTACAGGCAATGACGACCTTCGTCACGGTGGTCGAGACCGGCGGCTTCGCATCGGCGGCGCGCAAGCTCGATGTCTCGCCGTCGGTCGTGAGCCGTGTCGTGACCGAGCTCGAAGAGCGTCTCGGCGTGCGCCTGCTCACGCGCACGACGCGCGTCGTGCGTCTCACCGATGCCGGCAGCGGCTATTTCGAGGATTGCCGGCGCATCCTCGGCGAGATCGATATCGCCGAGCTCTCCGCGACGGGCACGCATTCGTCGCCGCGCGGCCTGCTCTCGATCACCGCGCCGGTGATGTTCGGCCGGCTGCACGTCACACCGATCGTGCTCGACTATCTGCGCCGTTATCCCGAAGCCGATGCGAGCTGCTGGTTCGTCGATCGTGTGGTCAATCTCGTCGACGAGGGCATCGACGTGGCGGTGCGCATCGCGCAATTGCCGGATTCATCGTTGCAGGCGATCAACGTGGGGCGCGTGCGGCGCGTGCTGTGCGCATCGCCCGCCTATCTCGAGAAGCACGGCACGCCGCGTCATCCGGACGATCTCGCTGAACATGTGATCATCGCGTCGACGGGCTCGTCGTCGCCGCCGGAATGGCGCCTGCACGACGGCGAGCGGCAGTTTCTCGTGCGCGCACATCCGCGCTTCACGACGACGACCAATGATTCCGCGATCGCCGCCGCGCTCGCGGATTTCGGCATGGCGCGGCTCCTGTCGTATCAGGTCGCACGGCATGTCGCCGACGCGCGTCTCGCGATCGTGCTGCCGGAATTCGAGCCGCCGCCCTTGCCGATCCATCTCGTGCATCGCGAAGGACGTCATGTCACGCAGAAGGTGCGTGCGTTCCTCGACCTCGCCGTGACGACGCTGCGCGCGGACGTTTCGTTGCGCTAACCCGCGCTAAACATTACGCACTGTCGGTGACATTTCGTCCACCGGCCGGCGAATCGAACGCCCGTTAGCACGACTGCCGTGCAAAGTGCCGGCAAAACATGCAACATAGCTGTCTCGAACGATCGCACCGATCGGCGCGCTTTCGGCTTTCCTGAACCTTTACCGGCTCACGCACCATGACGAATCCAACTTCTCCCTCAAACGAACGCCCGCTCGACATGATCATCTTCGGCGGCGGCGGAGACCTCGCGGCGCGCAAGCTGCTGCCGGCGCTCTACATGGCGCACATGCACTGCAACCTGCCCGCCGACACGCGCATTCTCGCGATTGGCCGCAAGGACTGGACGCGCGAGGACTACCTCAAGAATTTCATGGAAGAACAGGCGCGTCCGTTCATCGACGCCAAAGCCTTCGATGCGCAGTCGTGGGACAAATTCCTCGCGCTCTTCGACTACGTGCGCGTCGACATCGAGAATCCCGGCGATTTCGAGCGTCTCGCGCAAGCGGTGCGCCCCGGCTCGCAGCGCGTGCTTTACCTGTCTACGTCGCCTGAACTGTTCGTGACCATCTGCGAAAACCTCGACAACGCCGGCATTCTCGACGATCACGCGCGCGTCGTGCTGGAAAAGCCGCTCGGCCACGATCTCGCCTCCGCGCGCGCGATCAACGATGCCGTCGGCAAGCACTTCAAGGAAGAGCAGATTTATCGCATCGACCATTATCTCGGCAAGGAAACCGTGCAGAACCTGATGGTGCTGCGCTTCGGCAATGCGATCTTCGGGCCGCTGTGGCAGGCGCCGTATATCAAGAGCGTGCAGATCACGGTGTCGGAGACAGTCGGCGTGGGCAGCCGCGCGGGCTTCTACGATCACACCGGCGCGTTGCGCGACATGGTGCAGAACCACTTGCTGCAACTGCTGTGCATCGTCGCGATGGAACCGCCCGTGTCGCTCGATCCGGACGCCGTGCGCGACGAAAAGCTGAAGGTGCTGAAATCGCTGCGGCCGATGACCGTCGCCGATATCGCCCGCGACACGGTGCGCGGCCAGTACACGGCGGGCGCGGTCGGCGGCGAGGCGGTGAAGGGCTATCTCGAAGAACAGAACGTGCCGCCCGACAGCCGCGCGGAGACGTTCGTCGCATTGCGCGCGCATATCAACAACTGGCGCTGGGCGAATGTGCCGTTCTTCCTGCGCACCGGCAAGCGCATGCAGAATCGCCGCTCGGAGATCGTCATCGATTTCGCGGATCTGCCGTTCTCGATCATTCCGGACGGTCCGCGTCACTACGGCAACCGGCTGACGATCACACTGCAGCCCGAAGAGTCGATCCAGTTGCAGATGCTGGCTAAGGAACCGGGAAGCGGCATGCATATGCAGCCGGTCACGCTCAATCTCGATCTGCAACAGGCCATGACGCAACGGCGCGCGGAGGCTTACGAGCGCTTGCTGATCGACGTGATTCGCGGCAGGCTCACGCACTTCATGCGACGCGATGAACTGGAAGCCGCGTGGACGTGGGTCGAGCCAATTCTCAACGGCTGGAAGGAACTGGGCGACCGGCCGCGCGGATACACGGCGGGGACGTTCGGACCGGCGGCGTCGAGCGCGTTGATGGCGCGGGAAAATCAGGCCTGGGCGGAAGAGGCTTAAGTCATCGCGCGATGCGGCTGGCTGGAGTCACCGCATCGCGACGCGCGACGTTCGTCTCGCGGCCCACGCGGCGCCCAGCGCCATCACCGCCGACAACACCACGATCCCGCCCAGAATCCCCACGAGCCTCATCAGCGCCGGCATCGGGTCGGACGACCAGTGGTGGTCCTGCACGAACACCATGATGAACGCGATGCTGAACTGCCGCCCGACATAGCTCGCGCCTTGCGTGCCGGTCTGCACGTGACAGCCCATCCACACGCCCGCGCACAGCGCGACCATGCAGGCGAGCGCGTTATCGCCCACTAACGGCAGCAGCGCGAGACTCACCGCGCCCGCCAGCAGACAGCCGATGAAGCGCTGGATCATGCGCTCGGCGACCGGCTTGCGCGTCGGCTTGCCGAGCGCCGATGCGGGCAGGATCAGCACGGCGACCGCCGTCACCATCGCCTGCGCGAAGCCGCTCAGATTCCATGTGTACGCGAGCGATGCCAGGATCATCACCGACCACGCGCCCTGCCATGCGAGGCGCTTGCGCATCGCGAGCGCGATCTGCTCGGCGCGGGCGACGTGCGTCGCGTCGAGCGCCTGCACGGCCCGCGCGGCATCGGACGGAATCACGGTGACGGCTTGCGCGTTGACGCCATCGATGCGATCCACCGTGGATGCCGCCTGCGCGCGCGGCACCGGCGGCGCGCCCCGCGACTTGCGATAGTGCTGCACGCCCGCATGAAAAAGCGCCGACACGGCCACGCACGCCATCGTCCCGACGACGACTTCCGCGACCCGCAGCAACGCGAACGACGCCGTCGCCGCGGCAGAGACGAGCCGATGCGCCTCGAACGTCACCATCAACGACGTCACCGCGCCCAGCACCCACGCGTAGCCCGCATCCGACACGAGCGCGCGATACACCGACACGCCCACGATCACGCCGAGCAGCGGCACGAAGAGCCACGGCACATCGCCGACCATGACGCCCGCCACCGCGCCGATGATCGCGCCCGCGACCGTGCCGACCACCCGCTGCACGCCGCGCTGCGCGCACGCGGAAAACTTCGACTGCATCACCGCGAAGCCGCTGATCGCCGCCCACCAGATGTTGCTCAGGTGGAACGCATACGCGAGCGCCACAGCGAGCCCGACGGACAGCATCGCCTGCGTCGCGAAAAGCGCGCGGGCGGGCGTCGGTCTGATCGCGACGAGTTCGCGCCCGAGCGCGGCAAATGCGTCGCGGATGATGTGCACATACGCGACCACGGCTTCGGCGCTTTCGGGCGGAATCGGGCGGGCGCGTCGGGAAGAATCGTCGGTCGGCATTGTTCTGGCGATAGGGGCGTCTGGTTTGAGCGTAGCCGCCGATCGTCCGGATGCAAAGCCGAACCGCGCGCGATGCGGCAAATCCGCTACACGCGCTGCGCGAGCGCGAACGACACGATGAGGTTGTCAGAACGCATGCACGGTCGTCACGACCCGGAACCGCGCGCCGCGCTTTTCCTGCTCGACGGCGATGAGAACGGGCGCCGGCAGACGCGTCAGCCACACGAACGCCCACTCGGCCGAAAGCAGCGTTGCGCGTGCGAGCCGGTTCGTGCATCACACCCGCGAAGTCAGCAGGCGAATGCCCGCCGCGCCGAACACGAGCGCGAGGCACGCATCGAGGCCGCGCTGGATGCGCATGTAGATGCGCCGCGCGGACGGCATCGAGAAGAGCGCGGCATAGCCGCCGAACACGCACGCGCCGATGCACAGACATCCCGCGACGACCACGAGCATATGCCCCGGCCCTTCCCCCGCCGACGAGCCGAGCGCCGCCACCGACATCCACACGAGAATCGCCTTCGGATTGGTGAGATGCAAGAGCGCGCCGCGCGCATAGAGCCTGCGGCCGCTTTGCCCCTGCGCATCCGCCGACGAGCGCCGCAGCGGAGGCTTCAACGCCGCGCGCCCCGATTTGAACGCGAGCCACAGCAGATATAACCCGCCGCAGATTTTGACGCCGATGAGAAACCCCGAATACGCGGTCAGCGCGGCGGAAAGGCCGAGCGCCGCGAGCATCGCCCAGAAGAACGAGCCGGACATCACACCCGCCGCGAATGCGAATGCCGCGCGCCGGCCCGATGTGCTGGCTATGGACATGATCGCGAGATTGCTCGGCCCGGGGCTCGCCGTGCCGACGAAATAAGCCGAGTAAGCGATGAGCAGATTCGCGCTGAGCAAGGCGTGGCCGTTCATGGCGGTCGTGTCTCCGTTTGAATTGCCGCCATTGTGAGCGGAGAAAGCCGCGCACGTCCATGAACGCCTGGCGCTCGCGCGGGCAGGCCAATTCATTGCGCATGGACGCGGCGGTGCTATCTTTGAGTGCGCGCAGGCAGCCGCGTGTCTCCATCCGATGCACCCTCACACAAGGACACATCATGGCGAAAGTACTGGTTCTCTACTATTCGATGTACGGCCACGTCGAAACGATGGCGCAGGCGATAGCCGAAGGCGCGCGTGGCGTCGCGGGCGCGGAAGTCACGGTCAAACGCGTGCCCGAAACGATCCCCGCCGACCAGGCCGCGAAGATCGGCGTGAAGCTCGATCAGCAGGCGAGCGTCGCCACCGTCGACGAACTCGCGGATTACGACGCGATCATCTTCGGCACGCCGACGCGCTTCGGCAACATGGCGGGCCAGATGCGCACCTTCCTCGACCAGACCGGCGGGTTGTGGGTGAAAGGCGCGCTCGTCGGCAAGATCGGCAGCGTGTTTTCGTCGACTGCTTCCCAGCACGGCGGCCAGGAAACCACGATCACGTCGTTTCACAGCACGCTGCTGCACCACGGCATGGTGGTCGTCGGCGTGCCGTATGCATGCGCCGGGCTCACGAACATGAGCGAGATCTCAGGCGGCACGCCCTACGGCGCGACCACGATGGCCTCCGCCGACGGCAGCCGCCAGCCTTCGCAGAACGAACTCGACATTGCGCGCTATCAGGGCAAGCATGTCGCCGGACTGGCGACGAAGCTCGCCGGATAGCCGCGCGATCGACGCTGCGTTCAGGCTTCGACCTCGAGTTTCACTTCGTAGAGCGACTTGCCGTCCAGATCGTGCAGCGAGACCGTCATTGCGCGGCTGACGGGGTCGATCTTCGCGCGGCCATAGAACTGTTGCAGCGACGCGGGCGAGCGGTTCTGCGGGTTGTCCTTCGGCACGCTCACGTAGCGCAGTTCCGGACCGAACGTCATGTCGAGATCGTTCGGCCCGAACGTGCCCGCGTTGATCGGCCCACCGACGAACTCCCAGAACGGCTTGAACTCGGCGAACTTCGCGCGCGAGGGATCGTAGTGCGTCGCCTGAGCGTAATGCACGTCCGCCGTGATCCACACGACGTTGCTGATGTCTTCCTGCTTGATGAAGCGCAGGATCTCCGCGAGCTCCAGTTCGCGCCCGAGCGGCGCACCATTCTCCGCATTGGCCCATGCCTCGAACGTGCCTTTCGGCACATCGGGGTTGGCATCGGGGACGACGAGCGAGATCGGCATGTCGCTCGCGATCACCTTCCACGTCGCACGCGACGCCTTCAACGATGCCTTCAGCCACGCCGTCTGCTGCGAGCCGAGAAAGGCGGAATCCGCATCGAGACGTGTCTGCCGGTTCGGCGAGTTCGCGCCGCGATACGATCGCTCGTCGAGCATGAAGACATCGAGCAGCGGACCGAACTGAAAGCCGCGATAGACCTGCTCTGGATCGAGCTGATTGATGCGATACGGGTTGTACTCGAACATCGCCTGTCTCGCGCGCGCTTCGAGCAGGTTGATCGCGCGCGTCTGATAACGCTTCTCCGCGTCACCGATTCTCTGGCCCGGATACCAGTTGTTGCGCACTTCGTGATCGTCCCATTGCACGAGGAACGGTACTTCCGCGGCAAAGCGGCGCTTGTTCCTGTCGAGCTGGTTGTAGGCGAAAGCCGCGCGATAGTCGTCGAGCGTCTGCGCGACATGCGACTTGCCCTCGGTGACGATGTTGGTCCACAGCGTGCCGTCGGGCAGCTTCACTTCGGATTCGATCACGCTGTCCGCGTAGATCTGATCGCCCTGATGGATGAAGAAGTCCGGCGCTTCGCGGCGCATCGCCTCATAGATGCGATAGCCGCCGAAGCGTTCGTTGATGCCCCAGCCCTGCCCCGCTTCATCGCCGGAGAAGACGAAGGTGATCGGCTTGCTCGCCTCGAGCGACGCCGTGCGCAGGCGTCCCGTCATCGGCTCGCTGTATGCCTTGCCATCGACGAGATCCTGAAAGCGTACGCGATAGAACACGTCGGCGCCCGGCGGCAGGCCGGTCAGATCGACGCGTGCCGTGAAGTCGCTGCTGTCGAGCGCGGCCGGCCCGATGCGGCGCTGGAACGTATCGAAGCGCTCGCTCGTCGAGTACTCGACGATCATGCGCGCCGGCCGGTCCGTGCGGCTCCATACGATGCCGCTCGTCGCCGTGACGTCGCCGCTCATCACGCCGCCGGGTAGTTGCGGACGCAACTTGTCGGCGGTGACGACGGCGGGCGCGACGCCTTGCGCGAGGGCATCGGCGAGACCCGCGCCCGTGAGCGCGAGCCCCGTGCCGGAAACGAGACCCTTCAGCAAGGTGCGTCGGGACGGCTTGACGATACGATCCGGCATGGCGAGCTTCCTCTCGAGCTGTACGATGGGGTGACGCGCTGCGTCGAATCGACGATGGTAAAGCGTAACGGTGTCGCTTTTGTTTCAACGGGCGCTTCATCGTCCGCGCGGTTCGATGCGATGAGCACGCGACGATTGCTGTGACGGCTCACCGCATCCGACACGCGCTCTTCCCAGAAGCGCCAGTGCGTGGCCTTCGTGCGGCCGATCACGACGAGGTCCGCATCGAACTCGCGCGCGGCCTGCGCGATCACGCGCGCGAGCGTCGTGCCGGCGGGCAGGTCCATCGTCACGCACACGCCGTTGATGCTCGACGCGCGTATCGCCTGAAGCGTGCGCTTCTCGATCTCTCGCGCGCGTTCGTCGACGTGCGCGAGCGCCGCGCCGAAGTCGTACTGCGCGGACGATAGCGCCCAGAATGGCGTACGGTCCACCACATGAAGCGCCGTGAGGCGCGCATTGCATTCGCGGGCCCGCGCGATGCCGAGCGCGAGCGCGGCATGGCTGTTATCCGGGCCTACTGCGACGAGAATGTGCTGTTGCATGATGTCGTCTCCGTTCGATGGTTCGCGCGCTTCAATGCACGCGCCACGCGTGCTTCACCGCATCGATCACGGCGGCTTCGGTGCAGGTCATCACGCCGTCCGCGACGACGGCCGATTCGCAGAGCGTGAGCACGTCGCGTCGCATGCGCTCGTCGCGCACTTCTTCCGCAAGCCGTTGCATGACGCGTGGATCGACCCGGCACGCGTCGTCCCATGTGAGAAAGGAACAGCGCGTGAGGTCTTCGCAGACCTCGCGCACGACTTCATGCAACTCCCCTGCATGAAGCCCGAGCCGCGCATAGAATCCGCGCCGTTCGAGCTCTTCGATTTCCGCACTGCCGATATGGCCGTCCGCGATCAGCGACATCACGACGATGCGCGCGGCCGCGCGGGGACTGTCCGTTGGATAGTGACGCATGGCATTTCTCCTCGATGAAACGTGGTCAACGAAAGGCAGTGCGATAGGTTCGATCGGGACCGCGCCGCCTGGATGCTTTGCATCGTAGGAAGGGAGAATGAGCATCGAATGAGCGTGCCGGTATGCACTTCCGATGTCTGAGCGGCCCGAACAATTGCGCTTGAAAGCGTTGGCCGTCGCACGACAGTTCACTTTCCCCGGCTTGCCTTCGTGCTCCACCTGAGCCTTGCAGGACAAGGCTTAGGCGCGTTTCATCGATCGACTGGCACGGCCGATGCATATGGCATTGCCGTCGCGTCATGACTGCCTGCCACTGTTTGACGCGACCGGGCCGGCCGCCTCGTGCGCCGGCCCGTTCCTTCCGGCGCCGCGCTGTTCGTCACGCGAGCTACCGGCGGCACGCGCAGGCGCCAAGGAGATCACCATGAACAGTTTCGATAACGCCTTCGAAGCGCTGATCGGCAGCGAAGGCGGCTACTCGTTCCATCCGGCGGACCCGGGCGGCGAAACGATGTGGGGCGTGACGGCGCGCGTCGCGCGTGGCTACGGCTATGCCGGCGCGATGAAGGACCTTCCGCTCGAACTCGCCAAGCGCATCGCCAAGCAGAAGTACTGGGATCCGCTGCATCTCGACGAATTCGATCCGCGCGTCGCCTTCCAGATCTTCGATGCGAACTACAACGGCGGTCTCGTCGTGCTGTGGATGCAGAAGGCATCGGGCGCGAAGGAAGACGGCAAGTTCGGCCCCGATACCGTCGATGCCGTGAAAGCCGCCGATCCGATGCGCTTCGTCCTGCGTTTCATTGCCTATCGATTGCGTTATCTGAAGGGCCTGCATGCCTGGCCGACGTTCAGCCGCGGCTGGACCGACCGCATGGCGACGAATCTTCTCTTGGGAGCAGCATGATGGACTGGACCAAAGTGGCGGCAGCGATCGGCGCGAAGGCGCCTCTTCTGGCGGGTCTCATCGGCGGGCCGGTCGGGCTCGGCGTCACGACGGCCGCCGCGATCATCTCGCATGCGCTCGGCACGCCGAGCGATCCGGATGTCGTCGAGACCGCGCTCAACGATCCCGCCGCGCTCGACAAGATCAGGCAGGCGGAAAGCGCGAACTCGTTGCAGTTGCAACAACTGGTGGTCGCGGCGGCGCAGGCGCGGCTGTCGTTCGAAGCGGACATGGCGCGCATCGCGGCGGGCGACCGCGCCGATGCGCGCGCAATGGGCATCGCGAACAAGGACTGGGTGCCGAAGGTCCTCGCGATGTGCGTCACGGGCGGCTTCTTCGGCATCCTGCTGTTGATGGCGCTGCGCGCCTTGCCCGAGGCGAATCGCGATCTCGTAAACGTCGTGGTCGGCGCGCTCGGGACCGCATGGATCAGCATCATCGGGTATTACTTCGGGACGTCGGCGGGCTCGATGCGCAAGACCGAACTGCTCGCGCAACCGAGCGTGCCGATTACGTCGGAGACGGCCGTCACGCTGCGCGATCCCGCGCCGGCGGCGGCCACGCGCGATCAGTCAGGCGCGAACGCCGATCATGCGCCGCGCGCTTTCATGCCGGGCGGACAAGGGCCGATCTTCACGGGCGGAGCGTGAGCCTGAGCCGCGCGCGTCAGAGTCCCGTCCTCGGATC
Source organism: Caballeronia turbans (assembly GCA_001544655.2). Taxonomy (GTDB): domain Bacteria; phylum Pseudomonadota; class Gammaproteobacteria; order Burkholderiales; family Burkholderiaceae; genus Caballeronia; species Caballeronia turbans. The sequence continues at coordinate 96,882 of FCOD02000019.1, forward strand.
ATAGGGGCCCGCCGGATGACGCGCGATGTTCTCGAACTGCGGGCGAATCGCATCGCTGAAGGTGGTCTTCTGGACAGTGACCGCCGAAAGCCTGAGAAGCGAGCCGCTGCGCCGTGCCTTGCGCGCGCTCGCCGATGCGTTGAACTGGGTCATTTCGTTCCCCTTTCCTTTGGCGATTAACCATGGAAAGGCGTGTAGGGACGCGGAATTAGCCGAAGTGAGAGTGTGCCCGACGAGTCACGCACGTCGCGTATCAGCGGTAGTCCTCTTCCAGCCGACGGCGAATAGCGAAGATCCCGAAAACCCTCACCTTTGAACCGTCCGCGTTCGCAAAAAGGCCTTTGAATACGGGCCTCGGGAGCGCCCAGACCACATGATCCCGAAAACCCTCACCTTTACCCACAGCACGGCATAACTAGATCACGTTCAACATCGACAACGCGGTCTCCTGCAACGGCGGCAATACGCGAGCGAGCGCGGCCTCGCCCGTTTCCTTTCCGATCGGCATGTTCGCCGACAATGCCGCCACCACTTCGCCGTGCCGGTTCTTCATCGGCACTGCGATGCCACGCACGCCCATCTGCAATTGCTGCTCGATCTCGACGTAGCCGTCGATCCGCGCCTGCCGGATCTTCTCGTAGAGCCTTTCCTTGTTGGTGATCGTGAGCGGCGTGAAGGGCTTGAACTCGGTCGCGTCGAGCCATCCGCGCACCGATGCCTCGTCCATGTAAGCGAGCATCGCGATACCGCCCGACATCAGCGCGGCCGGCACGCGCGCGCCGAGCACGAAGCCCGTCGTCATCACGCGCGTGGAACCGTTGCGCGCGATGATCACGAGGTCCCAGTCGTCGAGCACGCTCACGTACACCGATTCGTGGATCAACGCGCTCAATTGCTGCAAGTAGGGCTGCACGATGCGCGGCAGCCGCGCCGACTCGAAATATGACCAGCCCATGCGCAGCACGCGCGGCGTGAGGTTGAAGAGCTTGCCGTCGGTCTGGACGTAGCCCAGATGCGCGAGCGTCAGCAGATAGCGGCGCGCCGCGGTGCGCGTGAGGCCGGTGCGCATCGCGGCTTGTGTGGGCGTCATGCGCGCGTGCTGATCGTCGAAGGCTTCGAGGATCGCGAGACCCTTCTCGAGACCGGCGATCCAGTCGCGCTTGTCGAGTTCCGGTTTAGTCATGCTGACATGTCTGTTTAGTTATGGATATTGTGATGTTTCGGCGCTCGACGAAAGCCATTTGCTAGTGCTAACCCCCAAAGCGTCCGATTATCGGACACTTGCGTGCGATAATCGCGCAAAAATAATCATAAAACATTGATGCAAAGGGGTTGTGCTTTTATTCTCCAATCACTTTCAGAGCGACGCGCAATTCCGCTGTTTCCGAATGCCCCGCCGCTCGACCAGGTATCAAGCTCAACTCTATAAACCCATTGTTCGGAGACATCTCTATGGCTAGCCCTAAGGAAGACGCGCACGGCGGCCGCCAGGCGAAAAAAGCGACCGCGAGCGGCTGGATCGGCTCGGCGCTGGAGTATTACGACTTCTTCATCTACGCCCAGGCAGCAGCCCTCATTTTCCCGCAGTTGTTCTTCCCGTCGGGCAATCCGAAGGTGGCGATCATCGCGTCGCTCGCAACGTACGGCGTGGGTTACGTCGCCCGTCCGATCGGCGCATTCGTGCTCGGCCATCTGGGCGACACGCACGGCCGCAAGAACGTGCTGCTCATCTGCATGTTCCTGATGGGTTTCTCGACGATGGCCGTTGGTCTGCTGCCGACGTATCACAGCGTCGGCATGCTCGCACCGGCCTTGCTCGTCGTGCTGCGCCTGATTCAGGGCTTCGCGGTGGCGGGTGAAATCTCCGGCGCCAGCTCGATGATTCTGGAGCATGCACCCTTCGGACGTCGCGGCTATTACGCGAGCTTCACGCTGCAAGGCGTGCAGGCCGGCCAGATTCTCGCGGCCGCCGTGTTCCTCCCGCTCGCCACGTTCATGCCGGAAGACATGTTCAACTCCTGGGGCTGGCGCGTGCCGTTCCTGCTGTCGGCCTTCGTGCTGGTTGCGGGCTACATCATCCGGAAGGAAGTGCATGAGACGCCAGCGTTCACGTCCGAAGAATCGCACGGCGATCTGCCGAAGTCGCCGATCAAGGAAGCGTTCGCCAACAGCACGCCGGACATGATCCGCGTCGTCTGCATGGCGCTGATGAACGTGATTCCCGTCGTCGCGACGATCTTCGGTGCGGCGTATGCGGTGCAGTCTTCGTACGGCATCGGCTTCCACAAGAGCGTGTATCTGTGGATTCCGGTGGTCGGCAACATCGTCGCGGTGCTGGTGATTCCGTTCGTCGGCAACCTGTCGGACAAGATCGGCCGTCGCCCGATGATGATCGGCGGCTCGCTGATCTCGGGTCTGCTGGCTTTCGCGTATCTCTATGCGATCAGCATCCACAGCGTCCCGCTCGCATTCCTGATGTCGCTGCTCATGTGGGGTGTCGTGTACCAGGGCTACAACGCGATCTTCCCGAGCTTCTATCCGGAACTGTTCCCGACCCGCTCGCGTGTTTCGGCGATGGCGATTGCGCAGAACATCGGCACGACGATCACCGCGCTGCTGCCCGCCCTGTTCGCGGCGGTTGCGCCCCCGGGATCGAGCAACATCCCGCTGACGGTCGGCGCCATTGCCTTCGGCGTGACGGTCATCGCGGCGATTGCGGCGTACTCGGCGCGTGAGACGTATCGCATCCGTCTGAACGATCTGGGCAAGAAGGACGCCGTGCCGATGAGCGAGCAAGAGTACGAGCGTCTGCGCGCCGATTCGATGTCCGTGGACAAGGTCGCCAAGGCCCACCACGCATGAAGCTGACCGTATTGGAGTGATTTGCCGGGCCCTTCGGGGCCCGTTTTTTTTTTGCTGATCCGGCTGGCATTCGCTCCTTCCCCCGCATCGCGATAACATGAATGCCCTTTTATCCATGACGCGGAGGCATGAATGGCCGGCTTCAACGAACGCATCCTCAACGGCATCAGCGTGTTCGCCGCGATCGTCGATGCCGGCACCTTCGCCGCGGCGGGCGAACGTCTCGGCATGTCGCAGCCCGGCGTGAGCCGCGCCATCGCGCGCCTCGAAGCGCGCCTGAAGATCCGTCTTTTCGATCGCACCACGCGCAGCGTCTCGCTCACCGATGACGGCCGCCGTTTCTTCGAACACGTCATGCCGCATCTCGCGGGACTGGAGGAAGCCGCGGCCACCGCATCGGAGGGTGCAACGGCCGTGCGCGGCCGCCTGCGCGTAAACGTCGATCCGATCTTCTCGCGGCTATTGCTCGGCCCGAAGCTCGATGCGTTCCTGAACGCGCATCCGGATCTGCAACTGGAGCTCATCACGAGCGATCGTCTCGGCGACATCATCGCGGACGGGTTCGACCTCGCCGTGCGCTTCGGCGAGCCGCGCGATTCGAGCCTCGTCGCGCGCAAGCTGCTCGATACGCCGGTGCGCACCGTCGCCGCGCCTTCGTATATCAAGCGGCACGGCAAGCCCGCGACGCCACAGGCACTCGCCGACGACACGCACACGTGCATCGAGTTTCGCGATCCCGAAACGGGACGGCCGTTCGCGTGGGAGTTTCATCGCAAGAAGAAGCGCCTGAGCGTGCAGACGCACGGCCGCCTCACACTCAACGATCCGGGCACGATGCTGAGCACGATTCTTTCGGGCTATGGCATCGCGCAGATACTCCTGCTCGGCCACGAGCACCTGCTTGCCGATGGAAAGCTCGTAGACCTCTTTCCCGACTGGCCCGACGAGCGCTTTCCGCTCTATGCGTTTTATCCGTCGCGGCATCATCCGCCGGCGAAGACGCGCGCGTTCCTGGATCTCGTCATCGCGTTGACGGGCACGCGCTGACGATACGCGTCAACGCAATGCTTTCTCGAACCAGTGATCCGCATAAGGCTCGTCGCTGAACGCGGCGACCTCGACGTAACCCGACCGCCGATAGAGTCCGACGGCTTCCGCGAGCGCCTTGTTCGTCTCGAGCCGCACGACCTTCGCGCCGCTTTGCCGCGCGTGCCTTTCGGCCTCTTCGAGCAATCGCCGTCCGACGCCCAGTCCGCGAGCGTCGGCGCTCACCCACATCCGTTTCAGCTCGGCCGGCGACGTGCCGTGAAACTTGAGGGCGACACAGCCTATCGCCGCACCGCGAAGCCTCGCCACGATCAGCGCGCCTTGCGGCGCGGTCAATTCGCGCGCATCGGCGGACAGGCTGATCGACGGATCGAAGCCCGCATCGAAGCGGGCGTTCAGCTCGGCGAAATATTGGTCGATGCACCATCGCGCATCGGCGCTCGCAGGATCTTCGATCGCGAAGCGGATCAGCGAAGGCAGCAGCAGGCGCTCGACTTCGGCCATCGCTGCGATCAGCCGCCGGCGCTGCGCCTCGCTCAAAGGCGCCAGCATGCCGCCCGCGACGGCATCGGAAAGCCGTTCGAGTTCCTCGCGTTCGGCGCGACCGGCTTCGGTCAGACTGGCGCGGCGCACCCTGCGGTCTTCGGGACGAGACTCGACCGTGACGAGCCCCTGCCGCTCGAGCGCCGTGAGCGTGCGGCTCAGATAGCCCGAATCGAGACCGAGGCGCTCGCGCAGCACGCGAAGATCGACGCCCTGTGCTCCGATCTCCCAGAGCAGCCGAGACTCGCCCATTGGACGGCCGCGCCCGAGAAAATGATCGTTGAGCGCGCCGATGCCCTCGGCAACGGTGCGATTGAAGCTGCGAATCTGGCTGATGTCGGTCGGGTTCATATCTCTGACGTTAGTCAGAGATTCCAGCCGCGTCAATCCGAATTCGCGTGTGGGGCCTCGGTCACGGCTTCCGCGCGGCTCTTCTCACGACGCCATGTTGCCGGCGGCTTGCCGACGAGACGCTTGAACGCGCGAATGAAGGCCGCCTCGGATGCGTAGCCCACCTCCTGCGCCACGGCCGCGATCGTCGAGTTCGTGTTGCGCAGCAGTCCGGCCGCGACCTGCATGCGCCAGTTGACGAGGTATTGCATCGGCGGCAGCCCGATCATGTCGACGAAACGCTCATGCAATGCCGAGCGCGACAGACCCACCCGCTCGCCGAGCTCTTCGACCGTCCACTCGTGCGCGGGCGCGTCGTGCATGACGGCGAGCGCGCGGCCGACGAAACGATCGCGCAAGCCCGCGAGCCAGCCGCGACTTTCATCGGGCAGTCCATCGACGTAGCGGCGCACGGCATCGACGAACATCATTTCGCTCATGCGTTCGAGCATCGCCTCGCCGCCTGGCCGCTTGTGACGCGATTCCAGCACGGCCTGGTGCATGAAGTGATTGATCCAGCCCTGCGTGCCCGTCTCCTTCAGGTGCAAAAGCCGCGGCAACGTGGCGATGAGCGGATTGAACGGACGCAGATCGCAGCCGAGAAAGCCGCATACGAGCATCGTTTCATATGGATCGTCGGGACAGGGATTGTTGCGCGCTTCGACCGCGTCGTAGGTCAGCGTGAACGGCAACTGATCGATCTTCGCCGACAGCGCGGCCACGTCGACTTCGGCGCGAACGCCGGGCGCGCTGGAGATCACATGCGCATCGCCATGCGGAAACACGATGATGTCTCCGCTCGCGAGGCGCACCGGCGCTTCCCCGACGATCGCGCCCCAGCAGTTGCCGTGCGTCACGACGTGATATTCCATCACGTGCTCGCATTCCGGCATGACGATGCTCGCGATGTCGCGCGCGGGCGGCGCCTCCGCCGCCCAGCTTCGATTGCCGCTCACGTGAAAGAAGAGCGCGCCCCGCAGGCGCACCGTGCGCAGCACATCGGAAAGGATGTCGTGGCTCATGTCGGCTCCCGCCGTTCGAAAGCATCGCCGGAACGCGGCGCGAAGACGAAGCGGACGAATGGGCAATTCGCGGCGACTCGCGGACAGGCGTCGAAGCGATGGTAACGGGATACTGCCGTTGCCCGCCATCAGGGCGTTGCTCGACACATCATCTGGAATCTGGAGAAGGAACCATGCATGCGTTGAATACATCCGCGGTTCGCAACGAGCCGATCAATCCGCAGCCCGACTTCGCCGCGATCAAGTCCCGGCAACAGGCCACCTGGGCAAGCGGAGACTTTGCGGTCATCGGCACGACGTTGCAGATCGTCGGCGAGATGCTTGCCGAAGCGGTCGACGTGCGCGCCGGCGAACGCGTCCTCGATATCGCCGCCGGCAACGGCAACGCGACGCTCGCCGCGGCACGACGCTTCGCTCACGTGACATCGACCGACTACGTGCCCGCGTTGCTGGAAAAGGGCCGGGCGCGCGCGCAGGCCGAAGGGCTCGCGGTCGATTTCAAGGTGGCCGATGCGGAAGACCTGCCCTTTGACGACGGCAGCTTCGATGTCGTCCTGTCCACCTATGGCGCAATGTTCACGCCGGATCACAAGCGTCCCGCGAGCGAGATGCTTCGTGTGGCAAAGAGCGGCGGGCGCATCGGCATGGCGAACTGGACGCCCGAAGGTTTCATCGGGCAGTTGTTCAAGATCATCGGCGCTTATGTACCGCCGCCCGCGGGCCTGCAATCGCCCGCGCTCTGGGGCACCGAGCCGCATCTCGTCGCGCTGTTCGGGTCGGAGGCGGCGGACATTCGTTGCGTGCGCAAGCACTTCAACATGCGCTATGAATCGGGCGCGCACTGGATTCAGGTGTTCCGCGATTTTTACGGACCGGTGCACCGCGCGTTCGCCACGCTCGATTCCGCGAAGCAGGCGGAACTGGAACGCGATATCACCGGCCTGCTCGAACGCTGCAATGTGGCGGGAACGTCGTCGCTCGTGGTGCCGAGCGAGTACATGGAAGTGGTGATCGTCAAGCGTTGATGTGCGGCGCATGACGCGCGATTCACGCGTCCGGCCGGCGCGTGAATCGCTTCGGCCACTCAAAGCGTGACGGGCTTCTCGCTGCGCGCGCTTTCGCTGATCGCCGCGAGCGTCGCGGCATTGTCGAGGCTCACCTGCGCGTAGTACTCGATCGCGGCGGCGTCGCGCGTCGCAACCATGCGCGCGAAGCTTTCCGCCGCGAAGAAGAAGCCGCTGCCCACATCGGATGCGACCGGCTCGAACGGCACCGAATTCGGAATGCCGCGCCGCACGCGCATCTGGCTCGGCAGATAGCCGTACTGGTCGCCGGCCGTTTCTGCGCTCGTATGATTGAGATACTCGGTGTCGATGGTGCCTTGCGAGCCGATGATCGTCGCGTAACGATGATTCGCCGCATCCATCGCGCACGAGACCTGCGCGCGGCGGCCATCGGCATAGACGAGCGTCGCCATGAGACTGATGTCGACCTTGCTGTCGGCCCACGTCGCGATTGCATCGACGCGTTGCGGGGCGCATCCCATCACGAGGCGAATGAGGCTCAGCGGATAGCTGCCCGCGTCGAGCAGCGCGCCGCCGCCGAGCTCGGGCTTCATGCGGATGTTCGCGCCGGGATTGCCCACCGTGAAGCCGAAGCTCGCCTGAATCGCGCGCACCTCGCCGATCGCGCCTTCGCCGATCAGCGCCATCATCGCGGCGGTCTGCGGCTGGAAGTAATACGGGAACGATTCGAGCAGCATCACGCCGTTGCGATCGGCGGCCTCGAACATGCGCACGGCTTCGTCGCGGTCGAGCGCAAGCGGCTTTTCGCACAGTATGTGCTTGCCGTGGTCCGCGGCCTTGATCGCCCATTCGGCATGCAGGCTGTTGGGCAGCGGAATATAGACGGCGTCGATATCCGGGCTCGCAAGCAGCGCATCATAGCTGCCGAACCATGTGTCGATGCCGTTCGCTTGCGCGAAGGCTTTCGCGTTTTCGTCGCTGCGGCTCGCGACAGCCACGACGCGCACGCGCTCGCTCGGCCTGACGTCACGCGCGAACTGCCTGGCGATGTTCGCGCCGCCGAGAATGCCGAGGCGCAGGACGGATGATGCTTGAGTGGAAGACAAGGCGGGCTCCTTGAGTTTGTACCAAATGGTTCATTCTCGAAAGGTAACACATCCGCCCATGCTTCAGGGCGCGCACCTGTCGGGGCGAATCTTCGTGCCGCGCTGATCGGCGGGGACGTGGCAATTGTCGACCCGTTGCTCGTCGCTTGCCTTGTCGCCCAGGCGCTCTTTCAGCGTCTTCGGTTCGGACGCCGCGGCCGAAGCGGTAGCAGGCGCGTCGACATTGGCCGCAAGCACGGCGCAGGTCCATGCGAGACATGCGCAAAGGACGAGCTTCTTCATGATAGGCCCGGCATGGAGAGATGAAACGACAAGCATCGTCGCGCCTGGAACGGATGACGCCCCGCTTCTTGCGCTTTCATTCACACATGCATTCCGCTGACGATGTCCTTCGCGTGCGGCGCCGATGCAACCGCGCGCAAGCCGCGCACCCGGACGATGAGTCCGCTCGCATCGTCGCGATTCGTGACTTCGAGCGTCGCGTGATGCCGTTGTGCGACGCGCAGCGCGATCGCGAGGCCGAGCCCGCTGCCATGCCCCGACGTGCCCACGCAGCGATAGAAGCGGTCGCAGACGCGATCGATCTCGCTTTCCGGAATGCCCGGACCGGAATCGAGCACGGTCAGCGCGATGCCTTCCGCTTCGCGCCGCAACGTCACGTCGACGCGTCCGCCGTGCGGCGTATGACGGATCGCGTTGTCGAGCAGGTTGTTCACGAGCACGGCGAGCGCGTGCATGTCGCCCATGACGGTGAACGCGTCGTGTTCGTCCCGCGCCTGTTCGAGCTCGAGGCCGAGATCGATCGAGCGCGCTTCGGCCAGCAAGGAGAAATCGCTCACGCGGAGTTCGCACAGCGCGCGCAGGCTCATCGGCGCGATAGCCGCCTCGCGCGCGGCATCTTCGCGCGCCATGCTGAGCAGTTGCTGCGCGAGATGGATGAGCCGATTCAGCCGGCCATCGATTTTCGCGAGCGTCGCGGCATCGACCTGAAGCGAACCGTCGCCGATCGCGCCCTGGATTTGCAGCTTGAGCGCCGTGAGCGGCGTGCGCAACTCGTGAGCCGCATCCGCGACGAACGTGCGCTGCGCCTGCGACGCGTCACCGAGGCGCCCGAGCAGATCATTCAACGCGTTGACAAGGGGATGCAGTTCGTCGGGCATCGGCTTGTCGAATGCAATGGGTTTGAGCGATTCCGGCGAGCGCGCGGCGAGCGAGTGCGACAGCCAGCGCACCGGCGAAAGCCCGCGCGCGACGACGAAGAGCACGATCACGACGATCACCGGAATGAGCAAGGCGAGCGGCCAGATCGTGCGCAGCGCGAGCGAGATGGCGAGATCGTCGCGAATGAAATAGGGCTGGGCCACCTGGATGAAACGGTCTTGCTGCGCGACGCCAAACGCGCGCCAGCGATAGCCTTCGCGCTCGGCGGAGCCGAAACCCACGCCAAAACGCGGCAGCGCGGGCTCGTGAGGCGAGTGATAGATGAGCCGGCCGGACCGGTCCCAAATGTCGATGACGAGCCTGTCATCCGCAATGCCATGCAGTTCGTGATCGCGCCCTTGCGCGACATCGTCGGCGTTGATGTTGTGCGGCAGCGAGAGCGCGACGGTGCGCAGCTCGTAGTCGAAGAGCTCGCCCGCTTCAAGCCGCGCCGTGCTGAAAATGCCGATACCCGCGATCAGACAGGCGACGCCGAGGCCGCATAAGAGCCATCCGAGCAGCCATCGGCGAATTGATGTCATCCGATCCTCTTCAGGCGATAACCGACACCGCGCACCGTCACGATTTCCTCCGCGCCGATCTTGCGCCGCAAGCTGTGCACATGGACTTCGATCGCGTTGCTGCCGACTTCCTCACCCCAGCCGTACAGCTTTTCTTCGAGCTCCGAGCGGCGAAACACGCGCGACGGCTCCTCGATCAGCGCCTGCAGCAGCGCGAACTCGCGCGGCACGAGGTTGAGCGCGACGCCGCCCTTGCCTGCTTCGTGCGCGGCGGGATCGAGGGTCAGCTCGCCGTGCGAATACACCGGATGCTTGTGGCCCGTGCGGCGTCTCAGAAGCGCGCGCACGCGGGCGGCGAGCTCGTCGAGATCGAAGGGCTTCATCAGGTAGTCGTCCGCGCCGGCATCGAGGCCACGGATGCGGTCGTCGACGGCATCGCGCGCGGTCAGGATCATCACGGGCGCATCGCCGCCGTTCTTGCGATACGTGGCGAGCACGTCGAGACCGTCGCGCTTGGGCAGATTCAGGTCCAGCAGCACGAGGTCGTAGACGCCGTTGCCGAGCGAAAGCTCCGCCGCCCGGCCGTCCTGCGCCCAGTCGACGGTGTAACCCCCGCGACGCAACGCGGCGAGCACGGTTTCCGCGATCATCTCGTCGTCCTCCACCAATAACAGGCGCATGCGCTTTCTCCAGGCTCGAACAGGTCGCACCGATTGTCCGGCCTGCATGCTTAAGCGCCACTTAAGTTTTGCGCGCTGCCGCACATCGTGGCCCCGTTATCGGCGTCGTGCGCGTCCTGCTTAAGCATTGCATAAGCTTCGTCCCCGCACTATACCGTCGAGCGCGCCGATTCGCGGCCGTGCGGCCCGGAGATGCCGATGCGATCGTCCACTCTTGCTTCCCTGCGTGCGAATGCGGTGCTGATCGCCTGGTGCATCGCCGCGTCGGATGCCGCGTGGCTCACGGTCTGCGGCTGCGCGGGCCACGTGAATGCGCTCGGAAGTACCGCGGTGCGCCTTGCGACTCTCGCGAGCGCCGCGGGCATCGTGCTCGTCGTGCGGCGCATTGCGAGGCTCGCATTCGATGCCGCCCGTTCGGCACGCCGCATCGCCTGGGCTTCGGACAAGCTCGTGATCGACGGAGCCTGCCCGGGCGACTGGCTCGTGCAGCTTCATGTGGAACTTCATCCCGCCGGCTCCCGGCTCAGCGGCGCGCAGACCTGTCCGCGCGCCGCGGCGTCCTGCAGAGTGCCACGCGGTCGGGCGTGAACTCGGAACTCGCCCGACCACCTTCGCCCGGCCTCTCCGCCGGGTTTTTTTTTCGTCCACGGTAGTTTCCTCACGCGACGATACACATGCCTTTCATCGCAATTTCAATGCGCATGCGTTCGCTTGTCTAAGCATCTCTTAAGGTTTGCGAAGGCAGGCTTCGGTTCTCGACACGCATTCGAATCACTGCGCTGTGCAAGGCAACTGTGGAGATCCATTCGCACGCGATCGCGGCTAAAGGTGAGCATTTTCGGGAGCACGATTTTTCTTGCGAAAGTTGCATGCCGCAACTAAATTGAACGGACATGGTTGCGCTTTGCAACCGATGGAGCCGTCATGGATTTCATCGACACACCCGTTCAATCCCGCGATAAAACGATCCTCGAATTGCGCGAGTTCTCGCGCAAGCTCGTGCGCGAACTGGGCTTCATGCGCAACACGCTCGCCGAGAGCGGCCTGCCGCCGTCAGCGGTGCACGCGATCATCGAGATCGGCGCGACACCCGGCATTCAGGCGCGCGACATCGCGCAGATCTTGCGACTGGACAAGTCCAACGCGAGCCGGCAGATTGCGCGGCTCGAAGCGGCGGGGCTCGTCACGCGGCAAACATCCAGCGATGATGCGCGCTCGTCCGAGCTCTATCTCACGGCGGCAGGCCAGAAGCTGCGCAGAAAGATCGACAAGTTCGCGACCGATCAGGTCTCCGATGCGCTGCGCCGCATGGTGCCCGAGGATCAGCAGACGCTCGTGCGCTCGCTCGCGCTCTACGCCGATGCGCTCGCGCACGGTCACGACCACAAGACGGCGCACGCCGCGCAGGCGCCGAATGCGCGCGTCGTCGAGGGATACCGGCCGGGCTGCATCGGCGATGTAACGAGCCTGCACGCGCGCTTCTATGCGCATCATGCGGGCTTTGGCGTCTACTTCGAGCGCAAGGTCGCCACCGAACTGGCCGCGTTCGCCGAGAGCCTGCCCGCGCCCGGCAAGGCGCTGTGGCTCGTCATGGACGGCGAACGCACGCTCGGCTCGCTCGCCATCGACGGCGATGCGAAGACGCGCGTCGCGCATCTGCGCTGGTTCATCATCGACGATACATTGCGCGGCAGCGGCGTGGGCCGGCAACTGATGGCGCGCGCGATGGATTTCGTCGATGCCCACTACGACGAGACGTATCTCTGGACCTTCAAGAGCCTCGACGCCGCGCGCCATCTGTACGAATCCTTCGGCTTCACCTTGACCGATGAAGCCGAAGGCACGCAATGGGGGACGTCGGTGATCGAGCAGCGCTTCGCGCGCCGCCCGGTTCGATGATTCATCCACGCAAAACGCGCGACGCCGGCCCGAGGCGTTGCGCGAACCGCCGTGCGCATTCGATGCCGAACGGGGTCGGTCGCGCGCCGCGATCGTGCACGACATCGAAGCCCATGCGCCATGCCGCGATGCGCTTGCCGTAACAGGTGAGCGTTTCCAGGGACTGCATCACGAAGACGATTTCCGGCAGCGTTTGTGCATACAGCGATTCGGCGTCGTGCTCGTGCCCTTCGACGAACGCCTGATGGATCGCCACCTGGCGATCGAACGCATCCGGCGCGACGATCAGGCCGTCGCAGCCCGCGCGCAGGTTGTCGACGAGTTCCTGACCGCCGCGTCCGTTGAACACCGCGAGAGGCTGTTCGAGCGCGCGCAGGCGTTCGATGGTCGCGCGGATCGTCCCGGCCGGGCCTTCGCCTTTCAGCAAACGAAAGTTGGGCTGCTCGGCCGCGAGCGCGGCGATCGATTCGGCGGACAGACCAACGCCGAGATATTCCGGCGCGTTCTGAATGCCTGCGTTCGCGCCGGTTCGTTCGAGCACCGATGCGAAGAACTCGTAATAGAAGGCTTCGGGCTCGCCGCGTATCGATGGCGGCTGAAGGATGAGCCATGATGCGCCGCGTTCGAGCGCGTAGTCAGCGAGCGCGACTTGGCGCTCGATGCTGTCGCCGGTGATCGTGACCGCGAGCGGCACGCGGCCCGCGATGTGCGCGGCACAGTCGTCGATCATCGTGCGCTTTTCGGCGTCGGACAGGCGATTCACTTCAGTTGCAAGACCGAGCGTGACGATCGCGGGCGCGCCCGCCGCGATGGTCGCGTCGATCTGTCTGCGCGTGGCGTCGCCGTCGAGCCGGTTCAGCGCGTCGAAGTAGGCGTAGAGCACCGGCCACATGCCGGACGGCGGCGTTTGATGTTGTGACATCGATCGTCTCCGCTCAATGTGAATCGCGCGGCACCGGCGCGCCGCTCGAACCGACGAGGAAATCCAGGTCCGCGCCCTGATCCGCCTGCAAGACATGCTCCACGTACAAGCGGTAATAGCCCCGCCTCGGCAGCTCGGGCGCTTGCCATGCGGCGCGGCGCTTTGCCAGTTCTTCGTCCGACACTTCGAGATGCAGACGGCGCGCCTCGACGTCGAGCTCGATCATGTCGCCTGTCTGCACGAGCGCAAGCGGGCCGCCCGCCGCGGCCTCCGGTGACACGTGCAGCACGACCGCGCCGTATGCGGTGCCGCTCATGCGGCCATCGGAAATGCGGACCATGTCGGTGATGCCCTTTTGCAGCACTTTTTTCGGCAGCGGCATGTTGCCGACTTCGGCGAAACCCGGATAACCCTTCGGCCCCGCGCCCTTCAGGACCATGATGCAGTGCTCGTCGATATCGAGCGAATCGTCGTCGACTTTCGCGTGCAAGTCCTCGACGTTTTCGAACACGACCGCGCGCCCGCGATGCTTCAGCAAGGATTGCGTCGCCGCCGATGGCTTGATGACCGCGCCGTTCGGCGCGAGATTGCCCTTCAGCACCGCGATGCCCGCGTGCGGCTTGAACGGCTTCTCGAACCGGGTGATGACCTTATCGTCGTAGTTGGGCGCTTCGCTCACGTTGTCCCAGATCGTCCGGCCGTTCACCGTGAGCGCATCGCGATGCAGCAAGCCTTGCTCGCCGAGCTGACGCAGGACCGCGGGCAAGCCGCCCGCGTAATAGAAGTCTTCCATCAGATACTCGCCCGATGGTTGCAGGTTCACGAGGCACGGCACGTCGGACCCGAGTTCCCAGTCCTCGAGCTTCAGTTCGACGCCGATGCGTTTCGCCAGCGCAATCAGATGCACGACCGCATTCGTCGATCCGCCGATGGCCGCGTTCGTGCGGATCGCGTTCTCGAAGGCTTCGCGCGTGAGGATCTTGTCCATCGTGAGATCCTCCTTGACCATCCCGACGATGCGCCGCCCCGCCATATGCGCGAGCACCTGACGGCGCGCGTCGACGGCGGGAATCGCGGCGTTGTGCGGCAGGCCCATGCCGAGCGATTCGACCATCGACGCCATCGTGGACGCAGTGCCCATCGTCATGCAATGGCCGCGCGAGCGGTTCATGCACGATTCGGCTTCGACGAATTCCTCCTGCGTCATCTTGCCCGCGCGCACTTCCTCCGACATCTGCCATACGCCCGTGCCCGAACCGATCGTGCCGCCGCGAAAGCGCCCGTTCAGCATCGGTCCGCCCGATACCGCGAGCGCGGGCAGATTGCACGACGCCGCGCCCATCAGCAGGGCCGGCGTGGTCTTGTCGCAGCCGACGAGAAGAATGACGCCATCGATGGGATTGCCGCGGATCGACTCTTCGACGTCCATCGACGCGAGGTTGCGAAACAGCATCGCCGTGGGCCGCAGATTCGATTCGCCGAGCGACATCACCGGGAATTCGAGCGGCAGGCCGCCCGCCTCGCGCACGCCGCGCTTCACATACTCGGCGAGCTCGCGGAAATGCGCGTTGCAAGGCGTGAGTTCCGACCATGTATTGCAGATGCCGATGACCGGCCGGCCATCGAACTGATCGTGAGGGATGCCCTGATTTTTCATCCACGAGCGGTGGATGAAGGCGTCTTTGTCGTTGCCGCCGAACCAGCTTTGCGAGCGTAGCTTGCGCATGGATGTCCCCTTTATCGCGCTTTCTTCATAGTGTGGGATCCAGTGAAAAAGACCGCGCGAGCGGTAATGCCGTTCAGTTAGCGCTGCACGGCATTTTTGTTTATGGGGTGAGAAGTGGTTGTAAACGGAGCGCCGGGCTGTTAACTTTCCGGTGCGATGCTTGC
>FCOD02000016.1 GCA_001544655.2 Caballeronia turbans
ATTTACTCCATCCAAAGATGGAAAAACCTTCCTCTGATACTTCGTGTGAGACTCTTGATACTTTCGCTATATCCAGCCCCGAAGAACCAGACCGCACTCAACATCAAGCGCCCACACTTATCGGCTGTTAGTTTTTAAAGAGCACATCGCAAGACCCCTACCTCACCTTCTGTCTTGCGTCGCTGCATCAGCAGCATAGAAACGAGATTATGAACAACATTTCGGTTCGTGTCAACAAGAATTCGACGCTTTCCGTTCTTGCCAACCGCGCTCAGAGCCTTCTACCGCTTACTCCGAGCACACCACCGATACCGCCTCTACTCTCGCTTCCTTCGCGTTCATCGAATCGCGAAGGAACGGAATTCTAGTGAGTGAACCTCAGCTTCGCAAGAGGAATGCGAAAAAATAGTTCGACCGCTCCGAATGCCTCGCCGCGCGTGAATCGACCTACTGCAACGTCGCACGATAAAAGCATCGTCCGAGCGACTACAATTAAAGGTTCACCGCACCAATTACTCTTGTATCCATATGCGCTCGCGAATCGCAAAACGTATTCCCCCGGATGCCGACAAGCTCGTCAGCCTCTCCCTCGCGCTCTTCGCGTCCGGTAGCCGTGTCGAGGATCGATTCTGGGAAGCTCGCCTCGACAGCCTCATCGTCAAACTCGTGCGTAACGGCAATCAGACGACGCTCGACGCCGCGCTCGACCATCTGCAGCAAAACCATCCGGACGCCTATGGAGCGCTCGCCGATATGGCCGAGACGCATAGCGAGTCATTCAAGGTCGACATCGACGGCGCACCCCACGAAGCATTGCTTATTTCCGCGCCGGTGCTCGCGTGGACGCGCTACGCGATTCCGTCGGGGGCGCTGAAAGGCGAAGCCGTCGATGCCCTGCGCACGCAAATGCAGGCGCATGTCCTCGCAGCAGACGCGCGCGTCGCTGTCGCGCCCTATCTCTATAGCATCGATCAATTACCGCGACACCACGTGGATACCGCGCGCCTCGCGCAACAGTTGTTGCAGACGGTTTTGAACGGTAGCGTCGCGCGTCTGAACCTGTCCGATCTTCCGGAAACCTCGCCGATTCTCGCCGACCCGCGATTCCTGCTGGCGCTAGTCGTCGTACCGGCCGGCACGGCGTTCTTCCGCTGGCAAGAGGACGAAAACGGCAGCCGCGTCGAACGCGGTCAATGCCTCGAGCAGTGGGCCGCTCAAGGCGGACCGAGTTTCGCCGCCATCCTGCCTGGTTGCGAATTCGAGTGCCTGCTTCCCGACGCCTACTACTCGGCCTGCCGCGATGCCGACGAGCAGGTTCGTCCGCACACCGTGCGCACCGCCGTCCGGTATCTGTTCGACACACTCGGCACCGCGCCTCAGGATTTACGGGCGGTCATCGCGGGCTTCGGCGAGCGCCGTATCGACGAATACCGCATTGGTTTCACGCGGCGCGGCAGCAACGATGTGATCTACGGGGTCGTATGGCCACTCTACGGACGCGAAAACGGAGAGCTGGGGATGGACGAGGACGCGGTCGATCTCGAGGGCGCCAATGGCCCGGTCGAGGAAATTGTCGAGTTGCTGAAGAAAACGGGCGTCTCGGACGTTCGCCGCCACGCGGGACGCTTCGAGCCGGAGTTTTGCGACGACTGCGGTGTGCCACTCTACGCGGATCCGCTCGGTGAAATCGTTCATGCCGAGATGCCGGAGGATGCGGAGCCGGCGCAGCCTCATTTCCACTGAAAGCCGGCGAAAGAGCCGTTTTCGGCCAGGACGAACCCCGCTCCGTGCGGGGTTTTGTGTATTTAGGCCTATGCCATTCGGATAGGGGGCCAAATCAGCGCAAATTTGTCAATATAGCCACTGACGCCAACGTGTAAGCCGGCGTCGAGTCCCGAAGCTGAGGGCGACGGGTGTATTGACATGAGGTAAAGCATGATAATCAACATTATTGGTTCCGACGCGGAGCGCCGGGCGGGCCTTAAAACATTGCTGCGCCGTGTTGCGCGCCATGCGCAATTCACCGAGGCGAAGGATTGGAGGCAAGCCCGTTCCGCCTTGAAACGCTCCGAACCCGACATGACCGTGATCGACTGGGCGCCCGACCTGCGTACCAGCGACCTACGGATTCTGCTGGACGAAGCGCCCCGCGTGCCCGCGGCGATCATGGTCGATCGCTGCGGTGCCGCGCTGGTCTACGCGCTAATGAGCGTCGGCGCAATGGGCGTGATCCCGCGCGCGCTCGATCCAATCCTGATCCTGCGCGCGCTGGAGATGGTGCTCGTCGGCGGCCATTACATTCCGCCCGACGTAGTCGACCCCGAACTGACGCTCGAGTTCACCGCTCGCCGTGCTCGGGACGTCGCCACACTGCCGCACAGGATCCGCCACCATCCGGCTCTGTCGCCCCGACAGCAGCAGATCATGCGCTGCGTGCACATGGGCAGCACGAACAAGATGATCGCGAAGACGCTCGGCATCAGCGAAGGCACGGTGAAGATCCACCTTGCAAGCATCTTCCAGCAACTAGGCGCGACGAACCGCGCCGCCGCAGTCGCGATCTACAACGGCGTGCAGAACTCGCATCTCGAAATCCTGCGCAGCGGAAGCGAGAAACCCGTGCGTGCCGTCGCAGGGCAGCCAGGCGTTATCCCGCTACGCCGGCCACGGACGCGCTATCCGTCGCTTCTCGACAATGACGCGGCCGCGCTCCCGATGGCCGCCGAGCCTGAATCGACGTTCTAGCAACAATCCAGGCAAACGGGTTCGTCCTTTGCGCACACGTTTTACGCGCAACGAGTAATATGCAAGGCATGGGGTTCTTCTACACACCGCTCCCGCTTTGGCTTACCGTCGGCGGCTGGATCGTCGCCACGGGAGTGCTCGCGCTCGCGCTGCTGCAGCGACCTTTCGCTCGTCTGCAAGACGCCACGCTGCAGAACGTGTGGCTCGGCATCATCGTCGCGGTGTCGGTGCTGTGGGCATGTAATGCATGGTTCGATGACGGACCCGTCATCCATCTCTTGGGCGCAACGCTGATGGTCACGTTGTTCGACTGGCGCCTCGCGCTCATCGGAACAGCAGCGACCACGGGCCTCGCCGCGGTCGTTCTCGATGCGTCGTGGCTCTCGGTGGCGACCACCTATCTTCTCTTCGGGGCACTGCCGGTCGCGGTATCGACCCTGCTGCAGCGTCTGAGCAACGCCTGGTTGCCGCGCAATCTTTTCACCTTCATCGCCGGGCACGGATTCATCACTTCGGGTGCGGCGGTCGCGGCGGCATGCGGCGCGACCGTACTGCTCGAGATGGCGCTCGCCAGCGGGCCGTTCGTCGTACCTCCGGCGTTCACGCGAGGCTCGCTGCTGCTCGTTGCAGGAGAAGCGCTCTTCACCGGTCTGCTCACCATCCTGATTGCTGTTTACAAACCAGCGTGGATCACCACATATGACGTGCGCCGCTATCGCCTCGATCGCGGTCCGCGCGTCTGAGTCTCGCGAACCCTACCTGCCTCGTGCAATGCAGAACCCCGGATATCGGATTCCGGGCGATGGGCGCGCGCACAAAGTACGATAAGATTGAACTCCTTCCCCACACGGCGCATCTTACTTGCCCGTGTCTTCTTAGCGCCAGACTTGATGGAACGTAACTACGCACCGCGCCGGCTCCTGCGGCTCGTCGGCCGGTTGGCGGTATGCGCATCACTAACATGCGCGGTGTCCGCTTTTGCCGATTCGCTCGACGAGCGCAACGAACTGATTCACCACTTCGTCACCGACTTCAAGGCCAACCCGCTTGTCGCGGATTGCGCCGCGCATGGCAACTTCATCGCCAGCACGTCTTCGGCATTCGATCACGTCGAATTCCCGCCCAACTCGTTCGATGCCGCGCATTCCGCGATCGAGCCATGGAACGATTCGTTCGACGAAAAGAAGCAGCGAATCAAAGTGGACAACGTGGTGACCGTCGAAGGTCAGGGCATGCCGAAGAACGGCGAGCGCGATCCCACTCCGCTCAAGTTCCGCTGCGGCTACGTCGGCAGCCAGATGCTTGCCTTTGGCTGGAACGATCCGGTGCCCGCGTTGCGCCCGCGCGCCGAGCCGCACTCGACGCAAAGCGCGAAGGGTAAGCACGGCGCGAAAACAAAGGCGAGCGCGGGCAAGACGAAGAGCACGTCGAAGTCTTCGGGCAAGTCGACGAAGAAGACGACCAAGAAGCACTAGCCGATACCTTCACTGCGAAGAAGACACCATCAAAAAGGGCGTGGCCGCTTCATGCGGCCACGCCCTTTTTACATCAGCGTCAGATCGCCGGCCGTCAGGCGGCAAACGACTGCAGATGCCACAGAATCGCCTGAAGCATCGATGCACCGAGCGCCGCGCTACGCGCGCCGTTCCAGCCGACGCTCTCATCCGGCAAGTTCACGTTGTCCTTGAACGGCATTTCCAGCGTGAGCGACAGACATTTGTACTCGTTGCCGATGTACTTCGACGCGAGCTTGAGCGCATCCGACTGATACTTGCTCGACTCGTAGCCGTACACGTCCTGGAAATCGGGGCTCGCCTGCTTGAAGAATTCGACGAATGCCTTCTGCTCCTCTGCCTGTTGCGCGGTGAAGCCCGGCAGCATCTCCGATCCAGCGACGAACACATAGGGAATGGCTTCGTCGCCGTGGATATCGAAGAACAGATCGCAGCCCGTCTCCGCAATGGCCTCGCGCACGGCGAGCACCTCCGGGCTGCGTTCCGCGCTCGGCTCCATCCATTCGCGATTCAGGTTCGCGCCCGCGGCGTTCGTGCGCAGGTTGCCGAGCACGCTGCCGTCGGGATTCATGTTCGGCACGATATGAAAGATGGCCCGCTCGAAGAGCGCGCGTGCGACCGGATCGCCCGCCCAGTCGCCGAAGCCCGCGAGACGCTTCACGAGCCCTTCGACGAACCATTCCGCCATCGTCTCGCCCGGATGCTGGCGCGCGATGATCCAGACTTTTTTCTTCGGCTCGGCGTCACCGAAGTCCGGGATGCCGAGCGAGAGCACCGACATCGGGCGGCCCTGCACGGTGCTGCCGAGCTCGGTCAGCGTTGCGAGCGGCATCTGCTGAACCGCGCCGAGAAATTCCGAGTGGCGCTCCTCGCTGTACGGCTCGAAGTACGCGTAGTAGATACGGTCGAAGTCCGGCGTGTGATCGATCTTCATCACCTGGCCGTCGTACTCCGTCGACACGCGGAACCAGTTCACGCGGTCATAGCTCGCGACGGCTTCATAGTTGCGCCAGCCTTCCGGGAACGCGCACTGCGCCGCATTCTCGAAAGTCATCACGAGACGCTCGCCGCGCGCGCCGGATACGCGAAAGTAGAACCATTGCGCGAAATCGGCATGCGAGTCGGGCCGGATGCGCAGCCGAATGTCCGCGGGATCGTCGGCGTTGAGGACTTCGATCGCACCCGCGTCGAAGTTGCTTGAAATGGAAAGTGTCATCTGCGTTTCCTTGCGTGCTTGCCGCGCGGGCCTCATTCCCCGGTGCGGCGACGAAATACGTATGTCGTGTCGTTCGACGCCTTCGGGTCGAACTTGTAGCCTTCGCTGTCGAAGCTTTTCAGCGCGTCCGGCTCGTCGATGCGGTTCTCGACCGCATAGCGCGCCATCAGACCGCGCGCGCGCTTCGCGTGAAAGCTGATGATCTTGTAGCGGCCGCCCTTCCAGTCTTCGAAAACGGGCGAGATAACGGGAGCCGTGAGCAGTTTCGGCCTGACCGACCTGAAGTATTCTTCCGACG
Source organism: Caballeronia turbans (assembly GCA_001544655.2). Taxonomy (GTDB): domain Bacteria; phylum Pseudomonadota; class Gammaproteobacteria; order Burkholderiales; family Burkholderiaceae; genus Caballeronia; species Caballeronia turbans. The sequence continues at coordinate 5,774 of FCOD02000016.1, forward strand.
CGCAATTCACCAGCACGCGCGCGCCGCGCTGCTTTTTCAGGTGTTCGTTGAGCGCCGCGGTAATGCGATCGCCCCAGAAAGCGTAGAGATCCTTGCCGCGCGCATTGGGGAATTTCGTGCCCATCTCCAGACGATACGGCTGCAGCAGGTCGAGCGGGCGCAGCAAGCCGTACAGCCCCGACAGCACGCGCACGTGGTTCTGCGCGAAGTCGAGATCGCCCGCCGAGAGCGTCTTCGCGGCGAAACCTTCGTAGACGTCGCCGTTGAACGCGAGCACCGCCTGCTTCGAATTGCGCGTATCGAAAGTCGTCGACCAGTCTGCGTAGCGCTGAAAATTCAGCGCCGCGAGCTGATCCGAAATGCCCATCATGCCGCCGATCTGCTGCGGCGAGAGTTCGCGCAGTCCGTCGATCAACTCGGCGGCGTCATCGACGAACTGGGGCAGCGTGTGCTTCCTGATATGGGCAGGCGTCTCGTAGTCGAGCGATTTGGCGGGAGAGAGAACGATTATCATGGAGGCTCGCCGGCACCCCGCCGGCGATCATTGGCATAAACCCCAGATTGTATCGAATGGACAATTCCGCCGCGCCGTTGCCATTGTCGCCGCCGATGCGCGTCGTGCTCGATTCGAATGTGTGGATCGACATCCTCGTATTCGACGACCCCGCTACGCGTCCCATCCACGCGGCCCTCGAAGCCCGCACGCTCGAAGCGCTGATCGACGCGCGCTGCCTGCGCGAGCTCACGCGCGTGCTCGACTATCCGCAGTTCGTGCGCATGGAGATCGACAAGGCAGCCGCGCTCGCGACCGTCACGCGACTGTCGACGCTCGTCGCCGCGACCATCGAAGAAGGCGAGCGAGCGCTGCCCAAATGCCGCGACCGCGACGACCAGAAATTTCTCGAGCTCGCGCACGCGTCGGGCGCCGAATGGCTCGTCTCGAAAGATCGCGCGGTGCTGAAGCTCGCACGCCGCATCGCGCGCGACTTCGCCTTTCGCATCGCCGAACCGAAACCCTTCGTGCTCGAGTTAGAAGCACAGACGGCCATCGGCTGATGCTGTCTTAAAATAGCCGCGAGCCCTCTTCCACGTCCATATCATCATGAACGCCACGCACGAATTGCCGCCGACACCGCCCGAGCTTTCTTTCCCGTCGCGTCTGCCCAATGTGGGCACGACCATCTTCACCGTGATGAGCGCGCTCGCGACGCAAAAAGGCGCGGTGAATCTCGGTCAGGGTTTCCCCGATTTCGACTGCGATGCGCGCATCGTCGATGCGGTCGCCGGCGCGATGCGCGACGGCCACAATCAATATCCGCCGATGGCGGGCGCCGCGCCCTTGCGGCAGGCGATCGCGCGCAAGATCGACGCGCTCTACGGCCGCGCCTATGACCCGGACACGGAGATCACCGTGACCGCCGGCGCGACGCAGGCGCTGCTCACGGCCATCCTGTGCTGCGTGCATCCGGGCGATGAAGTCATCGTCATCGAGCCGATGTACGACAGCTATGTGCCGTCGATCGAGCTCGCGGGCGGCAAGCCGGTGTTCGTGTCGCTCGAAGCGCCCGACTACGCGCTGCCCTTCGACAAGATCGCCGCCGCGATCACGCCGAAGACGCGGCTGCTGATGATCAACACGCCGCACAACCCGACCGGTCGCGTGTGGCGCGCCGAGGACATGAAAAAGCTCGAGGAGATCGTGCGCGACACCAACGTGCTGATCGTCTCCGACGAAGTCTACGAGCACATGGTCTACGACGGCGCACCGCACGAAAGCGTGTCGCGCTACCCGGAACTGGCCAAGCGCAGCTTCGTCGTGTCGAGCTTCGGCAAGACCTTTCACGTGACCGGCTGGAAAGTGGGCTACGTGGCCGCGCCCGCCGCGCTCACCGCCGAATTCCGCAAGGTGCACCAGTTCAACGTGTTCACGGTGAACACGCCGATGCAGATCGGCCTCGCGCACTATCTCGAAGATCCGAAGCCGTACCTCGAACTGCCGTCCTTCTATCAGAAGAAGCGCGACTTCTTCCGCGCGGGACTTGCGAACACGCGCTTCTCGCTTCTGCCTTGCGACGGCACGTACTTCCAGTGCGTCGATTACTCGAAGATCAGCGACTTGCCCGAAGCCGAGTTTTCGCAATGGCTCACGAGCGAAATCGGCGTGGCCGCGATTCCCGTGTCGGCGTTCTATCACGAGAGCCACGAATCGGGCGTCGTGCGCTTTTGCTTCGCGAAGAAAGAAGAAACGCTCGCGCTTGCGCTCGAACGTCTCGCCAGACTCTGAGCGACGGCGCCCCTGCCGAGCCGCATCGAACCCGACGCCACGCGCGTTCCCATCCCCGAGGAGCAGAACCGCATCATGAGCCAGCACGCATACAGGATCGAGACGCTCGGCATCGTCGGCAGCGGCGCGATGGGGCGCGGCATCGCGCAGATCGCGGCGCTCGGCGGGCTGAACGTGCATATCTACGACACGAATCCGAAAGCGCTCGCCGCCGCGCGCGAATATCTGTCGGAGACGTTCGCGAAGCTCACCGCCAAGGGCAAGCTCAAGGAAGCCGACGCGCACGCGGCGCTCGCGCGCATCCGCGATGCGGGCGACACGAGCGAGCTGTCCGATTGCGACGCCATCGTCGAGGCGATCGTCGAGAACTTGGACATCAAGCGCGAATTATTCCGCGAACTCGAAGCCGTGGTCGGCGAGCATTGCATTCTCGCGTCGAATACCTCGTCGCTGTCGATCACCGCGATCGCCGCCGGCTGCGCGCATCCCGGGCGGGTCGCGGGCTTTCACTTCTTCAACCCCGTGCCGCTGATGCGTGTCGTGGAAGTCATCGACGGCCTGCGCGGCGATCCGCGCGCCGGCGATGCACTCATGGACCTCGCGCGCCGCGTGGGACACACGCCGGTGCGCGCGAAGGACATGCCGGGCTTCATCGTCAATCATGCCGGGCGCGGCATGAACACCGAGGGCCTGCGCGTGGCGAGCGAAGGCGTCGCGAGCTTCGCGGATATTGACCGCATCATGCGCGAGCAGGCGGGCTTTCGCCTCGGGCCGTTCGAGTTGCTCGATCTCACCGCGCTCGACGTCTCGCATCCGGTGATGGAATCGATCTATCACCAGTTCTATGAAGAGCCGCGCTTCAGGCCCTCGCCGATCACCGGCACGCGGCTCGCCGGCGGCCTCATCGGGCGCAAGGCGGGCGAAGGGTTTTATCGCTATGTCGACGGCAAGCAGGACATGCCGCCGGAACCCGCCGCGCCCACGCAACTGCCAACGCGCGTCTGGATAAGCCGGGCGTCGCACGCCGGACGCGAGGACGTGCTCAAGCTGATCGCCCGATGCGATTGCTCCGTGCATATAGACGCGGGCCACACGCCCGAGCCGGATTCGCTGATCCTCGTGACGCCGCTCGGCTTCGATGCGACGACCGCGGCCGTCAACGAACATCTCGATGCAACACGCGTCGTGGCCGTCGATACGCTTTTCCCGCTCGATACCGTCGCGCGCCGCACGATCATGACGACGCCCGCGACCGCGCCCGCCATGCGCGACGCCGCGCACGCCCTCTTCTCCTTCGACGGCGTGCCCGTCACCGTGATCCGCGATTCGACGGGCTTCGTCGCGCAGCGCGTCGTGGCGACAATCGTAAACATCGGCTGCGATATCGCGCAGCAAGGCATCGCCACGCCCGAGGACATCGATCTCGCGGTGATGCTGGGCCTCGGTTATCCGCGCGGCCCGCTCGCGCTCGGCGATGCCATCGGCGCGACGACCATCCTGACGATCCTGCGCAACATCCACGCCGTGCTCGGCGACCCGCGCTACCGGCCGGCGCCCTGGCTCACGCGGCGGGCGCAGCTCGGACTTTCGCTTACCCATATCGAGGAGCTCAGATGAGCGCCGAACTACTGACCGACCGTCCCGCGGGCAGCGACACCACGCTCGTGCTCATGTTGTCCAATCCCGGCGCGCGCAACGCGCTGCATCCGGACATGTACGCCGCCGGCATCGAGGCGTTGAATACGGCGGAGCGCGACAACACCGTGCGCGCGATCGTGCTGACCGGCGCCGACAACTTCTTCTGCGCGGGCGGCAATCTGAATCGCCTGCTCGAGAACCGTGCGCAGGATCCGTCGGTGCAAGGCGCGAGCATCGACATGCTGGCGGAATGGATCAGCGCGCTGCGTGCATCGACAAAACCGGTGATCGCGGCGGTAGAAGGCGCGGCGGCGGGCGCGGGCTTTTCGCTTGCGCTCGCGTGCGATCTGATCGTCGCCGCCGACGACGCCAGGTTCGTCATGTCGTATGCGCGCGTCGGCCTCACGCCTGACGGCGGCGCTTCGTGGTTCCTGTCGCGCGCGCTGCCGCGCACGCTCGCGAGCGAAGTGCTGCTCGAAGCGAAGCCGATCGGCGCGGCGCGGCTGCATGAAGTCGGCGTCGTGAACCGGCTGACGAAAAAAGGCATCGCGCTCGATGCGGCCATCGCCTGGGCCGACGATCTCGGCAGCGTGTCGCCCAAAGCGATGGCGCGCATCAAGTCGCTGATCAACGCCGCCGACGTGCAGCCGCTCGACGCGCATCTCGACATGGAACGCGACAGCTTCGTCGATGCGCTCCATCACGGCGACGCGCTCGAAGGCATCACCGCGTTCCTCGAAAAGCGCCAGCCGAATTATCGTTAAGCCCATGGCTCATTACGAATTGCCCAGGCGCCGCCGCATCTTCCTGATGCGTCATGGCGACGTCACGTACTTCGACGACAGCGGCCGCGCGATCGATCCCGAAAGCGTCCCGCTCAACGAACGCGGACGCGAGGAAGCGAGCGCGGCGGGCCGCGAGTTCGCCGCGCAAAAGATTCGCTTCGATCGCGTGATCGTGAGCGGATTGCCGCGCACGGTGGAAACGGCGCGGCGGGTGCTCGCGGAAACGGGTCAATCGATCGACCCGGAAATCTGGCCCGAGTGGCAGGAAATTCGCGGCGGCAAACTCAAGGACCTCACGACGTCGGACATCGAGCGCGCGTTTCTTTCCGTGTTCGATGGCGTCGTGCCCGAAGAGACACGATTTCTCGGCGGCGAGACGATCGGCGAGTTGCTCGATCGCGCGCTGCCTGCGGTTGCGCGCCTGCGCGAGGACCGCTCGTGGGACACGGTGCTGCTCGTGCTGCATGGCGGCGTCAATCGCGCGCTGCTCTCGCACGCGATCACCGCCGGCGGCCGCGCGTTCTTCGGACATCTGTCGCAGGCGACGGGCTGTATCAACGCGCTCGACGTCGGCGACAAGTCCGGCGACTGGGTCGTGCACGCGATCAATCATTCGCCGCCGTCGCCGCTGCACGCCGACGTGCGCAACACGACGATGGAACTGCTCTATGCGCAGTTCGTTCGCTACAAGCCCGGCGACATGGACTGACGGCGCCGCGCAAAAACGGGAGGAGACGATGCAGGACGAACAACAGAAGAAGCACTCCGATTTCTCCGCGTTCGAAGGAACGCGCCCGGTGCAGGACAACCAGCGTTTCGATGCCCATGCCCTTTCGACATGGCTCGCAGCGCATGTCGACGGCTTCGGCGGTCCGTTGACCGTCGAGCAATTCGCGGGCGGTCAGTCGAACCCGACGTTCAAGCTCGTCACGCCCGCCCGCAGCTATGTGATGCGCGCGAAGCCGGGACCCGCGGCGAAACTTTTGCCTTCCGCGCATGCAATCGAGCGCGAGTATCGCGTGATGGACGCGCTCGCATCCACCGATGTCCCCGTCGCGCGCATGCTCGCGCTGTGCGAGGACGAGAGCGTGATCGGCCGCGCGTTCTACGTGATGGAGTTCGTGCAGGGCCGCGTCCTCTGGGACCAGTCGCTGCCGGGCATGACGCCCGCCGAACGCGCCGCGATCTATGACGAAACGAATCGCGTGATCGCAGCACTTCATACGGTCGATGTCGAAGCCGCCGGGCTGTCGAGCTACGGCAAGCCGGGCAATTACTTCGAGCGGCAAATCGGGCGGTGGAGCAAGCAGTACGTCGCGTCGGAAACCGGGAAGATCGAGGCGATGAATCGCCTGATCGAATGGCTGCCGCAGCAGATTCCGCAGATGCAAGGCGCGCGCGTCAGTGTCGTGCATGGCGACTATCGGCTCGACAATCTCATCTTTCATCCGAGCGAGCCGCGCGTGCTTGCCGTGCTCGACTGGGAATTGTCGACGCTCGGCGATCCCCTCGCCGACTTCGCGTATCACTGCATGGCATGGCATGTCGATCCGTCGCAGTTTCGCGGCATCGCCGGGCTCGACTGGGCCGCGCTCGGCATCCCTGATGAAACCGCCTACGTGAAGCGCTACTGCGAACGCACGGGCTTCACGATCGAAGGCGACTGGAACTTCTATCTCGCCTACAACATGTTCCGCATCGCCGCGATCCTGCAAGGCATCATGAAGCGCGTCGTCGATGGCACGGCCGCGAGCGCGCAAGCCGTCGATGCGGGCAAGCGCGCGCGGCCGATGGCCGAACTTGCGTGGCAATACGCGCAGAAAGTCGGCCGATAAAAGCCAGGGAGACGAAAGGCATGAACTTCGACTACACGCCCAACGTGCAAGCATTGCGCGAAAGGCTGCTCGCGTTCTTCGATGCGCACATCTATCCGAACGAACGCGCTTACGCCGACGAAATCGCGACGAATCGCGCGGCGGGCAATGCATGGACGCCGACGCGACTGATCGAAGGCCTGAAGGAGAAGGCACGCGCCGAAGGACTCTGGAATCTCTTTCTGCCTGCATCGGAACGCGGCGCAGGCCTGACGAATCTCGAATACGCGCCGCTCTGCGAAATCATGGGCCGCGTGCCGTGGGCGCCGGAAGTGTTCAACTGCAGCGCGCCCGACACGGGCAACATGGAAACCATCGAGCGCTACGGCAGCGACGCGCAGAAGGCCCAATGGCTCGAACCGCTGTTGCGCGGCGAAATCCGCTCGGCGTTTCTGATGACCGAGCCGGAAGTCGCCTCGTCGGATGCGACCAACATCCGGTGCAGCATCGTGCGCGACGGCGACAGCTATGTCATCGACGGCCACAAGTGGTGGTCATCGGGCGCGGGCGATCCGCGCTGCAAGGTGTATATCGTGATGGGCAAGACCGACCCGCAAGCGCCCAGGCACACGCAACAGTCGATGATTCTCGTGCCCGCCGATGCGACCGGCATCACGGTGCATCGGCCGCTGAATGTCTTCGGTTACGACGATGCCCCGCACGGCCACATGGACATCACGCTCGATAACGTGCGCGTGCCGTCGACGAACATGCTGCTGGGCGTTGGGCGCGGCTTCGAAATCGCGCAAGGCCGTCTCGGGCCGGGGCGCATTCATCATTGCATGCGCCTGATCGGACTCGCGGAACGCGCGCTGGAGCTGATGACGAAGCGCACGCTCGGGCGCGTCGCGTTCGGCAAGCCGATCGCGCACCACGGCGTGACGCAAGAGCGCATCGCCGAGGCGCGCATCATGATCGAGCAGGCTCGGCTTCTGACGCTCAAGGCCGCATACATGATGGACACCGTCGGCAACAAGGGCGCGCGCGGCGAGATCGCGATGATCAAGGTCGTGGCGCCGAACGTCGCGTGTCAGGTCATCGACTGGGCGATCCAGGCGCATGGCGCTGGCGGCGTCTGCGACGACTTTCCGCTCGCATATGCGTATGCGTCGGCCCGCACGCTGCGGCTCGCCGACGGCCCCGACGAAGTGCATCGCAACGCCATCGCGAAACTGGAGTTCGGCAGATACGCCGACGTCTGAAGAACTTAGAACGCGTGCCGCGTGATGAACTCCGCGACGCACGCGGGCTTAGCGGCGCCTTCGCATTCGACCGTGACGAGCCAGGTCACCTGCACGCTGCCCGCTTCGACTTCGACCGCCTGGTCGATCGCAAAGACCGCGCGCAGACGTACGCCGACGCGCACGGGCGAGATGAAGCGCACCAGATTCATGCCGTAGTTCACGCTGATGCGCGCGGCGAGCGGCACGCATTGCAGAAGCCACATCGGTACGAGCGAGAGCGTGAGAAAGCCGTGCGCGACGGTGCCGCCGAACGGCGACTCCCGCCCGGCGCGTTCTGCATCGACGTGGATCCATTGATGATCGTCGGTGGCGTCGGCGAAGCGGTTCACGCGCGCCTGATCGATCGTCGTCCATTCGCGTTCGTAGCGTGCGACGCCCGCCGCCGCGAACACGTCCGCGACGCTCTTCAGCGACGCGACACTCATGCCTGCGCACCCGGATTGCGCAGGCCGAAGAGCGCGGCCGAATCCACCGTGAGCACGAGTTCGCCGTGCTGGTTGTGGGCTTCCCAGCGCGTCTGCACGATACCGCGATCCGGCTTGCTCTTCGACACGCGCTTGTCGAGCACGCGCACGGTGAGCCGTACCGTATCGCCGACGCGCACGGGCTTGATCCAGCGGATGTTATCGAGGCCGGGCGAGCCCATCGAGGTCGAATCGGCGATCATGTCGCGCACGAGGATGCCCATCATCGCGGAACACGTGTTCCAGCCGCTCGCGACGAGTCCGCCGAAATGCGACGCTTCGCCCGCCGCTTCCGACAGGTGAAAAGGCTGCGGATCGTAACGCTCGGCGAATCCGACGATCTCTTCTCTCGTGAACGTATGCGCGCTCAGCTGAACGGCGCTGCCGATATCGAAATCCTCATAAGCGTATGTCATGCAAAAGCTCCTCGATGGGCGTCAGTCTTCGGTAACGGAAAAAGTGGGAAGCGCTGCGAAGCGCGCGAGATGATGATCGACATCGCCGAGCGTCGTCTCGATGATCGACAGGCGCTTGAACCAGTGCGCCGCGGGCAGTTCGTTGGTCATGCCCATGCCGCCGTGCAACTGCACCGCCTGTTGCCCGACGAAGCGCGCGGCCTGACCGACGCGCGCCTTCGCCGCCGAGACGGCTTGCGCGCGTGTCACGGCATCGTCGCTCGCGTAACGCGCGGCGGCCAGATAGGTGATCGAGCGCGCTTGCTCCGTGTGGATCAGCATGTCGACCATGCGATGCTGCAGCGCCTGAAAGCGCGCGATCGGCATGCCGAACTGCTGGCGCGCCTTCGTATAGTCGACGGTCGCGCGATTGAGCGCATCGAGTGCGCCGAGCGCTTCCGCGCAGAGCAGAAACGTCGCGTAGTCGGCGATGCGCCCGAAAGTCGCGGCGCCCGTATCGCGGCCAGCAAGGCGCGTCGCGGGTGTTGCGTCGAAGGTGAGCGTCGCGGCGCGTTGCCCGTCGATCGTGCGGTACTCGGTGATGCCGACGTTCGCCGCATCCTTCCCGACGATGAACAGCGCCACTTCGCCTTCCACGCGCGCCGGCACGATCCAGTAATCGGCCTGCGCGCCGTGCTGGACCATCGACTTCGTGCCAGCCAGCGTGAAGCGCTCGCCTTCGCCGCTCGCGATCGTGCGCAGATCGAAGAGATCGTATCGCGCATGCGGCTCGTGGAACGCGACCGAAAGACGTATCTCGCCGCGCGCGGCGCGTTCGAGCAACTCCCCCGCGATCGCACTGCCCTTGTGCTCACCGAGCCGCAGCGCTTCGATACCCGCGGCCGTCGCCCAATACGGTTCGACGACGAGTGCACGTCCGAGCTCCTGCATCACGACGAGCATGTCGACCGGACCGCCGTCGAAGCCGCCGTGCGCTTCCGGAACGGGCAGCGCGAGCAAACCGAGTTCGGCGAACGCGCGCCAATGTTTTTCATCGGCGCCCGCCTCCGACGCGACGATCTTCTGCCGCGCATCGAACGCATATTCCTTGTCAAGATAACGGCGCAGCGCATCGCGGAACTGTTGCTGTTCATCGCTGAAAGTGAAGTCCATGCGCGCTCCTCAAAGTCCCAGAATCATCTGCGCGATGATGTTCTTTTGAATCTCGTTCGAGCCGCCGTAGATCGATGTCTTGCGGAAGTTGAAGTAGTACGCTGCGAGCGGCGCGGCATCGTCGTCGCCCGTGACGCTATGCGGACGCTCGCCTTCGAGGAATGCGGGATCGAAAGCGGCTGCCTGCGGGCCGATTGCTTCAACCATCAGCTCGGTCAGCGCCTGCTGCACTTCGGTGCCCTTGATCTTCAGCATGGACGCTTCCGGACCCGGACCTTGGCCGCCCGCCTCGCTCGCGACCACGCGTTGAACCGTCACTTCGAGCGCCATTAATTCGATGTCGAGCGCGGCGATTTTCGCGGCGAAGAGCGGATCGTGCAGGAGCGGCTTGCCGCCTTTGTTGCGGTTCAACGCGAGTCGCTTGAGAAACAGCAACTCGCGCTTGGACTGCCCGACACGCGCGATGCCCGTGCGCTCGTGTCCGAGCAGATACTTTGCATAGGTCCAGCCGCGATTTTCCTCACCGACGAGATTGTCCGCCGGCACTTCGACGTCCTCGAAGAAGACCTCGTTGACTTCGTGATCCTCGTCGAGCGTGATGATGGGCCGCACGGTGATGCCCGGCGTCTTCATGTCGATCAGAAGGAACGAGATGCCTTCCTGCTTCTTCGCTTCAGGGTCGGTGCGCACGAGGCAGAACATCATGTCGGCATGCTGGCCGAGCGTGGTCCAGGTCTTCTGCCCGTTCACGATGTAGTGCTCGCCGCGCCGCTCGGCGCGTGTGCGCAGCGAGGCGAGATCGGAACCCGAGCCGGGTTCCGAGTAGCCTTGGCACCACCAGTCGGTGCCGTCAAGGATGCGCGGGAGATAGCGGGATTTCTGAACAGCGCTGCCGTACTTCATCAGCACCGGCGCGACCATCGATACGCCGAAGGGCAGGACCATCGGCGCGCCGGCGCGGGCGCACTCCTCGTCCCAGATGTGTTGTTGCGTCACGTCCCAGCCGGGGCCGCCATATTCCTTCGGCCACGCGACCGCCGACCAGCCGCGCGCCGCGAGCAGCTTGTGCCAGCTCGTGTAATCGTCGCGGGTCAGACGCTTGTGATGGAGAACTTTTTCGCGCAGCGCGCCTGGGAGGCTGGCTTCGAGCCAGATGCGGACATCAGCGCGAAAGGCGTCGTCGGCGGGGGAATAACTGAGGTTCATGCGCGGTGTCTCCCTTATGGCCCGTTCAGGAGCCAGAAGACGCCGCGCTCAAGCCTTACTGCAGCGGCTCTTTTAAAGCTTCCGGAACAGGCAACGGCATCACGTCGATCCCTTCCTCGAGCAAGGCATGCGCGTCTTCGGGCGTCGTGATGCCGCGAATGTTGCGCGCCGGCGCCTCGTTGTAATGAATGCGCCGCGCCTCCTCGGCAAACCGCTCGCCCACGTTTTCGGTCTTCTCGATCAACTCACGCATGAACTTCAAAGCGCGTGCCTGAAGTGCCGCCGCCTCGGGCGCGGCTTGCGCCTGCGTACGCTGCGGCGCCGCCTCGCCTCGCGCCGACGAAAGATTCAGGCGCGGCGCGGACGGCATGCGGCTCACGTCCGTCTCCGAGCAAACCGGACACGCAACCAGTTTGCGCGACAACTGCGACTCGAAGTCCTCGGTCGAGGCGAACCAGCCTTCGAACCGATGTTCGCGCGAGCACTTTAAATCGAGGACCTTCATGCTGATGGGGCTTCGTTGAAGTTTATCTCAAAGTCGCGATTTATGAACGATCGTTCCAAAATTCGGGCGAATGAGAACGATCGCCGGGCGACGAAATACCCATTCTAGCCGGTCAGCTCACTCGACGCTCTTGCTGACGCAAAAACGACAAAAGCGGCCCTCGGGGCCGCTTCTGCATGGATCAATCAGGCAACGCTCAGTCCGTGATCGTCTCGCCCAGCTTCCACTCGCCCGAACGGAGCTTCTCCAGCCAGAAGACGCCGATTATCGTCTTCACGTCGCTGATGCTGCCGTCCTTCACCCAGTTCAACAGTTGAACTTCATCGGCGATGAAGGTTTCGAGGAACTCGCCTTCGTCGAGCCTGGCATCGCCCGCTTGCAGGCCGCGCGCGAGATAGATGTCGATGAACTCGGTCGAATACGAAATCACCGGATGGATGCGCGTGAGGAACGTCCACTCCCGCGCGGTGTAGCCCGTCTCTTCCTGCAGCTCGCGCTTTGCGCACGTCAGTTCGTCTTCGTTGGGATCGAGCTTGCCCGCCGGAAATTCGAGCAGCACGCGGCCCACGGGATAACGGAACTGGCGTTCGAGCAGCACGCGGCCGTCGTCGAAGACCGGCAGGATCACCACGGCACCCGGATGCTCGACGAATTCGCGCGTCGCGTGCTTGCCGTCGGGCAATTCCACGGTATCGCGCTTCAACGTGAGGAATTTGCCCTCGTGCAACGTGACGCTTTCGACCTTCCTTTCGATGAGGCCGTCATCGTTGCCGGGAATCGAGGATTGATCTGCCATCTTGAGCCCTGTGCTTTCAAAGCAAACACGCCGCTGACGGCGAAAAACCGTCAGCGGCGTTTGACGAGATACTGATACGTGAAGCCCGGGAAGGCCAGCACGATGAAGAGACTGAAGGTAACGGCATAAAACTGCCATCCCTGATCGAATCGGTTGCCGGCGCGCGCTTCGAGCATGAAGCCAAGCGCGCCCACCACGAAGTAGAGAACGATCAGCTCGCCGATGCGAATCCACGCGCTCTTCTTCGCCGCCTTGCCTCCCGTCGACGCCGCAAGGCGCAACGGGGCGACGGCAAAGAGACGCTGATTCAGGAACGGCACATTCGCGAGAACGATCGCCAACAGGACGATGAACCAGCCTGCCGCCGACATTACAGGGGCAGCGTATGCGAGATCGCCGTCAGGCACGCCGTCATCAGCGGACCCGGCACGAGGCCGAGCACCAGCACGGCGAGACCGTTGAACGCGAGCAGCGAGCGGTTCAGGCCGCCGGCAACGATCGGCGATGCGTCTTGCGGCGCGTCGAAGTACATCAGCTTCACGACACGCAAGTAGTAGAACGCGCCCACGAGCGAGGTCATCACGGCGAGGACGGCGAGCCACGTGAGGCCGGCGTTCATCGTCGCTTCGAGCACGGCGAGCTTCGCGTAGAAACCGACCGTCGGCGGAATGCCGGCGAGCGAGAACATCATGATCATCATGACGAACGCGAATACCGGGCTGCGCTGGTTCAGACCTTTGAAGTCCTCGAGCATTTCGGCTTCGAAGTCGCGGCGCGCGAGCAGCATCACCACGCCGAACGTGCCGAGCGTCGTCACGAGATAGATGATGCTGTAGAACATCGCCGAGCTATACGCGCCGGCCGCGCCCGCCACCTTGCCGTCGACCACGCCAGCGAGCAAGCCGAGCAGCACGAAACCCATGTTGGAGATGGCTGAGTAAGCCAGCATCCGCTTGATGTTCTTCTGCACGATACCCGTGATGTTGCCGACGATAAGCGACAACGCCGCGAGAATCACGAGCATTTCTTGCCAGTCCACCGCGAACGGCAGCAGGCCCATCACGAGGAAGCGCAGGCCCCACGCGAAGGCTGCGACCTTCGGGCCGCCGCCGGTGAGCAGCGTCATCGCGGTCGGTGCGCCTTGATACACGTCAGGCACCCACATGTGGAACGGCACGGCGCCCATCTTGAAGGCGACACCCGCCACGACGAAGATCACGCCGAACAGCAGAACGGCATCGTTGATACGGCCCGAAGCGACGGCCTTCAGCACTTCGTTCAGCTCGAGCGAGCCGGTTGCGCCGTACAGCATCGAGATGCCGTACAGCAGGAAACCGGATGCGAGCGCGCCGAGCACGTAGTACTTCATCGCCGATTCATTTGCCTGCGGCGAATCCTTGCGCAGCGCGATGACCGCGTACAGCGACAGCGACATCAGTTCGAGGCCGAGATACAGCGTAAGGAAGTTGTTGCCCGAAATCATCACGCACTGCCCGAGCAGCGAGAACATGCCAAGCAGGAAGAAGTCGCCGCGGAACAGGCCGCGGTCTTCCAGATACTTCTTCGAATAGATGATCGACACCGCGTAGCCGAGACAGACCACCGCCTTCATCGCGCTCGCGAACGGATCGACGATATACATGCGCGTGAAGAAGTAATGCGGCGTCGGATCGAGCGCCGTGACGGCGAACCACACGCCGACGACGATCGTCGAGACGAGCGCGATCAGATACGTCGTGCCGCGGCTCTTCTCGCCGAACATCGTGTCGTTCAGCCAGGCCAGCACGACCGCGGCCATCAGGATCGCGTCAGGCCAAAGGGTACTCATAGAGGCGTTTTGCATGATCTTTTAGTTCCTCCGCACGACGTTACTGAGCCAGCGGCAGCTTGGACTGCGCGACGTGGGAGAGCAGGTTTGCCACCGATTCGTGCATCACATCGGTAAAGGGCTTCGGATGCAGGCCCATATACAGCGTGAAGAGTGCGAGCACGGCGAGCATCAGGAATTCGCGCTTGTTGATGTCCTTGAGCTTCGCGACGTGGTCGTTCGCAACCGCGCCGAAGTACACGCGCTTGTACATCCACAGCGTGTAGGCCGCGCCCAGAATCAGCGTGAACGTGGCGAGGAAGGCAATCCAGAAGTTGTACTTCACGGCCGCCAGAATCACCATGAATTCACCGACGAAACCCGAGGTGCCCGGCAGACCGCAGTTGGCCATCGCGAAGAGCATCGCGAACGCGGCGAACTTCGGCATCGTGTTGACGACACCGCCGTAATCCGCGATCTGACGTGAGTGGACGCGGTCATAGAGCACGCCGATCGAAAGGAACATCGCGCCGGAGATGAAGCCGTGCGAGATCATCTGGATGATCGCGCCTTCGACGGCGAGCTGGCTCGACGGCCCGAACATGAAAAAGCCGAGCGTGACGAAGCCCATGTGCGCAATCGACGAATACGCGACGAGCTTCTTCATGTCAGCCTGCACCAATGCGACGAGACCGATGTAGATCACCGCGATCAGCGACAGCGTGATGACGACAGGAGCCAGGAAGTGGCTCGCGTCGGGCGCGATCGGCAGCGAGAAGCGCAGGAAACCGTACGCGCCGAGCTTCAGCATGATCGCGGCCAGCACGACCGAGCCGCCTGTCGGCGCTTCCACGTGCGCGTCCGGCAACCACGTGTGCACCGGCCACATCGGCACCTTCACGGCGAACGCCAGGAAGAACGCGATGAAGAGCAGCACCTGCGGCGTCATGTCGAGCTTCGCGGCTTGCCACGTAGCGAGATCGAACGTATGCGTCTGCGTGTAGAGGTACAGCAACGCAACCAGCATCAGCAGCGAGCCGGCCAGCGTGTACAGGAAGAACTTGAACGCCGCATACACGCGATTCGGGCCGCCCCAGACGCCAATGATGATGTACATCGGGATCAGCGTGGCTTCGAAGAACACGTAGAACAGCAGGCCGTCCGCAGTCGAAAACACGCCGATCATGATGCCCGAGAGAATCAGGAACGCGGCCATGTACTGCGACACGCGTTCCGTGATCACTTCCCAACCGGCGATCACGACGATCACCGTGATGAGCGCGGTCAGCACGACGAACCACATCGAGATGCCATCGACACCGAGGTGGTACGTGATGTTGAAGCGTTCGATCCAGTTCGACTGCTCGACGAACTGCAGCGCGGCCGTGGACGTATCGAAGCCGGTGATGAGCGGAATCGTGACGATCAGGCCGAGCACCGAGCCGATCAGCGCCACCCAGCGCGCGGGCGCCGGGTTCTGATCGTTACCAACTGCGAGTACCAGCAGGCCGAAAATGATCGGCAGCCAGATCGCGACACTGAGAATCGGAAAAGAGTGCATAGGATCCCTCGCCTTATTTGCCGCCGAGCGTCACAAACAGGGTCAGGAGCCCCAACATGCCGATAATCATGGCGAACGCGTAGTGATAGATGTAACCGGATTGAAGGAAGCGGATCACACCGGCGAACCAGCCCATGAACCGCGCACTGCCGTTGACGATGCCGTCGATGACGACCACATCGCCCTCTTTCCACAGACCGCGGCCGATGGCGACCGCGCCCTTCGCGAACACGACCTCGTTGATCTTGTCGCAGTAGTACTTGTTGTCGAGCAGCACGTAGATCGGACGGAAGGTCTTCGCGACGACCGCCGGCAGATCCGGACGCTTCATATAGAAGAACCACGCGACGATCACGCCCAGCGCCGCGAGCCACACCGGACCCGGCGTGATGATGCCGTGCAGCGCCATCGCGACCCAGCCGTGAAACTCTTCGGCCATTTCCTTCAGGCCTTCGTGGTTCTCGCCGATGAAGATCACCTTGTCGAACGCCACGCCGTGCGCGAAGAAGTCACCATAGATCATCGGGCCGATCATGATCGCGCCGATGATGATCGACGGAATCGCGAGCAGCACGAGCGGCAGCGTCACCACCCAAGGGGTTTCGTGCGGAACATGCGGACCATGACCGTGATCATCGTGATGACCGTGCGTGTCATGACCGTGGCCGTGCGCCTCCGCCTGGCCCATCGGCGAGTCGGGATGCTTCGGACCGCGGAAGCGCTCGTCGCCATGGAACACCATGAAATACATGCGGAACGAGTACAGCGACGTGACGAACACGCTCGCGACCACCGCGAAGTACGCGAAGCCCGAGCCCGCCAGATGCGAGTACTTCACCGCTTCGATGATCGAATCCTTCGAGTAGAAGCCCGAGAAGAACGGCGTGCCGATGAGCGCGAGCGAGCCGATCAGCGATGTGATCCAGGTGATCGGCATGTATTTGCGCAGGCCGCCCATATTGCGCATGTCCTGATCGTGGTGCATGCCGATGATGACCGAACCCGCGCCGAGGAACAGCAGCGCCTTGAAGAACGCGTGCGTGCCGAGGTGGAACACGGCGACCGGATAAGCCGATACGCCGAGCGCAACCGTCATGTATCCGAGCTGCGAGAGCGTCGAGTACGCGACCACGCGCTTGATGTCGTTCTGGACGACGCCGAGGAAGCCCATGAACAAGGCCGTGATCGCGCCGATCACCGTGACGAAGGAGAGCGCCGCATCCGAGTGCTCGAAGAGCGGCGACATGCGCGTCACCATGAAAATGCCGGCCGTCACCATGGTTGCCGCGTGGATCAGCGCGGAGATCGGCGTGGGGCCTTCCATCGAGTCCGGCAGCCAGACGTGAAGCGGGAATTGCGCCGACTTACCCATCGCGCCGATGAAGAGGCAAATGCACGCGACCGTCAGCAAGCCCCATTGCGTGCCGGGGAAGGTCATCGTCGCGAGTTTGTCGCCTTGCGCGAACACGTCGCCGTAATTCAGCGAACCGCCGAACGCGAGTAACAGGCCGATGCCCAGAAGAAAGCCGAAGTCGCCCACGCGGTTCACGATGAACGCCTTCATGTTGGCGTAGATCGCGCTCTCACGCGTGAAATAGAAGCCGATCAGCAGGTACGACACGAGACCCACCGCTTCCCAGCCGAAGAACAGTTGCAGGAAGTTGTTGCTCATGACGAGCATCAGCATCGAGAACGTGAACAGCGAGATGTACGAGAAGAAGCGCTCGTAGCCCACTTCCTCGTCCGCCATGTAGCCGATCGTATAGATGTGCACCATCAGCGAGACGAAGGTGACGATGACCATCATCATGGCCGTGAGCGAGTCGACCAGGAAGCCGACTTCCATCTTGAGCGTGCCGACGTTCATCCATTCGTAGATGGTCGCGTTGAAGCTCGCGCCATGCATCACGTCGTTAAAGACGATCGCGGAGAGGATGAACGAGACGAAGACGCCGAGAATCGTGACGCGATGCGAGCCCTTGCGCCCTACCGCCTTCCCGAATAGCCCTGCGATCAGCGAGCCGGCCAGCGGCGCCAGCGGAACCGCGAGCAGGAGGTTTTCATTGAGTGTCGTGGACATAACAGCCTAGCCTGAAATTAACCTTTGAGCTGATCGAGGTCCTCGACGTTGATCGTGTCGAGGCTACGGAACAGGGTCACGAGAATCGCGAGACCGATTGCGGCTTCAGCCGCCGCCACGGTCAGCACGAAGAACACGAAAATCTGGCCGTGTACGTCGCCCAGATAATGCGAGAAGGCGACGAAATTGGTGTTCACCGCGAGCAGCATCAATTCGATGGCCATCAGGATGATGATGACGTTGCGCCGGTTCAGGAAGATGCCGACGATGCTGATCGCAAAAAGGATCGCGCCGAGCACGAGGTAATGGGCAAGACTCAACATATTCGATTTCTCCTTCGCGCTCAGCCCTTGTTGTCGACCGTGCCCGCGCCGATGTTGCCGGTCACGGCGGGTTCCGTATTGGCGTCCGGCGCCTCTGTTTCCGACTTCATCTTCACGATGCGCACGCGGTCTTGCGCGCGCACCTTGACTTGCTGGCTGACGGTTTGCGTCTTCTTGTCCTTCTTGTCGCGGATCGTGAGCGAGATCGCCGCGATGATCGCGACCAGCAGCACGAGGCCTGCAATTTCAAACGCAAAGATGTAGTCGGTGTAGATGACCTTGCCGATCAGCTGCGTGTTCGGCATCAGTGCCGCGCCGGAAACACCCGCGCCGGCCGAAGCATCGCGCAGCGGCGTCGTCGTCGCGCCATAGCCGTGCCACAGGATCAGCGCCGTCTCGATCACGATGATTGCGCCGACGATGCTCGCGAGCGGCACGAAGCGCTTGAAGTCTCGCCGCAGGACATCGATGTTGATGTCGAGCATCATCACGACGAAGAGGAACAGCACCATCACGGCGCCTACGTACACGAGAACCAGCAGAATCGCGAGGAATTCGGCTTGCAGCAACATCCAGATCGCGGCCGCGTTGAAGAACGAGAGCACGAGGAAGAGCGCGGATGACACCGGGTTGCGCGAGGTGATCACCTTCAGCGCCGACACGGTCAGCATCAGCGCGAAGATATAGAACAGTACGGTTGTGAATTCCATGATTACCGGTTCATCGTTAGGCCATCATCAGGCATGGTGTGTCGGCACTCGTGGCGTGCTCTTCCTTTGAACGGACAGAACACGGCCTCGGCGCGCGCCGCAGTGTGCCAAACAGCAACAACAAAATCGCTCTGGCGCGATGCCGAAACGCAGGGTTCCGGCATCGAACTCGTATCAACGATAAGGCGCGTCCGCCGCCTTCGCAGCGGCGATTTCCGTTTCGTAACGATCGCCCACCGCAAGCAGCATGTCCTTCGTGAAGTACAGATCGCCGCGCTTTTCGCCGTGATATTCGAGGATATGCGTCTCGACGATCGAATCGACCGGGCAGCTCTCTTCGCAGAAACCGCAGAAAATGCACTTGGTCAGGTCGATGTCATAACGCGTCGTGCGACGGGTGTTGTCCGCGCGCGTTTCCGATTCGATCGTGATCGCCATCGCCGGGCACACCGCTTCGCACAGCTTGCAGGCGATGCAGCGCTCTTCGCCGTTCTCGTACCGGCGCAGCGCATGCAAACCGCGAAATCGCGGCGAGATCGGGGTCTTCTCTTCCGGGAACTGCACCGTGATCTTGCGCTGGAACGTGTAACGGCCCGTCAGCGCCAGACCCTTCAGCAGTTCGGTCAGGAAGAAAGTTTTGAAGAAGTTCTGAATTGCGTTCATGATGATTTCGTCCGCTCTTGTCTCTTACTTCCAGATGTTGAGCGGCGACATGATCCAGAAGCCGACAACGACCACCCAAATCACCGACACCGGCAGAAACACCTTCCAGCCGAGGCGCATGATCTGGTCGTAGCGGTAACGCGGGAAAGTCGCACGCGCCCAGATGAACACCGACAGCAGCAGGAAAACCTTGAAAACGAACCAGAATACGCCTGGAATGAACGACAGGAAGCCGAACGGCGCATCCCAACCGCCGAGGAACAGCGTCGTCGCGATCGCGGAGATCACGATCATGTTGATGTACTCGGCGAGGAAGAACAGCGCGAACGCCATGCCCGAGTAATCGATCATGTGACCCGCGACGATTTCCGATTCGCCTTCCACCACGTCGAACGGGTGACGGTTGGTTTCAGCGATGCCCGAAATGAAGTACACGACGAACATCGGCAGGAGCGGCAGCCAGTTCCACGACAGGAAGTTGACGCCCCAGCCCGCGAACATACCGCGTTGCTGCGAGTGCACGATGTCGGACATGTTCAGCGTGCCTGCGACCATCAACACCACGACGAGCGCGAAGCCCATCGAAATTTCGTAGGACACCATCTGCGCCGCGGCGCGCATCGCACCGAGGAACGCGTACTTCGAGTTCGACGCCCAGCCCGCGAGAATCACGCCGTACACGCCGATCGACGAGATGGCCATGACGTACAGCAGACCCGCGTTGACGTCCCCGAGCACCGCCTGCGCCTGGAACGGAATGACCGCCCAGACCGCGAACGCGGGCACCACGGTCATGATCGGCGCGATCACGTAGATCCATTTGCTCGCCTGCGTCGGCTGAATGACTTCCTTGAGCAGAAGCTTCAGCACGTCGGCGATCGGCTGCAGCAGACCTGCGGGACCGACGCGGTTCGGGCCGAGACGCACGTGCATCCAGCCGATGAGCTTGCGTTCCCAAAGAATCAGGTACGCCACGCACAGCAGGATGACCACCGAAACCACGAGGATGCGGACGACCGCCCACACCGTCGGCCATGCGACGCCAAGAAGCTGCGTGCCGCCTGCGTTGATCGTATCGAACAAGCCCATTTTTACGCCTTCTCCACTACCAGTTCACCGAACAGGCCGCCGAGCGCGGCGCCAGCCATCGTGCCCGCCGACACGCGGACCACCGACTCTGCGAGATTCGCGTCGCGGACCGCGGGCAACGTCACCGACAGATTGCCTTGCTTGATACGCACTGCTTCGCCGTCCTTCAGGCCGAGCTTGTCGAAGAGTGCGGTCGGCAAACCGGCGACATTCGCGTCGCGTGCGGCGGCCGTCAGATGCAGCGACGGCGCGCGGCGCACGAGCGCATCGGCGTGATAGATCGGCACATCGGCGAGACGCTGCAGGCCGCTTCCGTTCAGCGCGACATTCGATGCGGCGCGCCTGGCGCCTACCGTGGTCTTGTTCGACAGACGCGCGGTCAGTTCGCCCGTGCCGAGCGCCGCGATACGCACTTCTTCAGCCGTGTCGAACTCGAAACCCGGCAAGCCGAGGATCGTGCCCAGCACGCGCAGCACCTTCCAGCCCGGACGCGTGTCGCCCAGCGCGCGCACGACGCCATTGAACGACTGCGCCGTACCTTCCGCGTTGACGAACGTGCCCGACGTTTCCGTGAACGGGGCGATCGGCAGCAGCACGTCCGCGTAATCCATGCCGTGCCGGAACGGCGACATCACCACAACCATTTCCGCAGCCTTCAGCGCGGCGATGGCCTGGGCCGGATTGGCCGTGTCGAATTCGGGTTCCGCGTTCAGGAGCACATAGCCCTTGCGCGGCTGCTCGAACACTTCGCGTGCGTTGAGACCGCCTTCGCCCGGCAATGCATCGACGAGATGCGCGCCGACCGAGTTCGCGCCTTCCGTGAGGAAGCCGAGCGTAGCGCCGGTATTGTCGGCGATCCATTGGGCCGCCGCCTGAATCTGTGCAAAGTCCGGATGCTGAACCGCGAGATTGCCGAGCAGCACCACGCGCTTCTCACCCGCGGACAGCGATGCCGCGACATCCTTCGCCGCCGCCGACACTTCGCGGCCCGAGAACGCCTCCGGAACCGTAACGCCACGCGTTTCGGCAACCGCCGCCGCGATGCTCGCGAGCTGGTCGAGCCACGCGGACGGTGCGGCGACCAGACGGTGTGCGGTCGGGATCAGCGAATCGTCGTTGCTGGCGTTGAGGAACGTGATCTTCGCGCCGTTTTTCGCTGCCTGACGCAGACGCGCGGCGAACAGCGGATGATCGCGGCGCAGGAACGAGCCGATCACGAACGCGGTGTCGATGATCGAGAGATCCGCGATCATCGTGCCGAGCCACGGCGCTCCGATGCCGACCGGTGCCGAGAAATCGTGCTGACGCAGACGAAAGTCGATGTTCGGCGTGCCGACGCCCTCAGCCAGTTGCTTCAGCAGATGCAGTTCTTCGACCGTGCTATGCGGCGTGGCCAGTGCGGCGATGGCGTTCGCGCCATGATCCGCCTTGATGCCCTTCAGACCCTTCGCCACGTATTCGAGCGCGGTCTGCCAGTCGGTCTCGATCCAGTTGCCGCCCTGCTTGAGCATCGGCGTGGTGAGACGTTCGTCGCTGTTCAGCCCTTCGTACGAGAAGCGGTCCTTGTCGGAAATCCAGCATTCGTTGATGGCTTCGTTTTCCATCGGCAGAACGCGCATCACACGATTGTTCTTCACCTGCACGACGAGGTTCGCGCCGACGGAATCGTGCGGGCTCACCGACTTGCGGCGCGACAGTTCCCACGTCCGCGCGCTGTAGCGGAACGGCTTGCTCGTCAACGCGCCGACCGGGCACAGATCGATCATGTTGCCCGAGAGTTCCGAGTCCACCGTCTTCCCGACGAACGACGTGATCTCCGAATGCTCGCCGCGGCCCAGCATCCCGAGTTCCATCACGCCAGCGATTTCCTGGCCGAAGCGCACGCAGCGCGTGCAATGGATGCAGCGCGACATCTCTTCCATCGAGATGAGCGGACCGACGTTCTTGTGGAACACCACGCGCTTTTCTTCGCTGTAGCGCGACTGCGACTTGCCGTAACCGACGGCCAGATCTTGCAACTGGCACTCGCCGCCCTGATCGCAGATGGGGCAATCCAGCGGGTGATTGATGAGCAGGAATTCCATCACCGACTGTTGCGCCTTCACGGCCTTGTCGGAGGTGGTGCGTACGACCATGCCGGCCGAAACCGGCGTCGCGCAGGCGGGGACGGCCTTCGGCATCTTTTCGACTTCGACGAGGCACATCCGGCAATTCGCCGCAATCGACAGCTTCTTGTGATAGCAGAAGTGAGGAATGTAAGTATCGACCTTATGCGCAGCCTGGATCACCATGCTGCCTTCAGGCACCTCGACCGTCTTGCCGTCAATTTCTAGTTCAACCATGATGGATAGAGATCCTCAACCCTTGTCTCGCGCATCTGACTGCGCGCCTGATTACGCGGTAAGCGCTTCGGACGGCGCGTGATGCGCGTGCCCGCCGACGAGACAATGCTTGTGCTCGACGTGATATTCGAATTCGTCCCAGAAGTGCTTGAGCATGCCGCGCACGGGCATCGCCGCTGCATCGCCCAGCGCGCAGATCGTGCGACCCATGATGTTCTCGGCCACCGAGTTGAGCAGATCCAGATCTTCCTTGCGGCCGAGACCATGCTCGATACGGTGCACCACGCGATACAACCAGCCGGTACCCTCGCGGCAAGGCGTGCACTGGCCGCACGACTCTTCATAGTAGAAGTACGACAGGCGCAGCAGCGAGCGCACCATGCAGCGGGTTTCGTTCATCACGATCACCGCGCCCGAACCCAGCATCGAGCCGGCCTTGGCGATCGAATCGTAGTCCATGTCGGTCGCGAGCATCATGTCGCCCGGCACGACCGGTGCGGACGAGCCGCCCGGAATCACGGCCTTGATGGACTTGCCGCGCACGCCGCCCGCCAGTTCCATCAGCTTTGAGAACGGCGTGCCGAGCGGAATCTCGTAGTTGCCCGGACGATTGACGTCGCCGGACACGGAGAAGATTTTCGTGCCGCCGTTGTTCGGCTTGCCGAGCTCGAGATAATTCTGCGGGCCGATTTCAAGCAGAAACGGCACGGCCGCGAAAGTCTCGGTGTTGTTGATGGTGGTCGGCTTGCCGTACACGCCGAAGCTCGCCGGGAACGGCGGCTTGAAGCGCGGCTGACCCTTCTTGCCTTCCAGCGATTCGAGCAGCGCGGTTTCTTCGCCGCAGATATACGCGCCGTAACCATGATGCGCATACAACTCGAACGAAAAGCCTGACCCGAGAATGTTCGCGCCGAGATAGCCTGCCGCGCGCGCTTCTTCGAGCGCCGCTTCGAACACCCGATAGACTTCGAAAATCTCGCCGTGGATGTAGTTGTAGCCGACGGTGATGCCCATCGCGTACGCGCCGATGGCCATGCCTTCGATCAGCGCGTGCGGATTCCAGCGCAGGATGTCGCGATCCTTGAACGTGCCCGGCTCGCCTTCGTCCGAGTTGCAGACGAGATACTTTTGTCCCGGGAACTGACGCGGCATGAAGCTCCACTTCAGGCCAGTCGGGAAGCCCGCGCCGCCGCGGCCGCGCAGACCCGATGCTTTGACGTCGGCGATCACCTGCTCGGGCGGAATCTTCTCCTCGAGAATACGGCGCAGCTGCTTGTAGCCGCCGCGTGCAACGTAGTCCTCGAGATGCCAGTTCTCGCCGGTAAGGCCCGCGAGGATCAGCGGCTTGATGTGACGATCGTGGAGTGACGTCATTTCGAAAGTTCCTCGATCAACTGGTCGATCTTCTCGCGGCTCATGAAGCTGCACATGCGATGGTTGTTCACGAGCATCACAGGTGCGTCACCGCATGCGCCGAAGCACTCGCCTTCCTTCAGCGTGAACTTGCCGTCCGGGGTCGTCTCGCCGAAATCGATTCCAAGTTTCTGCTTGAGATACTCGGCAGCGCTGTCCGAACCGCCGTCCGGCCCGAGCTGGCAAGGCAGGTTCGTGCAGAGCGTGATCTTGTGCTTACCGACCGGCTTCAGCTCGTACATCGTGTAGAACGTGGCGACTTCCTGCACCGCGACCGGCGGCATGCTCAGGTAATCGGCCACGAACTGCATGACTTCGGGCGAGAGCCAACCATGCTCTTCCTGAGCGACAGCGAGCGCCGCCATCACCGCCGATTGCTTTTGCTCGGCGGGATACTTCGCGACCGCGCGATCGATTTCTTTCAGGCCTTCAGCTGAGATCATTTTCAGACACGACTCTTTCAATTCCTACCGAACGAAAACCTGCCGCGCCCTTCGTGTTGCGGCAGACCTGGCGTTCCTGCGGGTTCCTGTTATTGCTTTCGCGAATCCGGAACGGCGGCTCGACGAGCGCGCCGTGCAGGCGGCGATGAAATCAGCGATCGATCTCGCCGAACACGATGTCTTGCGTACCGATGATCGTCACAGCGTCGGCGATCATGTGGCCGCGCGCCATTTCGTCGAGCGATGCGAGGTGCGCATAGCCCGGCGCGCGAATCTTCAGGCGATACGGCTTGTTCGCGCCATCCGAAATCAGGTAGATGCCAAACTCGCCCTTCGGATGCTCGACCGCCGCGTACGTTTCGCCTTCCGGCACGTGGAAGCCTTCCGTGAAGAGCTTGAAATGGTGAATCAGCTCTTCCATGTTGCTCTTCATGCCGACGCGCGAAGGCGGTGCAACCTTGTGATTATCGACCATCACAGGGCCGGGATTCTTGCGCAGCCACGCAATGCACTGTTTGGCGATGCGGGTCGACTGGCGCATTTCTTCCACGCGCACGAGATAACGGTCGTAGCAATCGCCGTTCACGCCGACCGGGATATCGAAGTCGAGCTGGTCGTACACTTCGTACGGCTGCTTCTTGCGCAAGTCCCACTCGATGCCCGAGCCACGCAGCATTGCGCCGGAAAGACCCATCTGCAACGCGCGCTCCGGGCTGACCACGCCGATACCCACGAGACGCTGCTTCCAGATGCGGTTGTCGGTGAGCAGCGTTTCGTACTCGTCGACACAACGCGGGAAACGATTGAAGAAGTCCTCGATGAAGTCGAGCAACGAACCTTGACGGTTCTCGTTCATCTTGTCGAGCGCCTTCGCGTTGCGGATCTTGGATGCCTTGTATTGCGGCATTGCGTCCGGCAGATCGCGATAAACGCCACCCGGACGATAGTACGCCGCGTGCATGCGCGCGCCCGACACCGCCTCGTACACGTCCATCAGATCTTCGCGCTCGCGGAACGCGTAGAGGAAAACAGCCATCGCGCCGACGTCGAGCGCGTGCGAGCCGATCCACATCAGGTGGTTCAGCACGCGCGTAATTTCGTCGAACAGCACGCGAATGTACTTCGCGCGCACCGGCACGTCGATGCCGAGCAGCTTTTCGATGGCGAGCACATAGCCGTGCTCGTTGACCATCATCGACACGTAGTCGAGGCGGTCCATGTAGGGCACGGATTGGAGGAAGGTCTTCGTCTCGGCCAGCTTCTCGGTTGCGCGATGCAGCAGGCCGATGTGCGGGTCGGCGCGCTGGATCACTTCGCCGTCGAGTTCCAGCACAAGACGCAGCACACCGTGCGCTGCCGGGTGCTGCGGGCCAAAGTTCAGCGTGTAATTCTTGATCTCTGCCATGGCGTTCTCTTAATGTTTCAGACCGCCATAGCGATCTTCGCGGATCACGCGCGGCGTGATTTCGCGCGGTTCGATCGTCACGGGCTGATAGACCACGCGCTTCTCTTCCGGGTCGTAGCGCATTTCCACATAGCCTGAGACCGGGAAGTCCTTGCGGAACGGATGGCCGATGAAGCCGTAGTCCGTGAGAATGCGGCGCAGGTCGGGATGGCCTTCGAACACGATGCCGTAGAGGTCGAACGCTTCACGCTCGTACCAGTTCGCCGACGTCCAGATATCGACTACCGAAGGCACGATGGGCACTTCGTCGTCCGGAGCGAACACGCGCACACGCACGCGCCAGTTGTTCGTGATCGAGAGAAGATGGCTGACGGCCGCGAAACGCGGACCGTCGTAGGCACCGTCACCATAGGTCGAATAGTCGACGCCGGCGAGATCCATGAGCTGCTCGAAGCGCAGCGACGGGTCATCGCGCAGCTGCTTGCAGACGTCCAGATAGTCGACCGCCTTGACGACGACCGTCACCTGACCCAGCGACTCCGTGATGCTCTGGAGACGGCCGCCAAACGCCGTCTCGAGGTTCGCTTTGAGGGTCTCGAGTTTGCTTGCCATAGTTTGGGGAGACTCAGGCCCTTACTGACGGGCGATGGTGTTGGTGCGGCGAATCTTCGCCTGCAACTGGATCACGCCGTAGACCAGCGCTTCGGCGGTCGGAGGACAACCAGGAACGTACACGTCGACCGGCACGATCCGGTCGCAACCGCGCACGACGGAATATGAATAGTGGTAATAGCCACCGCCGTTCGCGCACGAACCCATCGAGATGACCCAGCGCGGCTCGGCCATCTGGTCGTACACCTTACGAAGCGCGGGCGCCATCTTGTTGCACAGCGTTCCGGCGACGATCATCACGTCGGACTGGCGCGGACTTGGACGAAACACCACGCCGAAACGGTCCAGGTCGTAACGGGCAGCACCCGCGTGCATCATCTCGACCGCACAGCACGCGAGACCGAACGTCATCGGCCACAGGGAGCCAGTGCGCGTCCAGTTGATGAGCTTGTCAGCCGTAGTGGTGACAAAGCCTTCCTTCAAGACCCCTTCGATACTCATTTGTTTTCCACTCCAGATGAGCAGCCAGCCAAAGCCGCCCATGAATCCGGTGATCTAACTGTCATTCCCAGTCGAGTCCGCCCTTTCTCCAGATGTAGGCGAAACCGAGCAAAAATTCGAGCAGAAAAATCATCATCGCGATGAAGCCGGGCCAGCCGATATCGCGCAGGGACACACCCCACGGGAACAGGAACGCCGTCTCAAGGTCGAAAATGATGAAAAGAATCGCGACGAGATAGTAACGCACATCGAACTTCATACGCGCGTCTTCGAAGGCTTCGAAGCCGCACTCGTAAGGCGCGTTCTTCTCCGTGTCGGGCTTGTTCGGACCGAGGATCTTGCCGATGCTGACCAACGCAATACCTAAACCAAGGCCCACTAGAAGAAACAAGAAGACGGGGTAATAGGGTGCGAGGTTCAAGGCTATCCTCTGATCGGTAGATGTGGTCTGTTATTGATTGGGGCCTTCAGCCGGGACGGACCACCCGGCGGGAGAATTCACTTGGGACCGCTCACGATATCAGCACACTGTGACAACCGCTTTGACGCTGTCGATGCTGCCGCGAAACCGTAAGGGTACTCCAGAAGTGACAATGCCAGCCGAAGCGATGCAAGCGGCTGGCATTGGATAACTTTGGTGCCGACGGCGAGACTCGAACTCGCACAGCTTTCGCCACTACCCCCTCAAGATAGCGTGTCTACCAATTTCACCACGTCGGCACTGTACTGCAATCCGGGAAAACTACTTCTAAATTGCCGCGAATCGCTTCAAGACTTGAATTATAACTGGGCCCTACGAATTGTTCAACGCACAAAATGCAAATTCTGCGAAAAATTCGTTCTGTCGTTATTTGGGCACGTCAGCGCCCGGCGCGGACGACGCGACAGGTGCAGAAGCCGGCGCGGAAGCCGCCGATGCCGCCGCCGCTGGAGCCGATGCCGGCACGGATGCGGCGCCACCGAGCACGCCGGCCGACGTTTGCGGCTTATAGCTGCCGAGATATGTCAGCGTCAGCGTCGTGATGAAGAAGACCGCGGCGAGAACAGCCGTGGTGCGCGACAAAAAGTTGGCCGAGCCCGTCGCACCGAACAGACTGCCCGATGCGCCACTGCCGAACGCCGCGCCCATGTCCGCGCCCTTGCCATGCTGAAGCAGCACGAGGCCAATAACGCCCAGCGCCGACAGCAACTGGACTACGATAATCAATGTCTTCAAATACAGCATTTCAACTCACCCGATCCCTGATGTTTCCGCGACACCTTCGTGTCGCACTATGCCCGTTCGCCTGCCCTGCCCGCCTGCCGTTCGACGCTCAATGCGTCACGGTTTGCGCCGCCCGGCAGATCGCCAGAAAATCCTTCGACTTCAACGACGCGCCGCCGATCAGCCCGCCGTCGATGTCCTTTTGCCCGAACAGCTCTTCCGCGTTTTCAGGCTTTACGCTGCCGCCATACAAAAGCGGCACGTTTGCTACCGACGCACCCTTCTCCAGCAGCTTGCGACGCAGGAATGCGTGAACGTCCTGCGCCTGGCCGGGGCGCGCGGTCTTGCCCGTGCCGATTGCCCAGACCGGTTCGTACGCGACCACGATGCCCGCCGCCTGTTCTTCGGTCAGAATCTGCAGCACGGCTTCGAGCTGCGTACCGATGATCTGCTCGGTCGTACCCGCTTGCCGCTCTTCGAGCGTCTCGCCGACACAGACGATCGGCGTGAGTCCTGCTTCGATCGCGCGCTGAGCTTTCGACGCGACGAGTTCCGGACTTTCGCGATGATACGCACGTCGCTCCGAATGCCCGACGATTGCATACGTGACGCCGAAGTCCGCCGCCATTTCCGCCGCGACTTCGCCGGTAAACGCGCCGCCCGCATGCGCCGACACGTCCTGAATGCCCCATTGCACGACCGAGCCGCTCAGAAGCGCCTGCGATTGTGCGAGATAAGGACACGGCACGCACACTCCGACGCGCACGCCCTTTTGCAAAGCCGATGCCCCTGCGGCGACTTCGGTCAGCAAGGTCGCGTTGTCACCGATGCGACCGTGCATCTTCCAGTTGCCCACCACCAGTTTCGCTCGTTCTCTGGACATATGTCTCGTCATTCGGCGGCGGCTTGCAAGAGCCGCCCTGTTATAAAAATGAACCGCCACGAACCGCAAACTGCTTGCAAAACAGGCGATTTTACTGTGTTACGACGAAACCGGTCAAACCGCAAAAGCGCGCCGCAACGTGAAACGCTGCAAGCCGGATGAAAACGTCACGCGTCCTCACGCCAGTCGAGCACGATCTTGCCGACGTGCGTGCTGCTTTCCATCAACGTATGCGCGGCGGCGGCATCGTGCGCCGGGAAAACCTGGTGGATCACCGGCTTGATGCGTCCCGCCTCGATTTCCGGCCAGACGCGCTCTTTCAGTTTCGCCGCGAGCTTCGCCTTGAACGCGACGGGACGCGGACGCAAGGTTGAGCCGGTGATGACGAGGCGCCGGCGCAGCACGTCGTTCAGGTTGATCTCCGCCTTGGCGCCGCCCAGCAGCGCGATCACGCAGATGCGCCCGCCGTCCGCGAGCGCCTTGAGTTCGCGCGGCAGATAGTCGCCGGCGACCATGTCCAGAATCACGTCGACGCCGCGGTCATTCGTCAGCGACTTCACCACTTCGACGAAATCTTCCGTCTTATAGTTGATCGCGCGCTCCGCACCGAGCGCTTCGCACGCGCGGCATTTTTCGTCGGTGCCGGCCGTGGCGAACACGCGAAAGCCGAGCGCCTTCGCGATCTGGATTGCCGTCACACCGATGCCGCTCGATCCGCCCTGCACGAGCAGCGTTTCTTCCGCGCCGTTCTCACCCGCGCCCAACTGAGCGCGCTCGAACACGTTGCTCCAGACCGTGAAGAACGTCTCCGGCAACGATGCCGCTTCGATCTCCGACAGGCCCTTCGGCACCGGCAGACATTGCTCGAGCGGGGCGACCGCATACTCGGCATATCCGCCGCCCGCGAGCAACGCGCACACGCGATCGCCTTTTTTCAGACCAAACGGGTTGTGCTTGGGATCGAAATCGCCATCGACGATTTCACCGGCCACCTCGAGCCCCGGCAGATCCGAAGCGCCGGGCGGCGGCGCGTAGGCGCCCTTCCGCTGAAACACGTCCGGCCGGTTCACGCCGGAAGCGGCCACCTTGATCAAGACTTCGCACTTGCCTGGCGCAGGCGTCGGACGTTCGCCCAGTTTCAGGACGTCGGGTGCGCCAAACTCGGTGATTTCGATGGCCTTCATATCCTCTCCCTGTGACGACCGGAGTCAGTGTGCATTCGGACCGGATGGCACTGCGCGCGCCTGACGCAATTACGCTCCACACTGCCATCGAGTCCGATGACGCGTCGGACAATGCATAGCATCCGACGCGTCATACATGAAAACGGCCGGCTCGCATCAGCGGCCGGCCGTCTACACATTACCGCATTACTGCTGCGGGTGCGTGGGCTCTACCTGTTGCGCCGCTTCGTTCAGAAGCGCCTTCGCCGACAGACGCACACGACCCTTTTCGTCCGTCTGGATGACCTTGACCTTCACGATCTGGCCTTCCTTCAGATAGTCGTTGATGTCCTTCACGCGCTCGTTGACGATCTCCGAGATGTGCAGCAAACCGTCCTTGCCCGGCAGGATGTTCACGATGGCGCCGAAGTCGAGCAGCTTGAGCACCGGGCCTTCGTAGACCTGGCCGACTT
This sequence comes from Caballeronia turbans, assembly GCA_001544655.2. Lineage (GTDB taxonomy): Bacteria > Pseudomonadota > Gammaproteobacteria > Burkholderiales > Burkholderiaceae > Caballeronia > Caballeronia turbans. The sequence continues at coordinate 36,810 of FCOD02000016.1, forward strand.
CCACTTCGGCCGTGATGTTCTCGATGCGCTTCTTCGCGTCGGCCATGCCTTCCGCGCTCGTGCTCGCGATCGTCACGACGCCGTCGTCCGAAATGTCGATGGTCGTGCCCGTCTCTTCCGTCAGCGCGCGGATCACCGAGCCGCCCTTGCCGATCACGTCCCGGATCTTCTCCGGATTGATCTTGATGGTGATCATGCGCGGCGCGTAGTCGGACAGTTCCGTGTTCGTGTGCGGTACCGCGGCCGTCATCTTGCCGAGGATGTGCATGCGGCCTTCCTTCGCCTGCGCGAGCGCGACCTGCATGATTTCCTTCGTGATGCCCTGGATCTTGATGTCCATCTGCAGCGCGGTCACGCCTTGCGCCGTGCCGGCCACCTTGAAGTCCATGTCGCCGAGGTGATCTTCGTCGCCGAGGATGTCGGTCAGAACCGCGAATTTGTTGCCTTCGAGGATCAGGCCCATCGCGATGCCCGCGACGTGCGCCTTCATCGGCACGCCGGCGTCCATCAGCGCGAGGCAGCCGCCGCAGACCGAAGCCATCGACGACGAACCGTTCGATTCCGTGATTTCCGACACGACGCGGATCGAGTAGCCGAATTCATCGGCGCTCGGCAGGCACGCGACCAGCGCGCGCTTGGCCAGTCGGCCGTGACCGATTTCACGGCGCTTCGGCGAACCGACGCGGCCGGTCTCGCCCGTTGCGAACGGGGGCATGTTGTAGTGGAGCATGAAGCGCTCACGGTATTCGCCTTCGAGCGCGTCGATGTTCTGCTCATCGCCCTTGGTGCCGAGCGTCGCGACGACGAGCGCCTGCGTTTCGCCGCGCGTGAAGAGCGCCGAACCGTGCGTGCGCGGCAATACGCCCGTGCGGATTTCGATCGGACGCACCGTGCGCGTGTCACGGCCGTCGATGCGCGGCTCGCCGTTCAGGATCTGCGAGCGGACGATCTTCGCTTCGATATCGAACAACACGTTGCCGATGGTTGCAGCATCGGCCGCCACGGCTTCCTCGGCGAGCTTCGCCGAAGTCGCCGCGTACACTTCCTTCAGCTTGGCGGAACGCGCCTGCTTGTTGCGCAACTGGTAAGCCGCTTCGAGTTCCGGCTTGGCGATTTCCGTGACGCGCGAAATGAGCGCTTCGTTCTTCGGCGCCGGCTGCCAGTCCCACTCGGGCTTGCCGCCCTCGCGAACGAGTTCATGAATTGCGTCGATGGCCGTCTGCATCTGCTCGTGGCCGAACACGACCGCGCCGAGCATCACTTCTTCGGAGAGTTGCTGCGCTTCCGATTCCACCATCAGCACCGCGCGCTCCGTGCCGGCGACGACGAGATCGAGCGCCGATTCCTTCATTTGCGGGCGCGTGGGGTTAAGCACGTACTCATTGTTGATGTACGCGACGCGCGCGGCACCGACCGGACCGTTGAACGGCAAGCCCGACACGGCGAGCGCCGCCGATGCGCCGATCAGCGCGGGAATATCCGCCGGGACGTCCGGGTTCAGCGACAGGACGTGGATGACGACCTGCACTTCGTTATAGAAGCCTTCCGGGAAGAGAGGACGCAGCGGACGGTCGATCAGGCGCGAGATCAGCGTCTCGCCTTCCGACGGGCGGCCTTCGCGGCGGAAGAAGCCACCGGGGATCTTGCCTGCGGCGTAGGTCTTTTCGAGGTAATCGACAGTCAGCGGGAAAAAGTCCTGGCCCGGCTTGGCGGTCTTCGCGCCGACGACGGTCGCGAGCACGACGGTGTCTTCGACATCGACGATCACCGCGCCGCTTGCCTGACGGGCGATTTCACCCGTTTCCAGGCGGACATTGTGTTGTCCCCACTTAAATTCTTTGACGATTTTATTGAACATTGTCACTCCTTCTAGTTGCGCCGCGCCGGCTGTCGGGCGCTGGCTGGAGCGGTCGCGAGCCACGCTTGGGAGGTGTGTTATGCCATTCCAGCGCGGCGCCTGGCCGGATGTGCGCGCAGGCGCCGCGCTGGAATGACACAAAGCTCTGCCGCGAGGCCGGACCGGGTGTCGAACCGGATGATGCATCCGGGTAAAGCCATGAACTGCCGAATTACCTACTACGACGGGTCGATCGATGAAAAATGCGATCAGGCACCGCTTCACGGCCGGAACGTATAAAAACAAAGTGCCTGTATCAGCGGACTGACACAGGCACTTCGTTCTAACGGCGGCCGTTTGACGCCAATTACTTGCGCAGACCCAGCTTCTCGATCAACGAGCGGTAACGATCCGCATCCTTGCCCTTCAGGTAGTCGAGCAGCTTGCGACGGCGGCTCACCATGCGCAGCAGACCGCGGCGGCTGTGATGATCCTTCGAGTGCGACTTGAAGTGGAGGGTGAGTTCGTTGATGCGGCTCGTGAGAAGTGCAACTTGCACTTCGGGGGAGCCGGTGTCGTTGGCGCCGCGCGCATATTCTGCGACGATGTCGGACTTCTTGATTTCTGCTACGGACATTTGCTTTTCCTTTGATACAGACAGGCGGTCACGGAAGAAAGGCCGTGCCGTGGGTTTGCCAATTTCGGATATCGGCTCGGTCGAAACCGGAGACGAAGCGCAGAGTATAGCATACGGCCCGCCGCCCGAGGCACGGTTCCGACAGGCACCGACGACCCTACCGTGCCGGACGCGACATTCTGCAAGTCGTCGGCGGGACGGTTTTTCCCGCGGGAACGGCGAGCAGCGTGCGAAAGCCGTAGCCGGAACCTTCGTTATCGAGCGCGACGCCCTTCGCTCCCGCCCTGTCCATTTCCATGACGTAAAGGGGCTGGATCACCTGGTGATCGTCCGCGCGCACGGTCATCGCGTGGAAGCCTTCGCCGTCGAACTTCATGCCTTCCAGCGCGCGCGCCACCGTGAACGGATTGGCGCTGCCCGCACGGGTCATCGCGGACGCAAGCATTTCGACCATCAGCGGCATGCGTGCCACGAGGTAGTCGTCCGCGGCGTTCGGATAGCGGGCGCGGAACGCGCGGTAGTAAGCGTCCGAGGCCGCGCCGCCCACGTTCGGATGCCAGTCGGCCACGGCGATCACGCGCTTCACGCCAGCGTCGCCGAGCGCGGCCGGCGCGCCCAGACTGTTTCCGTAGAACGTGTAGAACTTTGCGTCGAGCCCCTGCTCGCGCGCCGCTTTCACCAGCAGCGTCAGATCGTTGCCCCAGTTGCCGGTGATCACGGCGTCCGCCCCGCTCGAACGGATCTTGGCAATGTAAGGCGCGAAGTCCTTCACGCGGCCGATCGGATGAAACTCGTCGCCAGCGATCACGATATCCGGCCGCTGCTCCTTGAGCGCGCGCTGCGCCTCACGGCTCACGTCGTGACCAAAGCTGTAATCCTGATTCAGCAGATACACCTTCTTGACAGCGCGATCGTCCTTCAACGCGTCGGCGAGCGCGTCCATGCGCATGCCAGCGTGCGCGTCGAAGCGGAAATGCCAGAAGCTGCACGCGTCGTTGGTGAGCGCGGGATCGTCGGCGGAATAATTGAGGAAGAGCACGCGGCGGTCCGGTTCGCGCGCATTCTGCTTGTCGATCGCCGCGACGAGCGCCGCCGCCACCGCCGAACTGTTGCCCTGCATGACGAAGCCGATCCCGTCGTCGATCGCCGCGCGCAGTTGCACGAGACTCGCCTCGCTGCTGCCCTTGCCGTCGAGCACGACGAGTTGCAGCGGATGCATGCCGTCGGCGAGCTTTACGCCGCCCTGCGCGTTCACGCGCTCGACGCCGAAGCGCAAGTTGCGCTCGACCATCGCGCCGGCGTTCGCGAACGGGCCGGACATGCCTTCGATCAGCCCAAGCTTGATGGGCGGCAAATCGGCCGCATGCGCCGTCAAAGACAACGCGAAGCACGCCGATGCCACAATGCGACGCCAACGCGTCGCGCTGATTTCTTTCTCCATGCCGTTCCGCCGATCCGCCGAAAGCGCGGATCATAGGCCGCACCGGGCGGGCCGCGCAAGTCCGGCATTGCCGACACATCCGCCCGAATACCGCGGCGTACCGGAGAATCGTTTGCCGCGCGCGCGTGTCAAAATCACGGGAAACATCGAATAAACGCTGCTCGCCGCCGCGAGGAGCAAGCACGTGGAGGCTTCAATGCTGCACAAACTCAACCGCATGCGCGCGTCGCTTGCATGCGCGAGCGTCGCGCTCCTTCTGTCGGCCTGCGCGCAGCCGTGGCAGAACTATCAGACGGGCGCCGATGCATCGACGATCGTCGCCCGCCTCGGTCCGCCGCGCGAAGTCTACGATCTGCCCGACGGCGGCAAGCGCCTGATGTGGCCGACGCAACCGCTCGGCGAATTCACCACCGCCGCCGACATCGACGCATCCGGCAAGATCGTCAACGTCAGACAGGTGCTCGACGAGAACGAGTTCTACAAGGCGCAGATCGGCACGTGGACGAGAAAGGATGTGCTCGTGAACTTCGGCCGGCCCGTGGAGACATCCTATTTTCCGCTGATGAAGCGCGAAGTCTGGACCTATCGGTATATGGAAGCGAACATCTGGTATCTGATGTACAACTTCTATTTTGACGATCAGGGCATTTTGCGCATGACGCAGAAGACGCCCGATCCGCTCCACGATCCCGACCGACGCAATTTGTTCTGAGCGCATCCGCGCCGCGCCAAGCGAAAAGCCCTCTCGCGAGGGCTTTTTCCATTTCAGACCAGACTGCGCCCCGAGAATCAAAGCTGCGGATTGAGCTTCTCGACCTTCGAATGCAGCTTGTTCAACGCGGCGATATAGGCCTTCGCCGACGCCGCGACGATATCCGGATCGGTGCCGACGCCGTTCACGATGCGCCCGCTCTTCGACAGACGCACCGTCACTTCGCCTTGCGCCTGCGTGCCGGTGGTGATCGCGTTCACCGAGTACAGCACGAGTTCCGCGCCGCTGCCGACCTTCGATTCGATCGCGTGCAGCGTCGCATCGACGGGACCGTTGCCGCCCGCCTCGCCCGTGACTTCGCTGCCTTCCACCGCGAAGACGACCTTCGCCTGCGGCTGCTCGCCGGTTTCCGAATGCTGCTTCATCGAGACGAAGCGGAAGTGTTCCTTCGCCTGCGCCTCCGCCGATTCCTCGGAGACGATCTGCATGATGTCTTCGTCGAAGATTTCGGCCTTGCGATCGGCGAGTTCCTTGAAGCGCGCGAATGCGGCGTTCACGTCGGCTTCGGATTCGAGCGTCACGCCGAGCTCTTCCAGACGCTGCTTGAACGCGTTACGGCCCGACAGCTTGCCGAGCACGATCTTGTTCGCGCTCCAGCCCACGTCTTCCGCGCGCATGATTTCGTAAGTGTCGCGCGCCTTCAGCACGCCGTCCTGGTGGATGCCCGACGCGTGCGCGAACGCATTTGCGCCGACGACCGCCTTGTTCGGCTGCACGACGAAACCGGTGATCTGCGAGACGAGCTTGGAGGTGGGAACGATCTGCGTCGTGTCGATGCCGACATCGAGCCCGAAATAGTCCTTGCGCGTCTTCACGGCCATCACGATTTCTTCGAGCGACGTATTGCCTGCACGCTCGCCGAGACCGTTGATCGTGCATTCGACCTGACGCGCGCCGCCGATCTGCACGCCCGCGAGCGAATTCGCGACCGCGAGACCAAGGTCGTCGTGGCAGTGAACCGACCAGATAGCCTTATCGGAATTGGGCACGCGCTCGCGCAACGTCTTGACGAGGTTGCCGTAGTGCTCCGGAATGCCGTAGCCGACCGTATCCGTGATGTTGATCGTGCGTGCGCCTTCGTCGATGACCCCTTCGAGCACGCGGCAGAGGAAGTCGATGTCCGATCGGCTGCCGTCTTCCGGCGAGAACTCGACGTCATCGGTGAACTTGCGCGCGAAGCGCACTGCGAGGCGCGCCTGATCGTAGACCTGCTCCGGCGTCATGCGCAGCTTCTTTTCCATGTGCAGCGCAGACGTGGCGATGAACGTGTGAATGCGGAATTGATTCGCGGGCTTCAACGCATCGGCGGCGCGCTGGATGTCCTTGTCGTTCGCGCGTGCGAGCGAGCAGACGGTGCTGTCCTTCACGAGCGATGCGATGGTGTTGATCGCGTCGAAATCGCCGTTCGAACTGGCCGCGAAACCCGCCTCGATCACATCCACCTTCATGCGCTCCAGTTGCTTCGCGATGCGGATCTTCTCTTCCTTCGTCATCGACGCGCCGGGGGACTGCTCGCCATCGCGCAAGGTCGTGTCGAAAATGATCAACTTGTCTGCTGCCATGCTGGGCTCCTGTGGGGAGATTTATCGATTGTTGGGTGAAAAACGATAAGGCAAAAGGGAATTCGGGTGTTCGCGCCACCGCTGGCGTCGAAAACCTGAAAGACGAGCAGACGGGAGGCGAGACGAATCAGCGCGGTAGGCGCGCTAGCAGCGATAGTGCGTGTAGCGACGCACCAGCCGGGAATAGCGAGGAGGGGAACGGGAAAAAGTTCATTCAAAAACTATAACGGCTTTTAGAGGCGCGTGCAATGAGGCTTTCCGATGGCGCCGTTTGACGTTCCCGGTGACGGGTCCTCGGTATGCCCTGACCGCTTCACACTTGCCGCGCCATTGCGCTGAACCTGGCGGAAAACAAAAAAAGCCTGCGTCCCTGAAGGAGGCAGGCTTTTTCATATGCTTGATGACGATCAGTAACCGCCGATCGACGCGCTCACACGCTGGCGCAGTTCCGAGCCATCGCCGACCGGCGCATTCTCGATCCGGCGCGCGCCCTGAAAGCGCTTCTCCCAATAGCCGTCTTCCATGTCGTCGACACGGATCGTGCTGCCGGTGGACGGCGAATGCACGAACTTGTTGTCGCCGATATAAATACCGACGTGCGAGAACGAGCGGCGCATCGTGTTGAAAAACACGAGATCGCCCGGCTTGAGATCGGAAACGGTCACCTTTTCTCCGACACGGCTCATTTCCTCCGCGCGGCGCGGCAAGGTCATGCCCAGCGTGTCCTGGAAGACGTAGCGCACGAAGCCGCTGCAGTCGAGGCCGGAATCCGGCGTGTTGCCGCCCCAGCGATAGCGCACGCCGATCATGTTGAGCGCGCCGACGACGACGTCGCCCGCTTTGCTCGCCACGCCGGACAGAAATGACTTTGCACCGCCCGGAGTGCGGGCGGCGTCTGCGCTTGCGTCACTGGATTTACTGGACGAAAAAATGCCGTTGTTGGCATTTTGGCTACTACTGCTGACTTCATCGGCGAATGCGCCGGAAGTTGTTGTCATCAGAAGGCCGATTAACATACCCGCGGCGGCGCGCGCGCATGTTTGAGTCAACGTTAGTGGTTGCATCGGTCGGTAGGTTTTACAATTAAAAGCTGCGAAATCAGGGAGATACGAGAAAGTTTGGAGGGATACTAGCCACAAAGTATTTAACTGTCAAAAGAAATAGAAAAATACAATTAAGACGGGCACCCAATTGGTGAAAAAGAAAGATTTTTAGGAATTCAGGGCTGCTCTCAGTAGCTTTCTTGTGTATTCGTCAGAAGGGTTCGCAAAAATCTTCTCTACTTCGCCCGACTCGACGACAAATCCATTCCGCATGACCGCGACGCGATGCGCCATCGCGCCGATCACCTGCAGGTCATGGCTGATGAAAACGTAACCGAGGTTGTGCTTCTTCTGAATGTCGGCCAGGAGCGCAAGTACTTGAGCCTGAATGGAAACATCGAGTGCGCTCGTCGGTTCGTCGAGGATCAGGATGCTCGGTTCGAGCACCAGCGCGCGCGCGATCGCGATGCGCTGCCGCTGCCCGCCGGAAAATTCGTGCGGATAGCGATCGAGCGCCGCACGCTCCATGCCGACTTCGCGCAGCACCGCGATCACCTTCGCGCGCCGCGCGGCGGCATCGAGTTCCGGACGATGCAGCGCGAGCCCTTCCCCGACGATTCTCTCCACCGTCTGCCGCGGCGACAGCGAACTGAACGGGTCCTGAAAGACCACCTGGAGATTCGAGCGCAGCACGGCTTTTTCGCGTCCGCGAAAATCGCCGATTGCGCGCCCCTGAAACTGCACCGTGCCGGTCGAGGTCCGCTGCAGCCCGAGCAGCGCCATCGCGAGCGTGGACTTGCCCGAACCCGATTCGCCGACGATGCCGAGCGTCTCGCCCTGCCGCACCGTCAGCGTGACGTCATCGACGGCCCTGAAGCGGCCGCGCCGGAACCAGCCCGCGAAACCGGTCAGGCGCGTCGGATAATCGACGGACACATCCTTCGCGTCGAGCAGCACCGGCGCGATCGGCAGCACCGGCAGCACGTTGCGCTTCGGTTTGCTCTGCATCAGCCGCTTCGTGTACGGATGCTGCGGCGACGTGAAAATTTCCTCCACGCTGGCGCTTTCGACGAGCACGCCCTTCTCCATCACCGCGACGCGCTGCGCGAAGCGCCGCACGAGGTTCAGGTCGTGCGTGATGAGCAGCACGGCCATGCCGCGTTTCTCGGCTTCGTCGCGCTGAAGCTCCAGCAGCAATTCGACGATCTGCGCGCGGATCGTCACGTCGAGCGCCGTGGTCGGTTCGTCGGCAAGAAGAAGGCGCGGCCGGCATGCGAGCGCCATCGCGATCATCACGCGCTGGCGCTGCCCGCCCGAAAGCTGATGCGGATAGCTGTCCACACGCCTTTCCGGCTCGGTGATGCCGGTGCGCGCGAGCAGCGCAATCGCGCGTTGCCGGGCCTCGCGCGGACTCGTGCCGTCGTGTAGCTGGATCGTCTCGCCGATCTGGTCGCCCACCGTGTAGAGCGGATTGAGCGCCGTCATCGGCTCCTGGAAGATCATCGCGATATCGGAGCCGCGCAAACCGCGCATCGCGAGCTCGCTCTTCGACAGCAATTCCTCGCCGGCGAAGCGGACCGAGCCGGCCACCTCGGCGTCGGGCAGCAGGCGCAGGATCGACAGCGCCGTCACGCTCTTGCCCGAGCCCGATTCGCCGACGAGCGCCACACGCTCGCCCGCGCGGATATCGAGATTCGCGCCGTCGACGGCGAGCGTGTCACCGAAGCGCACGCGCAGGTCGCGAATCGAAAGAAGTGGCTCGCTCACTGCCCGCCTCCCGCTTTCACTGCATCGGCGATGCGCGTGTCGAGCGCGTTGCGCAAGGCATCGCCCATGAAGGTCAGCAAGAGCAGCGTGGCGACGAGCACGCCGAAGGTCGAAAGCGAAATCCACCAGGCGTCGAGATTGGCCTTGCCCTGCGCGAGCAGCTCGCCGAGCGAGGGCGTCGGCGACGGCACGCCCAGACCGAGAAAATCGAGGCTCGTCAGCGCGAGAATCGCGCCGCTCATGCGAAACGGCAGGAACGTGATGACAGGCGTGAGGCTATTGGGCAGCACGTGCCGCCAGATGATCTGCCAGTTCGACAGGCCCATTGCGCGCGCCGCGCGCACATAGTCCTGCGTGCGATTGCGCAGAAACTCCGCGCGCACGTAATCCGACAAGCCGATCCATCCGAACAGCGACAGCAGGATGATCAGCAGGATCAGGCTCGGCTCGAAGATCGACGCGAAGATGATGAGCAGATAGAGCTCCGGCAGCGCGCTCCATATCTCGATAAGCCGCTGCCCGGTGATATCGATCCGTCCTCCGAAGTAGCCCTGAACCGCGCCCGCGACGACACCGAGGATCGTGCCGATCACCGTCAGCACGAGGGCAAACAGCACCGACACGCGAAAGCCGTACACGAGCCGCGCAAACACGTCGCGGCCGCGGTCGTCGGTGCCGAGCCAGTTTTCGCGCGAAGGCGGCGCCGGGTTCGAGCCTTTCGAGAAATAGTTGAGCGTGTCGTAGTAGTAGTGATTCGGCGGATAGATCGCGAAGTTGCCGGGCGCGCTGAAACGGTCGCGCACGAAGGGATCGAGATAATCGGCGGGCGTCGGGAAATCGCCGCCGAAAGTCGTCTCCGCATAGGTCTTCACGAGCGGAAAGTACATGTGCCCCTGGTACCGGACGACGAGCGGCTTGTCGTTCGACCAGAGCGGGCCCGCGAGGCTGATGACGAACGCCGCGATGAACACGACGAGGCTCCAGTACCCGAGGCGGTTGCGCTTGAAGCGCAGCCAGACGCGCCGCCCCGGCGGCACCGATGCCTCGCCGCGCAACGGTTGCGCGTCGCTGCCGTTGGGCTCGCGCCGTGACGATTCCGATGAAGCGGCTCGATTCAAATCAGCGCTCCAGTTGTTCGAATTGAATGCGCGGATCGACCCAGACGTAACAAAGATCCGAGACGAGCTTCGTCGCGAGGCCGATCAGCGTGAAGAGATAGAGCGTGCCGAGCACGACCGGATAGTCGCGCCGCACGACGGATTCGTACGAAAGCAGGCCCAGCCCGTCGAGCGAGAACAGCGTCTCGATCAGCAGGCTGCCCGTGAAGAACGCGCCGATGAACGCCGCCGGAAAGCCGACGATCAGCGGCAGGAGCGCATTGCGAAACACGTGTTTCCACAGCACGCGGCGCTCGCCCAGGCCTTTCGCGCGCGCGGTCAGCACATACTGCTTGCGAATCTCGTCGAGAAACGCGTTCTTCGTGAGCATCGTGATGATGGCGAAGCTGCCCACCACCGACGCCGTCACCGGCAACGTGATGTGCCACAGATAGTCGAGAATCTTGCCGCCGAGAGAAAGCGCCGCCCAGTTGTCGGACGTGAGATTGCGCAGCGGGAACAGTTGCCAGAACGATCCGCCGCCGAAGAGCACGAGCAGCAGCACGCCCAGCACGAAGCCCGGAATAGCGAAACCAACGAGCACGACGAGACTCGTCGCGACATCGAACTTCGAGCCATTCCTGACGGCCTTCGCGATGCCGAGCGGCACCGATATCAGATACGTGATGAAAAAGGTCCACAAGCCGATGCTGATCGACACCGGCAGCTTCGACACGATCAGCGACCACACGCTCTGATGCCTGAAGTAGCTCTCGCCGAGATCGAAGCGCGCGAACTTGCCGAGCATCAGAACATAGCGTTGCAGCGGCGGCTTGTCGAAGCCATAGAGCTTCTTGAGCTGCTCGACCTGCTGCGCATCGACGCCCGTATGCGTGCGCAGGCCGAAACCGCCGCCACCGCCCTCCGACTGACCGCGCCGCAGATCGTGCACGGCCTGCTCGACGGGACCGCCCGGCACGAACTGGATCACGACGAACGTGAGCGTCAGCACGCCGATGAGCGTCGGGATCATCAGGAGAATGCGTTTAAGGATGTAGCTCCACATGGCGCACCGTTCTTTATTTCGCCGCGGGCGCGGACTTGGCCCACCACGTCGATATGACCCATTCCTCGGCGCCGTAATACAGCGGCAACGTCGACGGAAAGCCAAGCGTATTGCGATACGCCACGCGATGCGTCGCCGAGTACCAGTGCGGCACCACATAGTAGCCGTTCATCAGCACGCGATCGAGCGCGTGCGTCGCGTCGACAAGCTGCTCGCGCGTCTGTGCGGAAATCACTTTCTGCAGGATCGCATCGACGGCCTTCGACTTCACGCCCGCGAGATTGTCCGAGCCCTGTTCGTCGGCGGACTTGCTGCCGAAGCGCGAGACCTGCTCGGTGCCCGGCACCTGCACGTCTGGCATGCGCACGCTCGTCATGTCGAAATCGAAGGCATCGAGCCGCTTCTGGATGAGCGCGTAGTCGACGGTGCGAAAGTTCATCGTGATGCCGAGCTTCTGCAGATTGCGCCCGAACGCGGCCGCGACCGGCTCCATCGATGCGCCGCCGCCCGTGTCGTCGAGAATCTCGAAGACGAAGGGCTCGCCCTTCGCGTTGCGCAGCGCGCCGTCGCGATATGTCCAGCCGGCTTCACGGAGCAATTCGCGCGCCTTGATGAGATTCGCGCGGAGCGAGCCGGGCGGATCGGTGTCCGGCTGACGCGGCATCTCGCCGAACACGGCCGGATCGAGTTGGCTCTTCAGCGGGTTCAGGATCGCGAGTTCGCCTTCGCTCGGCGTGGCCCTCGCTTGCAGATCGGTATTGACGAAAAAGCTGTCGATGCGCTTGTACTGATTGAAGAAAAGCTGCCGGTTGAGCCACTCGAAATCGAGCGCGAGATCGAGCGCCTGGCGCACGCGCACGTCCTTGAAGAGTGGCTTGCGCGTGTTGATGAAAAATCCCTGCATGCCCGTGCCGTTGTGCTGCGGGAACTCGCGCTTGATGAGTTCGCCGCTGTCGAAACGCTTGCCGATATCGCGCCGCACCCAGCTTCGCGCGACATATTCGACGAGCACGTCATACTCGCCCGCCTTGAAGGCTTCTAGACGCGCGGTGGGATCGCCGTAGAGCTTGTAGTCGATGTGCGCGAAATTGAACATGCCGACGCGCACCGGGAGCGACGCGCCCCAGTACTCCGGATTGCGCCTGTATGAGATCGTGCGGCCGTTGTCGTAGCGGTCGATCAGATACGGCCCGCTGCCGATCGGCTTCTGAAACGCAATTCGATCGAACGCAATGCGCGTACCGTCCGGCTTCATCCCCCACTTGCGCGAGAACACGGGAATGCCGCCCGCGAGCAGCGGCATTTCGCGCGTCGCGGTCTTGAACTCGAAGCGGATCGTGAGCGGATCGACGACGACCGCGCGCGCGATCTGCCCGAAGTAGACGGAGAACTGCGGCGCGGCCAGCGGACTTTTGAGCGTCTCGAACGAGAATTTGACGTCCTCGGCCGTGACCGGATCGCCGTTCGAGAAGCGCGCTTTCGGATTGATGTGAAAGGTCGTCGACATGCCGTCCGGCGCGACCGAGATATCGTCGGCGAGCAGGCCATACGCGGTCGATACTTCGTCGGAGCTGCCCGTCGTCAGGCTTTCGAACATCAGCGAAAGACCGGGCGCCGGGTTGCCGCGCAACGTGAACGGATTGAACTTGTCGAAGCTCGTCAGCCGGCTCGGATTCGCGAGCACGAGCGTGCCGTCGCGCGGGGCGCCGGGGTTGACGTAATCGAAGTGCTTGAAACCCGCGGGATATTTCGGCTCGCCGTATTGCGCGATCGCGTGAACCGCATGCGCCGGGCTCGCGAACGATGCGATCGATCCGGCCAATGCAAGCGCGAAGAAACGGGATGAGGCGCGAAATGGGCGGATCGTCGTACGGGTCGTCATGTGCCTCTTGGCGCGATATGAGGGTGTGATGCGTTTGAGTGACCCGGGCAGACGCCCGAAGCGAACGCCGCGAGAATCCTTGGCGGGGCATTGCGATGTGAGAGAATTCTACCCAAAATCACGCACCGTTCGGCCCGGCATCCAGGCGTCCCGATGCAGGCCGATCGCACGACGCACGCTACGCGCGGCATCCGCGGCTTTCGTTCACCCCGGCGCCCGCGCGCGACACTGACATCAAAGAAGGAGCATTCATGGGCTTTCTCGCTGGAAAACGAATTCTGCTGACAGGCCTGCTGTCGAACCGCTCGATCGCTTACGGCATTGCCGCGGCCTGCAAGCGCGAAGGCGCGGAACTGGCGTTCACGTATGTCGGCGAGCGATTCAAGGAGCGCATCACCGAATTCGCGACCGAGTTCGGCAGCGACATGGTCTATCCCTGCGACGTCGCCGACGATGCGCAGATCGAAGGGCTCTTCGCATCGCTTATGGAACGCTGGGACACGCTCGATGGCCTCGTGCATTCCATCGGCTTCGCGCCGCGCGAGGCGATCGCGGGAGACTTTCTCGACGGCATGACGCGCGAGAACTTCCGCGTTGCCCACGACATCTCCGCATACAGCTTCCCCGCGCTTGCGAAGGCCGCCCTGCCGATGCTGAAGGACGGCTCGTCGCTGCTCACGCTGAGCTATCTCGGCGCCGAGCGCGCGCTGCCGAACTACAACACGATGGGTCTCGCGAAGGCATCGCTCGAGGCGAGCGTGCGTTATATGGCGGCAGCGCCGTCGCTCGGCGGCAAGGGCGTGCGCGTCAACGCCATTTCGGCCGGCCCGATCAAGACGCTCGCGGCGAGCGGCATCAAGGGCTTCGGCAAGATCCTGAACTTCGTCGAAGAGAACGCGCCGCTCAAGCGCAACGTGACGATCGAGCAAGTGGGCAATGTCGCGGCGTTCCTGCTGTCGGATCTGTCGGGCGGCGTGAGCGCGGAAGTCGTTCACGTCGATGCCGGGTTCCATGCGGTCGTCGGCGGAATGGGCGGCGAAGCGGAATAACCGCTTGTTCCCTGCATCAAAAAAAGCGCCGCTCACCTTGCGTGAGCGGCGCTTTTTGCTGGCTGCGGCCGATTCGCGCCCGGCCTTCAGCGATGCCCGTGCGGACCGCCGTGACCGTGACCGTGCCCGTTTCCATGACCGTGTCCTGGCGGCGGACCATGATGCGGCCCGCGCCCATGCCCGTGATAGCGATCCCAGTCGCCGCGGCTCCAGTAGCGCCGGCCGTCCCAATACCGATTGCCGTGCCAGCCGATGAACACTGGCGGCGCATACATCGGCGCGGGCTGATAGACGACCGGCGGCGGAGGCGGCGCATAGACCGGCGTAGGCGCGACATACACCGGTGCCGGAATGCCGATGTTCACGCCCACGTGCACGTCGGCGCGTGCCGCGCCCGTCGCGCTCACCGCCGCAATCGCCAGCACACTCGCCACGAATCGACCCGAGAATTTCCTGTTCATCTGCAATCCGACCTCGCTTTTATGCTTGTTCGCTTGGCCGAAATATAACGGAAAGCTTTCAACGCAATATTTCAGCTTTGTAAGTTCCTCTGCGCTCCGGCCAAATGTCAGGAGAAAGCTTACCTTTTGTTACATTGCGTCGAGGCGGCATATTGCCTGAGGCTGATGCTTTATCGGCGAAGCTGCCCTGGTCAGGTAGCGCCGCAACAAAAAAGCCACCCGCCAGAACGGGTGGCTTTCGGGGCCGTTTGCCTGCAATGCGCGACGCTCAATGCCAGCCGTTGTGACGGCCGTTGTCGTGTCCATGACCGTGGCCGTGATCATGACCGTGATCGTAATGGCGATAGTAGTCGTCTCGATCCCAATAGCGACGGCCATCCCAGTAACGATCGCCATGCCAGCCGACCACGATTGTGGGCTGCGCATAGACCGGCGGAGGCGGCGCGTACACGACGGGCGGCGGAGGCGGCGCATAGACCGGCGCAGGCGCGACGTACACGGGCGCGGGCACCCCGATGTTGACGCCCACGGATACGCCTGCATTGGCAGCGCCGGACAGCATCAGACCGCCGATCATCACGGCGCCCGCCAGCACGGAAGCCTTCGATACCTTGTTCATGTGATGCCCCACCTCGATGGGTTGTTTGTTGTGTTGACGGGACTATATCGGACGGATGCGGCTTCAAGTGTTCGACTTCGTAACCTGCTATTACCGAAGAAAAACTTACGAAAACGTAAGCTCGCGTCTATAGAAAAGCGGTCTTCGAATCACGAAGGCCGCAGTCCGCGCACGGGCTTTACGTCACTCAGTTCGGCAGCTCCTGCCCTTTGGTCTCCGGCGGCGCCGATGCCTACATCGGCAATCTGAACGCGCCGCGCCAGATCGTCGTATCGGGCAGCGACGCCGCGCTCGCGCAGGTCCGCGAGATCGCACTGTCGCGCGGCGCGCGCAAGGCCGAACGGCTCTGCGTGAGCGTGCCGTCGCATTGCGTGCTGCTCGAAAGCGCCGCCGAACGTCTGATCGAAGCGGCGAGCACGGTGCGCATCGACACGCCGCGCATCGCGTAATGTCGGCAATCGCGGTGCGCGCGTGCTGCGCCGCGCCGACGCCATCCGGGAATACCTCGCCGCCAATCTCCCCTATCCGGTGCGCTGGCACGATTCGACGATTGCGCTCCCCGAGCTCGGCGCGAATGTTTTCGTCGAGATGCCGCCGGGACAGACGCTGACCTCCCTGCTCGCCGACGCCCTGCCCGGCGCGCCCGCCCAGGCCATCGACGCATCGCCGATCGGCTCGATTGCCGCGCGCGTGCGCATCGCACGAAACCGCGCGAACGATTGATTCGCTTCGCATGCGCGACTGATTCGCGCTTGGCGCTGGATTTTCCATCCGTTCTGCCAGCAAAATCGGATTTTTCGTGTTGCTTACAAGTCGCCTGTCATTAGCATTGCGCCGGCGTCCGCGCATCCGCGCGCAACGACAACCACAATGACATTCCAAAGGTAAAACTATGACGATCTTCCGCATCGCGCTGGCGGCATCCGCCGTGTTCACCCTTGCGTCGTGCAGCAGCATGAGCAGCATGGATCCGAACCAATTGTTGCAATCCGGGCAATTGGCGACGCAGGCACTGTCGCTCAGCGATTCCGACGTGCGCACGATCTCCGACAAGTCGTGCGCGCAACTCGACAGCGAGAACAAGGTCGCGCCCGCGTCGAGCCAATACACGCAGCGCCTGAACAAGATCTTGAAGCAACTCGGCGACAACATCAACGGCGTGCCCGTCAACTACAAGGTGTACATCACGAAGGACGTCAACGCGTGGGCGATGGCCAACGGTTGCGTGCGCGTCTACAGCGGCCTCATGGACCTGATGAACGATGACGAAGTGCGCGGCGTCGTCGGCCACGAAATGGGTCACGTCGCGCTCGGCCACACCAAGAAGGCGATGCAGGTCGCGTATGCGACGTCGGCGGCACGCTCGGTGGCGTCGTCGGCAGGCGGCGTCGTCGGAAACCTGTCGGCGTCGCAGCTCGGCGATCTGTCGGAGAAGTTCGTGAATGCGCAGTTCTCGCAGTCGCAGGAATCCGCCGCCGACGACTACTCGTTCGACATGCAGAAGAAGAAGGGATACAACCCGGCGGGACTCGTGACGGCGTTCCAGAAGCTCGCATCGATCGATGGCGGCAAATCGAGCATGCTCGACTCGCATCCGTCGTCGCCGGCGCGGGCGAAGCATATTCAGGATCGGATCGCGTCGGGAAAGTAACGGGTAGTTGAGCGCAACGCGCGCGGTGACGCGCGTGTCGGCAGGAACCGATCAGAAGAAGTAGTAGTGCACGCCCACGGTCAGGCTATCGTTGCGGCGATGACCGCCCTGGTAGCTCGACGTATCGCCGGTGTATTCGGCGGCCACGCTCCAGTTTTTTTCGAATTTGTATTCGACGCCGCCGCCGTAATGCAGGCGCGTATCGGGCCACGTACCCGTGAAGCCGATGCGTGCGTACGGCAAGATGTTCTCGTTGACCGGCATGCCGAACCTCACGTCGATGCCACCGTCCTTCTTGGTCGTCGAGCCGCCGTGGAAATCCATGAATCCCTCGAAACCAACCACGAAACGGTCGACGTCGTAATTGACGCCAGCCACGAGGCCCGGAAATAACGTCGTATGCGTGGTCTTCTGATTCGGACCCGTGATGTCCGACCAGTTGGCACCGAACTTGGCGCCGACATAAGGACCGGCGAACTGGCTATGCGGGCCCTGTACGCCCATCAGTTTGAGAAGAGTCGGATCGAGCGATTCCGAATGCGCCTGTGCTGCGCAAAGCAGCGACATGAGCGCTGGAGCAATGAGCTTCCTGATAGATACCATGACTGAACTGGCGAACCTTGAAATGGTGTTGCCTGATGCCGACTGCGCATTGGGCAACAACCGTCAATCGGGACAACGAACGCGTACGTTGCGTACGTTGCACTTTGCTTGCCCAAGGACAAGCAACCCGCGAGGTTAGTTACCTACGGTCACCATAGAAAGCGGACATTTCCTAAAGCTAGAGTGTCTCTTGTCGCATGCGATTCGTGCAGGATGACGAAATAATGGAGAGCCACGAAGGCAGATCGCAGCGCAAAAAGAAAAAGCCCCGCAAGTTTTAAGCTTGCGGGGCCTTTCTACGACAACTGGCGGAGACGGAGGGATTCGAACCCTCGATCCAGTTTTTAGCCAGATGCTCCCTTAGCAGGGGAGTGCCTTCGACCTCTCGGCCACGTCTCCCAAACTTTTCGTTGCACCGGGAGTGCAGTGCAACGAGATCGAGATAATAGCGTGTTCGCAGGCGCGGGTCAAATTCGCATGATTATTTTTTTCAAAACGGTCAATACCGAATCGCCGGGTCCGCAAACCGCAACGGCGTGAATGACTCGAAACGCCTGCGAGCCTTCACACGCGTGTCACACGCAATTACGCACGGTCGAGTTCGAATGCCTTGTGCAGCGCGCGCACGGCGAGCTCGGTGTACTTCTCGTCGATCAGCACCGAAATCTTGATTTCCGAAGTGGAGATCATCTGGATGTTGATGCCCTCTTCCGACAGCGTGCGGAACATCGTGCTCGCGATGCCAACGTGCGAGCGCATGCCGACGCCCACCACCGACACCTTCGACACCTTCGGGTCGCCCAGAACGGTTTCCGCCTGAACGTGGCCCTTCACCTGGTTGTTCAGGATTTCGAGCGCGCGGTGGTAATCGCCGCGGCCAACCGTGAACGTGAAGTCGGTCTTTCCGTTCACGCTCTGGTTCTGAATGATCATGTCGATGTCGATATTCGCATCGGCGACCGGCCCGAGAATCTGATACGCGACGCCCGGCTTGTCGGGCACGCCCATGACCGCGATGCGCGCTTCGTCGCGCTGGAACGCGATGCCAGAAATCACTGCTTTTTCCATGTTCTCGTCTTCTTCAAAAGTAATCAGGGTGCCGGAGTGCATCTCATCGGCGAGCGGCATCAGCGGATCGGTCAGGCTGGAGAGCACGCGCGTCTTCACCTGATACTTGCCGGCGAATTCCACCGAGCGGATCTGCAGCACCTTCGAGCCGAGGCTCGCCATTTCCAGCATTTCCTCGAAGGTCACGCGGTCCAGACGGCGGGCTTCTTCGACGACGCGAGGGTCGGTCGTGTAGACGCCGTCGACGTCGGTGTAGATCAGGCACTCGTCCGCCTTCATGGCCGCCGCGATCGCCACCGCCGACGTGTCCGAGCCGCCGCGGCCGAGCGTCGCGATATGGCCTTCGGGATCGACGCCCTGGAAGCCGGTGATGACCACGACCTTGCCCGCGTCGAGATCCTTCAGCACGCGCTCGCCGTCGATCTCGCTGATGCGCGCCTTCGTGAACGCGCTGTCCGTCTTGATCGGCACTTGCCAGCCGGCGTAGCTCACGGCGTCGAGACCTTCGGCGTGCAGCGCGATGGCGAGAAGCCCCACGCTCACCTGCTCGCCGGTCGAGGCAATCATGTCGAGTTCGCGCGGGTCCGGGTCGGCCTTGATGTCTCTTGCGAGACCGAGCAGGCGATTGGTTTCGCCGGACATCGCCGAGGGCACGACGACCATCTTGTGGCCGGCCTTGTGCCATTTGGCGACGCGCTTGGCGACGTTCTTGATGCGCTCGACCGAGCCCATCGAAGTGCCGCCGTATTTGTGTACGATGAGTGCCATTGTCGTTTTGAACTGGAGGGAAAACCGCGCTTCACGCGCGTTGGCGCGAGAGCGCTTGAGACTCGCGCTCGATTTGCTTCAGGGGATGTCGAAGCCTACGAGCAGCGGGCGCTGCCGCACGCCCGTCGCGCGCTCGCACGAATGTTGTATGCGGCGCACGGATGCGTCGTTGCGGGCGAAATCGAGTCTTTTGAACGGAGATGCCGCGCAAACACGCGCTTGGGCGAAAACGAGTTACCGTACCCGATCGAGGCTGAAATTACAAGATGGAGCGACCGTGGCGGCGATTTTACCGACTTCGGCTCAACGCCTGCCTCAAGCGCCCTACGCCAGCAGTAAATCCGGCCGCCATGAAATGCGGCGCAGCGGGCCGTGCGCCGCACTCGGCGCCGCGTCGCGATTCACGCCCACATGCGGCACGAAGAGCAACGCCTCGCCGACGAAAAGCATCGGCACATCGCGCTTCCACGCCGGCACGCCGCGCTCCTGAAACAGGTTCTTGAGCGTGCGGCTCGGCGCTTCGGACGCCACGCGCATGCGTTCCCCGCCCACCCGCGAGCGCGCGGCGAGCGGCGCGGCGCGCAACACGCCTTCCCCGACGACGTCGTCGCCGGGCGCATCGACAGGTTCGAACACGAACGAGCCGCGCCATTGCGGCAGGCGCCACACCTCCTCGTCCCGCCATTGCAGTTCCACAACGGCTTTGAACGGGGCCGCGCCGTCGTCGAGATCGGGCGCGTCAGCGCTGTCGCCCGGTTCCCAGAACAGCACATTGCGATAGACGCGCAGGCTATGCCCCGCATGATCGACGCGCAGCGCATGGCCATCGCGCGCGGCAGCCACATCGCGCAACTGGCGCAGCATGTCGGCGATACGCGCCGTCGATGCCGCCAGCAGGCCGCGCGAGCGAATCCAGAAACGCATGAGGTTGATCGCGCGATCGTCGTCGAGTGCGAGGAACGCGTCGAGCATGAGCGCGCCCTCTTCGCTCGTGCTTCGCACATGCACGAGATCGATGCGCGCGAGCTGATCCAGAAGCCGCTGCGCCGACGCCGCATGCGATGCCGTGCGCGCGAGCGCGTCGCGAAAACCGGGGAAATGCACCGCGAGCACGGGGAGCACGTCATGCCGAAGCGCGTTGCGCGAGTAGCGCGTGTCGCCGTTGGATTCGTCGTCGATCCAGCTCAGATCGCGCTCGTGCGCGTATTGCTCGAGTTGCGCGCGCAGCAATCGCAGAAGCGGACGCAGACGCGGCACCGCGCCGTCCGCCCGCTGCGGCGCCATCGCCGCCAGACCCGCGACGCCCGCGCCGCGCAGCAATTGCAGCAGCACGGTTTCGGCCTGATCGTCGGCGTGATGCGCGATCAGGAGCGCGTTCGCGCCGTGCTCGTCGCAGAGGTCGTCGAGCGCGCGGTAACGCGCGTCGCGCGCCGCCGCTTCGAGGCTCTCGCCGCCCGCGCGCGCGACATCGACATGACGCGCGGCGTAACGCACGTCGAGCGACGCCGCGAAGCGCTCGCAATGCGCGGCCCACGCGTTCGCATTGGGACTCAGGCCATGATGAATATGCAGCGCGACGATGCGCCGCGCGCCGAAGCAGCGCACGGCGGCATCGAGCAGCACGGTGGAGTCGAGCCCGCCGCTCAAGGCGACCGCGAGAAGCGCATCGGAGGAAAGGTCCGCGTCCGAAACCGACGCGCGCACCGCCTCGAAGACGAGGCGGCCGGCTGGGGTTTCGTTATCGGATGTCACGAGAGTTCGTGAAAGATGAGATGACGAACGATGGCGGGATTACGCGCCCGGCAGCGATTCCTTGTACTTGCCGTACGCCATCAGCTTCTCGAAGCGACGCTCGCGCAAGTCGTTGACGCTCATGCCCTGGAACTGACGCAGCGAATCGGCGAGCGCGCGGCGCAGGAGCGCGGCCATACCCTTCGCATCGCGGTGCGCGCCGCCGAGCGGCTCGTTCACGATCTTGTCGATCAGACCGAGCGCCTTCAGGCGATGCGCCGTGAGGCCGAGTGCCTCGGCCGCCTCGGGCGCCTTCGCCGCGCTCTTCCACAGAATCGACGCGCAGCCTTCGGGCGAAATCACCGAATAGGTTGAGAACTGCAGCATCATCACGGTATCGGCGACTGCGATCGCGAGCGCGCCGCCCGAGCCGCCCTCGCCGATGATCGTCGTGATGATCGGCGTTTTGAGCTCGGCCATCACATACAGATTGCGTCCGATGGCTTCGGACTGTCCGCGCTCTTCCGCGCCGATGCCCGGATAGGCGCCCGGCGTATCGACGAACGTGAAGATCGGCAGGCTGAACTTCTCGGCCGTGCGCATCAGACGCTCGGCCTTGCGATAACCTTCCGGACGCGGCATGCCGAAGTTGCGCAGCGCGCGTTCCTTCGTATCGCGGCCCTTCTGATGGCCGATCACCATGCACGGCTGACCGTTGAAACGCGCGAAACCGCCGACGATCGCGAGGTCGTCCGCGAAGGCGCGGTCGCCATGCAATTCGTGGAAATCGGTGAAAAGCTCGCTCACATAGTCGAGCGTGTACGGACGCTGCGGGTGACGCGCAATCTGCGAAACTTGCCAGGGCGACAGGTTCGCGTAGAGATCCTTCGTGAGCTGCTGGCTCTTTTTCGACAGCCGCTCGATTTCTTCCGAAATATCGACAGCGGAATCGTCCTGAACGAAGCGGAGTTCTTCGATCTTCGCTTCGAGTTCAGCGATCGGCTGCTCGAAATCCAGAAACGTGGTCTTCATATGTTCGAGTCCTAGAACATCGGGCAGCGCGTATTCTAACCGCGTCCGTCCCTCAAAAATTCGCGCGGGAACTATCGATTATAAATCAACGATAGGTCGCGAAATTCGCGCGCCCCGCGCGTGTGTATTTTAGTGATCCGCCGGAATCGGATTGAGACTGCGCCACATGTACCAGGTCGCGACCGTGCGCCATGGTTCCCAGTTCGCCGCCACTTCGCGCGCCTCGCTGCGCGTCACCGGCTCCCCGCTGAAGTAGTTGACGCTGATTGCCTGAATCAGGCCGAGATCGTCGAGCGGCAAAACGTCCGGGCGCGACAGATTGAAGATGAGGAACATCTCGGCCGTCCATCGGCCGATGCCGCGAATCTGCGTGAGCTCGGCGATCACGGCTTCGTCGTCCATCGATGTCCATGCATCGACATGCAGCGCGCCGGATTCGAAATGCTGCGCGAGATCGAGAATGTATTCGGCCTTGCGTCTGGACAAACCGCACGCCTGCAGCTTCTCGTGGCCGAGACGGATGAAATGCGCGGGATGGACCTCCGGGCATGCGCCTTTCACGCGCTCCCAGATCGCTTGCGCCGCCTTCACTGAAATCTGCTGACCGGCCACCGAGCGCGCGAGCGTCGAGAATGGATCGCCGAGATTGACGAGATGGATCTCGCCGAACTTCGGGATCAGCTTCTTGAGGATGCGGTCGCGCTTCATGAGATCGGCGCACGCACGATCCCAGTAGTCGGGACGAACGATTTCGCGCGTGAGCCCGCCGATCTGCACCGGCACCGCCGCGTCGGCCGTGACGACGCGCGACTTGCGCACGACTTCGCCCCGCTCCGCGACGAGCGCCTGCGCGCTCGCGCCATCGCCCGCAACCGCGCGGCCGTTGCCCTTCGCGGGCGACGCTTCGGCTTCTTCCGTGCCTGCGTTGGATGGGCGTGCGGCCCCGTTCAGGCGCGCCGCCGTCTCGGGCTTCGCCGCCTTGAGCGCGGCGCTTCTCGCCGGCTTCGCGCCGGCGGGGCCGCGCTTGAGCGCCGTCTTGCGGCCGCCCGTCGCACCTGCGCCATCAATCTGCTGCGTGTCCGCTTTCGTTTGCGCGCCGCGCGTGCGCTTTGCCGCGCCCGACGCATCGCTGACAGACGCGGGTCGTTTGACCGGCGTCTTCCTGGCCGTTGCCATCTTGCCTCCTGCCTGGTGAGTCGATCAGAGGGTTCGAATGGTCGCGCTCACACGCGGCGCCATTCGGTCGACCCACCCGGTTTGTCTTCAAGCGCAATACCGGCTTCGAGCAATTCGGCACGAATCCGGTCTGCTTCGGCGTAGTTCTTCGCCTGCTTCGCGGCAATGCGTCCGGCGATCTTCGCTTCGATCTCCTGCGGCGAAAGTCGCGGCTCCGAACCCGTGCCGCTCGCCTGCTGCAGGAACACACGCGGCTCGCGCCCGAGTAGACCGAGCACGCCCGCGAGACCCTTGAGCTGACGAGCGAGCGCGGGCTCGCGCGTACGATTCACTTCGCTCGCGAGATCGAACAACACTGATACGGCCACCGGCGTGTTGAAGTCGTCGTTCATCGCAGACTGGAAACGCTGCGCGTTCGCCTCGTTCCAGTCAAGTTGCTGATTGTCCGGCTCGACATCCTTCAACGCCGTATATAGGCGCGTCAACGCGTTCTTCGCATCGTCGATATGCACGTCGCTGTAATTCAGCGGCGACCGGTAGTGTGCCCGCGCAATAAAGAAGCGCACCACTTCGGCATCAAATTTTTCAAGGACTTCGCGGATCGTGAAGAAGTTGCCGAGCGACTTCGACATCTTCTCGTTGTCGATCTGCACGTAGCCGTTGTGCATCCAGTAGTTCACGAACGTCTTGCCGGTCGCGCCTTCGCTCTGCGCGATTTCGTTCTCGTGATGCGGGAACTGCAGGTCCTGCCCGCCGCCGTGAATGTCGAAGTGATCGCCGAGCAGCGTGCAGCCCATCGCGGAACATTCGATGTGCCAGCCCGGACGCCCGCGGCCCCACTTCGAATCCCAGCCGGAGTCGGCGGGCTCGCCGGCCTTCGCCCGCTTCCACAGCACGAAGTCGAGCGGATCTTCCTTCGCATCGTTCGCGGCGACGCGCTCGCCCGCGCGCAGGTCTTCGATCGACTTGCCCGACAGCTTGCCGTAGTCGGCGAACTTGCGCACCGCGTAGTTCACGTCGCCGTCCTTCGCCTGATACGCGTAGCCGTTCGCCTCCAATGCATCGATCATGCCGAGCATCTGCGGGATGAAGTCGGTCGCGCGCGGCTCGATGTCCGGGCGCGCGACGCCGAGCGCGGCCGCGTCTTCATGCATCGCCGTGATGAAGCGATGCGTGAGCGACTTGATCGGCTCGTTGTTCTCGACTGCGCGGCGGATGATCTTGTCGTCGATGTCCGTGATGTTCTGCACATACGTGACCTTGTAGCCGAGCGTGCGCAGCCATCGTTGCACGATATCGAAGACCACCATCACGCGCGCATGGCCGATGTGACAATAGTCATACACCGTCATTCCGCAGACATACATGCGTACCTCGCCGGCTTTGAGCGGCGTGAAGGGTTGCTTGTCACGGGCGAGCGTGTTGTAGATGCGCAGCGAGTTCATAGAAGGCGAAGCATGGACCGGAGTCGACCGTATGCCGGGCAGCAGGCGGCGTGTTCGAAGCGCGCGGGAGCAAACGAGACCCACACGCGAGCACGAACACGACGGTCATGCGACCAGGACGGAGGCGGCCACGAGTGGCGAAAGATAGTCTGGCGTCGGCGCGGCATGCGTGCCCGGAGAACCAGGCGCAAGACACGTGCGCGGGACGTGCAGACCTTTTGTTAGAATGGGTCGGAGTATAACACCGGGACTTGAGCCTATGAAATGTCGAAGCGGCCGCGCGGCGGGCTTTGCAAGCCGCGCTCCGGGCCAGGCCGAAAGCCTTGCCGGACAGTGCGCCGCATCGGGCAAATCTGCTCGCTCTCCGATCCTCGCGATCGTTCACGCCCTCACGCGCTCGCGGTCTCTTTCGCCGCTTTCGTGGCTTCTTTCGCTGCAACCTTCATTGACTCGATTCCAAGTGACTCATCGCAAAGCGCGCACGTCTCTGCAACTCTCTTGCCGGTTCGCTTCCCGGACGCTCGGCACATTCGCCGCCCGGACGCTCGCCATCGCGACGCTCGGCTTCGCCGCATGCGTCGGCATGTCCGGGGCCGCGCTCGCGCAGACCTCGACCGCCACGCGCGACGACACGCCGCAAGTCGATTCGGCCATCGCGAACAAGGACTGGAGCGCCGCACTCACGCAACTCGATGCGCGCATCGCGGCCAATCCGCGCGACGTGCAGGCGAAGTTCAAGCGCGCAACCGTGCTCGCGCGCCTGAACCGCGACGACGAAGCCATCACCGCCTTCACCGAGCTCACGCAGGCCTATCCAGAACTGCCCGAGCCATACAACAATCTCGCCGCTCTCTACGCGAAGAAGGGCCGCTACGAAGACGCGCGCGCCGCGCTCGAAACGGCGGTCAAGGCGAACCCCGGCTATGCGCTCGCATACGACAATCTGGGCGATCTTTATCTTCGTCTCGCGAGCGAGTCGTACAAGCGCGCGCAATCGCTCGGCTCGAAGAGCCCGATCACGAGCCAGCGCATCACGGCGATCCAGAACATCTACACGCCTCCGAAGAAGCGCGCGGGCGCGGCGGAAGGCGCATCCGGCGCGGGTGCGGCAATCGCGCCGCGCACGGCCGCCGACGAATGGGCGCCTGCGTCCGACACCGGCTCGCCGGCCATGCCAGCGCCCGACGAGTATTCGCCGTTCGG
This sequence comes from Caballeronia turbans, assembly GCA_001544655.2. Taxonomy (GTDB): domain Bacteria; phylum Pseudomonadota; class Gammaproteobacteria; order Burkholderiales; family Burkholderiaceae; genus Caballeronia; species Caballeronia turbans. Next base: position 62,720 of record FCOD02000016.1, read on the forward strand.
CGGGCCGACCGGCCCGCTGCCGACCACGCCCTATGTCGCGCCGAAGGCGCAACCGTAAGCGCCCTTCGCGCTCGACTGTCTGCATTCACCACACGAGGATCCATCCTTCATGAAATTCCTGATGTTGGCGCTTTCGAGCGCTGCCCTGATTGCGAGCGCACCGGCGTTCGCCCAGCCGACTGCGCAGGCTGCGCACCCCACCGTGCTCTTCAAGACCACGCAAGGCGACATCAAGGTCGAGCTGTATCCCGAGAAGGCGCCGAAGACAGTCGCGAACTTTCTCGACTATGTGAAGTCCGGTCAGTACAGCGGCACGATCTTTCACCGCGTGATTCCGGGCTTCATGATCCAGGGCGGCGGCTTCAGCACGAGCTTCGCCGAGAAGCCGACGCGGGCGCCGATTCCGCTCGAAAGCAAGAACGGTCTGAAGAACGCAACGGGCACGATCGCGATGGCGCGCACGAGCGACCCGAACTCGGCCACCGCCCAGTTCTTCATCAATACGGTCGATAATGCGGGTCTCGACTATCCGAGCCCTGACGGCAACGGCTATGCCGTGTTCGGCAAGGTCGTCGCGGGCATGGACGTCGTGAAGAAGATCGAGGGCAGCCCGACCACCACGCGCGGCCCGATGCAGGACGTGCCGCAAAAGCCGACCGTGATCGAGTCGGCCACCGTGGTCTCGCAGTAATCCGAAGCGCATGTCGCTGACCTCGCGCGCAGGCCGCGTCGGGGCTCAATCAAACACATTGGAGAAAACACCATCATGGTCGAACTACATACGAACCACGGCGTCATCAAGCTGGAACTGGACGCCGAGAAGGCGCCGAAGACCGTCGAGAACTTCCTCAACTACGTGAAGAAGGGTCATTACGACAACACCGTGTTCCACCGCGTGATCGACGGCTTCATGATCCAGGGCGGCGGCTTCGAGCCGGGCATGAACCAGAAGCCGACCGATGCGCCGGTCAACAACGAAGCCAACAACGGTCTCAAGAACGACACCGGCACGATCGCGATGGCGCGCACGAACGATCCGCATTCGGCAACCGCGCAGTTCTTCATCAACGTGAAGGACAACGACTTCCTGAACCACTCGTCGCCGACGCCGCAAGGTTGGGGCTATACCGTGTTCGGCCGTGTCGTCGAAGGCATGGACGTGGTCGAGAAGATCAAAAAGGTCAAGACGGGTTCGAAGGGCTTCCACCAGGACGTGCCGGTCGACGACGTGGTGATCGAGAAGGCCGTCGTGGTCTGATCCCGGTCATTGCATGATCGATACGAAGACTTCATTCGATCGCGAAGCAGCGGGCGCAGCGAACAAAGCGCGCCCGCTGTTTTTCATTGCCGACCTGCATCTCTCGGAAGCGATTCCGAAAACGGTCGCCGCCTTCGAGCATTTCATCGAGGTCACGGCGAACGACGCGGACTCCGTTTTCATTCTCGGCGACCTGTTCGAGTTCTGGATCGGCGACGACATTCTCGACGGTCCCGCGACCGACGCGCGCGCCGACTTCGCGCGCCGCATGACGCGCCTCATGCACACGCTGTCCGAACGCGGCATCGGTCTCTATGTGATGCACGGCAATCGCGATTTCCTGCTGGGCAAGCGCTTCATGAAAGATGCGGGCGCATTGCCCCTGCCCGACCCCTTCGTGATCACCGCGTTCGGCAAGCGCATCGTGCTCGCGCACGGCGACGGTCTGTGCACGGCGGATCGCGCGTATCAGGGCTTTCGCGCGTTCGCGCGCAACAGGTTCGCGCAGCGCCTTTTTCTGGCGTTGCCGCTCGACACGCGCCTGGGAATAGGCCAGCGCATGCGCACGAAGAGCGAAGGCTCGCGCATGACCGGCATCAAGGCCAAATACGACGTGACCAGGAAGGCAGTGTCCGAACTCTTCATCAAGAGCCGCACGAATACGCTGATTCACGGCCACACACATCGTCCGGCGATGCATCGCGAAGTCGAGGGCGTGCGCTGGGTCTTGCCGGACTGGGAGCTGGACGCCAATACGCCGCGCGGCGGCTATCTCCGTCTCGACGACGAAGGCGTGCGCGCGCTGCCGCTCTAGTAGCGCCCTATCGCTCCAGCGAAGCGGCGCGCTCTTCCGCCGTCTTGCCGTCCATCGACGTACACAGACGCTTGAGATCGACGAGCGCGGCGCCATCGACGGCATTGAGCGCTTCCACGCGCGCGCCGAGCCGCTCGAGCGCCGCGACGATGTCGTCGATGCGCTGCGTCTGCGTCGACGCGTGATCGATCAGGCCGTGGATGGCGAGCGAGACCGGATCGTCCGCGTTCGGCGTGATGCCGTAAGCGCAGAAACCTTCGTGCTTCGTTTCCTTCGGCCTGGAAACCGCCGGCATCACGATGCGCGCCGGATTGCCCACCGCCGTGCCGCCCGCCGGCACCGGCTTCACGACCACCGCGTTCGAGCCGATCTTCGCATCCGCGCCGATAGTAAAGCCGCCGAGCACTTTTGCGCCCGCGCCGACGATCACGCCGCGCTCGAGCGTCGGATGGCGCTTCGCGCCGCGCGTGAGTGAGGTGCCGCCGAGCGTCACGCCCTGATAGATCGTGCAGTCGTCGCCAATTTCAGCGGTCTCGCCAATCACCACGCCCATGCCGTGATCGATGAACACGCGCCGCCCGAGCGTCGCGCCCGGATGAATCTCGATGCCCGTAAGGAAGCGCGCAAGCTGCGACACGAAGCGCGCGAGCCAGCGCCATTGCGCCCGCCAGCACGCGTTTGCTACACGATGCAGGACGATCGCGTGCAGCCCGGGATAACAGGTGACGACCTCCCACGCGCTGCGGGCGGCGGGATCGCGCTCGCGGATGGCGGCAATGTCTTCGCGAAGTCGGTCGAACATGGCGATATCTCGATTGTGGGAAGGGGGCGCGCAGACGTTCGTGCAGTGCAAGGCCTTAAGCACGGAACACGCAAAGCTTATATCGGCTGTCGCGGTTTTTTGCCGATTGTAGGGCGAGCGCGGAGAGTTCGCTCGATGCCCCCGATGGCAGCGCGGTCGCTGCTATCGGTCAGATCAGAGCACGCGCGTTCTAGTCTTTGTTCGCGTGCAGGAGGATGTGCTTTGCCATTCCGCGCAGGATATTCACCTCTTCGCGCTCCAGCCCCGCGCGCGCGAAGAGCCGCCGCACGCGCGACATCAGCTTCTTCGGATTGTCCGGATCGAGGAACTCGAGCGCGACGAGCGCCTCTTCGAGATGCGCGTACATGCCTTCGATTTCATCGCTCGACGCACTCTGCCCCGACGATTCGGCGACGGCGAGCGCACGCGCCGGCGCCTGAAACGCGAGCCGCAGCTCGTAAGCGAGCACTTGGACGGCCTGCGCGAGATTGAGCGAACTGTAGGCGGGGTTGGCAGGAATATGCGCAAGCGCGCTGCAGCGCTCGACATCCGCGTTCGACAGGCCCGTGCGCTCGTTGCCGAACACGAGCGCGATGTCGCCCTGGCGCACGAACTCATGCGCGCGCCCGGCAAGCGCGCGCGGGGGCATCTGCGGCGGACCGTATTCGCGCATGCGTGCCGTGAGCGCGACGGACCAGTGCACGCCCACGAGCGCGTCGGCGAGCGTATCGACGACGTGGGCGGACGCGAGGACGTCATCGGCGCCGGAGGCCATCGCGATGGCTTCGGGCTCGTTCTTGACGCCGGCGATGCGCGGCGCGACGAGGACCAGGCGCGCGAAGCCCATCGTCTTCAACGCGCGCGCGGCGGCGCCGACATTGCCCGGATGACTCGGCTCGACGAGGATGAAGCGCGTGGAGGTGAAGCCGCCTGCGGGCGCGGAAAGTTCGTTGGGTTCCAAGGCGCGATGTCTGCTGATGTGCGAACCCGCTATGTTAACGCGCTTTGCAGAACCGGCGAAAGCGCGCGGCCACTTTCGGGTAAAATGGCCCCTTCGCGCGCCGCGAACGGTTTTTTCATCGAGTCGAACCTTCGCGCGAACGCACCGCTCTTATTCAATTCGTCTTTCGTCGACATAGTCGTTGTCGCCAACTTTTCCGCCCGCGCGCATCCGTTCACATGAGCGCGCGGCGGTCAGAGGATTTCGCTCATGCATCCGATGCTCAACATCGCTGTCAAGGCCGCACGCCGCGCCGGACAGATCATCAATCGCGCGTCGCTCGATCTGGATCGCATCCAGGTCAGCAAGAAACAGCACAACGACTTCGTGACGGAAGTCGACAAGGCGTCCGAAGCCGCCATCATCGAGACACTGCACACTGCCTATCCCGATCACTCCATCCTCGCCGAAGAATCCGGCGAAACGGATCGCGAGTCGGAGTTCCAGTGGATCATCGATCCGCTCGACGGCACGACCAACTTCATCCACGGCTTTCCGTACTATTGCGTGTCGATCGCGCTCGCGCACAAGGGCGTCGTGCAGCAGGCGGTCATCTACGATCCGACGCGCAACGACCTCTTCACCGCATCGCGCGGCCGCGGCGCGTATCTGAACGAACGGCGCATTCGCGTCGGCAAGCTAGATCGTCTGTCGGACGCGCTCATCGGCACGGGCTTTCCGTTCCGCGACGGCCAGGGCCTCAACGGCTACATGCGCCTCTTCAGCGAAATGACGCTGTCGTGCGCGGGCCTGCGCCGTCCGGGCGCCGCCGCGCTCGACCTCGCGAACGTCGCGGCTGGGCGTCTCGACGGCTTCTTCGAGCAAGGCATCCATCCGTGGGACGTGGCCGCGGGCAGCCTGATCGTGACCGAAGCGGGCGGGCTCGTCGGCAACTACACCGGCGAATCGGATTTCCTGTTCAAGAACGAGATCGTCGCCGCCAATCCGAAGGTGTACGCGCAGATGGTCAAGATTCTCGACATGTATTCGCGCACGCGTCTGACCGGCGAATAAGCGCATCGGCGGGGCGCGCCTTGCGCCCCGTCGTTTCCCTCCTCTCGCGCCCCGGGCGCGCCGCCTGCTCTGCAACGAATGCAGGGCTCCGTTACAGTGCAAACTTTGCCCTCGTGTCCGCACGGGCGATGCGCACTTTTTCCCCGTCTGCCCCGCTCTTGCGCCGCGCGCCGCGCCACACGTCACGCCAGCTCATGAAGAAAGGCTTCTACACGATCATCGCCGCGCAGTTCGTCTCCTCGCTCGCCGACAATGCGCTCCTGATCGCCGCGATCGCGATGCTCGCCGTCGTGCATTCGGCGCCGTGGGTCACACCGCTTCTGCAAATCTTCTTCACGATTTCGTATGTGGTGCTCGCACCGTTCGTGGGCGCATTCGCCGATGCCATCCAGAAGCGCCACGTCATGTTCGTCTCGAACGCGCTCAAGGCGGCCGGCTGCGCGATGATGATCGCAGGCGTCCATCCGATGCTCGCATATGGCGTCGTCGGTCTCGGCGCGGCCGCTTATTCGCCTGCGAAGTACGGCATTCTCACCGAGCTGCTGCCGCCGCAGAAGCTGATCGCGGCGAACGCGTGGCTCGAATCCGCGACGGTCGGCTCGACGATCCTCGGCACCGTGATCGGCGGCGCGCTCGTGAGTCAGGTCGTCGCGCGCTGGGTTACGCATGCGCATTTGCCGCTCGTGAATACCGCCGCGCACGCCGCGCTTTTCGCCGTGATGGTGATCTATGCGTCGGCGGCCGTCATCAACGTGTTCATTCCCGACACCGGCGCGCGTTATCCAAACCTTTTGACGGAGCCGACGAGGCTCGTCCACGATTTTTCGCATTGCTTCAAGGTGCTGTGGAAAGACAAGCTCGGGCAGATCGCGCTGTGGGTCACGACGCTGCTCTGGGGCTCGGCCGTCACACTTCAGTTGCTCGTGCTCAAATGGGCCGACGCGAATCTGGGCCTGTCGCTCTCGAAAGCCGCCATCCTGCAGGGCGTGACAGGCCTGGGCATCGCGCTGGGGGCGGCGGCGGCGTCCGCGTGGATCATGCTGCGCCAGTCGCTCAAAGTGTTGCCCGTGGGCGTGCTCATCGGCGCGGTGGCGGTCGCGATGGCGTTCTATAACAAGGACCTGTTCCCGGCAGACTCGGGCGTGCATATCGGCCCGTGGTTCGCGCCGGCGTACATCCTGATGGCGTATCCGCTGATGATCGCGCTCGGCAGCCTGTCCGGCTTTTTCATCGTGCCCATGAACGCGATCCTGCAGCATCGCGGCGCGACGTTGCTGTCCGCCGGACATTCCATCGCGGTGCAGAACTTCAATCAGAATATCGCCGTGCTCGCGATGCTCGGCACCTACGCGCTGCTCTTGACGATCAATGTGCCGGTGCAATGGATCATCGTCGTATTCGGTCTGTTCGTGTGTCTGATGATGGCGCTCGCAATGCGCCGTCACACGCAGAACGAGCGTAATACGGATCTCATCGCGCTGGTCGAGGAATGAACCTTGCTGCAGCGTATATTCTGGGTTCATACCCCGGCGCCGCGGAGGAGGAAGAAGGGAGGGAACGCGCACGCCCGGGGCGAAGTCGTAAAGTTGTAGGCGCGCAGGGATTTCCGCACAAGACGTGACGACAGTGACGACAGGAAGGCGGACCCGGCGACATTCATTCGGCAACGTCAATAAAGGAGCATGAAAATGGGATTGTTCACACGTTCGACGCTCGACAGCAAGATCAATGGCGCAGCCGATCTCGGCCAGCGCGCGGTGCGCGGTGCGAGTGACGCGGTCGATTCGGCCAGCGGCCAGTTGCGCAGTCTGCTCGACGATCTGGAAAGCTCGATCCAGAACGCCAAGGACATCGACGCGGACAAGCTGCGCAAGGAGTTGCAATCGAAGCTCAAAATCGCGCGTTCGCAGATGAACGGCGCGGGCGGCGCCATCACCGGCAAGCTGAACGATGCCGCCGGTTACGCCGACGAATTCGTCCATGACAAGCCGTGGCACACGCTCGGCGCGGTGGCCGGCCTCGCGTTGCTCATCGGTTATCTCGCCGGGCGCGCGTGAAGCGCTGCGGCTTCGTCTGAATCTGCCGCCGGAACGGTCTCGCGATTGTTCCGGCGGCATGCGCTGTTCTCGCGATAGGCGTGAGGGCACGATGTAATTGCCCGCAGCAACAGTCCATTGGCCATCTGGCCGAATCGCCGTCTTCCCGCGACAGGTTAAACTCTTGCCCTATCGGCTGATTGGCGGCCGGTGCACGTCGCGTCCGGCCGTTTGGTCGTTCCGGCTTTCACAGCACGCAAGATGGGCAATCACACGGCATCCCCCGACACCTCCACCGACACCGCGCCGCTCGCGGATCTGTCCCAGCACACGCCGATGATGCAGCAGTATCTGCGCATCAAGGCGGAGCATCCCGGCACGCTCGTTTTCTACCGGATGGGCGATTTCTACGAGCTTTTCTTCGATGACGCCGAAAAGGCCGCGCGCCTGCTCGATCTCACGCTCACGCAGCGCGGCGCGTCGGGCGGCAATCCGATCAAAATGGCGGGCGTTCCGCATCACGCATGCGAGCAATATCTCGCGAAGCTCGTGAAGCTCGGCGAGTCGGTTGCGATTTGCGAACAGATCGGCGATCCGGCGATCTCGAAGGGGCCGGTCGAGCGCAAGGTCGTGCGCGTCGTCACGCCGGGCACGCTGACCGACGCGGCCCTGCTCTCGGACAAGAGCGACGTCTATCTGTTGGCGCTCTGCCCTGCGCACAATCGTCGCGGCGTCGTCACGAGCGTCGGTCTCGCGTGGCTCAATCTCGCGAGCGGCGCATTGCGCCTCGCGGAAGTCGCGCCGGGACAAGTCAGCACGGCGCTCGAGCGCATTCGTCCGGCCGAAACGCTCATCGCGGATTCGATCACCGACGTCCCGGCATCGCTCGGCGTGACGAATCCCGGTGCGACCACGCGCGTTCCGGCATGGCACTTCGATGTCGGGTCGGGCACGCAGCGCTTGCGCGAGCAGCTCGACGTCGCGAGCCTCGACGGCTTCGGCGCGCAAACCCTCACCTGCGCGTGCGGCGCGGCTGGCGCGCTGCTGCTCTACGCTGCGGCGACTCAAGGTCAGCAGTTGCGTCACGTGCGCAGCCTGAAGGTCGAATACGAATCGGAATACATCGGGCTCGATCCCGCCACGCGGCGCAATCTGGAACTCACGGAGACGCTGCGGGGCACCGAGTCGCCCACCCTCTTCTCGCTGCTCGACACCTGCTGCACGACGATGGGCAGCCGTCTGCTGCGCCACTGGCTGCATCATCCGCCGCGCGATGCATCGATCGCGCAGGCGCGCCAGCAAGCGATCGGCGCATTGCTCGACGCGCCCACGACCGGCGGTCTCGACACCCTGCGCGGCGCGCTGCGCAAGATCTCGGACATCGAGCGCATCACGGGCCGTCTCGCGTTGCTGTCGGCGCGGCCACGCGATCTGTCGAGCCTGCGCGATACCTTCGCCGCGCTGCCAGACCTGCGCGCGCTCGTCGCGAGCCTCGCCGCGCACACGCCGGCGCTGGAGCGCATCGCCGCCGAGCTGGAGCCGCCGCACGAGTGTCTCGATCTTCTGACGAACGCCATCGCGACCGAGCCCGCCGCATTGATTCGCGACGGCGGCGTGATCGCGCGCGGTTACGATCCGGATCTCGATGAACTGCGCGATATTTCGGAGAACTGCGATCAGTTCCTGATCGACCTCGAAGCGCGCGAGCGCACGCGCACGGGCATTGCGAATCTGCGCGTCGAATACAACAAGGTGCATGGCTTCTACATCGAAGTCACGCGCGGGCAGACCGACAAGGTTCCCGACGACTACCGCCGCCGTCAGACGCTCAAGAACGCCGAGCGCTACATCACGCCAGAATTGAAGGCTTTCGAGGACAAAGCGCTGTCCGCTCAGGAGCGCGCCCTCGCCCGAGAACGCGCGCTGTACGACGCGCTGCTGCAGACTCTGCTGCCATTCATCGGGGATTGCCAGCGCGTCGCAAGTGCGCTCGCGGAACTCGATCTCCTGTGCGCGTTTGCCGAACGCGCCCGCGCGCTCGACTGGGTCGCGCCGGAATTCACCGCCGATGCGGGCATCGATATCGAACAGGGCCGGCATCCGGTCGTCGAGGCGCAGGTCGAGCAGTTCATCGCCAACGATTGTTGCCTGAGTCAGGACCGGAAGCTCCTGCTCATCACAGGCCCGAACATGGGCGGCAAATCGACCTTCATGCGTCAGACCGCGCTGATCGCGTTGATGGCTTACGTCGGCAGTTACGTGCCCGCGAAACGCGCGCGTTTCGGCGCCCTCGACCGCATCTTCACCCGCATCGGCGCGGCCGACGATCTCGCGGGCGGCCGCTCGACTTTCATGGTCGAGATGACCGAAGCGGCGGCGATCCTCAACGACTCGAGCGCATCGAGCCTCGTGCTGATGGACGAGATCGGGCGCGGCACCTCGACCTTCGACGGCCTCGCGCTCGCGTGGGCGATCGCGCGGCATCTGCTCACGCACAACGGCTGTTACACGCTCTTCGCGACGCACTACTTCGAGCTTACGCAACTGCCCGCGGAGTTCGCCCAGGCGGCGAACGTGCATCTGTCGGCGGTCGAGCACGATCATGGCATCGTGTTCCTGCACGCGGTGAGCGAAGGTCCGGCCAATCAGAGCTACGGCCTGCAGGTCGCGCAACTCGCGGGCGTGCCAGCGGCGGTGATTCGCGCGGCGCGCAAGCATCTCGTGCATCTGGAACAGCAATCGGCCAGCCAGCCCGCTGCACAGTTCGATCTGTTCGCGAGCCAGCCGTATACGCCGTATGGAGACGACGATCCGCCCCACGAAGAGCTGGAGAAGACCGAAGCGCCGGAACATCCGGTGATGGACAAGCTGCGCGCGCTCGATCCGAACGATCTGCGCCCGCGCGAAGCGCTCGATCTGCTCTACGAACTGCATGAACTGGCGAATCGTCCGCCGGATGCATCGCGTTGAGCGTGGCGCTCCGCGCGTCGAGCGCAACGCCGCGGCGCGCCTGACAAGCGCCGTGACGATCGCGGTCGCGCTCGCATGCGGCGCGATCGCGCATGCGCACGCCGAGGGGAACGCGCCGCTCGGCTTCGCCGTGATTTCCGACGCCCTCACCCGCCCCGCCGACGAAGCACCCGTGCGCCGCATGCTCGATGCGATCGGGCGCGACGGCAGCATCGCGTTCATCGTCTACGACGGCAACTTCAAGGGCAGCACCGAGCCGTGTCGCGACAGCATCTATCAGTCGCGGCACGACCTGCTGGACGCGTCGCGCACGCCAGTCGTGCTATTGCTCGGCCAGCACGACTGGGCCGATTGCGGCCTCGCGCATGCGGGCGCTTACGACCCGGTCGAACGGCTCGATTTCGTGCGTCAGCTCTTCTTCACGGATGCCAGTTCGCTTGGACAAAGTCCGCTCACACTGTCGCGCGAGAGCGACCTCGCGCGCTTTCGCACGTTCCGCGAAATCGTGCGCTGGCAGGCGCAAGGCATCGCGTTCATCGGGCTGAATGTGCCGAGCCCGAACAATCACTATCTGACCGCGGGGGGACGCAACGGCGAGTTCGAAGACCGCGCCGTCGCGACGAGCTTCTGGCTGGAACATGCGGCGGAATCGGCGCGACGCTCCGAGATGCGCGCGCTCGTGATCGTGCTTCAGGCCGATCCTGACTTCTCTCGCTACGAGCGGCGCGAACGCTTTGCATGGCTGCACTTCTCGCGCTCGAACCAGCCGCGCGATGGCTTCCTCGAACTGAAGCGCAGTCTCGTGAAGGCGGCCGAAAGTTTTCGCGGACCGGTCATCGTGATCCACGGCACCGATGCGCCGGAGCCGAACGGCTTTCATATCGACCAGCCATTGCGCAACGACAAGGGCTTGATCGTCACGAATCTCACGCGCGTCGCGCTCGCGTTCAGAAAGCCGCAATCGCAATGGCTCGAAGTGCAAAGCGATGCGCAATGGCATCCGCCGTTTCGACTGCGCGTGCGCGATGTGAAGGAGACCCGTACGCGAGAATCGAACGCGCCGCCGCCCGGAGCGCCCGCGCAGCCGAGCGAGCCTTATGCACCTTATCCGGCGCCCTATCCCGCACCGCAACCCGCGTTGCCGGAATCGGCGCCGCCTGCGCTGCCGCGCAACGATCTGCCGGAGTCGCTGCCCCCGCCGCCTTCGATGCCGCTACCTGCGTCCGGTCTGCCGCCGATCCTGACGCCGCCGCAGTCCTTGCCGCCGATCTATCCGGTACCTGCATCGGGCGTGCAAAACGGCGCGAGCGGACAATAAAAAAGCGCAGCCGAAGCTGCGCTTTCCTGAGCGGTCGACGCGCTCAATGCAGCGTCGGACCTGCATCCTTGCGCGGCTCGCCGTCATCGTCGTCTTCATCTTCGTCGATGACGTGCAGGCCGTCCGCGCCATGCGCGTGCTGATGCTGAATCTCGTCATCCGTCGCCGTGCGTACTTCCTGCACCGACAACGAGAAACGCAGCGCCATGCCCGCGAGCGGATGATTGCCGTCGAGCACGACTTTGTCTTCGGCGACGTCGGTCACGGTGTAGATCAGCGAGTCGACGTCGTCATCGCCGTCTTCGGGCGTGCCCTCGAACTGCATGCCCACTTCCAGCGGCTCGGGAAAACGGCTGCGCTCTTCGACCTTCACGAGTTCCGGATCGTACTCGCCGAACGCATCCTGCGGTTCGAGCTGAATGAGCGTTTCATAGCCCGCCTCGTGACCGTCGAGCGCTTCCTCGATCTTGGGGAACGTGCCATCATAGCCGCCGTGCAGATAGACCATCGGCTCGTCGCTCTCCTCGATCAGATTGCCTTGCGCATCCGATAGCTTGTAAGCGACCGAAACGACAGTGTCTTTCGCAATTTTCATTGGATCCTCCAAGATACAAGCCTCGATTATACGATGCCCAAGCGGCCCCAAGACGCAACACCATCCCCGGTTTCCGGCCTTCCCGCGCATGCTCGCGCGCCTTTGCCAGACGAACTCACACCCCTGTTGGGCAACCGTACGCCGCGACAGTTCATGCGGCGTTACTGGCAGAAAAAGCCCCTTCTGATCCGGCAGGCCATTCCCGATATTACGGCGCCGCTCGCACGCGACGAGCTGTTCGAGCTCGCAGATCTCGACGACGTCGAGTCGCGTCTCATCACACATTTTCGCAACACCTGGAATCTGGAGCACGGCCCGTTCGCGCCCGACGAATTGCCCCCGGTGAAGAAACGCGAGTGGACGCTGCTCGTGCAGGGCGTGAATCTGCACGACGATCGCGCGCACGCGTTGATGAACCGGTTCCGTTTCATTCCGGACGCGCGTCTCGACGACATGATGATCTCGTATGCGACCGATGGCGGCGGTGTCGGACCGCACTTCGACTCCTATGATGTCTTTCTGCTCCAGGTGCATGGCAAGCGGCGCTGGCGCATCGGGGCGCAGCGCGACCTTTCGCTAATACCCGGACTGCCGTTGAAAGTTTTACAGCACTTCGAGCCCGAGGAGGAATGGGTGCTGGAGCCCGGCGACATGCTCTATCTGCCGCCGCATATCGCGCACGACGGCATCGCGGAAGGCGAATGCATGACCGCGTCGATCGGCTTTCGCGCGCCCTCCACGCACGAACTCACGGCGCAGTTTCTCTATCACCTCGCCGAGCGCATGGGCGACGCCTCGGATGGCCCTAAAGGGAACGCGCGCTATCGCGATCCGGCGCAGGAGCCCGTGTCGAGTCCGGCGGCGCTGCCCGCCCTGCTCGTCGACCGTGTTGGCGCGATCCTTGCGAACGTCAACTGGAACGAAAAGGACATCGCGGCGTTTTTAGGCACGTATTTGAGCGAGCCGAAAGCGAATGTCGTATTCGACCCGCCCGAGCGCGCGTTGAATGAGCAAAAATTTGTGGAAAGAGCCAAAAAGACGGGCGTCAGGCTGGATAGAAAGACTATTTTGCTCTATGACGCGCGGTCATTTTTCGTAAATGGTGAAGCCGCAATGTTGTCGTCCAGGCTTAAAAAGTGGCTCCCCGAATTGGCCGATGCTCGCTGTCTGGAAGCGAAACGCTTTGTAACACTTACAGACGAATCGTCAATGACAGCGCTGCTGCACGAATGGTATTGTGCGGGCTGGCTCCGGATGGGTGCTTTGCCTTGACAGGCTTGCCTTCACGAGACTTCCTGATACGCTGCGGATGCTAGAATTTTGCTGTTCCGCAATATGAAAGTTTGTATGAGAAAGACAACGTATCGTCCCCTGATTTATCGACGGTCGTTACGAAAGTGCCTATAATTTCCGGCCAAGCCGTAGGAAGTCTCACACAAAAAAGAATTGTGAGTCTCCACAGCGGCCCAGGTCGGTGTTGGAGCACACATTACCGGTACTTTGCGCTGTTGCTTACCTTTAACCATAAAAGGACGTGATCATGAAGAAATCCCTCCTCGTAGCATCCCTGTTGGCTGCTGTTGCTCTGGCTGCATGCAACAAGTCTAGCGAAACGGCTGCTCCGAGCGCTGCAAGCGATACGTCGGCTGCTTCGGCTCCGGCTGCTGCTGCTTCGGACGCAAACGCTGCTGCATCGAGCGCTTCGGCCGCTGCAAGCGACGCAGCTTCGGCTGCTGGCGCAGCTTCGGACGCTGCCGCTTCGGCTGCCGCTCCGGCATCGGGCGCAAGCCAGTAAGGCGGTTGGCGCACGCCGCAGGCCGCTCGATGCGGTCCTGCAAACAAAAAAACCGGCTCTTGGGCCGGTTTTTTTGTATCTGCATTCTGCGCCGATGCGCGCGCAGCGCGTCGCGTTATTTATCTAGAGCGTGAGCCAGTCGAAACCTTCCGCCTGGGTCGCGACGACGATATCGACCGCAGACGCGCCCAGCACGGCCGCAAGCGCAGCTTGCGCAAGATGCGGCAGATTATTTTGCTGGCTAAGGTGAGCGGCCACGAGATGACGCAGCCTGGAACGGTCGAGCGATGCGAGAATGGCCGCCGCCGCTTCATTGTTCAGGTGCCCGTGCGTTCCGCCGATGCGCGCCTTCAGCGAAGGCGGATAGCGGCTCGCGGCGAGCATCTCGACATCGTGATTCGATTCGAGCACGAGCGCGTCACAGCCGCTCAGCACGTTCGTGATATGCGGCGTGGAGACGCCGACATCCGTCAGCACGCCGAGACGGCAAGCGCCGTCGGAGAAGACATATTGCAGCGGCTCGCGGGCATCGTGAGGCACGGTGTACGGCATCACGTTCAGATCGCCGATCGCGACGCTTTCATCGCCCCAGAGCACGTTCAATTCGACGTTGGCTTCGTCGGCGCCGATCGCGCGCGCCGTGCCCCAGCTCATGTGCAGCGGAATGGACCACCGGCGCGCGAGCGTCAACGCGCTGCCGATATGATCCGTGTGCTCGTGCGTGATGACGATGGCGTCCAGATCCTCGGCGCGGCAGTTCAGGCGCGCGAGGCGGCGCTCGACTTCCTTGCCGGAGAATCCGCAATCGAGCAGCACGCGCGTCGTGGTCGCGCCGCTCGACGCCTCGACGAGCAATGCATTGCCCTCGCTGCCGCTGCCGAGACTGGCGAATCTCACAATGAACTCATCATCGACTGACTAACGCGTTCGTCTAGTTCAACTGAGCATGCAGCAACGACACGATACGCTGCGCATCGGACGAGGTGTCCGGCTGGCCATTCGCATCGACGACACCGACTTGCGTGACCGACTCTGCCTTCGGCCTCACGTTGACGAGGAACTGTCGCGTCGGCTTTGGCGTGTTGCCCGAAAAGAACTTGCCGAAGAGACCGTCCTTCTTCAGCTCCGCCATGGAGTCCGAAAAATGGACGTAGTAGATGCCCTTGTCGCGATCGCGATTGTCGACCGTGAAGTTCGTGCGATCGAGCGCGAGGCCCACGCGCAGCCATGCGCGATCGAACGGCTCGGCGAGGTCGAGCGTGGAACCGCCCGCGCTTTGATCCACGGCCACCTTCGCCCCCGACGGACGCGCCTGTGCCATCAGCTTTTGCGACTGCGCTTCGGTCAGGCCGAATTTCTGCATCAGCTTCGTGAGCACCGCGGCTTCGAGCGCCGGATTGCGCGGACGCGCCTCCCAGCGCGATGAGGTCTTGTCCTGGCCCGTCAGCACTTCTTCCATCGCGCTGTGCGTGATGGAGATATCCGTCGAGCCGTCGGACGCGCGGTCGACTTGTGTGCGGAACATGTCGCGCGTCCCGGACGAGTACGCGAAATCGAGCAGCTTGCCCACGCTGTTTCTGAACCAGTCGTTCGGAATGTTCGCGCGGTTCTCCGCCCAGTCGGTCGCCATGATGCCGGTCTGCGGCGCATCGGTCTTGAGCGTGAAGCCGTTCTCTTCCCAGAACTCCTTCAGCGGTCCCCAGATCTGATCGGGCGAGCGGCCATCGACGACGAGCCAGCGGCGATCGCCGTCGCTCTCGATGTGCATGCCGAACGGATCCTGCGCGTTCGGCACGCCGAGCGTCGGGTTGCCGCCCGGCGTGACCGAACGCTCGGCGGCGCCGCCGAGCGAGTTGATCTTCGGCGGCGCGGCATAGCGCTGGCTGATGTCGGCCGTGGTCAGGTCGGACGGAACCGTGAGCGACGGCGCGGTTTCGGCAGCCTTGTAGTTGACGCGATCCGGCGCGAGCCAGTCGTTGAGCGTGTCGCAACCCGCAAGCGAGAAGAGCGCGCCGGCGCCGAGCGACAGCACGCTCACACGTTTGGCATGAGTAAGAAGAGCGGAAAATTTCATGAGGTCCTTCTTTGCTGCTGATGACGCATTGCCTCGCGCCGAACCCGGTCTAGCCGAGCGGCTCAGCGAAGCCAATGTCGAGGCCAATGAGCGGCGGTTGATGACTGAAGGTGTGGTTCATTTCGATCACCTGCGGCGGCGCGGCCTTTCGATTCTTTGTGACTTGGCGCGCCGCCACGTGTGATCAGGCAAGAAGCCCGGCGTCGCGCAACGCGTCACGCACCACGTCGTGATAACGCGCGTCGAGCGGCGTGAGCGGCAGACGGATGCCGCCTTCCATACGGCCGAGCGCTTGCAGCGCCCACTTGGCCGGAATCGGATTCGATTCGCAGAAGAGTTGCTTGTGCAGCGACAGCAGCTTCAGATGGATGCGGCGCGCGGTGATCGCATCGCCTTCGATCGCGGCGCGGCAGAGCTGGCTCATTTCCTTCGGCGCGACATTGGCCGTCACCGAGATATTGCCGTGGCCGCCCAGAAGCATCAGCGCGATGGCCGTGGGATCGTCGCCGCTGAAAATCGAGAAGTTCGCCGGCGCGTGCTTGATCAGATGCGCCGCGCGATCGATATTGCCCGTCGCTTCCTTCACGCCGATGATGCCCGGCACTTCGGCGAGGCGCAGGATCGTCTCGTTGCTCATGTCGGCAACGGTGCGGCCCGGCACGTTGTAGAGGAGCACCGGCAGATCGACCGCTTCCGCGATGGTGCGGAAATGGCGGTACATGCCTTCCTGCGTCGGCTTGTTGTAATACGGCACGACTTGCAGCGTGGCGTCGGCGCCGACTTTCTTCGCGTGCTTCGAGAGTTCGATGGCCTCGGCCGTCGAATTGCCGCCCGCGCCCGCGATGATCGGGAAACGCTTCGCCGTGTGCTCGACGGCCGTCTGGATCATCAGAATGTGCTCTTCGACCGACAAGGTGGCCGATTCGCCGCTGGTGCCGACCACGACGAGACCGTTCGAGCCTTGCTCGACGTGCCAGTCGATCAGTTTTCGAAACGCCGGCAGATCAAGACTACCGTCCTCGTGCATCGGTGTGACGATGGCAGGGATGCTGCCGCGGATCTGGATGCCGCCGTGTGTTCCGTTTGTCATGAAACTCTATGAATTTAATCGTGAATTTAATCGCAAAAAGCGATATTACGCGATTGTAGCGGATTAGCCGCCGAGCGCGTAACGCGGCGGACCCGAGGGTGTGTTACCAATCGTGAGCGCGTTTTCCGCCCACCCTTTCGCTGACTGCGCTTCACGAACCGCGCAAATTCGCTGCACATAGGCAGGACGCGGGACGTCGGTGAATCCGTCCTCGTAGGCGATCACGCGCAGACGCCCTCTCACTACTTCGAGCAATTCGCCGGGTTCGAGCAGAAACGCGGGATTCGACGGCTTGCCGATACTGCCATTGCCGGCCGCGAAGGTCTCGTAGATCAGCACGCCGCCGGGTGCGAGCGCATCGATGAAGTGCCCGAACAGCGGGCGATGCAGGTAATTCGTGACCACGATTGCGTCAAACGTTCGGTCGTCCGGCAGCGGCCAGCGCGCATTTTCGATGTCGGCCGTAAGCGTCTCGATGCGCGGTATGGCGGACATCGAAACGAGCGCGTCGGCATCGCGGTCGATGGCCAGAACCGAAAAGCCGCGCGCCGCGAACCAGCGCGTGTGTCGGCCGCTGCCCGCAGCGACGTCGAGCACAACGCCGGCGGGCGCGACGAGATGCGCCCAGCGCACGACCCACGGACTCGGCACGCCTTCCATCAGCTGTAGGACAGGCCCATCGCCTCGCGCACGTCGCGCATCGTCTCCGTGGCGAACTTGCGCGCCTTGTCGCAGCCGTCCGCGACGATCGCGCGCAACAGCGACGGGTCGTCCATGTACTTTTGCGCGCGCTCGAGCATCGGCTGCTGCTCGCGCAGAATGCCTTCGATCACCGGCTGCTTGCATTCCAGGCAGCCAATGCCTGCGCTACGGCAGCCCTTCTGCACCCATTCGTGCGTCTTTTCGTCCGTATAGACCTGATGCAGCTGCCACACCGGGCACTTGTCGGGATCGCCCGGATCGGTGCGCCGCACGCGCGCCGGGTCGGTCGGCATCCTGCGGACCTTCTGCTCGATGGTCGCGGCATCCTCGCGCAAACCGATGGTATTGCCATAGGATTTCGACATCTTCTGCCCGTCGAGCCCCGGCATGCGGGACGCTTCGGTCAGCAGCACCTGCGGCTCGACGAGAATGATCTTGCGCGAACCTTCCAGATAACCGAACAGCCGCTCGCGGTCGCTCATCGACAGACTCTGCGATTCCTGCAGCATCGCGCGCGCTTGCTCGAGCGCTTCGTCGTCGCCTTCCTGCTGATACGCGACGCGCAACTCGTGATAGAGCTTCGCGCGCTTGCCGCCGAGCTTCTTCGCGGCTTCCATCGCCTTTTCCTCGAAGCCCGGCTCGCGGCCGTACAGGTAGTTGAAGCGGCGCGCGATCTCGCGCGTCATCTCGACGTGCGGCACCTGATCCTCACCGACCGGGACGAGCGACGCGCGATACAGGAGGATGTCCGCCGCCATCAGCACCGGATAGCCGAGGAAGCCGTAGGTCGAAAGATCCTTCTCGCGCAGCTTCTCGATCTGCTCCTTATAGGTCGGCACGCGTTCGAGCCAGCCGAGCGGCGTGCCCATGCCGAGCAGCAGCGACAGTTCGGCATGCTCGGGCACACGGCTCTGGATGAAAAGCGTCGCCTGCGCCGGATCGATGCCTGATGCCAGCCAGTCGATGAGCACCTCCCACACGTTTTTCTCGATGACCTCGGGCGTCTCGTAGTGCGTCGTGAGCGCGTGCCAGTCGACCACCGCGAAGAAGCACGGGTACTCGGACTGCAGCCGCACCCAGTTTTTCAGCACGCCGTGATAGTGGCCGAGGTGCAGCGACCCGGTGGGCCGCATGCCGGAGAAGATACGGTCTGGGAACATGATGTTATGGGAATAGTGAAGCAAGGGGATTCAGAATAGCCGACACCGCCGTGTAACCGACGTTCACGAGCGGCCCGAGCCAGTAGCGCGTCAGCACGCCGGTCACGACAAGCGCCATCACGATGAAGAAGCCGTACGGCTCGAGCTTCGAAAACGCGATCGACGCGCGCACCGGCAGGAGCGCCATGACGACGCGGCCGCCGTCGAGCGGCGGCAACGGGAAAAGATTCAGGACGCCGAGCACGAGATTCACGCCGACGCCCGCGGCCGCCATGCGCGTGAAGAACAGTTCGTCGACGTGAAAAGCCGCGAGCATTACCGCGATCACGCCCCAAATGAGCGCCTGCACGAAGTTGCTGCCCGGGCCGGCCGCGGCGACCCACAGGCTGCCCCAGCGTGGATTGCGCAGGTTGCCGAACGCGACCGGCACAGGCTTCGCGTAGCCGAACATGAACGCGCCGCTCGTCACGAAGTACAGGACGATCGGAATCAGGATCGTGCCGATCGGATCGATATGGCGCATCGGGTTCATGGAAACGCGGCCCAGAACGTAGGCCGTGTTGTCGCCGAGCAAGCGCGCGGCATAGCCATGCGCGGCCTCGTGCAGCGTGATTGCGAAGATCACGGGGAGCGCGTAAACCGCGATGGTCTGTATCAGGGAAGGGTCCATGGGGCGCTATTGTATCAAGCGGGCAGGTCCGATCCGACGCGCACGACGGCGCCGGGCGCGCACTATTTCGCCCATGATGTGCGAAAACGCTTGATCGGGTCGTAGGCCCGTGTGCGCTACTGCGCGGCGCTTACGCCGTGAGCCCGAACGGTTCGAGACTGCCTCTCCCCGCGCGCACGAGCACTGGCTCCCCCGATGAAAGGTCGATCACCGTCGACGGCTCCGCCGGACACGCACCGGCATCGATCACGAGCTCGACCTGCTTTTCCAGGCGCTCGCGAATTTCCTCCGCGTCGTTGAGCGGCTCGGTGTCGGGCGGCAGGATCAGCGTCGAGGCGAGAAGCGGCTCGCCGAGCGCCTCCAGCAGCGCAAGCGTGATCGCGTGGTCCGGCACGCGCAGCCCGATCGTCTTGCGTGACGGGTGCGACAGCCGGCGCGGCACTTCCTTGGTCGCCTGCAGTACGAACACATAAGGCCCCGGCGTCACCGACTTGATGAGGCGGTACTGCTGGTTGTCGACCATCGCGAAGTTCGAGAGCTCGGAAAGATCGCGCACGAGCAGCGACAGCAACTGCTTGTCGTCGATGCCGCGAATGCGTCGCAATCGCTCGACGGCGTCCTTGTCGTCGAGATGGCATCCGAGCGCGTAGCTCGAATCCGTTGGCAACGCAACGACGCCGCCGTCCTTGATGATCTGCACGGCCTGATTGATGAGCCGCGGCTGCGGATTGTCCGGATGAATGCGAAAGAATTGAGACATGGCGACGCCTTATTGTTTCGATCGTTATCGCGAATGCCCAGGCGCGGCGCGGATCACGCGCGAGCGCGCCTGACGCGATGTGCGTGCGGAAAATTACCGTTGATGCAAAGACCGTGCGCGCAGGGCCGGAACGACGCGCGCCAGGGAAACGCTAGAGCCAGCGTTCCCAGACGGGCGTGAGATCGTCAGGCAGCGGCGGAAGGCGGCCGAGATCGACGCGCCCTTCGCCCGCGCCGTGAAAGTCCGAGCCGCGCGACGCCTCAAAGCCGTAGCGGCGCGCAACGTCGGCGTATTCGCGGTACTGGTCGGGCGTGTGGCTGCCCGTCACCACCTCGATCGCATGGCCGCCGAGCTGGATGAATTCGTCGAAGAGCGCGGCGAATTCGACCGGCGTGTAATCGTAACGCCCCGGATGCGCGATGATCGGCTCACCGCCCGCATCCTTGATCCATTTGACGGCATCCGCGAGCTTCGCCCAGCGATGCCCGACGAAGCCCGGCTTGCCGTCGCCGAGATAGCGCGTGAACACGTCCGCGGTGGACTGCGCGTAACCCGCCTCCACCAGATACCGCGCGAAGTGCGTGCGCGAAATCATGTCGGGATCGTCGGTGAAGCGCAGCGCGCCCTTGTAGCAATCCGGAATGCCGATCGCCGCGAGCGCCTCGCCGATCGCCACACCGCGCGCCGCGCGCCCGTTGCGCGTGCATTCGAGCCCGGCAAGCAGCGCCTCGTTGTCCGGATCGACGTTCATGCCGACGATGTGCACCGTGCGCGACGCCCACGTCACCGAGATCTCGACGCCGGGCAGGTAGCCCATCCCGAGCGCCTCGGCGGCCTTGCGCGCTTCCTTCTGCCCGCCGAGCTGATCGTGATCCGTGAGCGACCACAGCGTCACGCCGTTCGCATGCGCGCGCTGCGCAACTTCGGCGGGCGCGAACTGGCCGTCGGACACGGTGGAGTGGCAATGCAGATCGGCGTTCATTTTCGGCTCTGGGGTTTCACTGACATTCTAACTGTAATGGCATGACACGCCGGTTATGCAGGCCCCTTCTTACCGGCGCGCCGCTCATGCGCAGAACGCGTCAATCAGCGACGCGACGCGCGCCGGCTGGTCGTGATGGATCATGTGCCCGGCGCCGTCGACGATTTCCTCGCGCCAGTCGGCAAAAGCGGCGAAGCGCGTCTTGAACTCGGCGACGGGCGTCTGTCCCGCGAGGGCGGCGAGCGTCGGCGAGTCCTTCGCCTCGACGTGCAGGACCGGCGCCGTGACCCGCGCCCACGCGGCGGTGACCTCGTCCAGCCGATACAGCGTCGGTCCGCGCAACTTGTGCGCCGGGTCGGCCAGCAGATGGAAGCGTCCGTCGCTTTGCTCGCGCGACCAGTGCTGCGCGAGATAGCGCGCACGCGCGAGCGGCAGACGCGGATTCGTGCGGATCAGCCGATCGGCGACTTCATCGAGGCCCGCATAGCTGCGCAGTGCCGGCGGCGCGCGCAGATCGTCGAGCCATTGCGCGATGCGCCCGGGCGATTGCGATGCGCGCGCAGCCGGCAGACCGAAGCCTTCCAGATCGACCACGCGGCGCACGCGCTCGGGCCGCACGCCTGCATAAAGCAGCGCGACGTTCGCGCCCATGCTGTGACCGACGAGATTCACCTGCACGCCCCGCGCGAACTGATCGAGCAGCACGTCGAGATCGGCGAGGTAGTCCGGAAAGTAGTAATGCCCGCCGCCCTTTTGAGCGACCGGCCAGTCCGACAGGCCGAAGCCGCGCGCGTCGGGCGCGAGGACCTGCCAGTCGCCGGCGAGCGCATCGACGACGAACTGGAACGACGCGCTCATATCCATCCAGCCGTGCAGCATGAAGAGCATCGGGGCGTCGGGCGAACCCCAGCGGCGCACATGCAGACGCACACCGCGCGCATCGACGAATTCGGAGCGCGATTCTTTCATGATGCCGCCTCGAATAAAGGATGATCGTTCGATTATAGCGGCGATGGCCGCAGCCTATTTCGCGTCGTCCAGGCCGGCGAGCGCTCGCAGTTCGGCTTCGTCAAAACCCGCGTCGCGGCGCGCCTCGAAGTTGAACGGGCCGCGCAGCTTCGGCGCGTGGTACTGCTCGGCGAGGCGTTCATAGGTCGCGTGCGGATCGAGACCCAGGCCGTCGCACAGGAAACGGAACCAGCGATTGCCGATCAGCACGTGGCCGATTTCGTCGCGCAGGATGACATCGAGAATCGCCGCGGACGCGTGATCGCCCGCCTGCGCGAGGCGCTTGCGGATGGGCGGCGACGCGTCGAGCCCGCGAGCCTCCAGCGTGCGCGGCACGAGGGCCATGCGGGCGAGCACGTCGCCGCGCGTGCGCTGCGCCATCTCCCACAGGCCGTCGTGCGCCGGGAAATCGCCGTAGGCATGGCCGAAATCGGCCAGCCGCGCGCTCAGCAGCGAAAAGTGATGCGCTTCCTCAGCCGCGACTTTCAACCAGTCGAGATAAAAATCCTGCGGCATCGACGGAAATCGCCAGACGGCGTCGAGCGCGAGATTGATGGCATTGAATTCGATGTGCGCGAGCGCATGCAGCAATACGGCGCGGCCCGCCTCCGACTGCATGCTGCGACGCTTCAGCGACGACGGCTCGACGAGTTCCGGACGTCCGGGCCGGCCGGGCAGATCACCGGGTTCATCGAACGTGGCCTGCCGATCGATTCGGGATGGCTGCGCGCGCGCCGCCTCGAACAGCGCGCCGGCGCGCGCCGCCTTCGTCGCGGGGTCGCGCTCGCGCAGGATGGCGAGCGCCGCGCGGCGCGCGCAGGCGTCGGCGTCGTCTTTGGTGGGAATCACAGGGTGGTGCATCGAACGATCTCGAAAACAGGCCTCGAACCGCGCGGTCCAGCGGACGCTTACGGCAAACAGCTAAAATGGTAATCCCGGCGGACGCCGCACATCGCGTAACAATCCGCGTAACAATCCGCGCAACGATCGGTGCGACCGGGACGGCCGTGACCGTCAAGCCGCACCGGCAGGCGCGCATTTTAGCGCCACCAGCGCCCCGCCCTTACGACACCACGCCCCAGGAGACAATGTGGCCATCTACAAACTCGGCGACGACGCCCCGACCATCCATGAAAGCGTGTTCCTCGCGGACACCGCGACCATCATCGGGCGCGTGACGCTCGAGGAAAACACGAGCGTGTGGCCCGGCGCCTCGCTGCGCGGCGACAACGAGCCGATCGTCGTCGGGCGTGGCAGCAACGTGCAGGAAGGCGCGGTGCTGCACGCCGACCCCGGCTTTCCTCTGACGATCGAAAACGATGTCACCGTCGGTCATCAGGCGATGCTGCACGGCTGCACGATCAAGGAAGGCTCGCTGATCGGGATCCAGGCCGTGGTCTTGAATGGTGCGGTGATCGGCCGCAACTGTCTGGTTGGCGCGGGCGCCGTCGTCACCGAAGGCAAGGTATTCCCGGACAACACGCTGATTCTCGGCGCGCCCGCGAAGGCGGTGCGGGAAATCGGCGAGGCGGATATCGCACGCATGCGCGCGGCCACGGCAAGTTACGCCGACCGGCGCGAATATTACAAGGCGCAGCTCGTGCGCATCGGCTGAGACCCGGAAGACCGGGCGAGCCTCAACACCCAAGGAAGAGTTGTGAACGACCAGTTGCAGAAATTCATGTTCAACGCGGCGCCCGTGCGCGGCGAGATCGTCTCATTGCGCCATACGTGGCAGGAAGTGCTCGCGCGCCGCTCGTACCCTGCGGCAGTGCGCAACGTGCTCGGCGAGATGATGGCCGCATGTGCGCTTTTATCCGCGAACCTCAAGTTCGACGGCACGCTCGTCATGCAAATCTACGGCGACGGACCGGTGAAGATGCTGGTCGTGCAATGCAATTCCAACCTCTCGCTGCGCGCCACTGCGAAGCTCGCCGAAGGGACCGAGCGCGAGCTCGAGAACGAAATGTCGCTCGCCGAGCTACTGAACCGTCACGGACGCGGGCGCTGCGTCATCACGCTCGATCCGGCCGACAAGAAGCCGGGACAGCAACCGTATCAGGGCATCGTGCCGCTGTCGGGCGAACACGGCCCGCTCTCGTCGATGGCCGAGGTGCTCGAGCACTACATGCATCACTCCGAGCAGCTCGACACGCGCCTATGGCTCGCCGCCGACACCGATCGCGCCGTCGGCATGCTTTTGCAGAAGCTGCCGGGCGATGGCGGCATCGTTCCGCACCCGGGCGAACACGACGCGGACACCTGGCAGCGCGTCTGCCATCTCGGCAGCACGCTTTCGACGGAAGAATTGCTGAAAGAAGAACCGGACACGGTCTTCAAGCGCCTGTTCTGGCAGGAGAACGTGCAGCACTTCGATCCCGCGCCGGCGCGTTTTCAGTGCACGTGCTCGCGTGAAAAAGTCGGCGGCATGCTCAAGATGCTCGGCCGCGAGGAAGTCGACGGCGTGATCGCAGAGCGCGGTAACGTCGAAGTGCATTGCGAGTTCTGCAATCAGCGCTACGACTTCGACACCGTCGACGTTGCGCAACTTTTTGTCGCAAAAGAACTCTCACAAGGCGTGAGTCCGGCGTCGGACCGGCGCCACTGAAACGCCGCGAAAGCCTTGTCCAGCGGGAGGTTGCGCCGCATGCGCCAAGGGCTTCGGAGGCCCGGTGACCGTTCGGCGCACCCGCTTACGGCCTAGACTCACGACAGACTCCGCAAGCTATGATTGGGGCTCCTGTACAGATGTCCGGCCCGCTGGAGGTCGTAAATGAAAACCACACCATTCAACTGGAAACTGCTGCCATGCCTTGCCGGCGTCGCACTCTTCGCCGGCTGCATGATGGATCCGCCCGGTCCTTCGCCGATCTATAGCCGCTTGCCCGATACGCCGTCCGCGCCCCAAGAGACGCTGACGCCACAGCAGCAGATGGAACGGTACAACGCCATCGACAAGCAGGCGCTAAACGAATCGCAGCAAGCTGCCGCCGCGGGCAATGCGGCGAAGACGATGTCGCAGTTCTACGCACCCATGCCGGTCTCGGTGTACGGAGGCTATTCGAGCGGCGGCTGGGGCGGTCCGTACTGGGGCACTGGCGTCGGATTCGGCACCTGGTGGTAATCGATCCGGCAACAGGCTCGGCAGAAAAAAAGCGCGGTCGATGACCGCGCTTTTTTGTTCCGACCGGGGAGCCGCCACGCTACTGCGCCGTGCCTGCCGGCTGTTTCTTCTTCGCTTCGGCTGCTTTTTCCTTCTGCGCCTTCTTGTCCAGATCGCGCAATTCCTGCTTCGAACGCGACACCGGATTCGGCACCACGCGCAGCGGCGCCGCCGAGACCTGACCGCGCGTCGAACCGTTCATGCCCGGCACGTTGGCGGAGTTGACGGGCGCATTCGAATTCGGCGCGACGAACTGAACGAATACCTCGCTGTCCTTCACCATGCCCATTTCGTAGCGCGCACGCTCTTCCACGGCGGCAGTGCCGTTTTGCAGATCCTGCACTTCGCCCTGAACGCGCTCGTTGCGCAACCTCAGGTTCGTGTTCTTCTCCGTCTGCTGCGCGAGCTGCTGCTGCAATTCATGCACGCGCAGCCAGCCGCCGTGGCCCCACCAGAGCGGGTATTGGATCAGCACCAGCAGCAGAATCAGAACGACAGTTACGAGCCGCATTCACGTAGCCGAAATAAGCGCCGCCCGGCGGCAAGAATGCCGTGGGCGGCGGGCTTCAAAAGATGACGCTTTAAAGACGACTAAGCGTCTTTATCGACTAAAGCGGCAAAAGCTTTAGCGCAAGTTGTAGAACGCCGACTTGCCCGGGTAGCTCGCGATATCGCCGAGGTCTTCCTCGATGCGCAGCAGCTGGTTGTACTTCGAGATGCGGTCGCTACGCGACAGCGAGCCGGTCTTGATCTGCCCGGCGTTGAGGCCGACGGCGATATCGGCGATCGTCGAGTCTTCCGTCTCGCCCGAGCGGTGCGAGATCACGGCCGTGTAGCCTGCGCGCTTGGCCATTTCGATTGCCGCGAAGGTTTCCGTCAGCGTGCCGATCTGGTTGATCTTGATGAGGATCGAGTTGGCGATGCCCTTCTCGATGCCTTCCTTCAGGATGCGCGTGTTCGTCACGAACAGATCGTCGCCGACGAGCTGGATCTTCTTGCCGAGCTTGTCGGTCAGGATCTTCCAGCCTTCCCAGTCGGACTCGTGCATGCCGTCTTCGATCGAGACGATCGGAAATTTGTCTGCGAGCGTCGCGAGGTAATCGGCGAATTCGTTCGACGACAATTGCAGGCCTTCGCCCGCGAGCTGGTACTTGCCGTCGTGGTAAAACTCGCTCGCCGCGCAGTCGAGCGCGAGCAGCACGTCTTCACCGGCGCGATAACCGGCCTTCTCGATAGCCTGCAGAATCGTCGACAGGCACTCGTCGTTGCTACCGAAGTTCGGTGCGAAGCCGCCTTCGTCGCCCACGGCCGTGCTCATGCCGCGCTCGGCCAGGATCTTCTTGAGCGCGTGGAACACTTCCGCGCCGCAGCGAAGCGCTTCGCGGAAAGTCGGCTGGCTGACCGGGACGATCATGAATTCCTGAATGTCCAGGCTGTTGTTCGCGTGCGCGCCGCCGTTGACGATGTTCATCATCGGCACCGGCAGTTGCATCGCACCCGAGCCGCCGAAGTAGCGGTACAGCGGCAGGCCGGCTTCCTCGGCCGCGGCCTTCGCGACCGCCATCGAGACGGCGAGCATCGCGTTGGCGCCGAGGCGCGACTTGTTGTCGGTGCCGTCGAGCTCGAGCAGGGTCTTGTCGAGGAAAGCCTGTTCCGAGGCGTCGAGGCCCATGATGGCTTCGGAAATCTCGGTGTTGATGTGTTCGACGGCCTTCAGCACGCCCTTGCCGTTGTAGCGGCCGGCTTCGTCGTCGCGCAGTTCGATGGCTTCGCGCGAACCGGTGGACGCACCCGACGGAACCGCCGCGCGGCCCATCGTGCCCGATTCGAGCAACACGTCGCATTCGACGGTCGGATTGCCTCGCGAATCGAGAATCTCGCGGCCGATGATATCTACGATAGCACTCATGGTTTCCTCAAGAAATGACGATGAATTCTGTCAGTCGCAACGAAGCGCGCCGCCTGTTTTTACACTTCGATACACGCGGCGGCACGCGCTTCACTGCTTCGCTCAGACCCTTTCGATGACCACCGGTTCAGCGCCGGCGCAAAGAGCGGTCGTTTCGGGATAGCGACTCGATCCGCATCGCTTTCGTTGGAGCGGGCGTTGGCCCCGCTGATCGGCGCGGGTACGCGGATACCGCCCTCACGCGCTGCACGCTCCTCCGTTGCTCCGGTCACGCCAGGCGACCTGTTTTTTCGTGACACGCCCGCCGATGATGACGCCCGCGCCCCACTTCCTTTTGCCGCAGATACTCAGTTGAAATCGTTCTCGAGGAACGAGCCGCTCTTCACCGCGCGATCGATGGTGATGAGCGTGGAGAGCAGCGCCTCCATGTGCTGCAGCGGCACCGCGTTCGGGCCGTCCGACTTCGCACAGGCCGGCTCCGGATGCGTCTCCATGAAGAGGCCCGCGACGCCCGTGGCGACCGCCGCGCGCGCCAGCACCGGAACGAATTCGCGCTGACCGCCCGAGCTCGTGCCCTGCCCGCCCGGCAACTGCACCGAGTGCGTCGCGTCGAACACGACCGGCGCATTGGTTTCACGCATGATCGCAAGCGAGCGCATGTCGGACACGAGGTTGTTATAGCCGAACGACACACCGCGCTCACACGCCATGAAGCGGTCTTCCGAGAGACCCGCTTCACGCGCGGCATCGCGCGCCTTGTCGATCACGTTCTTCATGTCGTGCGGCGCGAGAAACTGACCCTTCTTGATGTTCACCGGCTTGCCCGAACGCGCGCAAGCGTGGATGAAATCGGTCTGGCGGCACAGAAACGCGGGCGTCTGCAGCACGTCCACGACCGATGCGACCGCTTCGATCTCGTGCTCGGCGTGGACGTCCGTGAGAACCGGCACGCCGAGTTGCTTCTTCACTTCGCCGAGAATGCGCAGCCCTTCGTCCATGCCGAGGCCACGGAACGACTTGCCCGAGCTGCGGTTCGCCTTGTCGTAGGACGACTTGTAGATGAACGGCACGCCGAGCTTCTCGGTCATCTCCTTGAGGCGCCCGGCGACGTCGATCGTCATTTGCTCCGATTCGACGACACACGTGCCCGCGATCAGAAAAAACGGCTTGTCGAGGCCGGCCTCGAAGTGACACAGCTTCATGCTTGCGCTCCCGCGGTCGCCGCAGCCCGGGCCGGCGCCTTCGCGTCGACGGATTCGGCATGAACGCGCGCCGCATCGACGAACGCCTTGAAGAGCGGATGCCCGTCGCGCGGCGTCGACGTGAATTCGGGGTGGAACTGCACGCCGACGAACCACGGGTGCAGCGACTGCGGCAACTCCATCATCTCGGGCAGGTCCTCGCTCGGGGTACGGGCGCTGATGATAAGCCCGCCGGCTTCGAGCTGGGGCACGAAACGGTTATTGACTTCATAACGGTGACGATGACGCTCGTTCACATCGCTGCCGTAGATGCGCTCGGCCATCGTGCCAGGCTTGATCGGGCACTTTTGCGATCCGAGACGCATGGTGCCGCCGAGATCCGACTCCTCGCTGCGCTTCTCGATGCGGCCCGCGCGGTCGTACCACTCGGTGATGAGCGCAACGACCGGGTTCTGCGTGTCCTGATCGAACTCGGTGCTGTTCGCATCGGCGAGACCGGCGACGTCGCGCGCGAATTCGATCACCGCGAGCTGCATGCCGAGGCAGATGCCGAGATAAGGCGTCTTCGATTCGCGCGCATAACGGATGGCCTTGATCTTGCCTTCCGTGCCGCGACGGCCGAAACCGCCCGGAACGAGCACCGCGTCGAGATGCTTGAGCGCATCGGTGCCTTCGGCGTCGATCTGCTCGGAATCGATGTACTCGATGTTGACCTTCGTCGACGTATGGATGGCGGCATGACGCAGCGCTTCGATCAGCGACTTGTACGACTCCGTCAGCTCGACATACTTGCCGACCATGCCGATGGTCACTTCATGCTTCGGGTTCTCGAGCTTCTCGACGAGGTTCGACCACATTGTCAGATCGGCCGGCGGCGGCGAGAGCTTGAGCTCTTCGCAGATGATGTCGTCGAGGTGCTGGTCGTTGAGCATCTGCGGAATCTTGTAGATGCTGTCCGCGTCCCACACGGAGATCACGGCGTCTTCAGGCACGTTCGAAAACATCGAGATCTTGGCGCGCTCGTCATCGGGAATCGGACGGTCCGCGCGGCACAGCAGCACGTTCGGATAGATACCGATTTCGCGCAGCTTCTGCACGCTGTGCTGCGTGGGCTTCGTCTTCAGCTCGCCCGCGGTCGCGATGAACGGCACTAGCGTGAGGTGCACGAAGCACGCGCTGTTGCGGCCCATGCGCAGGCTCATCTGACGCGCGGCTTCGAGGAACGGCAGCGACTCGATGTCGCCCACCGTGCCGCCGACTTCCACGATCGCCACATCCGGCTGACCGCACGTCGCCGCTGCGGCGCCACGCTCGACGAAAGCCTGGATTTCGTTGGTGATGTGCGGAATGACCTGCACCGTCTTGCCCAGATATTCGCCGCGGCGTTCCTTGCGGATCACCGATTCGTAAATCTGGCCGGTGGTGAAGTTATTGGCCTTGCGCATCTTCGTGCTGATGAAGCGCTCGTAGTGGCCGAGGTCGAGGTCGGTCTCCGCGCCGTCTTCCGTCACGAACACTTCGCCGTGCTGAAACGGGCTCATCGTGCCGGGGTCGACGTTGATGTAGGGATCGAGCTTGAGGAGAGTGACTTTGAGACCGCGCGATTCGAGGATCGCGGCGAGAGAGGCGGCGGCAATACCCTTGCCAAGGGACGAAACTACGCCGCCGGTGACGAATACATATTTGGTCATCGCTAGATGCTCGCGGGAAAAACGGATTATACCGTAAAGGCAGATTCCCACGAAGCGCGCCAGACGTCGGGATTGGCTACGAATCTGCGCATTTCCGCGTCATTTTTGCGGAACGTCGCACGGGCCGTTCGTCAAGTCCCGCGTGCGTGCTCGCGCCCTTTTGGCCGCTTCGTCATTGTGATGACTGCATCGCTTTAAGCAGGCGCTGCACTGCGCGCGCGGTGTCGATCGGGCGCTCCATCGGAAAGAGATGGCTGCCTTCCATCCATTCGATCCGCGCGCCGGCGATGCGCCGCGTCATGCCGAGTCCCACTTGCCGCACCTCGCGCGAACGCGTCCCCGCGATGAACCCGACCGGCACCGGCACGCCGTGCGCGAGTCGCGCGCCGAGCGTATGCGGCAGCGTGCGATAGATCAGATATTCGATGTGACGATCGAATGCGAGCGAGCGCGCGCCGTTCGCATGAGTCTGCGGAATGCCGAAGTCGATGTAGTCGGAGAGCATGCGCTCGTCCCAGCGCGCGAACGCGGGCTTCGACAAAAAATGCCGCCATGCCTCGTCGCGGCTCGCCCACTGCGTCCGGCGCTTCCTGGTCGCGGCGGCGGGCGACAGCCGCTCATCCAGTCCGGTCCATTGCGTAACGCGCAGAAGGCTGCTTCTCCAGCCGGCAATCACGGGGGAATCGAGCATCACCACGCCTTTCACCCATTGCGGGCGCTTCAGCGCCGCCATCAGCGACAGATAGCCGCCCAGCGAATGCCCGACGAGCCACACCTTCGGATGCGCGCTGTCCGCTTCCCGCCGATAGCGGCTCATGTCGTCGATGAGCTGATCGACGAGATACGGCCAGTCGCGCGTCACCGGAAAGCGCGCATCATGCCCGATGCACTCGATGCTGCGAACGTCGTAATCGTCGGAAAGCTCCGCAAAAATCGTGCGATAGACCGATGCCGGAAAGCCGTTCGCGTGTGAGAAATGGATGATGTCTTTCAAGCGGGATTCGTCTCCGTTCTTGTTCTGGTTTCAACGCCCCATCCAGTAGCGCGCGTGCGTCTGCCGGTAGCGCTCGAGCACGATCTGCCCGCCGATGTCGATGCGCGCCGCGCCGTCGTCGTCGCTGCGCGAAAGCGCGATCTCGCGCAACCCGTAGCGCGCGAACACGGTCGGGTGCGGATGGTGAAAGCGGTTGCGATAGCCTACCTGAAATATCGCCGCCAACGGCCCGACAGAATCGAGGAAAGGCTCGGTCGACGACGTCCGGCTGCCGTGATGCGGCGCGATCAGCACGTCGGCATGCAAGGCGGCGCGGTCGCGAGCGATCAGCGCGCGTTCGACGTCCGCTTCGATATCGGCCGCGAACAGCGCCGCGCGCCCCGCCGCGCTCGTCACCTTCAGCACGCACGACTGATGATTCGGCTTTCCCGAGAGCGGCCCCGGCTCGGGCCACAGCACGCGGAATTCCACACCGTCCCACGTCCAGCGCTGTCCCGCCGTACAGCGCAGCGTTTGCGCGCCGCGTGCGCGCGCGTTCGGCCACAACGCGTCCGTCGCGGGCAGCGACGCCAGCAACTGGCGCACTTCGATCGATTGCAATACGGCGGGCGCGCCGCCTGCGTGATCCGAATCGGAATGGCTGATGACGAGCGTATCGAGCATGCGAACGCCCGCGGCCTGGAGATACGGCGCGACGATGCGCTCGCCCGCGTGCGTCGATTCGGGACCGGGCCCGGCGTCGAAGAGCAACGCATGCCGCGCCGTCTCGACGACGAGTGCCGAGCCCTGCCCGACATCGAGCGCGGTGACGCGAAACGCGCCTTCGGGCGCGGGATGCGTCGCGGGAGCGAGAAGCGGCAGCCAGGTGAGCGGCGCGGCGAAGCGCAGCGGCCAGCCTCGCGGCGCGAGCGCCCACGCGACACCGATGCACGATGCCGCGAGCGCAAACGCATCAGGCTTCGGGAGAAACCAGAGCGGCGATGGCACGGCGTCGGCGAGGCGCGCGAGTAAGTCGCAAAGCACCGAGAGCGCGGCGTGCGCGGCGTGGAGCATCGGCGCATCGAGCGGCGCGGGAAGCATCAGGCCCGCGAGCGTCGCGGGTGTCACGAGCACGCTGATCCACGGTATCGCGAACGCGTTCGCGAGCGGACCGAGCAACGGAATCTGTGAGAACCAATACACGGTGAGCGGCGCGAGCGCGATGGTTATCGCGTACTGCACGCGCGCGCTCGACGTGGCGTGACGCCGTGCACGGCCGCCGAGCCGCGTGATGCGAGGAAGCAGTCTCGGCCCGGTCGCGTGCGCCGGCCGCTGTCCGACTTCACTCGGATCGACGCGATCCCACTGTTCGATTTCGTCGTGCTCTCGAGCCTGCGCGCGTGACTCGACTCGCCCCGCCGCCGCGATCGCGTGCAATATCGCCGCCACCGCGCAGAACGACAGCCAGAATCCCGGCGATGTCACCGCCCACGGATCGGCGACCAGCACGAGCACGAGCGCCCACAAGAGCACGAGCGACGACGCGGGCCGCCTTCCGCACAGAAACGCGATGGCGACGATCAGCAGCATCCAGACCGTGCGTTGCGCCGGCACGTTGAATCCGGCGAGCGCGGCGTAGCAGGCGGCGAACACGGCCGCACCGGCCGCCGCCACTTTCGGCGCGGCCACGATCAATGGCGCGGGCACGCCGCGCAACCTGAGCCGCTTCCACACGAAGCCGAAGATCAACGCCGCCAGTCCCGCGACGAAGCCGATGTGCAACCCCGATATCGCGACGAGATGACTCGTGCCGGTCGCGCGCATGAGGGCCCAGTCGGCATCGCTGACCGCCTCCTGCGCGCCCACCGCGAGCGCGACGATGATCCCGCGATGCGGCGCGTGCCCCAGCACCGATTCGATGCGATCGCGCGCGCGGGCACGCAGACGGTCGATCATCAGACGCGGGCCCATCGCATCGGGACTCACGCGCCGCGGCGTGCGCGCAGCCGACACAGTGCCCGTTGCGCGAATGCCGCGTTCGAGCAGGCTCGCTTCGCCATCGCGCAGGCCGAAGTTCGCATCGGCATGCGCGCGCTTCAAACGCGCGCTCAGCGTCCATCGTTCGCCAGCGCGGAGTGGCGTTCGATCCGGCGACATCCACAACAATCGCACGATGCGCGGAAAGTCGCGCAGACCCGCGCCGTTCGCTTCGACTTCGAAGAGCAGGCGCGCGCCGTCCGCCCGTTGCTCGGAAAGCCCGCGCACGAAGCCCGTCAGCTCGATGTCGCGTTGCTCGTACGCGGCGGGCAACTGCTCGCGCAGCCGGACTTCAGCGCGCACCGCGGCATAGGCGAAGCCGAGCGCGCAGGCGCCGAGCGCGAAGCTCGCGATGCGCACGCGCGGCTTCATCGCGCCGAGCGTCATCGCCACGATGAACGCCGCGCAGCCCGCGAACCACACGATTGCGTCCGGCAAGCGAGCCTGCTGTTGCAATCCCCAGACGCCCAGCGCAAATCCCAGCAGAATCGCCCGCACTTCTTCCTCTTCGTTTTCGTTGCCGCAGACGCGCGCTCGCAGAGACGGACGTCGATCGAAACGATTATGAAGAGGCGGGCGCGAGCCGTGGGAGCGCTGCGTGAGCGTTAGCCGTTGTGCCTAGGGCAAGCGTGTTTTCGTCGATGCCGCGCAACTGCGCGAGCACCGTTGCGATGCGCGCGACCTGATCGGGCGTGTTGCGTTGCTTGTAGCGCCACGAAGGCGCGATATCGGGCGCATCGGTTTCGAGCACGATCGCCTCAAGCGGAAGCTCGGCCGCGAGCCGCCGGATCTGCAGCGCGCGTTCGAACGTGAGATTGCCGCCGAATCCGAGATGCATGCCGTGCGCGATGAACGCCTCGGCCTGCTGGAAACTACCGTTGAACGCGTGCGCGATGCCCCGATGAATATCGTGCACGCGCAAGCCTTTCAGCACCTTGTCCTGCGACTTGCGCACATGGCAAATCACCGGCAGGCCGAACTCGCGCGCGAGCTTCAACTGTTCGTTGTAGAAGAATTGCTGGCGCGCATCGTCGAGCGTCGGAACGAAATAGTCGAGCCCGATTTCGCCGATGCCGACGAACAACGGATCATCGAGACTCGCCTCGATCTCCTCGCGCAGCACGCGCAGATCGTCTTCATGCGCGCCCGGCGTGAAAAGCGGATGAATGCCGAGCGCGTATGCGCCGCCCGCGATGCGATGCGCGAGCGCGCGCACCGCCGCGATGTTGCCGCGATCCACGCCCGGTATCACGATGCGCGTCACGCCCGCATCGAGCGCCGCGCTCGCGACGGCATCGCGGTCGGCGTCGAACTCTCCGGCATCGAGATGACAATGCGTATCGATCCACATGACGCCTCCCGCACAGCAACGCGTTATACCGGCACCGGCGGCTCTTCGTGCAGCACGCCGTCGCGCAGGCGCATGATGCGGTCGCAGCGTGCGGCGAGATCGGGATCGTGCGTGACGATCACGAAACTCGTTTCGAGCGTCTGCGACAGCTCCAGCATCAGGTTGAAGACGGTGTCGGCCGTGCCGCCGTCGAGATTGCCTGTGGGTTCGTCGGCGAGCACGCACGCGGGACGCGTGACGAGCGCGCGCGCGATGGCCACACGCTGTCGCTCCCCGCCCGACAACTCGCCCGGCCGATGCTTCGCGCGATGACCGATGCCCACGCGTTCCAGCATCTCCTGCGCCTGGCGGCGCGCATCCTCTTCGGACATGCGGCGGATGCGCAACGGCATCGCGACGTTATCGAGCGCCGTGAATTCCGGCAGCAGATGATGGAACTGATACACGAAGCCGAGCGCACGGTTGCGCAGCTCGTTGCGCTCCTTCTCCTTCAGCTCGGTGAACGGCTTGCCGAGCAGCGAAACCTTGCCCGCGCTCGGCTCGTCCAGCCCGCCGAGCACATGCAGGAGCGTGCTCTTGCCCGAGCCCGATGCGCCGACGATCGCGAGCTTCTCGCCGCGCATCACGTCGAGCTGCGCGTTGTTGAGCACCTGCACATTGAAGCCGCCCTGCACGAACGTCTTCGAAATGGCCGATGCCTGCAGAACGAGATTGCTGGGCGGAATCAGATCACTCATAGCGCAGCGCCTCCGCCGGACGAACCTTCGCACCGCGCCAGCTCGGATAGAGCGTCGCGAGCGACGACAACAGGAACGCGATGACGCCGATCTTGGCGACGTCGCCCGGCACGAGTTCCGACGGCAGTTCGCTGATGAAATACACCGAAGACGGCAGGAACTGGACGTTGAAGAGATGCTCGATCATCGGCACGAGCCACGGAATGCTCCACGCGACGAGACAGCCGAAGGTCACGCCGAGCGCCGTGCCGATGAAGCCGATCGTCACGCCCTGCACGACGAAGATCTTCATGATCGAGCCGGGCTGCGCGCCGAGCGTGCGCAGGATGGCGATATCGGCCTGCTTGTCGGTGACGGTCATCACGAGCGAGGACACGAGATTGAACGCCGCCACCGCGATGATCAGCGTGAGGATGATGAACATCATGCGCTTTTCGATCTGCACGGCGGAGAACCACGTCTTGTTCTGCTGCGTCCAGTCGCGGATATACAAATCGCCCGACAGCGTGCGCGCGAGCTGCCGCGCGACTTCGGGCGCGCGCTGCATGTCCTTCAGGCGCAGGCGCACGCCGGTCGGCGCGGGCAGACGGAAGAGCGCCTCGGCGTCGTGGATTTCGATGAGCGCGAGCGTCGAATCGTATTCATAGTGACCGGACTCGAAGACGCCGACGACGGTGAACTGCTTGAGTCGCGGCATCATCCCTGCCGGCGTGATGGTGCCTTCGGGCGCGACGAGCGTGATCTTGTCGCCGTTTATCACGCCGAGATTGGCGGCGAGATCCTTGCCCAGCACGATGCCGAACTCGCCCGGCTTGAGATCCGTCAGCTTGCCTGCGCGCATGTCCTTGCCGATATCCGACACTTCCGGCTCCAGCGACGGCTCCACGCCGCGCAGCGCGACGCCGCTCACCGCGCCCTGGCGCGTCAGCAGCGCCTGCGCTTCGACATAGGGCGCGGCGCCCATCACTTCCGGATTGCGGCGCGCTTCCTGGGCGGTCAGTTGCCAGTTGGGCATGGAGCCGGTCGGCGAGAAGATTTCGACGTGCGCGAGCACCGACAGCATCCTGTCTCGCACTTCCTTCTGGAAGCCGTTCATGACCGACAGCACGACGATCAGCGCAGCGACGCCGAGCGCGATGCCCGCCATCGACACGAGCGCGATGAAGGAGATGAAGCCGTTGCCTGTGGTGCGTTTGCTGGCGCGCGTGTAGCGCCAGCCGATCTGCCATTCGTACGGAAGTTTCAAGCGATTCCTTTCTGCTGCTGTCCAGCGTTGTTATGCCCCGGTGGCGCGGTGGTCGCTCTTTGCGCGGCATCGCCGGCATCGTCTGAAATGACGCGGCGATCTTCGCGGATGCATGGCGACGGCGGCGAAGCGCGCCGGCTTGCCACGACCAAGCGTGAAATCTGCGAAAGTTTGCCATATATGGAGAAAGCGACGCATGAGCACGCGTCGATCGCGGGGCAAAACCGGCATGGCGGGCGTCATCGCCCCACCCGCTTTGCCCTACAATGCCGAGCATCATGCCCGTTCACGACCTCCATCTCCTGCTGCCGTTCGCCCTGCCGTCGGCCGCGGACGCCGCCATCGCCCTGCACGGCCTGGAGAGCGCGGCGCTCGACAAGCTGCTCGCCCGCGCGACGCTCGAGGAACGCGTCATCGGCGAGGACTTCCAGCGCACGCTGCCGCACGAACGCTGGATCGCCCGGCGCTTCAACGCCGTCACGCCCGCCGATCAACGCTACGCCGACGATGCCCCGCTCGCCCCCTTCATGCTGCTCGCCGACGGCGGCACGCCCGGCAATGCGCCCTGGGCCTGCATCGAGCCGGTTCACGTGCGCATCGCGCACGATCATCTGGTGCTGATCGATCCCGAGACGCTCGGCGTGCATACGGAAGAAGCGCGCGCACTGCTTCAGACGGCGCGGCCGGTGATCGAAGACCTCGGCGTGACGCTGCAAGCGCCGACGCCGTTGCGCTGGTATGTCTCGGGCGAGGCGCTCGGCTCGCTCGCGGGCGCATCGCCGCTGCGGGCGACGGGCCGCAACATCGAAATCTGGCTGCCCCACGAAGCCCGCACCGGCGAGCGCTCGCGCGCGTGGATGAAGCTGCAGAACGAAGTGCAGATGGCGTGGTTCGAGCACCCGCTGAATCTCGAACGCGAATCGCGCGGCCTGCCCGCGATCAACTCGATCTGGCTCCACGGACAAGGCACGATGCGGCCCGTGGCGAGACCGTTCGCACGCGTGATGTCAGACGCCGCGGCGACGCGCGGTCTCGCGCTCGCGTCGGGCGTCAAGCCGTCGACGCCGCCCGAGTCGTTTGCATCGGTGTCGAAAGACGGCTCGCAAGGCGCGACGCTCGTCGAGCTGAATCCGTTCTCCGCGCCGTTCATCGAGCAGGACTGGGCGCGCTGGAACGCGTCGCTCAAGGAACTCGAAGCCGCGTGGTTCGCCCCCGCGCTGCAGGCGCTCGGCGATGGCTCGCTCGGCCGCCTGAGCCTTACGCTCTGCGGCGACACCGGCTCGGTCACGCTTTCCGTCACGCGCGCCGATCTGCGCAAGTTCTGGCGGCGCCGTCCGATCGCGGCGCTCTTCATCGAATAAGGCATACCCTGCAATGACGCGAATCGTTACGCGCGCCTCTTCTCCCGCCGACGCCGAAGCGCTGATGCGCCACGGCCTGCATCCCGTCATTGCGCGCCTCTATGCATCGCGCGGCGTGAGCTCGCCCGATGAAGTCGAAACCGAGTTCAAGCGCCTGCACGCGCCCGCCGGCCTGAAAGGCTGCGACGATGCCGCCGTCGTGCTCGCCGATGCGCTCGCCGCGGGCAAGCGCATGCTCGTCGTCGCCGATTACGACTGCGACGGCGCCACCGCCTGCGCGGTCGCCGTGCGCGGCCTGCGCATGTTCGGCGCGACCATCGACTATCTGGTGCCGAATCGCTTCGAATACGGCTACGGGCTCACGCCGGAAATCGTCGAGTTGGCGGCGCGTTCGAAAGCCGGCCTGCCGGATCTGCTGATTACCGTCGATAACGGTATCGCGAGCGTGGACGGCGTCGCCGCGGCGAATGCCCTCGGCATCGACGTGCTCGTCACCGATCACCACCTGCCCGGCGACGAACTGCCCGCCGCGCGCGCGATCGTCAATCCGAACCAGCCGGGCTGCGAGTTTCCGAGCAAGTGCATCGCGGGCGTGGGCGTGATGTTCTATGTGCTGCTCGCGTTGCGCGCGGAGTTGCGCAAGCGCGGCGCTTACACGGACGCGCCCGAGCCGCGTCTCGACGGCCTGCTCGATCTCGTCGCGCTCGGCACCGTCGCCGATGTCGTCAAGCTCGACTGCAACAACCGGATTCTCGTCGCACAAGGCTTGAAGCGGATTCGCTCGGGCCGCATGCAGCCGGGCGTCGCGGCGCTCTTCCGCGCCGCCGGCCGCGATGCGCGCGCGGCGTCGGGCTTCGATCTCGGCTTCGCGCTCGGCCCGCGCCTGAACGCGGCGGGACGGCTGTCCGACATGTCGCTCGGCATCGAATGCCTGACGACCGACGACATCGGCCGCGCGTGGGAACTCGCGCAGCAACTCGATTCGATGAACCGCGAGCGTCGCGAAATCGAAGCGGGCATGCAGCAGCAGGCGCTCGCCGAGCTGCAGACGATCGATCCCGGCGAGCGCGCGACGCTCACGCTCTACGATGCGAGCTGGCACCAGGGCGTGATCGGCATCGTCGCGGGACGGCTCAAGGAGCGGTTCCATCGGCCGTCCTTCACGTTCGCGCACGCCGACGACAGCGGCACGCTCTGCAAGGGCTCCGGCCGTTCGATTCCCGGCTTTCATCTGCGCGATGCCGTCGATCTCATCAGCAAGCGCGAGCCCGGCCTCATCCACAAGTTCGGCGGCCACGCGATGGCCGCGGGCCTGACGATTTCCACCGCCGACATTCCGCGCTTCACCGAAGCGTTCGAAGCAGTCGGACGCGAATGGCTGACGCCCGAAGCGCTTTCGCGCACGCTCGAAACCGATGGCGAGCTGGAAGACGCGTATTTCACGCCGCAGTTCGTCGACCTGCTCGACGCCGCCGTCTGGGGACAAGGCTTTCCCGCGCCCACGTTTTCTGGCGAGTTCGAAGTCGCGTCGCAGGCACTCGTGAAAGAGAAGCACCTGAAGCTGTCGCTGTTGCGCGGGCGTCAGCGCTTCAACGCGATCTGGTTCAACCACGTCGATCCGCTGCCGCCGCGTGCGACTGTCGCGTACCGGCTCGTCAGCGATTCGTGGAATGGTGTCGCGCGGGTGCAATTGATTGTCGAGCATGCAGACTGAACGACGTGTCGGGCATCGCACGGGAGGCCGAATTTAAATTCCGCCTCGTCTCATTTATCGAAAAATCTGATCGTCCTGAGATGAAGGACATCAATGCCAGGGCGCGGCCGCCAGGTTTTCCTCGATCCTCATGCCAAAAGAAAAAATAGATCTGCGCAACGTCACGCTTTGCGCGGTGGACTGTCTGAACCCTGTGCTCGCATCGAGAGCACTCGCTCTTTCAGAGAAACACTGCCTCTTCGGGGAGACCATTCTGCTCACGGACAAGCAGATCGACACCCATGCGAGACTCGTTTCCATTCCTTCGATTAGCTCGGCGGCACAGTACAGCGCCTTCATCCTGAAAGAGCTCGCCAAGCACATCAGCACGCCGTGGGTGCTCATCGTTCAGTGGGACGGCTTCGTTCTGGATGGCGGACTATGGACGGACCACTTTCTCGAATACGACTACATCGGCGCACGCTGGCCGAATTCCCCCAATGGCATGGCTGTTGGAAACGGCGGGTTCTCCTTGCGTTCTACCCGGCTTTTGCACATCTTGGCAAACGATCCACGATTCCAGCCTGATCCTGCCATCGCGGAAGACGTACTCATCTGTCGAAACTTTCGCCCGGTGCTCGAAACGGAATATGCAATCCGCTTTGCGCCGGAAAGCATCGCCGACCGATTTTCCATCGAGCTGACCGAACCGGCAGGTCCGACATTTGGCTTTCATGCGCTGTTCAACATGGCTCGTCTCGTCGACGTCGACGAGCTCCGGTTCCTTGCGCAAAACGCTCATCCCGCCACGGTCGCTTCGGGCGAATTCTTCGCCCTCTGGATATACTGTTTTCCGCCGGAAAAAGTCGCTGTCGCACATGAACTGTATGCGCGAATGCGAGAGGTGAGTCCTCCACGGCATATCGAGCAAATCCTTATTCACAACGGCGTTAGTCGACCAGACGCCGCGGCACTCGTTGCATTCTTCGAATCGAAGCGCGCTCGCGCCCCGATCTCCGTCTGACGAAACAAGCAGGCTGGCTTCGGCGAAACGATCGCATGCGGAAGCCAGCCGGCACGACTCAATCAATTGTCATTTTCACGGACGTGCTCACGCATCCCGCGCCGGCGCAACTAAAATCACGCGATTACGGAAGCCGACGTTTTCTTCTCTCGATGAATGCCGAAAAAAATTAACTTGCGCAATGTCACGCTTTGCGCGGTGGGTTGCCTGAATCCCGCGCTTACCGCCCGCGCACTGGATATTTCGAAAAGACATTGCCTCTTCGGCGACTCGTTCTCCTGACCGACCAGCGAATCGAAGCGAATGCGCGAATCGGTTGGATACCGCCATCAAATCGCGAGAAGAATATAGCGTCTTCGTCATGACGCAAGTGCTCGAATATATTTCGACGCCCCGGGTGCTGCTATATCGCCGACCGGTTTTCAGCCGGATTTCATCGTGCAGCGCGACCGGACCTTCGGTTTCACGGCGTGTTCAATATGTATCGCCATGTCGAAGACGACGATCTGATTTTCTTCGCGCAAAAAACGCCCAGCGAAGCTCGGCGCTCCCTATCGATTTCATCGGTCTTTGTCTGAGTTGCCTCAAAGCAAGATTGCGGACTTTCGTCTGCGTACAGAAAATCGAAAAGACTTTCTGCGACAGGAAAATCGGCGCGAAGCCGGAAAAATCCGCGCAGCACGTCGCGGCGCTCGAAGCGCTGCGCGAGGCGCGGTAGGCAGGTCCGTGTCGCCTGCAAGGCGCGCATCCGCGTGCGCCGTCGCCAGCGGGCGGAAGGCGTCGATCGGCTATAATTTCATCTTTTTACGAAGCCGAAGATCGACAATGGAAGCGGAACGTCTCAACGCGATCGAAAGCCTTCTGGCCGACCTGCGCCGCCGCGCGGCCGAGCTACGGGGGTATCTTTGACTACGACGCCAAGTCCGCGCGTCTAGCCGAAGTCAACAAGGAACTCGAAGACCCGAACGTCTGGAACGACTCGAAGAACGCCCAGGCGCTCGGTCGTGAAAAGAAGCTGCTCGACGGCGTGGTCTCGACCATCACCGCGCTCGACAACGACCTGCGCGACGCCAGCGATCTCTTCGACATGGCGCGCGACGAACAGGACGAAGACACGCTCGTCGCCTGCGAATCCGACGCCGCCGCGCTGCGGGCCCGCGTCGAGGACATGGAATTCCGCCGGATGTTCTCGAACCCGGCCGATCCGAACAACTGCTTCATCGACATTCAGGCGGGCGCGGGCGGCACCGAAGCGTGCGACTGGGCGTCCATGCTGCTGCGCCAGTACCTGCGTTACTGCGAGCGCAAGGGCTTCAAGACCGAAGTTCTAGAAGAATCCGAAGGCGATGTCGCCGGCATCAAGAGCGCGACGATCAAGGTCGAAGGTGAATACGCGTACGGCTATCTGCGCACCGAAACGGGCATTCACCGCCTCGTGCGCAAGTCGCCGTTCGATTCGTCGGGCGGCCGGCATACGTCGTTTTCGTCGGTGTTCGTGTATCCGGAGATCGACGATTCGATCGAGATCGAAATCAATCCCGCCGACATCCGCACGGACACGTATCGCGCATCGGGCGCGGGCGGCCAGCACATCAACAAGACCGATTCCGCGGTTCGTCTGACGCACGCGCCCACGGGCATCGTCGTGCAGTGCCAGAACGACCGCTCGCAGCACCGCAACCGCGCGGAAGCCATGCAGATGCTGAAGGCGCGTCTCTACGAGTTCGAGATGCGCAAGCGCCAGGCCGAACAGGACAAGCTCGAATCCAGCAAGACCGACGTGGGCTGGGGCCATCAGATCCGCTCCTACGTGCTCGACCAGAGCCGCGTGAAGGACCTGCGCACCAACGTGGAAATGAGCAACACGCGCGCCGTGCTCGACGGCGACCTCGACGACTTCATCGGCGCGAGCCTGAAACAAGGCGTTTAAGTCTTTCGGCGCGGATATCCATCGGCGATATCCGCGCTTCGCTTCGTTTCGCCGCGCATCCGCGCATTAAAAGCCAAGAATCATCATGACCGAACCGACTCAACCGGGCGCCGCTCCCGAACTGGAAGAGAACCAGATCATCGCCGAGCGACGCGAAAAGCTGCGCGCGCTGCGCGAGCAAGGCGTCGCCTATCCGAACGATTTCCGCCCGACGCATCAGGCCGCGGCACTTCAGAGCGAATACGCCGAAACGGACAAGGACGCGCTCGAGGCGAATCCTCTGCCCGTCGCGATCGCCGGCCGGATGATGCTCAAGCGCGTAATGGGCAAGGCCAGCTTCGCGACGGTTCAGGACGGCAGCGGCCAGATCCAGTTTTTCGTGACGCCCGCCGATGTCGGCGTCGAAACGTACGACGCCTTCAAGAAGTGGGATCTGGGCGACATCATCGCCGCGAAAGGCGTGCTGTTCCGCACGAACAAGGGCGAACTGTCGGTGCGCTGCACGGAATTGCGTCTTTTGTCGAAGGCGCTGCGTCCGCTGCCGGACAAGTTTCACGGCCTGGCCGATCAGGAAATGCGCTATCGCCAGCGCTATGTCGATCTGATCGTCACGCCGGAGTCCCGCAAGACGTTCATGGCGCGCACGAAGGCCGTCACGTCAATCCGCAATTTCATGTCGCAGGCGAACTTCATGGAAGTCGAAACGCCGATGCTGCACCCGATTCCGGGCGGCGCGGCGGCGAAGCCTTTCGTCACGCATCACAACGCGCTCGACATGCAGATGTTCCTGCGCATCGCGCCCGAGCTGTATCTGAAGCGGCTGATCGTCGGCGGCTTCGAGCGCGTGTTCGAGATCAACCGTAATTTCCGGAACGAAGGCGTGTCGCCGCGTCACAATCCGGAATTCACGATGATGGAGTTCTACGCCGCGTACACCGATTACCGCTGGCTGATGGACTTCACCGAGCAACTGATCCGCCAGGCCGCCATCGATGCACTCGGCACAGCGACCATCACGTATCAAGGCCGCGAGCTCGATCTGAGCAAGCCGTTCCATCGCCTGACGATCAATCAGGCGATTCAGAAATTCGCACCTCAGTACACCGACGGGCAGCTCTCCGACGCCGCGTTCCTGCGCACGGAACTGAAGAAGTTCGGCGTCGATACGACGCAGCCGGCTTTCCTGAACGCGGGTCTCGGTTCGCTGCAACTCGCGCTGTTCGAAGAGACGGCGGAATCGCAATTGTGGGAACCGACATATATCGTCGATTACCCGATCGAAGTGTCGCCGCTCGCGCGCGCGTCGGATTCCGTGCCGGGCATCACCGAGCGCTTCGAATTGTTCATCACGGGGCGCGAAATCGCCAATGGCTTCTCGGAGCTGAACGATCCGGAAGATCAGGCCGCACGCTTTCAGAAGCAGGTCGATCAGAAAGACGCCGGCGACGAGGAAGCGATGTACTTCGACGCCGACTACATTCGCGCGCTCGAGCACGGCATGCCGCCGACGGGCGGCTGCGGCATCGGCGTGGATCGTCTGGTCATGTTGCTGACCGATAGCCCGAGCATCCGCGATGTGATTCTGTTCCCGCATCTGCGTCGCGAAGACTGAGTTTCTGGCTCGATCGAAAAGCGAAAAAAGCGCGCCCCCGCGGCGCGCTTTTTTTTCGGCCCCAGATTTTGTTGTAACCGCTGGTAAAAGTTTCAAGTCCGGATTGGCGGCGGGGGCCCATGGGTGCGCGCTGCAATGGTTGGCACCGGTCGTGCTTTTATCAAAGCACGATGCGCCCGCAAATTGTTACAAGCCGAAAAGCGAAAATCCCGGGCTCGCCCAGAATTGTGTTGCGGACATGTTGTAACAGCGGACATTGGTAGCAGCATTTCGCCTCGAAACGGAGGTTCAACAATGGATAACGGAACCAACAAACTCAGCACGTCGCCCTCTTCCGGCGGCGCTCAGCCGCCGCAGCGGCGCCTGCATCCGCTCGTCGCGACGGCAGCGGGCGCTGTGATCGTCGCGAGCCTTGCGGCCACTGCCGCGATGACGGGACTGTTCCCGAAGGCATCGAGCAATCTGGCACAGAATCCGCAGACGCAGACGGCGGCGGTTGCGCAGCAGCCGGTGGTCGAATCCGCGGCGCCCAGTGCGGCGCAGCAGCGCACCGCCGCGCAACAACAGGCGGCTCAGCAACAAGCGGCTCAACAACGAGCGGTTGAACAACAAGCAGCCCAGCAGCAGGCGCAACAGGTGCCCGCACAGCCGCAGCCCCTGCAGCCATCGTACGCGCAGCAGCCGCAGCAGCACCCCGCGTATTGCTCCGCCTGCGGAACCGTCGAGGCGATCTCCGCCGTCAAGCAGGAAGGCCACGGAACGGGGATCGGCGCGGTCGGTGGCGCGGTGGCGGGCGGTGTTGTCGGCAATCAGTTCGGGCGCGGCGGCGGCCGCACCGCGATGACGCTGCTCGGCGCGCTCGGCGGCGGCCTGGCGGGTAACTCGGTCGAAAAGCATCTGCGCAGCGAAACCGATTATTCGGTGCGCGTCCGGATGGAAAACGGCAAGACACGCACGTTCACGTACAAGAACCCGCCGCCGTTCGCGCAGGGTCAGCGCGTGCACATTCAGAACG
Organism: Caballeronia turbans; assembly: GCA_001544655.2. Classification (GTDB taxonomy): domain Bacteria; phylum Pseudomonadota; class Gammaproteobacteria; order Burkholderiales; family Burkholderiaceae; genus Caballeronia; species Caballeronia turbans. The sequence goes on from FCOD02000016.1 coordinate 107,712, forward strand.
GGACGCTGGTCGCGGGTTGATCGACGCGCATGGAGAAACAAAAAAGGCGGCAATCCGGGAGGGTTGCCGCCTTTTCTTTGCTTGAACGGATTCCGCTCTAATGCTCCCGCTGCGAACTGCGCGCCGGATTCGGCCTGCCGCGCACCGCGAGATATCCCCACCAGATGTAGCCCGAAAAGCCGTACAGCACGAACAGGCAGAACAGCATGACCGGCGGATCGGACGATACGAGCACGAACGCCACCACGATCAGCAGCACGCCCGCGAACGGCACGCGATAGCGCACGTCGAGCGCCTTGCCGCTGTAAAACGGCGCGTTCGACACCATCGTCACGCCCGCATAAACGGTCAGCGCGAACGCAACCCACGGCAGCCACACGAGCTTGAGCGGCACGCGGTTATCCGTCGCGAGCCACACGAATCCGGCGATGAGCGCCGCCGCGGCCGGCGACGGCAAGCCCTGAAAGTAGCGCTTGTCGACCACGCCGACGTTCGTATTGAAGCGCGCGAGCCGCAACGCCGCACCCGAGCAATACACGAACGCCGCGAGCCAGCCCCAGCGCCCGAGGTCCTTCAATACCCATTCGTACATCACGAGCGCCGGCGCGACGCCGAACGACACCATGTCCGACAGACTGTCGAACTGCTCGCCGAACGCGCTCTGCGTGTGCGTCATGCGCGCGACGCGCCCGTCCATGCCGTCGAGCACCATCGCGACGAAAATGGCGATGGCCGCAATCTCGAAACGGACGTTCATCGCCTGAACCACGGCGAAGAAGCCACAGAACAAGGCCGCCGTGGTGAACGCATTGGGCAGCAAATAAATGCCGCGCTTGCGCAGAAACTGCTGCCGCTTCGCGCGACGCGTCTCCACGGCGCCGACGTCCTGAGCCGCCTTGTTGCGGCGGAACGCGCGCGGAGGCGTCGCGGGCGCGCGGTTACGGCGCGGTTTAAATGCCGCCATCGCGTCCTCCGCGTTATTGCGCGAACTCGGCGAGGATCGTCGACGAAGCCGAAACTTTCTCGCCGATCGACACACGCGGGCGGCTGCCCATCGGCAGATAGACGTCGACGCGCGACCCGAAGCGGATGAAGCCGTAGCGCTGTCCGCGCGTGAGCGGCTCGCCGACGTGCACGTAGCACAGAATGCGTCGCGCGATGAGGCCCGCGATCTGCACCGACGTCACGGTATGCCCGCTCGCCGTCTGCAGCACGACCGCATTGCGCTCGTTTTCGGTGGACGCCTTGTCGACGGCCGCATTCAGATACGCGCCCGGAAAGTACTGAACCTTCGTGATGGCGCCGTCCACCGGCGAGCGCTGCGAGTGCACGTTGAACACGTTCATGAACACGCTGATCTTGAGCGCCTCGCGTCCCACGTACGGATCGTGCGCGGTTTCGACCGCGACGATGCGCCCATCGGCCGGACACAGCACCGCGTTGGGCTGGGTCGGAATCGGGCGGGCCGGATCGCGGAAGAACTGGACGACGAAAATCACGATCAGCCAGAAGAACCAGGCGAAGCCGAAGCCGCCCGTCGCTTGCACGAGGATGGCGACGACAGCCGCGATGGCAATGAACGGCCAGCCTTCGCGGGCAATGATCGGATGAGGATAGTTCATGAACGGGTTCTGTGTTTTAGGAGGGTAGCCCCCCTTCTTCGCAGAAGGAGAGCCCCCTAAGAACCGTACGTGCGAGTTTCCCCGCATACGGCTCCAATCTACGTACAAAGCCCAGCTTTATGACCGGGCCGGCTTAGTTAGCGCAATTTTACCTACATGCACTTGTCGGTGGCAGTCGGGATGCAATAGCACTCGATTGAAGAGGGCGTCGGAACCACCATGCATCCGGTACTCCAGATGATGATCGTGCCAACCGGTCTCTCGTGTCAGAGCACAGCCGCAGTGCGCACACAGCCCGCCTTGCAATAGGTATAGCGAAACCCATTGCTTGCGATGTCGCATTGATGCTTCCATGCGCGCTTGTCGCAGTTGTTCGCCATACTGCTCCCAATCAGGATCAAAAGGATTGAAGTCGCCTTTGATCTTGCGATGCCGCCTGATCGATGTACCGCGAAGCTGGTACAACTCTGTCAAGCCGTTACTGCCATCGTCTCGAACTACAGGAACAGCAAAAATCCAGTGTCGGGCGCCATCTGAATGAAAGTATTTCTTCCTCACCCATTCAGCACCCTTGTTTGGATGTCGCCGTTTTGACCACCACCAAAGTCTCCGGAAGATCAGAGACTCCATGCGGCTATACGCCTGCTTGGCTACGACGGGGCTGTGATACTGCGCCCAACCCCGTAGCATCTGGTTCAGCAATCGGATCAAATCCTCGTGCGTTACCGTCTTGTTGCCACTGATCGTTTCCGACACCTTTCGATAGAACGTCTGCACGTTCTTCTTGCTCGGCTTGATGAGCAGCTTTTCCGAATACTTCCGGAAATTCCACCCAAGGAAATCGAAGCCTTCGTCAATGTGGGTGATCCGCGTTTTTGTCTCGGACAGTTGCAAGCCCCGAACAGCAAGGAATGCTTCCACCCAAGGCCTGACCTCGTTTTCCAGAATCTCTTTCGAGTCGCCGGTGATCACAAAGTCATCCGCGTATCGCACCACATTCACTTTCAGCTTCTTGGCTTTCGCGATTCCCAACGTCGCACCGAGGTGCGCGATCAGTTCACGCTCCAGCCCGTTCAGCGTCACGTTTGCCAGCGTCGGGGAGATGATGCCTCCCTGCGGCGTACCGGCCTCAGTCGCCTGTAGCTGCCCCTTGTGAATCAGGCCAGCCTTCAACCACTTCCGGAGGATCTCCTTGTCCATCGGGACATGGCTTTCCAACCAGTCGTGGTTGATCCAGTCAAAGCAGCCTTTGATATCCGCTTCCAGCACCCATCGGGCCGAGCCCTTCTGGGACATTGCGACGAATATCTGCGACATGGCATCGGCTGTCGAGCGATTGAGTCTGAATCCATAAGAGTTCGGATCACTCGTCGATTCCGACACCGGCTCCAAGGCCAGCAGATACAGGGCTTGCATCGCCCTGTCCCGCATGGTCGGAATGCCCAGAGGGCGCTCGTTTCCATTGGCCTTGGGGATAAAGACTCTCCGTAATGGCAAAGGCTTATATCCACGCCGCTTCAACCTGCCGATGGCTTCCCACCGGCTCTCAGGCGAATCCCACAGTTCGCGATCGACTCCGGCCGTTCGCGCACCTTGGTTCTGCGTAACACGTCGTACCGCGTACAGCTTTGCGGACAACGTGCGGGTAAGCATCCGTTGCAAGGCTTTCACCCTGCGCCAGTCGCCTTCCCGCGTCGCCTTCGCAATTCGTATCTGCATCCCTCTCACGTTCCGTCCGACGCGACGCCAATCTACGGCGTGCCAGTTGTCAGGCACGTGGGAAAGCGCAGATCCATCCTTTCGGACAGATACTCTCATGCTGCTCTCCTACCTTGGGTTGATCATTCCCGCAGCAGAAGGCGCATCTTCCCCAGCGGGGTAGACACACCCCGCTGGGAAACAACAGTTGAACAAATATGGACGCATGCGCCCATATGTCATCCTGGTACTACGCACGAACGCGAGCGCTCGTGTCTCACCAAGTCACAAGGTCTGTCAGCCATCTTGCGACGGTAGACCAGACGGAAGTCTGCCCGCTTTCGCGTGGGATGATGTCTCAATCCCTATCCGGACCATTACAGCCCGTCATTCGCTTTCTCCGTCATCCTCTACCCGCATCGTCAACAGCGTTCCTTGCGGGCCGCCTGCCAGCCCAACTGCACTGGCAACGATACGGGCTTACCGTGTTCCCGGCCTGCCACATGACTGACGTAGGTTCTGCCTTTCCCCCGGCGGTCCTCAGACGACGTAACCCGAATTTCAAGCGAGTTATCCGACCGCACACCGTTTTGGTTAATGCCTATCAGCAGCTTTGGCATCGTCCTACTTACGAGGTTTATCAGCAGTTCACTTCCGTTAACCGTATCAGCCAGCCTAGCGCCTCAACCCCCTTGCTGCTAGGAGTCTCCGAATACCTGTTTCACAACAGGCAGTCACCCAAACTTCGGGGGCTACATTGTCAGAGAAGCTTCACACCCCACCGTTGCCAGTGACGCATGTCCTCTTAGGCTACTGCTGGTCGTACAGCAGGTTCTCTACCTCATAGGGACTAATCCCGTGAGGTTGAACAATGACAAACCGAGCTTGCGCTCGACCTTCCCTGAAATCACATACGCCAATCCGCTTTGTTAGCGGAGTTGAAGCCGCTAACTGGGCGGAACCTGACGGTAATCAGGTCAATGCAATTACGCGCAAGGGTCCGAAGACTCCTGCGCATCTACAGCTACGATTCCAAGCCAAACGGCGCTCGGTTTCGTTTGCTACACAAGGGGTGGCCCAAGGTGCCACCAATGGGACGGCTTGCGCCGTCCAGTCGATGCGACTCACGTCGCACTAAAAACCGTAGGATAGCAAAAGCCGCCCGGCGCACAGGGCTGCCGGACGGCTTTCGATTCAGCAAAAATCGTGACGCTTAGTTCTTCGACTGGTCGACGAGCTTGTTCTTCGCGATCCACGGCATCATCGCGCGCAGCTTCTCGCCGACTTGCTCGATCTGATGCTCGGACGTCAGGCGGCGGCGCGATTGCAGCGTCGGCGCACCGGCACGGTTCTCGATGATGAAGCTCTTCGCGTATTCGCCGGTCTGGATGTCCTTCAGCACGGCCTTCATCGCCTTCTTCGTCTCTTCCGTGACGATGCGCGGACCCGTCACGTATTCGCCGTATTCGGCGTTGTTCGAGATCGAGTAGTTCATGTTGGCGATGCCGCCTTCATAGATCAGGTCGACGATCAGCTTCAGTTCGTGCAGGCACTCGAAATACGCCATTTCCGGTGCGTAGCCCGCTTCCACCAGCGTTTCGAAGCCGGCCTTAATCAGGTCGACGGTGCCGCCGCACAGAACCGCTTGCTCGCCGAACAGGTCGGTTTCGGTTTCTTCACGGAAGTTCGTCTCGATGATGCCCGCACGGCCGCCGCCGTTGGCCGCCGCGTATGACAGCGCCACGTCACGCGCCGCGCCCGACTTGTCTTGCGCCACCGCGATCAGGTGCGGCACGCCGCCACCCTGGCTGTACGTGTTGCGAACGGTGTGACCCGGCGCCTTCGGCGCGATCATGATGACGTCCAGATCCGCGCGCGGAATCACCTGACCGTAGTGCACGTTGAAGCCGTGGGCGAACGCGAGCGCCGCGCCCTGCTTGGCATTGTCGTGCACTTCCTTCTTGTAGACCTCGGCGATCTGCTCGTCGGGCAGAAGCATCATGACGACATCGGCGCCCTTCACGGCTTCGGCCACTTCCTTCACCTTGAGGCCCGCGTTCTCGGCCTTGCTCCACGATGCGCCGCCCTTACGCAGACCCACCGTCACGTTTACGCCGCTGTCCTTCAGGTTCAGCGCGTGTGCATGGCCTTGCGAGCCATAACCGATGATGGTGACTTGCTTGCCCTTGATGAGGGAGAGGTCGGCGTCCTTGTCGTAGAAAACTTTCATGGTGGTTCCTTGAGTCCTGATGCGTTGAATGGTTGCGCTACGTGTGCTGCAAATGAATGGGTGAGGCGCCGTTACACCTTGAGAATCCGCTCGCCCCGGCCGATGCCGGAGCTGCCCGTGCGAACCGTTTCGAGGATCGCAGTGGCGTCGAGCGCCTGAATGAACGCGTCGAGCTTGTCGGACGCGCCGGTCAGTTCCATCGTGTAGGTCTTCTCGGTCACGTCGATGATGCGGCCGCGGAAGATATCCGCCATGCGCTTCATCTCTTCACGTTCCTTTCCGACCGCCCTTACCTTGATGAGCATCAGCTCGCGCTCGATGTGGGCGCCCTCTGTCAGGTCGACCACTTTCACCACCTCGATCAGGCGGTTCAGGTGCTTCGTGATCTGTTCGATCACGTCGTCCGAGCCAATGGAAACGATGGTCAGCCGCGACAGCGAACTGTCTTCGGTCGGCGCCACCGTCAGCGTTTCGATGTTATAGCCGCGCGCCGAAAAGAGCCCGACGACACGCGATAACGCGCCCGGCTCGTTTTCCAGCAAAACGGAGATGATGTGTTTCATTGTCGTGATTCCCGAATGTGTCCAGAAGTGGCGTGTGTTCGAAAAACCCGCGCGCAGCGCATGTCCTTTGTGAAGACAGGCGCGCGCGAGCCTCGCGAGACAAAGCCGCGTTATAGATCCTCAGAGCCGAGCAGCATTTCCGTGATGCCTTTGCCTGCCTGCACCATTGGGAATACGTTTTCGGTCGGATCGGTCTGGAAGTCGAGAAATACGGTGCGATCCTTCAAACGCAGCGCTTCTTTCAGCGCCGGTTCGACGTCCGCGGTTTTTTCGACACGAATGCCGACATGGCCATACGCTTCAGCCAGCTTCACGAAGTCGGGCAGCGCGTCCATGTACGAACTGGAATAGCGCTTCTTGTACTCGATCTGCTGCCACTGGCGCACCATGCCGAGATAGCGGTTGTTCAGCGAGATGATCTTGACGGGCGTGTTGTACTGCTTGCACGTCGAGAGCTCCTGAATGCACATCTGGATGGAGCCTTCGCCGGTGATGCAGACGACTTCGTCGTCCGGAAAGGCCATCTTCACGCCCATCGCCGCCGGCAGGCCGAAGCCCATCGTGCCGAGGCCGCCCGAGTTGATCCAGCGGCGCGGCTTGTTGAACGGATAGAACTGCGCCGCCCACATCTGGTGCTGGCCGACGTCCGAGCACACGAACGCGTTGCCGTCGGTGAGCTCCCAGAGCTTCTCGACGACGTACTGCGGCTTGATGATCTCGCTCTTGCGGTCGTAGGACAGACAGTCCTTCGCGCGCCAGCCTTCGATCTCGTCCCACCATTGCTTGAGCGCCTGCGCGTCCGGGCCGTGCTCGGCGTGCTGAAGCTGCTCGATCAGCTCCTTCAGCACTTCCTTCACGTCGCCGACGATCGGAATATCGACCTTCACGCGCTTGGAAATGGACGACGGATCGATATCGATATGGATGATCTTGCGCGGCGACGACGCGAAGTGCTTCGGATCGCCGATCACGCGGTCGTCGAAGCGCGCGCCGATCGCGATCAGCACGTCGCAGTTCTGCATCGCCATGTTGGCTTCGTACGTGCCGTGCATGCCGAGCATGCCAAGGAATTTCTTGTCGGACGCGCGATAGCCGCCGAGGCCCATCAGCGTATTGGTGACCGGATAGCCGAGCAGATCGGCGAACTGGTTCAGCTCGCGCGAGGCATCCGCGAGAATGATGCCGCCGCCCGTATAGATGTACGGACGCTTCGCCGACAAAAGCAGTTGCACCGCCTTGCGGATCTGGCCCGAATGACCCTTCGTGACCGGGTTGTACGAACGCAGCGACACGCTCTTGATCGGCTCGTACTTGCACGGCGCCTTCGACACGTCCTTCGGAATGTCGATCAGCACCGGGCCGGGACGGCCGGTACGCGCGATATAGAACGCCTTCTTGACCGTCGCGGCGAGGTCGCGCACGTCCTTCACGAGGAAGTTGTGCTTCACGCACGGGCGCGTGATGCCGACGGTATCGCACTCCTGGAATGCGTCGAGGCCGATGGCCGCGGTGGGCACCTGGCCGCTGATGACGACGAGCGGAATCGAATCCATGTAGGCCGTGGCGATGCCGGTGACGGCATTGGTGACGCCCGGGCCCGATGTCACGAGGCACACGCCCACATTGCCCGTCGAGCGCGCGTAGGCGTCGGCGGCATGCACGGCGGCCTGTTCGTGACGCACGAGGATGTGCTGAATCTGGTCCTGCTTGTACAGCTCGTCGTAGATGTAGAGTACCGAGCCGCCGGGATAGCCCCAGATGAATTCGACGTTCTCGTCAGCGAGCGCGCGCATGAGCACGGTGCCGCCGATGGAGTCAGCTTCGTGAGGGGGTGTGGTATCCGACGTGGAGAATTCCGCGCTAGGCATGTTCATTCATCACCTTTCGAATTTTCGGCAAAAAATTGATCGGGTGCTCTCTGCCGGGCTTGTGGCTCGGGTTCAAGCGGCGCGTCTAGGTTTGACAGGCGAACTTCATGGGCTCGCCTCAAAGCAGACATTTCACTGATGATGCGAGTCAGAAAATGTAACAGCGCGGCGCGCGGCGGGTCAAGCAAAAAGTTACCGAATTCGCCGATCGCACCGACGGCGCGCCCCCAAGGGTGAAAGCGGCTTGCAAGCACAACCTGTCGAATGAACGGTCAATCGGTCGTGCGAAGGTCGGAAGTGGCAACAAAACCTCTCAATCGCTCCGGATGCGGCGAAACTTTGCTAGGATTCGCAGGTTTTCCCAGAACTCCACGATCCCTTTCGACGCAAGTTCGTTGCGCCGGGTCCCCAACGGATGGCATCAGACAAGGAACTCGCCGACTTCCTGGCGAGCGTCGAAAGACGCGCGTTCAAGCAGACCGTGTACACCGTTCGCGACGACGACGCGGCGCTCGACATCGTGCAAGACGCGATGATCAAGCTGGCGGAGAAGTACGGCGACCGCCCATCGAGCGAGCTTCCGCTTTTATTCCAGCGTATCCTTCAGAACGCGACGCACGATTATTTCCGTCGCCAGAAGGTGCGCAACACCTGGGTCAGCCTCTTCTCGTCCTTCGGCAACGCCGACGACGACGAATTCGACCCACTCGAAACCTTCGAATCCGAGGACAGCGCGGTCGGCAGCGAAAGCAGCGAGAGCCGTCTGGAGCGCGAGCAGGTATTGAATCTGATCGACGCCGAAATCCAGAAACTGCCGGCGCGTCAACGGGAAGCGTTTCTCATGCGTTACTGGGAAGACATGGATGTCGCTGAGACGGCCGCCGCGATGGGGTGCTCCGAGGGCAGCGTGAAGACACATTGCTCACGCGCTACGCACGCTCTCGCACAAGCCCTGAAAGCCAAAGGGATCACGCTATGAGTTCCGCTCTTGAAACGAAGGAAAACGAGTTCGCGCTGAAGGTCGTGCGCGCGCTGGACGAGAACACGTCGAATATTCCGGCTGCCGCCGTCGACCGGCTGCGCGAGGCGCGCCGTGCCGCGATCGCGCGCAAGAAGCCGGAGAAAGTGGCCGTGGCGATGGCCGCGCCCGCGTTCGCGCCGGCTCTAGCAGGCGCGGGCGCCACGCTCACGACGGGCGGCACCGACGACGATCGTCGTCCGAAGGGACTGCTCGCACGCCTTGGCGGGCTGGGCCTCGCTTGGCCGCTCGCGGCGCTCGTCATCGGGCTGGCGGGCATCGCGTATTGGGAAGATCAGCAGCGTAAGGCGGAACTCGCCGATATCGACGCGGCCATGATGAGCGACAGCCTGCCGATCGACGCCTATCTGGATCACGGGTTCAACGCGTATCTGACGCGCAATCATTAAGCACTGAGTACAGCGGGGGAATTTTCGGGTGAGTTACAAGCGCGGTCTCGCGATTGTCTTCGGTTGCGCGATTGCGGGCCTGGTTGCCTTCGCCGCGACCTATCCGCGCTTTTATTCCCCCGCCGCCGTCCCGCCTTCATCCGCCGCGGCGCCGAGCGGCGGCTCCGGCACGACGGCCGATTCGAACGCCTCGACGCTGTCCGCGCTGGCGTCCACCGGCCCGCTCTCCTGGAGCCGCCTCACCGAAGCGCAGCATGCGGCGCTCGCACCCTTCGCGTCGCAATGGGATTCGTTCTCCGACGAGCGCAAGCAGAAGTGGCTGAAGATCGCGTCACGATTTCATCGGATGTCGCCCGAGGCTCAGAAGCATCTGCATCAGCGCATGGAGGAATGGGTGCGCCTCACGCCCGACCAGCGCAAGGTCGCGCGCGAGAACTATCAGGTTTCCAAATCGGTGCCGCCGGACAAGCGCGAAAAGGCGTGGGACGCCTATCAGAAGCTCTCCGAAGAGCAGAAGAAAAAACTGGCCGCGAGCGAGCACGTGCGCCGGCCGACGATCGTCTCCGCGCCGCCTACGGGCAAGACCGAAGTGAAGGACATCAATCGCCTCGTCACGGCGCGCGAGCAAGGGCACGCTCCCGGACATGCGGAAGGCGGATCGGGTGCGGCAGCCGCGCCGTCGGCGCCCATCTCCGGCGTGCCGACCCAACCCGCTATTCCGAACGCCGCGAGCATCGTCCCGGCCACACCGATTCCGGTATCGCCGCAACAGGCGCCTTCGATGTACAACGGCTCGTGAGCGCTCAGCCCGCAGTCGTCACCGTCGACCCGATGCGCGCGCCCACGCTGCGCCGCCGCCTCGCAACGATGCTCTACGAAAGCGTGATCCTCTTCGGCGTGGTGTTCCTCGCCGGCTATCTTTTCAGCACGCTCACGCAGCAACGCAACGGCCTCACGCATCACAACTGGCTGATGTCGTGGATCGGCATCGTGCTCGCGGCCTACTTCGTGTATTTCTGGACGCACGGCGGCCAGACCCTGCCGATGAAGACCTGGCGCGTCAAGGTCGTCGATGCGCAGGGCCAGCCCGTCGGACCCGCGCGCGCGTTCGCGCGCTACGTGCTCGCGTGGCTGTGGTTCCTGCCGCCGCTCGCGCTGCATCCGCTCTTCTCCCTCGCCGTACCGCAGACGCTCGCCGTCTTCGCGGCGTGGGTCGCGCTGTGGGCCGCCGCCGTGTGGCTCGATCCGGCGCGCCAGTTCCTCCATGATCGCCTCGCCGGCACGCGCATCGTCGCAGTACAACGTCCTGCCAAGTAATAAGAACTTCTCGTGACTGTCACGGCTCGGTCACAGCCGCATGGCGCAATGCGCATACCGAAACCCGATGCGCGAGCCAATGGCCTTCAACTCGTCAGTTCACCCGGCAATCGACCCGCCCTCCCCCTTCAGCTTCGACAATAGCGAGCGCACCGGTCCCTTCGCACTGCGATCCGAGTCCACCGAATCATCCGAGTCTGCTTCCGCTGGCGCGCCGGGCTTGTCCGACTCGCGCGCCACGGCGTCCGTCCATCACGACGATCTCGCTGATTCGGCCGATAAGCCGCACCGGTATCGCACGATCTGGCTCTCGGACATCCATCTCGGTTCCGGCGGCTGCCAGGCGCACTATCTCCTCGATTTCCTTCGGCACCACGAATCGGAATATCTGTACCTCGTCGGCGACATCATCGACGGATGGCAATTGCGCAAAGGCTGGTTCTGGCCGCAGGCGCATAACGACGTCGTGCAGAAGATCCTGCGCAAGGCGCGCAAGGGCACGCAGGTCGTCTACATCCCCGGCAACCACGATGAAGCCGCGCGGCAGTTCTGCGATCTCGCGTTCGGCGACATCCACGTGCGCGGCGAGGCCTTCCACACGACCCTTGCGGGCAAGCGCCTGTGGATCGTACACGGCGATCTCTTCGACGGCGTGATCCAGCACGCAAAATGGCTCGCCTATCTCGGCGACACCGCCTACACGGCGATCCTGCTGCTCAACCGCTGGTTCAATCGCGTGCGCACGAGGCTCGGCTTCAATTACTGGTCGCTGTCGCAGTACCTGAAGCATCAGGTGAAGAACGCGGTGAACTTCATTTCCCAGTTCGAACGCGTGATGACCGACGAAGCACGCCGCCGCGGCTGCGACGGCGTCGTATGCGGGCACATCCACAAGGCCGAGATCCGCGACATCGACGGCATTCTCTACTGCAACGACGGCGACTGGGTCGAGAGTCTCTCGGCGCTCGTCGAAACCTATGACGGCGAACTGAAGGTCGTCTACTGGACCGTGATGCGCTCGCCGGAAGCGCGCCTGACGCGCACACGCGCGACCGTCTAGCCATCGCGCCACGCCATGACAGGCAACACCAACTCTGGGCCGCATCCGATGAAAATCATGATCGTTACCGACGCATGGGAGCCGCAGGTCAATGGCGTCGTGCGCACTCTCACGCAAACGACGAAGGAACTCACCGCGCTCGGTCATCGCGTGGAGTTGCTCACGCCGCTCGAATTCAGAACGATTCCTTGCCCGACCTATCCCGAGATTCGCCTGTCGCTGCTGCCGGGCCGGCGCGTCGCCGAGCGTATCGACGCATTCGCGCCGGACGCGCTGCATATCGCGACGGAAGGCCCGCTCGGGCTCGCTGCGCGCTCGTATGCGCTGCGTCACAAGCTGCCGTTCACGACCGCATATCACACGCGTTTTCCGGAGTATGTGAAAGCGCGCTTCGGCATTCCGCTCGCGATGACGTATCGCTTTCTGCACTGGTTCCATCGCGACTCGCAGGCGGTGATGGCGCCGACGCCCGTCGTCAAGAGCGACCTCGAACGCTTCGGCTTCGATAACGTCGTGCTGTGGACGCGCGGCGTCGATCTCGACATCTTTCGTCCAATGGACTCGAAGGTGCTCGACACCGCGCGGCCGATCTTTTTGTATGTCGGGCGCGTCGCGGTCGAGAAGAACGTCGAGGCGTTTCTGAAGCTCGATCTGCCCGGTTCGAAGTGGGTCGCGGGCGAAGGCCCGGCGCTCGCGGAGCTGAAGTCGCGCTACACGAACGTCAACTATCTCGGCGTGCTGTCGCAGCCGGAGCTGGCGAAAGTCTACGCGGCGGCGGACGTATTCGTCTTTCCGAGCCGCACCGATACCTTCGGCCTGGTGCTGCTCGAAGCGATGTCCTGCGGCACGCCGGTCGCGGCGTATCCGGTGACGGGCCCGATCGACGTGCTCGGCGAACACGGCCCGGGCGCGCTCGACGAGGATCTGCGCGAAGCCTGCCTGCAAGCGCTGAAGATCGAGCGCGCCGATGCGCGCGCGTGGGCCGAGCGCTTCTCGTGGCGCGCGGCGTCGGAGCAGTTCGCCTCGCATCTTCGGCAGTTCGAGTCGCGCGCCGCCAGTTCGGACCGGGCGGCCGCATGACGCGACGCGCCGTGGCGCAGGAGAAAGCCGAAGCGAACGCGCGCGCCGGGTCGTACGCGGCGGCCCGCGCGCACGATCCGTTCGACGACGACATTGAAGAGATCGACGATACGCCGTCTCAGCCGACCGAGCCGCTCGGCCCCGACGACCTGCCCTTCAATCCGTACAAGGGCAACCGCGGCTTCACGCGCGCGTGGCACGCGATGAAGAATTCGCTCTACGGCTTTCGCGTCGCGATCCGCGAGGAAAGCGCGTTTCGGCAGGAGCTGACGCTGGCCGCGATCCTGCTGCCATGCAGCCTCTTCGTACCGGTCGCGCCGGTCGAGCGCGCGGCGCTGATCGCGTCGGTGCTGCTGGTGCTCATCGTCGAATTGCTCAACTCGAGCGTCGAGGCGGCGATCGACCGCATTTCGCTCGAACGCCACGAACTGTCGAAGCGGGCCAAGGATTTCGGCAGCGCGGCGGTGATGGTCGCGCTCGGCGTCTGCGTCATCACGTGGGGCCTGATTGTGTGGCCGCTTGCATCCGCGTGGCTCGCGCGTATCTTATAAAAGAGAGGAGCCGCGCGCAAAGCCCGCGTCCGTGCAGCCGAACGACCGGTTTATAATCGTCCGACATTCTCAAAAATAGCAACGGAGCGGCCGCGCGAACGCTCATCCCGAGCCGACGCGGCCCGATCCCAAGGTCGGACGACATGGAAGCCAAACCACCCCGCCGCACCCGCGAACGGATACTCGAGCTGTCGCTGAAGTTGTTCAACGATATCGGCGAGCCGAACGTCACCACGACGACGATCGCCGAAGAGATGGAAATCAGTCCGGGTAACCTGTACTACCATTTCCGCAACAAAGACGACATCATCAACAGCATCTTCGCGCAGTTCGAGCAGCAGATTCAGAAGCGCCTGCGCTTTCCTGACGATCATCGCCCGACGATCGACGAGATGTGGTCGTATCTGCAATACATGGCGGATTTCCTCTGGACTTACCGCTTCCTGTATCGCGACCTGAACGACCTGCTCGCGCGCAACCGCACGCTGGAAACGCACTTTAAGCAGATCATCACGCACAAGGTGCACTTCGCGAGCCAGTTGTGCGAGGCGCTCGTCGCCGATCAGGAAATGGTCGCGACGCCCGAAGAGATCAAGGTGATCGCGACCAATATCGGCGTGATCGCCACGTACTGGCTTTCGTACCAGTACGTGATGAATCCGCGCAAGTACAACGATCAGGAAGCGATCCGCGCCGAGCTGCATCAGGCGAGCCTGCATATCATCTCGATCATGGCGCCGTATCTGCGCGGACGCTCGCGCCAGTTATTCGATGACCTCGTTTCCGGTAAGCTTCCGAAGCGCGAGTATGCGGACTTCCTGCCGCCGCGCGACGAGGTATCGAAGACCGAAACAAAGGATTCCAGATAAATGAAGGCAGTATGTGTCTATTGCGGCTCCTCGAACGGAGCCCGCCCCGTCTATGCGCAAGCGGCCAAGGCGTTCGGCCGCGCGCTCGTCGAGAACGATCTTTCGCTCGTGTATGGCGGCGGCCGCGTCGGACTGATGGGCCTCATCGCCGATGAAGTGCTCGCCGCGGGCGGCCGCGCAGTGGGCGTGATTCCCGAGCTGCTGCTCGCGAAGGAAGTCGGCCATACCGATCTTACCGAACTGCACGTCGTGCCCGATATGCACGAGCGCAAGAAGAAAATGGCCGACCTCTCCGATGCGTTCGTCGCGATGCCGGGCGGCGTCGGCACGTTCGAGGAGTTTTTCGAGGTCTACACGTGGGCGCAGCTCGGATATCACCAGAAGCCGGTCGGCCTGCTGGACGTGAACGGCTACTTCGATCCCCTTTTGGCGATGCTGCGCCATACCGTCGAAGAAGGTTTCATGCGGGCGCCGTATCTCGACATGATCCAGGTCGCCGCCGAACCCGCCGAGATGATCGGCAAACTCGCGCGCTACATTCCGCCCGCGAACGACAAGTGGTCCGAAAAGCGCAACGCCGTCTAAGGAACAGCGAATGTCCAAAGTCATCCTGATTACCGGCGCAAGCCGTGGCATCGGCCGCTCGGCCGCGGTGCTCGCGGGCGCGCGCGGCTGGTCCGTCGGCGTGAACTATGCGTCGAACGCGGCCGCCGCCGATGAAACCGTCGCAGCCGTGCAGGCGGCGGGCGGCAAGGCGATCGCCATCCACGGCGACGTGAGCGACGAAGCCGCGATCATCGCGATGTTCGATGCGACCGAAAAGGCGTTCGGCAAGATCGATGGCGTCGTGAACAACGCGGGCATCGTCGCGCCCGGATCGGCGCTCGCGGACATGGACATCGCGCGCATGAAGCGCATCTTCGACATCAACGTGCTCGGCGCGTACCTGTGCGCGCGCGAGGCGGCGCGCCGCATGTCGAGTTCGCGCGGCGGCAGGGGCGGATCGCTCGTGAACGTTTCGTCGGCAGCGGCGCGGCTGGGCGGTGCCGGTGAATACGTGGACTACGCGGGATCGAAAGGCGCGATCGATACGCTGACCATCGGGCTCGCGAAGGAATTGGGACGTGAAGGCGTGCGCGTCAACGCCATCCGTCCGGGCCTGATCGAAACGGACATTCACGCGAGCGGCGGCAAGCCCGACCGCGCCCAGGTGCTCGGTGTGACGACGCCCATCGGCCGTCCGGGCACGGCGGATGAAGTCGGCGAGTCGATCGTGTGGCTGCTTTCGGATGCGTCGTCGTATGTGACGGGGGCGCTGCTCGACGTCGCGGGCGGGCGCTGATCGAATCAAAGCCGACTCAGACTAAGCGGATGCGCGACGAAAGACTCTCGACGGAGTTCTAGAACGCGCGACGCTCAGAACCCGCCGTGCTTCGCCAGCCACGCTTCTTCCTCAGCCGACATCTGCCGCCCGAGAATCCGGTTGCGATGCGGAAAGCGTCCGAATCGTTCGATCACCTCCGCGTGCTCCAGCGCCGATTCGTAAAAACTCGAAACGCCCGTCTCGTCTTTTAGTTTTCTGAAGAGCCGCAACGATTCGCGTTGGCTTTCGGGCGCTTCGTCATGCTCGAACGGCATGTAGGCGAACGCGCGGTGATACGCGCTCGGCAGGCGCAGATCGTCGCCGCGCTCGACCAGCGTCCGCGCCAGCGCAAGCGCGCGGCTGTCGCCCGCAAACGCGCGCGGCGTGTTCCGATAGCAATTGCGCGACAGTTGATCGAGCAGCACGATCAACGCGAGCGTGCCGAGCGGCGTGCGCTCCCAATCCTGCAAGCCGCCCACCTGCGCCGCTTCCAGCAACGAGCCGAACCGCTCGGCAAGCAGCGAATCGAAAGCGCGCTTTTTCCGCCACCACAGTTTGCGATCCGCTCCGAACTCCGCAGAACCCGGCTCACCAAACCAGAGATCGAGCACCGCCTGAGCGCGCGGATCCATGCTCAAACCAGTTCGAGCACGAGACGCCGCGTGCGCGCGCTCTTCTTCTCCAGTTTCGCGATGCGCAGTGCGCCGATCTCCCCGGTATTGCGCACATGCGTGCCGCCGCACGGCTGCAAATCCACATTCTCGATGCGCAACAGGCGCACGCGGCCGAGGCCCATCGGCGGCTTCACGCTCATCGTGCGCACGAGTTCGGGGCGCGCGGCCATCTCGTCGTCGGTGATCCATTCGGTCTGCACGTCGTGCGCGCCGCCGACCAGTGCGTTCAGCTTCGCTTCCACGGCTTCGCGTTCGATTGGCTCGACCGTCGCCAGATCGAGGCGCGCGTAATCGGTCGTGATGCTGCAGCCGTCGACCGGAAACGGCAGCACCGCGCAGATCAGATGGCTCGCGGTATGCAGGCGCATATGCCGATAACGCCGCGCCCAGTCGACCTCCGCGCTCACCGTGTCGCCGACCGCGAACTTCGCCAGCGCGTCGTCCTGACCCGGCGCGGGCACATGCACGGCGTCATCCGGCGTCGCGCCTTCGAACTTCGCCTTGCGCGTATCGGCAATGGCGATGACCGTGCCGTCCGCGAGCGTCAGCGTGCCGGCGTCGCCGGCCTGCCCCCCGCCGAGCGGATAGAACACGGTCCGATCGAGGTGGATGCCCTGCTCGTCGATGGCGGTGACGGTCGCGTCGCAACGCGTCAGATAGGCATCCTCGCGAAAGAGTGCGCGTGTGCTCATGTCTCTTATTCCTTGCTGTATTCGGGGATGGGCGCCTCCAGCACGCCGCCGACCGAACATGATGCAGCAGATACGGCCCCGTCGAACCGATACAAAACGGCGCGAATCAACCGGGACGGTTGCGCATCCAGTCGGCGGTGTCGAAGAAGGACGTCAGAAGGCGCTCGCGCAAGGATTCGTCGAGGCCGATGTCCTCCATCGCCCACGCCATGCAGCGCAGCCACTGATCGCGCTCGCCCGATGCAATCGCGAACGGCAGATGCCGCGCCCGCAATCGCGGATGCCCGAAGCGGTCGATGTAGTGATCCGGCCCGCCCATCCAGCCGCACAGGAACCAGAAGGTCTTGTTGCGGGAATTGTCGAGCGTGGGCGGATGCAGCGCGCGAATGCCCGCGAATTCGGGCTCGAGATCCATCAGGTCGTAGAAACGGTCGACGAGCGCGCGCACGCGCTCCTCGCCGCCGATCAGCTCGAAAGCGGTCGGCTTTTGCCCTTCGTCTTCAGGAGTTACGTCGGTCATTGCTCAGATTCGGAAAACTAGGCGTCGCGCAGGGATTGCAGCGCGGGCCGCGCCAGCACGCGCCGCAGGCTCAGCCAGCCGCCGAGCGCGGCGCATGCGACGCCCGCGACGATGCCCGTCGGCACGAGCCACGGATTGAAATCGATATGAAACTCGAACACGCGCGCTGCGAGCACATAGCCGATGGCCTGCGCACCGATCGCCGCCATCAGGCCCGAAAGCGCGCCCACAGCCACGAACTCCGCGACCTGCACCGAGCGCACCTGTTTGTGCGATGCGCCGAGCGCGCGCAGAAGCGCCGACTCGCGCACGCGTTCGTCGCGCGTGCCGGCGAGCGCCGCGTACAGCACGAGCACACCCGCCGCGAGCGTGAAGAGGAACAGGAACTGCACGGCGCCGATCACCTGCGCGAGCGTGCGATGGATCTGCGCGAGAATCGGCGCGATATCGATGGCCGTCACGTTCGGATAACGCGCGACCAGGCCGTCGATCACGCGCTGTTCTTCCGCCGGCAGATGGAAGCTCGTGATGAAGGTCGCCGGAAGATCGGCGAGCGCCTCGGGCGGCATCAGCACGAAGAAGTTGACCTTGAACGAGTTCCAGTCGACCTTGCGCACGCTCGTCACGCTCGCTTCGACGGGCAGGCCGGCGACGTCGAAACGCAGCGTGTCGCCCATCTTCACGCGGATGGTCTTCGCGATGCCCTCCTCGATCGACACCTGCGGCTTGCCGTCCTTGCCGAACCACGCGCCTTGCGTCACGCGGTTGTCGCCGGGCAACTCGGTCGTGTACGACAGATTGAATTCGCGGTCGACGAGGCGCTTCGCATCGGCCTTGTCATAGTTGTCCGGATTCACCGGCTTGCCGTTGATCGCGACGAGACGCGCGCGGACCATCGGCGAGAGCCCGGCGTCGGGCTGGCCGTGCGTGTGCAGATAGTCGAGCACGCCCTGACGCTGGTCGGGCTGAATGTCGATGAGGAACTGATTCGGCGCATCAGGCGGCGTCGCGTCGCGCCAGCCCTTGATGAGATCGTTGCGCGTCATGCCGATGAGCAACAGGCACATCAGGCCTATGCCGAGCGCGGTGATCTGCAGCGCGCTCGATCCACTGCGCCGCTCCAGCGACGCGAGCGCATAACGCCAGCCGACGCCCGCGCGGCTGCGTTCGCGGCGCACGAAGCGCGCTGCGGCCCAAAGCGCCGCCCGCGCGATCACGCCGAACACGAGTAGTCCGGCCGCGAAGCCGCCCGCGACGATGCCGCCCAGCTTCACTTCTCCCGCCGCGACGATCAGCAGCGCCGCGAACAGCAGCACGCCGACGCCATACGCCGCATGCGCGACGCGTTGCGCATCGCCGAGTTCACGGCGGATCACGTGGACCGGCGGCACTCGCGTGATCGGCAGAAGCGGCGGCAGCGCGAAACCGAGCAAAAGCACGAGGCCCATCGCGATGCCCTGCAACGCCGGCCACACGCTCGGCTGCGGCAACTCGACATCGACGAGCGAACCGAGCCAGTTCAGCAAGACGAGATGACCGCCGAAACCCAGCACGATGCCGACCGCGCTGC
This sequence comes from Caballeronia turbans, assembly GCA_001544655.2. Classification (GTDB taxonomy): domain Bacteria; phylum Pseudomonadota; class Gammaproteobacteria; order Burkholderiales; family Burkholderiaceae; genus Caballeronia; species Caballeronia turbans. The sequence goes on from FCOD02000016.1 coordinate 126,817, forward strand.
CGATCACGCCGATCGCGAGGAATTCGTTCAGAAAGAGCGCGCGCAGCGTGCGCTGGCTGACGCCGAGACAGCGCATTGCCGCGCAGCCGTCGAGATGCCGGCGCGCGAAACGATGCGCCGCCATCGCGATCGCGACCGCCGCGAGCAGCGCCGTCAGCAGCGAGACGAGCGTGAGAAAGTGGCTCGCGCGATCGATCGTCTGGCGCACCTGCGGCTGCCCGTCGGAGAGCGATTCCAGGCCGACGCCGCGCAGCTTGCCGCCGTCGACCTGCTCGCGCGCGAATCTTGCGAACCGCTCGACGTTGCTGTCGGAACCGGCGACGAGCAATCGGTACGTCACACGGCTGCCATACCCGATCAGTCCCGTGCCCGCGATCTCGTCGGCGCGCATCATGAGGCGCGGCGAAAAGTTGACGAACGAGAAGCCGCGATCCAGTTCGCGCGTGATGACGCCCGCGACCGTGAACGTGCGCGTGCCGACCTTGACCGCGCCGCCGACGCGGGTCTTGAGCGCATCGAGCAAGGCAGGATCGACCCAGACGGTGCCGGGCGCGGGAATGCCATGCGCAGGCGCATCGGCGGCATCCGTGCCGGGCGCGATGCGCAGCGCGCCGCGCAACGGATAACCTTGCGTCACGCCCTTGATCGCCGCGAGCCTCGAAAGCGGCTCCGCGGCCGTCGAGCTGATCATGCTCGGAAAAATCGTGGTGCCCGCCGTCTCCAGTCCGAGCGATTTCGCCTCTTTCGCGAACATCGGATCGACGGGATGATCCGCGCGCACGACGAAATCGGCGGCGATCATCTGACGGCCGTCGCGCGCGAGCCCCTGACGCATGCGATCCGCGAGGAACCCCACGCTCGAGAGCGCCGCCACTGCGAGCACCAGCGCGAGCAGGAGCATCGTGAGTTCGCCCGCGCGCCAGTCACGCGCGGTCATGCGCCATGCCTGACGCACCGTCTGCATAAAACCGAGTTTGATGGCCGGGTGAGAATGTCCAGCCTTGAGTGCAGCCTGATCGTTCCTGAATGCGGTGCTCAATCGTGCTTGCTCCGCAGCCGGTTCATGCGATCGGAACTCGGCAGCATGTGCTTCGCCATGCGCGACACGCCACCATGCACGCCGCGCGCGAGACGCGGCAGCGCCCAGCCGGCGAGCACCAGAAACGCGAGCAAGAGCACGAGAAACAGGAACGGGACGAAAAGCGCGAGCGTGATGCCCGCGAGGGCGCCGACGTCCTCGGTCGCCGATGCCGCCCAGTTCGACACGGGCTCCGGCGACAGATTGATGAGCGCGCGCGTGCCCGCCTTCGCAAAATGCGATGCCCCGGCGAGCGTGCCGCCCGCGAGCGCCGCGACGGTGAGCAGGGCCGGATCGGCGTGGCCGAGCGAGCCGGCCGCGAGCACGGCGCCCGCCGGAATGCGGATGAAGGTGTGGACCGCGTCCCACAAGGAATCGACGGCGGGAATTTTATCGGCGAGAAATTCGACGAGCGCGAGCACCGCCGCCGCGCCGATCACCCACGGCGAGCCGAGCACCGCAAGCGTATCCGGCAGATGGACAAGTCCCATGCGCTGGAACATGCCGGCGATGAAGACGGTGAGATACAGGCGCAGCCCGCTCGCCCATGACAGGCCCGCTGCGAGCGAAAGTGACTCAAGCATTGCCGCCTCCCTTGTGCTGCCTGCTGCCGGCGTTCGTCGCTGGCGGACGATTTGCCGGCTGAAAAAAGCGGCCTGACCGAAAATCTCGAAAGAAGGTGCCTACATCCACGAAGATAGTGCAAAAAAACGGAATATAGGAATCAGACGAAAACGGATGACCTCAGACCATTATATCCACCCAAATACGCGCGGTGCAGCAACGGTTCGAGCGAATGCCCTTCCCGGTGCGCCGGCGCACGTCGGGGTGGCGCCGACGCAACGGGCGAGACCTCGATGAAGCCTTAGTGCCCCGACGAAATCTTGAGCCCGACGAGCCCAGCGACGATCAGCACCGCGCTCACGATGCGCGCCGCCGAAAAGGCCTCGCCCAGGAAGACGATGCCGAACACGAATGCGCCGAGCGCGCCGATGCCCGTCCATACGGCATAGGCCGTGCCGAGCGGCAACTGTTTCATGGCGATGGCGAGCAAAACGAAACTGCCGATAGCCGTGATGATCGTGAAGATGGACGGTCCGAGCCGAGTGAAGCCCTCGGACGATTTGAGACCTGCGGCCCACGCAACTTCGAGCAGACCGGCGATGAAAAGAAGAATCCAGGACATCGGGCGACTCCCTTTAAAAATGGGGCCGTCCCCGATGAAACGAGGCGCATGCGGTCGTCCACATGGCCTTAAGAGCAGACCTGCGATTGTATCAAACTGGTGCATGCGCGGCCCGGTGCATGCAGGGCCGCGTCGCGCGGCGCGTGGCCGCGTTCATGAAAACCGTGTATTAAGTAAAAAGCGCCCACGCGGGGCGCGCCGTTCGACATAGCCGCTGCAAAAAGCCTGAACAAAGGAGCGTTCATGGATGTCGATTCCGTCCTGCTCTCCCGCTTCCAGTTCGCGTGGGTCGTCGCGTTCCACATTCTGCTTCCGGCGTTCACGGTCGGCCTGTCGTGCTATATCGCGACGCTCGAATTCAACTGGTGGATCACGAAGCGCGACGTCTACCGGCGGCTCTCGGCGTTCTGGCTGAAGATCTTCGCGGTGTCTTTCGGGATGGGCGTGGTATCGGGCATCGTGATGCCCTTCCAGTTCGGCACCAACTGGAGCCGCTTTTCGGACGCGACCGCCAACGTCGTCGGCCCGCTGATGGGCTATGAAGTGCTGACGGCGTTCTTCCTCGAATCGGCGTTTCTCGGCGTGCTGCTTTTCGGGCGCAAGCTCGTGCCGCAATGGGCGCACGTGATGTCCGCGATTTTCGTCGCCGCCGGCACGGTGATCTCGTCGTTCTGGATACTCGCCGTCAATAGCTGGATGCAGACGCCGCAGGGCCATCGCATGCTGCCCGACGGCCGCTTCGAAGTGGTGAGCTTTTTTGACGTGATCTTCACGCCGTCGTTTCCGTACCGGCTCGGGCATACGGTGAGCGCGTTTCTCGTGACGGCGGGCTTCGTCATTCTCGGCGTCGGCGCGATGTACCTGCGCCAGCGCCGCGCACTCGAGGAAAGCCGCGTGATGGTGAAAATGTCGCTGATCTTTCTCATCATCATGGTGCCGGTCCAGATGGTGATCGGCGACGCGCACGGCCTCAACACGCTGCAACATCAGCCCGCCAAGCTCGCGGCGATGGAAGGCCTCTGGGAATCAGGCACGCGCATCCCCGCCAATCTCTTTTCGATTCCCGATCAGGAGGAAGAGCGCAATCACTTCGAGATCTCGATTCCGGTGCTCGGCAGCCTGTATCTGACGCACGATCCGAACGGCTTCGTGCGCGGGCTGAAGGACTTCCCGCGCGAGGACCGTCCGCCCGTGGCCGTCGTGTTCTTCGCGTTTCACATCATGGTCGGCATCGCGCTTCTCATGTTCGCGCTCGTGCTGTGGGGCATCGTGCAGTTCGCACGCGGCAGAATCGAGACGAGCCCGCGCTGGCTGCGCGCGGCCACCTGGGCGATGCCGCTCGGCTTCATCGCGGTGGTCGCAGGCTGGACGACGACCGAAGCCGGCCGCCAGCCGTGGACCGTGTACGGCATCCTGCGCACGAAGGATTCGGTGACGCCATCGCTCACCGCGGCCGATGTCGGCCTCTCGTGGCTGCTCTACATGCTGGCTTATGTCGTCATCTTCGGCGCGGGCTTCTTCCTGCTGCGGCGCCTCGTGCGCGTGGGGCCGGCGGAAGTCGCGCATGCGCACGAGAAGGACGAACTGGACGCGAAGACACGCGCGGCGCGTCCGCTCTCGGCGGTATCGGCCAGTGCGGGCGGCGCGACGCGGCCCGTCAGCGACGACGATATCGTGCCGCCTGGCCGCGGGCGCCATTAACGTCGAAAACGGAGAACGCGATGCTCGATCTCGTGCCGCTGTGGGCCGCCATTCTCGCGCTGGCGGTGTTCATGTATGTGCTGCTCGACGGCTTCGATCTCGGCGTCGGCATGATGTTCCTGCTGCGTCGCGACCCCGAATCGCGCAATCTCATGATCAACTCCGTCGCGCCGGTCTGGGACTTCAACGAAACGTGGCTGATCCTCGGCGGCGGCGGGCTCTTCGCGGTGTTCCCGCTTGCGTTCGCGATCATCGTGCCGGCCGTGTACTTCCCGATTCTCTTCATGCTGCTCGGGCTGATATTTCGCGGCGTCGCGTTCGAGTTCCGCGAGGTGATCGGCGCGCGCAAGTGGCTCTGGGACGGCGCGTTCGGCTGCGGCTCGCTCGTCGCGACGTTTTCGCAGGGCATCGTGCTCGGCATGTTCATTCAGGGCTTCCCGATCGAAGGCCGCGTCTATGTGGGCACGAGCTGGAACTGGGTCGCGCCGTTTCCGCTGCTGGTCGGCGTAGGGCTGATCTTCGGTTATGCGCTGCAAGGCACGACCTGGCTCGTGCTCAAGACCGAAGGCGAACTGCAGCAATGGAGCCGCCGCATGGCGCGCTACGCGCTCTTCGGCGTGATCGTGTTCATTCTGCTCATCAGCCTGTGGACGCCGCTCAAGGATGCGCGCATCGCGGCGCGCTGGTTCGGCTTTCCGCAGAGCTTCGTGTTCGCGCCGGTGCCGGTGCTCACCGCGCTGCTCGCGTGGACGCTGTGGTCGAGCCTTGCAAAAGGCCGGGAAGTGATGCCGTTCCTGTGCTCGATCGGCCTCTTCTTTCTTGCCTTCACGGGGCTCGTGATCAGCCTGTGGCCGTTCATTGCGCCGCCTTCCGTTACGCTCTGGGATGCGTCCGCCGCGCCGCTATCGCATCAGTTTCTGCTGATCGGGACGATGTTCCTGCTGCCCGTGCTGATGATTTATGTGATCTGGTCGTATTGGGTGTTTCGCGGGAAGGTGCGCGGGGATATCGGGTATCACGCGTGAGAGCTTTTAGGCTTTCGCCCGGCGAAGCCCAGGACAACATCCCAACGCACTCCGAGCCGCATCAGAGCTTCTGCTGCGTCGCGAGGGACAGTATCCGCGCCCACTTGCGCGCCTCGCCGCGATCGCGCATCGGCAGATTCCATGCGCCATGGTTCGCATCCTGCACGTCGAGCACCACCTGCCACACGCCGCTTGCGCCGCCCGGCTCCTGCATGCGCGCGCCGCGCAGGTCCGCGAAGATATAGCTGCCGCGCTCGTCGCCGACGCGCACATCGCACAGACGCTTGCCCGCCGCGACCCGCACGCCGCCCCAGTCGCGTTTGAGCTCATGCGTCCAGTCGCCGCTCTCCCCCTTGCGCAGGTTCGGCGCGATCTCGCGGCGGCTCGCGAGCCAGCGCATTACGCCGGCGGCGATCGCGAGCAATACGACGACCGCCACGGCGACGGCCACTCCCAGCCCGAAATGCGCATGAAGCGCGTTGAACGACCAGATCGCGCCGTAAATCAGCAATCCGAGGGCGATCAATCCGACGACGATGGGCATGGCGTCTCCCGCGCGCTCAACCGGTGAAACAGAAACGTATCACTGCGCCTTGTGCTTCGCGTTCCAGTCACGCAGCGCCTGCAGCGTGTTCGCGACATGCTGGTCCGGCGACAGGCTCGTGTATTCGTAGATGACCTTGCCGTCAGGCGCGATCACGTAGGACACGCGATTGGCCATCGTGCTTTTCATCGGCATGGAGGCGTCGTAGGAACGGATGATCTTCGAGTCCGCGTCCGCCGCGACCGGGAATTTGCTGCGGCACTCGCTCACGGAGAACTTCTTCAATGTGTCGATGTTGTCATGCGACACGCCGATGACCGTCGCGCCCTCGGCCTTGTACTGATCGACCGCTTCGGCGAATTCGTGCGCCTCGATCGTACAGCCCTTGGTGAACGCAGCCGGATAGAAGTACAGGACTACCGGGCCTTTCCTGAGCGCGTCGGCGAGCGAATAGTCGTACACGTTGCCGCCGAGCGATGCCTGCGCGGTGAAGTCGGGCGCGGGATCGCCGGGCTTGAGCGTCGCGCCTGCCGTGAGCGGATGCACCGCCGCCGCGATCGCAAAGGCACCACCCACCATAAAGCTGGAAAGCCTGCTCTTCATGCGCGCTCCTTTCGATGACCTCGTTCATGCGAAGACGGCGTGCTACGCGTCGTCCGCGCCCTGATCCATGCGATGTCCGGCGAACCACGCCGCCGCATCGAACTGCAGTTTCGCGAGCACGGCGGGCGTGAGCGCCTCGAACGATGGCCGGGCGTGCCGGCTCGCGTCGATCGCGGACGCATCGCCCCGCTCCGCCGCCCGTGCGATACCGAGCAGCGCGCCGAGCGGCCCCTCGCCCGCCAGGATGGCGCCGCGGATTTCCGCCGCCAGATGGAGCTTATCGAGAATTTCCACCGGCTGCATGTCGAGCACCACATGCACGAGCGAGAAGATGCCGGTCATGAACGCGGCATCGGAGAAGGCTTCGTCGGCGGGACGCAGCATTTCGGCGGCGAGCTCCAGAAAGCGCGCACGCGTGCCGACGAGCTGCAGGAGCGGGTCCGAGCGCCACGGCAGGCCGCTGCCGTCGGCGTAGAGCAGCAACTGTGTCCAACGCATCAACTGGCGCGTGCCGGTCGCCGCGATCGCCTCGCGCAGCGACGACACGCGCCGCCCGCGCGTCTGCGCACTCGAATTGGCGAGGCGCATCAACTGCACGACGATGTCCGGGTTGCGCTTCAGCTCCGCCTCCAGCTCGCGCATGCCGGGCTCCCCCGCGAGCACGGCCATCAGGCGCAGCAGCGAGCCGCGCGCGGGACTGGCGCGACGCGCCGACAGCACCTGCGGCCGCGCGAAGAAATAGCCCTGGAAGAAGTCGAAGCCGAGCTTGCGCGCTTGCGTGAAATCGTCGGGCGTCTCGACCTTCTCGGCCACGAGCAGCTTGCCGCGCCGTTTCACCGCCGCCGCGAGTTCGGGCAGATGGTCATGATCCGCCGCCAGAAAATCGACCTTGACGATATCCACCGATGGCAGTGCGCCGAGCAGCGCATCGTCGAGCCGCACGACATCGTCGAGCGCGAAGCGAAAGCCCGCGTTGCGCAATTGCGCGCAGCGCTTGAAGAGCGTCTCGTCGAAGGCGATGTTCTCCAGCAATTCCAGCACGAAGCGCTCGGGCTGCATGATGTGGACGATGTCGTCGAACAGCAGCTCGCGGCTCATGTTCACGTAGCCCGGATGCGGCCCGAGGACCGCCGGCACGCCGATCTCGCCGATCGTGCGCGCGACGACATGCGCGGTCGCCTGCATGTCGTCGTGAACGCGCGCGCGATTGTCGGGACTGTCGCGAAAGAGCAGTTCGTAAGCGACGAGCACGCCGTCGCCGTCGAGGATCGGCTGGCGCCCGACATATACGCGCTGTCCGCGCCTCGCCGGCGCCGCGCGCTTTACGGACGAATCGGGCATGGCACGGACCGCTCGGAGGCGCGCCGCGGCGCTGTAAAGCCTTGCGTGAAGGCCGGCTCCGGAATTCTGGCGATGGCGCAGGCCGGCTGCATGGTGAATTCGATCATGGGGCGGAAACGGGGCGAACGGAATGCTGGTGGTCAACAGCGCGACGAAGGCCCGGCAACGATCGCACGCGCGGGGAAACCGTTCTCACTGAAAACGCGCCACTGTAACCGAATTCGCCTGACCAGATAATATGAAACTTCATATCGACAATTCCTGGACAAACTTGATCTCTCTCGGAATTGTTGCACCTTCGTGACGGGTTAAAGAAATCGCTCACCACGCCGATAACTCGCCTGATAGAGCGTGCCGCGCGCATTGCGGCACGTCCCGGCCGGAACCCGCGAGACGCGGCGTTTCGCGCGCCGCCGTTCGTCCGACGAAGGGGAGCGCAGCCGCCAGAACCCTACGAGACCATGCAAGCGAACCGGATCAATGTCTCCCGCCGTGCACCGTGGCGCATCGCGCTCGATGTGCTCGCGCGCGCATGGGGAAGCACCGCGCGCAAGGAGCACGACCGCGCGCCCGACGCGCATCCCGAAGCAAGCCCGCCGGAGCCGTCCGGCGACGCCGTGACGAGCGCGGCGACTGCCGTAACCGCCGCACCCGCCCTGGCCGGCGCAACCGAAGCGACGCTCGGCGCGGTCGATTTCCTCGCGCAGCTCGACGACGCGCTGCGCTTTCAATATGTATCGGATGCGAGCATCGAGTTCATCGGCTATCACCGTGACTATCTGAGCATGCTGACGCTGCACGATCTCGTCGCGTCCGAAGAGGCCGACGAACTGCACGCGCTCGTCGCCCGGGCGCGCGCGAGCGGCAGGCTCGAATCGGCGACGCTGACCGTCGTGAAGTCGCTCACCTATCCCGTCTGCGTCGAGCTGCGGCTCGTATCGACGGCCGCGCGCGGCGCGCCCGGTTTCGCGCTCGCCGCGTTCGACGTGGCGCACTGGCGGGAGCGCGAGGCATCGCTCACGCACGCGCTCAACCACGATCCGCTGACAGGCCTCGACAACCTCGTTGCGCTCAAGACGGCGATCAGCGCGGCGCAGGATGAGGCCGAGCTCATGCGCACGCACGCCGGACTCGTGCTGCTCGACATCGACGATTATCAGCGCATCAACCGCGCGCTCGGCTACGACGCCGGCGACGAGCTTCTGCGCGAGACCGCGCGCCGCATCCAGCACACGGCCGGGCACGGGGAGCGCGTGGCCCGCGTGTCCGGCGACGAATTCGCCGTGCTCCTGCCCGCCGGCACCACGGCGGAACTCGCCGAGGGTCTCGGGCGGCGCCTGCTCACCGCGATCGCGCAGCCGTATCGGCATCGCGGGCAGCACACGCATTTGTCGGCGAGCGTGGGGGTCGCGCTGTATCCGGATCAGAGCGGCAAGAACGCGAAGAGCGGCGCGCAAACGAGTCTGCTGCGCATGGCCGACCAGGCGCTCGCGCAGGCGAAGGAATCGGGCGGCAACGCGCTCGTCTTCCACACGATCGACGACAACCCCGCCGACGCCGAGCGCCTGAAGCTCGAAGCGGATCTGTACGAAGCCGTGCGCAACGGCGAGTTCTCGCTGTACTTCCAGCCGATCACGAAGATCCGCACGGGCGCGGTGGTCGGCGTGGAAGCGCTGATGCGCTGGAATCATCCGGTGCACGGGCTCGTGCCGCCGTCGACGTTCATCCCGCTCGCGGAATCGATCGGCCTCATCAACTATCTGGGCAACTGGGTGCTGAAGGCCGCGTGCATGCAGATCACGCAGTGGGATGCGATCGGCATCCGGCTCGATTACGTGTCGGTGAACGTGTCGCCGCAGCAGTTCCGCGACAAGCGCTTCACCGCGGCCGTGAAGGAAGCGCTCGCGCTCACCGGCATCGACGCGCGCCGGCTCGTCTTCGAGATCACCGAGAGCCTCCTGATGCACGATCCGGAAGAAGCGACGCGCCTTCTGGAAGCGCTGAGGTCGATCGGCATTCGCTTCGCCGTGGACGATTTCGGCACCGGGTATTCGAGCCTCGCGTATTTACAACGTTTTCCGCTTTCGAAGCTCAAGATCGACCGCAGCTTTGTCGAGAACCTGATTACGTCCCGCAACAACCGCGCGATCGTGAGCGCGGTCGTCGGGCTCGCGCAGTCGCTCGGGCTGGAACTGGTCGCCGAAGGGGTGGAGACCGAAGCGCAGCGCGATTTGCTGGCGGACCTCGGCTGCGACCATATTCAGGGCTGGCTCATCAGCCACGCGATGCCGTCGGACGAGCTGGCGCGCTCGTTCCAGTCGAATACGCTCGTGCTGCATGAGTCATCATGAGCGGGCGATCGTTCGTGTTCTAATCGAAGGACGCGCCGTAACTCCCTAATAACGTGTACATTTCGTTGTCAGGGTGGATTGAATTTGTTGGGCCGCCTCGGGTCAGCCGTCGCGTAACGAACAGGCTTCTTACTTTTAGCAATGGCACGCACCAAGGCCGAATTACTGGACAAGTTGTGGGCACGCATGAGCGAGCGCGGGGACTTCCCCATGCTGTCTCAGGCGCTGCGCTCGACCGTGTCCGCGATGAGCGATGACGACCTCGACTTCACGTCGCTCGTGCAAGTCGTGCTGTCGGACGTCGGGCTCACGCAGAAGGTGCTGCGCCTCGCCAATTCGGCCATGTACATCGCGTTCGGCGGCAATATCACCACCGTCACGCGCGCGCTGATGGTCCTCGGCATGGACGCGGTCGGCCATCTCGTCGTGGGACTGAAGCTCGTCGATCACTTCCATCAGAGCGCGCCGCGCCGTATCGACGCGAAGCTCGAACTGAACCGCACCCTGCTCTCGGGCGCGGTCGCGCGGCAGCTCACCGAGCACAAGGATTTGCGCTCCGCCGAGGAAGCGGTCGTCTGCACGCTGATGCGGCAGATCGGCAAGCTGCTCGTCGCGTTCTATCTCGAACACGAGTGGGATCAGTTGCGGCGCAAGGCGGCCTCGGAGAACATTCCGGACAGCGATGCGTGCGCCGCGCTTCTGGGCGTCACCTTCGATGAGATCGGCCTCGAAGCGGCGGATCGCTGGCGCCTGCCCGAGACGATCCGCGAGGGCATGCGCGCGACCGATCCCAACGCGCCCGTCGACGAAACCGTGCCGAAGCACGTGCGCTGGCTGCGCGCCATCTCCAACTATTCGACCGAAGTCGCCGACGCGCTCACCACGCAGAACGTGGCCGTGGACGGCCGCGAATCGGCGCTCGTCGATATCGCCAGCCGCTACAGCGGCCCGCTCCAGACGGACGCCGAGACGCTCACGGCAATGAGCCTCGCGCTCGCGAACGAGGAAGCGAGCGACGGCGTGATCCGCGAGATCTCCGAGCTGCAGGCAAACGCCGATGCCATGGCTCGCGCGAATGTATCGGCGCAAGCGCGCATCGGTGCGAGCGTCGAAGACTTGCGCGCGTTGCCATCGAAAAATGCCCTCGCGCCCGCGCTCTCGATGGCCTCGGAGTCGATTCTCGGGAGCCTGCACCTGTCGCGCACCGTGGTGTTCGTGCGCCAGGCCAACAACGAGTTCCACGCGCGTCTCGCGCTCGGCGGGGGCGTCGGGCCGATGCTGCCGCAACTGCGCTTCTCCGCGGATTTCCGGCCGGACGTGTTCCATCTCGCGATCACGAATCCGGTCGGCATCTTCATCGAGAATGCGCACGACGCGCGCATCGACGCGCGCCTGCCGCGCTGGTACAAGGACACACTCGGCGAGGCGCAGGCTTTCGTGCTGCTGCCGGTGAAATCGAACGATTCGACGGTCGCGCTCATCTACGGCGACTGGACTTCCCCGCAGCACGTGCGCAAGATCTCGGCACCCGAGATGAGCGCGCTGAACGAGCTTACGAAGGAACTGAGCCGTTTTTTTCTTAGCGCGAACTGGAAGGAAGTCGAGCTGATCTGATCGGCTTCCTTCTTGCGCGCATCAGCCTTTCTGCCTCATTCCCGCTTGAGAATCGCCACGGCCTGCTCGCCGTATCGCACGATATAGCCGCCGTGTGCACGCTGCCATTCCCGCGCGTCCGCCTCGTTCGCAAACCAGTTCTTTTCGTAGTCGTTGAACGCGCCGGCGTCGAGCCGATAGCGGTCGATAATCGCGCCCGCTCGTTCGTCGATATCGGGCTTACAGACGTCCCAGCTCGCGTAGCCGAGTTCGGCGGCGAGCATCGCAAGAAGATGCTTCAGTTGCAGATCGCCGCGCATCGCGTGCAGATCCGCGAGACGTTCCGCTCGCGTGACTTTTGCCGCGAGCAGGCGGCGCAAGACGGGCATGGATGCGCTCGTGTCGCCGTCGCGCGCATGGCGAAGCAGACGCCGCGCGTGTTCGCGCAGAAAGTCGCTGTTGGAAACGGAAGAAGAAATCGGACAGGATGTGGACCACATGACGTTGTTCCTTTGTTGCGCCGTTCTCGCTGCGGCTGTAAAGGTCGACGTTGCGGTTCGATCCGGAGTTGATGCAAGGCGTGGCAGGTGCGTAAGACTTTCGCGAGACCGGGCGCCCTGCCGCGCCCGTCCGCGATTCTATATCGACGTAATGCGTCAGGCCAACTGGAATTTGCCCACCAGCGACTTCAGCGCGCGCGCCTGATCGTCGAGCGATTGCGCCGCCGCTGCCGCCTCTTCGACGAGCGCGGCGTTCTGCTGCGTGTTCGCGTCCATCTTCGTGACGGCTTCGCCAATCGACTCGATGCCCGTCTTCTGCTCCGCCGATGCCGCCGAAATCTCGCCCATGATGTCCGTGACGCGGCGCACCGCCTTCACGACTTCCTCCATCGTCGCGCCGGCTTCCTGCGCGTAGGCCGAGCCGTCCGACACGCGCGACACCGACGTATCGATCAGGCCTTTGATCTCCTTCGCCGCCGACGACGAGCGCTGCGCGAGACTGCGCACCTCGCCCGCGACGACCGCGAAGCCGCGCCCCTGCTCGCCCGCGCGCGCGGCCTCGACCGCCGCATTCAGCGCGAGGATGTTGGTCTGAAACGCGATGCCCTCGATCACGCCGATGATGTCGCCGATACTCTTCGCGCTGGCATCGATGCGCTGCATCGTCTCGACGACGCGGCCGACGACGGCACCGCCCTTCTCCGCGATCGCCGATGCGTTTGCGGCGAGCGTGCTCGCCTGCTTCGCGTTGTCCGCGTTCTGACGCACCGTCGATGTGAGCTGCTCCATGCTGGCCGCGGTCTTCTCCAGCGCGACGGCCTGCTCCTCGGTGCGGCGCGACAGGTCGACGTTGCCCGTGGAAATCTCGCTCGACGCCGATGCGATCGCCTCCGCGCTCGCGGCGATATCGCCGACGGTCGACGAAAGGCCCGCCTGCATTTCGGAGAGCGCGTGCAGCATCGAGGCATCGTCGCGGCGCTTGAGCTTGACCGGATACGCGAGATCGCCCGACGCGATGCGCCGCGCGATGTCCTTCGCGTAGCCGGGCTCGCCGCCGAGCTGTCCGGCGAGACGGCGCACGACCCATTCGGAGACGACGATCGCGAGCACGAGCAAGCCGAGCGTCAGCACCGAGACCATCACGAACGACGAATGGAAGATGAACGCGGCGGAATCGATCGTCGCCTTGGCCGCGGCGCCACGGCGCGCGACGAGATCGTCGACCATCTTTTCGAGCTTGCCCGTTTCGACGAGCAGCGACACGTCCTGCGTGCCGACTTGCCAGTTCATCTGCGAAAGATCGAGCGGCTGCTCTTTCACGAGCTTGACGAAGGTGCGCAGGTTGTCGCTCCACTTCGCGAGCGCCGTGGAGAAACTCTTTTGCTGCGCGAGCGCGTCCTTGTCGGCGTGATCGATATATTGCGCGAGCTGCGTCTGCTCCTTCACGATGTCCGCGAGCGACTGCTCGATCTGCGCGCCAAGATCGTCGCGCTCTTTCGCGGTGGACGCGGTGAGCAGCATCTTCTGCGAGCGGCTCGCACGCAGCAGATAACCGCGCGTTTCCTCGGCCGCGCGGCTCGCGACGTAGCCTTGCGTGTAAATGGATTCGGTCGCGCCGTTCAGACGGCTGATCTGCGTGAGCGAAATCGCGCCGATGGCAAGCGTCCCGGCGAGCACGAGCCCGAACGCGAGCCTGAGCGATGCCTTGACGGACAGCGCGCGCCTCGTCGTGTGCTCGTGCGTATGTGCTTCAGCCGCCGCGGCGTCGGCGTGCGCCACGAAGCCCGCGTCTTTTGCGGTGCGTAGCGAAAACAGTTTCATCGATCGATCCCCGAATTGATCTGCGGGCGAAGCCGTCGTGCGGCGAGCCCTGGTCTGGTCCCCACCGGGAGTACGGCAAGTTTGCCGGCTTCTTGAGCCTTTTTATTGCGAAGCGAACACGCGTTCGCCATTCGCGCTTTTTTATAACCGGCCAAAAATCGTTGCGTAAGACGAAACAACCGCGACACGCGCCGGTTATCGTGTCCGATTCGCGACAAAGCTTGGCAGGACAACGCAACGGGGACAGCCTAAACTTGTCAGAAATTCAGCTTGCGCATAAATGTCGCACTGAAAGAGATCAAAAACCTGGGACGTTTTCCGCTTCTTTTCTGCCATTCATCATGCAAACGAGCATCGACAAGGGCGCTTTGTCGCCTTCCGGCGCATCGGCCGGCGCCGCCGCCGCGGGTTCCGCGAGCACGGGCACGCAACGCACCGTGTATTCCGTTCTGGGCGCGATCAGCTTCTCGCACCTTTTGAACGACATGATCCAGTCGCTGATTCTGGCGATCTATCCGATGTTCAAGAGCGAGTTCGCGCTCTCGTTCGGACAGATCGGCCTCATCACGCTGGTGTATCAGGTCACGGCTTCGCTCCTGCAACCGCTCGTCGGGTTATATACGGACAAGCACCCGAAGCCTTACTCGCTGCCCGTCGGCATGGGCTTCACGCTGTCGGGTCTCTTGCTGATGTCGGTCGCGGGCAATTTCGGCACGCTGCTGATCGCCGCGGCGCTGGTCGGTTGCGGATCGTCGGTGTTTCATCCGGAGTCGTCGCGGGTCGCGCGCATGGCGTCGGGCGGCAGGCACGGCCTCGCGCAGTCGCTCTTTCAGGTCGGCGGCAACGCGGGCTCGTCGCTCGGGCCGCTGCTCGCCGCACTGATCGTCATCCCGCACGGGCAGAAGAGCATCGCGTGGTTTTCGGCGGCGGCGCTCGTCGCGATGTTCGTGCTGGCCAACATCGGCCGCTGGTACAAGCGTCATCCGGCGACGAAGAAGGGCCGCGCGCAGGTCGCGCATGCCACGCTGCCGCGCAACAAGGTCATCATGGCAATGAGCGTGCTCGTGCTGCTCGTGTTCTCGAAGTACTTCTATCTCGCGAGCATCACCAGTTACTTCACGTTCTATCTGATCAGCAAGTTCGGCCTGTCGGTGCAGGCCGCGCAGATTCACCTGTTCGTGTTCCTCGCCGCAGTGGCGGCGGGCACGATCATCGGCGGGCCGGTCGGCGACAAGGTCGGGCGCAAGGCGGTGATCTGGGTATCGATTCTCGGCGTCGCGCCGTTCACGCTGCTGATGCCTTATGCGAATCTCTTCTGGACGGGCGTGCTGTCGGTGATCATCGGGCTCGTGCTGGCCTCGGCGTTCTCGGCGATTCTCGTATATGCGCAGGAGTTGATTCCGGGCAAGGTCGGAATGGTCGCGGGCCTGTTCTTCGGCTTCGCCTTCGGGATGGGCGGTGTCGGCGCGGCGGTGCTCGGGCATCTCGCCGATACCACCAGCATCGACTACGTGTACAAGGTTTGCGCGTTCCTGCCGTTGCTCGGCGTGCTGACAGTGTTGCTGCCGAAGACGCATGAGGCGCATGCGAAGGGCTGATCGCAACATGGCGTGATGCATCGCGGCGGGCGCGCCGGTCCTTCAGCGGATCGCGCGCCCTTCGCGTTTCAGGCACTCAGTTTCCCAGCGCTTCTCTCACCTGCATCAACGCGCCCGGATCTTCGATGGTCGGCAACTCGCCCGGATCGCGCCCTTCGGCGAGCGCCGCGATCGCTCTTCGCAGCAGCTTCCCCGAGCGCGTCTTGGGCAGCATCGTCACGAAATGGACTCTGGCCGGACGCGCGATCGCCCCGAGCTGCGAATCCACCGCGTGACAGAGCTCCGCCTCCATGCCCTCGCGCGCGCCCGGCGCATTGATGCGATCCGCATCGCGCAGCACGACGAACGCCGCCGCGGCCTGGCCCTTCACCGAATCCGCAATTCCGACGACCGCGACTTCGGCCACGGCCGGATGCGCCGACAGCGCCTCCTCGATC
Organism: Caballeronia turbans; assembly: GCA_001544655.2. Taxonomy (GTDB): domain Bacteria; phylum Pseudomonadota; class Gammaproteobacteria; order Burkholderiales; family Burkholderiaceae; genus Caballeronia; species Caballeronia turbans. The sequence goes on from FCOD02000016.1 coordinate 142,595, forward strand.
TCGCGCGTCCCGAGTCTATGCCCCGCGACATTGATCACGTCGTCGGTGCGCCCGAGAATCGACACGTAGCCGTCTTCATCCTGCACGCCCCAGTCGAAGGTCGAGTAGACCATCTGATCCGGCACGCTCTTCCAGTACGTATCGACGAAACGCTTGTCATCGCGCCACACGGTCTGCATGCAGCCCGGCGGCAACGGATACGACAGCGTGACGACGCCCTTCTCGCCCGGCGCGCATGTATCGCCCGTTGCTTCGTTGCGCAGCTTGAGGTCGAAGCCCATCGACGGCACGCCCGGCGAGCCGAGCTTCGTCGGCAATTCCTCGATGCCGCGCGGAATCGCGATCATCGGCCAACCGGTTTCCGTCTGCCAGTAGTTGTCGATGACGGGCTTCTTCAACGCGCTCTGGATCCACTGCGCGGTCGGCTCGTCGAGCGGCTCGCCCGCGAGAAACAGCGTGCGCAGACTCGACAGATCGTATTTCTCCATCAGCGCCGGGTCCTGCTTCTTGAGCACGCGAATCGCAGTCGGCGCGGTGAACATCAGGTTGATTTTGTACTGCTCGACGAGCCGCCACCAGACGCCGCCGTCGGGACGGATCGGCGTGCCTTCGTACATCACCGTCGTCAGTCCGGCGATCAGCGGCGCATAGATGATGTAGCTGTGCCCGACGACCCAGCCGACATCCGATGCGGTGAACATCGTGTCGCCCGGCGCGCCCTGAAAAATGTGCTCCATCGATGCGGCGAGCGCCACCGCGTAACCGCCGACATCGCGCTGCACGCCCTTCGGCCTGCCCGTCGTGCCGGACGTGTAAAGCACGTACGAAGGCTCGTTGGATTCGAGCCATTCGCAGGGGACGTGGGCATCGAAGAATTGCTCGCGCAGCGGCTCGTACGAGACGAGATAGCTCGCCTGCAGACGCTCGGGCGCGAGCTGACGGTCGATCAGGAGCACCTGCGGCACCTTGTATTCGGCGCGAGACAGGGCTTCGTCGACGAGCGGCGTGTAGTCGATCACCTTGCCCGCGCGCGCGCCGGCATCGGCGGTGACGATGAGCGCAGGCTCGGCGTCATCGATGCGTGCCGCGAGATTCGGCGCCGCGAAGCCGCCGAACACGACCGAATGAATTGCGCCGATACGCGCGCACGCGAGCATCGCGAAGAGCGCTTCGGGGATCATCGGCAGATAGATGAGCACGCGGTCGCCCTTCGCCACATGCAGCGAACGCATGACGGCGGCCATCCGGTTCACTTCCGCATGCAGCTCGGCGTAGGTGTAGCGGCGCTCGATGCCCGTTTCCGTCGAGACATAGACGAGCGCGTCCTGTTGCGCGCGCGAGGCCAGATGCCGGTCCACCGCGTTATGGCACAGATTCGTCTTGCCGCCGACGAACCAGCGCGCGAACGGCGGCTTGCTGCGGTCGAGCACCTGATCGAATGGCGTCTGCCAATGAATGCGTCGGGCCTGTTCGGCCCAAAACGCTTCGGGCTCCTCGATCGACCGTCGATACGCTTCCTGGTAAGTCGGCATGCGCGTCCTCTGCAAAGCGGCGTTGGCTGGCTTGAATGCGGTGCATGGGACCGGAACAGGCGCTGAAGCGCCGGCTCCGGTCGACACAGGATAGAGCAGCCATCGAACGCTTGCTAGACAGGGCGCGCCCTGATCGGTCCGCTCGTCAGATCGCCCGGCTGCGCGTGGCGGGAACGGGCGCGGGCCCGGCGGCCGCATGCTTGAGCAGCACCGGCGCAAGCTCGCCCGCGACCCGGATGCTCGACACGACGACCATGCGCACGCCGCTGCCCTCGGTCAGCGTGCGCAGCGTTTCGCGCGTCGTTGCGCGCGCCGCGATGCGCGGCTCGATCACGATCAGGCCGCGGCAATATGCGGCGAGCATCGCGCGATGCGTGCGCATCCAGGCGGCGCGCAGACGCGCGTCGTCGGCGGTTTCGTTCTCGTCGTGCTCGGCCACCAGCACGAAGGGCGTCGCGAGCGCCAGGAGGCGTCGCATCTGCGCACTCCATGCGAACGCGTAACCAGGTTTCACGGCGCGAGGACGCAGGCGCACGAGCGGGAATCGGCTCGCATCGAAAAGGCGCTCGTCGAGTGCGAGCGAGGGCAGCGTGACGGGTGTCGAAGTGGAATCGGCGGCGTTCACAGCGGTTTCGGGCTCCAGTAGTTCAGCGCGGCGACGAGCGACGGCCAGCGCGAACGCCGCGGCGTCACGCGTTTCCTGGGCTGCGTGACGCGCGGCGGACGACGCGTCGCTTCCTTCGGCGCCTGAGTGGCCGCTTCGCTCCATGCGCGGCGCGTGGTTTCGAGAACCTTGGCGGCGTTCGTCGAAATCGCGCAACGCTCGTCCATCTCGCGCGGCGGACGCTCTTTACCCGTGATGCCGCTGGCGGTGAAATCGTTGGTCATGTCGTCGGACCTCCCGTTTGCTCGATGACTGCCTCACGTCGAGCGACTCATTGTATTGAGAATCATTCTCAACTACAAGCGGGAATTTTCGATGAAAACCAGGACTACCGGAAGGCGAGCGTTGGCGATGAATCAGGCGGCGGCGCGCAAGAACCGCGACAAGATGCCCGACGAGTAAGTCGCGGCGATCGACGTCAGGAATTCGGCGAAGGATGCGGGCGCGGCAGCGTCGGCCGTATCGGAAATCGTGCGCACGACCGCGCACGGCACGTCGTGCTCGTAGCAGACCTGCGCGATGGCCGCGCCTTCCATTTCGACCGCGAGCGCGTCCGGCAAGGCAGCGCGCAATGCGAAGAGCGCGTCGTGGCTCGCGATGAAGCGATCGCCGCTCACAACGAGCCCGCGATGCACGCGCGGCGCGGCGACGGCGAAGCGTTCCGACAGCGCGCCGCCCTCCTCGGCGATGAACGCGCCGGCGGCCGCGGCGAGTACGTCGGAAAGCGGGCGATCGGCGTCGAACCCGGCGCGGTCGAGCAGCGGCACTTCGTAGCGCGCAAAGAGCGGCGATGCATCGAGATCGTGCTGCATCAACGCATCCGCGACGACGACGTCGCCTACCTGCACATCCGCCCGCACGCCGCCCGCGACGCCGGTGAAGACGATGGCATCGGCCTCGAAGACGTGGATCAGCGCGCTCGCGGTCGCCGCCGCGGCGACCTTGCCGATGCGCGCCAGTGTGACCACGACGGCCCGGCCATGCGCCTCGCCGACGTAGTACTCGCGCCGCCCGAGCGTGACCGTGCGAACCTCGCCCGCCGCCTGCATCTGCGCGATCAGATCACCTAGTTCCTGCGGCAGCGCCGCCATGATCCCGAGCCGCTTCATGCTCATTCCACGGCCTGGAGCTTCGCGACCGAGAGCGCGAGCCATTTTTCGCCGTGGCGCTTGAAGCGCACTTGCGCGCGCGCGTCGCCGCCGGAGCCTTCGAGCGCCGTCACGGTGCCTTCGCCGAACTTCGTGTGAAACACGGCCTGGCCGACCTTGAAGCCGGACTCGGCCGCGCGCTGCTCGTTCGCGAACGCGGGCAGCGTGGCGCTCGCCTGGCTGCCGCCGTAGGTCGAACCCCCGCGTTCCTGGCCGGGACGCGCGAACCAGTCGCGGCCCCAGCCGGCGTTGTCGGCGCGTCCGCCCCAGCGCGCGCCCGCCTCGATCTTCGGCGTGAGCCACTTGAGCGAGCCTTCCGGCAGTTCATCGAAGAATCGCGAGCGGATGTTGTAGCGCGTCTGACCGTGCAGCATGCGGCTCTGCGCGAACGACAGATAAAGCCGCTCCTTCGCCCGCGTGATCGCCACGTACATGAGACGCCGCTCCTCCTCCAGCCCGTCCGATTCCTGCGCGCTGTTCTCGTGCGGGAACAAACCTTCTTCCAGCCCGGTGATGAACACCGCCGTGAACTCGAGGCCCTTCGCCGCGTGCACCGTCATGAGTTGCACGGCGTCCTGGCCGGCCTGCGCCTGGTTGTCGCCGGCTTCGAGCGACGCGTGCGACAGAAAACCGGCGAGCGGCGTCATCGTGTCGGGATTCTGCGCGGGATCGGCGATGCCGGGCGCATCGAGCACTTCGATCTCGCCGTCCTCGCTCACCGCCGCGATCTCCGGCGCCGATGTCGCGCCCGGGCGCAGCGGAATCGAGCGCGCGGGCGTGTCGAGGCCGTACCCTTCCTCGCTGACGAACGCAGCCGCGGCGTTCACGAGTTCCTGCAAGTTCTCGAGACGATCCTGCCCTTCGCGCTCGGTTTCATAGAATGCGGCGAGACCGCTCGCGCGCACGACGTATTCGACCGTTTCCGACAGGCTCATCTGCTGCGTCTCGGCGCGCATCTTTGCGATGAGCGTCGCGAACGCGCCGAGGCTCGAGCCCGCCTTGCCGGTGACATACGGCACGGCGGCGGCCATCGAACAGTTGTAGAGACGCGCCGCGTCGGCCAGTTGCTCGATGGAACGCGCACCGATGCCGCGCGTCGGGAAATTGACGACGCGCGCGAACGCGGTGTCGTCGTTCGGGTTGTCGATCAGACGCAGATACGCGAGCGCATGCTTCACTTCCTGACGCTCGAAAAAGCGCAGGCCGCCATACACGCGATACGGAATGCCCGCGTTCACGAGCGTATGCTCGATGGTCCGCGACTGCGCGTTGCTGCGATAAAGCACCGCGACCTCGCCGCGCGACACGCCCGTATTGATGAGCGCCTTGATCTCCTCGACGATCCAGCCCGCTTCCTGCGAATCCGTGGCGGCCTCGTAGACGCGCACCGGCTCGCCGTGGCCCGCGTCGGTGCGCAGATTCTTGCCGAGCCGCCGCGCGTTGTTCGCGATGAGATAGTTCGCCGTATCGAGAATGTGGCCGTGCGAGCGGTAGTTCTGCTCCAGCTTGATGAGATTGCGCACGCGAAACTCGCGCTCGAAGTCGTGCATGTTGCCGACGTTCGCGCCGCGGAATGCGTAGATCGACTGGTCGTCGTCGCCGACCGCGAAGATCGCGTTGTGCTCGCCCGCGAGCTGTTTCAGCCACGCATATTGCAGCTTGTTCGTGTCCTGAAACTCGTCGACGAGAATGTTGCGAAAGCGCGCCTGATAGTGCGCGCGCAGCGGCGGATTGTGCGCGAGCAGCTCATGACAGCGCAGCAGCAGCTCCGGAAAGTCGACGACGCCCTCGCGCTGGCATTGCTGATCGTAAGCTTCGTAGAGCTCGACGAACTTGCGGTTGAACGCGTCGGTGGCATCGACGTCTTTCGGACGCAAGCCCTGCTCCTTCGCGTTGTTGATGAAGTACTGGAGGTTCTTCGCCGGATACTTTTCGTCGTCGACGTTCAGGCCCTTCATCAGACGCTTGATGGCCGAAAGCTGGTCGGCCGTATCGAGGATCTGGAAGGCCTGCGGCAGGCCGGCGTCGCGGTAATGCGCGCGCAGCATGCGGTTGCACAGGCCGTGAAAGGTGCCGATCCACATCCCGCGCGTGTCGATCGGCAGAAGCGCGGAGAGACGCGCCATCATTTCGCGCGCGGCCTTGTTCGTGAAGGTGACGGCCAGCACCGTCGGCGGCGACGCATAGCCCTGCTGGATCAGCCATGCGATGCGTGTGATGAGCACGCGCGTCTTGCCGCTGCCGGCGCCCGCGAGAATGAGCGCGGGCTCGTTCGGCAGCGTCACGGCGGCAAGTTGTTCGGGGTTCAGATTCGCGAGCAGGTCGGGCATGGGAAAGTGCAGCGGCAGGAGAGCGGGCCAGAAATAATTCTGGCGACGGGCCGGTCATTATAAGACCGCGCTGATGGAGTCGCCGGCTGCCGCAGCGCGCCCGCCCACGGCCCGAATTCGTCCGACGGACCGCGCGGAACCTTATAATTGGGGATTCCCCCGCATTTTTTCACGCATTTTTCGGCAGATTCCACAAATGAGCGACAGCACGCTTGCGAAGAGCTTCGAGCCTCAAAAGATCGAGTCCCAATGGGGCCCGGAATGGGAAAAACGCGGCCTTTGCGCGCCCACGTTCAAAGAAGGCGCGAAGAATTTCTCCATCCAGTTGCCGCCTCCGAACGTCACCGGGACGCTGCACATGGGGCATGCGTTCAACCAGACCATCATGGACGGTCTCACGCGCTATCACCGCATGCTCGGCGAGAACACGCTGTGGGTGCCGGGCACGGACCACGCGGGCATCGCGACGCAGATCGTCGTCGAGCGCCAGCTCGACGCGCAGGGCGTCTCGCGCCACGACCTCGGCCGCGAGGAATTCCTGAAGCGCGTCTGGGCATGGAAGCAGCAGTCCGGCTCGACGATCACGAATCAGGTGCGCCGCCTCGGCGCGTCGATCGACTGGTCGCGCGAGTACTTCACGATGGACGACAAGATGTCGGCCGCCGTGCGTGACGTATTCGTCACGCTCTACAAGCAAGGCCTCATCTACCGGGGCAAGCGTCTCGTGAACTGGGACCCGGTGCTCGGCACGGCCGTGTCGGATCTCGAAGTGGTGAGCGAGGAAGAGAACGGCAGCCTGTGGCATATCCGCTATCCGCTGCCGGACGGCTCCGGCCATCTGACGGTTGCGACGACGCGCCCCGAAACCATGCTCGGCGACGTCGCCGTGATGGTGCATCCGGATGACGAGCGCTATCAGCATCTGATCGGCAAGACGGTCGTGCTGCCGCTTTGCGATCGCGAAATCCCCGTCATCGCCGATGAATACGTCGATCGCGAATTCGGCACCGGCGTCGTGAAGGTCACGCCCGCCCACGATTTCAACGACTACGCCGTCGGCCAGCGCCACAAGCTGCCGCAGATCGAGATCCTCACGCTCGACGCGAAGATCAACGACAACGCGCCCGAGAAGTATCGCGGCATGGACCGCTTCGATGCGCGCAAGGAGGTCGTGAAGGATCTCGAAGCGCTCGGCCTGCTCGAATCCGTCAAGCCGCACAAGCTGATGGTGCCGCGCGGCGATCGCACGCAGGTCGTGATCGAGCCGATGCTCACGGACCAATGGTTCGTCGCGATGACCAAGCCCGCGCCCGAAGGCACGTTCAATCCTGGCAAGTCGATCACGGAGACGTCGCTCGATGTCGTGAGAAGCGGCAGGATCAAGTTCGTGCCGGAGAACTGGACCACGACGTACTATCAGTGGCTCGAGGACATTCAGGACTGGTGCATCTCGCGTCAGTTGTGGTGGGGCCATCAGATTCCCGCGTGGTACGGCGAGAACGGCGAGATCTTCGTCGCGAAGACCGAGGAAGAGGCCCGCGCCGATGCCGACGCGCAAGGCTACAAAGGGCCGCTCAAGCGCGATGAAGACGTGCTCGACACGTGGTTCTCCTCCGCGCTCGTGCCGTTCTCGTCGCTCGGCTGGCCGAACAAGACGAAGGAGCTCGAGGCATTCCTGCCCTCTTCCGTGCTCGTGACCGGTTTCGACATCATCTTCTTCTGGGTCGCCAGAATGGTGATGATGACGACGCATTTCACCGGAAAGGTGCCGTTCGACACCGTCTATGTGCACGGCCTCGTGCGTGACGCCGAAGGTCAGAAGATGTCGAAGAGCAAGGGCAACACGCTCGACCCGATCGACATCGTGGACGGCATCGATCTCGAATCGCTCGTCGCGAAGCGCACGACGGGCCTCATGAACCCGAAGGCCGCCGCGCAGATCGAGAAGAAGACGCGCAAGGAATTCCCCGAAGGCATTCCGTCGTTCGGCACGGATGCGCTGCGCTTCACGATGGCGTCGATGGCCACGCTCGGCCGCAACGTGAACTTCGACCTCGCGCGCTGCGAGGGCTATCGCAACTTCTGCAACAAGCTGTGGAACGCCACGCGTTTCGTGTTGATGAATTGCGAAGGCCACGATTGCGGCTTCGCGAATCCGGGCGCGTGCAAGCCGGGCGATTGCGGTCCGGGCGGCTACACCGATTTCTCGCAGGCCGACTTCTGGATCGTGTCGCTGCTTCAGCGCGTGGAGGCGGAAGTCGAGAAGGGCTTCGCGGACTATCGATTCGACAACGTAGCGAACGCGATTTACAAGTTCGTGTGGGATGAATACTGCGACTGGTATCTCGAACTCGCGAAGGTGCAAATCCAGAACGGCACGCCGGAACAGCAGACCGCGACGCGCCGCACGCTGTTGCGCGTGCTGGAAACGGTGCTGCGCCTTGCACATCCGATCATTCCGTTCATCACCGAGGCGCTGTGGCAGAAGGTCGCTCCGCTGACCGACGCGTTCCCGTCGGGCGCGAAGGAAGGCGACGTTTCGATCATGACGCAGCCCTACCCGCGCGCCGAGCAGAAAAAGATCGACGAATCCGCGGAACAGTGGGCCGCCGAACTGAAGAGTGTCATCGATGCATGTCGTAATCTGCGTGGCGAAATGAATCTGTCGCCCGCGGTGAAGGTGCCGTTGCTCGCGCACGGCGACGCGGCGCGCCTCACCACGTTCGCGCCGTATATCGCCGCCCTCGCGCGTCTTTCCGAAGTGAAGATCATCGACGACGAAGCCGCCCTCGACAAAGAGGCTCATGGCGCGCCGGTCGCGATCGTCGGCACGAGCAAGCTCGTGCTGAAAGTCGAGATCGATGTCGCCGCGGAGCGTGAGCGTCTGACGAAGGAAGTGGACCGGCTGAATGCCGAGATCGCTAAATGTAACGCGAAGCTGGGGAATGAAAGCTTTGTTGCAAAAGCACCGGCGGCCGTCGTTGAACAGGAGCGCAAAAGGCTGGCAGAATACGGAACCACCATCGAGAAACTTCAGGCCCAATTATTGCGTCTGCCCGCCTGAAATTGGGGGTTCGAATCATTTATCGATCCGTTCCGGTTGTCTCGACGTTTCAATGATTAAGAGGATCAGGGTCATCACATGCTAAAAGTTACCAAAGCGGTTTTTCCCGTCGCGGGTCTGGGCACGCGGTTCCTACCGGCGACCAAGGCAAGCCCGAAGGAAATGCTGCCTGTCGTGGACAAGCCGCTGATTCAGTACGCGGTCGAGGAAGCGATGGCGGCCGGCATTACAGAAATGATCTTCGTGACGGGTCGCAGCAAGCGTGCCATCGAAGACCATTTCGACAAGTCCTATGAGATCGAAGCGGAACTCGAGGCGCGCGGCAAGGACAAGCTGCTCGAACTCGTGCGCAGCATCAAGCCGAGCCACGTGGACTGCTTCTATGTTCGTCAGGCCGAAGCACTCGGTCTCGGCCACGCGGTGCTGTGCGCCGAGAAGCTCGTCGGCGACAACCCGTTCGCCGTGATCCTCGCGGACGACTTGCTGTACGGCAAGCCGCCCGTCATGACGCAGATGATCGAAGTGTTCGACCACTATCACAGCTCGGTGATCGGCGTCGAAGAAATCCCGCCTGAGGAATCGAAGTCTTACGGGGTCATCGACGGCAAGGAGTGGGAAGACAATATCTTCAAGCTCGCGGGCATCGTCGAGAAGCCGGAACCGGCCGTGGCGCCGTCGAACCTGGGCGTGGTCGGCCGTTACGTGCTCAAGCCGCGCATCTTCGATCACATCCGCGCGCTGAAGCCGGGCGCGGGCGGCGAACTGCAACTGACGGACGCGATCCAATCGCTGCTGTCGGACGAGCAAGTGCTCGCGTACAAGTACCACGGCACCCGTTTCGATTGCGGCAGCAAGCTGGGCTATCTGAAGGCCACGGTGGAGTTCGCCCTGCGTCATCCGGAAGTGAAGGCCGATTTCGAGGAATACCTGCGCAACCGCGCGCCGATTCTCGAAGGCTGAAGCACTGGCCGATCCGGTTGAACAAAAATGCCCGTCACCTGCGTGACGGGCATTTTGTCTTTGGACGCCTGTTTGTCTCTTTCAGCGACGACGCATCAGAAAAATAAACGTCTTGTCCTGCGACGTCGACTCGACGATCTCGTTGCCGGTCTGCTTGGCGAACGCCGCGAAATCGCGCTGCGATCCCGGGTCGGTTGCGAGCACTTTCAGAATCTGACCGCTCGTCATGTCGGCGAGCGCCTTCTTGGCCCGCAGAATCGGCAACGGACAGTTGAGCCCGCGCGCGTCGACTTCCTTGTGAACTTCCATCGCGATTGAACCTTTCTTTGCCTGTGGGTGAGCGCTCGGTGAAGGTTCGATTCTAGCGCAGCAGTCACAACTCCACCGCCCGCCCGCTTTCATAAGCCTGCCGCATCGCGATGCCGATACGCGTCGCTTCCCGCGCATCTTCCAGTGTGAGCCCGGTCGGTCTCCCGTCCGCGAGCAACGCCACGAACGCCTGTGTCTCGCGCAAAAACGCATCCTCGAAGCGCTCGAAGAACGTCGGCGTGCAGGCATTGCGCATACCGTTTGCATCGGCGATCTCGACGCGGTTCGCGCGCGGATTGCGCCCCACCGACAGCGCGCCCGCCGTGCCGATCACCTCCGTCTGCGTGTCGTGCCCATGCGCCATCGTGCGCGATGCGTACAACACCGCAATCCGCCCGTCCTCGAACTCGATGGTGCCCACGCCGTTGTCGATGTCGCCGCACTCGCGCAAGCCGTCGTGAATCGCAATGGTGCCGCTCGCATATACGCGCCGGGCGCGCGGATTGCCGAGCAGCCAGCGCGCGAGATCGATGTCATGCACGCTGCAATCGAGAAAGAGCCCGCCCGATGTCGGCGCGAATCGCACGAAGAAGCCGTCCGGATCGTTCTTGTCGCAGGTCTGCGAGCGCACCATGAAGGGCCGGCCGATCGCCCCTTTCGCGATGCTGTCGAACGCATCGCGATAGCTCGCATCGAAGCGCCGCACGAAGCCGATCATCACATGCAGATGCGCATGACGCGCATGTTCTTCCAGCACGGCGTCGCATTCGGCGAGATCGAGCGACAGCGGCTTCTCGCAGAACACGTGCTTGCCCGCGCGCAATGCGGCGATGATCTGCCGCGCATGCAGCGACGTGGGCGTGACGAGCCACACCGCGTCGATGGAAGCGTCCGCGAGCAGTTCATCGTAGTCCGCATGTAGCGACAACTCGGGCAACGACGCCTCCGCCCACGCACGCTCTTCCTTCACCGGGCTGCACGCCGCGACGAGTCTCGCGCCCGGCACGTGCCACGCGAGATTTTCCGCATGCCGGCGCCCGAGCCGCCCCAGTCCGACGATACCGACGCGCAACGGATTCATGCGACGTTCTCCCCAAGCGTGACGATGCGCTTCTCGCGCCACGACAACGTCGCGGCTTCGGCCAGTTCCAGCGCCTTCAATCCGTCCGCGACCGTCGTACGCACCGGCTTGCCCGACTCGACCGCATCGAAGAAATGCGCGATTTCCGCCGCGTAGGCCGCGCGATAGCGCTCCAGAAAGAACGCTTCGGGCTTGTCGCTCGAGACCGCCGCTGTCGTATAGGCGGTGACTTCCGTCGGCCGCACGTTGCCCGCTTGCAGCATGCCGGCGCTGCCGAGCAACTCGAAGCGCTGATCGTAGCCATACGCCGCGCGCCGCGCCGTGTTGATCTGGCACAGACGCCCGCGCTTCGTGCGAATCGTCACTGCCGTCGAATCGATATCGCCCGCATCGGCGATGGCCGGATCGCTCAGGCAACTGCCCGTCGCGTGCAGCGTGTCGGCTTCGTCGTCGAGAATCCAGCGGAAGATATCGAAGTCGTGGATCAGCATGTCCTTGAAGATGCCGCCCGAATGCTTGATGTACTCGACCGGCGGCGCGCCCGGATCGCGGCTCGTGACGATCAGCATCTCCGGCTCGCCGATCTCGCCCGCATCGATGCGCGTCTTCAGCGCCGAAAACGTGGGATCGAAGCGGCGCTGAAAGCCGATCATGCAGACGACGCCCGCTTGCGCGACAGCATCGGCGCACGCACGCGCGCGCTCGATCGTGAGATCGACGGGCTTCTCGCAGAACACATGCTTCTTCTGCGCCGCGGAGGCGAGAATCAGATCCGCATGCGTGTCCGTGCTCGAACATACGACGGTCGCAGCGACGGAGGCATCGCCCATCGCGCCGTCGACGTCGGCGACCTGCGCTCCATATAAAGCCGCCAACGCGCACGCCGCGTTACGATTCACATCGACGACGTATTTCAAACGCACGCCCGGCTGCCGCGCGAGATTGGCCGCGTGGATCTTGCCGATGCGCCCTGCCCCGAACACCGCCACATCAATCGTCATAGCCACCTGTCTCCTTGGATTCCTCGACGTTCAACTCCAGCCGGTACGCGAGCGCGATGAACAACGCCTGGCACAGGCAAATGGTGCTCGTGAGCGAACGGAACGCGAACGCGCTGCCTTCCTTCACGAACAGGCTCGCGCTCGCGTGACGCGCGAGCGGCGAAAGCTGGCTATCGGTGATGACGAGGGTCTTCGCACCGTGATGCTGCGCGGCGCGCACGCAGTACTGCGTTTCCTTGCCGTAGGGCGCGAAGCTGATCGCGACCACCACATCCCCCTTCTTCACGCTGCGGACCTGCTCGCGGAACATGCCGCCGAAGCCCGAAATCAGATGCACGCGCTTCTTCGTGTGCTGCAATGCATAGACGATGTAGCTTGCCACCGCGAACGACCGGCGCACGCCGATCACATAGATGTTCTCGGCCTGCGAAAGCATGTCGACGGCGGCTTCGAACTGCGCGTCGTCGAGGCCGGCTTCGAGCTCGTCGAGACCCGTGCGGCTCGCCGCGATGAACTCGCGCGCCACCGACAGGCCCGACGCCTCGCCCGCCTTCTCGTCGATGAGCTTGCGGATGCGCTGCTGATAGCTCTGCTGCGAGCCGCCCGCGCCCGTGTAGGCCTGCCTGAACACGGCCTGCAAGTCGGAGAAGCCGGAGAAGCCGAAGCGCTGCGCAAAACGCACGACCGCGGACGCGTGCACGCCGCATGCACTCGCGATATCGCTCGTGCGATCCATCATCACGCTCTGGCGATGCTGTTCGATGTAGCTCGCGACGCTCTTCAACTGGCGCGGCAGGGAGTCGTACGCGTCGGTGATCCGCTGCATGAGTTCGTCGACGCTTTGTACGTCGGTGCTGGCGTCATCCATCAGAGGCTCTTTCGATGTTCGTCGTAGAACCGATTATAGGAACGCGGCAAGCAAATTGGAATGTATTTTCCATTTGCTGAACCAATAAAATATCTGTTGCAGACCACCGAAAACTGACCTACTCTTGGTCCTGAGCAAGGCACATCAAAAGGTCGGCTCGCGAGACATCACACCAAACAACAACCGAGATAGGTGGAGACAATGACCCTTTGCAACGGTCGGGCCGCGCTGCGCGCGCTGGTGGCTGCTGCTGCGTTGTGCAGCGCAACGTTGATGGCGGCGAGTCCCGCTCACGCGGCGCCCGACGCGAAGTTCGTGCTGATCAGCCACGCGCCGGATTCGGATTCCTGGTGGAACACCATCAAGAACGCGATCAAGCAGGCGGATGAAGACTTCAACGTGCAGACGGACTACCGCAATCCGCCGAACGGCGATATCGCGGACATGTCGCGTCTGATCGAGCAGGCCGCCGCGCGCAACTACGACGGCGTCATCACCACCATCGCCGACTTCGACGTGCTGAAGAGTTCGCTCAACAAGGTCACCGCGAAGAAAATTCCACTCGTTACGATCAACTCGGGCACCGAAGAACAAAGCGCGCAACTGGGCGCGATCATGCACGTCGGCCAGCCCGAATATGTCGCGGGCAAGGCGGCGGGCGAAAAGGCGAAGGCCGCGGGCATCAAATCGTTTCTGTGCGTGAACCACATCGCGACGAACACGGTTTCGTTCGATCGCTGCCGCGGTTTCGCCGATGCGCTCGGTGTCGACTACAAGGCCGCGACGCTCGATTCGGGCCAGGACCCGACCGAGATCCAGTCGAAAGTCTCGGCGTTCCTGCGCAATCATCCGGACACGCAAGCGATCCTCACGCTCGGACCGACGCCCGCTTCCGCGACGCTCAAGGCAGTCGCCCAAATGGGCCTGCAAAACAAGGTCTATTTCGTCACCTTCGACTTCTCCGATGACATCGCGAAAGCGATCAAGGACGGCACGATCAAGTTCGCGATCGATCAGCAGCCGTATCTGCAAGGCTATATCCCGGTGGCGGTACTCGCGATCGTCCACAAGGAGCACACCACCGATCCGGCGAAGATCCGCCAGATTCTCGAAGCGAATCCGAAGTTCAAGGCACGCCTCGCAACCTACGGATTGGAACCGTCGTACGGCCCCAGGAACATTCGTTCGGGTCCGGGCTTCATCACCAAAGAAAATCTCGACAAGGTCGTGAAGTACGCCGGTCAATATCGTTGATCCCGGCATGACCTTCTTCGGGCGGCTTCGGTAAGCCAGGAACCGCCCGCTTTTCTCAAGTCCACTGTGTCCTTACTGCGTCCGTTCGCGGACGCGGCAGGGGCGCGCGCATCGCCGCTGAACTGAACTTCGTCTCGAGTCTCAAGGAGCCATCATGGGCGTAGCCGGCAAGCATTACCCTCCCCACGTGAATCCTCAGCAGGACACCGCTGACACACCTGACAACGCGAAGCCCTCGGATGAGCGCGTACGCCGGCAATCGTGGTTCGGTCATTTGCTGAATCGCCCTGAATTCGCGGCCATTTCGGGCACGGTGCTCGTGTTCCTCGTGTTCGGCTTCGGCGCGGGTTCGTCGGGCATGTTCAACCTCGACGGCGTCATGAACTGGTCGCAGGTCGCCGCCTATCTCGGGCTGCTCGCGGTCGGCGCGTGTCTTCTCATGATCGCGGGCGAGTTCGACCTGTCCATCGGTTCGATGATCGGTTTCGCGGGCATGATGGTAGCGTTGCCCTCGGTCTACTTTCACTGGCCGTTGTCGCTTTCCATTCTCTTCGCCTTCGTGATGTCGATGCTGCTCGGCGCATTGAACGGCTATCTCGTGATGAGGACGCGGCTGCCTTCGTTCATCGTCACGCTCGCCTTCCTGTTCATCCTGCGCGGCCTGACGCTCGCGCTGTCGATCATGTTCGCGGACCGCACCATCATCTCCGGCGTGGGCGATCTCGCGCAGGCCGATCCGATCGCCAACACGCTCTTTCATGGCGTCGCCCTCCACGGCGTGTTCACCTGGCTCGCGCACATGGGCATCGGCAAGTTGCTCGATAGCGGCGAGCCGCTCGTGCCGGGCATTCCGAAGGTCATCATCTGGTGGCTCGTGCTCGCGGCAATCGGCGCGTTCGTGCTCGCCAAGACGCGCTACGGCAACTGGATTCTCGCGGTCGGGGGCGATGCGAATGCCGCGAAGAACGTCGGCGTGCCGGTGAAGCGCGTGAAGATTTCGCTGTTCGTGCTGACCGCGTTCTGCTCGTGCCTGTTCGCCGTGCTGCAAGTGTGCGACATCGGTTCCGCGGCGGCCGACCGCGGCCTGCAGAAGGAATTCGAGGCGATCATCGCGGCGGTCATCGGCGGCACATTGCTGACGGGCGGTTACGGCTCGGTGGTCGGCGCATGCTTCGGCGCACTGATCTTCGGCGTCGTGCAGATCGGCATCACTTATACGAACGTGAGCTCGGACTGGTTCCGTGTGTTCCTCGGCGTGATGCTGCTGATCGCCGTGCTCTTCAACCACTACGTGCGCCGCCGCGTCTCGCAGGCTCAATGAGAGGAGAACCGACATGAACGACGACAACATCCTCGCACTCGAGAACGTCAGCAAGTTTTTCGGCAAGGTGATCGCCCTCAACGGCGTCACGTTGCGGCTCAAGCGCGGCGAAGTGCATTGCCTGCTCGGCGACAACGGCGCGGGCAAGTCCACGCTCATCAAGACGCTCGCGGGCGTGCATGCGCCCTCTTCCGGCGACTATCTGGTCGATGGCAAGCCGGTCCATTTCGAATCGCCGAAGGAAGCGCTGGATCTCGGCATCGCGACCGTGTATCAGGATCTCGCGCTCGTGCCACTGCTTTCGGTGGCGCGTAATTTTTTCATGGGTCGCGAACCGCAGAAGAAGCGCTTCGGCCTCTTCAGCGTGATGGATCTCGATCTCGCCGCCGAAACCTCGCGCGCCAAGCTTGCGGAAATGGGCATCAACGTGCGCGATCCGCATCAGCCCATCGGCACGATGTCCGGCGGCGAGAAGCAATGCCTTGCGATCGCGCGTGCGATCCACTTCGGCGCACGCGTGCTGATCCTCGACGAACCGACCGCCGCGCTCGGCGTGAAGCAGAGCTTCAACGTGCTGAAGCTGATCCACAAGGCGCGCGAAAAAGGCATCTCGGTGATCTTCATCACGCACAACGTGCATCACGCCTATCCGATCGGCGATTCGTTCACGCTGCTCAATCGCGGCCGCTCGATGGGCACGTTCACGAAGGACACCATCAGCAAGAACGAAGTGCTCGACATGATGGCGGGCGGCGCCGAAATGCAGCAGATGATGACCGAACTCGAAGGCGCGACGATCTGAGGACATTCAAGCCATGCCAACACAAACCACCTCTCGCTTCGCGCCGGACCGAACACGCGATATCGTGTGCCTCGGACGTCTCGCTGTCGATCTCTATGCGCAGCAGGTCGGCGCGCGCCTCGAAGACGTATCGACGTTCGCGAAATATCTCGGCGGCTCGTCCGCGAACATCGCGTTCGGCTGCGCACGGCTCGGTCTCGCTTCGTCGATGCTCGCGCGCGTCGGCAACGATCACATGGGGCGCTTTCTCACCGAGACGCTCCAGCGCGAAGGTTGCGACGTGAGCCATGTGCGCATCGATCGTGAACGGCTCACCGCCCTCGTGCTGCTCGGCCTCGAAGACCGCGACACGTTTCCGCTCGTGTTCTATCGCGAGAACTGCGCGGACATGGCCGTCGATGAAGCCGATTTCGACGAAGCGTTTATCGCGTCGTCGAAGGCATTGCTCATCACGGGCACGCACTTCTCGACCGAGCAGGTGAACCGCACGAGCCGCCGCGCGCTCGACTATGCGCGGCGCAACGACGTGCGCACGATCCTCGACATCGACTATCGGCCGGTGCTGTGGGGTCTCACGGGCAAGGCCGATGGCGAAACGCGCTTCATCGCGAACGAAGGCGTTACCGCGCATCTTCAGCGCATCCTGCCGCTGATCGATCTCGTGATCGGCACGGAAGAAGAGTTTCGCATCGCGGGCGGCAAGGACCATCTGATCAACGCGCTCGCGATGGTCCGCAAAGTCACGAACGCGACGCTCGTGGTGAAGCGCGGGCCGCTCGGCTGCTCGATCATCGAGGGCGCGGTGCCCGCCTCCATCGACGATGCGCCGATACACGGCGGCGTCGAAGTGGAGGTGCTCAACGTGCTCGGCGCGGGCGATGCGTTCGCGTCCGGCTTCCTCTCTGGCTGGCTGCGCGACGAGCCGCTCGAAGCCTGTGCGCGAACGGCCAATGCATGCGGCGCGCTCGTCGTGTCGCGTCACGGCTGCGCGCCCGCAATGCCCACGCCTGCCGAACTGGATTACTTCCTCGCCGCGGCCAGCGAAGATCCCGCACGCATGCGCCGACCGGATCGCGATGCGACGCTCGCGCGGCTGCACCGCGTGAGCCCGAAGCGCAAGCAATGGGATGAAGTGCTCGGCTTTGCGTTCGATCATCGCAACCAGTTCTTCGATCTCGCGCAGCAGACGGGCGCGAGCGAAACGCGCATCGCCACATTGAAAAACCTGTTCGTCGATGCCGTCGCGCAGACCGAAAAGGAACTCGGGGTCGAAGGACGCATCGGCGTGCTGATCGACGACCGCTACGGCCAGGATGCGCTGAACGCCGCCACGGGCCGCGGCTGGTGGGTCGGACGTCCGGTCGAATTGCCGGGCTCGATGCCGCTCGTGTTCGATCACGGCCGCTCGATCGGCACGACGCTCGTGCAATGGCCGCGCGAGCAGGTTGCGAAGTGTCTCGTGCAATATCACCCCGATCATCCGCATGACGTGCGGCTCGAACAGGAAGCACAGTTGCGCGCGCTCTACGATGCCGTGCAGGAAAGCGGCAACGAGCTTTTACTCGAAGTGATCGTGCCGAAGAACGGTCCGCCCGTGGACGATGACACCGTGTATCGCGCGTTGAAGCGTCTCTACAACCTCGGCATCTATCCGGAATGGTGGAAGCTCGAACCGATGAGCGCGAAGCAGTGGCAGTCGATCGATGCGCTGATCGCCGAACGCGATCCGTATTGCCGCGGCGTCGTGCTGCTCGGGCTGTCGGCGGCCGTCGATCAGTTGCGCGACGGGTTCAAGGCTGCGGCATCGTCGAAGACCTGCAAGGGCTTCACCGTCGGACGCACGATTTTTCATGAACCGAGCCATGCGTGGCTCGCAAACGAGATCGACGACCGCGAATTGATCGCGCGCGTGCGCCGTACCTTCGAAACTTTGATCGGCGCATGGCGCGAAGCGCGTGGCGCGTCGCATGTGGACGATCGCCAGATCAAACAGGAGCAAGCCGCATGAACCAGCGTGCTACACAAACGGAGACGGCCGCGACTTCGGCGACCGTTCGACTGACCGCCGCGCAGGCCGTCGTGCGCTATCTCGCGGCGCTTCGTACCGGTAACGGAGAAGCGCTTTTCGGCGGCGTGTTCGCGATCTTCGGGCACGGCAATGTCGCGGGAATCGGCGAGGCGCTGTATCGGCATCGGGATGAATTGCCGACGTATCGCGCGCACAACGAGCAGGCGATGGCGCATGGCGCGATCGCGTATGCGAAGGCGCACATGCGCCGCCGCATGATGGCGGTGACGACGTCCATCGGCCCGGGCGCGACCAATCTCGTGACCGCCGCCGCGCTCGCGCATGTGAATCGCTTGCCTGTTCTTCTGTTGCCTGGCGATATCTTCGTGTCGCGCGCGCCGGACCCTGTGCTGCAGCAAGTCGAGGACGGTCAAGATGGCGGCGTGTCTGCGAACGATGCATTGAAAGCGGTCTCGCGATACTTCGATCGCATCGTGCATCCCGCGCAGTTGTTGAGCGCATTGCCGCGCGCGATTCGCGTGCTCACCGACGCGGCCTTGTGCGGCCCCGTCACGCTCGCGTTGCCACAGGACGTGCAGGCGATGGCCTATGACTATCCTGCATCGTTCTTCGCGCCGCCCGTCGTCGAGTTCCATGCACCCGCGCCGATTCCCCGCGAGATCGAACGCGCCGCCGCGATGCTGCGCGAAGCACGTGAACCGATGATCGTATCGGGCGGCGGCGTGCTGTACGGACTCGCGACCGATGCCTTGCGCACCTTCGCGCACAGGCACGGCATTCCCGTTGCGGAGACGCAGGCGGGCAAAGGTGCGCTGGCGTGGGACGATGCGTTGAACGTCGGCGGCATCGGCGTGACGGGCGGATCGGGCGCGAACGAACTCGCCCATGCGAGCGATTGCGTGCTCGCTGTCGGCACGCGCTTGCAGGATTTCACGACGGGATCGAACACGCTTTTCACGCAGGCGCGGCTCGTGGCGATCAACGCGAATCCGTTCGATGCGTTGAAGCAGAACGCCGTTGCCGTGCAGGCGGATGCGCGTGTCGCGCTCGATGCGTTGTCGGCGGCGCTCGGCGACTGGCGCGCATCGCCGCAATGGACGACGCGTGCGCACCGGCTCGCGAACGAGTGGCGCGAGACCGTCGCGCATGTGACGAACACGCCACTCGCGGACGGCGTGTTGCCGCGCGAGGCCGATGTCATCGGCGCGGTGCAGCGTTCGGACGATGCATCGCCCGAGAACGATATCGTCGTGTGTGCGGCCGGCACCTTGCCTGCGGATTTGCAGAAGCTCTGGCGCACCGGACGACCGGGCGGTTATCACGTCGAATACGGTTATTCGTGCATGGGCTATGAGATCGCAGGCGGTCTGGGCGTGAAGCTCGCGCGGCCCGAGCGCGAGGTGATCGTGATTGTCGGCGACGGCAGCTATCTGATGATGAATAGCGAACTTGCGACTTCGGTGATGCTGGGCGCAAAAATCATCGTGGTGCTGCTCGACAATCGCGGCTTCGGGTGCATCAATCGATTGCAGCAGGCTTGTGGCGGGGCGCCGTTCAACAATCTCATCGACGATTGCAGGCAAGGCGCGCCCGGTGCGCCCGAGATCGATTTCGCGATGCATGCGCGCGCGCTTGGGGCTTTGTCGGAGCATGTGTCGAGCATCGACGAGCTGCAAGCCGCGATGAAGCGCGCGCGGGCCGCAGATCGAAGTTATCTGATTTCGATTGATACCGATCCGGCTCGGCCCACTGAGGAAGGTGGATGGTGGTGGGAAGTCGCCGTGCCGGAAGTATCGGACCGCGCGGCGGTCGTCGTTGCTCGTGAGGCTTATGAGCGGGCGCTCGAGGCTAGGGGACTTTAAGGGGTTTTTCGTGGAAGCCTGCTTTGTTGTTGGTTTATTGGCGTTGCCCCTGTGCGGGGCGGCAGTCACTTTCTTTGCTGCTGCAAAGAAAGTAACCAAAGAAAGCAGCTCGAGACGCCCGCGGTCACACGCAGTTTGGCCATGCTTGCCAGCCCATCGTGGGCTCAGTAGCGAGTGCCCTCATAGGCCCCATCGG
>FCOD02000023.1 GCA_001544655.2 Caballeronia turbans
CGCGATCTTCGCGAGCGAGCCGCCGAACTTGCCTACCGCCGTACGCGCGGCCGATACGATCACTACGTCAGTCATTTCAGTTTCCTTTTGGCATCGAATGTTAATGCGGTTCAAACCGGCGCCATGCGCTCTCGCGCACGCTCACAGGCGCCGCTCAGAAGTCGCGTTCCAATACGTAACGGCCGGGTGCGGCCTCGATGACCGGGTGAGCCTTCGATCCCTGCGCGGCGCCCGCCTTGACCCGCTCGCCCGCGTTTTCGGCGAGCCACTTCGACCAGGTCGGCCACCAGCTTCCGGGATGCTCGGCCGCGGCCTCGAACCACGCATCGGGGTCCTCCGGCAGATGCTCGTCGTCGCTGTCGATCATCCAGAAGCTGCGCTTGTTCTTCGACGGCGGATTGATCACCCCCGCGATATGACCGGACGCGCCGAGCACGAACGTCTGCGGGCCGCGAAGAATCGGCGCGGACGCATAAGCCGATTTCCACGGCACGATATGGTCTTCCCGCGAACCGTAGATGAAGGTCGGCAGCGTGAGGCGCGACAGGTCGATCGGCTCGCCGCACACCGTCAGCGCGTTCGGCGTCCTCAGCTTGTTCTCGAGATACGTGTTGCGCAGATACCAGACGCACATCGGGCCCGGCAGGTTCGTCGAATCGCTGTTCCAGAAGAGCAGATCGAACGCTTGTGGCGTGCGGCCCTTGAGGTAGTTATCGACGACGTAATTCCAGACCAGGTCGTTCGGGCGCAGATACGAGAACGTGTTGGCGAACTCGATACCGCGCATGAGACCGGCAGGCGCGCCGCCCTTGCCGCCGATCGACTGCTCGCGCATCTGCACGTGCGCCTCGTCGACGAAGACGTCGAGCACGCCCGTATCGGAGAAATCGAGCATCGATGTGAGCAGCGTCATCGATGCGGCCGGCTCCTCGCCGCGGGCTGCCGCCACCGCGAGCGCGGTCGCGAGAATCGTCCCGCCGATGCAGAAACCGAGCGTATTGATCTTGTCCTCGCCGGTGATCTCCTGCACGACGCGGATCGTCTCGAGCGCGCCCTGTTCGACGTAGTCGTCCCACGTCTTGTGTGCGATCGACTGATCCGCATTGCGCCACGACAGGATGAACACCTGATGCCCTTCTTCGAGCGCGTAGCGCACGAGCGAGCTCTCCGGCGACAAGTCGAGGATGTAGAACTTGTTGATGCACGGCGGCACGATCAGGAGCGGCCGCGCATACACGGTCGGCGCGAGCGGCTTGTACTGGATCAGTTGCACGAGTTCGTTCTCGTAGACGACCGAGCCTTCCGTAGACGCGATGTTCTTGCCGACGAGAAAACGTGATTCGTCCGACTGCGAAATCTTGCCGCGCTGCATGTCGTTCAGCAGATTCAGCATGCCCTGGCGCAGGCTTTCGCCCTTGCTCTCGATGAGCGTCTTCTGCGCATCGGGATTGAACGCGAGGAAGTTGCTCGGCGCGGCCGCGGCTGCCCATTGCTGCACGGTAAAGCGGATGCGCTCGCGCGTCTTCGGATCGCTTTGCACCGCATCTGCGAGTTCCTGCAGATAGCGTGCATTCAGCAGATACCACGCCGCGGTGAACGCGTAGGCGGGCGTGGTTTGCCATGAGGTATCCGTGAAGCGCCGGTCCTTCAGCGCGGTCGGATCGATGCTCTGCGCGCCCGCCTGCTTGAGCAGTTCGGCGGCATCGCGCGAATAGCTGCTCTGTAACTGATGGAGGCGCTCGGGCGAAATCGCGGCGGTCGGAATCTTCGGCAGCGTGGGCAACCCTTGCATCGCGGAGCCGAAGCCCGGCATGCTGCTCGCGAGCTTCGCGAACTCCGCCATGCCGTTCATTTTCGTGAAGTCGGGCATCTGCGGCATGGCGCCCGGCGACGGAAACGCCGCTGGAAATGCCCCGGACGGAAATCCGTTCGGCAACCCGTTGGCGAACGCGGCGAATGCAGCGAACGGCGATGCGGCCGCGTCAGTAGCGGTATTCGTCTGCTGAGTGAATTTCGACCATTGCGCGGGGTCGGCAATGCTGCGCCACGCGTTCAGCCATTGATCGAACGCCTGCTGTACGCCAGTCGTATCGCCAGATGATGCCTCGGCCGAGGTGCTGTCGGCGGTACGGGAGCGGGAAGATGAGGAAGTAGTTTTGGAAGCCATACCCGCTATTGACCTGTGAATCTCGCAAGACTTGGATTGCTAACGCAGGCATCGCCGGGCTTTCCTCGACCAGCGCGCAAGTTTTGGTGCGCCTTATGCGCGTGGCAAGTTTGAGCCTTGCTACGCCGTGCCCGGATTGAATGAATTCCAGGAACATTCTTGCTCCAGGATGTCAGGCATGTCAATGCTTCGTCCCGATTTTGCCGCAGTGCGATATTTTTTTAATTATCGTTTTCCCCCATCCGAAATATTGCATTTCGGCTGAAATATCGTCATGGCTGAAACGGGTCTCGGGTGCGTTCAAATACGAGCGCCAACCGTCAGTCGGATAGCCAGATCATCGCGGCCATTCGGCCGGTCACGCGATCCCGACGGTACGAATAAAAGCGCTCTTTTTCCGTGACGGTGCAATGCGTGCCGCCGTGGATTCGCGCGGCATCCATGCCGAGGTCGGCGAGACGCAGGCGCGCGAGCGCATAAATATCCGCGAAGTATTTGGCAGGCGTGCCGCCTGCGGGCCTGAATGCAGCTTTCGTCGCGTCACGGCGATGTGCCTGCGCCGCCGCGACGAAGGCATCGAGCACGTCCTCGCCCACTTCGAACGCTTCGGGCCCGATGGCCGGCCCGAGAAACGCATTGAGCTTCGATGCGCAGACACCCGCCAGCGTCGCGACGCGCTCACCCGTTTTCTCGACGATGCCGCCGGCGAGACCGCGCCAGCCCGCGTGCGCTGCGCCGACGGCGCGACCGTCGTCGTCGCAAAAGAGGACCGGGAGGCAATCGGCCGTCATCACGACGCACACGACGCCCGCGCGATCCGTCACGCTCGCATCGGCGCGCGTGCGCTCGCCACACGCCAGGCGTTCGATGACCGCGTGCGCTTCCTCGACCTGCGTGCCGTGGATCTGTTCGAGCCAGGCGGCGTTGCGCAAGCCCGTCGATGCGAGCGCGCGACGGCGGTTTTCCTTCACCGCCTCGGGCGCGTCCCCCGATGAGAAGCCGAGATTGAGACCGCCCGCGCCGGGCGTGCCGCCATCGTAGGGCGCCTCGCTCACGCCGCCTGCGCGCGTCGTGACGAAGGCGCGCACGCGCGGCGATACGCGCCATTGCGGCAACACGCAGTCTTTCGTTTGCAGTTCGGCGGCGTCATTGGTCATGCTTCGTCGTCCTCGCTCTCTTCGTCGTCCCAGTCGTCTTCGTCGCCCTCGCCCATCTCGTAGACTTCGACGAACTCCTCGTCCTCATCGAACTCGATTTCCTCGTCCTGTCCGAAGCCGAGCTCTGCCGCGAGCGCGGCGATATCCTCGGGTACGTCCGCGCGCCAATGCACCTCTTTGCCCGTCGCCGGATGAATCAGGCCGAGCCGCCACGCGTGCAATGCCTGACGCGCGAAATCGTGAGGCAGCGGTCTCACGGAACGCTTGCCGCGCGCGTGTCCGTACACCGGGTC
Source organism: Caballeronia turbans (assembly GCA_001544655.2). Taxonomy (GTDB): domain Bacteria; phylum Pseudomonadota; class Gammaproteobacteria; order Burkholderiales; family Burkholderiaceae; genus Caballeronia; species Caballeronia turbans. The sequence continues at coordinate 3,618 of FCOD02000023.1, forward strand.
GCCGAGCAGCGGATGCTGGACATGCGCGCAATGCACCCGAATCTGGTGCGTGCGACCCGTTTCCAGATCGCAGTGGATCGCGCTGACGGGCTGACCGTGCCACGTCGTCCGGTCGATGGTGCGGAAATGTGTACGTGCGGGCTTGCCAGAGGCAGTCTTCACGACCGCCATGCGCGTGCGCTCGCGCGGATCGCGGCCGATCGGCGCGTCGATCGTGCCTTCGTCGGGCATGTTGCCCCACACGAACGCAACATAGCGGCGCTTGACCGTGCGCGCCTGCAACTGGCGCACCAGGTCGGTCTGCGCCTCGAGCGTGCGGGCGACGACCATCAACCCGGACGTTTCCTTGTCCAGCCGATGCACGATGCCCGCGCGCGGCAGGCCGGCGGCGGCATCGCCGTAACGATGCAGCAGGCCATTGAGCAGCGTGCCGCTCCAGTTGCCCGCGGCCGGATGAACCACCATGCACGCGGGCTTGTTGATGACGACGAGTGTTTCGTCCTCGTACACGATATGCAGCGGCACCGGCTCCGGCGCGAATGCGAGCTGCTCCGGCAAGAGGTCGGGCACAAGCGTGATCGTCGCGCCGAGCGGCACCGGCTGACGCACCTTCGCGCCCGCGCCGTCGATGCGCACGCGCCCGTCCTCGATCCAGCCCTGCATCCGGCTGCGCGAGAACTCGGGAAAAATTTTCGCGAGCACCTTGTCGAGCCGTTCGCCCGCAAGTTCATCGGGCACACGCGCCTCACGCGGCGCTTCGCGGGCCGCGCCGCCCATCGAATCGGCCGAGGCCGAGTCGTCGCCAGTGGCGCATGGGCTATAATCTTTGAGTTGGTCTTTGGTACGACGAGTACTTGAGCGGGTCATTTGAACGAGATTCGGCGGCGTGAATCGGAAGCCGCGCCGGAAACACAGCTAGTACAGCGAGAATCAGCCAGGAACAGCAAGCACTGATGCGAGCCTTCAACACCATTCATCACTCGATGCTTCAATCGATCAAGTATCTGGCCCTGGCCGCGAGCGTCGCCATCGTAACGGCCTGTCACGGCCTGCCCGAGAAGACCGACGAAACGGCAACGTGGAACAACAACAAATTATATACGGAGGCTCAGGACGCGCTATCCGGCAGCGACTGGGGCAAGTGCGCCAAGTATTTCGAAGCGCTCGAAGGCCGTGATCCGTTCGGCCATTTCGCGCAGCAGGCGCAGATCAATGTCGCGTACTGCAACTGGAAGGATAGCGAGACCGCCAACGCCGATCAGGCCATCGACCGTTTCATCAAGCTGCACCCGGATCATCCCGAAATCGCCTACGCGTACTATCTCAAGGGCATGATCCACTTCAACGACGACCTCGGTCTCTTCGGCCGCTTCTCCGGTCAGGACATGAGCGAGCGCGATCCGAAGTCGCTGCGCGAGTCCTATGACGCATTCAAGGTCGTCGTCGACAAGTATCCGCAAAGCAAGTACGCGCCCGACGCCGCGCAGCGCATGCGCTATATCGTGAACGCGCTCGCATCGCACGAAGTGCACGCCGCCGATTATTACTATCGCCGTGGCGCGTATGTGGCCGCGATCAACCGTGCGCAACTCGCGATTCGCGAATACAGGAATGCGCCGGCCACGGAAGACGCGCTGCACATCATGATGCTGTCGTACCAGAAGCTCGATCAGCCGCAACTCGCCGACGACACCAAGCGCGTGCTCGCCGCGACGTTCCCGGACAGCCCGTATGTGACAGGCAAACGCCGCGCGGGCACCGACAAGCCCTGGTACCAGATCTGGTAAGGCAGGCAACAAAAAAACGGCCGGTTGATAACCGGCCGTTTTTTTACGTCGATGGAAAATGAGGATTCCGACAGTTACTCCGCCAGCTCCGTTTTCCACTTCGCCGCATCGCTGAAGAATTCCCGCACCACGTCGAGTTCGCGCGTGCGCTTGAACGGCGGCAGGCTTTGCCAGATGCGTCGGCCATAAGGCTTGTCGACGAGGCGCGTATCGCAGATCATCAGCACGCCGCGATCCGTCTCCGCGCGAATCAGGCGCCCCGCGCCCTGCTTCAACGTGATGACTGCCTGCGGCAACTGATGCACGGCGAACGGGCTCAGGCCTTTCTTCGTCAGCGCGTCGAGACGCGCGGCGAGCACCGGATCGTCGGGCGGCGCGAACGGCAGCTTGTCGATGACGACGAGCGACAGCGCATCGCCACGCACATCGACGCCCTCCCAGAAACTCTGACTGCCCACGAGAATCGCGTTGCCGTAGGCGCGGAACCGGTCGAGCAGTTCCGTGCGGCTCGCGTCGCCCTGAACAAGCAGCGGATTCTCCCAGCCACGCCGTTCGATGGTGTCGCGCAGGCGCGTCGCAATGCGATCCACCGCGCGTAGCGTCGTGCACAGTACGAAGACGCCGCCGCCCGCCGCCTCGATCACCGGCAGCGCCGCCTCGAAGACGGCATCGGTGAATTGCGGCGACGAAGGCTGCGGCAAATTGCGCGGCACGTACAACAAACCTTGCGACGGGTAATCGAACGGGCTCGGCAAGGTCATCGAGCGGCGCGCGTTCAGGCCCATCTGCGCCGCGTAATGCGTGAAGTCGCCGCGCACCGACAGCGTCGCGGACGTGAAAATCCACGCGCGCGGCACGCCCGCACGCTGCTTCGCGAAGATCGGCGCGACCGACAGCGGCGTCTCGTGCAATTGCACCGTGTGCGAGAACACTTCGATCCAGCGCACCATCTCGTTCGGCTCTTCCCTGGCCGCCGTTTTAGCCGTGTCCTCGTCCGCGACGACTGCGCGTTCGAGCGATGTCGGCGGCGTCGTCCAGCCCGCGAGCAGATCCTGCAACTCGCGCGCGCGGCGCACCAGCGCCTGCAGCGATTCTGCCCGCTCGGCATGCGACGACAACATCGCGGCGAGCGCCGAAAGATGCGTCTCCAGCGTGTCGAGCGCTTCGAAGATCGGATGGCCGTCAGGCAGCTGGCCGAGCGACAGGCGCACCGAATCTTCCTTGAACGCAAGCCGCACATCGCGCGCCGCACGCTCGAGCGCCGCGCCGAGCTTGGTCCAGTCGGCAGCATCGCGCGCGTGCGAGAGACCTTCGGCGACGCTATCGCGTGCGAGTTCCAGCAACTGCGTCGTCGAGAGCGTTTCGCCGAAAAAGAGGGTCGCCGTCTCGGGCAACTGATGCGCCTCGTCGAAGATGATGGTGTTCGCCGTCGGCAGCAGCTCGGCCATGCCGGTGTCGCGCAGCATCACATCGGCGAAGAACAGATGGTGATTCACCACGACGATGTCCGCCTGCTGCGCTTCCTTGCGCGCCTGCATCACGAAGCATTCCTTGTAATGCGGGCACTCCTGGCCGAGGCAGTTGTCGCGCGTGGAGGTGACCATCGGCCAGACGGGCGAATTCTCCGGCACGCTCGCAAGCTCGGCCTTGTCGCCGGTGCGCGTGATCTTCGCGAAACGAATGATTTCCTGCAGATGCGAGGTGTCCTGGCGCGACGGCAGGCGGCCGTTGTCGGCGGTGCGCTCGAGGTAGTAATGGCACAGGTAGTTCGCGCGGCCCTTCAACATCGCGACGGACACCGGTACCGCGAGCGCGTCGCGCACGGTCGGGATGTCGCGCTGGAAGAGCTGATCCTGCAGATGCTTCGTACCCGTCGACACGATGACCTTGCCGCCCCACAGCATGGCCGGAACGAGGTACGCATACGTCTTGCCGGTGCCCGTGCCCGCCTCGACGATGAGCGTGTTCTCGCCGCCGTCGATCGCCGTTTTCGCCGTCGCAATGCCGATGTCGTCGGCCGGATGCTCGTTGGGCGCGTAAGGTTTGTCGGAGGGTCCGAGCTTGCGCGCAGGGCGGCGCTGCGCCTCGAACATCGCGGGTTCGGGCATGGCGCGGCCAGATGCTTCCATCGCAGCCGCGACCGAGCGCGCCATTTCGATCTGCGACGCGCGCGGCCGATAACCGTCGATCGCGCGCGCGAGCAGGCCCTGCGCGGAAAAGATGGCGTCGAGCTCGACGCCGCGCTTGTCGGTCAACGCGAGCGGCGCGCCGGCGTCGTCACTGGATTGTGCGGGTGAGTTCAAGGCGTGCTAAATCCTGCGGGTTTCGGCGCGGCCGCGCACGCGAGGCGCCGACGCCAGCACGAGCCCGCGGCCGGCGCGTTGAGTTCAGTGCGCGTCCGAGTCCAGCTGCAATTGCAGCAGGAGAATGGTGTCCTTCACCTTGAGCTTGCGCTTTTTCAGGCGCCTCAACTCCAGGTCGTCGGTGCCGGACATCTTGTCGATCAGCGTGTCCAGGCTGTGATGCTCTTCCTGCAATTGCGCGATGCGATCGCGCAGCACAGCGGCATCCATGGCGGGTTGTCGGGGTGCGCGCGTGGATTCACTCAAACGCTGCTGCATGCTCACCTCCTTTCATCCTCTTTGCGCGGGCCCGCACGGCGAGCCCGACTGCCCTATTTACCTTGCTGCTGTTGTTGCTGCTGCAGTTTCAGTTGTTCCTGGCGCTCCTGCTCCTGCTGCTGCGCCTTTTCCTGCGCCTTCCTGGCGGCTTCCTTCTGACGCGCTTCGACTTCCGCGCGATGCTGCGCGGCTTCCTGCTGCTTCTGCTCGTAGCGCTGCGCCTTCTGCTCGCGCTCCTGCGCGTCCTGCACGCCGCGAGCGCGCGCGTCCTCGAGCTGCTTCTGGTAATCCGCCTCCTTGCGATCGTACGCCGCCTGGTTGGCCGCGCGCTGCGGCGCCTCGGCGTTGCGCTGCGCGGCGGCCAGCGCGTTTTGACGCTGCTTGTCCTCGTAGGCCTGCTGGCTCGCCTTCTCGTTCGCCGCGCGCTGCGGCGCTTCCGCTTCGTATTGCGCCTGCTTGATGGCCGTCTGCTGGTCGCGTTGCTTCGCCCGCTCGGCGCGCTGCTCGTCGTCGAGCGCGAGTTGTTCCTGGCGGATCTGCTGACGCGTTTCGCGCATTTCGTTGCGCGCGTTGTCGATGCAGTGATTCACGAAGAACTTGCTGTAGCAGTCGTGCTGCTTGACGCCGTAGCGGTAGTTGTTTTCTTCGGTGCGATGGTCGAGCACCTTCTGGCGCTGTGCGAACTCGGCTCTCAGCGCGTCGTCGGCGGTTTGCGCAGCCGGCGCGCCCGACGGCGCAGCATCGAGCACGCGCGCGCTCACGGACGTGCCGGAATCGATCGGCTTCGCGGCCTGGGCAAGCGCATGCTGCGACGCGAATGCGCCTGCCGCGCAAAGCAGCGATACCGCCGCGGCGGCCGGCACGTTGGAAAGGCGGAAGTTGGGCAAATGGATGAACGGCAACGTGATAAAGAATCAGGTGCGAAACGGCTTGTGCGATGCCCAAATTCTATCACCGCGGGCCGGAGCGCTCCGCCATTTATGGCAAAATGCCCCGCTCCAGCAACCCGGTCCGAACCTGGCTCGTTGCACGGTCACCCGCCCGCGGCGCCTCGCTCACGCGAGCCTGGCGACGCGGCGCGGAGTTCGCCGGCGAGCCGCAGACAGCGCAGAAACATGACGGAAACCGTAGCACTCAAGATCGTACAGCGCATTGCCTCCGAACTCACCGTGCAGCCGCGCCAGGTCGCCGCCGCCGTGGAGCTTCTCGACGAAGGCTCGACTGTCCCGTTCATCGCCCGGTATCGCAAGGAAGTCACCGGCAATCTCGACGACACACAGTTGCGCACGCTCGAAGAGCGCCTGCTGTATCTGCGCGAACTCGAAGACCGCCGCGCGACGATCCTGCAAAGCATCGACGAGCAAGGCAAGCTCACCGCCGAGTTGCGCGGGGGGATCGAGAGCGCGGACAGCAAGCAGGTGCTCGAAGACCTTTACCTGCCCTACAAGCCCAAGCGCCGCACGCGTGCGCAGATCGCCCGCGAAGCCGGTCTCGAGCCGCTCGCGCAGGCGCTCTTCGCCGATCCCACGCTCGATCCTCAAGCCGAAGCAGCAAAGTTCGTCGATGCGGACAAAGGCGTCGCCGACACCAAAGCCGCCCTCGACGGCGCGCGCGACATTCTCTCCGAGCAGTTCGGTGAAACCGCCGAAATCCTCGGCAAGCTGCGTGACCATCTGTTCAACCAGGGGCTCGTCACGTCGAGCGTGGTGGACGGCAAGCAAGGCGAGGAAGGCGAAAAATTCCGCGACTACTACGACTACAGCGAGACGATCCGCACCGTACCGTCGCACCGCGCGCTCGCGCTGTTCCGTGGACGCAATGCGGGCGTTCTGAGCGTCAAGCTCGGTCTGGGCGAAGAACTCGACGCGCAGATTCCGCATCCGTGCGAAGCAATGATCGCGCAGCACTTCGGCATCGCCAATCGTGGCCGTGCCGGCGACAAATGGCTCTCCGACGTGTGCCGCTGGTGCTGGCGCGTGAAGGTGCAGCCGCATATCGAAACCGAACTGCTCACGCAATTGCGAGAAGAAGCCGAGCATGAAGCCATTCGCGTGTTCGCGCGCAATCTGAAGGACCTGCTGCTCGCGGCGCCCGCTGGCCCGAAGGCCGTGATCGGTCTCGATCCGGGCTTGCGGACCGGCGTGAAGGTCGCGGTCGTGGATCGCACCGGCAAGCTCCTTGCAACCGACACCATCTATCCGCACGAACCGCGCCGCGACTGGGACGGCTCCATTGCGAAGCTCGCCCGCATCGCGCACGCGACGCAGGCCGAACTCGTGTCTATCGGCAACGGCACCGCATCGCGCGAAACCGACAAGCTCGCGAGCGAGCTCATTGCGAAGCATCCGGATCTGAAGCTCCAGAAGATCGTCGTGTCCGAGGCGGGCGCGTCGGTGTACTCGGCATCGGAGCTCGCCGCGAAGGAGTTTCCGGAGCTCGACGTGTCGCTGCGCGGCGCGGTGTCGATCGCGCGGCGGCTGCAAGACCCGCTCGCCGAGCTCGTGAAGATCGAGCCGAAGGCGATCGGCGTCGGCCAGTATCAGCACGACGTCAATCAGCGCGAACTCGCGCGCTCGCTCGATGCGGTCGTCGAGGATTGCGTGAACGCCGTCGGTGTCGATGCCAATACGGCGTCGGTCGCGCTGCTCGCGCGCGTGTCGGGGCTGAACGCGACGCTCGCGCGCAACATCGTCGACTATCGCGATGCCAACGGGCCGTTCCCGTCGCGCGCGCATCTGAAGAAGGTGCCGCGCCTCGGCGACAAGACTTTCGAGCAGGCGGCCGGCTTCCTGCGCATCAACAACGGCGAGAATCCGCTCGATCGCTCGTCGGTGCACCCGGAGGCGTATCCGGTCGTCGAACGCATTCTCGCGAAGATCAAGAAGCATATCGGCGATGTGCTCGGCAAGCGCGAAGCGTTGACGGGCCTCTCGCCCACTGAATTCGTCGACGATCGTTTCGGCCTTCCGACCGTGCGCGACATTCTCGCCGAGCTCGAAAAACCGGGCCGCGATCCACGCCCCGAGTTCAAGACGGCGACGTTCCGGGAAGGCATCGAGAAAATCTCGGATCTCGTGCCGGGCATGATCCTCGAAGGCGTCGTGACGAACGTCGCGGCGTTCGGCGCGTTCGTCGATATCGGCGTGCATCAGGACGGTCTCGTGCACGTTTCGGCCATGTCCACGAAGTTCATCAAGGATCCGCACGAAGTCGTGAAGGCCGGTCAGGTCGTCAAGGTGAAGGTGATCGAGACCGATGTGAAGCGCCAGCGCATTTCGCTCACGATGCGTCTGGACGACGACTCCGCCGCCTCTTCCGCGAGTGGCAGCGCGGCCGGGGCGCAATCGCGTGGTTCGCAGGATCGTCGTTCGGCCCAGCGTCCGCAGCAGCGCCGCGAACCGGAACCGGCCGGCGCGATGGCCGCGGCGTTCGCAAAACTGAAACGCTGACGCTTCACGCTGCCAACAAAAAACCCCACGTTCTGCGACATGGGGTTTTCTTTTTGCGCTTCCGAAAAACGAAGCGTCAGATTTCGATCTTAGTTCCCAGCTCGACGACGCGATTTGCGGGAATGCTGAAGAAATCGGTCGGTTTCGCCGCGTTCTGATGCATCCACGCGAACACGCGCTCGCGCCACACGGACATGCCCGGCAACTCCGTCGGCACGACCGTCTCGCGCGCCATGAAGAACGACGTGTCCATCAGCTCGAAGGTCATCGCGTGCGTGCGCGTGATCTGTTCGAGCACGGCCTTCACGTCCGGTGTCTCGTTGAAGCCGTATGCCGCCTTCACGAGGAACAGACCGCCGCCGATGTCCTTCACTTCGAGACGATGCGCATCGTCGACATAAGGAATGTCGCGCGTCTTGAAGTTCATGAAGATGGTGCGCTCGTGCAGCACCTTGTTGTGCTTCAGGTTGTGCAGAAGGCTCACGGGCACGAGCGAATCGCTGCCGGTGAGATAGATCGCCGTACCCGACACGCGATGCGGCGGATGCGCAAGCAAGCCCTGGAGGAACGGCATCAACGGGATACCGTCCGCGGCCGTGCGATCCTTCACGATCATGCGGCCTTTGTACCAGGTCATCAAAAGGAAGAAGAGCGCCCCGCCGATGCACAGCGGCAGCCAGCCGCCCTGTTCGATCTTGAGCAGGCTCGCGCCGAAGAAACCGATGTCGATCATCAGGAACACGGCGATCATGCCGCCGACGAGAAAGCGGTTCCAGCCCCACAGATTCACCATCACGACCGACACGAGGATAGTGGTCGTGAGCATGGTCGCGGTGACGGCGAGACCGTAAGCGGCGGCGAGATTTTCGGAACTCTTGAAGCCGATGACGATGCACAAAATGATGAAAAGCAGCATCCAGTTGACGAGCGGAATATAAATCTGGCCGATAGCCAGCTCGGACGTATGCATGATCTTCATGCGCGGCACGTAGCCGAGCTGGATCGCCTGGCTCGTCAGCGAATACGCGCCCGAAATGACCGCCTGCGACGCGATCACGGTCGCGACCGTCGACAGAATCACGAGCGGCAGCAAGGCCCAGTCGGGCGCAAGCAGGAAGAATGGGTTCTCGATGGCCTGCGGCGAGTGCATCAGCAACGCGCCCTGACCAAAATAGTTCAGCAACAGCGAGGGCATCACGAAGCCGTACCAGCCGTAGCGAATCGGCTTCACGCCGAAGTGACCCATGTCCGCGTACAGCGCTTCCGCCCCGGTCAGCACGAGCACGACCGAGCCCAGCACGATATACGCCTGCAGGACGTGCTGCGCCATGAAAGAAAAGGCGTAATAGGGATTGAGCGCGACGATGATGCGCGGCTCCATGACGATATGCGCGGCGCCGAGCACCGCGAGCGTGGCGAACCACACGACCATGATCGGGCCGAAGAGCTTGCCGACCACCGCCGTGCCGTGGCGCTGAATCCAGAACAGCGCGATCAGAATGACGATCGTGATCGGCAGCACGTACGGAGTTAGCTTGGGCGCGGCGATCTCGAGACCTTCGACCGCCGAGAGCACCGACATCGCCGGCGTGATGACCGCATCGCCGTAGAACATGCACGCGCCGAAGATGCCGAGCATCATCAGCACGCCCGAAACCTTGCCGGACTCCTTCACGCTGCGCAGCGCGAGCGTCGTCATGGCGAACACGCCGCCCTCGCCGTTGTTGTCGGCGCGCATGACGAAGAGCACGTATTTGACGGCGACCACCATGACGATCGCCCAGAAGAGCAAGGAGATGACGCCGAGAATCGACGCCTCTGACAAGCCGATGCCATGCGACGGGCTAAAGGCTTCCTTCAACGAGTAAAGTGGACTCGTGCCGATGTCGCCGAAAACGACGCCAATGGCGGCGAGCGCAAGCGAGTGCAATGGCTGTTTATGCTCGTGCGCGTGAGTCGTGTTAGTCATAAAAGCGATATATCCGTCCAGAGCGGAAAAAAACGAACGCCATTCTATCTAACGTTGCACGCGAAGACGCCTTCTCGCGTGTTGCTCGAGCGCCACGAGAGACGCGTGTGAGAGTGTAGCATCGCGCCCCGCGTGCGTCGGCGGGCGCGCTCGTCGCGATTTCATGCAGGTCAGTCCGCCTTCTCGCAAAAACAAAAAACGCCGTTGCGCCCGGCTTCGTGCCAGGCGAACGGCGTATGTCGCGCGAAACGATCAGGCGTCGATCAAGCGCCCCGTCCGTTTTGCGTGCCGCGCTTGATCCACGCGCCCAGGTTGTGCGGTCGCACCGTGTCCCACTCCTCGAAAGGCTGATGAATCCACGGATTCGTTTCAAGATGCTGAACGTGATAGTCGGGCTTGACCTTGGAGCACGCCTTGTACCAGAGCACCGCCGAGCGCACCGATGTGATCCCCGGATAACGCTCCTTCAGATGCTCCTGCACGCGCGCGAGCGTGACGCCCGAATCGACCAGATCATCGACGAGCAGCACGTTGCCGGACAGATCGCCGCGCGTCATCGTGATGTACTGCGCGATGTCGAGATCGCCCTGCTCCGTGCCCGCTGCTTCGCGGTATGAGCTCGTCGCGAGAATGGCGAGCGGCAGGTCATAAATGCGCGATAGCTGATCGCCCACGCGCAGGCCGCCGCGCGCGAGGCACAGGATCTTGTCGAACTTCCAGCCCGACTCGTGCACCTTCAGTGCGAGGAGTTCGATCAGCCGGTGATATTCATCCCAGCCGACCCAGAGATTCTTGTCGTCGTTGCGCGGGTCCGTCATCGCGATCATGGTGAGGCTCTTTCAAATGCTTAGGTTATATACGAAATGTGGCCGCAGGAGGCGGCCACATTCTTTACAGCGTCCGGTTCTGGTCGAGGCTCTTTAAGCGCTCAGACCTTGAACGGATGGCGAAGCAGGATGGTTTCGTCACGGTCCGGACCGGTCGACACCATGTCGATCGGCACGCCCGCCACTTCCTGCACGCGCGTCAAATACTTGCGCGCGTTTTCCGGCAGCCCGTCCCATTGCGTAATGCCGATGGTGCTTTCCTTCCAGCCGCCGAAGGTTTCATACACAGGCTCGCAGCGCGCCACTTCCGATGCGCCACGCGGCAGGATGTCAACGAGCTTGCCGTCGAGCGTGTAGCCCGTGCAGAGCTTCACTTCGTCGAGACCGTCGAGCACGTCGAGCTTGGTCATGCACAGGCCCGAGATACCGTTGATCTGGATCGAACGGCGCAGCGCGGCGGCGTCGAGCCATCCAGTGCGGCGCGGCCGGCCGGTGACCGAGCCGAATTCCTTGCCGACAGTCGCGAGGTTCAGGCCCACCTGATCCTGACGCTGGGCGTTATCCGCGTCATACAGCTCGCTCGGGAACGGGCCCGAACCGACGCGCGTGCAATACGCCTTGGTGATGCCGAGAATATAGTTCAGACGCTGAGGCCCGATGCCGGCGCCGGAGGTCGCCGCGCCCGCGACGCAGTTGCTCGACGTGACATACGGATACGTGCCGTGGTCGATGTCGAGCAGCGTGCCTTGCGCACCTTCGAACAGCAGATTGCGGCCGGCGTGATTTTCGTCGTAGAGACGGCGGGAGACGTCCGTGACCATCGGCGCGAGACGGTCGGCGTAGCCGAGCATCGTGTCGAGCGTTTCCTGGAAGTCGACAGCCTTCGCGCCGAGGTACTGAGTCAGGACGAAGTTATGGAAGTCGAGCGCCTCGCGCAGACGTTCCTCGAACACTGCACGATCGAACAGATCCTGCACGCGCAGGCCGCGACGGGCCACCTTGTCCTCGTACGCCGGGCCGATGCCGCGGCCGGTCGTGCCGATCTTGCCGGCGCCGCGCTTGGCTTCGCGCGCCTGGTCGATTGCGACGTGATACGGCAGAACGAGCGTGGCGGCTTCAGAAATGAACAGGCGCTTGCGGACATCGACGCCAGCCGCTTCCAGTTCGTCGATTTCCTTGAACAGCGCTTCCGGCGACAACACGACGCCATTGCCGATGTAGCAGGCTGTGCCCGCGCGCATGATGCCCGAGGGAATGAGGCGCAGAATGGTCTTCTTGCCGCCGATGATGAGCGTATGGCCGGCGTTATGACCGCCCTGGAAGCGCACGACGCCCTGGGCGTGGTCCGTCAGCCAGTCGACGATCTTGCCTTTGCCCTCATCACCCCACTGGGTGCCCACCACGACGACGTTGCGCCCCGGGTTCACATTCACTGCACTGGCAGACATGTTGATTCGTTAGCTGGTTAAAAACGTATTTTACCTATGTTCGCGAAAGGTTCCGAGTTTTTCGGGACGTGTTTCGCGATTTCGTCACGGTCGCGTGATTGGAATGGGCTAAGCAAATTCCCTTATCGATCAAGCGACTGTATTCATCGTCCCGCTTCAGGCGCGCGTTTCGACCGTCCATTTGCCGTCACGCTCGACGAGCACACGGTCGAACGCGAATTCGTCCAGATCGTGGTCGTGGCCGGGCAGCGCCTGGATGACCACTTCGCCCGCGTCGCGCAGTGCGAGAATCGCCGCGCGCAGCGGCTCATCGTGTTTCCACGGCGCGAGGATCGCGCTGCCGCGTGCGTCGACGGGCGAGATGCGCGCCACTTCGCGCAGATCGAGAGAAAAGCCCGTCGCGGGTCGCGCACGGCCGTAGGCAAGACCGACATCGTCATAGCGGCCGCCGCGCGCGACCGCGTTCGGCACGCCATCGACATAGGCTGAGAACATCACGCCGCTGTGATACGCATAGCCGCGCAAGTCCGCGAGGTCGATCATCAGTTCCGCGCCTTCGACCTGGCCCGCGAGGAACGCGAGATCGTCGAGCGCGCGCGCGATCACGGGCAGATTCGGCAAACGGCCACGGGCGATCTGCAGCACCGAAGCGTCGCCATAGAGCGACGGCAATGCCCGAAGCGCCTCGCGCGGCACCTGCCCGAGGTGCGCGGTCAATTCATGCAGGCGCGGCACGTCTTTGCTCGCGAGCGCGTCGTAAAGCGCTTCGCCGAGCGATGCCGCCGCCGGCTCGAGTTCCAGCAGCGCGGCAAGCACGCCCGCGTGACACAGATCGAGACGCACTTTCGTCAGACCTGCGAGATGCAGCGAGTCGAGCATCAGTTGCTGGATCTCAAGATCCGCTTCGAGCCCCGCGTGCCCATAAATTTCCGCGCCGATCTGAATCTGCTCGCGCGTCGCATGCAACCCGCGCGGGCGCGTGTGCAGCACGACGCCCGCGTAGCACAGCCGCGTCACGCCCTGCCGGTTCAGCAGATGCGCGTCGATACGTGAAACCTGCGGCGTGATGTCCGCGCGCAGGCCGAGCGTGCGTCCGGACAATTGATCGACGAGCTTGAACGTGCGCAAGTTCAGGTCGCTTCCGCCGCTCGTCAGAAGCGATTCGAGATACTCGAGCATGGGCGGCATCACGAGTTCGTAGCCGTACGAACGGAAACGGTCGAGCAGGCGGCGGCGCAGCTCTTCGATCTTGCGGGCTTCCGACGGCAACACGTCGGCGATATTCTCGGGAAGTAACCAGGTGGACATCGATACGTTTCCTACGGGACGAGAAGGCTCGGCGCTGGTCGCGCGGCGCTCACGGACTTGAACGGTCAGGGACGAATGAATAAGGACAAGATAGGCGAAATGGCGGCGGCCTGCCGGACGAGGTTCACGTCGCGATCAGCAGCAGAATCAGGCCGAGCACCATGGCGATCAGTCCGCCGATGCGGATATGGTGCAAGGGCCGCTCCGCGATGCGGCGAAAGGTATCGCGCCACGCGGTCGGAAAAACGAAGGGAAACATGCCTTCGATAATCAGCATCAACGCAAGAGCCAGCAGGAACGTCTCGGCCATGTCCAAGGTTTTTTTGATGCCGCGCGACCGGCAAGACGCGGTGCGCGGCGCGGACGGGAATCAGCGCTTCGCCGTCGCCGGGGCCGACGTGTCCGCCGCGCCGCCGGTCGGGCTCTTCATGAAGCGGAAGAAATCGCTGCTCGGGTCGACGACGATCACGTCGCCTGGCTTGAACGTCTTCTTGTACGCTTCGAGGCTCTGATAGAACTGGTAGAACTGCGGATCGCGTCCGTACGCATCGGCCGCTATGGCCGCCGCCTTGCTGTCTCCTTCGCCCTTGATCGACTGCGCCTGGCTATAGGCGTCCGCGACGATGGCCTGCTGCGTGCGCTCCGCATCGGCCTTGATCTTGTCCGCGTCCGCCGTGCCCTTCGCGCGCTCGTTCGCCGCGGCTTGCTGTCGCGCCGCGATCATGCGCTTGTAGACCGAATCGGCGACCGCCGACGGAAAGTCGATGCGCGTCATCTGCAAGTCGACGAGCTGCACGCCAAATGCCGCGGCCGCGCCTTCCACGCTCTTTTGCGCGTCGGCTTCGATTGCCTGCTGATTGCCTAGCGCGTCAGTGAGCGGGCGCTTCGCAAAACTGCTCGCAAGCGCCGCGCGCGCGAGCGCGGTGATGCGCTCCTCGGCCGTCTGCGTGTTCTTCTCGTTGCTTTCGAAGAGTTTCAGGGGATCGGCGACACGATACTTGATCACCGCGTTGACCAGCACTTCGTTCTTGTCCGCGGTCGAGAAACGGTCGGCGCCCGATTCGTCGATGGTGAGCGTGCGTGTGTCGATGAGCGTGAGTGTCTGGAACGGCGGCGGCAGCCTGAAGTGCAGACCGGGGCCTTCGAGACGCGGATTGCCTTCGCCATGCGCGGCGACGACGGCGGCATGTCTTTCGTCGACTGTGAAGATCATCGACGAACCGATGAACAACACGATGACGACGGCGACGACGAGCGCAAAGATTCGATTCATGTTCGCGCTCCTTATTGCAGGTCTTCCGACCGGCTGCGGGAGCGGAACGCATCGCGCGAGCGCAGCGGATCGCCGCCGGCATTCGCGCTTGCGCCGCTGGCGGAGCTTGCCGCGCTGGCGGGTGCGACCGCAGCCGGCGCCGATGCGCTCGCCGTGCCCTGCGCGCGCGCCTGAGGCCCGTCAGTCGCGGCGGCCGCGCCCGACGCAGCTGCGCCGCTCGCGCCTTCGGCCGCGTCCTTCGCCTGCTGCCTGTTGGCTTCGACGAGCTTGTCGAGCGGCAGATAGACGACGTTATTGCCGCCCTTGCTATCGACGAAAACCTTCGTGGTGCGCGAGTAGATCTGCTGCATCGTGTCCAGGTACATGCGTTGACGAATGACCGCGGGCGCCTTCGAGTATTCCGCGTAGACCTCCTTGAAGCGCTCCGCATCTCCCTGCGAGCGCGTGACCTCGCGGTTGCTATAGGCGCGGGCCTCGTCGATCAACTTCGCCGCGTCGGCTTTCGCGCGCGGCAGCAACTGATCCGCATAGGCTTGCGCGGAATCGCGGGCGCGCTCGTTGTCCTGACGCACGCGCGCCGCTTCCTCGAACGCCGACTGCACCTGTTGCGGCACCTGCACGCTTTGCACCGCCACGCCCGTCACCTGAAGACCGGTGCGATAAGTGTCGAGCGAACGCTGAATCGTCTCGATCAGGCGCGCGCGCAGCGCTTCGCGATCCTTGTAGAGCATGTCGTCCGTCGTGAGGCCGCCAGCAATTTCGCGGATCGCCGACTGCGCGGCCTGCGTCACGCTGTCGTCCGCATTGACGCTGCGAAACAGGAAATCGGTCGGCGACTTGATCTGATACTGCACGGCAAAGCGCACGTCGACGATATCCGCGTCGTTCGTCAGAAGCGACGCGTCGCGCACGTTGCCTTGCGACAGCGCGGTGCCGCGCCCGACTTCGACGGAACGAATCTGCGACGTATCGACGATCTCGCTCGACTGGAACGGATACGGCAAACGCCAGTGAATGCCTTGCGAGACCGTCTGACGATACTTGCCGAACTGGGAGACGACGCCGACATGCCCGTCCTGCACGACGAACACGCCGCTGCCCAGATAGATGGCGATCAACACGCCGATGACGATGCCGAGGCCGATCTTCGTGCCACGGCCGTTCTCGCGCGGCGCGCCGTTGCCAGGTTTGCGGCCGAACACCCCGGCGAGGCGGCGATTGAACTCACGCCACATCTCGTCGAGATCGGGCGGGCCTTCGTCCTTGCCGTTGGGGCGCTTGCCGTCTTGCGGGCGCTTGGAGTCGTTTTTCACGCCATTGCCGTCGCCCCGCCCCCAGCGCGGATCGTTGATCGAAAAGACGGCATGCTCAACTTGCCGGATAGTCCGCTCTTTGTAGTCGTTCACTCGGTGATTCACCATTAGACAGCCGGGGTCGATGCCGGGTCGATGCAATTCCGAAGCAACTTAATGTCCGTGCTCGGGGACCTTGTGATCGTCACGTTCGACGGCCTGCCGGTGGTCGTCCGGCTGCGCGTTCGTGTCGTGTATGGCGTTTGACTCGGACTGCGTGGATTGCGTTGCTTCGGACGCCTCGTGCGGCTCCGGAAATTCGGCGAGCACGCTGGGTAGGCCCGCATCGATTTCACCGGTTTCCGCCGTGGCGATTTCGGCGATGGCAGCGCGCAGCGCATCGAGCCCCTGACCCGTGCGTGCACTCAAGAAAACGCGCGAAATATTACCATACTCGTCCCTTTCAACCGCCTCGTCGCGGGCCGCGAGCTCGGGCACCGCATCGATCTTGTTGAAGACGAGAATCTGGCGAATGTTGTCCGCGCCGATGCCGCGCAACACCTCGTTCACCTGATCGATCTGATCGAGGCGCACCGCACTCGACGCATCGACGACATGCAGCAGCACGTCCGCGTGAATGGTTTCTTCGAGCGTGGCGCGAAATGCGGCGACGAGCTGGTGCGGCAATTCGCGGATGAACCCGACCGTGTCCGACACGACAACATGCCCCGCTTCCTCGCCGAGGAACACCCGGCGCGAAGTGGTATCGAGCGTGGCAAAGAGTTGGTCGGCCGCGTACGCCTGCGCCTTGGTGAGCGCGTTGAACAGCGTGGACTTGCCCGCGTTCGTATAGCCGACGAGCGACACCGACATCGTGCGATTGCGCACGCGCTGACGCCGTTGCGTGCCGTGCTGACGGCGCAGTCGTTCGAGCCGCGACTTGAGGGCCTTGATGCGCTCGCCGATCAATCGGCGGTCGGTTTCAAGCTGCGTTTCGCCCGGGCCGCGCAAGCCGATGCCGCCCTTCTGGCGTTCGAGGTGAGTCCACGCGCGAATCAGGCGCGTCGACAGATATTGCAGTTGCGCGAGTTCGACCTGCAGCTTGCCTTCGTGGCTGCGGGCGCGCTGCGCGAAGATATCGAGAATGAGGCTCGTGCGATCGACCACTCGGCGATTCAGCGCGACCTCGAGATTGCGCTGCTGCGCGGGCGCGAGCGCGTGATTGAAAATGACGAGTTCGACGTCATTCGCTTCGCACTGCAGGCGCAGTTCTTCGACCTTGCCGCTGCCGATGAACATTTTGGCATCGGGGCTCGAGCGGCGGCCGGTGAGCGTGACGGCGGGATGAGCGCCCGCACTTTGTGCGAGCAGACTAAGTTCTTCCAGACTGGCTTCGAAATCGATCTTGCCGAAGTCGATGCCGACGAGCGCTGCGTTAATCAAATTGATGTGTTCACGTTTTTGAAGCGACCGGCGAGTTGCTTAATGTTCGCTTTAGAATGGGCAGTTTCGCGCCGGCCGCGACGAGGTTTAGGACGATTCAGCGTCCGGGTGGAAATTCACCGGGCGGGCAGGCACGACCGTGGAAATGGCGTGCTTATAGACCATCTGGGTGACCGTATTTCGGAGCAACACGACGTACTGGTCGAAAGATTCGATGTTTCCTTGAAGCTTGATGCCGTTGACCAAATAGATCGAGACGGGCACGTGCTCTTTACGCAGTGCGTTCAAAAACGGGTCTTGTAACAATTGCCCTTTGTTGCTCATAGCAAACTCCGTGTTTTTTTGCAGGTTGGATATATTGTGGACGAAGAAAAAGAGATCCGCCGACAATCGCTACACTATAGCCGATTTTCGCTGTTTTACGTTTTCCGCACCCCTCGGCCAAATGGCTGACGGCGCCGAAACGTAAGGCTTCACGCGGCTCTCACTCCTTGTCCGCGTAAGGGTTTCGGCTCGACCGAAACTCTATGCGAAGTGGAGTGCCGGCGAGTCCAAAAGTTTCGCGAAAACGCCCTTCCAGATAACGCTTGTATGTCTCCGTCACCGCGTCGAGCGCGTTGCCGTGCACCACGATGATCGGCGGATTTTGCCCGCCCTGATGCGCGTAACGCAGTTTCGGCCGCACCGGACCGCGGCGACGCGGCTGCTGAAATTCCACGGCATCGATCAGCGCGCGCGTGAGCTTCGGCGTCGGCAGCTTGGCCATCGCGGCGGCGTAGGCATCGTCGACCGATTTCATCAACGCGCCGATGCCCGTTTTCTCGAGCGCGGAAACGTAGTGGAATTTAGCAAAGTCCAGAAACTTGAGCTTGCGCGTCAGGTCCGCCTTCGTGCGCTCACGCACATGCGAGTCCAGACCGTCCCACTTGTTCACGCCGACGACGAGCGCGCGGCCCTGCTCGACCACGAAGCCCGCGATGTGCGCGTCCTGCTCAGAGATATCCTGCTGTGCATCGAGCAGAAGGATCACGACGTTGGCATCCGCGATCGACTGCAGCGTCTTCACGACCGAAAACTTCTCGATCGCTTCGAACACCTTGCCGCGGCGGCGCAGGCCGGCCGTGTCGATCAGAGTGTACTTGCGGCCTTGTCGCTCGAAATCAACATAAATCGAGTCGCGCGTGGTTCCGGGCATGTCAAACGCGATCACGCGCTCCTCGCCAATCAGCGTGTTCACAAGCGTCGACTTGCCGACGTTCGGACGCCCGACGATCGCGATCTTGATGCCGTGCTGCGCCTTCTCCTCTTCCGTTTCCTCCGGCTGATCCTTGTACGCGATGTCGAGTGCGTCGTTGATCATCTCGACGACGCCGTCGCCATGCGCGGCTGAGATCGCGCGCGGATCGCCGAGACCGAGCTCGTAAAAGTCCGATGCGACCGCCGAGTACTTCATGCCCTCGGCCTTGTTCACGACCAGGAAGAGCGGCCGGCCGGTCTTGCGCAGATAGTCGGCGATCGACTTGTCCTGCGGCGCAAGTCCGTTGCGGCCATCGACGATGAATACGACGATATCGGCCTCTTCGACCGCCTGACGCGTCTGCCGCGCCATTTCGTGCAGGATGCCGTCCTTCGCCACGGGCTCGAACCCGCCCGTGTCCACGACGAGATACGGGCGTTCACCGCCCACGCGACCTTCGCCGTAGTGACGGTCACGAGTGAGGCCCGGCAAGTCGGCGACGAGCGCGTCGCGCGAGCGCGTCAGCCGGTTGAAAAGCGTCGATTTCCCAACATTGGGGCGCCCGACGAGCGCGATCACGGGTTTCATCTGATTTTGTTCAAGGTTGAACGCAAGGCAAACGCGGAACGGGCGGTGGAAACGTCTCGTTGCGTTCCGCTACGCCGCGCAATGGCTGCGCTTGTCGAAAATTAGCATGGATTCGGCTTGCCGCACGCGAGGCGTGTCGATCGGCCGGATCGTCGGCGGTCGTTCGCCGGTCTTGCCTCGTTGGAGGCTCATCTTGCGCGGCACCTTCGCGCGCCGCGCTCATTCTTCTACCCTGCTTTTGCAGGCGGGTTTTATCGCGATGCGCGCGTGGCGCAACGCTTCTTTCTCGTGCGGTTCGTCGTGGGTGGCGAACCTGCCGCACCGCCGGACCTCGACGGAGCGCTTGCTGCTGACGGCCGCAAGAGCATGTCACGCGCTCCGCGGCCTGCATTCACTCAGTTGCCCGGTCGGAAACCATAAAGGTCGCCGTCATGCGTCTGAACGACGAGCGTGCTGCCCGCCAGCACAGGCGCCGCGGTGATCGCGCTGCCGTCGGTCGGTGCGCGGCCGACGAGCTGGCCGTTTTCGGTGTTCAGGAAATGCACGAAGCCCTGATAATCGCCCACGACGACCGCACGGCCCAGAATGTACGGCACGCTGACACTCCGGTTCTTCAACGCATCCGTCTTCCAGACCTGCGAGCCGTCCGCCGCGCGGAACGCGTTGACGACCGACCAGTCGTCGCCCGCCGCGACGATCTGCTCGTCTTGTGCGAGGCCGCTGTCGCTCGAGAAGCTCTTTTCCCACACCGGCTGGCCCGAGTTGGCATCGAAGCAACCGATGCGGCCCTGGAACGTCACCGCGCAGGTCTGCGCACCGACGAGCCCCGGCGCGCCGGTCACGTCGTTAATGCGCTCGACTTCGGTCACACCCTTCGGATACGACACCGGCGCCTGCCAGTAGGCGTCGCCCGTCTGCAGGTTGATCGCCGCGAACGTCCCGCCGGGGAAGCCCGCGAGCACCGCCTGATTGCCGGCGAACGTCATGCCGGCCGCGACCCGCAGGTTCAGCGGCACCGCGCGCAACTGGAAGATCCACTTCTGCTCGCCCGTCTGCGCGCTGAACGCGATGACCTTGCCGTCGATGGTGCGCACGATCACGAGATCGTTGCCGACGAGCGGCGGCGAGACGATCTCGCCGGGCGCCGTGGCCGTCCACAACAGCTTGCCGTCGGCACCGAGCACGTCGACCTGGCCCTTCAGACCGCCCACTGCCGTGAGATTGCCATCGCTGCCGACGCCCGCGGACAAATCGTCCTTGAGCTTGGTGCGCCAGACGTCCTGACCGGTCTTCGCGTCGATCTTGGCGACGGTGCCGTTCGTGCCCGCGGCGAAGACGTAATCGCCGACCGCGACCGGCGAGAACAGATAGCGGCCCGCCTTGCCGACGCTCGCCTTCCACGTCTGATTGACGTTCAACACCGGCTTGAAGTCCGCGAGCGGTGTCGGCACGCGGCGTTCATCCTTGGTCGACGAGCAAGCGGCCAACAAGACGGTCGTCGCGCAGGCGAGCGGCACGGCGTAGCGTTTCAAAAAAGTCATCGGTGGACGCAACATGAATTGGTGAATTGGGTTGATCGGCGCCGACCGACGCGCCGCTGCATGGCGACGCTGTGGCGGGCGGCTTGATGGACTGATGTGCTAAATCGATCGAAACCGATTGGAACGATGCGGATCAGCCGCCGAGCGCATCGAGCTTGAACTGAACCAGTTGACGCGCGGACGTGTCGTTCTCGGGCAGCGTCTCGAGGGCAACCTTGTAGGCTGCGCGCGCATCGTCGCGTTTGCCTTGTGCCGCGAGCAGGTCCCCGCGACGATCCGCGATCACGCCCTTGAACGCATCGAGCGGTTGATCCGCGAGCAGCTTCAGGCCCGCGTCGTAGTTCTTCTCGTCGAGCAGGACGAGCGCGAGACGCAGCTTCGCGATCTGCTTGTACTCGTCATCCTTCGCGTGATCGATGGCCCATTGCAGTTGCGCCTTCGCACCTGCCGTGTTGCCCGCCATGTAAAGCGACTTTGCGGCCGCGAGCGCGGTCATCTGCGCGTAGCCCGTGCCGCCGAACTTGTCTTCCATGTCCGTCGCCACGCGCGTGACCAGCGCCTGATCGTTGGCGTTCACCGCCTGCTGAAGATGGTCGTAGAGCACCGACGCTTCGGCCGCCTGACGGCGCTGCCAAAAATTCCATCCGTTGTACCCGGCCCCAATGATGAGCGCCACGAGCACAATCCACGTCGTGGTGTTACCCCATTTGGCCCACCAGGCCTTTACGCTTTCAAGTGATTCTTGTTCGTCGTGATAGCTCATCGTCCAGCTATTCCTTCCTGCGTTTCAGTTCCCTCAACGAGCGCCGCGCGCGATCCCGGATCAGTTCGATCCGGCACGCGATGCACGGCAATGTGCCTGTACTCAGGCACCCTCGTCATCGGCGGTTGCAACCATCGCATTGATTAGGTATTCGGTCAAGTCTTCCGCCGGAACGTTCACTTGCTCGTTCTTTTGGCCGTCGGATGTTTCGTCGCCCGAACGACGCAGCGGTTTGACGCCGATCATGCCTTGTGCGAGCTCGTCCTCGCCCAGCACGACCGCGAAGGCCGCGCCGCTCGCGTCGGCCTTTTTCATCTGCGACTTGAAGCTCGCGGACGCGCCGTCCGGGCTGCAATGCAGGATGACGTCTAGACCCGTATCGCGCAGACGCTCGGCGACGATGAACGCGTGCTCCGCCGCTTTTTCGCCCTGATGCACGACATACACATCCGTGCCTTCGGCTTCGGGCACGAGTTGTTCCTCCTTCAGCAACTCGAGGATGCGCTCGACACCCATCGCCCAGCCGCACGCGGCCGTCGGCTTGCCGCCGAGCTGCTCGATGAGGGGATCGTAGCGACCGCCGCCCGCGACCGTGCCCTGCGCGCCGAGCTTGTCGGTGACCCACTCGAACACGGTGAGGTTGTAATAGTCGAGACCGCGCACGAGGCGAGGATTGATCGTGAACGGAATGTTGTTCGCTTTGAGCAGACGCTGCACGCCTTCGAAGTGCTTGCGCGACGCGTCGCCGAGAAAATCGACGAGCTTCGGCGCATTCTGCGCGATCTCCTGCAGCGCGGGATTCTTCGTGTCGAGCACGCGAAGCGGGTTCGTATAGAGACGGCGTTTCGCTTCTTCATCGAGCGAATCGACATGCTTCTCCAGATACGCGATCAGTTCCTTGCGATGCGCCGCCCGCTCCTCCGCCTGACCGAGCGAATTGAGTTCGAGGCGGATGCCGGTGAGGCCGAGGTCGTCCCAGAGACGCTGGCACATCATGATGATCTCGGCGTCCGTATCCGGGCCCGCGAAGCCGAGCGCTTCCACGCCGACCTGATGGAACTGGCGATAACGCCCGCGCTGCGGACGTTCGTGACGGAACATCGGGCCGACGTACCAGAGGCGCTTCGGGCCGTCGTAAAGCAGGTTGTGCTCGATGACCGCGCGCACGACCGCCGCCGTGTTCTCCGGCCGCATCGTCAGATGCTCGCCGTTGAGCGCATCCGTGAAGCTGTACATCTCTTTCTCGACGATATCGGTCACTTCGCCGATACCGCGCGTGAACAACTGCGTATGCTCGACGATCGGCGTGCGGATGTTCTGATAGCCGTATGCGCGCAGCATCGACTTGACGGTGGTTTCGAAGAAATCCCACAACGCGGCATCCTGCGGGAGGATGTCGTTCATGCCCTTCACACCGCTCAGTTTCTCGAGCCGTTTCTTCTGTTCAGTCATCTGTCTTCAAAGGGTTGCGGTGGACGTCTCTTCGCGCTTGCCTGCTTCCTGCCTGTAGGTGCGCTCGACATAGTCGCTGACGATTTGCTGGAACTCCTCGGCGATGCGCTCGCCGCGCAGCGTCTTCACCTTCACGCCGTCGATGAACACGGGCGCCGCCGGATTCTCGCCCGAACCCGGCAAGCTGATGCCGATGTTCGCGTGCTTCGATTCGCCCGGCCCGTTGACGATGCAGCCCATCACCGCGACGTGCATCTTTTCCACGCCCGGGTACTGGTCGCGCCAGGTCGGCATCGAACTGCGCAGGTAAGTCTGAATCTGCGAGGCGAGCTCCTGGAACAGCGTGCTCGTCGTGCGGCCGCAGCCGGGGCACGCGATGACCATCGGCGTGAAGGAACGCAGGCCCATCGTCTGCAGGATTTCCTGGCCGACGACGACTTCGCCGGTGCGCGCGCCGCCCGGTTCGGGCGTGAGCGAGATGCGGATGGTGTCGCCGATGCCCTCCTGCAGCAGCACCGAAAGCGCCGCCGTCGACGCGACGATACCCTTCGAGCCCATGCCCGCTTCGGTCAGGCCGAGGTGCAACGCGAAGCTGCAGCGCTTTGCGAGTTCGCGGTACACGGCGATCAGATCCTGCACGCCGCTGACCTTGCACGACAGGATGATCTTGTCGCGGCCGAGACCGAGTTCGACGGCGCGTTCCGCGGAGCCGATCGCCGATTGAATCAGCGCCTCGTACATGACGCTCTGCAGTTCCCACGGCGTCGAACGCGCGGCGTTCTCGTCCATCATGCGCGCGAGCAAATCCTGATCGAGACTGCCCCAGTTCACGCCGATGCGCACCGGCTTGTCATATTTGATCGCGGCTTCGATCATTTGCGCGAACTGCGTGTCGCGCTTCGCGCCCTGGCCGACGTTGCCCGGATTGATGCGGTACTTCGACAGCGCTTCGGCGCACGCGGGATAGTCGCGCAGCAACAGATGGCCGTTGTAATGAAAGTCGCCGACGAGCGGCACGGTCACGCCCATGCGATCGAGCTGCTCACGGATATGCGGCACAGCGGCGGCCGCTTCGGGCGTGTTCACCGTGATGCGCACGAGCTCGGAGCCGGCTTGCGCCAGTTCCTTGATCTGGATGGCGGTGCCGATCGCGTCGGCGGTGTCGGTGTTGGTCATCGACTGGACGCGCACAGGCGCGTCGCCGCCGATCGTCACGAGCTGTCCGCCCCAGCGCACATCGACCGCGTGCGATGCGCGGCGCGTCAATGGACCGCCGAAGACCGGCTCGGTCGAACAAATCTTGCTGCTGATCAGGGATTGAGCTTCGGATTGCATCGAAAGACCCTTTGGCAACCTTGGCGCCGATGCGGCGCCGGGTGGCGTGGATGAAACCTCAAACGGGCGTCACGGCTTGCACCGTGACGCCCCTGACTTGTCCGGCGCGCACTGAACCGATCGACCTCGCCGACTCAAGGCAGCGAGAGGCGCGCGACGTTTCCGCGTGCGGATGAATAGCGCTTGGCATCGACGGGTTCGTCGTCGACCGACAACGATTCGACGCCCTTCACGTTGCCCACGGTCACCTTGAACGGCGCCTCGCCCTGCACGCGCTGTGTGCTGCCCGCGTGAACGAGACCGGAAAAGAGTTCCTTGCCGTCCTTGCCGCGCACGCTGAACCAGCTATCTTCCTTCACTTTCAATTCGATTGCGCTCGAGCCGCCGCCCGAGACGGCCGGCGCGGACGCCACCGCTATTGCCGGCGCGGTTTTCGCTGCCGATGCGGCCGGCACGCTCGCGCCCTGCACCGCGGACAGCGTCGACGACGAAGCCGGCAGCGCGTTCGTGCCGAGCGGACGCGGCATCGGCTGCTCGCCGGGCGCCGCCGCCACTTCGGGCAGCGACGCTTCGCCCGTGTTCGCTGCGGCTGCCTCGTCCGGGGTCGGCGCAGACGGTGCGCCCGCAGAGTCGTTCGATGTCGCCGGCGACGTCGACGACAAGCCCATGCCCGTCGTCGCTTTCAGGCGTGCAAGCCAGTTGCTCGATTCACCGCCGGTATGCCACATGACGAGCGCCACCAGGACGGCGATGATGGCCAGTACGCCCCACATCCACGAGCGCTTGCGACCCGACGAATTACCGAGCGGCACCGACACGCGCCCGCGCGGCAGACCCGTGCCTGCCGACGCCGGCACTTTCAGATTGTGCTCGATGTCACCGCTATCGCGCCGGAACGCCTGCGTGAAGAGCGCCGGATCGGCACCCAGAATTTTCGCGTAACTGCGCACGATGCCCGCGGCAAACGTGCGGTCAGGCAACTGACTGATATCGCCCGCTTCGAGCGCGAGCAATTTCGGCGGCGACACCTTGAGGCGCGCGGAGACGTCGTCGATCGACCATGCTTTCGCCTGGCGAAGCTGCGCGAGACGCGCGCCAACCGCCGGTATCGAGTCCAGAGGCCCAGCCTGGCTCGCATTCGACGCCGCCCCTTCCGCGCCAGCCTGACCGTCGTACTGACCGCCGGACCGGTTGCCGGAATGACTGCCGAAAGGCGTCGGGTGCTGCGGCTCACTCATGCCAAATTCCTCGCATCGTTTCTTTCATATAGCGCTGTTGCGTTCTTCGGTTCAAAAACCACGTGAACGATACAACTCCAGCGCCATTGCAGACCGCTTTATAACAAAATGTTCGGCTTTTAGTACCGCATCCAGGCGCTCATTTCGCCTTTTCGCTGCGGCTTGTTCAGTTTTGACGCACCGTCAGATCGCCCGCACCTCGATCGTTTTGCTGCCCGCGCGGCTCATGCGTTCGGCAAGACGCGTGCGGTCCTGCACCGCACCCGCGAGCTGCCCGCAGGCGGCGTCGATATCGTCCCCGCGCGTCTTGCGCACGGTGGTGACGACACCCGCATCGATCAGAACCTGCGAGAATCGCTTGATCTGCTCGTTCTTGGAGCGCGTCAGGCCCGATTCCGGGAACGGATTGAACGGAATGAGGTTGAACTTGCACGGCACGTCGCGCGTCACGGCGAGCAGTTCCCGCGCGTGCGCTTCGGTGTCGTTGACGCCGTCGAGCATGCAATATTCGAACGTGATGAAGTCGCGCGGCGCGACCTTCAGATAACGCTGACACGCGGCCATCAATTCGCGCAACGGGTACTTCTTGTTCAGCGGCACGAGCATGTCGCGCAGCGGATCATTCGGCGCATGCAGCGACACCGCGAGCGCCACGGGCAAATCGGCGGCGAGACGGTCCATCATCGGCACGACGCCGGAGGTGGACAGCGTCACGCGGCGGCGCGACAGGCCGTAGGCGTTGTCGTCGAGCATCAGGCGCATGGCCGGCACGACGGCGTCGTAGTTGAGCATCGGCTCGCCCATGCCCATCATCACCACGTTCGTGACGACGCGCTCGCCCTTGCCCGGACCGCCGACCTCGCGCCCGAGCGACTTGCGCAACGCGAACTCCGCCATGCGCAACTGGCCGATGATTTCGCCCGTCGTCAGATTGCGGGAGAAGCCCTGCTTGCCGGTGGAACAGAAACGGCAGTTCACCGCGCAACCCGCCTGCGACGAAACGCACAGCGTCCCGCGCGTTTCTTCGGGGATGAACACGGTTTCGACCGCGTTGCCATTGCCGACGTCGATCAGCCACTTGCGTGTACCGTCGGTGGAAACATGGTCGCTGATGATGTCGGGCATCGCCATGTTGGCGCGGCCCTTGAGTTTCTCGCGCAGCGATTTCGCGAGATCCGTCATGCCGTCGAAATCGTCGGCACCGTATTGATGGATCCAGCGCTGCAATTGCTTGGCGCGAAACGGCTTTTCGCCCAGGCTCGCGCAGTACGCGGTGAGCCCGGCGGCGTCCAGATCGAGAAGATTGACGGTGGTGCTGCTCGTCATGTCGAGTTCTGCCATTTCAGATTGCGAAGCCCGGCCTGTGTCGCCCGGGACCGTTCGCGCCAATTTCTGCTGCTTTCTTACTGCTATTTTTTGCGTCGAGGCGCGATGCGCGCGACGGCCAACAGACCGGCGCGCGGTACAACGCGAAAATTAACGCGAGTAGACGTTCACTTCCGGGAAGAAGAACGAGACTTCCTGGCGCGCCGTTTCCGGAGCGTCCGAACCGTGCACGGCGTTAGCGTCGATGCTGTCGGCGAAGTCGGCGCGGATCGTGCCCTTGTCCGCCTTCTTCGGGTCGGTCGCGCCCATCAGGTCGCGATGCTTGGCAATCGCGTTTTCGCCTTCGAGCACCTGAATCACGACCGGGCCGGAAATCATGAACTCCACGAGGTCCTTGAAGAACGGACGCGCAGCGTGCACGGCATAAAACTTTTCCGCGTCGGCGCGCGACAGATGAACCATGCGCGACGCAATGATCTTCAAACCTGCGTTCTCGAAACGGCTGTAGATCTGGCCGATAACGTTCTTTGCTACCGCGTCCGGCTTAATAATCGACAGGGTGCGCTCGATCGCCATGAAAAACTCCAAATAATGAACGGTTTACGGATTAAAACGAATCGACAATTGTAGCACGAAGCAAGGTATGATTGCGATTGAAACCTTACGACGCCGTAAGGATCAAATCCGGCGAGGACTTAACCGTTCGAACGGCCGAATCAGCCTTTGGAACTATTGAATTCGGCGCGTGCCGGGGCCATATTGGAGCCGAACGTTGCGTTGCGACGGGAACCCCGCCTTCCGGCGTACGCACCAAAGTGATCCTCATACTGGCTTAAGTCCGCGCACCTTATCATTCGTGTGTGACGAATGTCGCGGGAAGACCGAACGACAGACAATTGGAGCAAGGAGAAACCATGAACGAATCACCCTATAGTTTTGGCCGTAATGGCAGCGTCACCTCGGTCGAGGTGCGCAACCGCGTGCTGCGCAACACCTACTGGCTGCTCGCGCTCTCGATGGTGCCGACGGTGCTCGGCGCATGGGTCGGCGTCGCGACGGGCTTCTCGCTGTTCGCGGCCACCAGCCCGGCGATGAGCTTCATCGCATTCCTCGCGATCGCATTCGGCTTCATGTTCGCGATCGAGAAAACGAAGGACAGCGGCATGGGCGTGGTCGTCCTGCTCGGCTTTACGTTCTTCATGGGCTTGATGCTCTCGCGCCTTCTGAGCTTCATTCTCGGCTTTTCGAACGGGCCACAGCTCATCATGATGGCTTTCGGCGGCACCGGCGTGATCTTCGCCGCAATGGCGACCATCGCCACCGTCAGCAAGCGTGATTTCTCGGGCCTCGGCAAGTTCCTGTTTATGGGCGTGATCGTCATTCTGCTCGCCGCGTTCGCGAACATCTTCCTGCAGTTGCCGGCCCTGATGATGACGATCTCCGTACTGGCCATCGTGATCTTCTCGGCATACATGCTGTTCGACGTTCAGCGCGTGGTGAACGGCGGCGAGACGAACTACATCAGCGCGACGCTCGCTATCTACCTCGACCTGTACAACGTGTTCACGAACCTGTTGGCGCTGCTCGGCATCTTCGGCGGCAACCGCAACTGATCGGCGGTTTCGAACCCTAGCAACGAAAAACCGGCCTGCGGGCCGGTTTTTTTGTGTCTGAAGCCTCAGCGGCCCGCTCAGTCGCGCTCGAATAACGCGATTGACTCGACGTGCGACGTGTGCGGAAACATGTTCACCACGCCGGCGCCCTTCATCCGGTAACCCGCTTCGTGAACGAGCAGGCCGGCGTCGCGAGCGAGTGTGGCCGGGTTGCACGACACATAGACGATGCGTTCCGGCAACGGGCCGTCGCCGGACTGAGCGATGTCCGCGAGCGCCTTCGAAACGGCGAGCGCGCCTTCGCGCGGCGGATCGATGAGGAATTTGTCGAAGCGGCCGAGCGCGCGCAGATCGTCCGCGGTGACTTCGAACAGATTGCGGCACGCGAACGACGTGTGCCCGTCGACGCCGTTCGCCTTCGCGTTTTCCAGCGCGCGCGCTGTCAGCGCCTCGCTGCCTTCGATTCCGACGACTTCGCGCGACACGCGTGCGAGCGGCAGCGTGAAGTTGCCGATGCCACAGAACAGATCCAGCACGCGATCCGACTTTCTCGCCGCGAGCAGACTGAGCGCCCGGCTCACCAGCACGCGATTGATCTGGTGATTCACCTGCGTGAAATCGGTCGGCTTGAACGGCATGCGGATATTGAATTCCGGCAGCGTGTAAGCCAGTTCGCGATCGAGCGGATAGAACGGATAGACGGTGTCCGGCCCCTTCGGCTGGAGCCACCATTGAACGTCGTGTTCGTCGGCGAAGACGCGCAACAGCGCTTCGTCGGCTTCGGTCAGCGGCTCCAGGATGCGCAGCACGAGCGCCGTCACGTCCGAGCCGACCGCGAGTTCGATCTGCGGCATGCGGTCACGGATCGACAAGCCCGCCACCAGATGACGCAGCGGCACGAGCATCGCGGAAACGTGCGGCGGCAGCACTTCGCAACTCGTCATATCGGCGACATAGCTGCTCTTGCGCTCGTGAAAGCCGACCAGCACGCCGCCCTTCTTCTCGACGTGCCGCACGGTCAGGCGCGCGCGATAACGATAGCCCCACGACGGCCCGTGAATTGGGCGGAACATGGTTTCCGCACGCAGTTTCGACAGATGTTGAAGGTTGTCTTCGAGCACACGCTGCTTCACGGCGATCTGCGCGCGCACGTCGAGATGCTGCATCGAGCAGCCGCCGCAGGTGCCGAAAAACTGGCACTTCGGCTTCGCGCGGATCACGCTCTCGCGCAGCACGCTCACCACCTGCGCCTGCTCGAAGCTCGGCTTCCTGCGATAGCTCGAATAGCTCACTCGTTCGCCGGGCAGCGCACCTTCGACGAAGATGACCTTGCCCGGCTCGCCGTTCTCGTTGACCGTGCGGCCGACGCCGCGCGCTTCCATGTCGAGCGACTCGATTTCGAGTTCAGGCGCGACGAAGTCGGGATCGGGGGTAACGAACTTCGCCGGCGCGGCGCGGCGGCGATTCTGGGATTTTCGAGCGGCTTCAGACACCTGCGTACTTCCTGGCTAACGAATGGGCAAAGGCGAGATTGTAGACGAACGTCACCACGCCGCCGTGGCTACTTCCCGAATGCCGCGAGATATTCGCCCCAATGCGGCGACGATTCCTGCGCGAGCGCGTTCTTCACGAAGTTGATTTCATCGGTGTATTCGTCGGGCGTGAAGCCGCCGCGCATCATCTGAAAACGACAGTACATCAGATACGTGTTGACGACATCGGTCTCGCAATAGTTGCGGATTTCGTCGATCTGGCCGTCGCAATACGCGTCCCAGACCTTGCCGCCGTCCATGCCGAGCTTGCCGGGAAAGCCGCACAGCTTTGCGAGCGCATCGAGCGGCGCGTTAGCGCGCGCCTGATACATCGCGAGCACGTCCATCAGGTCGATGTGCCGCATGTGATAGCGGCTGATGTAGTTGTTGAACTTGAATTCGCGGTCGTCCTGACCGAGATCCCAGTAGCGCGGCGCCGCAATGCCGTGCACCAGCGCGCGGTAGTGGAGCACGGGCAGATCGAAGCCGCCGCCGTTCCATGACACGAGTTGCGGCGTGTACTTCTCGATCACGCGATAGAACGACTGGATCAGCGCGGCCTCGCCGTCGGCGGTGGTGCCGAGCGAGCGCACGCGAAAGCCGCTGTTGTCGCGAAACACGCAGGAAATCGCCGCGACGCGCTGCAGATGATGCGGCAGAAAGTCGTTGCCGACGCGCTCGCGCCGCGCTTCGAACGCATGTTCGGCCACCTCGCGGTCGGAAAGATCGTCGGGCAAATCTTCGAGACGGCGAATGCCGTCGACATCGGGGATCGTTTCGATGTCGAAA
The DNA here is from genome assembly GCA_001544655.2 of Caballeronia turbans. GTDB lineage: Bacteria > Pseudomonadota > Gammaproteobacteria > Burkholderiales > Burkholderiaceae > Caballeronia > Caballeronia turbans. The sequence continues at coordinate 34,449 of FCOD02000023.1, forward strand.
ACGAGAATCGGAGTCATTGAATCCTGGAGCGCGACGCCCTGCCGGGCGTCGCCAAAGCGTTAAAGCACGGCGTCCTTGCGAACACCGTTGGATGCAAAAAAGCGCTTGAGCCGCACGAGCGCCTCTTGCTGGATCTGGCGCACACGCTCGCGCGTGAGGCCCATTTCGTCGGCGAGCTCTTCGAGCGTCGCAGGCTCGATGTGGTTCAAGCCGAAGCGCCGCTCGATCACATGCCGATGTTTGTCGGACAGGCGCGACAGCCACAGGCGCGTCAGCGATTCGAGCTCGCGATGCTGCACTTCCGCGTCCGGCGACTGGCTCTGGTCGTCGGAGAGAAGGTCGAGCAGGCTGCTGCCCGGGTCGAGGTCGAGCGGCGCGTCGAGCGAAGCCGTGTGCTCGTTGAGCGCGAGAATATCGGTGACTTCCTCCGGCGTCTTGCCAGTGAGATACGCGATATCGTCGATGCTCGCGTCGCGCCGTTCGGGCGCAACGCTGTCGTTCGAATTGGCGGAATTTTTTTCCAGATGGCGCTTCGCGCGCAGCACCTGATTGAGTTCGCGGATCACGTGCACTGGCAGCCGCACCGTGCGCGCCTGATTCATGATCGCGCGCTCGATGCTCTGCCGGATCCACCAGGTGGCGTAGGTCGAAAACCGGAAGCCGCGCGTCGGATCGAATTTCTCGATGGCGTGCATGAGGCCCAGGTTGCCTTCCTCGATCAGATCGAGCAACGGCACGCCGCGGTTGAGATAACCCTTCGCGATGCTGACGACGAGCCGCAGATTACGCTCGATCATCACCTGCCGCGCCTCGAATTCTCCCGCCTTCGCCAGCCGTGAGTAACGCTGCTCTTCCTCGACGGTGAGCAGCGGCTTCACGCTGATTCGATTCAGGTAGTGCTGAATAGTGTCGGCCGTGAGTTCGGCCTGCAGAAGCGAGCGGAAATCGTCGGCGTCCGGTGCGGAATCGTTTGCGCCTTCACCCGGCTCGTCGCTGCTCTTCCCGCGACTGCCGCCTTCTTCCTCGGAGTCGACATCGACATCGACGTTATCGATGTCGTCATCATGAGTCGAAGCACCGTCCTCCACCGACACTTGCAAAGGTCGGCTGATCGTCTCAGTCTCGGCTTGCGGCAGGCGGCGCTTCGTTTTTGGCATGATGGTTTCGCTTTATTGCGGCGGCAAATACTTCAGTGGGTCAACAGGTTTTCCCTGCCGGCGAACTTCGAAATGCAACATCACGCGGTCCGAATCGCTGTTCCCCATCTCAGCGATCTTCTGCCCTTTAGTTACCGCGTCCCCTTCTTTTACCATCAAAGCGCGATTATGTGCGTACGCGGTGAGAAAAGTCGCGTCATGTTTGATGATAATGAGATTGCCATAGCCGCGCAGCCCATTTCCGGAGTAAACCACTCGGCCGTCCGCCGATGCGTTGACCGTATCTCCCACCGCACCGCCAATATTCAAACCCTTGTTCTTCGCGTCATCGAACGTGCCGAGAATCGGTCCTCGCGCAGGCCAGATAAACGCCGGCTGGCCCGTGGGCGCCGTCGCGTTCGCATCCGCGCCGGGCACGCCGGGCGCCGCTGCCGCGCCCGTCGCCGCACCGGGAGCGCCAGGCGTGGCGCCCATGCCCGAATTCGCACCGTAGTACGGCGGCTGCGCGGTCGCGCCCGGCTGCGGCGTCGCGTACCCGTTCGCGCCGTTGAGCGGCTGCGTCTGCACGCCGCCGCCTACGATCGGCGCGGTGGCCACACCGGGCGTCGCCGCCGCGACATTCGCACCCGGAGGCGCCACGCGCATCAGCTGGCCGACTTCAATCTGATTCGGGTTGGTCAGGTTATTCCACGTCGCGATGTCGTGATAATTCTGACCGTTTTCCAGTGCGATCCGATATAGGGTGTCGCCCGGTTTCACACGGTAATAGCCCGGCGGCGGCGGACCGTTGTCCGGGGTCTGGGCCGCCGTCGTGCTGATGGGCGCGCCCGTTCTGTCGACGACCGGCGCCATGTCCATGCGCGTAGAACACGCCGCCAACGCGGACAACGCCAGCACACACACGCCGCGCTGCGCCGCGCTCAGGCGTTGGCCTGCACTTCCCTCTTGCAAAGCACGCAGGATACTCATCGGGTCAAATCACTCCGGATTTTAAGGGTACAAAAAAGACGCGATCGAGCTGCGCTTCCCGCCATTGCGTCGCCGACACGCGCGTGACGAGCGTCAGCACCTGCGATTGCGCGGCCTGCGATCCGACCGGCGCGACAAGCTTGCCGCCCACGGCCAGTTGATCGAGCAGAGCCTGCGGCACGTCGAGGCCCGCGCAGGCGATCACGATGGCGTCGAAGGGCGCGGCGGCGGGCAAGCCCAGGCGGCCGTCGCCGTAATGCAGCCTGATGTTCGGCACGCGCAGCGGCCGAAGGTTGAGCTTCGCGCGCTCCGACAACGGGCGCACGCGCTCGATCGAATAAACCTCAGCGGCTACCTGCGACAGCACCGCCGCCTGATAGCCGCAACCGGTGCCGATCTCCAGCACCTTGTTCAATGCGCGCCCCGTCGCGACCAGCTCGATCATGCGCGCCACGACGGACGGCTTCGAGATGGTCTGGTGATGGCCGATCGGCAGCGCGGCATCTTCGTAAGCCTGCGCCGCAAGCCCCGGATCGACGAACATGTGGCGCGGCACCACCGACATGGCGTTGAGCACGCGCGGATCGGTCACGCCGTTCGATCGCAGCCGTTCGACCATGCGCTCGCGCACCCGTTCCGATGTGAGCGTCTGCGTGCTCGCCAGCGCGACATTGGGCGCGCCCTTTTTCGGCGCGGTCGCGGCGGCGCTCAGGTCACGCTCGGCGGGACGCGCCGCCGGACGCAATGCGTTCGCGCGCGGTGCGTGAGATACATGATGCGTCGTCGCGCCCTTGCTTGCGGACGGAACCGGTTTCGCTGCGCCAATTGCGGGCTTCGCGGCAGAGCGCACCGGAAAAACGGAGGTGGCCGGTTTCGCGGACGCCGCTGCGGTCGCGGGATTCTTCATCGGCGCGTTCGCCGCGCGCGTTGCCCCCGGCTTCGCCGGTTGCGCGGGCGCCGGCTTCGGTGCCGAAGCGGCGGCTTGCCTGGCGCGAGAATCCTGCGGACGGTTCGCGGGCTTGCGCGGCTCGCGAACCAGATCCGCAAGCGCCAGCGGAAAGCGCTTGGCGCGCTCGTCGCTCATGTGCGACCGCTCCCGGCTCGCGCCCATTCGCGCGTTTCGGTCATGAGCTTCGTATGCGTCAGATCGAGTTGCAGCGGCGTGATCGAGACCAGGCCGTTCGCGACGGCGTGGAAATCTGTGCCTTCGCTCGCGTCGAGTGCGTCGCCCGATGGGCCGATCCAGTAGATCGGGTTGCCGCGCGGATCGCTCTGGCGAATCACCGGCTGCGACGGATGACGCTTGCCGAGACGCGTCACGGTCCACGGGCCGAGCTGATCGTACGGCAGGCTCGGGATATTCACGTTCAGCAACGGATGGCCCGGCATCGGATGCTCGAGAAAATGCGCGACGATCTCGGCAGCAACGCGCGCCGCGTCTTCGAGATGAAGCCAGTCGCGGCCGACGAGCGAAAACGCGATCGCCGGAATGCCGAACATAAAGCCTTCGGTCGCGGCCGCGACCGTGCCCGAGTACAGCGTGTCCTCGCCGACGTTCTGCCCGTTGTTGATGCCCGACACCACGAGATCAGGCCGATGTTCGAGCATGCCGGTGAGCGCAATGTGCACGGAATCGGTCGGCGTGCCGTTCACGAAGTTGAAACCGTTCGGCGCCTGATGCACGCTCAGGGGCCGCGACAGCGTAAGTGAGTTGGACGAGCCGCTGCAGTTTTGCTCGGGCGCCATCACCGTCACTTCGCCGAGCGGCTGCAGGACCTCGTGCAGCACATTGATGCCGCGCGCCAGATAACCGTCGTCGTTGCTGAGTAGGATTCGCATCCGACGATTGTAACCGAGGAAAGTGGCGCGACGACGACTCACAGGCTCGCTCCCGACGTCGTCCCTGCCCTACACTGAGCCGGTTTCAACGCTTTGCACGAGACCCCGCCAAGGAGACGATATGCGCGCCGTACGATGCAACGAACACGGATTACCCGACACCCTTTCGATCGAAACGCTACCCGACCTGCATCCGGAAGCAGGCGAAGTCGTCATCGACGTGAAAGCGGCGAGTGTGAACTTCCCCGACGTGCTCATCATCCAGAACAAATATCAGTTCAAGCCGCCTCTGCCGTTCACGCCCGGTGCGGAGTTCGCGGGCATCGTGCGCGAAGTGGGCGCCGGCGTCACGCGCCTGTCGCCCGGCATGCGCGTGGCCGCCTACACCGCGCAGGGCGCTTTCGCCGAACAGGCGCGCGCGAAGGAAGCGGATTGCATCGCCTTGCCCGCTGATGTCGATCTCGCCGACGCCGCCGCTTTCACGCTCGCTTACGGCACCTCGTATCACGCGCTCGTCGATCGCGGCCAGCTCAAGGCCGGCGACACGCTGCTCGTGCTGGGAGCGGCGGGCGGCGTCGGCATTGCGGCGATCCAGATCGGCAAGATTATCGGCGCGCGCGTGATCGCTGCGGCGTCGAGCGCGGAGAAGCTCGCGTTCTGCCGCGAGCATGGCGCGGACGACGTCGTCGATTACGCGAAAGAGGATCTGCGCGAGCGCATCAAGGCGCTCTCCGGCGGCAACGGGCCGGATGTCATCTTCGATCCTGTGGGCGGCGTGTATGCGGAGCCCGCGTTTCGAAGCATCGGCTGGCGCGGGCGGTATCTGGTTGTCGGCTTCGCGAATGGCGAGATTCCGAAGTTGCCGCTCAATCTCGCGCTGCTGAAAGGCGCGAGTATCGTGGGCGTGTTCTGGGGCGGTCACATGCAGCGCGAGCACGCGCTCGCCGATCAGGAATTCGCGACGATGGTCGATTGGATCAAGACAGGCAAGCTACGCCCCGTCGTCACGAAGCGCTACTCACTCGACGACACGCCACGCGCCCTCGACGACATGATGAACCGGCGCGTGACGGGCAAGATCGTGATCGAGCCGTAACGCGCCTAGACGCGGCGCGATCGCGCGCCGGGCAGCAGGCCGACGCGGGTCGCCGGGGGTTTCTGGGCATCGCTGAAATCGGCCGCCGAATAGTGGTGCATCGCGCGCGCATGCTTGCCGTGCAGTCTCAGGAACGCGGACATCACACGCCGCACGGTAAGCAGGCGTTGCCACAACCGCTCGCGAAGGCCGCCGAAGGGCAGAAAGGAAGGCGCCAGCACGACCGCGCCCGGCCCCCAGCCGGGACGCCACGAGCGCGCGAGCCCCTGGCGCATGAAAAGCGAAAGCGTGGGCACGCCGATGCACGACGCGAGATGGCCAAGACCCGAATCATTGCCGATGAACCACGACGACTCGGCGATCCATGCCGCAACCTCGCTCAACTGCGGCAGCGCGTTGACTTCGCATCCTTCGTCGGCGATTTCGCCCCGGGCATCCATCTCCGACGGTGCGACGAGAAAGCTCGGCTGGAATTTGCGGCGCACGAGCACACGCGACAGCGCAATGAACTTCTCGCGGCGCCACATCTTTTCGGGATGGCTACCGGTCGGGTGGATGACGACACGATTGGAGAAGCGCCCTCGCATGACGCCAGCCGGCACGACGAGGCCATTCGAGCGCGTCACATCGGCGAGTCCCAGCACGTTCGTCGCGATATCGACGATGCGGTCCAACATGTGCTTCGAGCCGCCGTATTCCGGCAGCGTGGCGAGACAGATCGTCTTGCCCGAACGGCTCAGCGACGATGCATAGTCGGTCGGCCGAAGCTCGATCACCGTGTCGAACACGCCCTGCCAGGCGTCGCGCCGCCCGACGGTCACTTGCGGAAACCATTCTGCGAGCTGCTCCGCGACCCAGCCGAACACGACGGGCCGATATCCGTTGCGGATGAGATTATCGACGAGGACGAGCCCGATGAGGCTGTCACCGATCGGCGATGGCAATACCACCGCAATCGAACTGTCAGTTCGCAGTTTCATTCTTGTTCTCGCGGGATCGCGCGGATGAGCGCCGCGCTGATACCGCGCAACGGCGCCCGACTACGGAGTGTCGCCCGGCTTGCGTTACGACTTGATGTGCGCTGGCGCTTATTCACCCGGAATCATGGCGAATCTCTTGCGACCCGCCGTACGACGCCTGGTCAGCGGAGCATCATAGCGAGATCGGCAGTGTCCTGCCATAACGGAACGCCTGAACACGGTCCGCCGCGTGTTACCGCGTATTCACGATCGAACGCGTCACGGCGCTTCAGAGCTTCTCGGTCTCGCCGCTCTTCGGCTGCCACTTCATGAGCCGTCGCTCGACGAGCGCGACGAGGCCGTCGAGCACGAGCGCGAACGCGGTCAGCACGAGTATTCCGGCGAACACCGTGTTGATGTCGAACGTGCCTTCGGCCTGAAGGATCAGATAGCCGACGCCGCGCGCCGAGCCGAGATACTCACCCACGACCGAGCCGACGAAGGCGAGCCCCACCGACGTATGCAGGCTCGAAAACACCCAGCTAGTCGCACTCGGCAAATAGACATACCGCAACAGTTGCTTGCGATTCGCGCCGAGCATGCGCGCATTGGCGAGCACGACCGGGCTGACTTCCTTCACGCCCTGATAGACGTTGAAGAACACGATGAAAAACACGAGCGTCACGCCGAGCGCGACCTTCGACCAGATGCCCAGTCCGAACCACACCGCGAAGATCGGCGCGAGAATCACGCGCGGCATCGAGTTGGCGGCCTTGATGTAGGGATCGAGAAGCGCGCTCGTCGTGGGCGCGAGCGCGAGCCACAGACCCACGCCCAGCCCGAATACGGTGCCGATCACGAACGCAAGCACCGTCTCGATCAGCGTCACCCACAAGTGGATGTAGATTTCGCCGCCCGTGAACCATTCCCATATGCGCACGAGCACCTTCTGCGGCTCGCCGAAGAAGAATGCGGCCTTGTTGGCGTCGTCGAAATATAAAGGCGGCAGGAGCGTCGGGCTCGTCAGCGCGTACCACAGCACGAAGCACGCGAGCAGCAACAGCCATTGCCACACGATGAGATTTGCTCGATTCGGGCGCAGCTTGTTCCACATGATCGTATTGTCTTATTCGGCGGCCGGCTTCAGCTGCTGCTGATAGCCCTTCAACACTTCCTCGCGCAGCACGCCCCAGATTTGCGCATGCAGTTCGACGAAGCGAGGATGCGAGCGGATCTCGGCGACATCGCGCGGGCGCGGCAGGTCGATCGCGAATTCGCCGATCGGATGCGTGCCCGGCCCTGCCGCCAGCACGACGACGCGGTCGGACATCGAAATCGCCTCGTCGAGATCGTGCGTGATGAAGAGCACGGCCTTGCGCTTTGCGGCCCACAGGTCGAGCAGTTCGTTTTCCATCAACTGACGCGTTTGAATGTCCAGTGCGGAGAACGGCTCGTCCATCAGGATGATGTCGGGATCGAGGATGAGCGTCTGCGCCATCGCGACGCGCTTTCTCATGCCGCCCGAAAGCTGGTGCGGATAGCGATCGCCGAAGCCGCCAAGACCCACACGCTTGAGCCACGCCTCGCCGCGCGCGTCGGCGTCGGCTTTCGTCACGCCCCGGAACACGAGGCCGGCTGTCACGTTGTCGAGCGCCGAGCGCCAGGGCATCAGGGCATCGGCCTGAAACATATAGCCCGCGCGCCGGTTGATGCCCGCAAGCGTCTCGCCGAACACGCTCACCGTGCCCGACGAAGGCTCGAGCAGCCCCGCCGACACGTTGAGCAGCGTGGACTTGCCGCAGCCGGTCGGCCCGACGACGGACACGAACTCACCCGGCGCGATCGCAAGACTCGTATTGCGGACGGCCGTATACCGATCCTTGCGATTCTCGCGCGACGAGAACGTGCAGGTGACATCCTCCAGCGCGAGCGCGTGTTTAGAAGTCGACGACATCGGTCAGACCTTGACGGTGGCGAGCGCCTTCTTGACGAAGTCGTTGGTCCAGGTCTTCGACAAGTCGATCGGCCTGCCCTTCACCGTTTCGTCGAAGGCTTGCAGCGTCTTGAGCGATGTCGCGGGACCGTCCGCGGGCATCAGGCCGTCCGGGGACAGCGCCTCCTTCACGTGTTGCCACGCGTCGAGATAGAGCGCGCGATCGCCGAGCAGATAGCTTTCCGGCACGGTCGAAATCAGATCCTTGCCCGATGCCGTTTGCAGCCATTTCAGCGCGCGCACCATCGCGTTCGTGAGCGCCTGCGTCGTGTTCGGATTCTTTGTGATGAAACTCTGCGATGCATACAGGCATCCGGCCGGCATGTTGCCGCCGAACACCTTCACGGTATCGGCGAGCGTGCGCGTGTCGGAGACGATGCGGATATCGCCCGCACGATCGAGCTTGGTCATCACCGGGTCGAGGTTGGCGATGGCATCGATCTGCCCGGACTGCAGCGCGGCGATCGCGCCCGCCCCCGCGCCCACGCCGATGAACGACACATCGGTCGCCTTCAGCCCGGCCTGCGCGAGCACGAAGCTCGCCATGATCGACGTCGACGAGCCCGGCGCCGTCACGCCGATCTTCTTGCCCTTCAGATCCGCGACCGATTTGTAGTTCGGCATCGCCTTCTTCGACACCGCAAGCACGATCTGTGGCGCGCGTCCCTGCAACACGAACTCACGGAAGTACTGATTCTTCGCCTGCAGCAAGAGCGTGTGCTCGAACGCGCCGGACACCACGTCCGCGCTGCCGCCGACCGCCGCCTGCAGCGCCTTCGCACCGCCCGCGAAATCGGCGATTTCGACGTCGAGCCCTTCGTCCTTGAAGTAGTTGCGGCGCTCCGCGATCGTGAGCGGCAGATAGTAGAAGAGATTCTTGCCGCCGACCGCGACCGATACCTTGGCCTGCTCCGGCTTTGCCTGGGCAAACGCGAGCGGCATGGCCGACCACGCCCCACCCGCGAGCGCGGCGCCGCTCGCGATGAACGTTCTGCGTTTCATCGTTTTTGTCTCCTGGTTTTATCGTTGTCAGCGCTGTTACGGCCGTTGTCTTCTGATCGAAGCTCAGATCACCTTGGCCGCCCGCAGCCGCGCAATATCGTCGGCATCATACCCGAGCGTTTGAAGTACTTCATCCGTGTGTTCACCGAGTTGAGGACCGAGCCAGCGCGTTTCACCCGGTGTCTCCGAGAGCTTCGGCGTCACGTTCGGCAGCGTGATGTCCTTGCCGTCCTGCCACGGAAAGCGTTGCAGCATCTGGCGCGCGATGTATTGCGGATCGGTGAACATGTCGGCGACGCTGTAGATGCGCCCGGCCGGCACGTCGGCGGCGTTGAGCACGGCGAGCGCCTCGTCGATGCTGCGCGTCGCGAGCCACGCGCCGATGGCGTCGTCGATTTCCTGCGTGCGCGGCACGCGGCCGTCGTTCGATGCGAGCGCGGGATCGTCCGCGAGGTCCGCGCGATCGATCGCGTTCATGAGGCGCTTGAAGATCGGATCGCTATTGCCACCAATCACGATGCTGCCGTCGCGGCACGGATAGGTGTTCGACGGCACGATGCCGGGCAGCGACGCGCCGGTGCGCTCGCGCACCAGTCCGTACACGCCGTACTCGGGGACCACGCTCTCCATCATGTTGAAGACGGCTTCGTACAGCGCGACATCGACGACCTGCCCCTTGCCTCCGTTCACCTGCCGATGATGCAGCGCCATCAGCGCACCGATCACGCCATGGAGCGCTGCGATCGAATCGCCGATGGAAATGCCGATGCGCGGCGGCGGCAGCTCCGGATAGCCAGTGATATGCCGCAATCCGCCCATCGATTCGGCTATCGCGCCGAAGCCCGGCCGGTCGCGGTACGGCCCGGTCTGGCCATATCCGGAAAGTCGCACCATCACGAGACCCGGATTCTCGGCGGACAGCACGTCATAGCCGAGCCCGAGCTTTTCGAGCAAACCGGGCCGGAAGTTCTCGACGACGATATCGGCTTCCTTCGCGAGCCGCCGCACGATCTCCTTGCCTTCCTCGGCCTTGAGATTGACCGTCACCGATTTCTTGTTGCGAGCCTGCACCGCCCACCAGAGCGAGGTCCCGCCCACTTCGGGATAGAGCTTGCGCCACTTGCGCAGCGGGTCGCCGCCGTTCGGGTCTTCAATCTTGATGACGTCGGCGCCGAATTCGCCCATGAAGCGCGCGGCGAACGGACCGGCGATGAGCGTACCCAGTTCCAGCACCTTGACGCCCGCGAGTGGTCCCGTCGTTGCGCTCATGGTTGCGTCTCCTTTTTTTGCTAGTTCTTTTACAGCGGAATGTCGAGCGGTTTGAAACGTGGCGTGCCGTCGGCGAGCGTCTCGTTGAACATCTGCGCCGGACGCACCCACAAGCCGCGTTCGTGCGGCCACAGATGTTCGTAGACGATCATGGCTTCCTCGGTCTCCGAGTGCCGCGCGACGCCGATCACGCGATAAAGACCGCCCTTGTAGTGACGGTGGGTCGCAAGCGCGAGAGCTTCGGTTTCTGTCATCGGTAGTGTCCTGCTGATGGTCGTGTTCAGACCGAGCGGCGATCGAGCATCGCGCGCGCGATCGTCCCCGCATCGACATATTCGAGCTCGCCGCCGACGGGCACGCCGCGCGCGAGCCGCGTCACCTTCAGCCCTTTCGACTTGAGCGTCTGCGCGAGATAGTGCGCGGTCGCCTCGCCTTCGTTCGTGAAGTTGGTGGCGAGCACCACTTCCTGCACCACGCCGTCGAGCGCGCGATTGATCAGGCGCTCGAAATGGATTTCCTTCGGCCCGATGCCGTCGAGCGGACTGAGCCGCCCCATCAGCACGAAATAGAGCCCGCGATACGTGAGCGTCTGCTCGAGCATGATCTGATCAGCGGGCGTTTCGACGACGCACAGCAAGGCCGGGTCGCGTTCCTCGTCGCCGCAGACTTCGCAGATTTCAGCTTCGGTGAAGGTGTTGCACTTCTCACAGTGCCTGAGATGCTTGGTCGCGAACAGGAGCGAAGCGCCGAGCTTCTCGGCGCCCGCGCGGTCGTGCTGCATCAGGTGATACGCCATGCGCTGCGCCGACTTCGGTCCGACGCCGGGTAGCGCGCGCAGCGCCTCGACGAGCGCCGACAGGGCGGAAGGTTGTTTCATGTGTCCTCATGACGCGCCGAATTCGCTTCGGCGCGCGCGGTTAGAACGGCAGCTTGAAACCCGGCGGCATCGGCATGCCGGCCGTCATGCCGCTCATTTTCTCCTGCGTGGTGGCCTCGGCCTTGCGCACGGCGTCGTTGAACGCGGCGGCGACGAGGTCTTCCAGCATGTCCTTGTCGTCGGCGAGCAGGCTCGGGTCGATCTGCACGCGACGCACGTCGTTCTTGCAGGTCATCGTCACTTTCACGAGACCGGCGCCGGACTGGCCCTCGACCTCGATCTGCGCGAGCTGGTCCTGCATCTTCTTCATGTTTTCCTGCATCTGCTGAGCCTGTTTCATCAGCCCGGCGAGTTGGTTCTTCATCATGGTTCGGCTCCTTACTGGAAAACGTGTGGCGAAAGCGCGCGCGATACGCGCTCGAAATTCAGTGCTTGCGCGCAGCGTCGAAAAAAACGCCGCGCGCTTCGATTCATGACGGATTCGCGCCCGATGCGGAGATCGGCTTGATCGAACCCTGCACGATGCTCGCGCCGAAATCGCGGATCAGCGATTGCACGAACGGGTCCTGCTTGATCTCCTGCTCGGCTTCCTGCTGGCGTCGCGCCCGGTCGGCGGCATCGAGCGCGGCGGCGGTGCGGCGCACGGGCGCGACATTGACGCTGACTTCGATTGCGCGGCCGAGCTTTTCGGCAAGGGCGGTCTTGAGCTTCGAGACGTGCGAGGCGTCGGTGTACATCTGCACGGCGACCGCAAGCGTGACGGAATTCGCGTCGCACGCGGTCAGTTCGCTGTTGAACGCGAGTTGATAGGCGACGCCTTTAAGCGGCAGGCTGACGGCGAGCGCGGCCCATTCGATCGACACGCCGAGTGCATCGAGCGGAACTGCGGGCGGCAGCGGCGTCGTATCGATGACGGGCGCAGGTTTCGCGGCCGGCTCGGCGCCGAAGCGCATGTCGTCCGGACCGCTGTCGAACGCGGGCACGAAGCCGTCGTCCGGCGGCATGAAGTATTCGTCTTCCGATCCCGCCGGCGGATAGTCGTCGGGCGGCATGTCCTCCCACGGCGGGACGACGCCGGGCTTGCCGGCCGCAGGTTTGGACTCAGGCGCGGCGGGCGCTGGCGGTGCGCGACGGGGCGCGGGCATCTGAACTTGCGCAGCGGGTTTCGCGACAGCTTTGGGCGCTGCCGGAGCCGCCGCTTGCCCAGCCGGCGCGCCGCGTGCACCCCGGTCGGAGGAAAGACGCATGCCGGCGCTGCGCAACACTTCGAGCGCCGCACTCGCACCGCCCGCCGCGCGCGACGCCGCGACATCGCGCTCGGATGCGGGCACGGTTGCAGGCGCGGCTTCCTCGACGGCCTGCCGTGCGGCGCTGGGCACCGGTGCAGGTTTCGCCGTGACCGGCTCAGTTGACTCGATAACCGGCGCAGGTTTCGCGCTTTCGACCGGCTGCGTCTCTTTCGCCTTTACGATGACGGTTTCGGCCGGAGGCGTCGGCGCCTTCGCTACGGGCGCGGGTGCGATCGCCCGCTCGGCCATCGCGCCCGCGAGCGCCGCGCTGCGCGCGGGCTTCGCGCCCGAGGGCGCGCTCACGGCGACGCCGCCGCCCGATCCGCCCGCCGGCTCGAAGGCGAGCATGCGCAGCAGCGTCATCGTGAAGCCGGCGTATTCGTCGGGCGCGAGACCCAACTCGCCGCGTCCGACCGTTGCAATCTGATAGAAAAGCTGAATCTGCTCAGCGGAAAGAATCTCGGCGAAGCGGCGAATATCCGCGGCTTCCGGCCATTCATCCAGCACCGACGACGGCGCGAACTGCGCCCATGCGATGCGATGCAAGAGACTCGCGAGATCCTGCAGCGCGGTCGAGAAAGACAGGCTGCGCAGCGCCATTTCGTCGGCGATCGCGAGCACGCCGGCGCCATCGCCAGCGGCGAGCGCGTCGATGAGCCGGATCAGATAGCTTTGATCGAGCGCGCCGAGCATGCCGCGCACGGCTTCCTCGGTGACCTGGTTGGCCGAATAGGCGATGGCCTGATCGGTGAGCGACAGCGCATCGCGCATGCTGCCGTCCGCCGCGCGCGACAGCAGACGCAGCGCCTGCGATTCGAACGCGATGCTCTCCTGCTGAAGAATGTTCTCCAGATGCGACACGATATGACCCGCCGGCATCTGCTTCAGATTGAACTGCAGGCAGCGCGAGAGCACGGTGACCGGAATCTTCTGCGGATCGGTCGTCGCGAGGATGAACTTCACATGCGGCGGCGGCTCCTCCAGCGTCTTCAACATCGCGTTGAAGGCGTGGTTCGTGAGCATGTGCACTTCGTCGATCATATAGACCTTGAAGCGCGCGTCGACGGGTGCGTACACCGCGCGTTCGAGCAGCGCGGCCATTTCGTCGACACCGCGATTGCTCGCCGCATCCATTTCGACGTAATCGACGAAGCGGCCTTCATCGATTTCCCGGCACGCGCGACACACGCCGCACGGCTTCGAAGTCACGCCGGTTTCACAGTTGAGCGCCTTCGCGAAGATGCGCGAGAGCGTCGTCTTGCCGACGCCGCGCGTGCCCGTGAAGAGATAGGCGTGATGCAGGCGGCCGCCGTCGAGCGCGTGCGTGAGCGCACGGACGACGTGCTCCTGGCCGACGAGCGACTCGAACGATTTCGGCCGCCATTTGCGTGCGAGAACTTGATAGGTCATGCGCGAAATTGTATCAGCAACGACCTTGCGCAAACGCCGCTCCAAAAGGCTGCCGAGGCGCGCGGAGGAAGGTGCGTACCCGCGAAAATACAACTCGCGACGACGCGCGACACAAAGAACGAATCAGGGAAAACGAGAGAGGAACGACAGAAGAAAGCGGAAGGTGACGAGCCCGACCCTCGGCACTGGTGGAAAGCGGCTGTGGCTGCTTCGTTCCCGACCTGACCAGGTTGACCGCGCCACCATGCGAGGAGGCCCGTCACGTCGAATCATAACACGGGGCCGGGCGCGCCCGGAAGCCACGCGTGAAATGCGCGGACCTTTATGACGCCCTCTTGCGCTTCGTGTCGTCGCCCTCAGATGCGGCCTATCGGCTCCCGGCAACGGATAGCAAAGTAGGCTAAGATGACATTTGAATAACCCGGATGTGGTGCATTTTGCCCTTCGACGGATCATTCGCCGCCGTTCGCGAGCCGTTCTGGCGCACGGCGTGCGGGCCGAATACTGCCCGTTGGCGACGAAAATTTTTTTCAGTTTTGGTGTATCGTGGCGAGCATTCAAACGCGGGCCTCGAAACAATAGAGGTATTCAGACAATGAGCGAATCAATCAAGCACATCAGCGACGCTTCTTTCGAACAGGATGTCGTCAAGTCGGATAAACCGGTCCTGCTCGACTTTTGGGCGGAATGGTGCGGTCCGTGCAAAATGATTGCCCCGATCCTCGATGAAGTCGCGAAGGATTATGGCGATCGCCTGCAAATCGCGAAGATCAACGTGGACGAGCATCAGTCGACGCCGGTGAAGTTCGGCGTTCGCGGCATCCCCACGCTGATCCTTTTCAAAAACGGCGCGGTCGCCGCGCAGAAAGTCGGCGCATTGTCCAAGTCGCAATTGACCGCGTTCCTCGACAGCAACCTGTAACGGCATCATCGGCGGGCGTCGGCATCCCAGACGCCTGCCTCTGGCATTCGTATCGCCGCATCGACACAACCGAGCAGCGCGACCGGAATGCAGCCGATGTTGTCACGCGACAACATCGGCCGACAAGCCCCGCCCAAAGCCCACCCGAGGCCTGCGTGGCGTATGCTATGCTAGAATCACAAGAGTTCAAGAAGTATTAAGTCTCGAGCGGTTCCGCTCACCTCTTCTCCCAAATCTTTCTGTCGCACCTCTCTCCCCGGCGGGAAATCCGTATGCATTTATCCGAGCTCAAGTCTCAGCACGTGTCTGCACTGATCGAGATGGCCAATGGCCTCGAGATCGAAAATGCGAACCGCCTGCGCAAGCAGGAACTCATGTTCGCGATTCTTAAAAAGCGCGCCAAGGCCGGCGACACGATATTCGGCGACGGCACGCTCGAAGTGCTGCCCGATGGCTTCGGCTTTCTGCGCTCGCCCGAGACCTCGTATCTCGCGAGCACGGACGACATCTATATCAGCCCGTCGCAAATCCGCCGCTTCAATCTGCACACCGGCGACACGATCGAAGGCGAAGTACGCACGCCGAAAGACGGCGAGCGTTATTTCGCGCTCGTGAAGGTGGACAAAGTCAACGGGCAGCCGCCCGAGGCCTCGAAACACAAGATCATGTTCGAGAACCTCACGCCGCTGCATCCGAACAAGCCGCTGCCGCTCGAGCGCGAAATGCGCGGCGAGGAAAACGTCACGGGCCGGATCATCGACATGATTTCGCCGATCGGCAAGGGCCAGCGTGGCCTGCTCGTCGCGTCGCCGAAGTCGGGTAAAACCGTGATGCTCCAGCACATCGCGCATGCGGTGAAAGCCAATCATCCGGACGTCATTCTGTTCGTGCTGCTCATCGACGAGCGCCCGGAAGAAGTGACGGAAATGCAGCGTTCCGTGCGCGGCGAAGTCATCGCCTCGACCTTCGACGAACCCGCCGCGCGTCACGTGCAGGTGGCCGAAATGGTCATCGAAAAGGCGAAGCGTCTCGTCGAAATGAAACATGACGTCGTGATTCTTCTCGACTCCATCACGCGTCTCGCGCGCGCCTATAACACCGTCGTGCCCGCATCGGGCAAGGTGCTGACGGGTGGTGTCGACGCCAACGCGCTGCAGCGTCCGAAGCGCTTCTTCGGCGCGGCTCGAAACATCGAGGAAGGCGGCTCGCTCACGATTATCGGCACGGCGCTCATCGAAACGGGCAGCCGCATGGACGACGTGATCTACGAAGAGTTCAAGGGCACGGGCAATATGGAAGTGCACCTCGAGCGCCGTCTCGCGGAAAAGCGCGTGTATCCGTCGATCAACCTGAACAAGTCGGGCACGCGCCGCGAGGAACTGCTCATCAAGCCGGACCTGCTGCAGAAGGTCTGGGTGCTGCGCAAGTTCATCCACGACATGGATGAAGTCGAAGCAATGGAATTCCTGCTCGACAAGATCCGTCAGACGAAGAACAACGCCGAGTTCTTCGACATGATGCGTCGCGGCGGAGGCTGATCCGGCTTCGCAACTTCAGCACAGAAAGCCGCCTGTTTCGTCAGGCGGTTTTTTTGCGCCTTGCGACGGCGCCGCTCCGTACAATCCGGTCTATCGAAGCGATCTGAACGACCGATGGCCAACCTCTTCTCCCGCTGGTTCGGCGCGCAACGCCGCGAGCGCGCGCTGCGCAAGTACGCGATCGACGACGACCTCTGGCAGCGCACACTGGACGCATATCCGTGCTTCGGCCATTTGAACGGGGACGACCTCGGACGCTTGCGCGAAACCGCGAGCCTTTTCATCGCGCAAAAGCAATTCTCGACCGCGCACGATCTCGAACTGACCGATCAGATGATCGTCTCGATCGCCGGGCAAGCCTGCCTGCCGGTGCTCAACCTCGACCTCGACCTGTATCGCGGCTGGGTCGGCGTGATCGTCTATCCGGGCGAGTTCATCATCAGAAAGACGGTCGAAGACGAAGACGGCGTCGTGCACGAGATCGAGCACGATGCGAGCGGTGAGGCGTGGGAAGGCGGTCCTGTCGTGCTCTCATGGGAGGACGCGCAGATGGTGGACGGTTCGGACGCCTACAACGTCGTGATCCACGAGTTCGCGCACAAGATCGACATGGTGACGGGCGTAGCCGACGGACATCCCCCGCTCTTTCGCCGCTGGCACGCACCGCTCGACACCACCGTCTGGTCGGATATCTTCGACAACGCCTTCGACCAGTTCTGCGCGCGCGTGGACGCGGTGCCGCCGCGGCGCTGGAGCCGTTTCGAGCGCGAATCGCTGATCGATCCTTACGCTGCGGACCATCCGTCCGAGTTTTTCGCGGTGTGCAGCGAGGCGCTTTTCGTGACGCCCCAGGCGTTCGAAGCCGAGTATCCCGAGCTTTATCGGCTGCTCGCGCGCTACTATCGGCAGGACCCGGCGAGCGTCGGCGCGCTCGACGCGTGACTTCCGCCGGAACGCCCGAAAAAGATGTCAACCGACTGATTTTCTGGCATAATCGCCGTTTTTCGACCCTAGGCAAGTGACTCGCGCGGCACTGCAAGCAAGTGCAACGGGTTGGCTACCGCCAGATATCAGGAAAGACCATGAAACAAGGCATTCACCCGGATTACCGCGAAGTCCTGTTCGTCGACATGTCGAACGACTTCAAGTTCGTGACCCGTTCGACCATCCAGACGCGCGAGACCGCCGAATTCAACGGCAAGACCTACCCGCTCGCGAAGATCGAAGTGTCGTCGGAATCGCACCCGTTCTACACCGGTCAGCAAAAGATCATGGACACGGCGGGCCGCGTCGAGAAGTTCAACAACAAGTTCGCGCGCTTCTCCACCAAGAAGTAAGTCGGGCTTCGGGTTCAGCAAAAAAGGGCAGCTTTGGCTGCCCTTTTTTGTCGCTGACGGTTTCGCGTCATCCTTTCGTCGTCCATGCGGCGCCCATCGGCACCGCCTTTGCTGCATTTGGTAAGCGTTGTTGCGCGCGGTGACGGGAGCATCGACGAACCGCCCTTAACGCCGCCACGCGACTACAATGCCGGTTGCTCCAGCCCCAGGCTCGCCTTGCGCGAGATCAGCGGACCGTTTTCCATCAAGCCATCTCGCATGCGATCTGTCGTTCGTCTGACCGCCTCCGCCACCAGCGCCCTGCCGCGCTGGCTGTTGCTCGCCATCTGCATCACCTACGCATCGTTCGGTCTCTTCGGCCGCGACCCGTGGAAGAACGAGGATGCGGCCGGCTTCGGCGTCATGTGGACGATGGCCAACGGCGACGCACGCGACTGGCTGTTGCCGAACCTCCTCGGCAAGGCGCCCACCGCCGACGGTCCGCTAATGTACTGGCTCGGCGCATCGGCCATTCGTCTGTTGAGCCCCTGGGTCGATGCGAGCAACGCCTCCCGCGTCGTGACGGGTCTGCTCTTCTGTCTGGCCTGTGCGTTCGTATGGTATTCGGCCTATCTGCTCGGCCGGCGCGACGAAGCCCAGCCCTTCAAATACGCGTTCGGCGGCGAACCGGAGCCCCGCGACTACGGCCGCACGCTCGCCGACGGCGCACTGCTCATCCTGCTCGCTTGCTTCGGCCTCGCCGAGCGCGGTCACGAAACCACGCCGCAGCTCGCGCAGTTCGCCGGCACCGCGATGCTCCTCTACGCGCTCGTGCGCAGCCTCGACAAGCCGATCCACGGCGGCCTCGTGTGGGGCCTGGCGATCGGCGTGGTCGGACTGTCCAGTTCGCCGGTGCTCGTGTTCGCGCTCCTGCTCTGCACGCTCGCGATGACGATCATCGTGAAGCAGGTGCGGGCCGCGCCACTTCTGATTTACGGACTGCCGGTCGCCATCGTGCTGATCGCCGCGTGGGTGCTGCCAACGCTGCACTACTTCCCTGACGACGGCGAATGGTGGCTGCGTCAATGGTGGCGCAACAGCTTTTCGTACTTCTCGGGCACGCCCGGATCGATCTTCGGGTACGCGATCAAGAACCTGCCGCTCTTCACGTGGCCCGCGTGGCCGCTCGCGCTCTGGGCGTTCGTCAGTTGGGGCGGGCTGCGCCGCTCGCCGCACGTCGGGGTCCCTTTGTCGATCATCGGGCCGCTGCTCGTGCTGGTCGTCCTGCAGGCGCACGAGACCAACCGGCTCTTCATGCTGCTCCTGCCGCCGCTTTCGGTGCTCGCGACCTTCGCGTTGCCCACGTTGAAGCGCGGCGCGATCAACGCGATCGACTGGTTCGCGATGCTGAGCTTCACCATCATCGGCTCCCTGGTGTGGCTCGTGTGGACTGCCGGCATGTTCGGTTTTCCCGCGTCGATGGCGCGCAATCTCGCGCGTCTCGCGCCGGGCTTTCATCCCGAGTTCAAGCTGATTTCGTTCGCGTGCGCGGTGGCCGTGACGGTCTGCTGGTTTCTGCTCGCGCGCTGGCGGCTCGCGCGTCATCCGAAGGTGCTCTGGCGCAGCGTGGTGCTGTCGAGCGCGGGCACGACGCTCATGTGGGTGCTGCTCATGACGCTGTGGCTGCCGGTGGTGAACTACAGCCGGACGTACCGCGACGTGGCCGAGCAGATCGCCGATCACCTTCCGCCCGACTACACCTGCATCTCGCCCGTGCGCCTGGGCGACGCACAGATCGCCACCTTCGCCTATTTCGGCGGCATGCACTTCGCGTTCGACGAGGACTGCGACGTGATCCTGCGCCAGGATCCGGCGGACTACGGAGAGCCGTCGTCGATGTCCGCATTCCAGTGGAAGCTCGTGTGGGAAGGCCGGCGCGTCGCCGACCGCGACGAGCGCTTCCGCCTGTACGTGCGCATCGAGCGCCCCACGCCGCCGGCGAAAAAACCGCTGCGTCCGAAGAGCCTGCGCCGGACGCAGTAACGCGATGCGCGCGATCCCCACATACCGCGGCACGACCGGCATGTTGAGCGACGTGCGCAAGATCGCCGCGCTCGCGTGGCCGGTGCTGATCGGCCAGCTCGCGGTGATCGCGTTCGGCGTGATCGACACCGCGATGGTCGGCCGCTTCTCCGCGACGGATCTGGCCGCGCTCGGCCTCGGCGGCTCGGTCTATATCTCGGTGTATATCGGCCTGACGGGGATTCTCGTCGCCTTGCAGCCGATCGCCGGGCAACTCTTCGGCGCGGGCCGCGAAAGCGAGATCGGCGAGGAAACGCGTCAGGCGCTGTGGCTCGCCGCTGCGCTCACCGTGATCGGCTTCGTGCTGCTGTACTTCCCCGAACCGCTGCTCTCGCTCGCGAAAAGTCCGCCCGCGCTGCACGACCGCACGGTCGACTATCTGCGCATCCTCTCGTTCGGGCTGCCCGCGAGCCTCGCGTTTCGGGTCTACAGCTCGCTCACCAATGCCGTCGGCAAGCCGCGGCTCGTGATGTTCCTGCAGGTCGGCGGACTATTGCTCAAGGTTCCGCTCAACACGTGGTTCATCTTCGGCGGCGCAGGCGTGCCCGCGCTCGGCGGCCCGGGCTGCGCGCTCGCGAGCACGCTCATCAACTGGGTGCTCGCGATCGTCGGCATGACGGTGCTCTTCAGGTTCGAATTCTTCCGCCCGTTCGGCATCTTCTCGCACTTCTGCTGGCCGGTCTGGCGGCGTCAGCTCGCGCTCCTGCGTCTCGGCATTCCGATGGGTCTCTCGTATCTGATCGAAGTCACGTCGTACACGTTCATGGCGCTCTTCATTTCGCGCTTCGGTACCACGACGCTCGCCGGCCATCAGATCGCGGGCAATCTCGGCGCGGTGCTGTACATGACGCCGCTGTCGATCGGCATTGCGTCGTCGACGCTCGTCTCGCAGGCGCTCGGCGCCGGACGCTACGACGATGCCCGCTCGGTGTCGCGGCACGGCATCGGCATGGCGTGCGTGCTCGCGCTCGCGTACGGCGTGATCCTGATCGCGGCGCGTCCGCATGTGATCGCGGCCTATACGCCGGATGCGAACGTCATCGCGGCCGCGATGCCGCTCGTGCTCATCATCTTCTTCTATCACTTGTGCGACGCACTGCAGATCACCACCGCGTTCGTCCTGCGCGCGTACAAGGTGACGCTCGTGCCGACTGTCATCTACGCCATCGCGCTGTGGGGCATCGGGCTAGGCGGCGGCTATCTGCTCGGCTTCGACGTGGGCGGCGGCGTGCCCGAATGGCTGCAAGGCGCGCGCGGCTTCTGGATCGCGAATTCGGCGAGTCTGGGCGTCGCGGGCGTCGGCCTGTTTCTCTACTGGCGGCGCGTGAGCTCGCGGCACTTGAACAATGTCGACGCGACCTGAGCCGCTCGGCTCGCATCCAATGCGCTGATTTGTGTAGAAAAACATAAGCGCTTCGCTTCATCGGAAAGATTGACGTAAGGCTCCAGTAGAATTTCGCGTCGAGGAATGCCCGGAGCGAGCGGATGAGCCGCATTACAACGTCACAAAAAAAATGGATTCTCGCCGCGACCACGCTGATCGCCGCGCTGGGACTGGGCGCCGCGTTTCATCGCGCCGATGCCGCGCGCATCGCGAGCGTGTCGCCGCAAGGCAAGGTCGCGCAAGTGCGGCAGGTCGTCGCCAAATTCGACGAACCGATGGTCGCGTTCGGCAATACAGCAGCGCCAGCGCCCGGCAAGCTCACCTGTAGCGGCGCAAGCGCGTCGGCCACGGCGGGCTCGCAGCGCTGGATCGACGCCAAGACCTGGGCCTTCGACTTCGAGCACGATCTTCCGCCCGGCGTGCATTGCGCGCTCGATCTCGCGGACGGCCTCAAGTCGGTGGCCGGCAACGCGCTTTCCGGCCCGCGCCGCTTCGCGTTCCAGACGGGCGGACCGTTCGTCACGCGCGTCATGCCGAGCTACGGCGACATCGAAGAAAATCAGGCTTTCGTGCTGCGCCTGAACGGACCCGCGACGCAGGCATCCGTGCTCGAGCATGTCTGGTGCGAATCGAACGCGCTCGGCAACCGGATTCCGGTGCGCCCGGTCGATGACGCCACCCGCGCCGCCCTGCTCGAACATTTCCGGCTGGATAAGGAAAGAGATCGCGTGCTCACGCTCGCGTGCCAGCAAACGTTGCCGTCGGCGACCAAGATGCAGCTCGTGTACGGTGCGGGCGTGACGGGTCCGGGCGGTATCGCCAACGACGTCGAAAAGCGCTTCGACTTCACCGTGCGCGAGCCCTTCACGGCGAGCTTCTCGTGCGAGCGCGAGAACGCACAAGCGCCGTGCACACCGCTTCGCCCGCTGCGGCTGAATTTCAGCGCGCCGATCAGCCGCGCCGACGCACAGAAGTTCGTGCTGCATGGGCCCAAGGGCAACGCCTCGCCCAGGTTCGATGCGACCGACAAGGACGCGGAATTGAGCGCCGTCGAGTTCGCCGCGCCGCTGCCCGAACGCGCCGATCTCACCATCGAGGTCCGCGCGAATCTGAAGGACGTGAGCGGCCGCACGCTCGCGAACGCCGATCTCTTTCCGCTCAAGACCACGACCGCCGCGATGCCGCCGCTCGCGAAGTTCTCGTCGGGCACGTTCGGCATCATCGAGCGATTTGCCGAACCGGGCATGCCCGCGATGCTGCCGGTCACGTTGCGCCACGTCGAAGCGGACTTGCATGTGCAAGGGCTCAATTCGGGCACGTCGCACATCACGAAGCTCAAACTCGACGCCGACACCGACATCCGCCGATGGATGCGCGCCGTCGACCTGTTCGACGGCATGTCGATGTCACGCTCGACGATCGAGGAGCGCATGCCGGCGATGCTGAACAACGGCATCGAGCCGGTCATCATCCCCAATAGCGACGGCTCGTCGTCCAGAGATCCGCAAATCGATATCCGTTCGCTGTCGATGCTGGCGAAACAACGCGGCGTCGAAACGCTCACGCTGCCCGCTGCCGATCCGAAAGCGCCGCGGCCGTTCGAAGTCGTCGGCATTCCGCTCACGAAACCCGGTTTCTATGTCGTCGAAATGGGCTCGCCCGCGCTCGGCGCGTCGCTGCTCGGCAAGAGTCAGGCGATGTACGTGCGCACGTCGGTGCTCGTCACCAATCTCGGCGTGCATTTCAAGCAGGGACGCGAGAACAGCCTCGTGTGGGTGACGACGCTCGACAAAGGCAAGCCCGTCGCCAACGCCGATATTCGCGTGACCGACTGCAACGGTGACGAAATCGCCACCGCAAAGACCGATGCACAGGGCCTCGCGAAGATCGGCAAGCCGCTTGCCGCCACACGGGAATGCAACGAGCACAGCCTCGCATGGGGCGGCTTTTTCGTGTCGGCGCGCGTGAACGATCCCGTCACCGGTCCGGACATGGCCTTCGTAACGTCGGACTGGAATCGCGGCATCGAATCGTGGCGCTTCAACGTGCCGACGGACATGAGCGCGACGCGCACGACCCGCGCGCATACCGTGTTCGACCGGACGCTCCTGCGCGCGGGCGAAACCGTGTCGATGAAGCATCTGCTGCGCGTCGCGACACTCCACGGTTTCGCCTTTGCATCGAGCTATCCGAGCCGCGTGACGATCCGGCACGTCGGCAGCGGACAGAGCTGGCATCTGCCGCTCAAATGGGCCGCGGACCATAGTGCCGACTCGACCTTCACCGTGCCCGTCGCGGCCAAGCTCGGCGAATACAGCGTGACGCTCGACAACGGCGCGACGTCCGAGAATGACGACAACGACAACGACAACGACAACGACAACGACAACGCCAACGCCAACGCCAACGCCGTCACGCAGTCGTACGAATCGGGCAGCTTCCGCGTCGAGGAATTCCGCCTGCCGGTGTTCAAAGGCTCGATCAGCGCGGGTGACGGCAAGTCGCCCGGGCTCGTCGCGGCGCCGGAAGCGGCGGTCGCGGTGCGGCTCGAATATGTGCAGGGCGGACCGGCGTCGAATCTGCCGGTGCAGGTGTCGGCGCTCGTGCGCGATACGGCGCCGCCCTTCGCTTCGCAGTACGAGGCGTTCAGCTTCGCGCCATATCGGAAACCGGCGAACGATGGCGCCAGCGCGCCCGCCGAGGACGAAGACAGCGAGCAGCAGGACAACGCGACGACGAAGCTCATCGCGGACAAGCTGCGTGTCACGCTCGATCGGGACGGCGTCGGCAAGGTCACGGTAAAGCCGCTGCCGGCGGTCGAATCGCCGAAGCGTCTCGCGCTCGAAGCGAGCTTCGCCGATCCGAACGGCGAGATTCAGACGATCAGCGGCGGCACCCTGCTCTGGCCGGCCGCGGTGGCCGTCGGCGTGAAGGCGGGGCATTGGGTGTCGGTCGGCGGCACGCTGCCCGTGCAGGCGCTCGCGCTCGATTTGCAGGGCAAGCCGCGCGCGGGCGTATCGGTCGATATCAAGGCCGTCGCGCGCGTGATGTCGAGCTCGCGCAAGCGCATGGTGGGCGGCTTCTACGCGTACGACAATCACACCGAGAGCAAGGATCTCGGCACGCTGTGCAGCGGCAAGAGCGACGACCACGGCATCGTCTCGTGCGAGGCGAAGCTCAAGGAACCGGGCAACGTCGATCTGATCGCGCTCGCCAAGGACGGCGACGGCCACACGGCGAACGCGAGCACATCAGTATGGGTCACGCGCGAGGACGAGTTGTGGTTCGGCGGCGAGAACACCGACCGCATCGACGTGTTGCCGGAGAAAACGAGCTACGAGCCGGGCGAGACCGCACGCTTTCAGGTGCGCATGCCCTTCCGCTCGGCGACGGCGCTCGTCGCGGTCGAACGTGAAGGCATCATGGAGACGCGGGTCGTCGAACTGAACGGCAAGGATCCGACCGTCGAGCTGAAGGTCGGGAATGCGTGGGGGCCGAATGTCTACGTGTCGGTGCTCGCGTTGCGCGGGCGTATCCGCGAAGTGCCGTGGTATTCGTTCTTCACGTGGGGATGGAAGGCGCCGGTCGAATGGGCGCGCGCGTTCTGGCACGAGGGCCGGCAGTATCAGGCGCCGACGCCGCTCGTCGATCTGTCGAAGCCCGCGTTCCGTTACGGGCTCGCGTCGATCAGGGTGGGCACGGCGCCGCACAGGCTCGCGGTGAGCGTGAACCCGGACGCGACGTCGTACACCGTTCGGAGCAAGGCGCACGTGAAGGTGAAAGTCGCGCTGCCCGATGGCAAGCCCGCGCCCGCCGGCACGCAGATCGCCGTTGCGGCCGTCGACGAAGCGTTGCTCGAACTGATGCCGAACCGAAGCTGGGACGTGCTCGAAGCGATGCTGCAGCAGCGCGCGTATGGCGTCGAGACGGCGACCGCGCAAATGGAGATCATCGGACGGCGTCACTTCGGGCGCAAAGCGGTGCCTGCGGGCGGCGGAGGCGGACACAGCGCGACGCGCGAGTTGTTCGACACGCTCTTGCTGTGGAATCCGCGCGTCACGCTCGACGCCAAGGGCGAAGCCAGCGTCGATGTCCCGCTGAACGACGCGCTCACCCGCTTTCGGATCGTCGCGATCGCTGCGGTCGGCGCGGGGCAGTTCGGCACCGGTAGCGCTTCGATTCAAAGCGCGCAGGATCTGCAACTGATCTCGGGATTGCCGCCGCTCGTGCGCGTCGGCGATGCGTTTCGCGCGCAGTTCACGCTGCGCAACACGACGGCGCGAACGATGCGCGTCGTCGTCACGCCGCGCGCCGGCACGCTCGCGCTCGACGCGCGCACGGTGCAGCTCGCGCCGGAATCGTCGCAGGAAGTGGTCTGGGATGTGACGACGCCCGATGTGCCCGGCGCGGAATCGTCCGCGAGTCTTGCCTGGGAGGTGAGCGCCGCCGAACAGGCCGGCCCGCGCGCAAGCGATGCCGTAAAAGTGGCGCAAAAAGTCGTCGCGGCGGTTCCGGTCACCGTGCAGCAGGCGACCATCGCGCAAGTCGACGGCACGTTCACGCTGCCCGTCGCGCCGCCCGCCGATGCGAGCAAGTCGAGCGACGGCGCCGTGCGCGGCGGCATCGCGGTGTCCCTGCAGCCGAAGCTCGCCGATGGCCTGCCCGGTGTGCGCCGCTGGTTCGAGCGCTATCCGTACAACTGCCTCGAGCAGCAGACCTCGCGCGCGCTCGGCCTGATGGACGCCGCGCAATGGCAGGCCGTACTCGCGAAGATGCCGTCGTATCTGGACCGCGACGGCCTCGCGAACTACTTCCCGCCCGCCGACGACGAGCGCCCGACCGGCAGCCCCGCTCTCACCGCGTATCTGCTCGCCGTCACCGATGAAGCCGCGAAGCAGGACGGCCGCTTCGCCTTGCCCGCCGATCTGCGCAACCGGATGGCGGCGGGCCTCGCGAATGTCGTCGACGGCAAGATCGATCGCAAGTTCTGGGCGCCGCGCAACGATCTCGACTTCGAGAAGCTCGCGGCCATCGAGGCTTTGTCGCGCTATGGCCTCGCGCAGGCGCGCATGCTCGACTCGATCACGGTCGCGCCGGATCAGTGGCCGACATCGGCGGTGCTCGATTACTACGCGATCCTGTCGCACGTCGACGGCATTCCGAATCGCGAGGAAAAGCGCGCGCAGGCCGAGCAGATCATCCGTGCGCGCCTGACGTATCAGGGCACGCGCCTCACCTTCTCCACCGAGCGCGACGACGATCTCTGGTGGCTCATGAGCGGCACCGAGACGAACGCCGCGCACGCGGCGCTCATTTTCGCGGACGCGCCCGGATGGAAGGACGAGATGCCGCGCGTCGTCGCGGGCTTGCTCGCACTGCAGAAGAACGGCGCGTGGCAGACGACGACCGCCAATCTGTGGGGCGCGCTCGCGGTCGGCAAATTCTCGCGGCTCTTCGAAAGCACGCCGGTGACGGGTCATACGTCGATTCAACTCGGCGCCTCGACGCAAAGCGTGAACTGGAGCGCGCCGCCTTCGAGCGCGCCCGCATCGGCGACGTCCGTCACAAAGACCGCCAGCGTGCGCAGCGTAATGCTGCCGTGGAGCAGCGCTTCGCTCACGCTGACGCAGGAGGGCACCGGCAAGCCGTGGGCGACGATCGAAAGTCTCGCGGCCGTCGCGTTGAAGGCGCCACTCGCGGCGGGCTATCGCATCGCGAAGACCGTGACGCCGGTCGATCCGGCGGTGAAGGGCGTGCTCTCGCGCGGCGACATCGTGCGTGTGCATCTCGACATCGACGCGCAGAGCGACATGACCTGGGTCGTCGTCAACGATCCGATTCCCGCGGGCGCGACGATTCTCGGCTCCGGCCTCGGACGCGACTCCGAAGCGGCGACCCAGGGCGAGAAACAGGATCGCGGCGCGTGGCCTGCGTTCGTCGAACGCAGCTTCGATGGTTACCGCGCGTACTACGGCTATCTGCCCAAAGGCAAGCTGACCGTCGAATACACCATGCGGCTTAACAATCCCGGCACCTTCGGCTTGCCGCCCACGCGCGTCGAAGCGCTTTACGCCCCCTCGTCGTTCGGCGCGTTGCCGAATGCGCCGGTGGTGGTAAAGCCGCTTGCCGCAAAGTGATGTCATGAAACGCGCCGCCGGCTTCGTCACCGCGTGCGTTCTTTCGGCGGCGGCGCACGCGTCGCCGGGCTTCGACGACGTGCGCGCGAACTGGCGCAGTTCCGACTGGGTCCTGCTCGCCCGCGACGGCGAGCCGCTTGCCCGCACGCGCATCGACAAAAGCGCGCGGCGCGGCGACTGGGTCGCGCTCTCGAATGTATCGCCGGCATTGCGAGAAGCGATCGTCGTATCGGAGGACAAGCGCTTCTACGAACACGCGGGCGTCGACTGGCGCGGCGCGGCGGCAGCCGCGTGGGGCAATCTGTGGAACACGCGCACGCGCGGCGCATCGACGGTGACGATGCAGCTCACCGGACTCATCGAAGCCGATAAATCGGCCGGCCGGCGCTCGATCGGCGAAAAGGCCGGGCAGACGATCGGCGCGCTTTGGCTCGAACGAACCTGGCGCAAGGATCAGATTCTCGAGGCGTATCTGAATCTCGTGCCGTTCCGCGGCGAGATCGTCGGGTTGTCGGCGTTGTCGCAGACACTTTTCGGCAAGGCGCCGTCCGGGCTCGACGAACGCGAGGCCGCGCTCGCCGCTGCACTCGTGCGCGCGCCGAACGCCCCGTATGCGAAAGTCGCCGCGCGCAGTTGCGTGATCCTGCGCGATATGCACGCGCTGCACGGCGTCGCCCGAAGCGTCGATCCATGCGTCAATCTCGACAGCTACGTTCAGCTCACGCTCACGCGCACGGCCGCCGCGCCCGCCTATGCGTCAGGCGACGACGCCCTCGCGCCGCATCTCGCGCGACGTGTCGCGAGCGAGGTGCATCCGGCGGCGGGCGCACGCGTGCGCTCCACGCTCGATTCACGCCTGCAACGCTTCGCCCGCGACACGCTCGCGCGAACGCTCGCCGAACTGAACGCGCGCGCGCATCCGCGCAACGTGCACGACGCGGCGGCCATCGTGATCGACAACCGTTCGGGCGACGTGCTCGCGTGGGTCGGCTCGGCAGGCGGTTTGTCGAACGCGCCGGAGGTCGATGCCGTACTCGCCCCGCGTCAGGCGGGCTCGACGCTCAAGCCCTTCCTCTATGCGCAGGCATTCGACGAGAAGCGCCTCACCGCCGCCACGCTGCTCGACGACGCGCCACTCGATCTCGCGACCGGCGGCGGCCTCTACATACCGCAAAACTATGATCACGATTTCAAAGGCTGGGTGAGCGTGCGTACGGCCCTCGGCTCTTCGCTGAACGTGCCGGCGGTGCGCACGCTCGTGATGGTCACGCCGCATCGATTCGCGAAGACGCTGGTCGCGCTCGGCATTCCCTTGTCGCGGGCGGGCGACTACTACGGCTTCAGCCTCGCGCTCGGCAGCGCCGACGTCACATTGGCGTCGCTCGCCAACGCCTATCGCGCGCTCGCCAACGGCGGCATCGCTCGCCCCATCTTCGATCTCGCCGAACATCGGCCGACATCTGCCGCAAACCGCGTCTTCAGTCCCGAGGCGAGCTTCATCGTCACCGACATCCTCGCCGACAACAACGCGCGCACGCGCACCTTCGGCTTCGACAGCGTGCTCGCGACACGCACCTTCAGTGCCGTCAAAACGGGCACGAGCAAGGACATGCGCGACAACTGGGCGGTCGGTTTCACTTCGCGATACACCGTGGGTGTGTGGGTCGGGAACGCGGACGGCGCACCGATGTGGGACGTATCCGGTGTGACGGGCGCGGCGCCGGCGTGGAACGCCATCGTCAACTATCTGAACCGGCGATCGGATAGCCGTCCGCCGCCAGCGCCGCCGGGCGTCGTACAGACGCGCGTCACGTATCAGAACGAGATCGAACCCGCGCGCAGTGAATGGTTCGTGCGCGGCACGCAGATGAGCGCCATCGGCCTCACGGCGAATGCGTCGCAGACCGCACGCGGCACGAATGCCGATGCACGGGCGGCACGCATAGGTGCGCCCACGGACGGCACGATCTTCGCGCTCGACCCGGACATTCCGCCCGCGCGCCAGCGCGTGTTGTTCGAGCGCGCGGACAGCGGCGCGCGCCTTGCGTGGCGGCTCGACGGAAAGCCCTACGGCCACGACGCCCGCGCCGCATGGCTGCCGTGGCCGGGCCGTCACGTGCTCGAACTCATCGATGCAAAAGGCGAAATCGTCGACAAGGTCGGTTTCGAGGTTCGCGGCGCCTTCGCGAAAACGGCCTCGGCCGCGTCGAAGTGATGAAGGTCGGCAGACACCGCGACGTCATCCATCCGGCATTTTGCAACGTTAAAGATTGTGCGGAAAGCGCGGTGCGCGCGGCGGGGTCGTGCACAATGCGAACCGTTATCGTTGCGGGACCGGGTTTTTGCCCTATCCTTAACGGCATCTTTCCGACTGGCCCGAACTTATCGATTCATCCTTTCTCTCTCAAGCTGGAGTGCCGTCATGCTGAAAAAGCTGCTGATGCTGTGCATAGCGTTGATGCTGTCGATGGGTGCGGCGTTCGCCGCGGTCGATGTCAATACCGCCGACCAAGCCGCGCTGGAAGCGGTGAAAGGGCTGGGGCCGGTGAAGTCGAAGGCGATCATCGACGAGCGCACGAAAAACGGCCCGTTCAAGGACGCCGACGATCTCGCGACCCGCGTCAAGGGGCTCGGCACCAAGTCGGTGGCGACGCTGGAGCAGAACGGCCTGACAATTGGCGGCTCGTCGCTGCCGCCTACGGGCAAGACCCCGAAGCCCGCGACCACGTCGACGCAAGGCGGCAGCGCCGCGCCGAACTCGACGGTGAAGTCATCGGCGGCGGCCACCGGCGCGACGTCGCCGGCGGCCACTACGGCGCAGACCCCGGCTACGGCACCTGCCGCGCCGGCATCCGGCACGAAGGCGTCGAAGAAATCGAAGAAGGAAAGCGCGGCTGCAGAAACGGCGAGCGCTTCGGGCCCGTCCGCCGCGAGCGACGCGAAGCCCGCCAAATCGAAGCGCAGCAAGAAAGACAAGGCCGCCAGCGCCGCGGCTGCCAGTCAGTGATTCTTCGGGGAACCATGTCGAAGGAAAGTTGCCTTCGTATGACCATCGTTGAACGGCCGCTCGCGGCCGATGCCCGCGACGCCATGCCCGGTTCAAAGCCGGACGCGGCGGTGCGGGCGAACCCACCCCGCAACCTCTCGTAGTGAGACTGTCATGAGCCTACTCGATATCCTCGCCTCCTCCCTCGGCAATTCATCGCAACAACCAGGCGGCCAACAGGGCCAGTCCGGCCAGGCCGCGCTGATCGCAGCGGCGCTCGCATTCGTCAACAGCCAGCCGGGCGGCATCATGGGCCTGATCCAGCGCTTCCAGCAGCACGGCGCGGGCGATGTCGTCCAGTCGTGGATCGGCACCGGTGAGAACAAACCCATCAGCCCCGACACGCTCACCAACGTGCTCGGCCAAGACAATGTCGGCGCACTCGCGCAAAAGGCCGGCGTTTCGGGCGACCAACTCTCGGGCATGCTGGCGGCAGTGCTGCCGCATATCGTCGATCGCGCGACGCCCAATGGCGAAGTGCCGCCCGAAGGTCAGCTCGATCTGACCGGCGTGCTCGGCTCGCTCGGCGGCCTCGCCGGTCTCTTCGGCAAGAGCGAAGAGCCGAAGCAGGGTTAAGCGCGCTAATTCGGCTTGCATCGAAGGCCCCGCAGGCATCGCGCCGCGCGGGGCTTTTGCTTTTCGCACAGCGCTTTCGAGCGAGCAAAAAAGAAAAAAGGGCAACGAATCGCTTCGTTGCCCTTTTGCATGAACGGCCGCCCCGCTTGCGGGACGGCCCCATGGCGCGTCAATGCACGACGCGATCGAACACGAACTCGCCTTCCCGCACATCGACCGGAATGACGTCCTTCGGCCCGAAACGCCCGGCGAGGATGAGCTTGGCGACCGGATTCTCGATCTCCTGCTGAATCGCACGCTTGAGCGGCCGCGCGCCGAACAGCGGGTCGTAACCGACCTTGCCGATCTGCCCGAGCGCCGCATCCGACACTTCGAGTTGCATGTCGAGCTTGGCGAGACGCTCACGCAGACGCTGCAGTTGAATCCTCGCGATCGACTCGATGTTCGTGCGGTCGAGCGCATGGAACACGACGACGTCGTCGATACGGTTCAGGAACTCCGGCCGGAAGTGCAGCTTCACTTCTTCCCAGACGGCATCCTTCACCTTCTCCTGCGGCTCGCCGACCATGCCCTGAATGACTTGCGAACCAAGGTTCGACGTAATCACGATCACCGTGTTCTTGAAGTCGACGGTGCGGCCCTGGCCATCGGTCATGCGGCCATCGTCGAGCACTTGCAGCAGCACGTTGAACACGTCCGGGTGCGCCTTCTCGATCTCGTCGAGCAGAATCACGCTGTACGGCTTGCGGCGCACGGCTTCGGTCAGATAACCGCCTTCCTCGTAGCCAACATATCCCGGCGGCGCGCCGATCAAACGGGCGACGCTGTGCTTCTCCATGAACTCGCTCATGTCGATGCGGATGAGATGATCCTCCGAATCGAAAAGGAAGGCCGCGAGCGCCTTGCACAACTCGGTCTTGCCGACGCCCGTCGGCCCGAGGAACAGGAACGAGCCATACGGGCGGTTCGGATCGGACAGACCCGCGCGCGAACGGCGAATCGCATCCGCCACCGCGCCGATTGCCTCGTCCTGGCCGATGACGCGCTCATGCAGCTTGCTCTCGATCTGCAGCAGCTTCTCGCGTTCGCCCTGCATCATGCGCGACACGGGAATGCCGGTGGAACGCGACACCACTTCCGCGATTTCCTCGGCCCCGACTTGCGTGCGCAAAAGACGCGGACGCGTCGGATTGTTCTGCTCCTGCGATTCGGCCTGCGTCACCTGCTTCAGGCGCGCTTCGAGCTCGGGCAGCTTGCCGTACTGCAACTCGGCGACTTTTTCGAGCTTGCCTTCGCGCTGCAAACGCGTGATGTCCGCACGCACCTTCTCGATTTCTTCCTTCAGCTGCGCGCTGCCCTGCACTGCCGCTTTCTCGGCAGTCCAGATTTCCTCGAGATCGGAATACTCGCGGTTCAGCCGGTCGATTTCCTCTTCGATCAGTTGCAGACGCTTCTGCGACGCCTCGTCCTTCTCCTTCTTCACGGCTTCGCGCTCGATCTTCAACTGAATGAGACGGCGGTCCAGCTTATCCATCTCTTCGGGCTTCGAATCGATTTCCATCTTGATGCGCGACGCGGCTTCGTCGATCAGATCGATGGCCTTGTCCGGCAAGAAGCGGTCCGTGATATAGCGATGCGACAGTTCCGCGGCCGCGACGATAGCGGGATCGGTGATTTCGACGCCGTGGTGCAACTCGTACCTTTCCTGCAAGCCGCGCAGGATCGCGATGGTCGCTTCCACCGACGGTTCATCGACGAGCACTTTCTGGAAGCGCCGCTCGAGCGCCGCATCCTTCTCGATGTACTTGCGATATTCGTCGAGGGTGGTTGCGCCGATGCAGTGCAGCTCGCCGCGCGAGAGCGCCGGCTTGAGCATGTTGCCCGCGTCCATCGCGCCTTCGGCCTTGCCCGCGCCGACCATCGTGTGAATTTCATCGATGAAGACGATCGTCTGGCCTTCGTCCTTCGCTATGTCGTGCAGCACGGCTTTCAGGCGCTCCTCGAACTCGCCGCGATACTTCGCGCCTGCGAGCAGCGCCGCCATATCGAGCGACAGCACGCGTTTGCCCTTGAGCGTTTCCGGCACTTCGCCGTTGACGATACGCTGCGCGAGCCCTTCGACGATCGCCGTCTTGCCGACGCCCGGCTCGCCGATCAGCACCGGATTGTTCTTCGTGCGACGTTGCAGGATCTGGATCGAGCGACGAATCTCGTCATCACGGCCGATCACCGGATCGAGCTTGCCCGCGCGAGCGCGCTCGGTCAGATCGACGGTGTATTTCTTGAGCGCCTCGCGCTGGCTTTCGGCGTCCTGGCTATTGACCTGCGCGCCGCCGCGCACGGCGTTGATCGCGGCTTCGAGCGCTTTTCTCGACAGACCGTGCTGCTTCGCCAGACGGCCCGCTTCGCCCCGGTCGTCGGCCACGGCGATCAGAAACATCTCGCTCGCGATGTAGGTGTCGTTGAGTTTCTGCGCTTCCTTGTCGGCGGCATTGAGCAGGCCCGCGAGTTCGCGGCTCACTTGCACGTTGCCGTCCGTGCCCTGAACTTGCGGCAGACGGTTGATCGCTTCGTTCAGCGAGGTCTGCAGCGCCTGAACCTGCACGCCAGCATGCGAGAGCAGCGAGCGCGCCGAGCCGTCCTGCTGCGCGATGAGCGCCGCGAGCAGGTGCACCGGTTCGATGTACTGGTTATCACGACCGACCGCCAGGCTCTGCGCGTCGGAGAGCGCTTCCTGAAATTTGGTGGTGAGTTTGTCGATTCTCATTTTTTGAAAGCTCCAATTCTGAATACGACCAAAATGAGGCGCTTTTTGTCACTTTCAAGCACGCTTTGGCGCAAAAAGTGCGTTTTTTGCTCTCCGACAATGACGGCGTGCACCGTCCACACGCTCAGGATTGACTGCGGCGTTCGAGCTTTGTTCAGCGCGTGACGCGTCCGCGCGCGTCAGGACGACGCGCGGACCGGCACTAAGGCGTCCGCCGGAAGCGGCGCAATGCTGACGATGCCGAGCAGCCGCGCGAGTTCGTTCGCCGGCTGCGCGAGCTCGCCGACCGTATGCTTGTCGAGTTCGGCGAGAAAGGCGTCGCGCGCCGCCGCGAGCACGCCGCGCAGGCGGCAGTTCGGCTGGATCACGCAGCGCGGACGGGTTGCATCTTCCTGATCCGCGAAGCAACCGACGAGCGCGAAATCACTCTCGGTCTTGCGCACGATGTCACCGATCGTGAGCTCGCGCGAGCGCGACGAAAGCCGCAGGCCGCCGTTGCGGCCGCGCACCGTCTCGACCCAGCCGAGCTCGCCGAGCTGCTGGACGATCTTCATCAAGTGATTCTTCGAGATGCCGTACGCATCCGAAATCTCCTGAATCGTCGAAAGGCCCGAAGGTCGAACGCAGAGATAAAGGAGAACGCGCAGCGAATAATCGGTGTAATCGGTGAGTCGCATGATTTCGCGCGAATAGAATTGGATGAAGGCACATCGGTGATTTGACGGACCGCGCGTCTCGTCAGAAACCCTCGCGCAAGAACGTCTCTTATCGTCGCTGTTGACGTGCTACCGGCGCAGCGAACCGAGACGCATAAGATACGGACGAACGTCCATGCGTTTCGGGCAACACTCGGGCAACATTCGGACAACTCACGGCACACGTATGCCGCCCGCGCACGGAAGCACCATTTTGCGTCATCTTGATATGCTTCGTCAGCAAAATATCTGATCTACTCTCTCTTTGTTTCGCAGATCGACGATGAACACCGAACACCCGGCCACCGACGCGCCACGTGAGCGCGAACCCAGCGAAGCCAACGTCCGCGCGTTGGTGGAAGCCTTTTATCGCCGCGTCGACGACGATCCCCTGCTCGGGCCGATCTTCTCGCGCGCGCTCACGGGACGTTGGGACGAGCATCTCGCCACAATGACGACTTTCTGGTCGAGCCTCGTGCTCGGGTCGAAACAGTATCGGGGAAATGTCCAGGAAGCCCATCGTCCGATCGACGATATCGAGCCGCGCCACTTCGCGCGCTGGCTGTCGCTGTTTCTGAACACGGTCGAGTCGCGCTACGAACCGGCCGCCGCCGTGCAGTTCATGGAACCGGCGCTGCGCATCGCGCAGAGTCTGCAACTCAGCAAGTTCGGCTGGGATTATCAGATTCCCGTCGAGCAGCAGGAATTGCTCGCGGCGCTCAAGCGCCAGCGCACGGGCGGCGCCCCCGAGCCGCGCTTTCCCGAGCGTCCGGGCGCGGAGCCGTTTCCGGCGAAATTCATCGGCACGGGCGCCGACGAAAAGTAACGCCAATCAGGACGGATAGTCCTGCCAGCGCGCGAGCGCCGCATCGTCGGATTCGCGCGCGTCGACCCAGCGTTCGCCCGCTTCGGTCTTTTCCTTCTTCCAGAACGGCGCTTGCGTCTTGAGATAGTCCATCACGAAAGCGCACGATTCGAACGCCTCTGCGCGATGCACCGCCGTCGTTGCGACGAGCACGATCTGATCGAGCGGCTTCAGCTTGCCCACGCGATGCACGATGAGCACGTCCGAGCCGCGCCAGCGCTCGCGCGCCTGATCGGCGATCGCTTCGAGCGACTTCTCCGTCATGCCAGGGTAATGCTCGAGCTCCATGGTTTCGACGGCGCTGCCCTCGTTCAGATCGCGCACCGTGCCGACGAAACACGCGACCGCACCGACCTTCGGATTGTCGGCACGCAGCGCGGCGACTTCCGCGCTGATGTCGAAATCGGCTTCCTGCACGCGGACTTTGGAACGCGTCGACATGTCAGCCACCCGTGACCGGCGGAAAAAACGCAACCTCACAGCCCTCGGTGATGCGCTGCGACGGATTCGTCATCACGTGATTGCACGCCATGCGCAACGCCCGGCCTTCGGCGAGCGCCTCTTCCCACACGCCGCCGCGCAGGCGCAGCCAGGCGCGCACATCGCCGACATTCACCACCGTGTCCGGCACGCTGACCGTCTCGTTCGCGACGCCCAGCGCCTCGCGCACGCTCGCGAAAAACCTCAGTTCGACTTTCATATCAGTTCTGAAAATGGGATGAAGCGCACGATCTCGCCAGCGCTGATCGCATGATTCGGCGGATTGTCGATGAGACCGTCGCCCCAGACGGTCGATGTCAGCACGGCCGAGCTCTGGTTCTCGAAGAGATCGAGCCCGCCCGACGCGTTCACGCGCGCGCGCAGGAATTCGTTGCGACGGTCGCCTTTTTTCTGACTGAAGTCGGCGCGCATCGAGTAGACGCGCGGCGTGACCTTCTGCACGCCCGCAAGACGCAGCAGGAAGGGCCGCACGAACAGCAGGAACGTGCAGAAACTGGACACCGGATTGCCCGGCAAGCCGATGAAGAACGCCTCGCTGCCTTCATCGCCGCGCCGCACCGCGCCGAAGGCGAGCGGCTTGCCGGGTTTCATCGCGATCTGCCACATCGAAATGCGCCCTTCGGCCTCCACCGCCGGCTTCACGTGATCTTCCTCGCCGACCGACACGCCGCCGCACGTCAGGATCAGATCGTGATCGGTCGCCGCACGCCGCAGCGTCTCGCGGGTCGCGTCCAGCCGATCCGGCACGATGCCGAGATCGGTCACCTCGCAGCCGAACTTCGCAAGGAGCGCTCGCAGCGTGAAGCGGTTGGAGTTGTAGATCGCGCCGGGTTCGAGCGGCTCGCCGGGCATGCGCAGTTCGTCGCCGGTGAAGAAGATCGCGACACGCACGCGGCGCACGACATCGAGCTCTGCGCAACCGACCGACGCCGCCAGCCCGAGCGCCTGCGGCGTGAGGCGCGTGCCCGCGGGCAGGATCACCGAATCGCGCCTGATATCCGCGCCTTGCTGCGTGATCCACTCGCCCGCTGCGGGCGTCTGCGCGAACGCGATGCGCCCGTCATCCGCAACACGCGCCATTTCCTGCATGACGACGGCATCCGCGCCGGGCGGCACCGTCGCGCCGGTGAAGATGCGCGCGGCCGTGCCCGCCGCGAGCGGCTTCCCCGCGTGGCCCGCCGGAATGCGCTGGGACACCGGCAGTGCGACGGGCGCGCCTTCGTTCGCGCCGGCGAGATCGGCGGCGCGGACCGCGTAGCCGTCCATCGAGCTCGTATGCATGGGCGGGACGTCGAGCGGCGAGGTCACATCGGCGGCGAGCACGCGGTTGAGCGCGTCGAGCGTGCCGACGCGCTCGCGGCCGTCCACCTGACGCGCGGCGTCGAGCAAACGGCCGAGCGCATCGGCGGTGGCGAGCATCGGAGGACGGTTGGAAGCGGGTGGCGTGGTTGACATGGAGTTTGCTTCAGGCGCGCGAGGCGCCCCGATCGTGAAAAGGGACACGGCAATTCTGGTCAACTATTGTAGCGAGAAGGCAGGCATCGCACCTTCGGCTTCAGGGAAGCCAGTCATGCGACGCGACTGATGCCGCAAACCGTTTGAGTGCCTCAAAGCCGCCGCGGTGCGGTGATACACTCGCAGCACATCTCCCACGTCCATTTCCATGAAATTCTGTTCCGTCTGCGGCCACGAGGTCGGCCTCGCCATTCCGCCCGGCGACAACCGTGAGCGCTTCGTCTGCAACAACTGCGGCACGGTTCACTATCAAAATCCGCGTAACGTCGTAGGCACCGTCCCGGTGTGGGACGACAAGGTGCTGCTGTGCCGCCGCGCGATCGAGCCCCGCTACGGCTACTGGACCTTGCCCGCCGGCTTCATGGAAATGCAGGAGACGACGAGCGAAGGCGCCGCGCGCGAAACGCTCGAGGAAGCGGGCGCGCGCGTCGAGATCCAGAGCCTTTTCACCTTGCTCAACGTGCCGCACGTGCATCAGGTGCATCTCTTCTATCTGGCGCGGCTGCTCGATATCGAAGTCGATCCCGGCGAGGAAAGCCTGGAGGTGAAGCTCTTCGAGGAAAGCGAGATTCCGTGGGACGAGATCGCGTTTCCGACGGTCGGCCAGACGCTGCGCTTTTTCTTCGCCGACCGCGCCGCCGGCAATTTCACGCTGCACACGGGCGACATTTTCCGCACGCTGCGCGACGGCTGATCGCATCGCTCGCTGACATCACAGAACGCCACTCACCCGAGAACATGGTTCCCTGGCTCGCCGACGACGATCCTTTTCCGCCCGTCGAGCGCGCGCTCGGCGCGGCGAGCGGCGCGCCGGGCCTGCTCGCCGCAAGCGCGGACCTTTTGCCGTCACGGCTCATCGATGCCTACGGTCGCGGCATTTTCCCGTGGTATTCGGACGGCCAGCCCGTGCTGTGGTGGAGCCCCGACCCTCGCATGGTGCTCTTTCCGGCCGAGTTCAAGGTATCTGATTCGCTGCGCAAGACCTTGAAGCGCGTCGTGCGCGATCCGGTCTGGGAAATCCGCGTCGACGACGATTTTTCCGCCGTGATGCGCGCCTGCGCCGACACGCCGCGCGACGGCCAGCGCGGCACCTGGATCACCACGGACATCGTGGATGCGTACACCACATTGCACCGCGCGGGTAGCGCGCACAGCATCGAAACGTGGCACGACGGCGTGCGCGTCGGCGGGCTTTACGGCGTGTCGTTCGGGCGCATGTTCTTCGGCGAATCGATGTTTGCGCACAAGACCGATGCGTCGAAAATCGCGCTTGCGGCGCTCGTCGGACACTTGCGCCGCAATCAAATTGAGATGATAGACTGCCAGCAGAACACGTCGCATCTGGCGTCGCTGGGCGGCCGTGAGATCGCACGCCGCGCATTCGTGGCGCATCTCCGGCGGGCCACGGCGGAACCGGCGATCGGCTGGCGCTTCGACAAATCCGTCCTTCTCGACGTGCTGGCACGCTGAACGCTGCGCGCGACGCCCCGAGCGACACACGAAATGCAGCCGCCGCGCGCGCCCGAAAAGTGGAATCTACGCGCCGGTCGGCAACGACGAGACGACGCCTGCGAGAGCCGCCAACGTGACACATCCGAACGAGCTACCGCTGTCACCGCTTTCCGCGCTGCAATTCTATGCAACAGCGCCCTACCCTTGCAGTTATCTGGAAGGGCGCGTCGCGCGCTCGCAGGTCGCGACGCCGAGCCATCTGATCAACTCCGACGTCTACACCGAACTCGTCAAGGCCGGTTTCCGGCGTTCAGGCGTCTTCACCTATCGCCCGTATTGCGACGGCTGCCGCGCCTGCGTGCCGGTGCGCGTGCCGGTCGCGCGTTTCGTGCCGAACCGCTCGCAGCGGCGCGTGTGGAAGCAGCACGGCAATCTGGTGGCGAGCGTCGCGCCGCTGCACTACGACGAAGAACACTACGCGCTCTACATGCGTTATCAGTCGGCGCGGCATGCGGGCGGCGGCATGGATCGCGACAGCCGCGACCAATACGAGCAGTTCCTGCTGCAGAGCCGGATCAATTCGCGTCTCGTCGAGTTCCGCGAACCCGCCGATCCTGCGCACGCGGACACGCCCGGCGTCCTGCGCATGATCAGCATGATCGACATCCTCGGCGACGGGTTGTCATCGGTGTACACGTTCTTCGAGCCGGACATGCCGAAGACGAGCTACGGCACGTTCAACATCCTCTGGCAGATCGAGCAGGCGAAGAGCCTCGACCTGCCGCACGTCTATCTCGGCTACTGGATTCGCGAAAGCGAGAAAATGGCCTACAAGGCGAATTTCCGGCCGCTGGAAGGTCTGATCGACGGACGCTGGACGCTCCTCGATCCCGCCAGCACGCAATCCGCCGGCACGCTGCCGATGCCTGGGCGCATCCACGGTCCGAGCCAGCCGAAATAGCCGCCGGAGCAACCCGCAGAGTGCGACCGGCCCGCCGTCCAAAGCCGCTAAAATAGCGGTCTTAAAAAAATCCGCCGTCGCCGGCTTTCATTTCGTGTTCAGTTCCCTCTACCCGATCGCGCGTTCGCATCTCTTCAAGATGGACGCGGAAGATGCTCATCACCTGACGCTGCGCATGCTCGGCGCCGCCGGCCGCACCGGGCTCGCCGGCATGCTCGCGAGACGCGGCCCCGATTCGCCCCGCACTGTCATGGGCATCACGTTCCGCAACCCGGTCGGCCTGGCTGCGGGCCTGGACAAGGACGGCGCGTGCATCGACGGGCTCGCCGCGCTCGGCTTCGGCTTCATCGAAGTGGGCACCGTGACGCCGCGCGCGCAGCCGGGCAATCCGCGTCCGCGCATCTTCCGGCTGCCGGAGGCGGACGCGCTCATCAACCGGATGGGCTTCAACAACCGCGGCGTCGATCAGTTCGTCGCCAACGTGAAGGCGGCGCACTATCGCGGCGTGCTGGGCCTCAACATCGGCAAGAACGCCGATACGCCGATCGAGCGCGCCGCCGAGGATTACCTTTACTGCCTCGAGCGCGTCTATCCGTTCGCGAGCTATGTGACGATCAACATTTCGTCGCCGAACACGAAGAATCTGCGGCAGCTGCAAGGCGCGGGCGAGCTCGATTCGCTGCTGGGCGCACTGAAGGAGAAGCAGGCGCGTCTTTCCGACCTGCACGGCAAGCTCGTGCCGCTCGCGCTCAAGATCGCGCCCGACCTCGACGACGAGCAGATCAGGTCGATCGCGGGCACACTGCTCGCTCACAAGATCGACGGCGTGATCGCCACGAACACGACGCTCTCGCGCACCGCCGTGACCGGCATGAAGCACGGCGACGAAGCGGGCGGCCTGTCGGGGCGGCCAGTCTTCGACGCATCCAACGAGGTGATCCGCAAGCTGCGCGCGGAAGTCGGCACGGAGGTGCCGATCATCGGCGTGGGCGGGATTTTCTCGGGCGAGGACGCGCGCGCGAAGCTCGCGGCGGGCGCGTCGCTCGTGCAGCTTTACACGGGGCTGATTTATCGCGGTCCGGCGCTTGTCCGCGAATGCGTCGACGCGCTCGCGTGAACGAGCCGATCCCGCATATAGACATGAACAAACGGTATTACGCGGCGATTGCATTCTCACTATGATCGCCGCATCCGAAAAAACGCTGTGCCCATCAAGAGGAAAACAACACAATGAAACTGTCCACGCTCAAGAAACTCGTCGCTGCCAGCCTGATCGGCGCGGCATTCACCGCCGTCACCACCGCGGCACACGCCGACGACCTGCTCGATCAGGTCAAGCAGCGCGGCACGCTGCGCGTCGGCCTGGAAGGCACCTTCCCGCCGTTCAACTCGAAAGCGCCGAACGGCGAGCTGGTCGGCTTCGATGTCGATATCGCCAAAGCCGTCGCCGCCAAGCTCGGCGTGAAGCCCGAGTTCGTCACGACCGAATGGAGCGGCATCATCGCGGGCCTGCAGGCAGGCAAGTTCGATGTGATCGTGAACCAGGTCGGCATCACCGACGCGCGCAAGCAGACGCTCGACTTCTCGCCGGCGTACACGTATTCGAACGCGCAATTGATCCAGCGTTCGGACGACAAGCGCGAGTTCAAGACGCTCGAAGAACTGAAGGGCAAGAAGCTCGGCGTCGGACTCGGCACGAACTACATGGACATGGCGAAGTCGGTGCCGGGCATCGACGTGAAGACCTATCCGGGCGCGCCCGAGTATCTGCGTGACCTCGCCGCCGGCCGTCTCGACGCGGCGCTCAACGACCGCCTGATGCTCGCGTATCTGCTGAAGAATTCGCAGTTGCCGCTGCGCACGGGCGCGAATGTCGGCGCGGGCAATCCGTCGGGCATTCCGTTCAAGAAGGGCAATCCGAAGTTCGCGAAGGCAATCGACGACGCGATGAACCAGCTCGAAGCGGACGGCACGTTCACGAAGATTTCGGACAAGTGGTTCGGCATCGACGTGACGAAGCCCGCGAAGTAAGTCTGCGCTTCTGGCGCTTCAGGGCGGCATCGTTCGACGGTGCCGCCCTTCGCTTTTTCCTCGCCGGTTATGATGTGCCGAATCTTCTGACTCGCCACGCCGGTTCTTTCACGTTCCCCCGTCCATGTCCACGACATCCCTGCTCGTTCAATCGGCGCCCGTGCTGGCGCAAGGCGCGCTGCTGACAATCAAGTTCGCGCTCTATTCGATGTTCTTCGGCCTCATCGCGGCCGTCGTGCTGGCGTTGATGGGCATCAGCCAGAATCGCGCGCTCGTCGCGATCGGTCGCTGCTATGTGAGCGTGATGCGCGGCACGCCGCTGCTCGTGCAGATTTTCGTCATCTACTATGGCCTGCCGAGCCTCGGCATCTCGCTCGAGCCCACACCCGCGGGCGTGATCGCGCTGTCGGCGAACGTCGCCGCGTATCTGTCGGAAAGCATGCGCGGCGCGATCCTCGGCATCCACACCGGACAGTGGCTCGCGGCCTATAGCCTCGGGTTGTCGCGCACGCAGACGCTGCGCTACGTGATCGGGCCGCAGGCGCTGCGCATCGCGGTGCCGAGCTTGTCGAACAGTCTCATCAGTCTGATCAAGGACACGTCGCTCGTCTCGGTCATCACCGTGACCGAGCTGTTGCGAAGCGCGCAGGAAGTGATCGCGGCGACCTATCAGCCGCTGCCGCTCTATCTCGCGGCGGCGTTCGTCTACTGGATTCTGTGCAGCGTGCTCGAATTCGTGCAGCGGATTTTCGAACGGCGTCTCGCGCTGCCGGGACGACACTGAGCGACATCGACGAAAAAGAGCCGCTGAAAAGCGGCTCTTTCGTATCAGTCGGTCTCGAAGGGAAAGCGCAGCTTCAGATCGCGCCGCGCGGCGTCGATGATCGCGATCATGCGCATCGACATCGCGTGCGGCATCACCGGGCTTTCCGTTTCGCCCGCGCGCAGCAACTCGCAAAAATGCGCGGTTTCGTAGTTGAGGCCGCCGCCCGTGAAAGGCTCGTCGAGTTCGATCTTGCGTCCGTCGGTGTACGCAATCGTCGCGCGCGCCGGATTCCACCAGTTTTCGTGAATCGTCACCGTGCCGAGCGTGCCGCCGATGAGCGCATCGCCGCGGCCTTGCAGATCGAGGCCGCAGAACAATTGCGCGATGCCGCGTTCGTGGCGCACGTTCAGGCTCGCGAACACGTCGACGCCGGAGGCGCCGAGGCGGCCGATAGTCTGCACGTCGAGCGCCTCGCCGAGCCAGTCGACCGCAAGAAACGCCTCGTAGATACCGATGTCGAGCAGCGCGCCGCCGCCCGCTTCGAGCGAGAACGACGGGTGATCGAGCGGCACGTGCGCGATCGAGCAACCCGCGCGCACGAGCCCGATTTCGCCGATGGAATCGTGCTCCAGATGCGCGCGCAGGCGGCGATACAGCGGATAAAACGGCGGCTTCATCGCTTCCATGAAGAGCAGCTTCGCCGCGCGCGCCGCGTCGATCATGCGCTGCAGATCGCGCGCGCTCACGGCGGCGGGCTTTTCGCACAGCACGGGTTTGCCCGCCGCGAAGGCGCGCAACGCGTATTCCGGGTGACTGTCCTGCAAGGTCGCGATGTAGAGCGCGTCGACATGGTCGAGCATCGCGTCGAATTCGTCGAACGCGCGTGCATCGAATGCGTCGGCCAATGCGCGCGCCGGTTCCGCGCGGCGCGACCAGACGGCCGCGAGGCGCGCGCCATCGACATGCGCGAGGCTTTCGGCGAAGCGCCGCGCGATGCGTCCCGCGCCGACGATGCCCCAGCGTATCGTTGCTGCGTTGATGTTCGTGTCGGTCAATCCTGCCTCCATGCGCCATGTTCGTCGTGCGACGCATTGTGCCTGATTGCATCGCATGTCGAATTCGCACGGCGCGCAGACGGCAAAAAGCCGGGACATGTCCCGGCTCCATGCTTGCGGCCCGATGGTCTCCTACGTCGCGCTATTTGAGGACGTCACACTCCCGCGGACGCATTCACATTCGGCGAGGCGGGCTGACTGTTCACCCGCTCCAGCGAGAACGCGCGGCCCACTTCTTCCGCGGCCAGATCGACGAGCGCGCGCGTCGCGGATTCGGCGGCGGCGGAATCCTTCGCCTCGATCGCCTCGACGACGCTCTTCTGCGCCGCGAGCGTCGCCTCACGCACGGACTCGATGCCGTCCACGATAGGATTGACCGTCACCAGCGCGCCGCGCACGATCGCCGTCATCTGGCGAAAGAACTGGTTGCCGCTCGCCGCGACGATGCGCGTGTGCAGCACCTCGTCGGCCGCCTGATACTCCGGCTCGCCGACCTGCAGGCGCGAGAGCGTGTCGAACGCGTCGCGGATGCCGGCGATCTCGTCCGGCGTCGCCCGTGCGGCGGCCAGCGCTGCCGCGCGCGGCTCGATCAGCATTCGGAATTCGATTACATCGCGCAAAAATGTCTGATCGGGCTTGGCGCGAAATCTCCAGCTCACCACGTCCTCGTCGATGAGACGCCAGTCGCTCATCGGACGAATACGTGTGCCCGTTTTCGGCCGCACGTCCAGCATGTGCCGCGCGAGCAGCATCGAGAGCGCCTCGCGCATGACGGTGCGGCTCACGTCGAACTCCTTCGAGAGGATGTCCTGCGGTGGCAGTATCGCGCCATATTTTTGCTCGACGATGCCGGAGACCAGTCCGTCCATGACCTTCGCCACCAGCGATCGCTCTTTGTTGTCATCCATCTCGCTTCTCCCCTTCTCGCCTGTTCCGTAGCCGTATGTATGAGCGCATCGCTTTCGCTTTCCCCGGGCTGCGAAAGGCACGACGAGTTCCCGACAGGCCCATTCGTCGTGCTAGATACGTTGCGTCTTCGTTGCTTCGAATGCCAGTTGGGAAACACCTGACAGGGTAATCCCTCTGACGTCGATATTTCGTCGATTCTTACCGCTTCGCGTGTATCCGCTGCACTCGCGCCGCGCGCGCGCAGGCATTCATCAGGGAAACTGAAGAATGGCGGCGTCGCAGCGCGGCGGGTGCGTTTTTCGGTCCCTTATGTCCTCGGA
The DNA here is from genome assembly GCA_001544655.2 of Caballeronia turbans. Classification (GTDB taxonomy): domain Bacteria; phylum Pseudomonadota; class Gammaproteobacteria; order Burkholderiales; family Burkholderiaceae; genus Caballeronia; species Caballeronia turbans. The sequence continues at coordinate 79,147 of FCOD02000023.1, forward strand.
CCGATCATGCACTCATTTGAGCAAGCATCTCGTAGGCGTTCTGTGCGAACGCGAACGGAAGGCCGCTGGCATGGGCCTTTTGTATGATCGGACGGTTTGAACGAAAGCACCGTGGCGCGGTGCGAGCGCGGCGATTCGTCAGCCCTATGCTTAAATCGCGCCATCCGTTGCTCGAGGCCTTCGCGCATCGAGCGCGAGCCGCTGGCGCTGCATCGCTTCGCGTTCCGTGAGCGTGTGCTGATAGACCGCCATGTAGTCGCTGCTTACTCTCTCGACCGAGAGCGGCTGCAGGTTTAGCCGCGCACGCGCCGCGAACTGGCCGCGCGCCTGCCCGTCGAGCAGGAGCCAGCGCAGTTTCGCCGCCGCCTGTTCGATATCGCCTGCGGGCACGAGCACGCCTGCCGCACCGTCGTCGAGCATTTCCGGAATGCCGCCCACGCGTGTCGCGACGATCGCGCAGCCCGCCTCGCGCGCCTCGGCGATCACGAGCGGCCCCGGATCCTGACGCGACAGGAGCGCGAAAATATCCGCGCTCGCGAAATAGGGCCGCGGATCGGCGACAAAGCCGGCGAAGTGCGTGATCTCCGCGATGCCGAGCTCTGCCGCGAGTGCTTCCATCGATGCTCGCTCGGGGCCATCGCCGACGAGATACAGATGCGGCTCGGCCATGAACTCCCGCTCGCTCTCCGACTGCTCGCGCACGAGCGCGAACGCTTGCAGCAGATCCGCGATGCCTTTCCTGCGATACATGCCCGCCACGCAGACGATGTTCGGATGCCTAAGGCGCAGCGGCTTCGCGGCGGGCCGGCACACGAGGCGCGGCGCGCCCACGGCGCCGTTGAGCACGATCGACATGCGCCCGGGATCGATGCCGCGCGCCTCCAGATCCAGCGCGAGCGCGCGGCTCACGGCGACCATGCGATCGCCCGCGCGCACGAGCGATGCGCTTTTCTGCAGTTCATGATGAACCGTCGTCACGAGCGCGAAACGGCGCCGCATGCTGGAAAAACGCGAGATGAGCGCACCGGTCATCATGTGCGCATGCACGATGTCGGGATCGAAACGATCGATGAGACGATTGAAGCCCGCGATCATTGACGGCACGCGCCAGGGCTGCCGCGATTGCTGCAGCGGAATATGCAGGATGCCGTGACGGCGCAGGAGCGGCTCGAACCCGCCGCCGGACGACGCGATCACGACATCCTGACCCATGCTCGCCTGCATGCAGGCGAGATCGACCATCATGTTGACGGTGCCGTTGCCGATCGTCTGCGCGTGATTGGCGAGATGGACTATTCGCATGAGATAGGCTGTTTTTGCGCTCGCCGGCGCTGGCCGGCTGCGTCGATCTTATTGTTTCGAGGACACGCTTGGTTATTGCGCCGCTATTTCGTCGCTATTGCGCCTTCCTTGCCTCGATGCCCGGATGGTCTACGCCTTCGATGCCGCCGACTGGTGCGTTCCTTTGCGTCGCTCGTGGCGCTTACAGCAACTCGTACGTGGTGGCGCGCTCGCTCGGCGCGAACCGCGCCTTGCCCGTGCCGGACGTCTCGCGCGGCTGACGGCTCTTTCTCGTCAGACCGATGTAGGGCATGCCATGCTCGAGGAACGGGCCTTCGGTCTTGCGAAAGCCGAACGCCTCATAGAAGCCTCGCAGACTCACGGGCGCGCTCAGGCGCACGCCGCGGCCGGGCCAGCGCTCGGCGGCCACCGCCAGCACGCGTTCGATCAGAGCGTGCGCGGTGCCATCGCCACGACGCAGCGGGCTCGTCAAGATCTTGTCCACCACGACCTCTGGATCTTCCGCATCGCCTTCGTGAATGCGTGCATAGGCGAGCACGGGCATCGAGCGGCTCATGTCTTCGGCGGCGAATACATGCGTACCGGTTTCGTCGCGGCCATCCGGATCGAGATGGACATGCGACTGTTCGACGACGAACACCGCACTGCGCGCGCGCAAAATCAAATAAAGCTCACGCGCAGTGAGTTGTTCGAAATCCAGGGTTTTCCAGTTCATCGATTATCTCCATGCTTTACCGGTAATTGCCGGCGTTACGACGATTGAACGTTACGTGCCGGCCCGCCCGGAATCAGTGCGCCATCGCACCGACCCACGCCTCGCGCGCCTTTCAAATAAGCTCGACCACACGCAAAAAGGCGTCCCGGGGAAAAAGACGCCTGCCCGACGATCGACACGACCACGCAACAGCCCTTCGATGCGGGCGGCCGCGCGCGTTCGCATGGCGTCGATAGCGCTCGCGTAATACGGCACCTTCATGGGAAAATCACAATGCATACCGCCATCGAACGCGACAGAGACGCACAACGAAAAGGACACTCGCTCGGACGCGCACGCGGTATCGAACGCCGGCCCTGCCGGCCCGAGGTCACGGCATGAGCGCGTTCCATACGAGCGGTGTGACGGATTCAGGCGCAAGTCGTTCCCGCGTCGTATCGCTCGATCCTTTACGCATGCGTGCGCGGCGCCATCATGCGCATGCGCTGCATCGCGGCGAGCGCATCTGGCGCGAGGCCGTCGCGCCCGTCGATCTGTGGATTGAAATCCTGCACGGCAACGGGCTCGAACCGCGCGCCGCGCTGGCCTTCACCGTTGCTCAGGACTTCGAAGCCGATCAGTTCACGCTCGGCAAGCTGCCGCTGGACGACATCGAAACGCTCTATGGCCTGCAAGTGCAGGAGCTTTCCGTGTTCGATTCGCTCGAAGAGCGCGCACTCGTGCAGACGCGCCGCGCGAACATCGTGCTCGTCGAAGTGGATGCGTTCTTTTTGCCCGACATGCGCACGGCGTCGTATCACCGCGAACATGCGAAAACGACCATCGGCATCGATGTGATCGATCCCGACGCGCGGCGTCTCGGCTACTTTCATCACACGGGTTATCACCTGCTCGACGGTGACGATTACGACGGCGTACTGCGTTCTCAGGCGACGCCGCAGCCCGCACTCTTTCCGCACGTCGAATTCGTCAAGCGGGTACGGGAACCGGTGTGCGGCACGCCGCTCGCCGAGGCCTCCGCCGACGCGCTGTGCGCGCATCTGTTACGGCGTCCGATGCACAACCCCATCGCGCGCTGGCGCGCTGCCTTTCCCGAGCATGTCGATACGATGATCGCGCGCGGCGAATCGTACGCGCGCCTTTACGCGTTCAATGTGATGAGACCGCTTGGGGCCAACTTCGAATTGCTCGCGCATTACCTGCAATGGATGCGCGAACAAGGCTTCGACATTCCCGTTCAGACGCACGCGGGCGCACGAAAGATCGCAAGCGAAACGATGGTCATGCAATGCCGGCTCGCGCGTGCGCTGTCGCGCGGACGTCACGAGCTTTGCGAGGCATCGTTCGACGCCATCGAGGACGCGTATGAACGCGTTATTCCTCCGCTCGCGAATATCGTGTGTTGACCGAATGCGGGCGCAATCGCATTACGCGCCGATTTGTATAAGCAAACGCTTGCCGCTTAAACATATTCGAACCGCTAATTCAAGGGGTTTTTCACTCGCTTACCTGAATTGTGAAGTCGGTTCGTGACGTCGTTATGTCTTCACTGCAATTCGGGCGATGGGCTTTTTGCATGCTTAAATCGGTGCCGCATGAAATTGTCCGCGATGAAACATTTCCGGGCACCGCGCCTCGCATGGTCCAGATGTATCTCAAAGTATCGATCCGACGAAATGCGCGCAAACGTTTGACGAAGAAACGCCGTCGCTCGCGGCGCCTGACAGGTTAGCGCAAGCCCTGTGTGAGCCATTCCGCGTGCGGTTGAGCGCTCGGTGCGCGTGCACATGCGAGTCCCCGCGCAGCGGTTTTTCACTTCGTGCAAGCGACGCATCCTTTCCGCTTCATGAAGCGCCTCGCGGCAGACTTTTCCGATCGCCCGCGATGCCCCGTCTGGCAAGGCTCCGGGGACAATCGAGCGCTGGCGAAAATGCCGGGCGTTAGCAAGCCCGCAAGGGCGATGGAACATGAATGAATCATTTTCAATTGTCCCTACGAAAGAAGGTGTGCTGTCGAGGGGATGTCGACCTGTGAGGCCTGTCGCACGGTGATTGCAAAACCCTGAACCGCCAAACGGGGGGATTGCGCTGATGAAACGTATCGGTGCCCGCGCCCATTCCTAAGACCACCGATGTTCAAGACTGAAACAAAAACGCCGCGCTGCGCTGCAATACAAAAACTGCCTTATTTATGAGGCCCCGCCAGCATTGCGATTGCGCGCATTGGCACGGTCCTCGCTAATAGAGTCGCGCAACCCGAAAAAACGCGAAACAACAAATTCAATCCACGCGTGAACGGGCGGCTACGGGGCTGGCGAGATGCTTCATCGACGGGTTCGCTACGAGACCACAGTCGAAAACGATCACGCCAGTAAATAAAAACTGAAGCGCAACGCGCGAAGTTACGAGAGAGAACAAATCATGCTGACCCTCCAGTCCGACCTGCACGGCAACCATCTGCTTGGCGCACTTCCGGCCCACGAATGGCAGGCGCTCACGCCGCATCTCGAACTCGTGCAACTGCGCACCGAGCAACTGCTGTGCGACTCGGGCCAACGTATTCACCACGTTTATTTCCCGACGACGGCGATCATCTCGCTGCTGCATACGATGGAAGACGGCGGCTCGGTCGAGATCGCCGCGGTGGGCCGCGAAGGCATGACGGGCGTGCCCGTGCTGACGGGGGGCGAAACGATGCCGACGCGCGTGCAGGTGCAGTGCCCGGGCTTCGCCTATCGCATGAGCGCGCAGGCCCTGCGCGAACAGTTCGGCCGCTCGGACTTCCTGCGCCGCCTGATGCTGCTCTATATGCAAGCGCTTCTCACGCAGGTCGCGCAGACGGCCGCGTGCAACCGGCATCACTCGTTGAACAAGCAACTTTGCCGCTGGCTGCTGATCGAAATCGATCGCACCGCGTCCAACGAGCTGCAAGTCACACAGCAACTGATCGCCGACATGCTCGGCGTGCGCCGCGAAGGCGTAACCGAAGCGGCCGGCAAGCTTCACGACGCGGGTCTCATTCATCACAGCCGCGGCTGCATCAAGGTCGTGGATCGCGAGGGACTCGAAGCCCGCGCCTGCGAGTGCTATGGGCTCGTCAAGCGAGAGTTCGACCGACTGCTCCCGCGTCTTCGTGCAACCGAGGCGGCCTCTGCCTCCAGTGTTTAACGGCTTGGATTAATGCAAGAAAAAAATCACGACTTGTTTTCATGGCTGGCACGTTGTCTTGATGTCTGTCTCATCATCGCGGGCGGATTGATCGCGCATGACGTACGCTTTTCCTCGCTCGATTTCAGCGATATCGAAAGGCTTCTGATCGCGTTCAACTCCGCACTCGCTCTTCTGCTTTTCCCGGCTTTCGGCGTGTACGAGACCTGGCGCGGCAAGCCGTTCGCCATGATGCTGGCGCGCGTCACGCTGGCGTGGATGGCGGTGGTCGCCGCGGGCCTTCTGCTCGCGTTCACGCTGCATCGCATGGATACCGTGTCGCGGCTGTGGTTCGCGTATTCCACGCTCATTTCCGGCGCGCTCATCATCGCGGCGAAACTGCTGGCGTATTCAGCCTTGCGCCTGATGCGCGGGCGCGGCCTGAACCAGCGCACCGTGGCGATCGTCGGCGCGCAAGGCTTCTCGCGCACCTTGCTCGCGCATCTGTGCAGCACGCCCGAGCAGGGCTTCACGCCCGTGTGCGTGCTGGACACGACCGGGGACGCGGAACTGCATGCGACCGGCGCAGGCGGCGTGAACGCCCCGACGACGGCAATCGGCATGGGAGGCAATCGTTTGCCCGTGCTGAACGACTTCGACGATCTCGTGGACAAAGTGCGCGCCGAAGGCATCGACGAAGTGTGGCTCGCGCTGCCGCTGTCGCAGGAGCACACGATCTACCGGTTCGTGCACGCGCTGCGGCACGACTTCGTGAATCTGCGGCTGATTCCGGATACGCGCAGCATCTCGCTCTTCAATCATTCGATGACGGATGTCGCCGGACTCGCGACCATCGACCTGACGGCGTCGCCCGTCAATTCGTTGCAGATGTGGCCGAAGATGCTCTTCGACCGCCTCTTCGCGGCGACGGCGCTCCTCGCGCTGTCCCCTCTGCTGATTGCGATCGCGATCGCCGTGAAGACGACGTCGAAGGGTCCGGTGTTCTTCACGCAACATCGCAAGGGCGCGGACGGACGGCCGTTTCGTATCTACAAATTCCGCTCGATGGGCGTGCATCGGGAGCACAAGGGTCACGTGACGCAGGCGACGCGCAACGATCCGCGTGTGACGAAGGTCGGCGCGATTCTGCGGCGCACGAGTCTCGACGAGCTGCCGCAGTTCCTGAATGTGCTGTTCGGGCACATGTCGGTCGTCGGTCCGCGCCCGCACGCGCTCGAGCACGACGATCTCTACAAGGACCTCGTCTACGGCTACATGTTCCGCTACCGCATCAAGCCTGGCATCACGGGTTGGGCGCAAGTGAACGGCTATCGCGGCGCGACGGAAAAAGTGGAGCAGATGCAGAGCCGCGTGAAGTTCGACCTCTTCTACATCCAGAACTGGTCGTTCTGGTTCGACATCAAGATCGTCGCGATGACGATGTTCAAGGGATTCATCGGACGCAACGCGTACTGATCGATTCAGCAGCAGAAAGCGCGGCACGCCCACGTCGGGCTGCCGCGCTTTTTGTCTTTACTTGTAGTCGATCCGCTCGACGCCCGTTTCGGTGCCGAGCAGACAGATGTCCGCGCCGCGCGCGGCGAACAGCCCGACCGTGACGACGCCGGGCCACGCATTGATCCGTGCTTCGAGCGCGCGCGGATCGGTGATCGACAGGCCCTTCACGTCGATGATTTCGTTGCCGTTGTCGGTGATGAACGGCGAGCCGTCCTTCGTCACACGCACGATCGGCACGCCGCCGAGCGCCGCGAGCTTGCGGCCGATCGCGGTGCGGGCCATCGGCACGACTTCCACGGGCAGCGGGAACGTGCCCATCACCGGCACGCGCTTGCTCGAATCGGCGATGCACACGAACACGTCCGCCACGGACGCGACGATTTTCTCGCGTGTGAGCGCGCCGCCGCCGCCCTTGATCATCGCGCCGCTCGCGTCGATTTCATCGGCACCGTCGACGTAGATCGAGAGCGTCTCGATGTCGTTCAGATCGAACACCTTGAAGCCGTGCGATTCCAGTCGCGCAGTCGTCGCGAGCGAACTCGACACCGCGCCGCGATAACGCGCCTTCGACTTCGCGATGGCGTCGATGAAACAGTTGGCCGTCGATCCGGTGCCGACGCCGACGATCGCGCCTTCCGGCACGTTCGCGTTCACGTAGTCGGCTGCGGCCTGGCCGACGAGTTGCTTGAGTTCGTCTTGAGTCATGGGAGCGGTGCTGCTTATCGGTGAAAAACGGAATTTTATCGGAGCGCGCGAGGCGCATCCTCCGATCATGCCATCGCGCGCAGGAAGCCGAGCGGATCGTGCGAGCGCGCGACCGATGCGATGAACGCGAACACGATAATCGCCAGAACGCCATACACGGCGCGCGCGCCCTTCGTGCGACCGCGCTTGAGCGCAAACGTGCCGAGCACGACATAGACGACGAGGCCCGCGATTTTTGCGCCGAGCCACGCGGCGTTCGCGGAGAAGCCGATGATCGCGACCAGCGCGATGGCGCTTGCGAGCAACAGCGTGTCGACGATGTGCGGGAGGATTTTCGTCGCGCGCGTCGTGAGGAGCCGCGAATTCGTCAGCATCCAGATCCAGCGCAGCACGAAACCGGCGATGGACACGCCCGCGCAGATCATGTGGAGCGCGCGCAGCGGCAGAAAATAGTCGCTCATCGGGCTTCCTTTTAGTTGGAGAAGTACTTGTCGAGCAAGGCTTGGGCGATGGCGTCGCTTTCCGCGTCCGCATTGCCCGCGTAGTCCGACGGACGGAAGTGCATCTGGAAGGCGCTGAAAACGCGGCGTGTCTTCTCGTCAAGCACGCCGTCGGTCGCGATGTCGTAACCGTAGCGCTTCAGCTTTTCCTGCAGCGCGCGCACGTCGCTCGGCGCTTTGGGATCGCGTCCGGCGAGATGTGCGGCCACGGTTGCGTCGTCGGGCCATGCGCCCACGCCGGCATCGTATAGCGCTCGCCACGGAAAAAGCGGGCCCGGGTCGATCTTGCGTTGGGGTGCGATATCGCTATGGCCGACGACTCGCGTCGGCGGGATCCGGCAGCGCGCGACGATATCGCGCGAGAGTTTGATGAGCGCGTCGATCTGCTCGGGCGGATACGGCTGCCACTTGCGGTCGCCGCCTTGTTCACCGATAGGCCCGAGGTTCACATTCTCGATGCCGATCGAGGACGCGTTCAGTTCCGTCGCGCCTTGCCAGGAACTCACGCCGGCGTGCCAGGCGCGCTTGTCTTCGGGCACCAGCTGATAGACGACAGGCTCGCCCTTTTCGATGCGGGGGGCGTCGGGGACCACGTAATGCACGCTGACCTGATCGCCCGTGAGCACCGCGAGCGATCGTGTCTCGTCGATCTCCGTGTAGTGCATCACGAGGAAACGGACGCGGGAGTCGGCGTTTTTGGCGTGATACCGGGTGTCGGCGATGTAGGTGCCGCGGTCGATCTGGGTGGTGGTGCAGGCGGTGAGGATGCACATCGATATCGATGCGGCTAAGCCGAGCGCTTTTCTTATGCCTATCACGATTGCCCTTCCCGGATCGATCGCACGTGCATCCAGTGAATCTGCAGCGCTTCGCGACTTGGTCGTTGCTGAGGATGCTTCGGCAAACGAAGCAAACGTCCTTCGAGCGAGGCGTATTCGCTTTCTCGCAGCGCTGGAGCGATCGACACTTCGTGAGTCAACGGATCGATCGCGATCAACGCGCGGTCGTAGAGTGTGTGCAAGTCGGCGCGCAGCAAGAGTCCATTTCGGACGTCGTTGGTTTCCGGGCCCATGTAGCCGCAGATGTGAGCGGCTTCGAGAACCTGTGGGACATCGCAGCCCGTTAGCGCGCAACGCTGTTCATAGGCATTGAGCAAGGCCTTGCGGAACGCGGGCTGCCCTTGACGCATGACGATGGCGGAGAGTGTCTTTTTGCGGGCATCTTCGATACTCGAGGGATTGAAAGCTCCGCTTGCTTCGACTTGCGCCCCCGCCTCGGTTTCGGCCTTGATTTCGGCCTGCGCGGGCCTCTCGGCTTCGCGCCGCAACGTGAAACTCGTGGGCATCGAGCCTTGGTGCGAGACGTATTCGAAGGAACCTTCGTACTTGAATCCAGCGCCCGGGTACTCGTACTTTCTCGTGCGATAAAACAGCAGAAGCTCGATGCCACGAAGCCGATGTTCGACGATCAACGAGTCTGAACGTCCAGCGTTCTGCCCTTGCCAGTGCAGGACGTCGCCTTCGAGCTTATCGACATACTGAACACGGTCCGGCGTTTTCGTCTCGGTGACGAACAGCAGAACCGAATCGAAACCCGCTGGGCGGAACACGCCCGTATTGATCGTCGCGTCCTGGGTATCGAGAACACCCTTCAACTGCTCGCGCGTGTACACGCTTTTTGCGGCGAGCAGATCACTAAGTCGGTTTAACGCCATGACTGATGTTCGAAGCTTCGAATTGCCGATGTGACTAGTGGACGCCGGCCGTTACTTCTTCACCTGCCTCTGCCTCACCGCCTCGAACAAGCAAACCCCGCTCGCCACCGACACATTCAAACTCTCGACCGTCCCCGCCATCGGGATATTCATGACCTCGTCGCACGTCTCGCGCGTGAGCCTGCGCATACCCTCGCCTTCCGCGCCAACGACGATCGCCACCGGGCCGTCCAGCTTCGTCTCATAGAGCGAAGCCGTCGCCTCGCCCGCCGTTCCGATCACCCACACGCCCGCGTCCTTGAGCTCGCGCAGGGCGCGCGCCAGATTCGTCACGGTGATGTACGGCACGCTCTCGGCCGCCCCACTCGCCACCTTTGCCGCCGTCGCGTTCAACCCGGCGGAGCGGTCGCGCGGCGCGATCACCGCATGCGCGCCGGCCGCATCCGCGACGCGCAGGCACGCGCCGAGGTTATGCGGATCGGTGACGCCGTCGAGCACCAGCAGCAACGGCGTGCCCGAGATGCCGTCGAGCAGTTCCGCCAGGTTCTGCGCGAGCGGAAGATCGTTCGCGCGCGCGACGATGCCCTGATGCTGGATGTTGCCCGCGAGCCCCCACAGGCGCGATTCGTCCGCCGCGATCAGCCGCACGCCCGCTTCCTTCGCGGTCCGCAGAAAGTCCTGCATGCGCCGGTCCTTGCGTGTGGGGTCGTACAGCACCTCCTCGATCGAGGATGCGTCCGCGCGCAAACGTGCGGTCACTGCGTGAAATCCGTATAGAACCTTGAGACGTGACATGACTGATTCGAACCTTCGGTGAAAACTTGAAAAGCACGACGCGGTCCGAAGCACGAAGCATCGGACCGCGCGTATTCGATGGCGACAGTATTGCGCCCCGCCCTAACGCTTCTTGCGCGCCGGCCGCCCCTGCGGCGCCGACTTCGACGCCGCACCGCGTTTCTTCGCCGCGCCAGCGCGCGGGTTTGTTGAAATCGGCGCACCCTTTTTCGTGCCGCCACGGGCGCGCGTGCCCGGCAGGTCGTCGTCGCCGAACGGGCGGATACGCGGTCCCGCCCCGCCATTGCCGACGTTCGCGGTCTCGCCCGCAACCACCGGCGGACGCGGCGCCGGCGGCTTCACCGGCGTATCGCGGACGAGCCGGAAATCGATCTTGCGCGCATCGAGATCGACGCGGCCCACCTGCACACGCACGCGATCCGACATCCGGTAGCGGATGCCCGTGCGCTCGCCGCGCAGTTCGTTCTTGATCTCGTCGTACTGGAAATAATCCGAGCCGAGTTCGGTCACGTGCACGAGACCTTCGATGAAAAGGGAATCCAGCTGCACGAAGATGCCGAACGACGTCACGCCGTTCACCATGCCGCCGTATTCCTCGCCGAGCTTGTCGCGCATGAAGTAGCACTTGAGCCACGCCTCGACATCGCGCGAGGCTTCATCGGCGCGGCGTTCGTTCGACGAGCAATGCAGACCGAGCTCCTCCCAGATCGCGACGCTGTTGCGCGCGCGGCCTCGCGCGGTGTCGTCGGCTTTCTGCATCTCGCGCGCCGCTTTGGTGAGGCCGGTGCTCAGCGATACATCGTGACCGATGTCCGGCAGATACTTCTTGCCCTGCAAAATCGCGTAGATCGCGCGATGTGTGAGCAGGTCGGGATAGCGTCGAATCGGGCTCGTGAAGTGCGCGTACGCCTCATACGCGAGTCCGAAATGGCCGATATTGTCCGGGCTGTACACGGCTTGCTGCATCGAGCGCAATACCATCGATTGCAGCATCTGGGCATCGGGCCGGTCGCGGATCTGTGCGATCAGCGCGGCGTAATCGCTCGCGTGGGGCTTGGCGCCGCCGGTCAGCGTGAGGCCGACGCCGCGCAGGAACGTGCGCAGATTCTCCAGCTTCTCTTCCGTCGGCCCGGCATGCACGCGATACAAACCCGGATGCTTGTTGCGCTTCAGGAAGTCGGCCGCGCAGACGTTCGCGGCCAGCATGCATTCCTCGATCAGCCGATGCGCGTCGTTGCGATGACGCGGCACGATCTGCTCGATCTTGCCCTGCGAGTTCACGACGATGTAGGTCTCGGTCGTATCGAAATCGATCGCGCCGCGTTTCTGGCGCGCGGCATGCAGCGACTTGTACACGCCGTAGAGATCCTGCAACTGCGGCAGGATATCGGCGCGCTTCGCCGCTTCCGGACCCTTCGTATTGGTGAGCACGGCCGCGACTTCGGTGTACGTAAGACGCGCCGCCGAATGCATCACGCCCGGATAGAACTGATACGCCTTGATTTCGCCGCGCGCCGTGATGACCATATCGCACACGAGCACGCAGCGGTCGACATTCGGATTTAGCGAACACAGTCCGTTCGACAGCTTTTCCGGCAGCATCGGAATCACGCGGCGCGGGAAGTACACCGACGTGCTGCGATCGAGCGCATCGACGTCGAGCGGCTCGCCGGGCCGCACATAATGCGACACGTCCGCGATCGCGACCAGCAGGCGGAATCCCTGACCGCGCCCGACCGCCACCGGCTCGCAATAGACGGCGTCGTCGAAGTCGCGCGCGTCCTCGCCATCGATGGTGACGAGCGGCACGTCGCGCAGATCGACGCGATGGCGGATATCCACCGGGCGCACTTCGTCGGGCAGCTTGGCGGCCGAGCTCAGCGCGGCGTCACTGAACTCATGCGGCACGCCGTATTTGCGCACCGCGATCTCGATCTCCATGCCGGGATCGTCGATATCGCCGATCACTTCGGCCACGCGCCCGAGCGGCTGCGAGTGACGGCTCGGGAAATCCGTCAGATCGACGGACACCACTTGTCCGACCTTCGCCTTCTTCGGATTTTGCGTGATGAGGATGTCGTGACCGATGCGCTTGTCTTCCGGCACCAGAATGAGCGCGCCGTTCTCGTTGACGAGGCGTCCGATGATGCGCTTGTTCGCGCGATCGGTCACCTCGACGATATGCCCTTCCGGCCGCCCGCGCCGGTCATATCCGACGATGCGCGCGAGCACGCGGTCGTTGTGCATGACCTTCTGCATTTCGCCGTTGGGCAAGAACAGATCGTCCTGACCGTCGTCGCGGATCAGGAAGCCGAAGCCGTCGCGATGTCCTTGTACGCGGCCCGCCACAAAATTCGACGGATGCGTGAGTTGATAGTGGCCGCGCTTGTCGAGGCGGATTTGCCCGTCGCGTTCCATTGCCGCCAGTCGCTTGAAAAATCCTTCGCGCTCCTGGCGCTTGATCGACAGTGCCTCGGCAATGTCGTTCGCGGCATGCGGTGTCTCGCTCGTGCGCAGCACGCCGAGAATTTCTTCGCGGCTCGGAATCGGATACGGATATTTGCTCAAGGGCGTAGTCGTGATTTTTCTCGTTGGACGGGACTTTTGCGGTGCTTTGCAACCAATAATGCGGTCATCGTTGCGGGTCATTCTAACACCCGTCTTTTCAGCCTCACGGGGCTGGCAAGCCGATACGGCGCGCCCGGCGCGTCGTTACGCGCATTGCTACGAAACGCTTGACAGGCACATTGGGGTCGCTATAATGGCGTTCTTTGCTGGACGCAAAGCAAATTTTGCAGCACACGCACCCTTGCCCAGGTGGCGGAATTGGTAGACGCACTAGGTTCAGGTCCTAGCGGTGGCAACACCGTGGAGGTTCGAGTCCTCTC
>FCOD02000047.1 GCA_001544655.2 Caballeronia turbans
AGTAGGTAATCGTCAGGCTCCTCATGCGATAAACAAAAACCCCACCCCGCAAAGGTGGGGTTTTTGCGTTTGGGAACGCGCACAGCGAAGGGACGGAAGTCGCGTCTCGCAAGCGCTAAAATCCCCTCCACGTATTCTCAAAACGCACGGCCAGCGCCGTCGATGTCCCATGCTACGTCTAAGCGAAATCAAGCTCCCGCTCGATCACATCGAATCGGCCATTGAATCTGCGGTTCTCGCACGTCTCGCGGAGATTGGCGTAGCGGCAAACGAACTCCTGAGCTTTCACGTATTTCGCCGTGCGCACGATGCCCGCAAGCGCGCCGATATCAAACTCACCTACATCATCGATGTCGAGCTGCAAGACGAAGCATCGGTGCTGAAGCGTCTTGAGGTCCGTCCCCATCCGCAATGCGGCGTGACGCCGGACATGGCCTATCGTTTCGTGGCGAAAGCGCCGGCGGGTTCGACTCGACTGCGTCCGGTTGTGATCGGCATGGGACCTTGCGGGCTTTTTGCAGGCTTGATCCTCGCGCAGATGGGCTTCCGTCCGATCATCCTCGAGCGCGGCAAGGCCGTGCGTGAGCGAACGAAAGACACGTGGGGCCTCTGGCGACGCAACGAACTCAACCCGGAGTCGAACGTACAGTTCGGAGAAGGCGGCGCCGGCACGTTTTCCGATGGCAAGCTGTACAGCCAGATCAAGGATCCGAAGCACTACGGACGCAAAGTGCTCGAGGAATTCGTCAAGGCAGGCGCACCGGAAGACATCCTGTACTTGAGCCGCCCGCACATCGGTACGTTCCGGCTCGTGAGCATGGTCGAGAAGATGCGCGCGCAGATCCACCACCTCGGCGGTGAAGTGCGATTCCAGCAGCGAGTCGAGGACATCGAGATCGACAACGGCAAGGTGCGCGGCCTCACGCTTTCGACCGGCGAAACGCTGCGCTGCGATCATGTCGTGCTCGCCGTCGGGCACAGCGCGCGCGACACGTTCCAAATGTTGCACGACCGCGGCGTGTACATGGAGGCAAAGCCATTTTCGCTGGGCTTTCGCATCGAACATCCGCAAGGGTTGATCGACAGAAGCCGCTTCGGCAAGTTCGCGGGTCACGAAAAGCTGGGTGCGGCGGACTACAAAGTGGTCCACCATTGCAGCAACGGCCGCGCGGTGTACAGCTTCTGCATGTGCCCGGGCGGCACGGTCGTCGCGGCAACGTCGGAGCCGGGGCGCGTTGTGACGAACGGCATGAGTCAATATTCACGCGCCGAACGCAACGCGAATGCCGGCATCGTCGTGGGCATTACACCGGAAGATTATCCGGGCGGCCCGCTTGCCGGCATCGCGTTTCAACGCAAGTGGGAAGAGCGCGCCTTCGAGTTGGGCGGCGGCGACTACTCCGCGCCGGGACAACTCGTCGGCGATTTCATCGCGGGGCGCGCGTCGACTACGCTTGGTTCGGTTGTCCCGTCGTACAAGCCGGGCGTGAAGCCGACCGATTTGAGCACCGCGTTGCCCGACTACGTCATCGAAGCGATCCGCGAAGCCTTGCCCGAACTCGACAAAAAGATCAAAGGATTCGCGATGCATGACGCCGTATTGACCGGCGTCGAAACGCGCACCTCTTCGCCGATTCGCGTGCGCCGCAGGGACGATTATCAGAGCGTCAACGTCGAGGGCCTGTATCCGGCAGGCGAGGGAGCGGGCTACGCCGGCGGTATCTATTCGGCGGCGATCGATGGCATCGAAGTCGCGGAGGCTGTAGCTTTGCAGATGATGGCGCAACACGCGGCCGCAGTCTAAAAAAAGGGCGCATCGGTCAATCCGCTGCGCCCTTCACAACTAAAACCACGGTAAAAAACTCAGGTCACCACACCCACCTGCCAGGGCACGAACTCGCTCTGTCCGTATCCATGCAGTTCGCTCTTCGACGCCACGCCTGATGCGCAGTCGAGCATCATCTGGAAGATCTGTTCGCCGAGCTGCTCGATGGTCGCCGATCCATCGATCACGCCGCCGCAGTTGATATCCATATCCTCTTCCTGACGCTCCCACAACGCGGTGTTCGTCGCGAGCTTGAGCGAAGGCGAGGGCGCGCATCCATAGGCGGAGCCGCGGCCCGTCGTGAAGCAGATCAGATTCGCGCCCGAGGCGACCTGTCCCGTCGCGGACATCGGATCGTAGCCGGGCGAATCCATGAAGACGAAACCCTTCGCGTCGATGCGCTGCGCGTACTCGTACACTTCGACGAGATTGGTCGTCCCGCCCTTCGCGACCGCGCCGAGCGACTTTTCGAGGATCGTCGTGAGACCGCCGACCTTGTTGCCGGCAGACGGATTGTTGTCCATCGCCGCGCCGTTGCGCGCGCAGTACTCTTCCCACCACTTGATGCGCGCGAGCAGTTTCTCGCCGACTTCGCGGCTCACTGCCCGGCGCGTCAGCAGATGCTCCGCGCCGTACACTTCGGGCGTCTCGGAGAGAATCGCCGTTCCGCCGTGCGCGACGAGCTTGTCGACCGCGGCGCCCAAAGCCGGATTCGCCGAGATGCCGGAATAACCATCCGAGCCACCGCACTGCAATCCGACGACCAGATGCGCCGCTGGCACCGGCTCGCGCTGCACGCGATTCGCATCTGCGAGCATTTCCTTGATCATCGCGATACCGCGCTCGATCGTCTTTCGCGTGCCACCGCTGTCCTGAATCGTGAAGCTGCGCAGTTTCGCGCCGTCCTTCAAGCCGCTCGATTCGAGCACGCCCGAAATCTGGTTCGTCTCGCAGCCTAGTCCGACGAACAGCACGGAATGAAAGTTCGGATGCACGGCGTAACCCGAAAGCGTGCGGCGCAGAATGCCGAGCCCTTCGCCCTGCATGTCGATACCGCATCCGAGTCCATGCGTGAGCGCGATCACGCCATCCACGTTCGGATAATCCGCGAGCGCTTCCGGATGCACATCGCGCCGGAAGTGATCGGCGATGGCGCGCGCAACCGTCGCCGAGCAGTTCACGCTCGTCAGCACGCCGACGAAATTGCGCGTCGCCACGCGGCCGTCGTCCCGGCGGATGCCCATGAACGTCGCGGGCTTCTCGACGAACGGCGTAGGGTGCGAATCGACGCCGAACTCGTGCTCACGCGCGAAATCGGCCATCGACAGATTGTGCGTGTGCACGTGCTGTCCACGCGAAATCGGCTCGCGCGCCACGCCGATGATCTGGTTGTAGCGTTTCACAGGCGCGCCCGCGGCGATGTCACGGGTCGCGATCTTGTGTCCCGGCGGAATGAGCCCCGCGACGACGAGATCCTCCGACGCGATCCGCGCGCCGGAGACCAGTTGACGCGTCGCGATCACGACGTCGTCGTTCGGGTGCAGCCTGATGACCGCATGGTCGGTGGATGTGGTGGACATGGTTCTATTTCTCAGACCGTGGAAGGTGCGCGAGTGTCGCGTCGGGCTTGCTCTTCTTCGGCGCGATTGAGCGGTTCGATCTTGCCGACGATTACAAGATAGCTGAACGCGCCGAGGAAGCAGAAGCCGCCTGCGACACACAGCGGAATCACGAACGAGCCCTTGGTGATCGCGAGCATCACGCCGGTGAAGGTCGTGATGACGATGCCCGCCAGGTTCGACGCGAAGTTTTGAATGCCGCCGATCGAGGCGACGTGATCCGGGGTCGGTGCAACGTCGCTCGGCAGCGACCAGATGCTGGCGGCCGCGAACGCGAGGCTGGCGTAAGCAATGCCGAAGAACGCGAGCATCAGATAAATGTTCGTGACGAACGCGCAAAGCGTGATGACCGACGAAAGCAGCATGCCGCCGACCATGCAGGTCTTGCGCGCGGCGGTGAGGCTCCAGCCGCGTTTGAAGAGCGCGTCCGACACCCAGCCGCCGAACCAGCCGCCCGGAATCGACATCAGCGCCGGAATCGTGCCGAGCGTGCCGAGCGATTTGAGCGAGAAGCCGTGCGCCTGCACGAGATAGCTCGGGAACCAGGTGATGAAGAAGTAGATGACGAAGTTCAGGCAGAAGAAGCCGAGCATCATGCCCCACAGCGTGCGGTACTTGAAAAGCGAAGCCCACGACACCTTGGTCCGCGGTGCGACCGGCTGCACCGGCGCGGCATCCGTTTCGCCCGTCAGATCGCCCGTCGACTTGTTACGGTAGATCAGGAACCAGCCGAGAATCCACACGAAGCCGATCACGCCGGTGATGACGAACGACGCTTCCCAGCCAAACGAGCTGATGATGAGGGCGACGACCGGAATGGACAGTGCCGAACCCACGCGCGAGCCGCTATCGAAGATGCTGGTCGCGAATGCGCGCTGCTCCTTCCTGAACCATTGCGACACGAGCTTCGCGCACGACGGATACGCGCCCGCCTCGCCGATGCCCAGCATCAGGCGGCAGCCGAACATACCGGCGACGCTCGTCGCGACGGCGGTGAGTGCCGTGAAGACCG
Organism: Caballeronia turbans; assembly: GCA_001544655.2. Taxonomy (GTDB): domain Bacteria; phylum Pseudomonadota; class Gammaproteobacteria; order Burkholderiales; family Burkholderiaceae; genus Caballeronia; species Caballeronia turbans. The sequence goes on from FCOD02000047.1 coordinate 4,457, forward strand.
ACCACCAGCCCACCGCGAGCGGCAACGCGATACGCGCGCCGACGCGATCGACGAACCAGCCGAACGGCATCTGCATGAGCGCGTAGCTCCAGAAAAAGCCGCTCAGGATGAAGCCCATTTCAGCGGGGCCGATGCCGAGCGCCTTTTCGATCTGCGGCGCGGCGACGGCGAGGTTCGCGCGATCGATGTAATTGATCGCAATTGCCAGAAAAGCCAGAAATATCACTACCCAACGCATTTTGCGCATCGCTTGTCTCCTCAGTGGTGCGGCACTTCATGTGTTCCGGCTCGATCCGCGATGCCGGCGCGGTGAGCCGTGATTCAAAAGGAATTCGGAAACGCGCGGTCTGCTTCTCCGGCGGACCTTTGCGCGGTGACTCAACGTGCGGCCAGCGCGTCGCGCAGGCGCTTCTGCTCGATGTCGAGATTCAATTCGCGCGCAAGCTCGATGACGGGCTGAAAACGCCGCACTTTCTTCTCGTCGTGATTGCGCGCGATGTCCGCGAGCCGATGCACGAGAAACGGGTTCTCGAAGCGGTCGCGCACGCTCGACAGGTAGTCCGCCGCGACATCGCCCTTGCCGAGCGCCTCGAACACCGGCAACACTTCGTCGCGCCACGTCGCTTCGAGCGGCTCGCGATACGCGGAATCACGCATTGCGTCGAGCACGGTCATGTCGTGCGAGCCTGCGCGCGTGCGCCAGATTTCCGCGAGCATCGTATGGCCGAGATTCAGCATCAGGAGCTTGAGTCGTTCGTAATGCGCGAGATCGTCCGTAACGACAATGTCCTCGTGCTCGCACGGCAGCACCATGCCTGCCTGTCGCTCGATCGCCCACAGCGCGTACGGCTCCGCGATCGCGCCGACAGGCACAATCGGCTCCGACACGATCCGGTCCACGAGCGAATTCACCCACACGCAGTCTTTCGTGAGATAGCCAATGAACGCCTCGTCGACGTTCCAGCCGCGCGCGACCCCGATCACCAGATCGCGCAGCGTGTCGCCGTTGCGCGAAACCAGTTCACAGGGCAAAAGCGTGACCGGCGCCGCGCCCGCTTCATATCGGGCGTGGAGCAGCACCGCGAGCTTTGCCGCGAAACCGCGCGGGGTGCGTTCGCCTTCCAGCAGATCGGCGGTGTCGGTATCAAAGAGCGCGTAGCCGGCGTCCGCCGTGTTCGAGACGATCACTTTCACGTCGCGCTTCACGCGCTCGAGCAGCAAAGCCCAGTCCTCGTTCGCGTGCAGGGCTTCTGCGATCGAGTCGCATTCGACGAGCGTATCGACGGTTTCTTCCCCTCGACGGCCGCGAATGCGAACCGGATAACGTCCGGCCGCGCGCAACGCCTCGACGCGCGCGCGGCTATCGTCGCTGGCGGTGGTCTGAACGACGGTGATCTTTCCGAGGGCCTTCGCCGGATCGCGGCGCGCCGCGTCGCTGACGAAGAAATCCACGTGCGCCTGCAGAAAACGGCTCGTGCCGAATTGAAGAATCGGATTGCTCATCGTCGGGAGCTTGAGAATAGTCGAGTGGGAACGGTTCCAGAGCGCCGTAAAAAAAATGGCCACCTGGCCTTACCGGATTGCATACTAGAGGCTCGAAACGCAATTGGTCAAGCCACTTGTAAGCGGGCTGAGAACGACGAATGCCCACCGCACGGCGCGTCAACCCTTCCGCTGATTACAATCCACGTTTTCCCCGAGATGAAAGCAGGAGCCAGCACGTGAGCGTGAAACCAGCCGAGACGCGACGCCTGTATCTCCAGATCGCCGACAAGTTGCGCGGACTGATCGAGCAGCAGGATTTCGCCCCGAACGGCCGCCTGCCATCAGAGCGTGAACTGGCGCAGACGCTCGGCGTGTCGCGGCCATCCGTGCGCGAGGCGCTCGTCGCGCTGGAACTGGAGGGGCGCGTCGAAATACGCATGGGTTCGGGCGTGTACATCGTCGCGACGCCGGCGGCCACGCCGCCGGCGACCGAAGCGGAACTGGGCGAGAGTCCGATCGAAATCATGACCGCGCGCAGCGTGATCGAGGGCGCGATCGCGGCCAGCGTCGCACCGTTTGCGAAACCGAAGGCATTGAAGGCGCTGCGCACGGTGTACGAGACGATGGCGCGCGAAGTCGAAAACGGCCAGGTGCCGATGAGCGCCGATCGCGCATTTCACATTGCCATCGCGCAAATGACGGGCAACGACGTGCTCGTGCGAACGGTCGGCAGTCTGTACGACGAGCGGCACAGCCCGTTGTCGTCGACGCTACGCGGGCACTTCGAAGGGGAGGAAACGTGGGCGGCCGCGCTCGGCGAGCATCGCGAAATTCTCGAAGCGCTGGAAGCGCGCGATGCAATACAGGCACAGGCCGCGATGCAGCGGCACATGCGTCAGTCCGCGGCGCGCCTGATGACGAAACGCAAAGGCTGACCCCGGCGCGCGTCCGAAGCGCGCACCGAGGCCGAAGACGTGTCCGTGTCAGCCAGGATACGCTTCATCGACCTTCAGACCCGCCAGCTTGAAGATGACGCGCAGCGTTTGCGGCGCGATCTCCCGGCGTGAGGCAAGCGTCGTCAGGACGAAATCCATCACCTTGGCGTACTTCAGCATGGTCAGGCATGTCTCGATGTCGGTGGATCCGTCGCGCATCGACTCGGCGAGGCGCAACATTTCCACGGAAATCTCTCGGGCCATTTCCAGTTCGAGTTGCTGCTTTTCACTCCACGCGGGCATCGCGGTCAGTGTCGCAAGCATCTCCTGAAACTGTTTCTCTGCTTTTTTGTCGGGGATCGCATCCATCGCCGTCCTCTCATGATCATGGCGCCGGCGAGTCGCATTCGCCGCGCTGCGCGTTAGGTGTTACGTAACAAGACCGGTGAAGGGCAAAGACTTCACGTGCCGGGACGCGGCTTGTTACCAGCTTGCTGCTCTTGTTGCTGCATCGGTACGCGGCCGAAGGCCACGCGGTGTCGTCTTTTCCGATGGCCTTATCGTCGGACGACGCACAATCTGTTCCACGCGCAATTGCCGCCGCGCACTGGCTCATCTTCAATGACCGGAACGAGAGCGTCTTTGCGCTTTTGGGTAAACTTCCTCTTTTGAGACGGCAGAACCAGCGGTTAGCGCACATTCGGCGCGAACATGCTCCGTTTTTTATTGATCGAACCTATACGATGACCAGGAAGTCCCCCGCGTCGGCTCCGGGCACGCCCGACCCCTCCACCAAACACGAGATTCGTCCAGGACAGTCAATCGAACTGCTGAAGGAACTGCATATCCTCACGCGCGACGGAAAGATGAATCAAGACAGCCGTCGCAAACTGAAACAGGTCTACCACCTCTATCAGTTCATCGAACCGCTTCTCGCCGAAGTTCATGCGCGCCAAGGGGCCGTATCACTCGTCGACCACGGAGCAGGAAAATCCTATCTCGGGTTTATTCTCTACGATCTCTTCTTCAAGACTCTGCGCGATCGGTCACACATCTTTGGAATCGAGACGCGTGAAGAGCTGGTAAAAAGATCCGAAGAATTGGCGGAGCGCCTCGGGTTTACGGGGATGTCATTTCTGAATCTGTCGGTGGCCGAATCAATTGATTCAGATCGTCTGCCTGATTCCATCGATATCGTCACCGCACTGCATGCGTGCAATACCGCCACCGACGACGCCATCCAGTTCGCTCTGCAGAAGAAAGCGAAGTACATCGTGGTCGTGCCGTGCTGTCAGGCCGAAGTGGCTTCGGTGCTGCGAAAGAACAAAGGGCACTCGCTCTCGAAGAACGTGCTGACGGAAATGTGGCGGCACCCGCTGCATACGCGCGAATTTGGGAGCCAGATCACCAATGTGCTCCGTTGCCTGCAACTCGAATCGCACGGATATCAGGTGAGCGTGACGGAACTCGTCGGCTGGGAACATTCGATGAAAAACGAGCTCATCGTGGCGCAATTCAAGGATCTGCCGCGCGGGCGGCCCGCGCAAAGGCTCTCGGATGTGCTCGAAACGCTCGGACTGGACGAATTGCGCGAGCGATTCTTCACGCCCGCGCACTGATCAGGAGTTGTCCTTCATCCACGCGTCGAAGCCGTCATGGCCCAGACGGCGCAGCGTTTCGATATTGCGTTCGTAGATATCGGACGCATCGGGGAACGCCTCGACGGCGCGATCGATGCTCGCTTCACGTAGCAAATGAAAGATCGGATACGGCGCGCGATTGGTGTAATTGTCGATGTCGTCAGGCTCGGTGCCTTCGAACCGATACTGCGGATGAAAGCTGGCGATCTGCAAGTCGCCCGCCAATCCCAATTGATCGAGCAGGCGCTCGGCGAAGAAGAGGGCGTCGTTGTAGTCGGCGAAGTCCGCGAACGCGTGCGGCGTGATGAAGAGCGTGGTATCGACGGTTTCCGGAGCGGTGTCGCGTAGCAGACGAAGTTCATCCGTCAGTTCTACGACGAGATCTTCTACGCCACGCGCAACGCTCACCACAAAGCGAATCTGCTTTTTGACATGCACGCTCTTGGCGAACGGGCATAGATTGAGTCCGATCACCGCACGGGTGAGCCAGTGTCGAGTCGCCGCGATCACCTCGTCGCGGGTGCTGCCGTGAGTCATGAGCCTTCCTGTTTGCGATGCATGGGACACGCCGCCGCGATCAGCGTGCGCGCGATGCGCGGCGCGGCGAGCAGCGGGCCCGAGCCGGGTCCGTACGTCTGGCTCGTCGCGTAGATGCCATCGACGAGCAACGCGAGCGATTCCGCCAGTTCAACGGGATTATCCGCTCCGGCAGCCGTGCAGATTTCGACGAGACGCGTGATCAGGTAATTTTTGTTGCGCTCGACCGATTGCCGCGCGGGATGCGCCGGATCGCCGAATTCGCACGCGATGTTGACGAACGGGCAGCCGCGATAATCCGGCGAGGACGCCCGTTTGACCAGATCCTCCAGCGCCTGAATCATCTGCATGGCCGGTTCGTCGGGATGTTTCGCGACGCTCGCCTCGAAGCGCCGCCGAAAGCCTTCGTCCATGCGCTCCAGATACGCGACGACGAGCTCGTCCTTCGACGCGAAACGCCGATACAGGCTCATTTTATTGACGCCCGCGCGTTCCACGACGGCATCGACGCCGATCGCACGAATGCCGTCGCGATAGAAAAGCTCCTGCGCCGCATCGAGCAATTGCTCCTGCGCGGTCGCGCCATCGGTTCGCGCACTTCGACGGGCATGGGCTTTCGGCCGGTCAGCGATTGATCGTGTCACAGTCGGTTCCTCGAGAATTCTGCTGCACGCTTGACATGTTACCGATCGGTAACTAAGCTCGCAACTCTGATGTGACAGAGCGGTAACGTCGCAAGACAAAAATCAACGTAACGGAGCAGCGATGAATTGGGTAGCGAGACGGCTGAACGGCCGGATACATTACGGCTGGGTTGCGGTGGGCGTCGTGTTTTTCGTGCTGCTCGCGGCGGCCGGCACGCGCGCGACGCCGAGTGTGATGATGTTGCCGCTCGAAAAGCAGTTCGGCTGGTCGCGCGGCACGATTTCGCTCGCGATTTCGATCAACCTCGCGCTGTACGGTCTCGCCGGCCCGTTCGCCGCGGCGGCGATGCAGCGCTTCGGCGTGCGCCCGACGGTGCTCGCCGCGATCGCGACGCTCGCGGCGGGCGTCGGCATCTCGTCGATGATGACCGAGCCGTGGCAAATGGTGCTCGTCTGGGGCGTCATGGTCGGCAGCGCGACGGGCGTCGCGGCGCTCACGCTGTCGGCGACGATCGTGAACCGCTGGTTCACCACGCATCGCGGTCTCGCGATGGGCATTCTCACCGCAAGCTCCGCGACCGGTCAGCTCGTATTCCTGCCGTTCCTCGCTTCGATTTCCGAGCGCTTCGGCTGGCGGCCCGTCGTGTTCGTCGTCGCGGCGGCGGCGGCGATCGTGTTGCCGCTCGTCGCGTGGCTGCTGCCCGAGCGTCCGGCGGATCTTTCGCTGCGGCCCGTCGGTGAAACGGCTAATGTGCCGCCCGGCGCGATCTCGCCGCCCAAAAATCCCATCAAGGTCGCCTTCGGCACGCTCGCATCGGCAAGCAAGACCCGCGATTTCTGGCTGCTTTTCTTCAGCTTCTTCGTCTGCGGCGCGAGCACGAACGGTTACGTCGGCACGCACCTGATCGCGATGTGCTCCGACTACGGCATGACGCAAGTCCAGGGCGCGACCCTGCTCGCCGCGATGGGCATTTTCGATCTGTTCGGCACGACGCTCTCCGGCTGGTTGTCCGACCGTTTCAACGCGCGCGTGCTGCTGTTCTGGTACTACGGCCTGCGCGGACTTTCGCTGATTTATCTGCCGTATGCGTTCGGCATCGATTTCTTCGGCCTGCCGCTCTTTGCCGTGTTCTACGGTCTCGACTGGATCGCCACCGTGCCGCCGACCGTGCGCCTCGCCACCGACGTCTACGGCAAGGAATCCGCGCCGATCGTGTTCGGCTGGGTCGTCGCGGGCCATCAGCTCGGCGCGGCGTTCGCGGCGCTCGGCGGCGGCATGCTGCGTTCGAGCCTCGGCAGCTACACCGTCGCGACGATGATTTCCGGCGGCCTGTGCCTCGTCGCGGCCGTGACCGTGCTGCGCATCAATCGCGCGGGCCGGTCGATGGGCGTCGCCGCGACCTGACGATCTGCACGCGCGCGTGAGCTTGTTTATCCTTGTCGCCTTGAACGGCGCGCGTCTTCGCCGATGCGCGCCATGTGTTTTTCATCACGCCAACGAGGACCGAACATGACCACGAAGCCCGCTCCGACCGATGTCGACATCCACGAACTGATCGCCGGCCGTTGGAGCCCGCGCGCGTTTTCCAATGCGCCCATCGAGCGCGCGCAGTTGCATCGTCTGCTGGAAGCGGCGCGCTGGGCGCCGTCGTCGAATAATTTGCAGCCTTGGCGCTTCATCGTGTTCGACCGTCATCGCGACGAAGCGGCGTTCAGGCGCGCGTTCGACACGCTCATGCCCGGCAACCAGAAGTGGAATGTGAACGTGCCGGTGCTCGTCTGCGTGACGGCTTCGACGCTCACGCCGAAGGGCGACACCAACCGCACCGCGACGTACGACACCGGCGCGGCCGCGATGGCGCTCGTGCTGCAGGCGCACGCGCTGGGACTGGCGACGCATCAGATGGGCGGTTTCGATCGGGACGCGTTCCGTCAGGCGTTTTCGATCCCCGCGGACGTGGAGCTCATCGCGATGATGGCGATCGGTCATCACGGCGACGCGAGCCAGCTCGACGAAGCGCTGCGCGAGCGTGAAGCGGCGCCGCGCGCGCGCAAGACGCTGGCGGAAATGGCCTTCGAAGGCGCGTGGGACAACGCGTTCAGGTAATCCCGCTCAAGGCTCGTCCGCTGCTGAAAGCGGTCGAGCGACATCCTCGAGCGATCTGCGCTCCGCCGCGACGCCCCAGATGCCTGCGACGACAGCCGCCGCGACCATCAAGAGTGATCCGATCAGATAGCCGACGAACACGGCGCCGCGCTCGTGGGTATCGATCAGCTGACCGAAAAGCGTCGGCCCGATGATGCCGCCGAGCGCCGTCCCGAACGCGTAGAACACCGCGATGGCGAGCGCGCGAATCTCCAGCGGGAACGTTTCGCTCACCGTCAGATACGCCGAGCTCGCCGCCGCGGACGCGAAGAAGAAAATCACCATCCACGCGATGGTCTGCGTCGTCACGGTCAGCATGCCGTGCATGAACATCCAGCCGCTTACGGTCAGCAGCACGCCCGAAATCGCATACGTGAACGCGATCATCTTGCGGCGGCCGAGCACATCGAAGAGCCTGCCGAGCAGGACCGGACCGAGGAAATTTCCGGCCGCGAACGGCAACACGTACCAGCCGATGTGATCGCCGGGCACGTGGTAGAAGTCGGTCAGCACGAGAGCGTACGTGAAAAAAATCGCGTTGTAGAAAAATGCCTGCGCCGTCATCAACGTGAGGCCGACCAGCGAGCGGCTGCGGTGCGCGTTGAAAAGCGTATGCACGACTTCGCGCAACCGCGTACCTTCGCGCGCGTGCAGGCGCAACGGCTTGACGGGCGTGTCGGGAATCTCGACGCCGTGCTGCCGAAAATGGGCTTCGATTTCCTCGACGACCTGTTTCGCCTCCTCCTCGCGATTGTGCGTGATGAGCCAGCGCGGGCTTTCCGGCACCCACATCCGCATGAAAAGGATCGTGAGACCGAGCGCCGCGCCGATCAGAAAGCACGCACGCCATCCCCAGTCGGACGGAAGCAGGGCGGGATCGAGCAGTACGATCGAGCCCGCCGCGCCGATGCCTGCGCCGACCCAGAACGTGCCGTTGATCGCGAGGTCGGTCCAGCCGCGCAGGCGGGCGGGCGTGAATTCCTGAATCGTCGAATTGATCGCGGTGTATTCGCCGCCGATGCCCGCGCCGGTCAGAAAGCGAAACAGCACGAACGTCGCGAGATTCCACGAGAACGCCGTCGCGGCGGTGGCGGCCACGTAAAGAAAGAGCGTGATGAAGAACAGCTTGCGCCGGCCGAGCCGGTCCGTGAGCCAGCCGAAGCCGAGCGCGCCGAGCACCGCGCCTGCGATATACGCGCTGCCCGCAATGCCGACATCGGCGTTCGAGAACTGCAGGGCGGGGCTCGATTTGAGCGCGCTCGCGACCGCGCCCGCCAGCGTCACTTCGAGTCCGTCGAGCAGCCAGGTGATGCCGAGCGCCAGCACGATCAGCGTATGGAAGCGGCCCCACGGCAGACGATCGAGGCGTCCGGGCAGATCGGTTTCGATGATCTCGGGACGATCGCTGGCTGTATCGATCAAACGGTTCTCCTGGGGCGCGGCGGTTTCGTTCATGTGTCGGCGGGATGCGTTCGCTGCGACTGCGCACGCAAGAGAGTGAACAAATTGCCGCGACGCACGCAAGTTACATTCCGCTTTTTGTCGAATAAACTCAATGGTTTAAAAATATCGGAAATGCGGTTGATGCCGTTTTCGGAACGTGTTAAAAACGCCGTCCATGTTTGAATGCGACGTCCTCACCCGACGCCGCCGATGCCCATGACTTATTGCGCGATCGATTTCGGCACGTCGAACTCCGCCGTCGCTTTGCCGGACGGCCTGTCGATCCGGCTGGCGCCCGTGGAAGGCGAGGCGACCACGCTGCCCACCGCGGTTTTCTTCAACACCGACGAGAATAACCAGTCCTACGGCCGCGCGGCGCTCGAAGCGTACATCGACGGCTTCGACGGCCGGCTGATGCGCTCGATGAAGAGCATTCTCGGCTCGCCGCTCGCGGACAACAGCACCGATCTCGGCGACGGTTCCGCCATCAAGTACACCGACGTCATCACACTCTTTCTGCAGCATCTGAAGCAGAAAGCGCAAGCGCTCGCCGCCGAGCCGCTGACACGCGCGGTGCTCGGCCGTCCGGTTTTTTTCGTCGACGACGATCCGCGGGCGGACCATCTCGCGCAAAAACAGCTCGAAGCCTGCGCGCATGCGGTCGGTCTGCGGGAGATCCACTTCCAGTACGAGCCGATCGCCGCGGCGTTCGACTATGAAGCGGGCCTGACGAAAGAAGGACTCGTGCTGGTCGCGGATATCGGCGGCGGTACGTCGGACTTTTCGCTCGTGCGTGTCGGCCCGGAGCGCGCGCGCCATCTGGAGCGCAAGGACGATGTGCTCGCGCATCATGGCGTGCACGTTGCCGGAACGGATTTCGACCGCCGCGTGGAGCTCGCAACCGTGCTGCGCGAGCTCGGTTATCAGTCGCTCGATCCCAAGGGGCGCGAATTGCCGAGCCCCGTGTACTTCGATCTCGCGACGTGGCATCTGATCAATACGGTCTATACGCCGAAACGTGTGAGCGAGTTGCAACTGATGCGCCATCTCTTTACCGACGTGCGTCATCACGACCGGTTGATGCGCGTCGTGTATCGCCGCCTCGGACACGCCCTGACGTCGCACGCCGAAGCGGCGAAAATCGATGTCGCGGCGGGCGGCACGACCGAAATCGACATGGAAGAGGTGGAAGAGGCGCTGCGCGTCGCGTTCGACGAGACGCAACTGATCGCGGCCGGCGCGGACGAAACGCGGCGGATCGTCGAGGCGGCGCAGGAAACGCTCAGACGGGCCGGCGTGGCGGCCGCCGACGTGGGCGCCGTCTATTTCACCGGCGGCACGACCGGGCTGCGGTTTTTGTCCGAAGCGCTGTCGGCCGCGTTTCCCGCCGCCCAGCCGGTGTTCGGCGATCGCCTCGCCAGTGTCGCGAAGGGGCTGGGCATCTACGCGCAGCGCATCTTCGTCTGAGCCGCGCGCGAGCCGGAGAGCCGGAAAAAAGAAAACCCCGCCGAGGCGGGGTCTTCATACGAATCCTAGCGGTACTTAAACCGGCTTGATGTTCGCTGCTTGCTTGCCCTTCGGGCCAGTCTTCACTTCGTAGGAAACCTTCTGGTTTTCCTGAAGCGTCTTGAAGCCTTCGATGCGGATTTCCGAAAAGTGTGCGAACAGATCTTCGCCGCCGCCATCCGGAGTGATGAAGCCAAAGCCCTTTGCGTCATTGAACCACTTGACGGTACCGGTTTCCATGTTACGTATTCCAAAAAATTGATGAATAAGGCCGAAGCCCAAGGGTGCGGAAAATCAAGGAAGGGGCAATGGGACCAACCGGAGTACCGTGATGGCGAACTCGAAAGAACCAATTCACTCGCCACTTGAAATCCTGCAAGAAGGTTTATACGGCGAAACGATTTCGCGGTCAATTAATATCCGACAACTCTGAAGGGATTTTTCTGAGACAAGTGAGCAAAAGTTACAGGACTTGCAATTTCGGGCCGGATCGTCCTTCGAAAACACCACTTTAGGGCAAATTCTTTCCAGTATGCACTGCATTCGAAAGGTGCAACCGTTAAACTACGCGCCTTCTTAAAGGTTGCACCGACATCGCCGGATCGGCGAAGCTCCCTGGCGTCTTCGGCGGACGGGGTGGTGCTGCCGTGGGAATGCGCGCGCGGCGCGAGACACTGGAGAGAGAGTTGAAGAGTTCGATACAAAGAAATATCGGCCCGATGGCACTTCTGTTGACCGGCCTTGGGTCCATCATCGGTTCAGGCTGGCTGTTCGGTGCCTGGAAAGCTGCCAAGATCGCCGGGCCGGCAGCGATCGTCGCATGGGTGATCGGCGCGGTCGTCATTCTGGCGATTGCACTGACTTACGCTGAACTTGGCGCGATGTTCCCCGAATCGGGCGGCATGGTGCGTTACGCGCGCTATTCGCACGGCGCGCTCGTCGGCTTCATCAGCGCGTGGGCGAACTGGATCGCGATCGTCTCGGTGATCCCGATCGAAGCCGAAGCGTCGATCCAATACATGAGCACCTGGCCGTATGACTGGGCGCACGCGCTCTTCGTCAACGAGTCGCTCACGCCGACGGGCCTCGGGCTGTCAGCGCTGCTCGTGATCGTCTACTTCATGCTGAACTATTGGGGCGTGAAGGTGTTCGCGCGTGCGAATTCCGCGATCACGATCTTCAAGTTCCTGATTCCCGCCGCGACCATCGCGGGCCTCGTCTTGACCGGGTTCCATTCCGAGAACTTCGGTACCACGTCGAGCTTTGCGCCGTACGGCTGGCCCGCGGTGCTGACGGCCGTGGCGACGAGCGGCATCGTTTTCAGCTTCAACGGGTTCCAGAGCCCGGTAAATCTCGCCGGCGAAGCGCGGCACCCCGCGCGCAGCGTTCCGTTCGCCGTGATCGGTTCGATTCTGCTCGCGCTCGTGATCTACGTGCTGCTGCAGATTGCGTACATCGGCGCGGTCAATCCTGCCGATGTGGCGAAGGGCTGGTCGCATTTCAATTTCGCGTCGCCGTTTGCGGAGCTGGCGCTCGCGCTGAATCTGAACTGGCTCGCGTTCCTGCTTTATGTCGATGCATTCGTGAGCCCGAGCGGCACCGGCACGACCTATATGGCGACGACCACGCGCATGATCTACGCGATGCAGCGCAATAACACGATGCCGAAGATTTTCGGCATCGTGCATCCGTTCTACGGCGTGCCGCGCCCGGCGATGTGGTTCAACCTGCTCGTCGCGTTCATCTTCCTGTTCTTCTTCCGCGGCTGGAGCTCGCTCGCAGCGGTGATCTCGGTCGCGACGGTCATCTCGTACCTCACCGGCCCGGTCAGCCTGATGGCGCTGCGCCGCGCGGCTACCGACCTGGATCGCCCGCTCAAGCTGCCGATGATGGGCCTGATCGCGCCGTTCGCGTTCGTGTGCGCGTCGCTTGTGCTGTTCTGGGCGAAGTGGCCGCTCACCGGCGAGATTATTCTGCTGATGGTCGTGGCGCTTCCCGTCTACTTCTACTTCCAGGGCAAGACAGGCTTTGCGGGCTGGGGCCGCGATCTGAAGGCGGCGTGGTGGCTCGTGGCCTATTTGCCGTCGATGGCGGTAATGTCGCTGATCGGCAGCACGGATTTCGGCGGCAGCGGGCTTCTGCCGTACGGCTGGGACATGGCTGCGGTCGCCGTGCTCGCGCTGATCTTCTACTACTGGGGCGTGCATACGGGCTATCGCACGAAGTACCTCGACGAACGCGAGAGCCGCGACGACATTCTTCACGAAGTCGGCGCCTGATTCTTTCCGCTTCACGACAAATACAAAAACCCGCCCGAGCGATCAGGCGGGTTTTTTCATTTCGACGCAGGTTTCGACGTCAATCGTCGGTGAAGACGTAGTTGGTCATCGCGAGCGCGCGTTGGAACGTGCCGAGCGACTGGATGCCCAGCCGATAGTCGTCCGCCGCCGCGCCGAGCGCGTTGAACACGGGCAGAAGATGTTCGTCGGTCGGATGCATCAGCGCGGCGTGCGGCGCGCGGGCGCGATAGTCGAGCAGGGCGTCGATATCGCGCTCGGTCATGCGGCGCTCGAACCAGTCGGTGAACTCGGCCACGCGCGGATCGGCGTCTTCCGGACGCGCGCTGAAATCGGCCATGCGCAGATTGTGCGTGATTTGCCCGGAACCGACGATCATCACGCCGTCATCGCGCAACTCGCGCAATGCACGGCCGATACGGAAATGATGCGCGGCGTCGAGATGCGGCTGTATCGATAGTTGCGCGACCGGGACGTCCGCATCCGGAAACATCAGCAGCAGGGGCACCCATGCGCCGTGATCGAGCCCACGATCCGCTGTCGCCGCGGGAATGCCTTGCTCGCCCAGCACCGCCGCGGCGCGTTTCGCCACACCGGGCGCGCCTGGCGCCGGATAGCGCAATTCGTAAAGGGCGCGCGGGAAGCCATAAAAATCGTGGATCGTCTCCGGCCGTTCGGCAGTGCTCGCCGCCGGCTGCGCCGTGCCCCAGTGGGCGGACAACATCAGAATGGCGCGCGGGCGTGGCAGCGTCTGTCCGAGCGAGGCAAACTCGGCGGACGGCATCGACGGATCGATCGGCAACGTGGGCGCGCCGTGGGAAATGAAAACGGTGGGCAGTCGGTTCATGGCAGCAAATTCCTGTGGGGTCTGCCATCAAATGTAGGGCCACGAGCTGTGTTGATAAACGGCTCGAACGGCAATGCATTGTGTCGTCGCCGTTGTTAATCCGGCGCTTCGCCGCGCAGACCTTGCCAGGCGGGCGCAACCGGCTGGCCGATACAGAATAAATCGATGACGCGCGCGACCGTGTGATCAACCATTTCTTCGATCGTCGCGGGTTTTTGATAGAACGCGGGCAAGGGCGGAAAGATCACGCCGCCCATCTCGGTGACGGCCGTCATGTTGCGCAGATGCGCAAGATTGAATGGCGTCTCGCGCACGAGCAGCACGAGGCGGCGGCGCTCTTTCAGCACGACGTCGGCGGCGCGGGTGATGAGATTGTCGGAAAGACCATGCGCGATGCTCGCGAGCGTGCGCATCGAGCACGGGGCCACGACCATGCCGTCGGTCGCGAATGAACCGGACGCGATAGTCGCGCCGACATCGCGCACGCTATGGACGACGTCCGCGAGCGCGTGGACCGTGGCCTTGTCGAGATCGAGTTCGTGCTGGATGTTGAGCCAGCCGGCGCTCGAAACGAGCAAGTGCGTTTCGACGCCGGAAAGCCGGCGCAACGTCTCGAGCAGACGGACGCCGTAGATGGCGCCCGTTGCGCCGGTAATCGCGACGATGAGGCGTCGTTTTGCGGCAGCGGGGGCGCTCACTTGCGAAAAAAACTCAGGCTGCGGCGAAGAGCTGTTGCAGTTCGCCCGATTGATACATCTCCATCATGATGTCCGAGCCGCCGATGAACTCGCCCTTCACGTAGAGCTGCGGAATGGTCGGCCAGTTCGAGAATTCCTTGATGCCCTGGCGGATCTCGTCGTCTTCGAGGACGTTCACGGTCTTGATCTGATCGACGCCGCATGCCTTCAGCACCTGGATCGCGCGGCCCGAGAAACCGCACATCGGGAATTGCGCCGTGCCTTTCATGAAAAGGACGACGGGGTTTTGATCGACGATCTGCTTGATGCGTTCTTGCGTGTCCATGGCGTTCCTGCGCTTGAAGTCGGTGGAATGATGGTTGAAATGATAGCGGATTTCGGTTTGGCGGGCTGACGGGAGCCAGATGCTCAGGCCGTGAAAAGACCACCGGAGCAGCGCTCGATGCCAGCGAGATCGCGCATCGAGCGGACATCGGTGAAGCCGCGTGCCTTGAGCAGCTCGCGCACGGATTGCGCCTGATCGTAGCCGTGCTCGATCCACAAGGCGCCGTTCGTCGTCAGCAGAAACGGCGCCGTCCCGATGATCGTGCGGATCGCGGACAAGCCGTCGGCGTCGTCGGTGAGCGCGGCGCGCGGCTCGAAACGCAAGTCGCCTTGCGCGAGATGCGGATCGTCGCTCGCGATATAGGGCGGATTGCTCACGATCGCCTCGAACATGAGCGATGGATCGATGTTCGCGGTCCAGTCGCTTTCGATGAATGTGACTGGCCCGCCTTCGCGCGTCGCTTCGAGCAGCGCGCGTGCGTTGTCTCGTGCGACATCGAGCGCGGCGCTCGATCGGTCGACCGCCCACACGCGCGCATCGGGCCGCACATGAGCGATCGAAATTGCGATAGCGCCGGTGCCGGTGCCGAGATCGAGCACGCGCGGGTTTGTCTTATCGGCGATGGACTCGAGCGCGAGCTCCACGAGCAATTCGGTTTCCGGCCGCGGGATCAGCACGTCCGGCGTCACGCCGAATTCGAGGCCGAAAAACTCGCGGCGGCCGGTCAATTGCGCAATCGGCTCGCCGTTCAGACGTCTCGCCGCGAGCGCTTCGAAGCGCGCAACCGCATCCGCATCGAGCGGTTCACGATCACGCGTGATGAGTTCGGTGCGCCGCCAGCCGAGCACATGCATCAGCAGAATGCGCGCTTCGAGTTGCGGCAGTCCGGCAGCGCGCAGCAACTCGGCTGCCGTGCTCAATCGGTTTCCCCGAGTGCCGCGAGTTGCTCGGCCTGATGCTCGGAAACGAGCGAGGCGATCATTTCATCGAGATCGCCGTCCATGATGTATTCGAGCTTGTACAACGTCAGGTTGATGCGGTGATCCGTCATGCGCCCCTGCGGGAAGTTGTACGTGCGGATGCGCTCCGAGCGGTCGCCCGAGCCGATCAGACTCTTGCGCGTCGCCGCTTCCTTCGCGTGCTGCTCGTGGTACTGCTTGTCCTTGATGCGCGCGGCGAGCACCTTCAGCGCGCGATCCTTGTTCTTGTGCTGCGAGCGGTCGTCCTGACATTCGACGACGATGCCCGTCGGCAGGTGCGTGACGCGCACGGCGGAATCCGTCTTGTTGATGTGCTGCCCGCCCGCACCCGACGCGCGGAACGTATCAATACGCAAGTCGGCTGGATTGATGACGACTTCACTGATTTCATCGGCTTCCGGCATCACCGCGACCGTGCACGCTGACGTGTGGATGCGCCCTTGCGTTTCCGTCGCCGGCACGCGCTGCACGCGATGCCCGCCCGATTCAAACTTGAGCCGCGAATACGCGCCTTGTCCGGCGATGCGCACGATCACTTCCTTGTAACCGCCGAGATCCGACACGCTCTCCGACATCGTCTCGACGGTCCATCGGTTACGTTCCGCGTAGCGAAGATACATGCGCAGCAAATCGCCCGCGAACAGCGCGGATTCGTCGCCGCCCGTGCCCGCGCGGATTTCGATGAAGATGTTGCGGTCGTCGTTCGGATCTTTCGGCAAGAGCATCATCTGCAAGTCGCTTTCGATCTTCGTCATGCGCTCGCGCGCCTCGCCGATTTCCTCTTCGGCGAAATCCCGCATCGACGGATCGGAGAGCAGTTCCTGCGCGGTGGCTTCGTCGGTCAAAGCCTGACGCCAGAGCGCGTATTGATCGACGATCGGACTGATTTCCGCGTGCTCGCGCGTGAGCTTCCGATACTGGTCCATATCGGCTGTCACGTCTTCACGGCTCAACAATTCGTTGAGATCGACCTGCCGTTTTGCAAGCTGGTCGAGCTTGCTCTGCATGCTCGTTTTCATCGGGCGGAATTGGCGCGGTCAGCGCCAGGAAATACTGCGATCAGGGAGCGCCGCGCGGGCCGCGCGGAGCGTTTGAGAATAGCAAAGAGAAAGCCGCTAACGTTCCGACGAATCGGACGACGATCCGTGGCGGTAGAAGCCGCTCATCAGGTCGATGAGCTGGTCGCGCTCCTCACGGCTCGCGCGGTTGAGCGCGTGTGTCGGGCCGTGAATCAGCTTGTTCGTGAGGGACTGCGACAGCGCTTCGAGCACGGCGGCGGGGTCGTCGCCGCGCGCGAGCATCTTGCGCGCGCGCTCGACTTCGGCGCGGCGCAGCGTGTCCGCCTGCGTGTGCATGTGACGGATGACCGGCACGATGCTGCGCGCATCGAGCCACTGCATGAAATTCGCGACGCGCGTCTCGATGATCGCCTCGGCTTGCGCGACCGCGGCCTGGCGAGACGCGTTGCCTTCGCGGACGATCGCGCCGAGATCGTCGACGGTGTAGAGGAAGACGTCGTGAAGATTGCCGACTTCGGGCTCGATGTCGCGCGGCACCGCGAGATCGACCATGAAAATCGGCCGATGGCGACGCGCCCGCACCGCACGCTCGACTGCACCGAGACCGATGATCGGCAGCGTCGATGCCGTGCACGACACGATGATGTCGAACTCGTGCATGCGCGCGGGTAGCTCGGAGAGCGGAATCGCGTGGCCATTGAAGCGCTCGGCGAGCTTCTCGCCGCGCTCCGCCGTCCGGTTTGCGACGACCAACTCACGTGGGTTCTGCGCGGCGAAGTGAGTCGCGCAGAGTTCGATCATTTCGCCCGCGCCGATGAACAGCACACGCTGGCTCGAAATGTTCTCGAAGATGCGCTGCGCGAGACGCACGGCGGCGGCGGCCATCGACACCGACTGCGCGCCGATTTCCGTCGTCGTGCGTACTTCCTTCGCCACCGCGAATGTGCGCTGGAACAACTGATTGAGATACGTGCCGAGCGCGCCGGCTTCGGACGCCGTGCGCACGGCGTCCTTCATTTGTCCGACGATTTGCGTCTCGCCGAGCACCATCGAATCGAGCCCCGATGCGACGCGGAACGCATGACGCACGGCTTCCGACTGCGGCAGCGCATAGACGTGCGGCGCGAGTTCGGGAACGGGGATGCTGTGATACTTCGAGAGCCACTGGATCGCGGCTTCGCGGGCCGCGGCGTCGTCAGTGGCGCAGTAGAGTTCGGTGCGGTTGCAGGTCGAGAGGATGGCCGCTTCGGGCGATGCCTTCGCGAGCGGTCCCAGCCAGATGTCCTTCAGCGCGCCCAGCGCGGGCTTGAGCTGTTCGAGCGGAAACGCCACGCGTTCGCGCAGGGCGACAGGCGCAGTGTGGTGATTGATTCCGATCGTGAGGAGCTGCATTTTTTGAGCTGATGCTTTGGGCCTAAGCCGGTCGCCTTTCAGATAGCCCAATATTATAGCCTTTTGCGTATTTCTTCATTTATAGGTGGCATTTGGGGCGCGAGCAGTGGCCGATGCCGCTTACGCCACCCAGCGTGGCGATGAGCTTCCGCCCACGGTTCATGCGCGTGACAGAAAGCCGCGGCGTACAGTTCAGCGGAAAAACTTGGCAAGCTCGGCCGCGCGCGCTTCCAGTTCTTCGATTGAGATCTCGCCGGTGCGGGACGCCATCTGACGGTTTCTGGCGCTGTCCTCCTCTTCACATATCTGGAGGCGCGAGGCAGAGTCGTGATGGAGGTGAAACAGCGCGGCCTTAGGATCCGAGAGCGCATGCCACTGCACGCCGAGTCGCGCTGCGCGCAGAAACAAGTCGTCATCTTCGCCTCCCCAGCCGATGAAGCCGGGGTCCAGCCCGCCGATGCGGATGAATTCCGCGCGTTTGAAGAGATTGATCGCGCCCGGCGTATTGGCGTACAGCAGACTTATTTCGTCTGGTAAATCACTCTCCAAAACTGGAGCGAATTCGGCGAAATCGCCCGATTCGATGAACGATTGGCGGCGATTACCCGAAACATTCAATACGCGTGTAAAAGGACAAAGCGCATCGCTGTTGTTACAGTCGATCAGCGCGTCAAGCGCCGCCTTCATGAAAGATGGATTCGCGATCATATCGGCATCGTGCAGGCAAATAATCGGGCTCTTAGCCATGAGGGCGCCGAGATTGACCAGTCGCGCCTTCGGAAAAGGGCCCGTGTCATGCACGAACAAATGCCTGATTCTCGGGTCGCCGAATTCGCACCAATCGAACCTAGGCATGGCATCTGCCTCGATCAACCAGATCTGATAGTCCGAGTAGGTACGGGCCAAGTGGCGAAGGACGGCGCTCAGATTGTCACGCCTCTCGTGGTTGGCGCCGCGATAGGTGATGATCAATTCGAGACCGCGCAGGGAAATCACATTGTTTTCCGTCATGAAAAATCGATGCCTCTGGAAATCGCTCCGCTGCGTTAGCGATCGAGCGATATTAATGCGAGTTTTGACTTGTTATATCGAGCACATTCGCGAAGCCTAAGTTCACTTCCAGCGCTTTTATCCGGATTATTCCGATAAATGCGGGTGCCATCTGATGCAAAATCGTAACATCCTGTCGAATGGGAAAAACTCGGAAAATTCACATAAGCGTCTCAACTGGAAATGCGGTTGTTGAATGTTCCTTGACTCCGGAAGACTCGTCCACGCCGTGTGCGGGGCCGGATCGGAGTCTTGCGCTGGCCATACCCGGCCCCTAAACTCAACGGCTGCATCCGCCGAGAATTGTCCAGACCATGCCCGTAATCCAGAACGCTTCACTTTTCGCTAAATCGATTCCCGCGGAGCAGCGCCGCTGATGGGTTGGATCGGACTGATTTTTCTCGGCGCGGTAATCGGCGCGGCGGGCTGGTGGCTGCATCCGCTGCGGCGTGCGGGACGCGGCGCGCGCGGTCCGGCGGGACGCATCTGGACGGCGATCGCCGCTGGCATACTGGCGACGGTCGTCGCGCGCATGCTCGGCAATATCGTCGACGTCTATCACGATGGCGATACGCTCGAATGGCTGGCGTGTGCGGTCTTCGCGTTCCTCGTCGTGACGACGACCGTCGGACTGGCGGCGCGCCGCTGATCTACTTTTTCTGCGTGCGGCGGGTGATCCTCGCCGCGCGCCGTGCTCTTCGCGCCCCACGCGGGCTTTCAAGCAGGTGACTTCATGAACGATCGCATTGCAGATTCAGCCATTCCGGAGCCCGCGATGTTCGCGAGACGCATCGAGTCGTTGCGCGGCCAGATGGCGCTCGAAAAGCTCGCCGCCGTGCTCATCCCGTCCGCCGATCCGCACCTCTCCGAATATCTGCCGGAACGCTGGCAAGGACGCCAGTGGCTCTCGGGCTTCACCGGATCGGTCGGCACGCTCGTGGTGACGGCGGATTTCGCGGGTGTCTGGGTCGACAGCCGCTACTGGACACAGGCCGAAGCGCAACTCGCCGGTACCGGCATCGCGCTCATGAAGATGATGGGCGGCCAGCAAACCGCGCCGCACGTCGAATGGCTCGCGGAACATGTGCCCTCGGGCGCGACCGTCGCCGTCGATGGCACGGTGCTCGGCGTCGCAGCGGCGCGCGCATTGTCCGAAGCGCTGACCGCGCGCGGCATCGTGCTGCGCACCGATCTGGACCCGCTGGATTCGGTGTGGCCGGCGCGCCCCGGCTTGCCTGAAGCGGCCGTCTACGAGCACGCCGCGCCACATGCGAGCGTCACCCGCGCGGACAAGCTCGCGCAAGTGCGCGGCGCGATGCAGGCGAAAGGCGCGCAGTGGCACTTCGTTTCCACGCTCGACGACCTCGCGTGGATCTTCAATCTGCGCGGCGGCGATGTGAGCTACAACCCGGTTTTCGTCGCGCATGCGCTGATCGGTCTCGATGACGCGACGATCTTCGTCGCCGATGGCAAGGTACCCGCCACGCTCGTCGAATCCCTCGCACGCGACAACGTGCACGTCGCACCGTATCCCGCCGCGCCGGAATCGCTCGCGGCGTTGCCGGCGGACGCGACGCTACTGATCGACCCGCGCCGCATCACGCACGGGCTGCTGGAGAAGGTGCGCGCGTCGGTGAAGATCGTCGAGGCAGTCAATCCGTCGACGTTCGCCAAATCGCGCAAAACAGCGGCGGAAGCGGACCACATTCGCGCGACGATGGAACAGGACGGCGCCGCGCTCGCCGAATTCTTCGCGTGGTTCGAAGAGGCGCTCGGCCGCGAACGCATCACGGAACTGACGATCGACGAGAAGCTGACTGCCGCGCGCGCGCGTCGTCCGGGCTTCGTCACGCTGAGCTTCGCCACGATCGCGGGCTTCAACGCCAATGGCGCGATGCCGCATTACCGCGCCACCGAGACCTCCCATGCCGTGATCGAAGGCAACGGCTTGCTGCTGATCGATTCGGGCGGCCAGTATTCGAGCGGAACAACGGACATCACGCGTGTCGTGCCGATCGGCGAAATCGAGGCCGCGCACAAGCGCGATTTCACCGTCGTGCTGAAGGGCACGATGGCGCTTTCCCGCGCGCGCTTTCCACGGGGCATCCGTTCGCCGATGCTCGATTCGATCGCCCGCGCGCCGATCTGGGAAGCGGGCGCGGACTACGGTCACGGCACGGGGCATGGCGTCGGCTACTTCCTGAACGTGCACGAAGGTCCGCAGGTGATCTCGCACTACGCGCCGGCCGAATCCTGGACGGCGATGGAAGAGGGCATGATCACGTCGATCGAGCCGGGCATCTATCGGCCGGGCAAGTGGGGCATCCGCATCGAAAATCTCGTGTTGAACCGCGCGGCGGGCAAGACCGAGTTCGGCGATTTCCTCGAATTCGAAACACTGACGCTGTGCCCGATCGATACGCGCTGCATCGACTTGTCGCTGTTGCGTGAGGACGAGCGCGCATGGCTCAACGCGTATCACGAGACGGTTCGTACACGCGTGTCGCCGCATGTGTCGGGCAAAGCGCTGGCGTGGCTCGAAGAGCGGACGAAGGCGATCTGACGAGGAGCGCGGCGAGATGACCATCAAGGCCGTGGTGTTCGATTTCGGCGGCGTGTTGATCGACTGGAATCGCGAGTATCTCTACAAACATCTGATTCCCGACGAAACCGAGCGCCGCTGGTTTCTCGACAACGTCTGCAAGATGGAATGGGTCGTGCAGCAGGACGGCGGACAGACGATCGAAGAAGGCACGGCCGAGTTGATCGCGCAATATCCCGAGCACGAAGCGCTGATTCGCGCGTTCTATGCGCGCTGGCCGGAAATGGTGGCGGGCGCGATGCAAGAGGGCGTCGCGCTCGTCGACCGGCTCGAGGCCGCGGGCGTGCCGCTCTTTGGCCTCACGAACTGGTCGGCGGAAACTTTTCCGTACGCGTGGGAGCGCTTCGACGTGCTGCGGAAGTTTCGCGAGATCGTCGTGTCGGGGCGCGTCGGTCTCGTGAAGCCCGATCCGCAGATTTTCGATTTGATGCGCGCGGAGATCGACAAGCACTTGCCGGGCGTTCGGCCAGACGAGCTCGTGTTCATCGACGACAATCTGAAGAACGCGCAAGCCGCGACCGCGCTCGGCTGGCACGGCGTCCACTACACCGGCGCACTGGACACGGAAACGAACCTGCACGCGCTGAATCTGCCGATCTGAACGCGCACATGCAACGCGCTACTGCCCCAGCAGATTCTTCAGCGCGTTGCCGATTCCCCGCACCGTATCGCCCGCGCCGCGCGCGACGCCTTCGGCGCTCACGCCGAGGGCTTTCGCGAAGCCGGCCGCGAGCTTCTTCGACAGACTTTCGCTGAGCGAAAACTTCGGGTCGCGCAAATCGCCGTCGAGCACGAAATCGAGCTTGATCTGCTCCTTGCGGTCCTTCAGCGCGGCGATCGCGGCTTTGGTCGGGATCGAGAGAAAGGTGTCGAGCGGATTGCCGGCATCGCTGATCTGCAGGTGATTCAGCGTGAGCGTGCCGGGCGCGTGAATGCGGTAAGCCTTCACGGTGGCATCGATCGACAAGTCGATGGTGCCGCCCGTTACGGCCGCCTTTGCGCCGGCCTTCTTGAGCAGATACGGATCGAGCGTCGCGACATCGACGTTGCGCAGTGTCGCGCGCGTCTGCGAATCCTTGTTCGCGATGACCATCCAGCCGCCCCATGTCACATTGCCCGTGTGCGACGGCCCCTTGATCGAGCCGGTCATCGAAAGCTCGGTGCGGTCGGTGAGGGCGGGCAGATGAATGTGATCGACGGTGGCGCGCGCATCGCCGATCAGCACGCGGTACGGCGGGTTCTGCACGGAGCCGTCGAAGAACTCCATCGAACCGCGCTCGAACGACACGCGATCGATGAGCTTTTCCTCTCGCGCGTGTTCCTCGCGCTCCTTGCTGTCGGGCGTGGCGTTGGCTTCCTGCGCAGTTTCCCTGAGCCCCGGCAGGATGCGCACGCGGCCCTCGGCGGAGCGGACGATGGACAGATAGTAGTTGTCGACGCTCACGCTGCGCAGATGAACCGGCTTCGTGATGAGCGAACGCATGTCGACATCGAGCACGATGCGTTCGGCGCGCATGGCGTCGCTCGCCGGCCAGTCTTTCGGGCCGCGCAGGCGCACGCGCGAGAGCGTCACCTGACCGAAGGCGACGTCGATTTCTTCCACCGAACCGCTTGGGCCGAGCGTCTCGATGATGCGCTCTTTGATCTGATGCACGGCGAAAAGCCAGCCGCCGATCGCCACGACGAAGAGCGCCACCACGATTCCGATTGCCCAAAGCGCTCCCCGCCTCGCGCTCGATCCCGCCATCTGCGTGTGTCTCCCGTGTCGGCTTATCGGAAAGTGCCGCTCGAAAATGAAAGTGGCGACTGCGTCCTACACAGTCGCCACTTTCGTACCTGATGTCCGTGCGCGCGCCCGCATTGGTGCGCGCCGCGAATCATCCGATGTTTGCCGCGCTCAGCGCGTGATCGGCTTGTAGCGCAGACGCTTCGGCTTCGCGGCTTCTTCGCCGAGGCGCTTGCGCTTGTCGGCTTCGTATTCCTGGTAATTGCCGTCGAAGAATTCGACATGCGAATCGCCTTCGAACGCGAGGATGTGCGTGGCGATACGGTCGAGGAACCAGCGATCGTGCGAGATCACCATGACCGAGCCGGCGAATTCCAGCAGCGCGTCTTCGAGCGCGCGGAGCGTTTCGACGTCGAGGTCATTGGACGGTTCGTCGAGCAGCAGCACGTTGCCGCCGGCTATCAGCGTCTTTGCCAGATGCAGACGACCGCGCTCGCCGCCCGACAGATTGCCGACGAGCTTCTGCTGATCGCTGCCCTTGAAGTTGAACCGGCCGATATACGCGCGCGACGGCGTTTCGTACTTGCCGACCGTGAGCACGTCGGCGCCGCCGGAGATTTCCTCGAACACGGTCTTGTCGGCGGCGAGCGCGTCGCGGCTTTGATCCACGTAAGCGAGCTTGACGGTCGGCCCCTTGACGATCTCGCCCGAATCCGGCTGCTCCTTGCCGGTCAGCATGCGGAAGAGCGTCGACTTGCCGGCGCCGTTCGGCCCGATGATGCCGACGATTGCGCCCGCCGGAATCTTCATGTTGAGATTGTCGATGAGCAGGCGATCGCCGTATGCCTTGCTGACGTTCTTGAACTCGATGACCTCATTGCCCAGACGATCGCCGACCGGAATGAAGATTTCCTGGGTCTCATTGCGCTTCTGGTATTCCTGGCTGTTGAGCTCCTCGAAACGCGCGATGCGCGCCTTCGATTTCGCCTGACGGCCCTTGGGGTTCTGGCGCACCCATTCGAGCTCCTTCTTGATCGCCTTTTGACGCGCGGATTCGCTCGATTCTTCCTGCTTCAGGCGGTCTTCCTTCTGGTCGAGCCAGCTCGAATAGTTGCCCTTCCACGGAATGCCGTGGCCGCGGTCGAGTTCGAGAATCCATTCGGCGGCGTTGTCGAGGAAGTAGCGATCGTGCGTCACCGCGACGACGGTGCCCGGATAGCGCGTGAGGAACTGCTCCAGCCATTCGACGGATTCGGCGTCGAGGTGGTTGGTCGGCTCGTCGAGCAGCAGCATGTCGGGCTTTTGCAGCAGCAGCTTGCAGAGCGCGACGCGGCGCTTTTCCCCGCCCGACAGATGTTCGATTTTCGCGTCCCATGCGGGCAGGCGCAGCGCGTCGGCGGCGACTTCGAGCTGTTGCTCGGGGCTGCCGCCATCGCTCGTCGAGAGAATCGCTTCGTACTTCGCCTGTTCGGCGGCGAGCTTGTCGAAGTCGGCGTCGGGCTCGGCGTAGGCGGCGTAAATTTCGTCGAGCTTCTTTTGTGCCTGGAAGACGTCGCCGAGACCTTCCTCGACGGCCTGACGCACGGTCTGCTGCGGATCCAGTTGCGGCTCCTGCGGCAGATAGCCGATGTTCAGGTTCGGCATCGGCGTGGCTTCGCCTTCGATGTCCTTATCGACGCCCGCCATGATCCTCATGAGCGTCGACTTGCCGGAACCGTTCAGGCCGAGGAGGCCGATCTTCGCGCCGGGAAAGAACGAGAGGGAGATGTCTTTCAGGATCTGACGCTTCGGCGGGACGATTTTGCCGACGCGGTTCATGGTGAAGACGTATTGGGCCATGTTGTCCGTGATTGATTGAGGGTATGAACGCGGCGCGTTCGAGTCGGCGCGCGAGGATGTCCGGTCGCGCGGTTTCGCGCGTTCCCGCCGTCGCGCCTGGCGCGCGCGGGATCAAATGGCATTGTACTTCGCGGTGCCATCGGTCACTGCCAGCTCGCCACGCCGCCGTGTCTCGAACACGTGCCGCTGTGATGCTGGCTGAAGCTGTAGGTGCCGTCGCGGCATCGGGCGGTCGCGCCTGTGGGGACCGTGCCCGAGCGCGTGTGCGCGGGCGAGTGGACGAGGTTGCCGTCGTGATTGACGTAGTGGCCGTGGTTGTCTCTTCATCTTCTTTTGCTCTCTCGTTGTTGTTATTTATCGCGCATCGGTGCGCTGCCTTACCGCGCAAGAAAAAAGCGGAGCCCCTTTATCGGGTACTCCGCTTCGCGAGGCAAGCAGCTTTGACTGTTCTTGACGTTTTACACGTTGAACAGGAAGTTCATGACATCCCCATCATGAACGACATACTCCTTCCCCTCCGCCCGCATCTTCCCCGCTTCCTTCGCGCCTTGTTCGCCCTTATAAGCGATGTAGTCATCGAACGAAATTGTCTGCGCACGGATGAAGCCGCGCTCGAAATCCGTGTGAATGGCGCCGGCGGCCTGCGGCGCCGTATCGCCGATATGAATCGTCCACGCGCGCACTTCCTTCACGCCCGCCGTGAAGTAGGTGTGCAGGCCGAGTAGCTTGAAACCCGCGCGAATCACGCGGTTCAAACCCGGCTCGTCCATGCCCATATCGGCGAGGAAGTCTTTCTTGTCGGCATCGTCGAGATCCGCGATTTCCGCTTCGATCGCCGCACACACCGCGACCACCGGCGCGTTCTCCGCTTCCGCGTGCTTGCGCACCGCGTCGAGGTACGGATTGTTCTCGAAGCCGTCGTCCTTCACGTTTGCGACGTACATCGTCGGCTTCGACGTGATGAGACACAGCGGCTTGATGGTCAGCTGTTCTTCGTCGGTCAGCGAGAGACCGCGCACCGGCTTCGCCTGATCCAGTTGCGCGCGCACCTTCTCGAGCACGGCGACGAGTTTCGCCGCTTCCTTGTCGTTGCCCGACTTCGCCGCCTTCGAGTAACGCGTGAACGCCTTTTCGACCGTCGCCAGATCGGCGAGCGCGAGTTCGGTGTTGATGACTTCGATATCCGCGATCGGGTCGATCTTCCCCGCGACGTGGATCACGTTCTCGTCTTCGAAGCAGCGCACGACATGCGTGATTGCATCCGTCTCGCGGATGTTCGCCAGAAACTGGTTGCCGAGGCCTTCACCCTTCGACGCACCCGCAACGAGACCCGCGATATCGACGAACTCGACCACCGCCGGCAGGATGCGCTCTGGCTTCACGATCTCGGCGAGCGCGTTCAGACGCGGATCCGGCACTTCGACCACGCCGACGTTCGGCTCGATCGTGCAGAACGGATAGTTCTCGGCGGCAATGCCCGCCTTGGTCAAAGCATTGAAAAGTGTGGACTTGCCGACGTTGGGCAAGCCGACGATGCCGCATTGGAGGCTCATGGGATCCTTCGAACTGGTGAGACGGCGCGGGCCGCGCAGGTTTCGTCAAAAATGGTGCGCAAAGAGCGGGCGAGGACCGCCCGCCACGCTGCGGCCGCGTCAGGCGGCCGGGCAAACCGCTATTGTACCGCCGTGCCGACGCCCGCAAGCGGCACCCTCGGCCGGCAAACCCGTTCGAACCCCACGGCTATAATGCCCGGATGACTCCGCATCCCCTCAGATTCCACGCAGTCGTCGTCGGCGGCGGGCTCGTCGGCAAGACGGCCGCGCTCGCGCTCGCCCAATCCGGTCTGCGCACCGCGCTCATCGCGTCGCGCCCCGCCGGTCTGCCGCCGGGCGCAGCGTTCGATTCGCGCATCTACGCGCTGTCCTCGAGCTCGCAGGCGCTGCTCGAGCGGCTGCGCGTCTGGCAGGCGCTCGATCGCTCGCGTCTCGGTCCGGTGTTCGACATGCGTGTTTTCGGCGACGCCCACGCGGAACTGCACTTCTCGGCGTTCCAGGCGTCGGTGCCGCAACTCGCGTGGATCGTGGAATCGTCGCTGATCGAACAGTCGCTCGATGCCGCGTTGCGCTTTCAGCCGAGCCTCTCGTGGTTCGAATCGCGCGCGCAGGGCATGACGATCGAGGCCGACGCCGCGCATGTCGCGCTCGCGAGCGGCGAAATGCTCGAAACGGATCTGATCGTCGGCGCCGACGGCGCGCATTCCTGGGTGCGTGCTCAAATGGGCGCGAAGATGAATCGTCGCGATTATCGGCAGACGGGTGTCGTCGCCAATTTCCGGGCCGAGCGGCCGCACGGCGAAACCGCATATCAATGGTTCCGCGATACGGAAATCATCGCGCTGCTGCCGTTGCCCGGCGATCACGTTTCGCTCGTGTGGTCGGCACGCACGGAGCACGCCGACGAACTGCTCGCGCTCGATCCCGCTCAACTCGCGGCCCAGGTCGAACAGGCGACGCAAAACATGCTCGGCACGCTCGATTGCGTGACGCCCGCGCAGGGCTTTCCGCTCGGGCTGCAGACCGTGGACAAGCTGATCGCGCCGCGCGTCGCGCTCGTTGGCGATGCCGCGCATCTAATTCACCCGCTCGCGGGGCAGGGCATGAACCTCGGCCTGCGTGACGTGGCCGCGCTCGCGGACGTCATCGCCAACAAAGAGTCGTTCCGCGATCTCGGCGATCCGATTCTGCTGCGCCGCTATGAACGCGCGCGCCGCGAAGACATCCAGAAGCTCATGTTCGCGACCGACGGACTGCAGCGGCTCTTTTCCGTGCCGGGCACGCTCGCGCGCGCGGTCCGTAACACGGGCATGGCGTTCGTCGGCGCGCAGCCGCTCATCAAGCGCTGGCTGGTGTCGGCGGCGCTCGGCTGAGACAGCCCATTGATATTCCACAGGCGCGACGCACGCGCTACGCTCAAGCGACTCACAGGAAACCGCATGAAAACCACCTTTCGCATCGCTCTCGCGACGGCCGCTGCGCTCGCCGTGACGCTCAGCATCGGCTGTTCGGCGCAGGCCGATGAAATCACCGACAAGATCAAGTCGGCGCTCGAATCGCGCATGGGCGACGCCACCATCAAGAGCATCCAGAAGACGCCCGTGCCGGGACTCTACGAAGTGAGTCTCGGCTCGCAGATCATCTATAGCGATGCGACCGGCAACTACGTGCTGATCGGCGATCTCGTCGACACGCGCAGCAGCAAGAACCTCACCGAGGCGCGGCTCTCGGAAACGAACAAGATCGACTTCGCGAAGCTGCCGTTCGAAGACGCGGTGAAGGTCGTGAAGGGGAACGGCAAGCGCAAGATCGCGGTGTTTTCCGATCCGAACTGCCCGTACTGCAAGCAACTCGAATCGACGCTGAAATCGATCGACAATGTCACCGTCTACACCTTCCTTTACCCGGTGCTCTCGCCGGATTCGACGGCCAAGTCGAAGTCGATCTGGTGCTCGCAGGATCGCGCGAACGCGTGGGAAAGCTGGATGCTCGACCGCAAGACGCCCACCATGGCAGCGTCGTGCGACACGACTGCCATCGACAAGAACCTGAAGCTCGGCCGCTCGATGAACGTCACCGGCACGCCGACCGTGTTTCTCGCCGATGGCCGCCGTCTGCCGGGCGCCGTGCCCGCCGACCGGCTCGAAAAGGAACTGTCCGCCGTGCGCTGAGCGCGGCTCGAACGAGGAAGGGAGGCGCGTCATGCGCCTCCTGTGTTTTTACGGCCTTGCTTTTGCGAAAGCGCAGCGTAAAGAAGCAAGGCGCCGGGCGTGGCCAGGCGCGCCCAGAACAAGAACAAGGACATCGAGATGACTACGCTCATGCAAACGGTGCAGCCCGTGCGCTACCGCATCGTTCCGAAAAATCCCGCCGCGCATCTCTTCGAAGTGACGCTCACCGTTGCAGAGCCGGATCCAGCTGGTCAGCGGTTCATGTTGCCGGTGTGGATTCCTGGCAGCTACATGATCCGCGAGTTCGCGCGCAATATCGTGACGCTGCAGGCGTTCAACGCGGCGGGCCGCCGGGTCGCGATCGAAAAGATCGACAAGCACGCATGGCAAGCCGCACCGGTCGACGGACCGATCACGCTGCGCTACGAGGTCTACGCGTGGGACATGTCGGTGCGCGCCGCGCATCTGGACGACACCGTCGGCTTCTTCAACGGGACGAGCACCTTCCTCGCGGTGGAAGGGCAGTCGGCCGCGCCGTGCATCGTCGATATCGAACCGCCGCAGGGCGGCGCGTATCGCAACTGGCGCGTCGCGACGGCGCTCGCCGAGGCGCGCGGCACGAAGCGCTACGGCTTTGGCAGCTATGAAGCGGCGAATTACGACGAACTCGTCGATCAGCCCGTCACGCTCGGCGAATTCGCGCTCAGCAGCTTCACCGCGCACGGCGTGAAGCATGACATCGTGATTTCGGGGCGCGTCGTCAATCTCGACATGAACCGGCTCGCCGCGGATCTGAAGCGCGTCTGCGAAGCGCAAATCGCGCTTTTCGAGCCGCGCACGAAGAAGGCGCCGGTGGAACGCTACGTGTTCATGACCGTCGCCGTCAGCGATGGTTATGGCGGGCTTGAGCATCGCGCATCGACGGCGCTGATCTGCAATCGCACCGATCTGCCCGTGCTGGGCCGCCCGGAAACGACCGAAGGCTATCGCACCTATCTCGGTCTGTGCAGCCACGAGTACTTCCATACGTGGAACGTGAAGCGCATCAAGCCGGCGGCGTTCGCGCCGTACGATCTGTCGCAGGAGAATTACACGACGCTGCTGTGGCTCTTCGAAGGCTTCACGTCCTACTACGACGATCTGCTGCTCGTGCGCAGCGGCCTCATCTCGGCGGGCGATTACTTCAACCTGCTCGGCAAGACGATCGGCAGCGTGCTGCGCGGCACGGGGCGCCTCAAGCAGTCCGTCGCGCAAAGCTCGTTCGATGCTTGGGTGAAGTACTATCGCGCCGACGAAAACGCGCCGAACGCGATCGTCAGCTACTACCAGAAAGGCTCGCTCGTCGCGCTGGCGTTCGATCTGTCGATCCGCGCGCAAACCGACAACCGCAAATCGCTCGACGACGTGATGCGCCTCCTCTGGCAACGCTACGGGCGCGAGTTCTACCACGGCAAGGCGCGCGGACTTATGGAGGAAGACGTCGAGGCGCTCTTCGCCGAAGCGACCGGCGCGGACCTGCGCTCGCTCTTCCGCGACGGCGTGCGCGGCACGCGCGATCTGCCGCTCGACGCGCTGCTCGAGCCGTTCGGCATCGCGATGGCGCCCGATTTGCCGGGCAACGGCGCATCGGTCAAGCCTTCGCTCGGCGCGCGTGTGCGCGGCGGCGCGGATTGCGCGCTTGCCGTCGTGCATGAAGGCAGCGCGGCGCAGAAGGCGGGATTGTCGGCGGGTGACGTGCTCGTCGCAATCGACGGACTGCGCATCACCGGCTCCAATCTCGACGCGCTGCTGTCGCGCTATCTGCCGGGCACGAAGGTGGAAGTGCACGCGTTCCGCCGCGACGAGCTGCGCCGCACCGAGCTCAGGCTCGACGGGCCGGAGGTCGCGCGCTACGTGCTGACGGCCATCGACGGACGCGGCCCGTCGAAACAATGGCGCGAGCGCTGGCTGAAAGGCTGATTCCGGAGGCGGATTGTTCTACCGGTGCAACGATCCGTCACGACCGCACGGCTTTTTCTCGACCGTCGAAAAACGAAGAATGCTTCCTAAGCCGGGCGCCGACGGTGCCCGAAACCCGATCAAGGAACAGGAAGCCATCATGACGACGATTCTGCAAATCAACTCCGCCGCCCGTTCGCAAGGTGCTCAATCGACGCTGCTCGCCGACGAACTGACCGCGAAACTGCAACAAAGCAACCCGGGCGCAAAGCTGGTCGTGCGCAATCTGCTGGGCGACAACCTTCCGCACCTCGACGACGCCACGCTCGGCGCGTTCTTCACGCCCGCCGATCAGCGCAGCGCGGAACAAGCCGCGATCAACGCGAAGAGCGAAGCGCTGATCGCCGAGTTGCAGGCGGCGGATGTCGTCGTGATCGCAGCGCCCCTGTACAACTTCGGCATCTCGTCGCAACTGAAGACGTATTTCGACTGGATCGCGCGTGCCGGCATCACCTTCCGCTATACCGCGAACGGTCCGGAAGGCCTCGTGAAGGGCAAGAAGGTGTACGTGGTATCCGCGCGCGGCGGCAAGTACGCAGGCACGCCGAACGATTCGCAGACGCCGTTCCTTACGACGTTCCTCGGCTTCCTCGGCATGACCGACGTGAGCTTCATTTACGCCGAAGGCCTGAACATGGGGCCGGAAGTGGCTGGCGCGGCGCTGGCGTCGGCGCGTGAGGCGATTGCGGCTGTCTAAGCGTCTCTCTTCAAGAAGAAAACCCCGCTGATTGAACTGCACCCCAAAAGTTGGACAACCGTCCAACGACTTGGGGTGTTTTTTATGAGCAAGCACAGCGCGCAATTTA
>FCOD02000081.1 GCA_001544655.2 Caballeronia turbans
AAAAAACCAAGGCCCGAATACCGGAACATCGGACTCGGCCAACTCGCGAAGTACCGCTTGCCGCTGGCAGGAAAGGTATCGATCCTGCATCGTATAAGCGGCTTGCTGCTGTTCGTGTGTCTGCCGTTCATTCTGTATCTGCTCGATCAGAGCCTCACGTCGGAGATCTCGTTCGACGCGTTCAAGGGCTTTCTCGCCAACCCCATCGTCAAGATCGTCACGCTCGTGCTGTCGTGGGCATATCTGCATCACTTCTTCGCGGGCATTCGCTTTCTGCTGCTCGACACCCACGTCGCGGTCAATAAGGAAGGCGGCAAGCAGACCGCGCTCATCGTGCTGATCGTTTCGCTGTTGCTCACGCTCGCGATGGCCCTCAAGATCTTCGGAGTGTTTTAAACATGGCAACGCAAAATCGGGTCGGCCCCAAGCGCCTGGTCGTGGGCGCGCACTACGGTCTGCGCGACTGGCTCGCGCAGCGCATCACCGCGGTCGTGATGGCTGTCTACACCGTCATTCTGCTGTTCTGGTTCTTCGGCGCGCACAACTTCTCCTATGAAGGCTGGGCGGGCATCTTCGCGACGCAGTGGATGAAGCTCGCGACTTTCGTAGCCTTGCTTTGCCTGTTCTATCACGCGTGGGTCGGCATTCGCGACATCTGGATGGACTATGTCAAGCCGATGGGCGTGCGCCTGCTGCTGCAGGTGCTGACCATCCTGTGGCTGATCGGATGCGCCGGCTACGCTGCACAGATTCTCTGGAGAGTTTAAAGAACATGGCTGCAATCAAGACTTCCCTGCCGCGTCGTCGCTTTGACGTGGTCATCGTCGGCGCGGGCGGCTCGGGCATGCGCGCATCGCTGCAACTCGCGCGCGCGGGTTTGTCGGTGGCGGTGCTGTCCAAAGTGTTTCCGACGCGCTCGCATACGGTGGCGGCACAAGGCGGCATCGGCGCTTCGCTTGGCAACATGAGCGAAGACAACTGGCACTATCACTTCTACGACACCATCAAGGGCTCCGACTGGCTCGGCGACCAGGACGCGATCGAGTTCATGTGCCGCGAAGCGCCCCATGCGGTGTACGAGCTCGAACACATGGGCATGCCGTTCGACCGCAATCCGGACGGCACGATCTATCAGCGCCCGTTCGGCGGCCACACCGCGAACTACGGCGAGAAGCCGGTGCAGCGCGCGTGTGCCGCGGCCGACCGTACGGGTCACGCATTGCTGCACACGCTGTATCAGCAGAACGTCGCGGCTAAAACGCACTTCTTCGTCGAATGGATGGCGCTGGATCTGATCCGCGACGCCGACGGCGATGTGCTCGGGGTGACCGCGCTCGAAATGGAAACGGGCGACGTCTACATCCTCGAAGGCAAGACGACGCTGTTCGCCACGGGCGGTGCGGGGCGCATCTTCGCGGCATCGACGAATGCGTTCATCAATACGGGCGACGGCCTCGGCATGGCCGCGCGTTCGGGCATCGCGCTGCAGGACATGGAGTTCTGGCAGTTCCATCCGACGGGCGTGGCGGGCGCGGGCGTGCTGATCACCGAAGGCGTGCGCGGCGAAGGCGGCATTCTGCGTAACGCCAACGGCGATCGTTTCATGGAGCGCTATGCGCCGACGCTGAAGGATCTGGCGCCGCGCGACTTCGTTTCGCGCTCGATGGACCAGGAGATCAAGGAAGGCCGCGGCGTGGGTCCGAACAAGGATCACGTGCTGCTGGACCTGTCGCACATCGGCGCCGAGACGATCATGAAGCGCCTGCCGTCGATTCGCGAGATCGCGCTGAAGTTCGCCAACGTCGACTGCATCAAGGAGCCGATTCCGGTCGTGCCGACCATCCACTATCAGATGGGCGGTATTCCGACGAACATGCACGGCCAGGTCGTGGGTACGGCCAAGGGCTATGACGATCCGGTCAACGGCTTCTACGCGGTGGGCGAATGCTCGTGCGTTTCGGTGCATGGCGCGAACCGTCTGGGCACGAACTCGCTGCTCGATCTGGTCGTGTTCGGCCGCGCGGCGGGCAATCACATCATCAAGCACGCGAAGGAATTGAAAGAGCACAAGCCGCTGCCGGCCGATGCCGCCGACTTCGCGATGGAACGCCTCGCGGTGCTGGAAAAATCGACCTCGGGCGAATACACGCAGAACATCGCCAACGACATCCGCGCGTCGATGCAGGCGCACGCGGGCGTGTTCCGCACCTCGAAGCTGCTCGAAGAAGGGGTGGGCAAGATCGGCGAACTCGCCGAGCGCGTGAAGCATGTGCATCTGAAGGACAAGTCGAAGGTGTTCAACACGGCCAAGGTCGAGGCGCTGGAGCTGGCGAACCTGATCGAAGTGGCGCGCGCGACGATGGTGTCGGCCGAAGCGCGCAAGGAAAGCCGCGGCGCGCACGCGCACAGCGACTACGAGCATCGCGACGACGAGAACTGGATGCGTCACACGCTGTGGTTCAGCGAGGGCGATCGCCTGGATTACAAGCCGGTGCAGATGAAGCCGCTGACGGTCGAATCGGTGCCGCCGAAGGCGCGTACCTTCTAAGGCACAGAGCGCAAGGAAGAATCGAAATGGCAAAGAGAATTTTTGAAGTCTATCGCTACGATCCGGACAAGGACGCGGCGCCGCGCATGCAGACGTACGAGCTCGAGCTGGAGCACGAGCGCATGCTGCTGGACGCGCTGGTGAAGCTGAAGGCGGTCGACGAGACGCTGTCGTTCCGTCGCTCGTGCCGCGAAGGCGTGTGCGGCTCGGATGCGATGAACATCAACGGCAAGAACGGGCTCGCGTGTCTGACGAATCTGAATGAATTGCCGCAGCGAATCGTGCTGCGTCCGCTGCCGGGTCTGCCGGTGGTGCGCGACCTGATTTGCGACTTCACGCAGTTCTTCAACCAGTATCATTCGATCAAGCCGTATCTGATCAACGATACGCCGCCGCCCGAGAAAGAACGCCTGCAATCGCCGGTGGAGCGCGACGAACTGGATGGACTCTACGAGTGCATTCTGTGCGCGAGCTGCTCGACGTCGTGCCCGAGCTTCTGGTGGAACCCGGACAAGTTCGTGGGCCCGGCGGGCTTGCTGCAAGCCTATCGCTTCATCGCGGACAGCCGCGATCAGGCGACGGGCGAACGCCTGGACAACCTGGAAGATCCGTATCGTCTGTTCCGTTGCCATACGATCATGAATTGCGTCGACGTGTGCCCCAAGGGGCTCAATCCGACCAAGGCGATCGGCAAGATCAAGGAATTGATGGTGCGCCGCGCTGTCTGA
>FCOD02000035.1 GCA_001544655.2 Caballeronia turbans
ACGTGTGCCCCAAGGGGCTCAATCCGACCAAGGCGATCGGCAAGATCAAGGAATTGATGGTGCGCCGCGCTGTCTGATATCCAGAGCGAATGAAGAGATGGCGCAGCCTCGAAAGAGGCTGCGCCATTTTTTTATCCGCGAGAATTTGCCGCGCAGTGAAGTGATTGCATAGCTAACCAGCAAGACCAACAGACGACATTTAAATCTTGTAATGAGACTCTTGTCTCACTAGAATGAATCGGAGGAAATGGCGCACGCAAGGAGGCAATCATGACGCTGACCCCTGTGGAGATGGATCGGAAGATCGACGAGCATTTCGGCTTCGAACGACGCGACGATGTCGAAGGCGTGCTCGCGACGCTCACGGAAGATGTCGAGCACGATGTCGTCGGCTGGCCCGCGGGTCCGGCGCATGGACGCGAAGGCGCGCGGCCGTTCTATGAAACGTTGTTCGCCGATCTCTCGGAGAGCCGGGTCGAGTGTCTGCGCCGCCTTTATGGCGATGGCTTCGTCATCGACGAATCGCTGTGGCGCGGCAAGGCGCCCGGCAGACCGTTCGGGCTCGACGGCCGTGGGCGCCCGCTCGAATTCCGCATGTTGCATGTCATCGAGTTCAGCGAAAGCGGGCAGATCAGGCGCGAGAACGTGTGGGTCGATCTCGCGGCGATCATCGGCCAGTTGCCGCAGGCTTGATATGGCAGATCCTGCAACGAGGACGCGCGGCAATCAGAAGCAGCGCACGCGCAAGGATTTGCTGCAGGCGGCATCGCGGCTGACGAAGCAAGGGCTCAGGCCGAGTCTGGAGGAGGTTGCCGCTGAGGCAATGGTCTCGCGCGCGACGGCGTATCGGCATTTCCCGAGTGTCGATGCGCTCATGCTGGAAGCATCGCTCGATGTCGACACGCCGGATGCGGACACGCTCTTTACTGCGCGCGCATCGGCTGATCCGGTCGCGCGACTGCTGCGTGTCGATGCCGCGCTCCACGACATGATTCTCGCCAACGAAGTGCCGCTGCGCATGATGCTCGCGCATTCGCTCGAGCGCGCGGCGAAGGGCGATGCCGCAGATGAAGTGCCGCTGCGGCAGAATCGCCGCACGCCGTTGATCGAGGCGGCGCTGGAGCCCGCGCACGATCAGTTCAAGGCCGCGGCGCTCGACACATTGACTCAGGCCCTCGCGCTCGTGATCGGCACCGAGGCGATGCTGGTCTGCAAGGATGTGCTGCAACTCGACGACGCACGCACGCGCAAGGTGAAACGCTGGGCGATTCGCGCGTTGGTGGACGCGGCGAGGCGAAGCAAAACGAACGAAGCAGGTATGTGATAATCCCAAAATTCGCGCCCGCCCGACCCAAAAGGTCGCCGACCCCTGCGCGCAAGGGCCTTTACCCTCGTGGCCCGCTTTCATCCCGCGATATTCCACCAGCAACCACGATGCCCACATACCGTTCCAAAACCTCCACCGCCGGCCGCAACATGGCGGGCGCGCGCTCGTTGTGGCGCGCCACCGGCATGAAAGACGAAGATTTCTCGAAGCCGATCATCGCCGTCGTCAACTCGTTCACCCAGTTCGTGCCGGGGCACGTGCATCTGAAAGACCTCGGGCAACTCGTCGCGCGCGAGATCGAGGCCGCGGGCGGCGTGGCGAAGGAGTTCAACACCATTGCCGTCGATGACGGTATCGCGATGGGTCATGACGGCATGCTGTATTCGCTGCCGAGCCGCGACATCATCGCCGATTCGGTGGAATACATGGTCAACGCGCATTGCGCCGATGCCATGGTCTGCATCTCGAACTGCGACAAGATCACCCCGGGCATGCTGATGGCCGCCATGCGCCTGAACATTCCCGTGATCTTCGTGTCCGGCGGGCCTATGGAAGCAGGCAAGACGCGCCTCGCGAATCCGAAGACGAAGGCCATCGAGCTGAAGAAGCTCGATCTCGTCGATGCCATGGTGATCGCCGCCGACTCGTCGTACTCCGACGCCGAAGTCGCCGAAGTCGAACGGTCCGCATGCCCGACGTGCGGTTCGTGCTCGGGCATGTTCACGGCCAACTCGATGAACTGCCTCACCGAAGCGCTCGGCCTCTCTTTGCCCGGCAACGGCACCGTGGTCGCGACGCATGCCGACCGCGAGCAGCTTTTCAAGCGCGCGGGACGCGGTGTCGTCGAACTGGCGCGCCGTTACTACGAGCAGGAGGAAGCGCGCGTGCTGCCGCGCTCGGTCGGCTTCAAGGCCTTTGAAAACGCGATGACGCTCGATATCGCGATGGGCGGCTCGACCAACACCATCCTGCACTTGCTGGCCATTGCGCGCGAAGCCGAGATCGACTTCACGATGGCGGACATCGACCGCCTGTCGCGCACCGTGCCGCAACTGTGCAAGGTCGCGCCCAACACGAACAAGTACCACATCGAAGACGTGCATCGCGCGGGCGGCATCATGGCGATCCTGGGTGAACTCGATCGCGCGGGCAAATTGCACACCGACGTGCCGACCGTGCATGCGCCCACGCTGAAAGACGCGCTCGACCAGTGGGACGTCAAGCGCACCGAGGACGAAGCGGTCAAAACCTTCTACATGGCAGGCCCCGCCGGCGTTCCGACGCAAGTGGCGTTCAGCCAGAACACGCGCTGGCCGAGTCTCGACACCGATCGCGCCGAAGGCTGCATCCGTTCTTACGAACATGCGTTCTCGAAGGAAGGCGGCCTCGCCGTGCTGAGAGGCAATATCGCGCTCGACGGCTGCGTCGTGAAGACCGCGGGCGTCGATGAAAGCATTCTCGTGTTCGAAGGCACGGCGCATGTCACCGAGTCGCAGGATGAAGCCGTGGAGAACATCCTGAACGACCAGGTCAAGGCCGGCGATGTCGTCATCGTCCGTTATGAAGGTCCGAAGGGCGGCCCGGGCATGCAGGAAATGCTCTACCCGACGAGCTACATCAAGTCGAAAGGTCTCGGCAAGGCATGCGCGCTCCTGACGGACGGCCGCTTCTCGGGCGGCACGTCGGGGCTTTCGATCGGCCATTGCTCGCCCGAAGCGGCGGCAGGCGGCGCGATCGGTCTCGTGCGCGACGGCGACAAGATCCGCATCGACATTCCCAATCGCACGATCGACGTGCTGCTTTCGGACGATGAACTCGCGCGCCGTCGCGAGGAACAGAACGCGAAGGGCTGGAAGCCCGCGAAGCAGCGTCCGCGCAAGGTGTCGGCGGCGCTGAAGGCGTATGCGAAGCTGGTGATGTCGGCGGACAAGGGCGCGGTGCGGGATTTGTCCTTGCTCGACGACTGAAGCGGCGCCACCCGCAAGTTGCGAAAGCCGCTCTTCGGAGCGGCTTTTTTTCGCGTCGTCGCAATCAGGCGCCCAGCAGCTTCGGCAACTCCAGCAACGTCCGATGCGCGCCGCCTTGCTCGACCGCGTCCGCATACGTCGCGCGAACAGCAGTGGCGATCGCATCGACCGCGTTCGTGTCCCCGGCCATCGTCACGTAGTAGCCGAGATCCTTGAGCGCATTGGACATGTGAAACGGCATGCCCGACGGATCGTCTTCCACGAGCGACGGACGCAGCCGCTCCAATGCCGCGCCGCCGCCACCGCCTTTCGCGAGGACATCGACGAAGGTTTGCGCATCGACACCCGCGCGCTTCGCGCAGGCCGCCGCTTCGGAGATCAGCGCGATCGTCCCGAGCGATACGAAATTGTGCAGCAGCTTCATGCTGTGCCCCGCGCCGAGGCCGCCGACGAGCGTCACGTTCTCCGCATACGTACGCAACAGCGGCTCGATACGAGCGAACAATTCCGGCTCAGCGCCGACCAGCAGATTCAGGCGCCCTTCATGCGCTTCCTTCGCGGTGCGCGTCATCGGCGCATCGACGAACAGACCGCCCGCTTCCTTCACGAGCGATGCCATGCGCGCCGTCGATGCGGGTACGGCCGTCGAGCAGTCGATCACGATCGTTCCCGGCTGCAATCCCGCGAGCACGCCATCGGGCGCGGTCAACACCGCTTCGACTTCAGGCGATCCTGTCACGCAGAGAATGACGATGTCCGATTCGCGCGCGAGCGCCTCGCCGTTCGCGACGGTCTTCACGCCGCCCGCGCGCAGTTCGTCGAGTGGCTGATTGCCGGGATGCTCGACCACCGTAAGCGGATAGCCATGCTTCATCACATTGCGCGCGATGCCGTGCCCCATCAGGCCGATACCGATCATGCCGATTCGCTGCTTCATCCTGCCTCTCTTCGTCTTGTCGTGTCTGTGGAAAAAAGCTCAGCGGTTCACGAGCCGCTTCGGCAGCAGCATCGTCAGAACGATGCCGAGTGCGAGGCAGCCTACCATCGAGAAAATCGGCAATGTCATGCCGCCCGAAGCCTGCTTCAGGAAGCCGACCACATACGGGCCGAAGAAGCCGCCGAGATTGCCGAACGCGCTGATCCATGCGATGCCGACCGCCGCCGCGGCCTGCCCGAGCACGGCCGTGGGCATGCTCCAGAAGAGCGGCGGAAACGACAGCAGTCCCGCGTTGGCGATGCACAGCGCGATCATGCCGAGCCACAAATTGTCATGCCAGAGCACGGACAGCGACAAGCCGACCGCGCCCATCAGAAGCAATGCCGCGACATGCATGCGCCGCTCGCCGCGCCTGTCCGCGCTGCGGCCGAAGGTCAACATCACGACGACGGCAACCGCGTTCGGCAACGCCGCGAGCGCGCCGATCGCGAAGTCGCCGGAGATGCCCATCGACTTGATCATCGTGGGCGCCCAGAAGGTGTAGCCATAGATGCCGAATACATCGAGAAAATAGATCAGGCAAAACGCCCACACGAGCCAGCTCGAGAAGAGGCCCTTGTGGTTCGATTCCGCCGTCACCGCGCGATCCTCGGCGAGCACGCGCGAGAGGAAGGCGCGATCGGCCTCGCTGTAGCGCGGGCTTTTCGTGACGTCGTCGTCGAGTCCCTTCCATGTGTAGACCGCCGCGAGAAACGCGGGCAAGGCTTCGACGATGAAGATCCACTTCCAGCCGGCCAACTGCATGAGGCCGTCGAAGTACTGCATGATGAAGCCCGTCAACGGCGAGCCGATGAGACCCGCGAGCGCGAGCGCCGCATAGAACATGCTGAGGATGCGCGCGCGGCGGTTACGCGGAAACGACTGGCCGATATAAAAGACGATCGCCGGAATGAAGCCGGCCTCCGCGACGCCGAGCAGGCAGCGCATCACGTAGAACTGCATCGGCGTGGCGACGAAGGCCGTCAGCCCCGACACGACGCCCCACGACAGGATGATGCGCGTGATCCATCTGCGCGCGCCCACGCGTTGCAGGATCATGTTGCTCGGCACTTCGAAAATCACATAGCCAAGAAAGAAGATGCCTGCGCCGAAGCCGAACACGGCATCGGAGAAGCCGAGCTGCTGCGCCATCTGCAACTTCGCGAAGCTCACGTTCACGCGATCGATGTACGACGTGATGTACGCGAACATCAGAATCGGCAGGATTTGCAGAGCCAGGCGGCGGAAGATCCGGTCCGCCGTGGCCGCGTCGTGTGACGGGGCGGGCGATGCCGCGCCGGGCGGCATGTTGGTCGCATCGATTTCCACGTCTGTCTCCATGTATGTTTTTTTTAAGCTCCGTCCTGCGTCGCCCGGATTCGTGGACGGAAGACGCGGCGGAACAGGGGAAATGTAGCGGCTGCCGAGCGCCGGTGATATGCGAAATCGTTGAAGCGGGCTTTCGAATAGTTCGAACACGCCCTTCGCGACACGGGCGTGCGCATCGGTCAGGGTTTTCCTGTATCCGGCCACGACGCGCCGATCGCGCCCGGATGCCATACTGCGCGGCAAGACTTTAAGGAGCGTCCGGTTTGTTCGATCTCACGTCGCTGGCTCTTTTTCTGCGCGCAGTCGAATTGGGCAGCCTGTCGAAGGCGGCGCAGCAATCGCATATGTCGCTGTCGACGGCGAGCCGGCGTATTGCGCTGCTCGAACATCACTTCCGCGTCGGGTTGCTGAACCGCACGTCGGCGGGTGTCGAGCCCACGCCCGCGGGCGAAGCGCTCGCGCGTCATGCCACCGAGCTGCTGCTCAAGACCGATGCGATATACAGCGAGCTGTCCGACTACACCAAAGGCTCCGTCGGCCGCGTGCGCGTGTTCGCCAATATCTCGGCGATCAGCCAGGACTTGCCCGATCATCTGCGCGCGTTCTCGCAGCGGTATCAGGACATCAAGCTGCATATCAGCGAATTGCGCAGCATGGACATTCTTCAGGCGTTGCGTGAAGGGCGCGCGGATGTCGGCGTGGTGACTTCGCAGGTCGGCATGGAAGGCATTCGCCTCGCGCCATACTGCGCGGACCGCATCAGCGTCGTCGTGCCGGAAGACCATGTTTTGCAGGGCGAGCAGATCGACTTCGCGGCGCTGCTCGAACACGATATCGTCGGCCTCGACGACAAGGCCGAAGTCACGCGAATGCTCGTCAAGGAAGCCGCGCTCGCGGGCCGCACGATCCGCTTTCGCGTGCAGGTGCAAAGCTTCGAGGCGATGTGCCGGCTCATCGCGGCGGGGCAGGGCGTCGGCGTGCTGCCCGAAGGCGCGGTGCGTCTCTTTCGCGAGCCGATGCATCTGCGCTTCATCCGCCTGACGAATCCCTGGGCCGAGCGCGTGATGTCGGTCGGGATTCGCGCCGGCGCCGCGCCTTTGCCCGCGCGCAAGCTGTTCGATTTCCTGAGCGCGTTCGCGCCCGCATCGCTGGTTGCGCCGGGCGGCGAACGTCCGGCCGGCTGAACCCCCTTGCGGATATTCGAAGACTCCCGTTTGCGGATTCGCACTTCCGCCGCGTGAGGGCGTCCGCTAGATTGCTCATCTGAATAGTCCGATGCCCGGACACGCACGCGTTCCGAGGGCGACAGAGACGAAGGAGACAACTAGGCTCTTGCCATGTGCAAGGTCTCCTCTCGTGCGCACGCCGGGCATGTCCGCGTCGAAATCGAGGAGACATAGCGCAATGGCAACAACGCATCACATCGCCGTCATTCCGGGCGACGGCATCGGCAAGGAAGTCATGGTCGAAGGCTTGCGCGTGCTGAAGGCGGCCGCGGCGCGCTATGACATCGCGCTCGACTTCGACGAATTCGCGTCGTGGTGCACCGAACACTACGTGCAGCACGGCACGATGATGCCCGCCGACTGGGCGAGGCAGATCGGCAAGCACGACGCCATCTTCTTCGGCGCGGTCGGCACGCCCGATGTCGTGCCGGACCACACGGCCGTGTGGGAATCGATCATCAGGATTCGCCGCGACTTCGATCAGTACGTGAACCTGCGCCCGGTGCGTCTCATGCCAGGCGTGCCGTCGCCGCTCGCGCACCGCAAGCCCGGCGACATCGACTTTCTGGTCGTGCGCGAGAACACCGAAGGCGAGTATTCGTCGGTCGGCGGACGCATGTTCGAAGGCACCGACCGCGAGTTCGCGACGCAGCAGGCGGTGTTTACGCGCACGGGCGTCGATCGCATTCTCGACTTCGCCTTTCAGCTCGCCCAAAGCCGCCCGAAAAAGCAGCTGACCGCCGCGACCAAATCGAACGGCATCTCTATCACGATGCCGTACTGGGACGAGCGCCTCGCGGAAGCGGCGAAGCGCTATCCGGACATCGAGACGCGCAAGTTTCATATCGACATTCTGTGCGCGCATTTCGTGCAGCATCCCGATCGTTTCGATGTGGTCGTCGCGTCCAATCTCTTCGGCGACATTCTTTCGGACCTCGGGCCTGCGTGCACCGGCACCATCGGCATCGCGCCTTCGGCCAACCTGAATCCGGAGCGGCGCTTTCCGTCGCTCTTCGAGCCGGTGCACGGCTCCGCGCCGGATATCGCGGGCAAGGGCATCGCCAATCCGATCGGGCAAATCTGGTCGGCGGCGCTGATGCTGCAGCATCTCGGCCGTGGCGAGGCGCGCTACGAAGCGGCGGCGAAGACCATCGTCTCGGCCATCGAAACCGTGCTCGAAAGCGGTCCGCGCACGCCGGACATGGGCGGCGCGGCGAACACCATCGAAGTCGGCACGGCGATCGCCGCAGCCGTCACCGAACACGCACTGATCACGGAGTAAGCATGGAATATCGTCACTTCATCGGCAACGCATGGCGCGCGGGCGACAACGGCGAATCGCTCGATGTCATCGACCCCAGCACGGGCGAGCCGTTCGCGGCGATCGCGCGCGGCAATGCCGCCGATGTCGACCGCGCTGTCGCCGCCGCACGCGACGCAATGGGCGAGGCGCTCGACGGTCCGTGGGCGAAGCGCTCGCCGGTCGAGCGCGCGAATCTGCTGTTCGCGTATGCAGCGGCGGTGCTGGAGAACGCCGACGAACTCGCGCGGCTCGAAGCGCGCGACACCGGCAAGGCGCTCAAGACCGCGCGCACCGACGCGGCCGTGCTCGCGCGCTATCTGCAGTACTACGCCGGCTGCGTCGACAAGCTGCATGGCGAGACGCTGCCCTATACGACGGGCTTCACGGTGCTGACGGTGCGCGAGCCGATAGGCGTGACGGGGCACATCATCCCGTGGAATTACCCGATGCAGATCTATGGCCGCAGCGTCGGCGCATCGCTCGCGGCGGGCAACGCGTGCGTGATCAAGCCGGCGGAAGACGCCAGCCTGTCGATCCTGCGTCTCGCCGAAATCGCCGCCGACATCGGCTTTCCGGCGGGCGCGATCAACGTCGTCACGGGTCTGGGCAGCGAAGCGGGCGCGGCGTTGTCGGCGAACGGCGGCAT
The DNA here is from genome assembly GCA_001544655.2 of Caballeronia turbans. Taxonomy (GTDB): domain Bacteria; phylum Pseudomonadota; class Gammaproteobacteria; order Burkholderiales; family Burkholderiaceae; genus Caballeronia; species Caballeronia turbans. Next base: position 8,775 of record FCOD02000035.1, read on the forward strand.
CGGCCATATTTCGTTCACCGGCTCGAGCGCGACGGGCGCGCTGGTCGGACGCACGGCGGCGGAGCGTCATTGCCCGAGCGTGCTCGAACTCGGCGGCAAGTCGCCGCAACTCCTGTTCGACGATGCCGATCTCGACGAAGCCTTGCCCGTGATTCTCAACGCGATCATCCAGAACGCCGGGCAGACGTGCTCGGCGGGCAGCCGCCTGCTGGTTCAGCGCGGCATCTACGAGACGGTGATCGAACGTCTGACGCAGCGTTTCGAAGCGCTGCGCTCCGGCCCGCCCGCGATGGACCTCGACATGGGCCCGCTCGTCAACGCGAAGCAGCAGGCGCGCGTGCGCAGCATGGTCGAGCAGGCAGAGGCCGAAGGCATTCGCGTGGCGGCGCGCGGCAGGATCGTCGTGGAGGCGTCGCGCAACGGCTTTTTCCAGGAGGCGGTCCTGTTCCGCGACGTGCCGCCGCAAAGCCGCCTCGCGCAAGAAGAAGTTTTCGGACCGGTGCTCGCGGCGATGCCCTTCGACGATGAAGCCGAAGCCGTGAAGCTCGCCAACGGGACGCATTACGGCCTCGTCGCGGGCGTGTGGACGCGCGACGGCTCGCGTGGCTTGCGTCTCGCGCGCAAGCTGCAGGCGGGGCAGGTCTTCGTGAACAACTACGGCGCGGGCGGCGGCGTCGAGTTGCCGTTCGGCGGCGTGAAGGCGAGCGGCCACGGACGCGAGAAGGGCTTCGAGGCGCTCTATGGTTTCACGAGTCTGAAGACCATCGCGATCAGGCACGGCTGAGTCTCGCGCGGCCTCACATCATCATGGCGACTCTCAACATCATCGGCGCGGGGCGCGTCGGCGCGACGCTCGGCAATCTGATCGTCGCGAACCGCGTGCTCGATATCGGCGACGTATGCGACAGCGATATCGCGCATGCGCGTGACGCGGTCGATTTCATCGGCGCGGGCCGCGCGCTCGACGACATCGCCGCGATGCGCCCCGCCGATATCTGGCTGCTGTCGGTGCCCGACATGCGCATCGCGGAAGTGGCGCAGTCGCTCGCGGGGCATCGCAGGGACGACATGCCGTCGATTGCGGTGCATTGCAGCGGCGCGCTCGACACGGACACGCTCGCGCCCTTGCGCGCGCTCGGCTGGAATGTCGCGAGCGTGCATCCGATGCTGAGCTTCGCCAATCCCGGCACGGCCGTGTTTCAGTTCGAAGGCACGCCGTGCGGGCTCGAAGGCGACCGGGCCGCGCGTGCCGCATGGAGCGAGATTCTCGCGGCCATCGGCGCGCGCTGTTTCGATATCGAGCCGGGCAGCAAGGCGCTCTATCACGCGGCGGCGGTCGTCGCGTCGAACTTTCTGCCGATACTCGCGGCGATGTCCGTCGAGATGTGGCAGGCGGCGGGCATTCCGCAGCCGCTCATCGAGGACATGATGCATACGCTGTCGCGCAATGCGGCCGCGAACATCGTCGCGCTCGGGCCGAAGGATGCGTTGACGGGCCCGGCCGCGCGCGGCGATCGCGCGGTCGTCGAAGCGCAGTCGCAGGCTATCGGCGCGTGGGACGCGGTATCGCGCGACGCGTATGACGCGCTCTCGACGCTCGCGATGCGGCTCGCGCAAACGGGCAAAGTGCGCGAGGCATGAGGCTTACGCTCGACAGCGCGCTGTCGAGCGCCGATCTGCGCGAACTCGCGCGCCGCACGCTGCCGCGCTTCGTGTTCGAGTTCATCGACGGCGGCGCGGAAGACGAGATCACGCTCGCGGCGAATCGCGCGGCGTTCGAACGCCGCGCGCTCGAGCCTCGAATCGCTGCATGCGGTGCGTCGCGCGCTCGGGCCGGGCACGGAATTGCTCATCGATTCGGGCATCCGGCGCGGCGTCGATATCGTAAAGGCGGTGGCGCTCGGCGCGCAGGCGGCGGCGATCGCGCGTCCCGTGCTGTTCGGCGCGGCCATCGGCGGCGACCAAGGCGCGCTCTGCGCCATCGACATCCTGCTCGATGAAGCAAAACGCGCGATGACGCTGTGCGGCACGCCGAACGTCGATGCGATCCGCGCGGGCGATGTGATCGCTTCGTCACGTCCCGTTGCCTTCGAAACATAGACGCGACGTCGCCAGAAGGATTGGGCTCGTCGTTCCTTCAGAGACACCGCTCTTTCGCCCGAAACCGCTTAAACCGCGAAGTCCGTCGAGCTTGACAGCGCCTTCCAGCTTTCCGTTTCCGCCGCGACATACGCGTTCTTTTCCGCTATAGCCTTCAGCGTGTCGGTGCCGAGCGCGAGACGCAGCGGCGGTGTTTGCGCATCGGCGAGCGTGACGAGCGCGGTCGCGAGCTTCTCGGGATCGCCCGGCTGATTGTGATTCATGCCGGCAGCGAAGCGCCGCACGTTGCCCGAAGTCGCATCGTAGTCGTCGATGATTTCCTTGCCGACGAGAAGCGACGACGCATCCAGAAAGTCCGTGCGAAAGTAGCCCGGCTCGACGACGGTCGCGTGAATGCCGAGCGGCTTCAACTCCGCATGCAACGCTTCGGTGATGCCTTCGACGGCGAACTTCGTCGAGCTATAGACGCCGAAGCCCGCTGCCGCGCGATAACCGCCGATCGACGACATGTTCATGACATGCCCGCCGCGCTGCTTGCGCATGACGGGCAGCACGGCGCGCGTCACGTTGAGCAGGCCGAAGACGTTGGTGTCGTACATGCGGCGCACATCGGCATCGCTCGATTCTTCGACGGCCGCGAGCAGCCCGAAGCCCGCATTGTTGATCAGCACGTCGATACGGCCGAACTTCGCGACGGCGGCTTCGACGGCCGCCTTGGCCTGCGCTTCGCTCGTGACGTCGAGCGCGACCGGCAGCAGGGCGGGCGATTCGCCGAGACGCTCGACGATCGCTTCGACATTGCGGCCCGCGGCGACGACCGCGTTGCCGTCGTCGAGCGCCGCGCGGGCGATCAGCGCGCCGAGGCCGCGCGACGCGCCCGTGATGAACCAGACCCGCTTGTATTGCTGTTGAATGGCGTTGCTCATGATGTGCTCCGTTGTGCCGGTGGTGAAGGTGAAACGAAGCATAGGACGTCCGATTCGCACGAACTAGCCGCCGAACGCTAGACTGATAATCAACCTGAATTTGCGAATCGAGGCGCTTCATGAACGAGGTCCGCGCGATTTCGATCTTCGTGCGCGCCGCCACGCTCGGCAATTTGCGGCGTGCGGCCATTGATCAGGGGATTTCGCCGCAAGCCGCGAGTCACGCGGTGATGCAGCTCGAAAAGTCGCTGGGCGTGCGCCTGTTTCATCGCACGACGCGCAAGCTCTCGCTGACCGAGGAAGGGCAGCGGCTCCTGCAAAGTGTCGAGCCGGCGCTCGCAATGCTCACATCGGCCATTGCGGATGCGAGGAGCGCGAAGGAAGTCATCGCCGGTCCGTTGCGCATCAGCGCGCCGAAAGCGCTCGCGCGCGCGTTGTGGCCGTCGGTGCTGGCGTTCGCGCGGCTTTATCCGGACGTCGGACTCGACGTGCGTTTCGACGACCATTTCACCGATCTCGTGGAAGAACGCGCCGATGTCGGATTGCGTGGCGGCTCGCCGCCCTCAGGCGGCGCGATTGCACGGCGGCTCGTGCCGATCCAGCTGATCGTGTGCGGGTCGCCCGCGTATATCGAACGATATGGCGCGCCGCGTACCGTCGACGATCTATCCTCGCATCGTTGCACCGGTTATCGGCGTGCGAACACCGGCAAGCAGGCGCCGTGGGAATTCATGATCGGCGATGAAATCGTCTACCGCGAGGTCGCGGCGGCGCTTTGCGCGAACGATATCGATGCGGAAACCGACGCGGTGCTCGCCGGTGTCGCGATCGGCCAGCTCGGGAGTTTTTCGGCGGTGACGCATATCCGCGAAGGGCGGCTCGTGCCCTTGCTCACGCGGCATCTGACACAGCGCGAATCGATTTATATCTACTACCGGCATCGGACGGAGCAACCGTTGCGCGTGCGAACGTTCATTGACTTCATGATCGAAAAGCTCGCGGACAACGGCGATTTCTTCCTGTCGCCCGCCGAATTGCGCGCGTATGCGAAATGAACGGCCCGAATCCCTGCGATCTCGCGAACCCGCGACTAGAATTCATCGTGCCTTCGTTTCACCCAAGCCCATCAAGCCAATCAAGCCAACCTGGAGCCAAGCGATGAAAACGATCAATGCGCTCAGATTTGCCGCCGTTGCATCAGCGATTGCCTTCTCCGTCAACGTGTGGTCACAGACCAGCGATGCGGCCTCGACTCAGTCCGCTACGCCGTCGGCGAGCGCCGGAACCTCGAAGTCCGCGGCCCGCAAGGCCAATCGGGCTCTCAGCAAGAAGGTGTCCCAGGCGCTGCAGAAAGGCGGCGTCGAATTGAACGGCATCAACGTGATCGCGAAGAACGGCGCAATCACGCTCGCCGGACATGCCGCGGATGCGGAGCAGATCGACAAGGCCGCTTCGATCGCGAAGGGCGTGAGCGGCGTCACGTCCGTGAAGAATGTTCTGACGATTCAGGAAGGCGGGCAGTAGGCGCTCGCACGCGAGCACGACGAAACGCGCGTGCTCGCGCGTGTCATGAACTCGTTCGCTGACGTTCACGAGCCGGAGCGCCAGCGCCTGCCGTTTCGCGAATCGCTGCTCGCGATGCTCGGCATCGCCTTCGTCACGATGCTGGTCGCGCTCGATCAGACCATCGTCGGCACCGCAATGCCGCGCATCATCGCCGAGCTGAAGGGCTCCGATCTGTACGCGTGGGTCGCGACCTCGTACATGCTCGCCTCCGTCATCACGATTCCGATTTTCGGGCGGCTCGGTGACCTCTACGGGCGCAAGCTCTTTTGCTCGCGGCCATCGTGCTGCTCAGGCTGGCGTCCGTGTTATGCGGATTCGCGCGCAGCATGCTGTTTCCCGTCATTGCACGCGGTGTGCAGGGCATCGGCGGCGGTATCCTGCTCGGCACGGTATTCGCCGCCGTCGCCGATCTCTTTTCCCGATCCGAAGCTGCGTTTGCGCTGGCTCGTGCTCGTCACGTCGACATTCGGCGCTCGGCACCGCGATCACGGGCGCGCTGCTCGGGCATTTCTACGCGAAACGTGCATCGTCCGCTGGATTCGTATCAGGCGACGCAGTGGCTCAAATCGTTCGCGAGCCCCGATTTGCTGATCGACCGTGCGGAACAGTCAGCGCTGATCGAACGGCTTGTAGCTGCTGGCCAGCCGGGCGACGCGATGACGCACTCGGCGCGCATGGCGCTCGTCGCGTCGATTCACGTCGGGCTTGTCGTGGCCGCGATGGCGGCGTTCGTCGGCTTGTGTCTCGCGTGGTTCGTGCCCGCGGTGCGAGTCGTGTACGGCGATGCGAAACAGCAGGGCGTTTGATGCCTGGTCGCCGTGAGCGTTGCACGGTCAGCGTTTTCGCCTTTCGTCACCGAGCGCTTTGACGATCATTTTGGTCGGCGCACTGGTGGCGAGCCGCTGAATTTCCGAAACGTGGACCCAGCGGCACCGCGAGATTTCATTGCTCGCGCGCGGCTTCGCGCGTTTCGGCACATCGCAGAAAAAGACGTGATGATGCTTCTGCCTTCCGCGATGCTGGAACAGAAATTTAGCCGACTTGCCCGCAAGACGCGTTTCCTCCTTGAGCTCGCGCAGTGCGGCATCCGGCAAATCCTCGCCCCGTTTGAGCATGCCGCCGGGCAGCGCCCATTTGGTGCGACGTCGCGCAACCAGCAAAATCCGGTTGCCCTTTCGACAGATGACCGTGGCTCGCTTCCTCAAGCTGGCTCCGAATATGTGATTCTGTTCGTTTGAATCTGCAGGCGCGTCCAAGTGTACCCAACAGCTTTTTTGTTGTGGAGCGTTCCTTGACAGCGGCATTTCCCGTATCGCGAACCCAGCAAGACGTGTTCCGCTTTTCGTGCCTTGTTTTGGGGCAAGCGCGGCGGCGGGTATGCATGTTGCATGTGGATGGTACTGCGCAACGGGAAACGATCATGGCTTCGAATGGCAGTGCGCGCGCGAGGAGCGAAACAGCGGAAACTAAATTTGGTGAACTGGCATCGCCGTTGGTCGAAGAGGCGCTGCGGCATGCGTCCACGCTCGACGGGAACGCGGACCCCGAGGTGCTGCACAAGCTGCGCGTCGCGTTGCGACGGCTTCGCACATTGTTCTGGGCTTACAGCCCCTTGCTGGAAGACGAATTCGACACGCATCAGCGCGCGTTGCTCAAGTATCTGGCGACGTCGGCGGGCAGGGCGCGCGACTGGGATATTTTGCTGAAGCTGCTGGACGAACTCCATGTGGAAGGGCTCGACGACTCCGTGAAGGCGCGTCGTGCGGCGGTGCTCGCGACCAGCATCGAAACCATTGCGAACGCGGACGTAAAGCATGTGTTGCTGACGGGCGTGAAGGAGGCGAATCAGCAGCTCAACACGGGGCATAGTCGCGTGCCGGTCGAACGGTTTGCAAAGAAGCGGATCGGCGCGGCGCGCGGTCAGTTGAAAAAGCGCATCAAGCGGGCGCTGCGCGCGAAGCGATCCGACTATGCCGCTTATCACGAAGTGCGCAAGGCCGGAAAGAAGGTGCGCTATCTGCTCGAATTTTTCGGGGATGTCTCGCCCGGCATGCGTGACAGTGTGAAGAGCCTTAAGCGGCTGCAAAAGCGTTTCGGCGCGTTGAACGACGTGGTCGCGAGTCGCGGTCTGCTTTCCGGCTCGGAAGGGGCGTTTCCCGATGACGTCGATACCAAGCCGGCGATACGGGCACTCAAAAGCGAGCAGAAGCATCGCTTCAAGTCCGCGAGAAAGGCGATACGCTGACGGCGGCGCCGTCGCGGGCGCGGGTCGCCTGTCGATCGCAAAGATGTCACACTGGCCGCATCAAATGATCGCTCACTTCACGGAGCCGCATCATGGAGCGCAACGAATACGTTCTTTTCAAGGGCACGGTGACGCTCGGCGTGCCCTATCTCCAGAATTACAAGGGCGATCCGCACTATGTGATCGTCGGCGAAGATACGAATGGCAAGCCGTTCAATATCGTCACCAATGTGAAATCGGACAGCTCACTGACGGGGCCGGCGGGCTATCTCGTGCTGTATCTCTGGAATCAATACTTCGATCACCCGATGACCGCCGATCTCGTCCGGCTGCCTGCCGGTGTCGCCACGTCGAACTTCCCGAAGCTCGATTATGTGCATGACACGCGTCTCCTGGATCTCGGCGCGATGCGTCCGATCCCGCTCGATACCAAAGACGAGCACAACGATATCAATGCGCTTCTCAACGAGATGCTGCAACTCGACATGTCGGCCGACGGCGTCGACTATGTCTACAAGACGCCCGCTTATAGCGACGATCGCCTCGGATGGAAACCCGCGAAAGACGTCACCGTCTACGGCTTCGGCTTTCTGTTCGAACCGGGGAAAGACGGCTTGCACGAAACGCACATGAATCAGGGCAACCCGAAGCGGGGCAAGGGCAGCCCGGTCAAGGACCACTCGAACGAGAACGGCGTGTTTCAGGACGGCGCGGTGATGGTCGAAGTGGACGGCAAGTTCCAGGCGCTTTTCGTCGCGTTTCAGACGCAGCTCGTGCCGACCGATAATCGCGGCCGTCCGATACCGGGGCAGTCTCATCCGATACTGGATGGCACGAAGTGATTGCATGAAGCGCTTCGCGGGCCCAGGCTACCGGCGCCGTCTTCGTCCCATGCGGAAAGCCGCCTCAACGCGCCAAACAGGTGCCGCCTGCTATGCATTGCAGAAACCCTTGTTTGTCCAAACGTTTTTGACAGCCTAGAGTCGAGTCATCCGTGCATTCGAGGAGGCGTACCATGCCGCACTTCCTGACTCAATATTGGCAGGCGCTGTCGGCGCCGGCCGGGCGCGTGCGTAAGCACTTCACGAAAGAAGGGGCGGCACACGAGGCGCACGCCGTCAGCGAAACTACGCGCGCGGAACAGCTCGAGCACATTTCCGCTTATGCACGCGCGGGCTATTTCAACATGGGCTATACCGTCGATGCGTTTCAGCTGCCCGGCGAGCCGCCGCTGCACTGAAACGAAGCGGAAAAGCTGCGCGCCATGCGCAGCTTCGTCATCCGCAAGTCAATGCTGCACGAGCGCGACGCGTCGGTCCACTTCATGGTAGTCGTCCGCACGCGCCGCGCCGAACGCCAGCGCGAAGCCCGACGCCTGCCGCCCCACGGTGCGGAGTTGCTCGACGACCTTCGGATCGGAGCAAGTATCTGCGGATTCGAAACGCGTCTCCAGCGTGTTGATCGTTGCGCCGAAAGGCGTCGGCCAGCCGCGCAACGCGTGCACGATCGAGCGCAGCGACGTGAGCACCGTGCCCGCCGCCTGCCATCCATACGCCGTGACGATACTGCCGACCGCGCGTCCGTCGAGATAGGGGCGCTCGTCGAGCCGTAGCTCCTCCAGCGTATCGAGCGCATTCTTGACGAGGCCCGAGATGCCGCCGTGATAGCCGGGCGTCGCGATGATGAGCGCATCCGCCGCGCGCACGGCCTCGATGAGTTCGTGTTGCTCATCGGTGAGTTCGCGCGATTCCGGTGCGTAGTGCGGCAGGCTATGTAAAAACGCGCCGCCGAAGAGTTGCACGCTCGCGCCGCTCTCCTGCGCACCGCGCAATGCGAACGCGAGTGCCCGTTCGGTCGATGATTGAGGCCGCGTCGTGCCGCCGATGCCGACCACCCGTGGACCGCGCGATGAATTGAATCGAGACAAGATCGATACTCCGTGAAAATGGGCTGTCAGAAGAATGTGCCGTTCGGTAACGCCGCGCGGTGCGAGGCCATGGCGCGGATGTTGCGCCGGTGACGGTCGAGCGCGAGTTCGTCGATGGGCACTTTCGAGCGCGCCGAAGTGTCGAGCGTGTGAGTCGTGGACATGAAGCACTTCGTGCGAAGAAAAGAAGCCTATCTTCGCCGCGCGTGCATTCGTGACGAACCGATCATTTCAGCGATGCTTTTGAATGAATCGATGCTTTGAATAGCTGTGTATGTGCAAAGCCCATTCATTTGCTTAGCAAGGTAAATTGGTTTGTGCCCGGGAACATCGCGCATATGATTTCGCGTTGCAAGACTTCATGTTCATCCGAATCATTCATGACACATCGACCTGCTCCGACCGATATCGCCATTCATCCGCTCATCGCGGGACGATGGAGCCCGCGCGCTTATGCGGATCGCGCGGTCGCGCATGCGCAGGTGGTCGCGTTGCTGGAAGCGGCGCGCTGGGCGCCGTCGGCTTATAACGTGCAGCCCTGGCGCTTCGTCGTGTTCGAGAAGGCGCACGATCCCGACGCCTTCGCGCGCGCATTCGCATTGCTCGTGCCGTTCAATCAGTCATGGAATGCGAATGCGCAAGTGTTGATCGCGGTGCTCGCGGACACACTGAATGCGAAGGGCGAAGTCAACGTGAGCGCAGCCTACGATGCGGGCGCCGCCGCGATGGCGCTGCTGCTCCAGGCGCACGCGCAAGGACTCGCCGCCCACGCGATGGGCGGATTCGATGCAAGCGGCCTCAAAGAGGCGTTCGCGATTCCGGAGCGATTCACGCCGCTCTCCGTGATTTCCGTTGCGCATCACGGCGACGCTCGCGCGCTGCCTGCGTCGCTGGCCGAGCGTGAGCGCGCGCCGCGTGCGCGCCTGTCGCTCGAAGATATCGCGCAATTCGGCGGGTGGCGCGATCCGCGTTGATCGGCTATCGGAATTACTTCGTCACACGCATCGATAGACCGTTCAGCAGCCGTTGCAGATCGTCGATGTTGAAAGGCTTCGCGAGGATCGCAAAGCCCGTGCGGCGCGCCTCGTCGAGTTGATCGGCGTAGCCCGTCATCAGCGTGACCGGCTGCGTCGGGCGCGTCGCCTTGATCCATTCCGCGAGCCTGATGCCGTCGTAGTTGCCGGGCATCTGGATGTCCGAGAGCACGAGATCGAACGCGTTGCCCGCTTCGAGCATCTGCTTCGCGGCATCGCCCGAAGCTGCGTGGCGCGCCTGCCAGCCGAGCACGTCGAGCACTGCGCACAGGCCCGCCGCGACTTCCTCGTTGTCTTCCACGAGGAGCACGGTCGACGAAAGCGCAGTGTGTTCGATCGCCTCGACGTGCGGCGCGTCTGCAAGCGCTTCGGCTTCTCCGGTCCAGTGCGGCAGATAGATGTCGATGGTCGTCCCGAAGCCCCATGCCGAGTTCACGCGCGCGGTGCCGCCCGCCTGCTCCGTCATCGCCAGCACTTGCGCGAGGCCGAGCCCCGTGCCGGCGCCTGCGCCCTTGGTCGTGAAAAGCGGCTCGAACGCCTGCCTCGCGACATCGGGCCGCATGCCGATGCCGCTGTCCCTGCACGAGATCACGACATATTCGCCCGCGCCGAGGCCGTCGTGCGTGTCCGCGTAGCGCACGTTGCTGCAATCGATCCGGAAGTCGCCGCCATTGGGCATCGCGTCTTTCGCGTTTACGGCGATGTTGATGAGCGCCGATGTCAGCTCCGTCGCATCGACGCGCACGGGCCACGTCGTATCCGGCGCGCGCGTGCCGAACGTCACCTTGTCGCCCACCGACGCGCGCACGAGCGGCTCCAGTTCCGCCATCCATCGGTCGAGCCGTATGACCTGCATCTGCAACGGCTGACGGCGCGCGACGCTCAGCAGTCGGCGCGCGAGCGACTGCGCATTGGTCGCTGCGCGCTCGACCGCGGTGACTTCTTTCTCGAGGCCATTGAAGCCCTTGCGCCGCGCCATCTCCATGTTGGCCGTGACGACCATCAACAGGTTATTGAAATCGTGCGCGACGCTCGCGACCAGATTGCCGAGCGCGCCCATGCGCTGCAAACGGCGCGTCGCGGCGATGGCCGAGCGGCGCAGCGAGAGCTCGCCGCGCCAGTTGTGCCACGCCGCTTCTTCGGCCTTCAGGCGGCGCAGCGAAAAGCCGATCAGCAGCCACAGCGCAATGCACGGTATCAGCGCGATCGACGCAATCGATACATCTCGCCGCCACCATGCGAGGCGTATGTCGCGGATGGCGAAGCCCGCGGCGGCATAGACCGGATAGTCGCCGACGCGCCGCCAGGCGGCGAGCTTCTCGTCGTTGTCGAGCGGCGACAGGTAACGCATGAGGCCCGTGGACTTGCCTTGCGCGAATGCGTCGGCGAGCACGAGATGGCGATCGGGTGGATTCCGCACGGACGGCGGCGGATAACGCGCGAGCACGGCGCCGTCGGCGCGATGCAGCGCGAGCGTGAGCGCGGAATCGCTCGTGGCGAGCTCGCGATAGAAGCCGATCAGATAATCGCGCCGCACCGCGATCGAGATCTCGCCGAGAAAGCGCCCGTCCTTCGCAAAGCGCGCGCTCAGCGTATCGATGATGTCGGTGTTCTTCACGCGCCCGCGCTCGGGCATGGAGACATGGAACGTCGCGCGCGAGTCGCGCGTTGCGATGAAATCGGCACGATCGCCGATGGACACATTGGGCGCCGGAAAAAGGCGGCTGCTGAGAACGAGCCTGCCGCGACTGTCGAGCACGGACAGCGCGGCGATCTGCGCGTGGCTCTGTGCGAGACGGGCGAGCTTGTCGTGCAGTTCGGACTCGCTGCGTGCGATGAAGTCCTCGTCGCCACTGCCGAGCATGTCTTCGATGCGTGAAATCAGCTCGCGGTTGATGCTGAAAACGGTGTTCGCTTTTTCGTCGATGACGCGCGCCAGCCGTTCGAGCGACTGGCCCGTTTCGCTGAGCGCGCGTTCATACGTGTAGTAACCGTACAGACAGAAAAACGCGAGCGGGATGACGATCGACGCGACGAGCGCAGCGAAGAGCCGCCTGCGCGCCGCGCGAAAGTCGAGCGGAGGAAGCGAAGGCAAGACCTCTGCCGTGCCGAGTCCGGGGTGGTCTTCTGATTCGTTCATGACGCTGTGTGAGACGTGCGCGAGCGCCGGCGCGGACGTCGTCGGACGGATGCAGGATGCCCTTTTCGATGGTAGCACGCACGTCCGCGAGCGCCGCGCACGGTCGTGCGCCGGGCGAAGCCGGATCGGGCCGAAGTTGCGCTGTGGTATAAGCACGCATGCGCGCGCCGGCTTGCGGCGCGCACCGAACGTAACAGGAGCATGCAGTGAGAAGGACCGCCGAAAACAAGCTGAAGGTGGTCGCAGTGCGGGTCGATCCACAATTCGAGCAACGGCTGCGACTCTTGGCGGAAGTAACGGGGCGCAAGCAATCGTTCTTCCTCCAGCAGATGATCGAGAACGGCATCGGCGCCATGGAAGAGACCTGGCTGCCGCCCGCCGTCCTCGAACAGGTGAGAAGCGGCGCATTGCCGCCGCTGCAGGATCGCGTCGCGACCGCGGACCTGTTCGGCGATCAGGCCGATGAATAGTCCATGAGTAAGCGATGAGCGCGACGATCGAGTGCCGCTTCATTACGCCCGAGGCGACATGCGGCAACGAGGTGCTGGCGCGCATCGTTTTCGGCGAAGCGAGCGGCCGGCCGTGCATCGAAAACGGCGTGCCCACGCTGCGCCTCGCAATGTGCGACGACGCCCGTGACGGCTTCGCCGAAATCTGGACGAGCGCCGGACCGATCCGCAGCGCAAGCATCAACGATCTCGTCTTCGCGCACAACGACGAGTTCCTGTTTTGCGCGGGTTTCCTCCCCGTTTCCGACCGATACACCGACGCCACGCGCGAGACCTATGGCGATGCGTTCGCGCTCGTCGGCGAACTGAACTTCCCGAAGATCTTCCGCATGTGGAACTTCATTCCGCACATCAACGGGGCGAATCGGGAAGGGCTCGAGGTGTATCGCGATTTTTGCCGCGGGCGTGCCGTGGCCTTCGAGCAGGACTATGCGAATGCGTCGGGCATGCCGGCGGCGACGGGCATCGGCACATGGGGCGATGGCGTCGGTTTCTATTTTCTGGCGTGCCGCGAAAGTCCGATTCGGCATATCGAGAACTCACGCCAGACGCCCGCGTATGAGTATCCGCAACGTTACGGCCCCAAGTCGCCGAGCTTCGCCCGGGCCACGCAATTGCGCGACACGCTCTTCGTATCCGGCACGGCCAGCATTCTCGGCCACGAGACCGTGCACGTGGGCGATCTCGAGAAGCAGTGGAGCGTCGCGACCGGCAACATCGCGCACCTGATCGGCGGGGAGAGTCTGGAAAAGCAGGGTGTGCATAACGGTTATACGTTGCGCGATCTCGACCAGATCAAGGTGTACTACCGGCATCCTGCGGATTTGCCGCGCGTGATGAAGCTGGCGCAGACTGCGTTTCATCCCGATGCGAGCGTGCGTTATCTGAACGTCGACATTTGCCGCGCCGATCTGCTCGTCGAGATCGAGGGGATCGCGTCACATCGGCATCGCTCAGACTGACGCCGATTGCCGCAGGGTTTTCACGAGCAGGCTGTGCAGGCTGTCGACGGCCTTCGAGCCACGCGAATCGCGGCTGCGATACACCGCGACTTCCATCGGTTCGAGCGGCCCCAGACCTTCTTCACGGCCCAGTATCCGCAGATGTTCCGGCGCGCTGCATTGCGTCAGCGCCGCCACGGCCAGGCCGCTTTCGACGGCGGCGATCTGCCCGGCGAGACTCGAACTGTTGTAGACCACCTTGTATCGGCGCCCCTGTTGCGCAAGCGAATGAATCGCGCTGCGCCGCGCGAGGCTCGTGCTCTCGTAGACGGCAATCGGCATTGGATCGCGCCGCCATAACTCGAACTGCGCGGCGCCGACCCAGACCATCGGCTCATGAAAGAGCGACGTGCCGCGCCGGCCATGATCGCGCGACACGAGTGCAAGATCGAGCTCGCCATGGGCGATACGCGGAATGAGCGAAGTCGATTGCTCGCAGATCAGCTCGATTTCGACGCCGCTGTGCCGCGGCGCAAAGCGTTTGAGCACGGGCGTCAGATACTTTGCGGCGTAGTCGTCGGGTACGCCGAGCCGCACGCGGCCGGTGAGTTGCTCGCCCTGAAGCGCGACCTGAGCTTCGGCGTGCAAATCGAGGATGCGGCGCGCATAACCGAGCAGCGTCTGCCCGTCGTGAGTCAGTGCGAGCGTGCGCGAGCCGCGCTCGACGAGTCGCAGCCCCAGCGCGTTTTCGAGCTTCTTCAACTGCATGCTCACCGCCGATTGCGAGCGGTGCACTTCACTGGCCGCGCTCGACAGCGACCCCGCGTCGACGACGGCGACGAAGCATTTAAGCCAGTCGGTTTGCAGATCGTGGTGTTTCATCGTGTTCAGGCGGCTTTCGAAAATCGAATGGATTAAGTTCGAATTATGCGCTTTTCGTTCGTTCCGTCGCGGCACACACTGCGGGCATGGACACGAATTCATCATCTCATCGGGCGGCGGCACGCATCGTTGCGCGCGGCGAAGGAGGCCGTGCAGCAGGCGCGTGGCCGTTTCTGGCCGGCTGCGCGCTGCTCGGCACGATCGGCGTTTTCTTGCACGAGGCCAGGGCTGATCCGCTGACCGCGACGTGGTTTCGCTGCGCGTTCGGACTCGTCTGCATGAGCGCGTGGGTGATTCTGCGCGGGCAAGCGCGCTTTCTGCTTCTCACGCGGGCGAACGGACCGTGGGTGCTGAGTGCCAGCGCGTTGATGGTGCTGAGCTGGGCCTTGTTCTTCGGCGCGGTCGAGCGAATATCGGCGGGCGTCGCGATCGTGCTGTTCCATGTCCAGCCGATGTGGGTGCTGATGTTCGCCTCGTTATGGCTGAAAGAAGCGATCGGCGGGCAGCGCGTCGTCGCGGTGTCGGTTGCGATGTGCGGGCTGGTGCTGGCGACGGGCATCGTCGAGCACACGGCGGGCGGCGCGCTTCAGCCGCAATACTGGATGGGCGTTGCTGCGTGTCTGGCGGGCTCGCTGTGCATGGCGTGCGTGACCATCATCGCCACACGCCTGCGCGATATGCCCGCCGGCATTCTTGCGTGGTGGCAGTGCGCCGTCGGCACGACCCTGCTGTGGCTCTGGCCGATGCAGCATGGCTGGCCCGCGTGGGGCATGTCGTGGGCGTGGCTGGCGGGCCTTGGGCTGATTCATACGGGTCTCGCGTATACGCTGATGTATATCGGCATGGCGCGGCTTCATACGGCGCGTATCGCCGTGTTTCAGTTCGTTTATCCGGCGCTTGCCATCGTCATCGACTGGCTGGTTCTCGATCAGCGTTTGAGCGGCGTGCAGATCGCGGGCATCGCGTTGATGTCGGCGGCGATCTGGTTTGCGGAGCGCGGGCGGCGTGGGTGACGCAGCGGTGACCGGTGTGCGATGTTCAGGGAGATCATCCGGCCTGCTCCCGAGCTTTTTGGCGGCGACTGACCGCGCACGCTTCGTTCAATGCGTGCCTGGAAGAAGCCCCCCGCGTCCCGCCTTCCGCGATCGCTCCAGCATGAACTCGATGAACGCCAGCGTCGCGCGCGTGTGATGCCGGTTCGGCATATACAGCATGTACATGTGCGTGCCGAAAATGCTGAGCCGCCATTCATCGAGCGCCGTCACGACCTCGCCGCGCCGCATGTCTTCCGCCACGACGTAATCCGGCACGATCCCGACGCCCAGGCCCGCGAGAATCGCATCGCGCAGGAACAGAAAGTTCTCCGAGATCAGGCTCGGCTCCAGCAGCACTTCGTGACGCTCGTCGTCGAGATAGGCGGCGACGCGCGTCTGTTTGCCGACGACCGTCGCGGTAATCACCGGCGCGACGCCCAAGTCTTCGAAGCGCGTCGGCATGCCGTGCGCATCCGCATAAGCGGACGATGCGCACGCGACGTACCGCACCGGCCCCATGTCGCGCGCGACGAGACTCGGCGGGGGCTCCGGCATCACGCGCACGGCGATGTCGACTTCATCGCGCAACAGATCCTCCACGCGATTCTCGAACATCACATCGAGCACGATATCCGGATACTCGCGCTTGAACGCGATCAGCCATTCCGACATCACGAGCTGCCCATAACCGCTCGGCACCGACAGGCGCACGCGTCCCTGCAATCTCTGCCCGAGCATCGACACCGATTCCTGCGCCGCGAGCAGCGCATTCCGGATCGACCTGCCATGCTCATACAACTCGAGGCCGAGTTCGGTCGGCTCCACACGGCGCGTGGTGCGCCGCACGAGCTGCAAGCCGACCGACTTTTCGAGCTGATTCAGGTGATAGCTGACATTGGCGCGGCTCATTTTCAGGCGCCGCGCCGCTTCGCTGAGATTGCCCGCATCGAGGATTTCGACCAGCAGCGTAAGTTCGTTGACGTCCACGGCCCAAGCGATTGTCAAAAGCGATTTGACAGTCTGTCAACCGTCGCTGTCATTGTCAAGGAAGCTTGTCCCCGCGAGAATGCTCGACACAGTCGGCAAACATCGGAACAGGAGACACCAGCCATGACGCTTTCGAGCGCGCCCGAAACCGCGGTAGTCCAGCACGCATTGCGTGGCAGCGTCCTCGTCGTGACGATCGATCATGCGCCCGTCAACGCGCTCAATGCCGCCGTGCGGCGCGGTCTGATCGACGCCATCGACGCCGCCGATGCGAACGCCGCCGTGCGCGCGGTGCTGATCGTGGGCGCGGGCCGCAACTTCATCGCCGGCGCGGATATCCGCGAGTTCGGCAAGCCCGCCGTGCCGCCCTCGCTGCCCGAGGTGTGCAATCGCATCGAGGCGTGCGGCAAGCCGGTCATCGCGGCGATTCATGGCGCGGCGCTCGGCGGCGGGCTGGAGGTTGCGCTGGCGTCGCATTACCGGATCGCCGTCGAGGGTGCGAAGCTCGGTCTGCCGGAAGTGCAACTGGGCCTCCTGCCCGGCGCGGGCGGCACGCAGCGCTCGGCGCGTCTGATCGGCGCGCAGGCCGCGTTGTCGCTGATGCTCAGCGGCCGTCATGTCGGCGCGCAGGATGCGCTGCGTCTCGGCCTCGTCGATCGCGTCGGCCAGAGCGACGACGTATTCGCCGAAGGCCTCGCTTACGCGCACGAACTGATCGCGACGCACGCCGCGCCGCGCCGCACGAAGAACGCGCGCGGTCTGGCGGACAAGGAAGCCAGCGCCGCCGCGATCGCCGCCGCGCGCGCCGACACGCAGAAGACAGCGCGCGGATTGGCGTCGCCGCTGAAGATCGTCGACTGCGTGGAGGCGGCGTTGAATCTGCCGTTCGACGAAGGTCTGCGATTCGAGCGCGAGCGATTCCTGGAATGTCGCGAGAGTCCGCAGCGCGCCGGTCTCGTGCACGCGTTCTTCGCCGAGCGCGAGGCGCAGAAATCGCCGGAAACGCGCGGTGCGCAACCGCGCGCGCTGCGCTCGGCCGGCGTGCTCGGCGGCGGAACGATGGGCGCGGGCATCGCCGTCGCGCTGCTGGATGCGGGCCTCGCGGTGACGATGATCGAGCGCGACGACGCCTCGCTCGAACGCGGCCGCGCGCATGTCGAAAAGGTCTACGACGGATCGGTCGAAAAAGGCCGCATGACGCCCGAAGCGAAAGCGCGCGCGCTGCAGCGCTTCAATGGCGACACGGCCTACGACGCACTCGCCGGTGCCGATCTCGTCATCGAAGCCGTATTCGAGGACATGACCGTGAAGAAGGCCGTATTCGCGCAACTCGATCGCGTGTGCAAGCCCGGCGCGGTGCTCGCGACGAACACGTCGTACCTCGACATCGACGAGATCGCGGCGAGCATCACGCGCCCGCAAGACGTGCTCGGGCTGCACTTCTTCTCGCCCGCGAACATCATGAAGCTGCTCGAAGTGGTCGTGCCCGCGCGCGTCACCGCAGATGTCGTCGCGACCGGCTTCGAGCTTGCGAAGAAACTCAGGAAGGTCGCGGTGCGCGCGGGCGTGTGCGACGGCTTCATCGGCAATCGCATGCTCGCGGTGTATCGCGCTGCGGCGGATCATCTGATGGAAGACGGCGCCTCGCCGTATCAGGTCGATCAGGCCGTGCGCGACTTCGGCTTTCCGATGGGACCGTATCAGGTCATCGATCTCGCAGGCGGCGATATCGGCTGGGCCGCGAGAAAGCGCCGCGCCGCGACGCGCGATCCGAATGCGCGTTATGTGCGCATCGGCGACGCGCTGTGCGAGCGCGGCTGGCTCGGCCAGAAGACGGGACGCGGCTTCTATCGTTATGAAGACGGCGCGCGCATCGGCAAGCCGGATGCCGAAGTCGAAGCGATCATCGACGCGGAGCGCGTGCGTGCGGGCGTCACGCCGCGTGCGTTCAGCGACGAGCAGATCGTGCGCCGCTACATGGCCGCGATGATCAACGAAGGCGCGAATATCGTGCATGAAGGGATTGCGCAGCGCCCGCTCGATATCGATGCTACGTTGATGCACGGCTTCGGTTTTCCGCGCTATCGCGGCGGCCCGATGCATTACGCCGACAGCATCGGCCTCGACACCGTGCTCGCCGATATCCGCGAGTTCGCCAAGGAAGATCCGTTGTTCTGGCGCGCGTCGCCGCTGATCGTCGATCTCGTTGCGCGCGGCAAGAATTTCGCCAGCCTCAATCAGGCGGCCTGAGCCGCGGGCTTCGTCAATCTCTTCATGGAATCGCAGTCATGGACCTGAAATTCACCGCAGCAGAAGAGGCGTTTCGCGCCGACGTGCTGAAGTTTCTGCGCACGTCACTGCCGGACGAAATCGCGCAGAAAGTGCACACGGGAAGGCGCCTCACACGCGACGACATGGCGCAGTGGCACGGCATCCTCAACGCGCAGGGCTGGCTCGCGAATCACTGGCCGAAAGAGTACGGCGGACCCGGCTGGACCGCGGTGCAGAAGTTCATCTTCGAGAACGAATGCGCGATAGCGGGCGCGCCGCGTGTCGTGCCCTTCGGCGTGAACATGCTCGGACCGGTGCTCATCAAGTACGGCAGCGAAGCGCAAAAGCGTCACTGGCTGCCGCGCATTCTCGATGGCTCAGACTGGTGGTGTCAGGGCTATTCGGAACCGGGCGCGGGCTCCGATCTCGCATCGGTGCGCACGACGGCCGTGCGCGCGATGGAGAACGGCGAAGAGTATTACCGCGTGAATGGCCAGAAGACCTGGACCACGCTCGCGCACTACGCGAACATGATTTTCTGCCTCGTGCGCACGTCGCAGGACGCGCGCAAGCAGGAGGGCATCAGCTTCCTGTTGATCGACATGAACACGCCGGGCGTCGAAGTGCGTCCGATCATCACACTGGATGGCGAGCACGAAGTCAACGAAGTCTTCTTCACCGATGTGCGCGTGCCCGTTGCGAATCTCGTCGGCGAGGAGAACAAGGGCTGGACGTATGCGAAGTACCTGCTGACGTATGAGCGCACGAACATCGCGGGTGTGGGCTTCTCGGTCGCGGCGCTGGGCCGCCTCAAAGAGGCGGCGAGCAGACTGCAAAGTAATGGCCGCGCCCTCACCGACGATCCGTTGTTCGCCGCGCGGCTCGCGCGTGTCGAGATCGATCTGGAGAACATGAAGACGACGAATCTGCGCGTGCTCGCGGCGGTGGCGGGCGGCGGCGCGCCAGGCGCGGAAAGCTCGATGCTCAAGATTCGCGGCACCGAGATTCGTCAGGAAATCTCGTCGCTGATGCGTCGCGCGATGGGTCCGTATGCGCAGCAATTCATTGAGGAAGATAGCGACGATGAAGCGTCCACCGCGGCCGCGCAGTACTTCAACAATCGCAAGCTGTCGATCTTCGGCGGCTCCAACGAAATACAGAAGAACATCATCGCGAAGATGATGCTCGGGCTTTAAAGGATTCGCACGATGAATTTCCAGCACACGGAAGACCGGCGGATGCTCGCGGATTCGCTGAACCGCTTCATTGCGGAGCAGTATGCGTTCGATGCGCGAGACGGGATCGCGCGCTCGGCGCAAGGGTACAGCCGCGACATGTGGCTGCGGTTTTGCGAGCTCGGCATCATCGGCGCGTTCTTCGATGAAGCGGCGGGCGGATTCGGCGGCGATGGCTTCGATGTCAGCGTCGTGTTCGAGGCACTCGGACGCGGGCTCGTCGTCGAACCGTTTCTCGATGCGCTCATCGTCGGACGCGCGCTCGCGCTTGCCGGCAACGACACGCAGCGCGGGATCATCGCCAAGATGATCGACGGCTCCACGCTTGCAGCATTCGCGCACGACGAACCCGGCTCACACTACGAGCGCGCACGCGTCGGCACGCGCGCGACGCGCCTCGGCGACGGCTGGGTGTTGAACGGCGCGAAAGGCGTCGTGCAAGAGGGCGAACACGCCGACGTGTTGCTCGTGTCGGCGCGCACGTCGGGCGGCGATCATGACGAAGCGGGCATTTCGCTCTTCGTCGTGCCGCGTGATGCCGGGGGCGTCGATGTGCGCGGTTATCGCAAGATCGATGGCGGACGGGCGGCGGAGGTGTCGCTCGATGACGTCGCACTCGAAGCGGACGCGCTCGTGGGTATTGAAGGCGATGGTTACGCCGTGCTCACGCATGTGATCGGCTATGGTCTCGTCGCGCTCGCGTCGGAAGCGGTCGGCGCGATGGATGTCGCAAAGGAGCACACGCTCGAATACTTGCGCACGCGTAAGCAGTTCGGCGTGCCCATCGGCGCGTTTCAGGCGCTGCAGCATCGCATGGCCGATGTCCTCGTCGACATCGAACAGGCGCGTTCAGCGGCGATCAATGCGGCCGCGACGGTCGGTGAGTCGGGCGTCGCGCGTGAACGCGCCTTGTCGGCGGCGAAGTATTCCATCGGGCGCATTGGCGCGCGCGTCGCGGAAGAGTCCATTCAGATGCATGGCGGCATCGGCATGACGTGGGAATTGCCGCTCGCTCACTACGCAAAGCGGCTCGTGATGATCGACCATCAGTTGGGCGATGAAGACCATCATCTTGCGCGATACATCGAACTGGGGCGCGCTCCGGTGGCTTGACCTGGCGAGCGACATCGCCCTCGTCCACACCCTGCCTGGACAAATAGGAGAGAATATTGCCCTGGCTCGCTGACTGAGGACCGTACAGAGCACTGACAAACGCGCGAAGCAGTATTCCGGGGACACCCAGAAAAGTGGCATCCGAAAATATCTACAACCCGAGTCTCAATGCACAGCCGCCGACGCGCGCGCGAACATCGACGCCGAACGTCATCGTGCTGTGCGGCACCCTCATCGCGCTCGTCATGATGGGGCTTTGCGCGCTGGTCCTCTATCAGGGCAGAGTCGATGCGCTCGATCGCGCGCGCGACACGTCGCGCAATCTGGCGCTGCTCGCCGAGCGCGATATCGAACGCAATTTCGAACTGTACGAGTTGTCGTTGCAGGCGGTCGTCGAGGGCGTGCAGCGCGACGATGTGATCAGACTCCCGCCGCACCTGCGCAACGACGTGCTCTTCGACCGGGCCGCCACCGCCCGCGATCTCGGCTCGATTCTCGTCCTCGACGAGCACGGCAATATCGTCATCGATTCGGGCAGCGTGGCGCCCCGACCGGGCAACTTTGCGGACCGCCGTTACTTCACGGTTCAGCGCGACAACCCGCACACCGGTCTTTATCTCAGCAGCCCCTACGCGTCGCGATTGCGTGGCGGCGCGCCCAGCATCGCACTCAGCCGAAGGCTGTCGCATCCGGATGGCTCGTTCGCAGGCGTCGCGATGCTCGCCATCAACCTGGAATACTTTCGCAATCTTTTCGCGGGGCTTTCGCTCGGGCCGCACGGCGCCGTCTCGCTGATCAACCACGACGGCGTGATGATCATGCGTCAACCCTTCGATTCCAGCGTGATCGGCCGCGACATCAGCAAGGCCGACACCTTCAGGCACTTCCGCGCGGCCGCGGAAGGCAGCTTCGCCGAGACATCGTCGATCGACGGCAGGCGCCGGCTCTACTATTTCCGCAACTTTCCCGACCTGCCGCTCATCATCATGGTGGCCGAAGGGGAAGAGGACATCTACGCGGCGTGGCGGCGGCGCGCGGCCATCATCGGTTCGTCGATGGGCGTGCTCGCGGTCGGCTTCATCACCTTGTCGTTCGTGCTCGCCGCACAATTCAGGCGGCGCATGCGCGCGGAATCTGAACTGCAATTGCTCGCGCGCACCGACGGACTGACCGGGCTGCACAATCGCCGCACGCTGGGCGAGATCCTCGATCAGGAATGGCGCAGGGCGCGTCGCACGCGCGGTCTCTTCTCTCTGCTGTTCGTCGATATCGATCGCTTCAAGGCCTTCAACGACGCCTACGGTCATCAGGCCGGCGACGATGCGCTCGCTGCCGTCGCACGCTGCATCGGCGACAACATCCGGCGGCCGGGTGACACGGCGGCGCGCTATGGCGGCGAGGAATTCGTTGTCGTGTTGCCCGACACCCCAGCCGATGGCGCCGCGAGAATCGCGGAGCAGATTCGCGCGGCCATCAGCGATCTGTCGATCGAGCACGCCGGCAGCGAGTTCGGTCGCGTCACGGCCAGCATCGGCCTCGCGAGCTGGCGGCCCGAGCGCGATGACGACGTGAGCGCGCTCATCCGCGCCGCCGACGAGGCGCTTTACGATGCGAAGGCATCCGGACGCAATCGGGTGAGGCTGGCGAGTCCCGCCTGAAGCTGCGCGTTATTTTTCATTGGAAGGCTGGACGAAAGTTCGTCGCAGGCAGGAAACGTTTTTCTCGCGTGCACCCTCTGCCAGGTTTCGCGTAAGCTCTCACCCGCCGTGCCGCGCGATCAACAAGAACTTCCTCCGATGACCCACGCCCCCGATTCCAAAGCGCACCGTCTCGCCGCCGTGGCGCGCTATCGCGCGCTATTTGACGCAATCGACGATGGCTTTTGCATCATCGAATTCTTCGACGGCCCGCACGGGCCGCTCAGCGATTACGTTCATGTCGAAGCGAATCCGGGATACGAGCGGCATACGGGCATCCCGGACGTGGCGGGCAAGACCTTGCGCGAGATCGATCCGATTGAGGCGGACCGCTGGATCGAACTGTATGGCAACGTGCTGCGCACCGGCGTCCCGGCGCGTTTCGAGCGCTACTTCCTGACAGCGGGACGGCACATCGAGGTGTCGGCGGCGCGGGTCGAACCGGCAAGCCTGCGGCAGGTGTCGGTCCTGTTTCGCGATATCTCCGCGCGCAAGCAAGCCGAGGAGGAGCGCGACCGCGCGGACGCGTCGCTGCGCTCGCTCAACGAGACGCTCGAGCAGCGGGTTGCGGAGCGCACGGCGGAACTGATGCGCGCGGAAGAGCAACTGCGGCAAGCGCAGAAGATGGAAGCGGTCGGTCAGCTCACCGGCGGCCTCGCGCACGACTTCAACAATCTGCTGGCGGGCGTGTCGGGCTCGCTGCAGTTGTTGAGCATACGGCTGAGCCAGGGACGCGTCGCCGAGGTCGATAAATACGTCGTCGCGGCACAAGGGGCGGTGCGGCGCGCGGCGGCATTGACGCATCGGCTGCTCGCCTTTTCGCGCCGGCAAACGCTCGATCCGCGGCCCACGGATGTCAACGCGCTCGTGAACGGCATGACCGATCTGATACAGCGCACGGCCGGGCCGGGCATCAAGGTCGAGGCGGTCGGCGCAGCGGGCCTCTGGCCCGCGCTGGTCGATTCGGGCCAGCTCGAAAACGCGCTGCTGAACATTTGCATCAATGCACGAGACGCGATGCCCGACGGCGGGCGCATCACGATCGAAACCGCCAACAAATGGATCGACCGGCGCGCGGCCGAGACCCACGACATGCCCGAAGGCCAGTTCCTGTCGCTGTGCGTGACCGATACCGGCACCGGCATGACGCCCGAAGTGGTCGCGAAGGCGTTCGATCCGTTCTTCACCACCAAGCCGATCGGCATGGGCACGGGCCTCGGTCTCTCGATGATCTACGGCTTCGCGAAACAGTCGGGCGGTCAGGTGCGGATCTATTCGGAAGCCGGGCAGGGCACGACGGTGTGCATCTATCTGCCGCGCTTCTACGGCGGTGTCGACACCGACGCGGCCGACCATGCCGCGTCGCCCGTCTCGGGCGCGGAGGCCGGCGAGACGGTGCTGATCGTCGACGATGAACCGAGCGTGCGCATGCTGATCGTCGATGTCCTCGAAGAGGCCGGCTACTCGGTGATCGAAGCCGCCGACAGCGTCGCCGGCCTGAAGCTGTTGCAGTCGAACGTGCGGATCGACCTGCTGATCAGCGATGTCGGCCTTCCCGGCGGCATGAACGGCCGCCAGATGGCCGATGCCGCGCGGCAGGCGCGCCCGGATCTCAAGGTGCTTTTCATCACCGGCTACGCGGAGAACTCGGTGATCGGCAACGGGCGCCTCGAGCCCGGCATGCAGGTGCTGACCAAGCCGTTCGCGATCGAAACGCTCGCCGCTCGCGTCCGCCAGCTCGTGGACGAATAACGCGCGCTCACTGCGCCTCGCCGCCCGCCATCGTCTCGATGATGCTTTCGAGCTGCGCGCTCATCGGCATGTCGAGGCTCGTGCCCGACGGCAGACGTTGCAGGAACCAGCGCTTGTACTGCCGCTCGATTTCGCCATCGGCCGCGAGCGCCTGAAACGTGTCCTTCACCACTTGCGCGAGTTGCGGATCGTTCTTGCGATACATGATGCCGTATGGGTCGTACGACAGATAATCGCCGACGACCTGATACGCGCCGCCCTTCGCCGCGTTCTCCGCGATGAGGCCGTAAAGCAGCACGTCGTCGGTGGCGAATGCGTCGGCCTGCCCGTTCGCCACGCGCGCGAAGCCTTCCGCGTGATCCGGCACGACCTGCAACTGAATGCCGAGCCCGAACTTCCTGTCGATGTCGCGCAGCGCCTTTTCATTGGTGGTGCCCGCCGTGACCGCGACCTTCCTTCCCGCCAGATCGCGAAACGAGCGGATCGGCGAGCCTCGCCTGACCATGACCTTGGTGCCGGCCACGAAGAAGATCGGCGAGAAGGCCACGCGTTTTTGCCGTTCGACGTTGCTCGTGGTCGAGCCGCATTCGAGATCCACGCGGCCATCGACGACGGCATCGATACGGTTTTCCGGCGTCACGGGCACCCACTGGATCTTCAGGTTCTTGTGGACCGTATTGCCGACCGCCGCGACGAGCGCCTTGCACAGTTCGATGGAATAGCCGATCGGCTCCTTGCGCGCATTGAGATAGGAAAACGGCACCGAAGACTCGCGATAGCCGAGCGCGATCGTGCCCGTGTCGCGGGCCTTGGCTAGCGTGCCCGTCAGCGTGGCGGGCGCGAAGGCGTCGTTGTCCGGCGGCGGCGTCTGCACGTCTTCGGCGGCGCGCACGCCGAAGGCCACGGCGATCAGACTGGCCAGAGCCAGCGCCGCCCAGAAGCGCTGCGTTGTCATGGCTCGCCTCCTTCAGACTTGCGCGGGATGCGCCAGCGAGGCTTCCTGTTCGGCCTCGATGCGCGCCGCATTCGCTGCCGCTTCCGGTTCGGAGAGCAACTCGCCTTCCCACTTGGCGACCACCGCGCTCGCGATGGAATTGCCGACCGCGTTGGTGGCGGAGCGGCCCATGTCGAGGAAAGTGTCCACGCCGAGGATCAGCAACAGGCCCGCCTCGGGAATGTTGAAGTGATTGAGCGTGGCCGCGATGACGACGAGCGACGCGCGCGGCACGCCCGCCATGCCCTTCGACGTCAGCATCAGGATCAGCAGCATCGTGATCTGCGTGCTGAACGGCAGATGGATGTTGTACGCCTGCGCGATGAAGAGCGTTGCGAAGGTGCAGTACATCATCGAGCCGTCGAGGTTGAACGAGTAGCCCATCGGCATCACGAAGCTGGAGATCTTGCGCTTCACGCCGAAGCGGTCGAGCGCGTCCAGGATCTTCGGATACGCGGCTTCGGAACTGGCGGTCGCGAACGAAAGCATGAATGCTTCCTTGATGAGCGAGAGCAGCCTGAAGACGCGCCGCCGGAGAAACGCGAAGCCCGCGAGCACGAGCAGGCCCCACAGAAGAAACAGGCTGAGGTAGAAATCGGCCATGAAGACGGCGAATTTCAAAAGAATCGTCAGCCCGTTCACGGCAACGGTGGCGGCCATCGCCGCGAACACGGCGAGCGGCGCGATTTTCATCACATAGCCGGTGATCTTGAGCATCACGTGCGAGAGCTGATCGATCGCGGCGAGCAGGATTTTGCCTTTGTCGCCGAGCGCGGCGAGCGCGACGCCGAAGAACATCGAGAACACGACGATCTGCAGGATCTCGTTGTTGGCCATCGATTCGGCGAAGGAGCGCGGCACCATGTGGCCGACGAAGTCTTTCAGCGTGAATTTCGATGTGGCGAGATTCGCCGATGCGCCGATGTCGGGCAGCGGCAATCCCAGGTTGTCGCCGGGCTTGAGCAGATTCGACATCACCAAGCCGAGCAGCAGTGAAATGAGGGAGGCGGTGACGAACCAGCCTAGCGCCTTGGCGAACACGCGGCCGACCGAGGCCGCGTCGCCCATGTGCGCAATGCCGACGACCAGTGTGGAAAACACGAGCGGCCCGATCAGCATCTTGATGAGCCGCAGAAAGACGTCGGACACGAGCGAGATGTAACCGGCTATCTCCGTGGCGGTCTTCTTGTCGGGAAAGCTCGTGAAGATCATGTAGCCGACCCCGATGCCGATGACCATCGCGACCAGGATCCAGATGGCTGCGGAGCTTTTCTTGTTCATGTCCAGGCCTCCTTTGACTGCATATCGAGCGATTGCATTTCAAATTTCGGATGGAGCAGGCGATACAAGACGGGCGGGCTGCCCCGTGCGTGGGGGCCGGGCAGCGTCGATCCGCGAATGATCAGATGTTAGCGTTGCTTCCCGATCTTTGCACGGCGCGGTGCGCTTCCATGTCGTCCGGGCCTGGATCACTATGGCCGCAAGTGCCTATCATAAGCCTTCCGGCGTGATCGGGGACGTCACGTCGCGTTGCGTGCCTGATGCACCGATATGCGATCAACGCGGGCCAATGCGCCGTGATCGAATGATAAGGATGCCGGAATATAGCGAAAGCCGTCGCCAGGCGAGCGGGACCCCGTTGCAGGTGCGCCTGCCGCTCGTGCACCGGCACGCCGCGACAGGCTGACAGCGTCGCGGGACTCAGCCCGGCGTGCGTTCCGAACTCGCTTCACGACGCGCGTTGAACGAAGGCGCGCTGGCGTCGTCCGGCAGCGTCGAGCCCTGCACCGCCGACATGAGGCTCTCGACCGACGGGCCCATCGCGTCCGTGAAGGTCTTCGGATGAACGCCGATCGCGAGCACGAGCACGGCCATCGCGCCGAACAGCGCGAGCTCGCGCTTGCCGAGATCGCGCAGGCCGGCCACGCGCTCGTTCTTCACCGCGCCGAAGATCACGCGCTTGACCATCCACAGCGTGTAGGCCGCGCTCAGAATCAGCGACGAAGCGGCTGCCGCGCCGATCCAGAAATTCAGGCGGATCGCGCCCATCAGCACCAGAAACTCGCCGACGAAACCCGAGGTCCCCGGCAGGCCGACGTTGGCCATCGAGAACAGCATCGCGCAGACGGCGAAGCGGGGCATCGTGTTGGCGACGCCGCCGTAGGCATCGATCGAACCGTTCTTCGTGCGCTCGACCAGCACGCCGGTGCACAACAGCATCGCGCCGGACACGATGCCGTACGACAGCATCTGCACGACCGCGCCTTCGGTGCCCATGCGGTCGAACGTGAAGAGGCCGAGCGTCACGAGACCCATGTGCGCGACCGCCGAGTATGCGAGCAGCTTGCGCATGTCCGTCTGCACGAGCGCGACGAGACTGCCGTAGATGACGGCGACGAGCGACAGCGCGATCATCGCCGGGGCGAAGAAGTGGGATG
The DNA here is from genome assembly GCA_001544655.2 of Caballeronia turbans. Taxonomy (GTDB): domain Bacteria; phylum Pseudomonadota; class Gammaproteobacteria; order Burkholderiales; family Burkholderiaceae; genus Caballeronia; species Caballeronia turbans. The sequence goes on from FCOD02000035.1 coordinate 36,566, forward strand.
CGTCGGGCACGATCGGCAACACGTAGCGCAACATGCCGTAGCCGCCGATCTTGAGCATGCCGAGCAGAATTGCCGCGCCTGTCGGGCCTTCCGAATTCACATCGGGGAGCCACGTGTGAACCGGCCACATCGGCACCTTCACCGAGAAAGCCGCGAGGAAGCAGACGAAGACGACGATCTGCGGCGCGAAGCCGAGCTTCAGATGGCGCCATGCGTCGATGTCGAAGGTATGCGCCTGCGTCCAGAGATAGATCAGCGCGGCCAGCATCGCGAGCGAGCCGAGCAGCGAGAAAAAGAAGAAGCGAATGGCCGCGTACACGCGCCGCTCGCCGCCCCATGTGCCGATCAGCAGATACAGCGGAATCAGCGACGCCTCGAAAAACACGAAGAACAGCATGCCGTCGAGCGATGCGAACACGCCCTGCATGCAGCCCGAGAGCACGAGAAACGCGCCGTAGTACTGCGCGACCTGCTTCGTGACCGACTGCCACGACGCGATGAAAATGATGAGCGTCGTTACCGCCGTCAGCACGGTGAACCACAGCGAAATGCCGTCGACACCCAGATGGTACGAGATGCCGAACTGCGGCAGCCACTCGATGCGCTCGACGAACTGCATGGCGCTGGAAGAGGCGTCGAAGCGCGACAGCAGCGGCACGACCGGCAGCAGGCCGAGCATCGCGCCGCACAGGGCGACGGCGCGCGAAAGCGTGGCCGACGCGCTGAACGTCAGCACGAAGATGCCCGACACCACTGGAATCCAGATGAGAAAGCTGAGAACGGACGGCAGATGCATAAGCTTGGTTCTAATCAGGCGCAAAGCACGGTTAGCACGCAATGGCGTGCTCGCGGGAAAGGCGCGGTGACAGTGGAATGTAAGACGGGACGAGATGCGCGGAAGGTTGAATCCGCAAGCGCAACCCGAATACGCTAGGCGTATTCCTAAGGGTTAACGAGGATAACCCAAAAGAAAAGATTTTGGGGACGTTGCGGCGTATCAAATTCATTGCGCCGGACGGCATTGACATTTTTTACCGCTTATCGGTCCGACGCGCGCCGCATCGAATCAAACATTCGTTCGCTCCGGGGTTGCCCTGATTTGCCCGCGGCCCGCTGGCCCTTAGCCTAGACCGCAAGGAGACAAGCATGAAGAAAACATTCAAGGCCGTCGTATTCGCACTCGTCGCGTACCTCGTCGCCGATCGCGCCATGCTTCACGCGCAGGGACACGACATCGGCGCGGCCTCGTGTGCCCAGAGCGCCGCGCAAGTCGAATTCGACGCCCTGAGCAAGGGTTTCAGTCATGCCGCCGCGAGCAGCCAGCGCGACGCATTCAGGTCGCAATGCCTCGTGTCGGGCCGCTCGCAGCCTGGCGAGGCCGTGGCGATGCGGTGAAACGGCAGCCCGTTCACGCGGGCTTGCGCGGACAGTCGCCGCCTCAGTTCAGCTTCACCGTGGGCCGCACGCGTTCGCGCAGCCATTGGCTCGCGGCATACATCACGGCTCGCTTGACACCCGTGAGACCCATGATGTGCCGGCGATACAGATGCCGGTAGCACGACGCCGCGAACCATCCGTCGATGAAAAGCGGCTGCCGCAGCAACTCGCTCATCAGCGCGCCGGCCGCGCCCGCGCGTCCGAAGGAAATGAGCGTGCCTTGATCGCGATAGGAGAAAAGCGGCACGGCGCAATCGTCGAGGCGGCGCGCGAGCGCATCGGCGAGATAGACGGCCTGCTGCCAGGCGGCCTGCGCGCGCGGCGGCACGAGCGCGTCGCCTTTCGATGCGGCGCACGCGGCGCAGTCGCCCATCGCGTAGATGCCCGAGCCGGGTTCGACCTGCAGCGTTGCATCGACGATGACCTGCCCGAGCCTGTTCAACGGCAGTCCTTCGAGCGTGCGCAGCACGGGCGGCCCTTCCACGCCCGCGGCCCAGATCGTGATGTCGCTGGCGAGCGTTTCGCCGTCCACGGTTGAAACGGCATTCGCATCGACCGCGCGCACACGGCAGCCCAGCCGAACCTCGACGCCGAGCCCGGCGAGCACGTCCTGGGCGCGCGCCGAAATGCGCTCGGGCAGCGCGGGCAGCACGCGCGGCGCGCCTTCCAGCAGGCGAATGCGGATGTCACGCGCCGGATCGAGCGAGGCGAGGTGATAGTCGCGCAACATTTCGGCCGAGCCACGCAGCGCGGCGGCCAGTTCGACGCCGGTCGCGCCGCCGCCGATCACCGTCACCGAAACAGGTGTCGCGCTCGCGCCGGGCGTCGCTTGCCGCGCGTGACTCGAGCGCAGCAGGCTCGACAGCAGACGCCGCCTGAACGTCTCTGCCTGCTCCACCGTCTCAAGCGTCAATGCGTGCCGTTCGGCGCCCGGAATCGAGAAGAAGTTCGTCACGCTGCCGAGCGCGAGCACGAGCGTATCGAATGCGAGCGTTCGCTTCGGCAGGAGCGGACGTCCGTCGATATCGGTCGTCTCGTCGATGACGATCTCGCGGCGGCCGCGATCGATGCTCGCGAGCGCGCCCTGCTCGAAGCGGAAGTGATTCCACTTCGCATGCGCGGCGTAATCGATCTGATGGCTCGACGCGTCGATCTGGCCTGATGCGACTTCGTGCAGAAGCGGCTTCCAGAAGTGTGTCGGGAAACGGTCGATGAGGATCACTTCGGCGCGGCGCCGCTTGCCGACGCCATTGCCCAGACGCGTCGCGAGCTCCAGCCCGGCGGCCCCGCCGCCCACGACGACGATGCGATGGGGCGAATCGACCTGCTGTTGCGCATACGGATTCAACATCATGGACCTCCCGGGAGTGCTGTGGATGCTTGACGACCTCGTTGGAAAAAATATAAGGTCGCGAAAACATTTGCGCCATTGAGTATTTATCGCCGACTCATAAGTTTTCACTAATGTTAAAGACGACGACTTTCCGCCAGTTGCGCACGCTGCAGACCGTTGCGCGCGTGGGCAGCATCTCGGGCGCCGCCGACGAACTGCATCTCACCCAGCCGGCGGTGTCGCTGCAGATTTCGCTGCTGGGCGAGGCGGCCGGCACCCCGCTCTTGCGCAGGGTAGGGCGCGAGGTGCAGTTGACGGCCGCGGGCGAAGTGATGGCGCGTTATGCGAACGAGATTCTGAGCCTGTGGAATGAAGCCGGCGAAGAAGTGGCGGCGCTGCGCGGCGAGCTGGGCGGCACGCTGCGCATCGGCGCGATCACGACGGCGGAGTATCTCGTGCCGCCGCTGCTCGTGCGCTTCACGAAAGACCGGCCCGGCGTGAAGCTGCAGTTCCGCATCGGCAATCGCGATGACATCGTGCGCATGCTCGCGACGAATGAAATCGATCTCGCGATCATGGGACGTCAGCCGCGCGAATTGCGCACGAACGCGGCGGCATTCGCGAAGCATCCGATGGCGTTCGTCGCCGCGCCGTCGCATCCGCTCATGCACGCCAGGCGCCTGAGCCTGACCGATGTCGAATCGGCGAATCTGCTCGTCCGGGAGCGCGGCTCGGGCACGCGTGTCGCGATCGAAGGGCTTTTCAAGGAAGCGGGATTGAAGCTGCATGCCGCATCGGAGCTATCGAGCAACGAGGCGATCAAGCAGCTCGTCGAAGCGGGACTCGGCGTCGCGTTTCTTTCGCTGCACGCGTGCGCGCTCGAGATGCAGGCGGGCTTGCTCGCGACGCTGCCCGTGCCATCTACGCCGATCGAGCGGGCGTGGCATGTGGTGCATATGTCGGAGCGGCGCCTGCCTCAGGTCGCCAATGCATTCAGGGAGTTTCTGATGCAGTCGGGGGCGGCTGTAGCGGGCCTGACTGCGCCGCCGGAGATGCACAAGGCACGTTCGGGACGCAAGGAACAGAAGAAAACGGAAGTCGTCGCCGATGCGACTGGTGCCCAGGGCGGGACTCGAACCCGCACGCCTCGCGGCGCTACCCCCTCAAGATAGTGCGTCTACCAATTCCGCCACCTGGGCAAAGGGGACCGAATTCTAGCGGGAAAATCCGCAGATGCGAAGTACCTTCGTGCGTCACATGGGCACCCGATGATCAAGACGACGCTACTACAATAGCCAGCGGAGCAAGTGCCACGTCCGATTCGCCTGAATAATCATTTCGCTTCGCCCACATCGGGAGCGTCCATGTTCGGCAACACCTTGCGTTTCGAAGTCGGACCGGACTGGCAAGTCCACGTCGCCACCGAGAGCTGGCTCGTCGCGACACTGCTGGTGGCCGCCCTGCTACTGGCGATCCTGCTGGCGAGCGTGATCTGCTACTACGTGACGCGCTCGATCATGCTCCTGATCGTCGGCCGGCTCGCACGCAAGGAAGGGCGCAAGTGGCTGATCGCGGCGGAGCGTCATCGCGTGTTTCACCGGCTCGCGCCGCTCGTGCCCGCGGCAATCATCTATGCGTCGGCGCCGTTGCTCTCCGGCCTCTCGTTCCCGGTCATTCCTGCGCTCGGCCACCCGCTGGCCATCCTTGCAGCCTGCTACATGGTCTATACGCTCGTGCGCGCGGCGCTCGCGTTGCGCGACAGCATCGACGAGCGATACAGCCACTTTCCTTCCGCGAGCGAACGGCCGATCAAGAGCTTTCTGCAAATCGCGACCATCGTCGTATATCTGGTCGCGCTGATCGCGGTGGTGTCGTTGCTGCTGGAGCGTTCGCCGGTTTATCTGCTCACCGGTCTCTCGGCCGTCACGGCGCTGCTCATCATCATCTTTCGCGACTCGCTCCTCGGCTTCGTCGCCAGCATTCAGCTCGCGGCCTACGACATGCTGCGCGTGGGCGACTGGATCGAAGTGCCGGGATTCGTCGCCGATGGCATCGTGATCGACATCGCGCTGAACACGATCAAGGTGCGCAACTTCGACAACACGGTCGTCATGCTGCCGAGCCAGCTTCTCCTGACCAACAGCGTGAAGAACTGGCGCGGCATGATCGCGTCCGGCGGGCGGCGCCTGCGGCACGCGATTCACTTCGATGTGGATACCATCCGCTTCCCCGACGATGCCTTGCTCGCGCGGCTGCGCGAATCATTCGAACGACCGCTCGCGATGCCCGAAGGCGAGCGCCGCACGAACCTCGGCTTGTACAGGCTCTATCTCAGCGGATATTTCCGTGAGCATCCGGCCGTGCGCCGTGACATGCCGCTCGTGATTCGCCAGGTGCAGTCGACGGCGCCCATCGTCGCGCTGGAGATTTGCGTGTTTATCGACGAGATACGTTGGGAGCGATACGAAAGCCTGCTGTCGGACATGCTCGATCACGCTTATGGCGTCGTGCCGCTCTTCGGCCTGCGCTGCTGGCAGCGCGAGCGCGCGTCGGCAGCGGCGTCATGACGACGCTCAAAGCGTGCTCGCATGATCGACGCGGTGCTTGGGCACCGCTTTCAACAAAGCCAGCACGCGCCGCGCGTCGTCGAGTTCCTTCTTCATCTCGTCGATGAGCCACCGCGCCACCGCGCGCGTGCTCTCCGACGGATTCGACGAGCGAAATTCGAGCACGTAATTGGAGCCCGTTTCGATATAGCGATCCCACGCGGGAATGACCTTGCCCTCGTTGAGCGGCGCCGCGACCGCGAGCAGCCAGCCGAGCACGACGCCCTGGCCGAGCATCGCGCATTGCACGGCAAGTCCCGGGTCGGTGTGATGCACCGCTTCGCCGATGCCTTTCTCCGAGAGTCCCGTCGCCCGATGAAAATCAGCCCATGAGAGCGTGGTCACGTCGAGATGAATGTAGGCGTGACCGTCGATGCTCTTCGGTGCATCGAGCGGACCGAACTGCGCCAGATAGTTCGAACTACAGACGGGCACGATGATCTCCGGACACAGCAGAAGCGGGTCCTTGTCCGAACCCGGACCATGCAGCCGGATGCCGAGGTCCGCATCTTCGAGCGGTCCATACAACCGTCCCGCCATCACCTGCAAGCGCAGATTGACGGAAGGAAACGCACGGCGAAACTCGGCGTATCGGGGCAGGAGCCATAACGCGGCGAAACCGCTTGCGAGCGATAGCGTGACGATCTCGCCTTGCGCGTGGTCGCGCTTGAGCTCCTCGATGGTGTCGCCGATCTGCCCGAAGCCGGAAGCCACGGCGTGCTGCAATGTTGCACCGCGATCGGTCAGGGTTAGCCCTAGCTTCGTGCGCTCGAAGAGCCTGAAGCCGAGCGCGTCTTCAAGCCGCGCCACCATGCGGCTCACCGCGACGGGCGTTACGTTGAGTTCGCCGGCGGCCTTGGTGAAGCTCAGCAGCCGCGCGGATGTTTCGAAAACGACCAGTGCCTGAAGCGAGGGAAGTCGCAGACTCATACAACACCATGTTATGGGGCATGCATCGATTTGTAATTTGACGGCGCATATTGACCTCCTTACCTTGAGTCCGACGCTCACTTCATCTGGCAGGCCATGACTACTGCTTCGTCGGACCCGTTGCTTCAGCCATTCGCACTCAGGCATCTCGTGTTCAAAAATCGTGTGATGAGCACGAGTCACGCAAGCCGTCTGACGCGCGACGAATTCCCGCAGGAGGTCTATCAACGGTATCACGAGGAAAAGGCGAAAGGGGGTATCGCGCTGACGATGTTCGGCGGGTCGTCGAACGTCAGCCTCGACAGTCCGAACACGTTCCAGCAGATCAACGTCGGAACCGACGCCGTGGTGCCGCATCTGCGGCGCTTTTCCGATCGCATCCACACGCACGGCGCGGCGCTCATGTGCCAGATCACGCATCTCGGGCGGCGCGGCGATGCGTACACGGAGCCGTGGCTGCCGATGATCGCTCCATCGGCCGTGCGTGAAACGCTGCACCGCGCCATGCCGCAAGCAATCCACGACGCGGACATCAAACGCGTGATCCGCGATTTCGGCCTCGCGGCGAAGCGCTGCCGCGATGGCGGCCTCGACGGCATCGAATCGCATGCGGGCGGTCATCTCATCGGCCAGTTCATGGACCCGACCGTGAACCTGCGCACCGACAAATACGGCGGCTCGACGGCGAATCGCGTGCGCTTCGCGATTGAGGTTCACGAGGAGATTCGCAAGCAGGTGGGCGATGATTTCATCGTCGGCTTTCGCTTCGCGCTCGAAGACGGATGCAGCTTCGAGGAAGGGCTGGAGATGTCGCGCATTCTGCAAGGCACGGGCCTTTTCGACTTCTTCAACGTCACGTTCGGGCGCATGGACACGAAGATGTCGCTCGCGGTCAATTCCATGCCGGGGATGTTCGTGCCGTCCGCGCCGTGGCTGCCGAAAGCCGCCGCATTCAAGCGCGCAGTCGATCTGCCCGTGTTTCATGCAGCGAAGATCGCCGATCTCGCCACCGCGCGCTACGCGATCCGCGAAGGCCTGCTCGACATGGTCGGCATGACGCGCGCGCATATCGCGGAGCCGCATCTCGTGAAGCTCGTCGCAGCGGGCAAGGAGGACGAGGCGCGGCCGTGCGTCGGCGCATCGTTTTGCCGCAACTTCCGCGCGACGTGCATCCATAATCCGGCGACGTCGCGCGAGACCTATCTCACGCATGACATACCCGAAGCCGCGCGGAAGAAGCGCGTGCTCATCGTAGGCGCGGGACCGGCGGGTCTCGAAGCTGCGCGCATCTGCGCGACGCGCGGCCATCACGTCACCGTGCTCGAAGCGAACTCGACGGCGGGCGGACAGATGCTGCTGGCGGCGACGGGAAGCTGGCGGCGCGACCTCATCGGCATCGTGGACTGGCGCGTGGCGCAGATCGAAAAGCTCGGCGTAGACGTGCGCTATAACCACTACGCCGAACTGAGCGACGTGCTCGATCATGGCGCGGATGTCGTCATCATCGCGACGGGCGGTCTGCCCAATCTCGATGCGCTGCCGGGCGGCGAGCTGTGCAAGTCGGTCTTCGACGCGCTCACGGACACGCCGCCGCGCGAAGGCAGCGTGCTCGTGTACGACGGCACCGGCCGCCACAACGCTTATCTGTGCGCGGAGCGTTATGTCGATGCGGGCCTCGATGTATCGCTCGCGCTCATCGACAGCATGCCGGCGCAGGAAACCGGCGGCCGCGGCGACGATCAGGTCTGGATGCGCAATATCGCGCGCTGGGACGTGCCCGTGCGCACGAACATCGAGCTCATCGAAGTGAGCACGTCCGATACCGGCAAGCGCCGGGCCGTGTTCCGTCATCACCTGACGAATGATCTCGTGGAGATGGAAGCGGATCATGTCGTCGTCGAGCGCGGCATGCTCGCAGTCGATGATCTGTTCGAGGCGACGCGCATGTATTCCGTCAACGACGGCTACACCGATCTCGAAGCGTTCGCCACGGGCAAGCCGCAGCCCGAAGTGCAGAAGGGCGAAGAAGGACAGTTCCATCTTTACCGCATTGGCGACGCGAGCGCGTCGCGCGACATTCACACGGCCATCTACGACGCCTGCAGGCTATGCCTCGCGCTGTGAAGGCCGGTTGCATCGTATCCGCCATACCATCCGCATAACGACATGACCGAGCGAGGCTGACCATGATATTGCCGAAGGAACTCGTAGTCGCCGATCCTGGCCGCCGCAAGGCGATGAAGACGCTGGCCGCCGCGGGCGCGGCGACGCTCATCCTGCCGGGCGCATCGTCACTCGCGTTCGCCGCGACGCAGCCCGCGCCGCAACGCGGCGGACGCATCCGCGTGGCGCTGGCGAACCAGTCGCTCATGGATTCGCTCGATCCCGCGAAGGGCACGCATACCGGCGACTATTCACGCGCGTACATGTTCTATAGCGGCCTCACCGAACTCGACGCCGACTTCAAGACGCAGAACGCGCTCGCGGAAAAGCTCGAATCCGACGACTTCGTGAAATGGACCGTCACGCTTCGGCCCAACGTGCATTTCCACGACGGCAAGCCCTTCACATCCGACGATGTCGTTTTTTCGCTGATGCGCCACAAGGATCCGGCGACGGCATCGAAGGCGAAGTCGATCGTCGATGGCATCAGCTCGGTCAAGGCGGCGGGGCCGCTGAAGGTCGAGATCACGTTGACCGAGCCGAACGTCGACCTTCCCGCGCTGCTCGCGATTCCGCATCTGGTGATCGTCGCCGCGAATACGACGGACTTCTCCAAAGGGAACGGCACGGGCCCGTTCACGTGCAAGGAGTTCACGCCGGCGCAGCGCTGCATCGGCGCGCGCAACCCGAACTTCTGGAAGCCGGGGCGCCCGTATCTCGACGAAGTGGAGATCATCGGCATCGGCGACGACGCGGCGCGCACCAATGCGCTGCTCGCGGGCGACGTGCAGCTCATCTCGCCGCTGCCCGCGCGCGATGTCGATCGCGTCAAGCAGACAGGCAAGGTGACGGTGCTCGAAAGTCCGTCGCAGCTTTACTCGGACCTCGCCTTGCGGCAGGACATGCTGCCGACGAAGAGCGCGGACTTCAACGAGGGCGTCAAGTATCTGCACGACCGGCAGCGCATCGTGAACGTGATGCTGCGCGGCCACGGCACGCTTGCGAACGATCATCCGGTGCCGGAGTGGCATCCGTACTTCATGAAGGGATTGCCGCAGCGCACGTTCGATCCGGACAAGGCGCAGTTCCACTTCAAGAAGGCCGGCACGCCAGGCGCGCGTGCGGAGATCATCGCGCCGCCATCGGTCGAAACCGCGCTCGACTCCGCCATGATGATTCAGCAGGCCGCGAAGCAGGCGGGCGTCGATATCAACGTGCGCCGCGTGCCCGCCGACGGTTACTGGACGACGTACTGGATGAAGTATCCGATGACCTACGGCTCCATCCTGCCGCGCCCGACGCTCGACCTGCTGTACACGCAGTTCTTCCGCTCGAATGCGAACTGGAACGAGTCGGGATGGAAGAACGAGCAGTTCGATCAGTTGCTGACCCAGGCGCGCCGCGAGCGCGACGAAGCGAAGCGCAAGCAGATGTACGGCGACATGCAGACGATCATCTACGAGAAGAACAGTCTCGTGATTCCCGCATTCATCAACTTCATCGACGCACAGAGCTCGACCTTGCGCGGATTGAAGGGCACGCCTTCGGGGCGCGTGATGGGCTATCGGTTCGCGGAGTTCGCGTGGCTGGACAAGGCGTGAAAGCCGCTTCCGCCGATGTCTGCGCGCACGCGACTACCACACCGCCTGACTCGTCAGCGCGAACTGCGTGAGCGTGGCATCGGCGGCGGGCACGCCGTTCAACGCCATCTGCTCGATGGTATCGACGAGCGGCAGCCCGAGCCCTTCGAGCCACGAGGAAAGCCCGTATCGCAAGGGCGTATCGACGCGCACGAACATGCCCGCGTTCAGCGCGAGCCAGTAACTGATCAACGCCTTGGCGCGGCTCTGATCCGGCGATTCGGGTGCGATCACCGGACCGATCACATGTCCGTCGCCGAAACGCCGGAAGAGCGCGAATCCGATCAGCTCGCCGTCGCGATCGAGCGCGATGCCGCTCGCGACATCGAGCAGTTGCGGAAGCAGCGCCGAGCGGTCCAGCCCGCTCGCGCGCGATGCCAGTTCGGCGAGACGCGGCGTGTCCTTCGCGCCGATCGGACGCAGCCGCTCGCCGGGCGGCAGCGAAACCAGCGGCGGTTGAAACGCCGCACCCTGATGCTGTTGAATCGTGTCGATGCGCGTGAAGCCCCGTTGCTCGCACAGCGGCCTGCCTTCGTTCGATGCGTGAATCAGGAGCGTGCGCGAGCCGAGCTTCGCCGTCAGCCGGTCGAGCAGCGCGCGTCCGATGCCCTGCCGTTGATGTTCCGGCGACACGATGAACATGCCGAGCGTCGCGGCGTTCGCGCCGAACGGAAAGGCGAGCGCCGTGCCGACGAGCGCGCCCGCCGGATCGACGGCGGCGAGGCCGTCGCCGAGACGCGCCGCGAAGCGCCAGTCGTCCGCGCGATGCCGCCATTTGACGGAGGCCGACAGCGCGTGCGCCGCGGGAATATCGTCGAGCGTGAAAGCCCGGTATTCGACCACATTGTTATTGCTCGAGTCGGGCACGCCGGCCTCCTGACCTTGAATACATTTATCGCAACTTTGACACCGCAGCGCGCGCGTGGCTAGGACGATCTTCCTGTCACGCATGGTGCATGGACCGGCGCATGTGGTGCAACGCAAAACCACGGGTTATCGCCGCAAGAACGCGCATGCTGTGCTGTATCGGCAATTTTGTCGGCGAAATATGCCGGTGCTCCGGTCCTACGATGAAGCCATGTCAACGCAGCATCACGGAAGAGGACTCACGCATATGGACCGGTTCGATCCTGCCAGCATCGTCATCAGGAGCGGGCATTTCATCGGCGGCGAATTGATCGATGCGGGCGCGTCGCGCATCGAGGTCGCGCGGCCATCGGATGGCGTCGCGTATGCATCGGTGCCTGTCGCCGATGACGCGATGATCGACTACGCCGTGCAGAACGCGTTCAGCGCGTTCAAGAAGAGCGACTGGGCACGCCGCGCGCCGCGCGAGCGAGCGCGAGTATTGCGCAAATTCGCCGATCTCGTCGCCGCCGATGCCGCCACACTCGCGCCGCTCGAAGCGCTCGGCTCGACGCGCCCCGTGCGAGATGCGTACCACTGGGACGTGCCGTTCACCGCCGAAAGCATCCGCTTCTATGCGGAGCTTGCCGACAAGATCGGCGGCGATGTCGCGGCGACCGATCATCGGCATCTGGGCATGACGATAGCGGAGCCTTACGGCGTGATCGGCGCGATCGCGCCGTGGAACTTTCCGCTCGTGATGGGCATCTGGAAGGCCGCGCCCGCGCTCGCGGCGGGCAACGCGGTGGTGCTGAAGCCTTCGGAGATGACGCCGTTTTCCACGCTGCGTCTCGCCGAGCTCGCACTGGAAGCGGGCGTGCCGCCGGGCATCTTCAACGTCGTTCAGGGCGATGGCCGCACGACCGGCGACGCGCTCGTGCGTCATCCGCGCATCGGCAAAGTGACGTTCACGGGATCGACACGCACCGGCGCCGCGATCATGGCCGCATGCGCCGAAACCGGCACGAAGCCGGTCACGCTGGAACTGGGCGGCAAAAGTCCGCAGATCGTGTTCGCGGATGCACCGCGCATCGATGATGTAGCGCGGCGCATTGCCGGCGCGATCACGGGCAATGCCGGACAAGTGTGCGTTGCGGGTTCGCGGCTTCTCGTGCAGCGCGCAATCGCCGGCGAGCTGACCGATCGCATCGCGCAGGCATTCGGCGAACTCAAAGCCGGCGCGACGTGGGCCGCGGGCACGACGCTGCCGCCGATCATCTCCGAGCCGCAGGCGCTACGTATCGACGCGATCGTTCAACGCAGCATCGCGGGCGGCGCGACCTTGCGTTGCGGCGCAAAGCGCGCGGATGCGGCGACGCCGGGCGCGTTCTACGCGCCGACCTTGTTATGCGATGTCACGCAGGACAACGACGCCGTGCGCAGCGAAATCTTCGGCCCCGTGCTCACCGTGCAGTCTTTCGATACGGAAGAAGAAGCGCTCGAACTCGCGGCGCATCCTAAATACGGTCTCGCCGCGGGCGTGCATACGGCGGACATCGGGCGGGCTTTGCGGATGGTGCGCGGCATCGAGGCGGGCACCGTCTGGGTGAACCGCTATGGCCGCACGAGCGACTTCGTGCTTCCGACCGGCGGCTACAAGCGCTCGGGTATCGGCAAGGACCTCGGACGGCAGGCTTATGAAGCGAATCTGCGCTTCAAGAGCGTGCTCATCGATACGGAAGGATGAGGCGCACAAGACATGCACGATCGTGCAAAAAAGGCGCCGCATTTTCTGCTGTGGCGATGCCTCAAAACGCATGACTTATGTCGCCGCGAGGCACGCATTCGACGCCATCAGTCATTTTTGCACTGTTTAAATTTTCCTCAACACATCGCTGTTTCTTGTTTTCACCACTGAACTCCGGACGGGTTCATCACACGACAGGATTGACACCATGATCGATTTCGAGCCGAAGTACATCACGTTCGACTGCTACGGCACGCTGACGAAATTCCGCATGGCCGATATGGCCCGCGAGATGTACGGCGACCGCCTGCAAGGCGACGACCTCGAACAATTCGTGAAGTTCTTCGCGGGCTATCGCCGCGACGAAGTGCTCGGCGCGTGGAAGCCGTATCGCGACGTGATCGTCAACTCCGTGCGCCGCACGTGCGAACGCACGAACGTCGCATTCGATGAAGCGGAAGCCGAAAAGTTTTACCTCGCCGTGCCGACCTGGGGCCCGCATCCGGACGTGCCGGAAGGCCTCTCGCGGCTCGCTACGAAGTACAAGCTCGTGATTCTGTCGAACGCATCGAACGATCAGATCCAGAGCAACGTCGACAAGCTCGGCGCGCCGTTCCATCGCGTATTCACGGCGCAGCAGGCGCAATCGTACAAGCCGCGCATGCAGGGCTTCGAATACATGTTCGATCAGTTGAACTGCAATCCGGAGGACGTGCTGCATGTGTCGTCGAGCCTGCGTTACGACCTGATGACCGCGCACGACATGGGCATCAAGCACAAGGCGTTCGTGAAGCGCGGCCATGAGCCGGGCACGCCGTACTACGAGTATTACGAAGTGGACACCATCGGCGATCTCGCCACGCAACTCGGTCTGTAAAGAAAGCCACTTCCACGCGAGCAATGCCGATGAAACTCGACTCCTACTGGCTCGACACCGCGCCCGCGATGATCCCGACGTGCGAAGGCCCGGCCGATGGCCAGGCCGATGTCGCCGTGATCGGCGGCGGGTTCACGGGCTTGTCGGCGGCGCTCGCGTTGGGCAGGCGCGGCGCGGGCGTCGTCGTGCTCGATGCCGGGCGCGTGGGCGGCGGCGCGTCGGGGCGCAACGGCGGTCAGTGCAATACGGGCGTCGCGCAGGACTATGCGGCGCTGCGCGCGCAACTCGGCGTCGAACGGGCGCAAGGCTGTTATCGCGCGTATGCGGCGGCGGTGGACACCGTCGAGCGTCTGATCCGCGAAGAGAACATCGATTGCGACTATCTCGCGTCCGGCAAGCTGAAGCTCGCCGCGAAGCCGCATCATCTCGACCATATCGCGAAGACCGCCGAGCTGATCCGGCGTGAAGTCGATCCGGACATCGATCTGCTCGATCGCGCGCAGGTCCGCAACGAAGTGCAGTCCGATGCCTTTTACGGCGGCTTGCTGCAGCGTCATGGCGGGCAGATGCATATGGGCAAGTTCGCCGCCGGGCTTGCGCAGGCAGCGGTCAGGCAAGGCGCGCGTCTCTACGAGCACGCGGAAGTCACGGGAATCACGAAGGAAGGCGGCGCATATCGAATCGATTCCAGGCGCGGCGCCTTGCACGCGAAGCAGGTGCTGATCGCGACGGGCCCGTCGAAGCACGGCCCGTTCTCGTGGTATCGGCGCAGACTCGCGCCCGTGGGTTCGTTCATCATCGTGACGGAGCCGCTGCCTGCGGACCAACTGCAACGGCTGCTGCCGAACCGGCGTTCGTACACGACGAGCCGCCTGATGCACAACTATTTTCGCGTGACGCCCGATGCGCGTCTCCTGCTCGGCGGGCGCGCACGCTTCACCGCATCCGAGCGCCCATCGGATGCGAAGAGCGGCCGCATTCTGCAAGCGAATCTCGCAGCGATCTTCCCGAGCCTGGCCAACGTGCGCATCGACTATTGCTGGGGCGGTCTCGTCGATATCACTGCGGATCGTTTGCCGCGCGCGGGCCAGCACGACGGCATCTATTTCTCGATGGGCTACAGCGGCCACGGCACGCAGATGTCGACGCACATGGGCCAGATCATGGCCGACGTGATGAACGGCCACGCCGATGCGAACCCGTGGCGCGATTTCGACTGGCCCGCGATTCCGGGTCATACGGGCAAGCCGTGGTTCTTACCGCTCGTCGGCGCGTATTACTCGATCAAAGACGTGTTCTATTGAAGCATCGAAGCAAAGACAGGCGGCCAGCATTCAATCAAAGAGCCGTCGAACATTCACAGTCCCTATCGCGGAGAAGTTCATGAGCATCGACACATCGCCTGAAGCACTTGTCCATGCCGATGCCGGCAAACGGCTCGAAGAACTGACGCGCCGCGGCGCGTCGCGGCGCAACGTCCTTCGCGCGATGGCCGCGGGCGGCTTGCTGTCAGTGACAGGGGCGGGGCTGCTGAGCGCAAGCGGCGCGGCTTTCGCGCAGGACAAGCCGAAGCAGGGCGGACGCATCCGCGTGGCGACGCAGTCGTCGTCGGCCGCCGATACGCTCGATCCCGCCAAGGGCGCGCTCGGCACGGACTACGCCCGCGCGTTCATGTTCTATAGCGGCCTGACCGAACTCGACAATCATCTCGGCGCGAAGATGGCGCTCGCCGAGTCGCTCGAAACGAAAGACGCGACCGTATGGGTCGTGAAGCTGCGCAACGGCGTGCAGTTCCACGACGGCAAAGCGCTCGCGCCGCAGGATGTCATCTATTCGCTGATGCGTCATAAAGACCCGGCTGTCGCCTCGAAGGCGAAGACGCTCGCCGATCAGTTCAAGGAGATCAAGGCGACCGGCCCGAACGAACTGACCATCACGCTGACGGGTGCGAACGCGGACCTGCCCGTGATTCTCGCGGACTCGCATTTCCTCATCATCAAAGACGGCACGACAGACTTCAAGACCGCCGTCGGCACGGGCCCGTTCAAGCTGAAGGAGTTCTCGCCGGGCGTGCGCACCGTGGGCGTACGCAACGAGAAGTACTGGAAGCCGGGCATGCCGCATCTGGATGAAGTGGAACTCATCGGCATCGCGGATGAACCCGCGCGCGTGAACGCGCTCATGTCCGGCGACGTGCAGCTCATCAACGCGGTGAGCGCGCGTTCGACCGAGCGCATCAAGGGCACGCCGGGTTTCGCGGTGCTGGAAACGAAGACAGGCCAGTACACCGACCTCATCATGCGCGACGACGGCGGCATCACGGGCAACGCGGATTTTCGTCGCGGCATGACGTATCTCATGGACCGCGAGCAGATGCGCAAGACGATCTTCCGCGGCTATGGCGCGATCGGCAACGATCAGCCGATCGATCCGAGCAACAAGTACTACATGTCGGGCCTGCCGCAACGCGCGTTCGATCCCGACAAGGCCAAGTTCCACTTCCAGAAGGCGAAGGTCGGCAACACGCCGATCCAGCTGTACGCATCGCCGGCGGCGGAAGGCTCCGTCGAAATGGCCGTGCTGATGCAGCAGGTCGCGCCGCAGGCCGGCATCAATCTGCAAGTCGTGCGCGTGCCATCCGATGGCTACTGGTCGAACCACTGGATGAAGCATCCGCTCGGCTTCGGCAACATCAATGCGCGCCCGAGCGCGGATGTGATCTTCACGCAGTTCTTCAAGTCCGACGCGCCGTGGAACGAAGCGAACTGGAAGAGCGCGCAGTTCGACCAGATGCTCGTCGCCGCGCGCGGCGAACCGGACGAAGCGAAGCGCAAGAAGATCTACGGCGACATGCAGGAGCTCGTGCATACGGATGGCGGCATCGGCATTCCGATGTTCCAGAGCTCGCTCGATGCGCACAGCGCGAAGCTCAAGGGTCTTGGCGGCATTCCGCTCGCGGGTCTGATGGGCTGGATGTTCGCCGAAAACGTGTGGCTCGAAGCATGAGCGTGATTTGACAGCGGACGCGCGCCGGCTTGAAGCGGCGGCGCGCGAAGTCAACCCTTCAACGAGAGGCGATATCCGATGAAAGTTCATGCGCAACGACTCGTCGCCGCGCGCCTCGGCCTCGCGCTGCTCACGCTCTTGATCGTGTCGATGGTGGTGTTCGGCATCACCGGACTGTTGCCTGGCGATGCCGCGCAACAGGCGCTCGGTCAGGCGGCGACGCCCGAGCAGGTGACGGCGCTGCGGCATCAGTTCGGTCTCGATCAACCCGCGCTCACGCGCTATGTTCAATGGCTCGTGCATGTGATGACGGGCAACTTCGGCACGTCGCTGTCGAACAATCTGCCGGTCAGCGAACTGATTTCGACGCGTCTGCCGAATTCGCTCGTGCTCGCGGGATTGACCGCTCTCGTGTCCGTGCCGCTCGCGCTCGTGATCGGCATTGCATCGGCGATGTATCGCGGCTCGCTCGTCGATCGCGTGCTCAATGTGCTCACGCTGTCGACCGTCGCCGTGCCCGAGTTTCTCGTCGCGACCATCGCCGTGCTGATCTTCGCCGTGAAGCTGCGCTGGCTGCCCGCGTTGTCGTATTTGTCGGATGTGTCGTCGTTCGGCGGCCTGGTGCGCACGTATGCGATGCCGGTGATGACGCTCTGCTGCGTGATCGTTGCGCAGATGGCGCGCATGACGCGTGCGGCCGTGCTCGATCAACTGAATGCGTCGTATGTGGAAATGGCCTTTCTGAAGGGCGCAACGCCCATGCGTGTCGTCTTGCGGCATGTGTTGCCGAACACCATTGGACCGATTGCCAACGCGGTCGCGCTTTCGCTGTCGTATCTCTTCGGCGGCGTGGTGATCGTCGAATCGATCTTCAACTATCCCGGTCTCGCGAGCCTGATGGTCGATGCCGTCACCAATCGCGACATGCCGCTCGTGCAGGGCTGCGTGATGGTCTTCTGCGCGGCCTATCTCGCGCTCGTGCTCATTGCCGATCTGGCTCAGATCGTCTCCAACCCGAGGCTGCGTCAACGATGAACCGGAACGTCTCTTCTCACGCCACGACCGTGCTATACGAGCAGCCTCCCGCCGATGCGCCGCAGGAACAGGCGCCCGTCGTCAAGCGCAGCATGCCGAAGCGCCTCGTCGATCGCTTCTCCGTGCTGGGGCTCGTCGGTCTTTTCATCGTCGTGTTCTGGCTAGCGGTTGCATTCATCGGGCCGGTCATCGCGCCGTATAAAGGCGGCGCGTTCACGTCGACGGAAGTCTTCGGCTCGTATAGCCCGGCGCATTTGCTCGGCACCGACTATCTCGGCCGCGACATGCTGAGCCGCATTCTCTACGGCACGCAATACACGGTGGGTCTCGCACTCGCATCGACGGTGGCGGCGAGCGTCATCGGCACGTTCTTCGGTCTCATCGCCGCCGTGTCGGGGCGCTGGGTCGATGAAGTGCTGAGCCGCCTCTTCGATGCGCTCATTTCCATCCCGAGCAAGATTCTCGCGCTCGTCGTGATCGCGGCGTTCGGCTCATCCATTCCGATGCTGATGATGGTCGCCGCGCTCGCCTACATTCCCGGGGCATTCCGCATTTCGCGCTCGCTCGCGGTGAACATCATGACGCTCGAATATGTGCAGGTGGCGAAGGCGCGCGGCGAGAAACTCTTCTATATCGCGCGCGTGGAAGTGCTGCCCAACATGATTCATCCGATGCTCGCGGACTTCGGCCTGCGCTTCGTGTTCATCGTGCTGCTGCTCTCGGGGCTGAGCTTCCTTGGCCTCGGCGTGCAGCCGCCGAATGCGGACTGGGGCTCGCTCGTGCGCGAGAACATCGGCGGACTCTCGGAAGGCGCGCCCGCGGTGCTGATGCCCGCGGTGGCGATCGCGACGCTGACCGTCGGTGTGAATCTGCTTATCGACAGCCTGCGTCGTCATGGCGCGCGTTCGCATGGAGGCGCTCAGTGAATACGGCAACGAGCACGAACATGATCGAAGTGAAAGGCTTGCGCGTCGTCGCGGGCGTGACGCCCGATCCGGTCGTCGAGATCGTGAGAGGCGTGGATTTCACGGTGAAGAAGGGCGAAGTGCTCGCGCTGATCGGCGAGTCGGGTTCGGGCAAGACGACGATCGCGCTCGCGCTGCTCGGCTATGCGCGCGGCGGATGCGCGATTGCGGGCGGCTCGGTGAAGATCGGCGATACGGATGTATTGTCGCTCGACGCCAGGGGCCGTCGCGCATTGCGTGCACGAACGGTCGCGTATGTCGCGCAGAGCGCATCGGCGGGCTTCAATCCGGCGCGCACGATCATCGATCAGGTCACCGAGCCCGCGCTGCTGCATAAGCTGATGACGCCCGCCGCCGCGCGTGAGAAGGCAATCGGTCTCTTCCGTTCGCTGGCATTGCCGGACCCCGAGACCATCGGCGATCGTTATCCGCATCAGGTGTCGGGCGGTCAGTTGCAGCGGCTCATGGCGGCGATGGCGTTGATCACCGATCCCGCCGTGGTTGTGTTCGACGAACCGACCACCGCGCTCGACGTGACCACGCAGATCGAAGTGCTCGCCGCATTCAAGGGCGTGGTGCGCGAACTGGGCACGACAGCCGTGTACGTGTCGCACGATCTGGCGGTCGTCGCGCAGATGGCGGATCGCATCGTCGTATTGAATGGCGGCCGCGTGCGCGAGAACGGCGCGACCGCGCAAGTGCTCGATGCACCCGCCGACGATTACACGCGTCAACTGCTTGCTGCTACGCGCCGTCCGGAAGCGCAGCTCACGATGCCCGACGAAGCGCGCGACGTGCCGCTGCTCGAAATACGCAACCTGAGCGCGGGCTATGGCCGTATCGATGCGAACGGCGTGCCCGCCGTGCGCGTGCTCGATGACGTGAGCCTGAAGATCGCGCGCGGCAGCACGCTCGGCGTGATCGGCGAATCCGGCTCGGGCAAGACGACGCTCGCGCGCGTGATCGCGGGCCTCGTCGATCGTGCGCGCGGCGACGTGCTGCTCGATGGCAAGCCCTTGCCCGCGAAGCTGTCGGAGCGCACGCTGGAGCAGTATCGGCGCGTGCAGATAGTGTTTCAGAACGCCGATACCGCGCTGAACCCGAGCCGCACCATCGCCGATATCCTCGCCAGGCCGATGAACTTCTATCACGGCTTGCGCGGCGCGGCTGCGCAAAAGCGCATGCTCGAACTGCTCGATCTGGTGAAGCTGCCCGCATCGATTGCGAAGCGTCAGCCCGGCGGTTTGTCGGGTGGACAGAAGCAGCGCGTGAACCTCGCGCGTGCGCTCGCCGCGAATCCCGAACTCATTCTCTGCGATGAAGTGACGTCTGCGCTCGATACCGTCGTCGGCGCAGCGATCCTCGATCTGCTCGCGGAACTGCGCCGCGAACTGCACGTGTCGTACATGTTCATCAGCCACGACATCTCGACGGTGCGCGCGATCTGCGACGAAGTAATCGTGCTCTATGCGGGCCAGTGCGTCGAAGCGGGCCAGCGCGATGCGCTTTCGCATCCGCCTTATCACCCTTACACGGGCTTGCTCATCGACTCGGTGCCCGCGCTGCGTCCCGGCTGGCTCGATTCGCGCCGCGCGATGGCGCTCGGCGCGTTGCCCGTGCTCGGCCCGGAAAGCGATGCGCCCGAACTGTGCAGCTTCCGTTCGCGTTGTTCGGCGCGCATCGACGGCAAATGCAATGTGACGCCGCCAGCGAGGAAGACCTTGCCGTCGGGCGCGCAGATTTTGTGTCATCACAGCGCGGGCGATCTCTCGCGCATGCAGTCCACAGAAGCGGAGACGGCATGAGCGGACGTTTCGTGAGGGTCGCGGAGAAAGAGCGCAGGACGTTCGGTATCGTCATCGACGGCAGACGTGCGCTCGCGTCCGAAGGCGACACGTTGATGGTCGCGCTGCTCACCTCGCAGGAAGACTTGCGCGATTCCGAGTTCGGCGACGGACGCCGTGCGGGTTTCTGCGTGATGGGCGCATGCCAGGACTGCTGGGTGTGGACGGAAGCCGGCGAGCGCGTGCGCGCGTGCACGACGCCGGCGGTCGAAGGCATGTCCATTGTCACGCGTCTCTCGCAAGCCGAGGAGGGCGTATGGCCGCGACTGTGATCGTGATCGGCGCGGGGCCTGCAGGCGTGCGCGCGGCGCAGGCGCTCGTTGAAGCCGGCTTGCGTCCCGTGGTGATCGACGAAAGCCGGCGCGATGGCGGGCAGATCTATCGTCGTCAGCCGGAAGGATTCACGCGCACCTATGACACCTTGTACGGCACCGAGGCGCAACGCGCGCGTGCGTTGCACGAGGCCTTCGATGCATTGCGCCCGCACATCGACCATATGCCCGATACGCTCGTGTGGAACGTAGCGCCGAACGCGGTGCATGTAGTGAGCGGCACGCATCATCGCGAGCTTGCATTCGATGCGCTCATCATTTGCAGCGGCGCGGCCGATCGCGTGATGCCCGTGCCTGGCTGGCATCACGCGGGAACCTATAGTCTCGGCGGCGCGCAGGTTGCGCTGAAATCGCAGGGCTGCGCGATCGGTTCTCGCGTCGTGATGATGGGCACGGGGCCGCTGCTTTATCTCGTCGCCGCGCAATACGTCAAAGCGGGCGCGACGGTGAGCGCAGTGCTCGATACATCGACTTTTGCGCAACGTCTGCGCGCGTTGCCGCAACTGCTCGCGATTCCATCGACGCTGAAGAAAGGCATCGCGCTGATGGGCATTCTCAAGGATGCGCGCGTGCCGATTCATCGCGGCATTACGCCGGTCGAGGTTCGCGGCACACCTGAGCGTGGCGTTCAAGCCGTGCGCGTGACGCTTGCCGATGGCGCAATGCTCGAAGTCGAATGCGATGCCGTCGCGCTCGGTTATCACCTGCGCTCCGAAACTCAACTCGCCGATCTCGCGGGCTGCGAATTCCGTTTCGATCATGCGTTGCAACAGTGGCTTCCCGTCGCCGATGAAGACGGCCGCAGCAACGTAAGGGGCGTCTATCTCGCGGGAGATGGCGCGCGTGTGCGCGGCGCGGATGCCGCTGAACGCGCGGGACGGCTTGCCGCGCTTGCGGCGATCAAAGACATCGGCATGACCTGCAACGAAGATGAAGCAAACAAATTGCGTACGCAACTAAGCCGCTTCACGCGTTTCGCGGCGGGCTTGCGTACCGCATTCCCGTGGCCCGCGCGATTCGCGGCCACGCTGCCGGACGAAACCATCGTCTGCCGCTGCGAAGCGGTCACCGCCGGCGAGCTGAGGCGCGTCGTGAACGACATGGGCGCGAAGGAAGCGAATCGCGCCAAGGCATTCTCCCGTGTCGGCATGGGCCGATGCCAGGGCCGGTTCTGCGCGCATGCGGGCGCGGAAGTGATCGCCGCGCAAGCACGCGTGCCGCTCGAAGCAGTCGGGCGCCTGCGCGGGCAGGCGCCCGTCAAACCTTTACCGATGGCGCTTGCGCCGCACGAGGACATGGAGACCAGTGAATGATCGAACGCGCCGATGTGATCGTGATCGGCGGCGGCATCGTCGGCACCTCGACCGCTTTCTTTCTGCGCCGACGCAAGCGTTCGGTGATTCTGCTCGAACGCGGTCTGACGGGACAGCAGGCGAGCGGCGTGAACTTCGGCGGCGTGCGTCGCCAAGGCCGCGCGCTCGAACAACTCGCGATGTCGAATCGTGCGCTCGACACATGGCGGCGTTCGCGCGAATTGCTCGGCGAGGACGTCGAGTTCCTGCCGTCGGGGCATACGCGTGTGTGTTATCACGCGCATGACGCGGAATACTTTCATCGCTATGCCGCTGATGCGCGCGCGTATGGCCTCGATCTCGATGTGCTGGAAGGCGCGGCCCTTTTCAGGCGCTTTCCGTTCCTCGGCCGCGATGTGCTCGCCGCATCGATCTCGCCGCTCGATGGCCACGCGAACCCGCGTCTCGCCGCGCCCGCGTTCGGCCGCGCGGCGGCGCGGCTCGGTGCGCGCATCGTCGAGAACACGGAAGTGGTGCGCGTCGAAAAGGAAGCGGGCGGCTTTCGCGTGGAAAGCGCAACGGGCGACGTGTATCGCGCGGAGCAGGTGCTGATCTGCGCGGGCGCGTGGGCCAATGCGCTATCGACGCAGTTCGGCGAGCCTGTGCCGCTCACCGCACGCGGTCCGCAGATGGCCGTGACCGAGCCCGTGCCCTACGTCTTCCAGTTTTCGATGGGCGTGTACACGTCCATCAAAGAAGAGAGCGTGTACTTCCGGCAGATTCCGCGCGGCAATATCGTGCTGGGTGGCGGCCCTCCCGGTCCCGCCGATGCCGGCACGCGGCGCGCATCCGTGCTGCCCGCGAATACGGTCGCACAGATGGCGCAGTTCTGCCGCATGGTGCCCGCGATGCGCCCGCTGCATGTGATTCGCGTATGGAGCGGCGTGGAAAGCTATCTGCCGGATTCGGAGCCGGTGATCGGCCCAAGCACGAAAGCCGATGGTCTTTTCTATGCGTTTGGTTTCAGCGGATCGGGCTTTCAGATCGGGCCGGGCGTCGGCGAAACGCTCGCCGAGTTGCTCGATAGCGGCAGCACGCCAGTCGACCTCACATCGTTTTCCATTGGACGATTTCAGCGCGCTTCGTCGACGCACGCCGAATCGGTCACCTCCGAGACTTCGCCATGAGCCAAGCCAATCTCGTCGACGCGCTCGCTTATATCGAAGCCAATTTCGACAAGACCGTGAGCCTCGCGCAACTCGCCGATCTCTCGGCGCTGAGCGTATCGCGCTTCGCGACCGTGTTTCGCGAGCAATTCGGGCTGTCGCCGTACAAGTACCTGTGCGAGCTGCGTGTGCGGCGCGCGCAGACCTTGTTGCTCGCGGGTGTGCCGGGTTCGGTCGTCGCGACGGAAGTCGGCTTTTTCGATCAGAGTCATCTTGCGCGGCACTTCAAGCGCCTATGCGGCATGACGCCGAGCGCTTTCGTCGAGCGCACGCAAAAGAAGGCCCGCTCGGCCGAGCTCGATGCCGGTTTGTCCAAGCGCGTCGCGCAAAATCGACCGCGGGCATTTGCTTTCGACAGCGCGCACGCCGCCTGACGCTTCCTGAACGATCCGCCACTACTCGAAAACATGCGACATCTACAGCAGTTCTATATCGACGGCGAATGGGTCGAGCCTTTCGGCAGCATGCGTTTGCCTGTCATCGATCCATCGACCGAAGAAACGATCGGCGAAGTCGCCCTCGGCGATGCACGCGATGTGGACCGCGCGGTGGCAGCGGCGCGGCGCGCGTTCGTGTCGTTCTCGCAGACGCGCGTGGCAGAGCGCGTCGCGTTGCTACAGCGTCTGCTCGAAGCGTATCTCGCGCGTTACGACGAGATGGCCCAAGTCATCTCGCGCGAGATCGGCGCGCCGGC
>FCOD02000048.1 GCA_001544655.2 Caballeronia turbans
GCCTCGCATCAAGTGACATACAGACACTCTAGTACGCAATCGCCATCATTCAATGAATTTTCAACTCGGGACACTAGGGACGCGAGCAACGTTGTCTTTGCCACCCACATGAGTAAAAGGCCTGCAAACTGCACGATGACGAATAAGAAGGCAACTCGTGCCCCTCCTAGCCGGTCCGGAAGGTGCCCAGCGATGGTACGCGCCGCGATCAATGCAGCACCGAATGCGGTGAAAGCCATCCACACCGGCTGCCAATGCATGTCCGCGAAAAAAAGCGAACTGAACGCCAAGATTGCGCAGTACCCCATGCTGGCGAGCGCAGCGCCGACTCCGGGCAGCCAAACCGCTCTCAGGATGACATTGAAAGAAGCGTGCTGTCCGTGACCGAGCAGTACGGCTGCCGGGGTCCGGCTCACGTATGCGAAAACGAATAGCGGCAAAAGGGCGGTCATCAGTGCTATCGCGACGAACCCAAATGATGTGTAAAGAATGGCCCCGAGAGGACCACCCAGCGCCATCGCCGCAAACATCGCGGTTCCGACCCAGGCAATGACTTTGCCAGCATGCTGCCTTTCAACGAGACCCAATCCCCAGGCGATACCACCGGTGATGATGAAGCTCTCGGCACCGCCGAGAACCGCACGACCGACGAGCAGAATCGCGACAGAACCCAGAGGTGCCTTTAGGAATACTAGCGACAAAATGTACAGCAGTCCGGAAGCGGCCGCGGCGAGTAGGCCGACGAAGACACTGCGCTTTGCACCGCGCCTGTCAGAGTAGGAGCCCGCCCAAATGCGTGAGAGCAGTGCAGCAGCGAACTGTGCACCCGCCACCAGTCCAACAACCAGTGGTCCGAATCCGAGATCGTTTGTGACATGGAGAGGCAGTACGGGAAGCGCCACGCCAATGATCAGAAAGCCGGCCAGTACGGCAGTCATTATCGGGAACAGGGTTGCAACAACCGAATGCCCGGCTGATCCCTTTAAACGTGATTCGGACATCGTTAGGCCTTCTAGCGAACGGAAAACCCCGCGGTTCGAGATGACGGCCTTTGCCAATGACTTAAGGCATCATGCTCAGATAATATTGATTCTCTCGCCAGTCACACTCCTTAAACCCCCCTGCAAGGGCCCACCTCTACACCGGGCGTTCACATGTCGAGTCTGCCTCGCGGAGCGTTTTAATTATCGACCGAGGACGAAGCGGTGTTCCTTGTGCCCTCAACGCGCCGAACACCCGATTGCGTTTGCGTGTCGCGCGAACTCCCAAAACTATACGTGTCGATGTTGTGCGCGTTCTGCTCGGCAGCGATTGTTTGGGCGCTCGGCCCCTGCTGTGAGCTCGGCGCACCGACAGCCGGCCGGTAAAACGGAGCCGGACCGTAGCCGCTAGCGAAAGCTGACCCAGCGAATGCACTGGAACCGATGAAAAAGAGAGTAGCGAACAGTTTGCGGTTCATGACATGCTCCAACATGAGGTTGATATTTGATGACAGGCTCGGCAGCCGTCCTACCAAGCTGTCAGCTAAATCGCGATGACTCAAGCGTATACCCCTACTATCGGTTTTTAAACACAATGCGATGCATAAGCTTATGAATTCCGCTCATCAATCGGCGCTCACGGTGTTGTCCGCGCACCGTCAATACGAGCGCTTGTCGGTTGTCGCGATTTCTCGGTGAGGCGTGTTAAGACGCGTTCATAGGGCGCGGGGACAGGTGCCGTAGAAGAAAAAGCAGCCTGCGTCAATGTTTTGATAGACGAGGCGAACGGCGGTTTCCCGCCGTGTTGATTGACATAAAGGAATTTAGCACATTTTCTATCTGCAATCCTAATGAACGAGCTGTTGTTATCGCAGTGCTCTTCGTTCGATCGACTCCGATGCGCCAGAGCTTGGTCAAGTCAAAGTCGGTAACACGTCGCGTTGCAACATGAACGTCCCTCAACGACCCTTACGAGGTCGCGACTATGCGCAGACGGTCGGTTGCTGCAACCCAGCGAGCCGCTATCGCTCCGGCGAGTTCATCGGGATTTCTTAGGTTGCCCGCGGGCGGTGAGACGACTGTCGTACGTCCAGCGGCTTACTTTTATGAAGCGCAGCCGAGCCGCGTCCGGATGGGCGGGGTTGATGAGGACATTGGTCTCCTGCGGCACAATCACGGACGGCACCCTGTACAGCAAGCTCCGCCTAGCTGAGAGCCACGCGTCGCCCGCGTCGAGGCTCACCTTGCCATGAGGAACTGCATCCCACCCGACGTGAGGTCCGCCCGTGTCAAACACCGCCGCCGCCAGCCAGACGTCTTCGGGCACCTCGATGGCGACCAGATACCGGTTCAGCGGCAGTTCGCCCAGCCTGATGTGCACCAGAGTTTCGAGGCAGGCCAGCGCGATGCTGCCCGCGCTGTAGAGCACCGGCAGCCCTGGCCGGTTCCACCGACCGCCCGTCGCCTTGGCACCGGCCCCCGTGGTGTCATCTGCCGTGTAATCGGGTGTGTCGGTCGCAATGCGCCAGAGCGTCGCCGTACCGCTCACGCGTACGCCCCGCTCTGCGCCATCGCCAGCAGATTCGAAACCAGGTCGCGCCCTTCTGCTGTGTCCATGTACTCGGCTGGGCGCTTCCCGTCCAGCGCCGGCAGCGGCTCATCGAGCCAGCGCGCGAGCCATTGGGCTGCGTCAAAGCCCGTCGGGTCGCCCGACTCTTCGACCATCGTCTGTACCTGGCCGATCAGCTTCGCCATGCCGACCACGCGCTCGCCCTGTTCGGGCGAGAGCTTCTCACCGGCTTTCGCCTTGCGGTCGATGGTCGTGATGGACAGGCCAAGGGTCTTGCCCAGTTGCTCCTTGCTGCGGTCCATAAAGCGCGCGATACGAACGAAATCGTCCGCCTTCACGCCCCGCTTGATCGCGTCGATGCGCACGGACCGGTCCACTCGATACACTGCGCCGAAGTGGGTGAGATCAATCACCTCCACGCGCCCCTTTGGTGCGGGCCTACCGCGACGGACCGCGTTTGGCAGCCCTTCATTGATGTCATGGGCGCCCGCGGATTTTCCGCTGCGCGCCTTGCCGCCGGCCTTGGTCGGCTTGTCTCCCCGCGACCTTGCGTGCCCGCCTTTCAGATCCGCCTCCATCGCTCACCCCCATTTGACGGTTCAGTATAGCCCAAATGGAGGATATGACGCTGACAGCTGCGCGTCGGGGTGTTCACTGAACAGCGGCGTTTCCCGCGGTACGCCGGACCATCCGTCGGCCGACAGCCTCGGCCGTCATCGGCCAATTCCGGCCCCTTGTCCGTGCTTTTGGGTTGACGTTTGAACGGCGGCTTGATTTTGAAAGCGGACCAGCAATTGAGCGGCAATGGTCCGCTAAGAATGAACCTCCGCGCCGAAACTAGGCACTTTTGAGGCTGTTTTGTGCTACATCGACTTTAGAAAGCGCTTCGTGCATCGACTCAATAGCCGCTACTTTTTTCTCAAGTTTCCGCCGATAGCCACGAGTAGCGCGTTCAGCGACACGGGCTTACCCAAATGCGCATCGAACCCTGCACGCAGTGCCTCGGCAGCGTCCTGCTCGCGTCCGAAACCGGTTAAAGCGATCGCTGGAACCGCCCTACATGCCGGCAGCTCACGCAACTTCGCAATCAGTTCATAGCCGCTCATTGTCGGCATGCCGATATCCGACAGAATGAGATCGAATTCGCTTTCGCTCGCGACCTTGAGAGCTGCTTCGGGAGTCGATTCCGCTCTGACCTGCGCCCCTTCTAATTCAAGCAAAGTCCGGAACCCTTCGAGGCCCTCCAGCGAATCGTCGACAAGAAGTACGCGCAGCCCCGTCAGAATGCTGGGATCACCGGTTTTACCCGCGGGCAATACAGATGAAGATGGAGGAAGATGTGGCAGCCAAAGGCGGAAACAGGATCCTTGTCCCAATCCAGCCGAGGTACCCTCAATGCGTCCGCCGTGCATTTCAGCCAGTTGCTTGGTGAGCGACAAGCCGATGCCTAAGCCGCCGCGATCACGTCGGCCGCCGCCGTCCGCTTGGCTAAACATATCGAAAACTTTGGGCAGAAAATCGGGCGCGATGCCTTGTCCCGTATCGCATACCTCGATGCAGACGTATCGATCATCGCGCGTAAGCGACAGATTCACGCGTCCGCCGTGCGGCGTGAACTTCAAGGCATTGCGCACCACGTTCCAAATCATCTGCTCCAGGCGTACCGGATCGGCCTGAATCGTCAACGGCGCGTCAACGCCTGACACTGCCATTCGAATTTGCTTGTTCGCGGCTTCCGCGTCACTCGCCTCGACGATCGCTCGAAGAACAGATGCAAGATTGACCGGCGAGAAGTGCAACGCCAACTTGCCCGTGCGCACCCGCGATAGATCCAACAGGTCGTCAATGATCTTGGATTGCCCAAGGACCGAACGTTGAATCGCGTCCGCCGCATCCTGAACCAGCGCAATATCTTTCACCTCGGGCGAGCGGCTCAGTAACTCAGCCTTGACGTGAATTAAGTTAAGCGGATTCTTCAGCTCGTGCGACAGTACCGCAAAAAATTCATCTTTTTGGCGGTTCACCGTTTCCGCCTGGGCACGAATGGCTCGCTCGAGCGCCAACTGCAGTTGCTGCTGGCTCTCCACGCTCTTACGGTCGGTTAAATCGCGCGCTATTTTCGCAAGACCCTTGAAGCCGACCGTGTCGATCGATGTCGTGACGCCGCTGCAATAGATCTTTCTGCCGTCTTTTCTGAGGTGCCAACGTTCGTCCTCGGCACGACCTTCCTTCTTGGCTGTTTCTCTTTCCGCGAGCGCTGCGCCCGGCCGGTCTTCCGGGACGAATATGAGGTCGATCGGCTTGCCCACGACCTCATGTTCTTCAAAGCCAAACATGCGGTGCGCTCCTCGATTCCAACTGAGGATCGTGCCGTCCGAATCTTGCACAATGATTGCATAGTCGTCGGTGGTCAAGGCAGCGAGCTTCAGACGTTCTTCGCTCGATCGGGCCGCTGCCTCGGCCCGGCGTCTTTGCGTGATGTCGATCAGGGTGAGCACAGCACCGTCGATGCGATCGTCCACGGTTCGGTATGGCAGCACGCGAGCGAGGAACCAATCGCCGTCCAAAGTGCTGACTTCCCGCTCCGCCGACTTCAGGTCCTCGAATGCGCTTCTTACATCTGCGGCGAGTTGCGGATAATGCAGGCGATGCGTCAAATCGAGCAAGGGGCGACCGATATCCGTCGCTATTAAATTGAACAGTCCCACTGCTGCGGGCGTATAGCGTTTGATGCGCATCGAACGGTCGACAAAGATAGTCGAGATGCCGGTAGAGGCAATCAAGTTTTGAAGGTCATCGTTGGCTTTCGCGGTCTCTTCTACCTTCGCCTGCAACGCACCATTGACCGTCAGGATCTCTTCGTTGACCGACTGCAGTTCTTCCTTGCTGGTTTCGAGCTCTTCGGACGCTGACCGCATTTCTTCGTTGATTGCCTGCAACTCTTCGTTGGACGCCTTTAGCTCCTCGCTTGAGACGCTAGAATGCTCGACGGTCGAGTGCAAAAGCTCCTTTAATCGCCGTACTTCGGCCTCGAGGTGTGCGACGACAGGACTCTCGTCAGTCGGAGCGACTTCGGACGCTTCGGGCAACGTGGTCTCCTCCGCCTCATCGAAGAACACTGCAAGGAGGTCTCCAACGGCCGCATCGTAGAACGGGCGCACAGTCATGTTGACGTAGGAAAGAGCGGTACCCCGCGCGAACCTCACGCGTTCTGCATCGACGCTTTTGCCATGTCGCAGCGCCTGAAAGAGCGCAGTTTGAAGCTCCAGCCTCAGCTCGGGGTTGATCAGGGTGAGCAGATTGTGAGACGGTTCACCGCCGACGTATCGGAGGAACCGGCCGACATCCTCTGACATATGCAGGATTTCCCCGTCGCGATCGATCAGCACGCTTGGCGGCGCATAATGCTCCATGGCGCTTCGGTGCAGGGCTGAGAACGACGAGTCCGTGCGACCAATCGCTGGCTTTATGTTACTGAAGTGAGTCGGCTGCGCCAGCGGGCCGACGAACGGTAACGTCGACGCAGGTCGCGCGCTCGCCGATTTCTTCGCGCGATAAATCCGGCTCTTCTTGTCAATGGCGACGAAAAGGTCATCGGCAATCTCAGCCGACTCGGAACTACCCAAGAATAGATAGCCGCCCGGTTGAAGCGCGAAGTGAAATGTTTGCAAGACCTGTCGCTGTACCGTACGGTCCAGGTAGATCAGTAGGTTGCGGCATGACACCAGGTCGAGCTTAGAGAAGGGCGGATCACGCAGCAGGTTGTGGGCGGCAAACAGAACCTGTTCCCTTAAGGATTTGTTGATGAGGTAGCGCCCGTGCGTGAGCGTAAAAAACTTTCGAAGCCGGGCAGGCGGAACGTCGGTCACAATCGGCGATGGATAACTGCCCGTGCGCGCCGTCTCGATAGCGCTCTCATCGATGTCTGTGGCGAACACCTGGATGCCACAACCTTTATTGGCTTCCGCGACACACTCGTTAAGCAGCATGGCGACCGAATACGCTTCTTCGCCGGTCGAGCAGGCCGCCACCCAGACGCGGATGGAGTCGTCATCGGACTTGTCTTCGCAGATGCGCGGCACGATTTCGCGCTCAAGGGCTTCAAAAGCGTCCCGATCGCGAAAGAAATTCGTCACACCGATCAACATGTCCTTAAGCAATGCCGAGGACTCTTCCGGGTGAGTGTCGAGAAACCGCTGGTACGAGGGTAAGTCTGGAAGCGCGTTGACTTGCAGCCGACGTTCAATGCGTCGCAGAACCGTCGCGCGCTTGTAATGCCGGAAGTCGTGCGCGGTGCGGGCGCGCAGCGTAGAAAGGATTTTATGCAGTGTGTCTTCTGCGAGCGGCGCCGAATCCGGCGCTGCACTACTATCTGCCGATGTTGCTATGAGAATCTGATCGTCGCCGGCGGGAGGCAACTGAATCGCTCGCGCGTTGTCGCGCAGTTCGATAAGTTTCTGCGGGATCTCAGCGACCGGTAGCGCAATGTCGACCAGGCCCGTCGCGATGGCATTGCGGGGCATCTCATCGCATTCGGCGTCCTCGGGACTTTGCGCGATCGTGACGCCGCCATGCTCCTTGATCCGACCTATTCCTATCGTGCCGTCGCTGCCAAAGCCCGACAGAACCACGCTGATCGCGCGGGTGCGGTGCACTTCGGCGAGGCTGCGAAAAAACAGGTCGATCGCCACCGGTCGTCCTGGTTCGCGATTCGACGGCGTCACTCTCAGATAGCCATCATTCATCGACAGGTCGTTAGCCGGCGAGATGAGATAGACATGATTCTTTTCGATCTGAGTCGCATTCAGGACTTGCACGACGGGCATTCTAGTGAGTCTCTGGAGCACGGCGTCGGCCTGGCTCTCATGCCTGGGCGACAGATGAAGTACGATCACAAACCCCATGCCCGCGTCGTTTGGCATGTGCTCAAAGAGGCGCGTCAGCGCTTGAATCCCGCCGGCCGATGCCCCGATGCCGACGATCGGAAACTCCAGCGACGGCATGACAGAACGAGTCACGTCGGGCGGATCAACTGAAGGATCAGGCGCTTTATTGCTTGTCATGACGGGCGATGTTGATTACCACGCTTGTTGGCAGTTTTGATTTGAATGCGTGGACGACTGATTCATCTAGCGTACACCACGAGCGTCACGGACGTTGTCTTAACAAAAGATTGCCGAACCGATCAGAGAATTTTCGGGAAAAACTTCCATCGCACGCAAGCTGACAGGCGACGGTCGCGCAAATAGTGCCGGCCCGCGCGAGTCCATCGCAGGCCCTGTCGCCCCAGACTGGCGGGTCTACGTTACACATAAATATGCCGCGCAGTTGGGTCGCCGGGATTTCGAGGGTCGACAGCGCAGTTTCAGATGACTTTCCAATGAAGACCGAGATCGCCGGCAGAGTGTCCGCGCCGCACCGCTGGCCGACAGCTTGCACGCTTCCGGCGCCTAAATCGGGTGGCGCGGATGACGGCAACGGGTTGAAACGAGTTGGCCAATGCAGGAAGCTGCTTCCACCGTAAACAACCGGCGAAGTCATCTTGATCTGCAAGTCGAGCAGCCGGACGATCATGTCCATTTAGATTTCAAATGGACATGTGTACATGATGGACGAACCCGAGGTGGTCCAGGATGTTGTTCAGCCGACACGGCGCCGGCGGCATAGCAAGGAATTCAAGCAGATGGTCATTCGGGCGGCAATGCAGCCAAACGTGTCGATTGCGGCCGTGGCACTGCATTACCGGTTGAACGCCAACCTGCTGCGCGGTTGGGTTGCGGCGCAGGAGGAACGCGATGTCGCTGAAGCGGCGCGACAGGAGTTGAATGTCTCGACGTCGGAATTTGTTCCACTGCAGATGCAAAATGGTTTTGCAGGGGCGACGCACATCGAGATTGAGGTGCGCAGAGGCGCGACGTCGATCACCGTGCGCTGGCCGCTGTCGGCCGCGAGCGACTGCGCAACTTGGCTGCAGGGGTGGTTGCGTTGATTCGCATCGATGCCATCTGGCTCGCGACGGAGCCGGTCGACATGCGCGCCGGTGCTGATACGCTGCTTGTGCGCGTGGTCAAGGTGTTCGGGTCAGTGAGGCCCCATCATGCCTACCTGTTTGCCAATCGTCACTCGACCCGAATGAAGGTGCTGGTCTACGATGGTCTCGGTATATGGCTCGCCGCACGCCGGCTGAACAAGGGGCGCTTCGTCTGGACGAACGGCGAGCAGGCAGTGAGCGTTGGGCTGAGCCCTGAACAGCTTCGGGCTCTCGTGATGGGATGATCCTGCCTCGTTTCCACGTACAGCAAATCATGCAGCGATGATCCTAGCCTCGTATTCGACTGGAGTGCAGAAATCGATAGAGGTGTGCAGGCGTTGCCGATTGTAGTAGCCCTCGACCCAGTCGACGATATCCAGACGAGCCTGAGCGCGCGTTTCGTAGCGAACCTGATAGATTCGCTCAACTTTCAGGGTTTTGAAGAAGCTTTCCATTGGCGCGTTGTCCCATGCATTAGCGCGACGGCTCATCGAAACGTTCATCTTGAAGTCGGCAGCCAGTTTCCGGTACGCCCGGCTTGCATATTGGGCGGATTCAACCGGTCGTCGCAACACTGGATTGTTGAACAGATTGCAGATACCCGTCCAGAGCTTCGGCCGGCGTCTTCCAGCCAAGCGTTTTCCGGGGTCTGGTATTCAGTGCATTGGCGACGGCCTGAATCTCTCGAGCACTCCATCTGGATAAATCAGTGCCCTTTGGAAAGTATTGCCGCAGAAGGCCGTTCGTGTTCTCGTTCGTGCCGCGCTGCCATGGACTGTGCGGGTCGGCGAAGAAGACTTTTACCCCGGACTCGACCGTGAAGCGGGCGTGATCGGATAGTTCCTTGCCACGATCCCAGGTCAATGACCGCCACAACTGGGTAGGCAGGTCAGTCACGGTCTTCCTGAGCGCATTGGCCATCGTAACGGCTCCGTAGCCCGCCAGAGGAGGACCATTTTTTGTTCTGGGAATCAGCCCGTAACCTTCCTCGCGAGGCAGGTGGACGAGCATGGTGAATCGGCTTGATCGCTCGACCAGCGTTCCGATCGCGGACCGGTTCAGACCAATGATCAGGTCACCTTCCCAATGCCCGGGTACAGCACGATCCTCTACTTCTGCAGGCCGGTTCGAGATCATTACGTCCTCGCTAACGTGCGCCCAGACCTTGGCGCGCGCCCTGGCTCTCGGCACGCGCAACGCCCGCCCGGTGCGCAGACAGCTGACCAGCTCGCGCTTCAGGGCACCCCGACCCTGGATATAGAGCGCCTGGTAAATGGCTTCGTGAGAAATGCGCATGGATTCGTCATCCGGAAAGTCGGTCTGCAGCCGGTTGGAGATCTGTTCGGGTGACCAGCCATTGACCCATTTACGATCACCGCGATGCGGTTTGTTTCTCCCTTTGAACGGCGTTGGACGGGGCCCGGAAATCTCACGGCCATCAGCGTCGCGAACCTTGCCTTCCAGACGGTCTTGCACGTAGCGATGTAGCCGCGCATTAGTCACCAGTTTTGAAGGTTTGGGCCTTTTAGCAACCAGTTCAGCTTTCCACTGCGCAACCGAAGCCTGATACTCAAGCTTGCCACCACGCGTTGCCGCGTTACGTGTCAGTTCCCGGCAGACCGTTGATGGGCTGCGTCCGATACGGCGCGCAATCTCGCGTACCCCGACGCCCTGAGACGATAGCAGTCCAATCTCTTCTCGCTCTGCGAATGACAGGTACCTCCCGGATATCGGATTCAACATGGAAAGTGGCATGCCGCCATTATGACGGAACCAGCGCGCACCTACTGCCTGCGACACGCCAACCGCCTCTGCCGCCTTCTCGCTAGTAATACCTGTCGCGATCTGCTTCCAGAACCGCCGCTCGATCTCACGTCGATGTGATGGCGCACCTGGCGAGTGCATCGCTCCTCGCCCGGTCAACTTCTTCATCCAACCCGCTGGTCGTCCCATAAACACCTCCTCGATCAAAGGTGTTGCGACGACCGGTTGAATCCGCCTTGACTTCCGCGATCGGAATGTAACAACAACCCCGGCACGGGCTTACGGTGCCAGCACGCGCTGCGAAGTGCCTGGCAGACCAGTTCCGCGTTGATGCGATCTGACATTGACCAGCCTACGATGCGTCGGCTTGCCAGATCCAGAATAGCAGCCAGGTATAACCAGCCTTCGCTGGTCCTGACAAACGTGATGTCGCTGACCCAAGCCTGATCGGTCTGCCAGCCGTCAAAACGACGATCAAGCAGATTGGGCGCCACCGGTAGGCGGTGTGTCGAATCCGTCGTCACCCGATACGGGCGTTTATAGACCGGCCGCAGCCCCAGACGTTGCAGACTACGGCGTACACGTTCGGCGCTCGTCGGGTGACCCTGGGTCCTTAGTTGCCGCACGATCCGAGGACGGCCGTAGCTGCCGCGACTGGCGCGGTGAATCTCTGCCACCTCCCGATCAAGCGCGGCGTTGGCCTGCGCTCGCTGACTTGGCCCGCGGTTCCGCCACTGGCAATATCCGCTGCGCGACACCGTCAGGATGTGACACAGCCGAGTAACACTGTACTGGTCGCGGTGCTCGTCGATCCATGCGTACTTCACCGCGACCCCTTCACGAAGTACGCCGTCGCTTTTCGAAGGATCTCGATATCGAGTCGTGCACTGGCGAGTTCTTTCCGAAGTCGGCTGTTCTCCGCCTCCAGTTCGTTGATCGGGCGCGTCGATCGCGTGCTCTTTACTCCGTGACTGTCGACTTCGCCGATACTTTTAGCACTGCGACTCCGTCGACTCCAATTGCCCAAGGTTGCCACTGGCACTCCGAGCCGACGCGCGGCTTCGTGCTGCCCGACTGATTCGGCAAGTCTAATGGCCTCAACCTTGAACTCGTCCGTGTATTGCCGCTTTGGCACTAGCTTCTCTGACATTCGAACCTCCGTACAAACAGAAATTAGCAAATTTCTGCTGTACGTGAAACCGAGGCACGGTCAGGGACTGCCGTGGCGCACTCTTGCGCCGGATCATGCAATCACGGTGGTTTGAGCCCTGTGACTAGGTAAACTGTTTCGCTTCACCGATGTACGGGGTTCTGGCAGACTGGTCTGCATGAAACTGCCCGCCGATCTCGACGCCCTCAGTACCGAACAGATACGCGAACTGAACGCGAAGCTGATGGCCGAAATCGCCGAGAAAGAAAGAGAGTTGCAGTACCGGCAAACACGTATCGACCAGCTTACGCACGAACTCTCGGTCATCAAACGGCAGCAGTTCGGCAGGCGCAGTGAGCAGCTCAACAAGGAGCAACTGAGCCTGCTCGAGGAAGCGCTCGATGCGGATCTGGCGTCGATCGGGCTTGAGCTGCAGGGGCTGAAGTCCAGCGAGCGGTCTGGTAACCCACGTCAACAGCCAAAGCGGGCACCGCTTCCTCCCGAGCTGCCACGTACCGACATTCATCACGAGCCGGATAGCACGATCTGTACGTGCGGCTGCGAACGCGTTCGTATCGGCGAGGACATCAGCGAAAAGCTGGATTACACGCCCGGCGTGTTCACGGTAGAGCGGCATATCCGGGGAAAATGGGCGTGCAAGGCATGCGAGACGCTGGTGCAGGCTGCGGTGCCGCCTCATGTGATCGACAAGGGTATCCCGACCACCGGCCTGCTCGCCCAGGTGCTGGTCGCCAAGTACAGCGATCACCTGCCGTTGTATCGACAGGAGCGCATCTTTGCGCGGGCGGGTCTGGCAATCGCGCAATCGACGCTCGGCGCCTGGGTTGGCGAGTGTGGCGTGCGCCTGCAGCCCCTGGTCGATGCACTTCGCGAAGAAGTGTTGCAGCAGGCGGTACTGCATGCCGACGAGACGCCGGTAAAGATGCTTGCGCCGGGAAAGGGCAAGACCCATCGAGCCTATCTGTGGGCGTACAGTACCACGCAGTTCTCCGATCTGAAGGCTGTGATCTACGACTTCGCCGAGAGCCGCGCTGGCGAACATGCACGCGCATTTCTAGGCGAGTGGCGCGGCAAGCTGACGTGTGACGACTATGGAGGCTATAAGGCCAGCTTCCAGAGCGGCGTGACGGAAACGGGGTGCCTAGCCCATGCGCGTCGTAAATTCTTTGATTTACACGTCAAGCACCAGAGCGAGCTGGCCGAGCCCGCGCTGCGATACTTCGGCGAGTTGTATGAAATCGAACGAGACGTCGCGGAACTCGAGCCCGATAGAAGACGTCTTGTGCGTCAAGAGCGGGCTCGCCCCATCGCCGACGAGCTTCATGCATGGTTGCTCGCGCAACGGCAGCGTGTGCCGGACGGATCCGGGATCGCCGCAGCACTCGACTACAGCCTCAAACGTTGGGAAGCGCTTACGCGCTATCTGGATGACGGGCATGTGCCTGCGGATAACAACTGGGTCGAAAATCAAATACGGCCATGGGCCTTGGGAAGGTCGAACTGGTTGTTCGCAGGCTCTCTGCGTGCCGGAAAACGCGCGGCCGCGATCATGACATTGATCCGCTCTGCACAACTGAACGCGCATGATCCGCTGGCTTACCTCAAGGACGTGTTGACGCGCTTGCCGACACACCGAGCCTCCGACATCGCGCAACTGCTTCCTCATCGTTGGACGCCGCCCGCTGCTTGATCATTCACGCGATTGCCCACGTCAAGATGCCTTCCCCGCGTGCTTCCTTCCACCGACTCGATCGCGCCAACATCAATAAATCCGCAAGGCTACCGATGTAGAACGCAACAGGCTTCAATTTCCGCGAAGGCCGATTGACCCACCGGAACAGCGAAGCGAGCGGCTGTTGTACTTTGCAAGCGGCCATAGCAAGCGCTCGGTGACGACCGACCGTTGAGGGTCGGGTCCAGCAGTTCGGGCGACGGTCGCCGCAGGCGAACGACGCTGGAACTGCGGTCTTCGGCAACCGTTAAGGCTTATTCGACGCCTGCCAACACGCGCAGAGGCACCGTCACATTCCTGTGATCGATGGCAGGCATCGAATAACCTTTAACGGCTACGGACCCATGACGCGCACCGCGCAAAACAAAGGCGCACGAATCGTTGCCGGGCGATCGTCTGCCTTGGTCGTTCGCCGGTGGACGAAGATAAGTGAGCAACATCTCGACATGCATGGCGGAGATTCGCTCGATGGCGATGAGAAAATTCCGCGGTACGGCGGCTGCGGTCCGGGGAGACTACTTCGCGGTGGCGTGCCCGTTGCGCGAGTTGAATAGGCAAGGGCTGAAGCTCGATCGCGATGCGCATGGCAACAGCTACGCGCAGGTCGTCGGATTCACACGCCGATGATCCGCACGCCGATACGCTGCTCGCGCATTATGAGTCGGACGATCCGGCCTCGCCGCACTATCGCGATGGCACGCGGCGCTACGCCGTCAAGGCGTGGTCGCGCTCTCCGTGTAGCGAGCGCGAGGTCGAATCGTCGCCGGGCGTGCTGTCGAGCATGCTTACCGACGAGCGGACTGAGCGCTGAATGTTGCCCGCAAGCTTCCGCCGTGCGGGTCGGATCGCCTATGGCTTACAGATCGACGACGATGTCCCGAACCGGCTGCGCGCAGCAGATGAGCAGGTTGCCTTCGGCGGGTCGGTCGAGCGGCTCTGTCTCATAGGCCACCGTGCCCGACACCAGACCGCTTTCGCAGTTGTGACAGACACCCGTGCGGCACGACCACCGCACGGGAACGTCGCAGGCTTCAGCCAGTTCGAGAACGCTCTGGTAGACCGACCGATTCCAGTGCGCGGCAATGCCGCTCCTTGCGAACGACACCAGCGGCCCCGTGTCGGCATCGTCCTTCGGCACATGGGGACTGCGTTTCGCCGCTCCGACGATGCCCGGATTCAGCGGTTCGCCGCCGTTGAACATTTCGGCGTGAATCCGTTCCGGCCCGACGCCCATGCCGGCGAGCGCCGCTTTCACATCGTCCATGAAGCGCAACGGTCCGCAAAGATAGATGTCCGCGTCGCGCGTGATACCAGCCCCGCTCAGAACCGCTTGCGAGAGGCGCCCGGTCGCGTCGAAATCGACGCCCTCGCGGTCGCTCGAGGCAGGCTTGCTGTAACAGACGTGGCTGCGTCCGTGGGCGAGCGTGGACATCAGACCGCGAGCTTCGGCGGCGAACGGATGATGCTGTCCGTCGCGCGCGGTGTGCATCCACAAGACCGGCCGCGTCGAGCGCGCCGCCGACAGCGCATGCAGCATCGAAAGAACCGGCGTCGCGCCGATGCCCGCGCTGAGCAGCACCACGGGTCCGTCGCCCGGCTGCAGAACGAAGCTGCCGCGCGGCGCGCTGACGTCGATCGTATCGCCAACGCGCACGTGTTGCTGAAAATAGGACCCGGCTGCGCCATCGGGCTCAATCTTCACGCTGATCCGGTAGCTCTCCGGCAAACGCCCGCCTGAAATCGAATAACTGCGGAAAAGCGGCGGTCCGCCGGCCGTTCGCTGCAAACGAAACACCAGATATTGCCCCGGTAGAGCAGGGTGCAGCGGCTGACCATCGGCACTTGTGAAGCTGAGCGAGAGCACGTCGGCGGATTCCGGTTCGACTGCCGAGACCTTGAGTGGCCGGAAACCCGGTACGGCGGCATTCGCTGCCGCTGCCGCCGCGAGCCCGGGATTTCCGCCCTTCGCGCCGTCTTTCAGAAGCGCCTCGAAAGACCGCCGCCAGCCCGGCGACAGCGCTTCGATCCGCAACGCTCGCTTCAGTTGATCGCGCGGATGATGAGCCGAGTAAAGCAGCGCATTGACCTGCGTGACGCTCATGCGCTCCTCGGCTTCGCCGATCTTCACGATCTCGTCGCCCGCGCCCACGTCGCCTTCCTGCAGGACGCGTAAGTAGAAGCCGGGTCGTCCGCTCGATGTGAGCAGGGCGGGCATCCGCGGTTCGTTCATGCGGATGCCGACGCGATAGCAGGTCACGCGGGGCTGCGTCACTTCGAACAGCGCGCCGTCGATCCGATAGCGATCGCCGATGCACACATCGGAATCGGACAGTCCTTCGATCGTGAAATTCTCGCCGAACTGTCCGCAGGCAAGGTCGCTGCGCTTCAATTCCGCCTGCCAGTAGCGCGACGATTCGATCTGGTAGACGAATACGGCACGCTGCTCGCCGCCGTGGCCCGCCAGATCGCCTTGGCCGTCGCCATCGAGGTTCAGTCGTCCGACGCGGCATCGGCCGCGCACGGGTTCTTTGCAGATGCCGGTATGCACCGTGCGGCCTTTCCACTCGATGTCGCGCGGAAGCCCGACATTCACCGATAGTAGTCGCGCCATGGTCATCACCGCTCGATGTGTTCGCACGGCACTTGCCCGCGCGGAGTGAAGCCCGATTCGCACAGCCACGATCTCGGGTCGGTGTTTCAGGGTGAATGATGATACGGACAAGTCGTTAGTCCGCCAAGTTTAAACATGCTCGCGGCAGAATGCGGGGTCCGTGCCATTCGACGAATCCGCGGCATCCAACCGATCGCCGGGTTCGGGATCGATGGCATCGGTCTGTCAGGAATTGTCCGTCACCCAGGATGAGCGGGAAATAACCTTTCTAAGTCGCGAATAGAGCTTTCTTTCAAGAGAGAGCTATCTAGCAACTTGCATTTTGCAGACTGATCCCCTCGGTCGCGTTGGTGTCTTAATCATTACCTTGTTAATAACATGCACGCGGCGCAAAACAATTGGAGCTCTTCAAGCGCCCCGGAGGATACCGGTTTCCGAGAGCGCATCACCTAC
The DNA here is from genome assembly GCA_001544655.2 of Caballeronia turbans. Classification (GTDB taxonomy): domain Bacteria; phylum Pseudomonadota; class Gammaproteobacteria; order Burkholderiales; family Burkholderiaceae; genus Caballeronia; species Caballeronia turbans. The sequence goes on from FCOD02000048.1 coordinate 16,313, forward strand.
AATATAAAGATGGGCGCTAGCGAGCACGGAGGCTGCCATGACTGAGACCTTTATAAGGGTGGTCCTCAGATCAGGTACTCGATCACGTGAGAGGCCCCCCGATTTGCGCGCACACCCCAGGTGCGCCATCTTCCGACCTGCACTGGCCGTAGGTAGTTGTCTGCTCGCGTGAGAACCCGCTAATGGTTCGGGCGGAGGGCCCGGGCGGCTCGGTCAGGCGGGCCGCGCGGCTCTCCTGCCGAACATCCCCGGTGCGAGGATGCGGAAGTTCAACGGTAATCCGCGGAACTGTGAGGAAGTGGGAGAGGTGGGTAGCACGCCGCTCCCAACGCGCTTGCGTGGACGTTGCGCCGTCGCGTTATCACGAAAAGTGAGCCTATCTACGAGAGGATGAGATCGTGAAACGCAATATGAATCTGGCGATCGCCATACTGAAGACGCTCGAGGAAAACAAGGCCCCGCACCTCAGCGAATTCGACATTGAGGGCGCGCTCAAGGACGAGTTCGATGTTTCGAACCGAGGGGTATGGTATCAGTTAAACCTGCTGGCCGACGCAAATCTGGTGCGTTCATTGGGAAGCGACTGGCGGCTAACTTGGGATGGCCACGAGTTTTTGAAGTCTTCAGCCCCGAATGCCTTCGAGGACACCTGAAGGGCGTCTCGTGTGCCGGAAAGGCCGCCCTGCTCGAGTGCCGCGCACCGCGCGGCGGGCACCGAAGGCGATGGCAGTTGGCCGAAGCGCACCAGGTTCCACGACGCGATGACGGTCACGCTCCAACGTCGAGCCGTCCGGTTTTGTACAGCCGCGTGTGCGCGTATTCGAGGTCTGAGTGGGACATGGATCGCTCAAAGCATGCGCTGCTTGATTATCACGAACGCAGCAAGCACCGTCTCAACTTCTACGCTCCTGGCCCTGGCGGACTCGACTGGACAACCCAGCCGGATCCGTTCCGGGTGTTTCACGGCACTCCGCGCGTTGGTCTGCCGTTAGCCGCGGACACCCTGGCCACGCGCTACAACGAGTTACGCTGTGGCACCCTGCCGCCCGCAAACGGAATCGATCTATCCAATCTGGCGATCCTGTTCGAACTCTCGCTGGGCTTGTCGGCGTGGAAAACATATGGCGACCAGCGGTGGGCGCTGCGCTGCAACCCTTCGAGCGGAAATCTGCATCCGACCGAGGGCTATCTTCTGTGTCCGGCTCTACCCGGCTTGTCCGCAGGCGTCTATCACTACCTGAGCCGGGATCATGCGCTTGAACATCGCGCTGCGGTGGACGAGCCGCAATGGACGGAAGCGTTTTCGGAAAGTGGTGTCCTGGTCGGCATAAGCTCGATCCATTGGCGCGAAGCGTGGAAGTACGGCATGCGAGCCTGGCGCTACTGCCAACAGGATTGCGGCCATGTCATCGCCGCGATGAGTTACGCAGCGGCGGCGCTCGGCTGGCAGACGCGGTTGATGGAGGCGGCTGCGGATGACGCAGTGGCCGACTTGCTTGGAGTGGACCGCCACGAAGACTTCAGGGATGCCGAAACAGAGGCGCCGGATCTTTTGCTCTGGATTGGCAATCCTGAGACGCGGCCCGATCTTGAGAGCATGCTGACCGCTTTGGATAGCGCACAGTGGCACGGACGTGCAAATCAGTTGAGTTCGGGACATGTGATGTGGCCGGACATCAATTCGATTCATCGCGTCACGCACAAGACCCGTACTCGCGAACCACTCTCGCCGAATCCGGGGCGGCGCTCAGTGCCGGCGACGCCAGCCCTTGATCTCAGCTTCGCCCGAATCGCCAGACAGCGTCGCAGCGCTGTGAACTTCGATGGCACGACGCGCATCAGCGACGCGGCGTTTTTCGGCATGCTAGCGTGCCTGCTGACACATCCCGACACGCCGCCGTGGAATGCGCTGAGGTCTCCTCCCAAAGTGCATGCGGCGCTGTTGGTGCACCGCGTCGACGGTCTGGAGTGGGGCCTCTATATGCTCGTCAGAACTCCGGGAGCGCTGCCGGATCTCAAGCGGTCTCTGCGTCCGGAATGGCTGTGGCAAAAGGCCGGGCCGAACCATCTGCCGCTCTATCTTCTGCTGCCTTACGACTTGCGCGCGGCGGCAAAGTTGATCTGCTGCCACCAGGATATCGGCGCTGATTCGTGCTTTGCGTTAGGGATGATCGCGAGATTCGATATCGCCATAAAACAACCATGGCGATATCGTTATCTTTTCTGGGAATGCGGTATTCTCGGCCAGGCGCTCTATCTCGAAGCTGAGGCAGCCGGAGTTCGCGCCACGGGGATCGGCTGTTATTTTGACGATGAAATGCACACATTACTCGGGGTGAAGGATCATACCTGGCAAAGCCTGTATCACTTCGCCGTCGGTGGCGCGGTCGACGATCAACGCCTGTCCGTAGTTCCGCCGTATGCGGCTCAGCCTTGAGGCGAGAGCGCCACATCCAGATCCTCGCGAAACGGTTCCCTTCAGGGCCACTCGGCAAATGAACGGCGAACGTTTTCCTCATTTCCTTACGTGGCGTGGCGAACCAAATGTGAGGATCAAAAGGTCGCCGTTGAAATGGCCTATTCGTCGGAAACGTGCTATTCGTCGATGCACGGCCGCCCGGGGCGAGCAACGGCGACAAAGGTCAACCGCCTACCGCGGCCGACGAACGGTGGTTCGGGAATGCCGCACTGATACGCAAGTACTCGGCCATGTAAGAAATTTCCAGAGGGCCGAGCACTTGCTGGCCGACACGGCTGACTACACGAATGACCTTTGCACCTTGGAAGCTGCCGTTGCGGTCGCGCAGGGTCGAAGGGGGAAGGGGGGTCGGCAAGGGAAGTGCGGTCGCGGTGCGAGCAGGTCGCAATTCGGCTTCTATGGACTGTCGCGTTCTGTGAGATTGACCCGCCAAAACGGACACCTATCCTTTGAAAAAAGGGGGTGCCAAAATGGGCAAGCATCGAGCACCGTACCCGGCGGAATTCCGGGCTCGCATAGTGGACTTGGTGAAGGCGGGGCGAACACCCGAGGAGCTCACGAGAGTTCGAGCCTAGTGCGCAGACGATAATCAACTGGGTGGCGCAGGCGGATATTGACGCCGGCGTGCGTCAGGAGGGGTTGACCACGGCTGAGCGCCAAGAGTTCACCCGTTTGCGCCGCGAGAATCGGCAATTAAAGACGGAGCGCGACATTCTCTCTCACGCCGCGGCCTGGTTCGCCCGCGAGACAGGAGCCGTGTCCTCGAAGGATACGGATTCATGAGAGCAAACCAGGCCCGTTGGCCCATTGCCACGATGGCGCGGCTGCTGGGAGTCTCGACCAGCGGTTACTACGCGTGGCTGGTGAGGGAGCCATCAAGGCGGTCACGTAGCGATGCTCAGCTACTGACGCGCATTCGTACGCTGCATGCGAGTTCGCGAGGTAGGTACGGAGCGCCGCGCATCCATGCACAACTTGCGCGCGAGGGAGTGCACGTGGGACGCAAGCGAGTCGCGCGCCTGATGCGCATCGCGGACCTACGGGGAGCAAGCCGACGGCGCTGGCCACGTACAACGCGTCAGCGTGCCGGGGCACGGCGCGCGCCGGACCTCGTGCGCCGGCACTTCAATGCGGAAGGGCCTAACATACTGTGGGTCGCAGATGCCACCTACATTCCGACGACAGAAGGCTTTCTCTATCTGGCTGTGGTGCTTGATGTCTTCAGCCGGCGCATCGTCGGCTGGGCGATGTCGAACCACTTGTACACGAACTGATGTTGCGCGCGCTCGACATGGCGCTGCAACAGCGACGCCACGAGGGCGTTATTCTGCATTCCGACCAAGGGTCCCAACACACGTCAATTGCCTTCGGAAAGCGCTGCCGCGAAGCGGGCGTGCAACCATCGATGGGTACGGCCGGCGACGCCTACGACAACGCAATGTGCGAATCCTTCTTTGGGACGCTTGAAGCAGAGCTCCTATCGCGCGAACACTTCGCGACCCATGAACAAGCACGGAGGCGCATCTTCTCCTTCTTGGAAGGCTGGTACAACGTACGCCGCCTGCATAGCAGCATCGGCTATTGTTCGCCGCTCGAATTCGAGAACCTGAGCGCGAAGACAAAAACCGCATCACCCTGCGGGTTGCCCACCGACGGGCAGCGTCGCGGTCGTGAGAAGCGACCCGCTGCCCGTCCGTGGACAACCCGCGACTCTACGCTCAACGGAGGCCAGACCACGACACATCTTTGACTGCAAATCTGTCCGTCGGAGCGGGTCAATCTCACTGCCATGAAGGGACTTTCATCGGCTTCAAAGTGCGGTCACTCGGGCGGCCGCTATGTCCCGGAAAGTGTCATCAGATTAGGTTCACGAAGCGCCTATCTGTACTTGTTGCGTACTAACTGCTTTGTTATAGCTTTAAAAAGATCGACTACGAATGGCGTAAAGCATGCAGATCGTGCCGACTCTGTGAGCGTCCAGTGACGAAATGCAACTAATCGTCTGCCGCGCTGATCCCAGTAACGTTCCGCGCGGGCGCCCGGCGCGCAGCCAACGCAAGGCGTCAACATAAGCGATCAGTCTTTAGCGAAGTCGGTCGCCGACAGCTCAAGATGCTTCGAAGGATGCGCCAGGAGCTTTCGCTCGGCGATGGCATGAATGCGGCCAAATCCATCGCGGAAGACCCTCAATGTCCGAGCATCGTCCGCACTCGGCGCGAGCCAAAAATACGCTTCGAGGGCGGCGCGTGAAACGACGCAGGTCACGGGTTGCGCGCGCGTTACCAGTCTATTCGGTGCTTTTCGTCGGTTTCTTGATGGCGTCGGTCGTCATCGATGTGCAGGTAGAGGCTCGTCGTCGTCAGCGATGCATGCCCGAGGTTGTCGCGCACGAGGCGCAAGTCGACTCGCTGGTCGGCCATATGCGATCCTGCGCTGTGCCTCAACCAATGCGCCGAGGCTTTTGCCAACAGGTCGGCGCGTGCGGCAGACGTCTCGTCGCGCTTGCGGAGTCGGGCGGCGGCCTGCGCGAACACTTCTTTGACGATCGCATGCAGTGCGGCGCGTGTCAAAGGCGCGCACGTCTGCGTGCCACCGTTCGCTGCCGTGGCGCCAATGGGCAAGACCAGCGGCGTGTCTTCATTGGGCGAGGGCAGTGCACTCAGCCCGAGATGCTGCCGGTATCGCGAGAGCTCCGTCATCATTTCACGCGTCGCGGGCACGAGCCGTTCTTTGCCGCCTTTGCCGTGCACGGTGAGCCACCATCGGATGTCTGCATTGCTATCACGGCGAACAAAAAACTGCCCCATCGTATTGCCACCGACCTCAGCAATCCGCAGGCCGCCCAGATAGAGCAGCGTGAAGAGCCACCGCACACGAGAGGCATGAGCGATCTGGCGTGGCGTATCGCTTGGCATGGCCGCGATGGTGTCCTTGACCTCTTGCCAAATGCTCGGCTCCAGATAGCGGGTGATGCGCGGCGCCGCGTGTCGGGTACGCTGTCGAGAGAGCGAGAGGGGATTGCCGGCCAAGTAGCCCGCCTGAACCAGCCACGAAAACAATGCATTCAGAATCACGATCGCCTGGCGCTGACTCGCAGGCGAGAGCGGCCCGTAGAAAGGACGCCAGCGCGCGTCGCTGCGGGCGTGCTTACGCCCGCCACCCGCAACCCAGCTCGCCGCCGGTTGCGGATCGGCCAGGAAGTGTTGATAGCGCAGGCAGTCCTCGTGCGTGAGCGAGGAGAGCGGTTTGTTGAGCATCACGACGGACCACAGCAGGAGCCGCTCGGCTTCCTTGCGGTAGTTCTCGAAGGTGGTCCTGGTGTCCGTGAAGCGCGACAGCCACGCCCGGATCGCATCGAGATCGTTGTTCGCGGCGATCTGTGCGCGACCCGTGACGGCGCGATTGAAACCCGTGCGGCCGTCCATCTCGGACGGGATCACAAGCATCTCCAGCGGCGCAGGCTGAAGTGCGAGGGAGGGCGGCGAGGGCAGTGCGGGCTTCAAGATCGGGCGATTTGGAAAGCGGCTTTGAGCCATTTTAATCGACAAACTTGGTATATATGGCTTGTTGTTGCGTTGGTTTGGTTTTTCAGATTTGCCGTATTTTAAGGGGCAAAGCGGCCAAGTTATCCACAGGATTGCCTATCTTTTTTGGTTGCCTGTTGCGCACCGCTGCGGCCGATTTTTGTTGCGTTATTCGCGGCAGAGCGACGCAACAGGATCTCTCTGACATAAGGGTCTTGTCGCCCGGCGTGTTGCGCTCATCTTCACGCCACGGCTCGCTAATTTACTTCTTCAGGTTGACGCCGAGGTGCCACAGCACATCGATATTTGTGAGATAGACGGTGACGTTTTCGCGCGATGCGTGGATGATCGAATGTTCCTGACCAGCGGCTATATCAACCTGTGCTGACGACGGGTCTTCAAGGCTCTGGCAGACGTCGCTGATTCCGTCGCGATACTGTTCGAGCCGGTCCGCTTTCCAGTTTCGCACAACGTCCGGTGCCAGAAGCACAGTCAGGATTCCTTTCCTTTCACCGATATACCTCACAGGGGGAAGCAGGCCTCTGATGTAAAGCACCAGGACCGCGTCAATCACACGATCATCGTGGTCTTCATCCCAGATGACGGCGAAGTCGAGAAACGCACAGTGTTCGATTCGATTTAGCGACTCGTCGTGCCAGACCGGTGCCCGAAGCACGGAGTAATGGGTGCCACGGCCGAAGGTGCCAACTGGATGTGTCTCGTCGTACAGGGTCTGGAAGAAGTTGCAATGTTGCAATAGGTCATCTGATGCTCCTTTCGGGAGGAACGCAGGTTTCCGCCGCAGATGCCGGCCATTTCGTGACCGGCAGATCCGTTAAGCGCTATCGCTTGATCTTTTTCCGACATTCTTCTGGCGGCATGGCCGAGACGGGTGCAGCCGGCATCGCGTCGAAGTCCGCGAGCCTGTCGCGGATCTCCCGGTGATGTTCATAGAACTTCGCCCACTTGTTCACGCCGCCCAGTTCGCCGACGGCGCGCAGCATGGCAAGGTGCGACGCGGTCAGCAGTTGCACAATAGATTCGAGTTCTGCAATCCGTACATCTTTGTCGGCAAGCGATGCCGCAATGTCGGCGCCGGACCGTTTGGCGATACGTGCGCGCCATTGTCGGTACTCGGCCTGACGCAGTTGATATTGAGCAAGCAGCCTGCTGCGCGACTCACTGCGGGTAATCGACGATGCTGCCTTGATAGACGGATGTAGTCGTGCAATGGCGCGCGCCGTGATGTTTTCGTCGTCCGCCAGCAACGTTTCGAGAATCTCGCGCATCTGGTCGTCGCTGGACGATGTTGTATCGTCGGGTTTACTCATCAAGTACTCCACGTTCCCGGGGCACCGAGAGATCCGGGCCATCGGGGAAGGGGCGCTCGCCGGGCGGTGTTGCAAGCAGTTTCTGAATGCCGTCGAGTCGTTTCTCCGCGTGTTCAAGCTGGTTCTGCCAACCGATACTGGTCGATGCTCTGGCCTTGATGGTTTCAAGGGCGGATTTGAACTTGGCTTCGAGCCGGATCAGGTTCTTCCGGTTCTCTGGCAGATCGGTGGCCGACAGGTGGCGGCAATCCGCAAAGCATTCGAGATGTTTGGGGCACGGGTCGACCGTAAAGGAATTCAGGCAATGTCCGTACGAGTGGCATGGAAGCCGTCGGCTTCGGCGCGCAGGTATTCATACGCGGCGGCGTCGCCCTCGGTCGCCTCGATACGCTTGAACGTATCGACGATCGGGCCGCTTGCCTTGCCCCTCTTGATGAGCCGTGCAACGATACTGGCCTTCTCGCCAAGCATGATCTCGATGTCCTGCGGGAGTGCGATCTGATCGAGCTCTTCGATGAGGCTACGATGGTCATACTCGTGACTCTGCGCAATGCTGCGCCGGTTGAAGCGTTTCGAGATGATCGTGTCGGCCACGCCCAGCCGGAACAACTCGGTGTTTTGAAGATGACGTAGCATGTGTGACTCAATCTTCAAGGCCCGGTCTGCGTCCGTCTGTCCGTATTTTTCGAAGAGTGACGGGATTTGTCGCTGGTCACCGAGTGCGAGACCGACGAAGCGAGGGGTAGGGCGACCGACCGACATGATCCGGGCAACGTCGCACAAGCCTTCGTTGCGCTCCTCTACAAGAGACCGCTTCGGTTGAACGAACAGAAGTTCCCACGGCTGCACGACGCCGGTACCAAGCCGCAGCGGCGTTGTGTCTGACACCTTGGTTTGGCTCGTTGCGCGAACATGATCCTCCAACTCACCAACATGAAGAAAGGTGTTGTGCCAGACCATGCGATCCCGAACTCCCAATACCTTTCCGTCCGCTTGCCGGAATCGCAACGCAGTCTCCCCGGTGCGCATCCTCTCGAGCATGCGTTTGCCGAACTGATACACCGCCATATCTAGCGTGACGGGACTGTGCTCGGGTCTTTCTGTCTGATGTCGATGCACTTCAGTCAGCACGTCGGGATCGAAGCCATCCCGATAGCGATCGATAAATGGCTTGTGCTCAATGTTCAGCCAGAACGGGTTGCCCGTCAGTCGCACATAGGCGTGCGTGAACGGTACGAGATCATTGACCCCGTACCACGGTAGCAAGCGGCCTGTTTCGCATTGCCGTTTCAGCGTCGCTCGCAATGGCTCGGTCAAACGCTCAACGCGCTCAAGCGTCTGCGTAAGCGTCGCCCGGAACATGTCTGGAACCGGCTGCGTTGCCTCATGGAGGAGTCGGCTATCCGATTCGTCATCTTGCTGCTTTTCGGCGAAGTGGCGGACCATCAGGGCCGTCGAGATGCCCGCAGACTCTCCGGCTGGCCGTCCTTTCGCATCCAGATAGCTGCGCTCCCGCTTCCAGTCAACAGGCAATAGGGCGGCTTCGCCCGCGCGCATGCCGGTTACGATCATCGTGCGGATGACGGCGAACCGCAGATCGTCCATGAACGTGAGCGGCTTTTCGGTCATTACGATACGGGTTAGCTCCCAGAACGCTCTGCGCGCGGGTAACCGTTCTTTCCGTTTTCGATCTTCGAGATCAGCACGCAACTCATCCTCTGACCACGTATGCCTCGCCCTGGTCACATTCGTCATTTTCATGCGAGGCAAAGCGAGGGATGTGTATAAGGGGCCCGCATCACAAATGTGTTGGACGTCGAGTACAACCTTGACCACTCCGATCACCAGATCGCCCAGCTGTCCTTTGGCTTGGATCGCCGCGCCCACGCGTATCGCTAGACGAAGATCATCGACGGTCAGTTGCCACGGTTCCTTTTCCACGCATGACGCAATCACCCGCAGCGGACGCGTGATGCACGACATGACGTATTGCGCGGTATTGCGCCTCAACAGAAGCTGCTCGACCGCAGCAGACTTGATCAAGTTCTGCCACGTTACGGTCAGCGGCCCTTGTGTCAATGGCGCCACGCCGGCCTCGACGCGCCCGGCGTTGATGATCGCCAACGCCTTCCGATCAGGGCCCAGGTCTTTCAAATAGAAGCGCGGTGGCGGCACATCGCCCGCAATGGCAGTAAGGTTCCAGCCGACGCCGTCTTGTGCTGCACCCGCCTCATCGAGTGGCATTTCCCAGCTCACCCCCTTTTGTCGGGCGAGGGCCTTCCCGAGTTCGATGAAGGCGGCATAGTGGGGATTCATCAGTCGTCGACCTCCAACTCGTCAATGACTGTCTGTATTTCGGCAATCGTGCGCTGCAGTTGGAGGTAGGCTGGCGACTGGGTCTCCCCGCGGGAGCTCCGCACGAAGAACACGACCACCTCGCGCATTGAGGCCAACACGTTCTCGTGGATCGCCTTGTCATGCAGGGGCATGAACTTCCTGCATCCGTAGCACGACGTTATGGGGTTATAGGGGCACGCGAGCTGTCCCGACGTACAACCGCCAATGCCTGCAATCGGTATCCCGTGAGGCACGCCAGCGATCTGTTGGTCACCCTTGAGTTGGGCGAGTTCTTCCGGGGAGATGAACCGGTCGTGCGCGATCCTTGCCACCCGCCGATAGATGTCCGATGCGCCGAGCGCGCGGTTGACGCGTTCCGCGTGAGAGGCTGAGGTCCTGAAGTAAACCAGTCCGGTCGGGACGTACGAATGCCCCATGAACTCGGCGAGCTCTTCGTGGCTCGCGCCAGCATCCACCATGCGCTGGGCGGCTGTATGCCGCAGATCGTTGGCACTACCACGGGATTGGGAGCTAATCAGCCGGCGAACAAGCGCGGCGATGCGAGCCCCAGCCTCATAGTTCGACTGCACATTGAAGAAGTGTGCGTTATTACCGGTCTCGTCTGATCGCCGCCAGTCTTCGAGTACAACAAACAGAGGCGCCCATTCACGCTTGACTCTGCGCGTCAGAGGTAGCCGCTTCGATTTGTTTCGCTGCTTGGCCATGTGGAACGTCAGGTGCACAGTTGGCGACCCGTCCCGCGAATTGGACCAGATGCGGACGTTTCGCATGCTCAGCATCGCAATCTGGATGGGGCGCATCGCGAACTGGTAGGCGCACAGCAACATGCCGGCGTCGCAGATTTCCTCGCGGGGAACCTGTGCGCCGGATGTAAGGGCTGTGACGGTTTCGTCCAGGTGTCGCACAATCGCAGCTTCCTCATCCGCGCTCAAAAACACATCTCCCGAGTGGACACCTGCATAGGGATTTTGGGCCGGCAAGGGGAGAACATCGGTAATGTAGGCGCTGTAGGAGTTAGACCAGCCTTGGAGACGGTAGCAGCACAGAAGCCGCAGCAGTGACTTTGCCGCGATGTAGGTCGAATGAGGCATCTCCCGCGCGCGCAATGCCGCCCAGACGAACCTGATTTTCCACGGGCCTGCGCGCACGATGCCTATGATGTCTTCCCGTGTCAGGTGCGCCGCCGAAATCAGATAATCCGTTGCCGTGGACACGGCGAGATCCATGCCCAAGAGATACAGGAAGACGTGCTTTAGCAGCAGAGCGTGCTTGTCCTCGTACCGTGTGAAGTCAACTTTCACCGTCCGGCCACAGATTTTCAGCTCAAACACCATCATCCGTTCCGGATGACGAATTGAATATTGGGTGTCGTTAAATTCATCACGGTAGCGGATGACTGGAGGCAAGGCCGGCAACGCTGCCACGACGCAATCGATACTGCCATCGGTAGCTGATGGATCAGGCTGCGGGGTTCTTGGACTGTGCGGTTGCTGCATATCAACTCCGAAGCGGTAAGGCGCGCAGCAGTGCAACCCGGTCATCGAAGGCGTCATTCCAGACACCGGCCAGTCTGTCCTCAAACACCGCGCGTGCATACCGGGACGGCATCAAGGATGTTCTGGACCAGCCAAAGAACACTCGCATTTTCTGGAGGTATCCGCCCGAGAATCCCCGTAGTAGCGAGTGTTCTCGATTTCGCCGAGACTTCAGTACCGTCGGGGAGATGGTCGGCAGTAGTGCCGGGGGATAGGCAGCAGCGTCGGTGCCCGTGAGGGGATGGGGTGAGCGACGACGGGCTACCGCCGCGGAGCTTCGCGCGCGTCGCAGTAAAAGCTCAAGGTATCGTCATCCTTGATCTTGACGTGCCAATGGCCAACGCAGTACCTGGCGTCGGCGAACTTCTCTCGCCAGCGATTGGAGAGCTTGCCGATCCAGGCACGCGCCTCCGATGGCATTTGCGGCGAGTCGGCCATCTGCTGCAGCATCTGTAGATAACTGGGGTCGCCGTGAGGGGTGTTCGCTGCGACATGTGCGTTCCAGATCAGCACGACCAGCTTGTATATCTCGCGCACGACGGCGATCGGCGTTTCTTCGGTGATGGCTTCGGATATGAGCGGCTCGCCGAAGTCCAGGATCGTTTCGGAGATCTTGCGCTCGGTCTTTCCCGCACTTGCTTTACCCATCGTTTCGTTCCGTTTAATGCGTGAGCCCGGTTCAGTGTCGGCTCGCCGAGCCCGCGATCGGCAAGGATGACATCCACGCCGCGCTCGACGCCGACCCAGCCACGCCAGAAGGCTTCCAGTTGTAGGGTGCCAATTCCTCGATCCGGTTGACCGGGTGCTCGTTGATACGTCCAAGCACGTCGGCCAGATAGTCGTACGGGTTGACATCGTTGGCCCGACAGGTCGCCAGCATGCTGTAGAACATCGCCGCGGCCCTGCCTCCGGCTTCGGAACCGAAAAAGAGATGGTTCTTGCGCGCGATTGCCACTCTGCGGATGGCACGCTCGATCAGGTTCGAATCCATCACCAGATTGCCGTCCTCCACATAGCGCGTGAGCGCTTCCCAGTTCGATAGAGAATAGGCAATTGCCCGGCCCAGGGCCGACTTGGGCAGGACTTCGTTCGCCATAGCCTGCAACCAAAGCTGGTAATCGTGTAAAACGGGCACCGATTCCAGTTGCCGCACCCGCCTTCGCTCGGATGGATCGACATCGCGCAACCTGCGCTCGATGTCGTAGAGCTTGCGAATCCACGCCAGCGCCTGCGCGGCCACGCTCTCGCCGGCTGTCTGTGGCGATTCCTTGCGAAGCTGACGGTAGATCTTGTAAAACATCCGGCGGGCGTGCACATGGCAGGCTACGTGCCGGATCTTGCCGCCGCGAAACAGCGCCGCCCAGCCCGAGTAATCGTCGGCCTGCAGATAGCCCTCGTAATTGCGCAGCAGTGCCATCGGATAGCGGCCGGCCCGGCTCGACGTGTAGTCGTAGTAGACCACCTTGGGAACGCTCACCCACTGACCGTCGCGCAACATCGCTCCCGCACTTGCATAGCCCCACAGCCGGACCGTCCTGGTCCGCTCCAGTTGTTTGCACAACTGCGGAAATGGTGTGTCGTCGCCAAAGATTACCGGCGCGCTCAGTAACTGCCGACAGAACACCTCGTACAGGGGCAACATCAGCTTCGCGAGTCGAATCGTCCAGTCGCTCATCGTATTGCGCGAAATGCGCAACCCATGCATCGTGAACTCTTCCTCCAGCCGGTAAAACGGCATGCCCGAGTCGAAGTGTGCCACCACGATGCGCGCCAGCAACTCCGGGCTCGCATTGCTCTTCAACAGCGGCGACGCCTGGAAAGTCACGCCGCGCACCGTCGAGACACCGTCCTTGACCAGCACATATCGCGGGCACACATGCTCGACTACGGAAATCCTGGCCGGAGTGTACTTGAGCGTGCGCGTGACGGTCTCGCCGATCACCGTCACCCGGTCGTATTGCGCCAGTTCCTGTTCCGGCATCGCATGCACGACGCGCTCGCGCGGCAGATCGTCTGGCAGCGCCGGACGTCCCTTGCTGCGACGCTTGCGCCGGTGGCCCTCCACGGGGATCGACAGATCCGGAATCTGCGGGGGCAACGGCGCTTCGTGATCCTGATCGAAGATGTCCAGTTGCAACCCGCTCATGCGCTCGCGGCTCGCTCCGAACAGTTCCTGCCGCGCGTTGGCCAGTTTGGCCCGCATCTCGAGCAGCGCCTGCTGCGTCCTGGCCAGCAATTCGCTTTGCCCCTCGACCCGTGCGCGCAACTGTTCGATCTCGCGCTGCTGCTGTTCGATCGTCGCATCGCGCGCCGCAATCGCACCGAGTAATTCGGGAAGGTTCCACGCCCCCAATGCCATCGGCAAGGGTTGTTTCGAGGCCGGGACGTTGAGCGGTTGCATAGGTCAGCATTATCGCCGCGATCGAGGTGCTCATGGACATATCCTCGCGATTCATGCGACCACTGTTGCGTTCACCGCACGCACGCGCCGACGTACGCCGATATCGATCCCTTCAAGCCAGGTCGTGAGCTCGGCAAGCGAGATTCCCCGCCGCGCGATGGCCGCGGGATCGGCAAGCGAGCCGCTCTCGAAACGCTTGTACATCAGCCAGAATCCCGTGCGGTCGTAAACCAAAACCTTGATCTTGTCACGGCGCCGGCCGTAAAACACAAACACGTGCCCACTCAGCGCGTCCTGATCGAACATCGGACGCACCAGCATCGAAAGCGAATCGATCGACTTGCGCATGTCGATCGGCTCCGCGGCGATGTACACCCGCACTGCCGTCGAAAGCATCATCATCGCGCCCCCGCACCGATTCGATCGATCATCGCCTGAAGCAAAGGCTCGAGCACGTACACCGGCAGCCGCAGCCGAATCCCATCGCCCAGAATCAACTCCGGCACCTCGCACGCGCTCGTGTTACCGGAGACGCCCACCGCGCGATCGACGATGCCAACGCGCATAAAGCCCGCCATGCTCTGCGCGACTGCAACCGTGGCGCCCGTGTTCTGCTGAACGTCACCGCTTCGCTCCGCCTGGCGAGCAAGTGCCAGGTACCTCGTCATCGAGGAACGGGAAATCCCGCTGCGTTCGCTATAGGCCTGGATCGTCAGCCCGCTTGCTCGAAACTCGCCTATGACTTCTCGCCACGGCCGTGTGCAGCGATTGCGCCGCCTTCTCGCCGGCGCCGAACTCACATCCGCCGCATCCTCAGGCAACTTCTCCGCTTCCTGCATGAATATCCTCCCGTCATCGCAATGGGAGAATCGTCCAACATCGACGTCACGCCCTCAATAACGGGGGTTCTCGGGCGGATACTTCTGGAGCGCCTCGTCCATGGGGTCGCCCCGCTCAAGCAGTTGATTCAACCGCATCGCGGCACTCGTGTGCCTCAAGTCGTGAGGTGTTATCGCTTCCTTGCCTGTGCGGTCTTTGAGCTCCGAGAGCACATCATCCGGCAGGCTGCGGGATACGAGCACGAATGCTTTGGTCAGTGTCTCCGTCGACAGTGGGGTGTCGAACTGCGAATTCAGCAAGTACGAGTGAGAGGGGCTGCCGCGGTAGTTCTCCACGTAACGTTGGACCACACGGGCTGTCAGCTCGCTAACAGGAATCTGCCGAAGCGAATGCACGTTCTTGATGGAAGGCTTCGAATAGCGAGGATCAACCTCCGAATCTTCGTATCCATTTTGCTCGACGTTGATCCAATACCGCGTCCGATGCTGCCCACGGTCATACGCACTTTTCACCGCATCAGCCGGCAGGAGCAATGCTTCCCCTCGGCGAAGTCCTTGATGCAACATCAGTACAAAGGCAACGAAGATGCGCCAACGCGTCGGCGCGCGGGTGAACGGATTGTGGTGAAAGTCCGGGTCAAGCAGGCGGTACAGTGCTTCAACGGTGCTGGCAGGCAACGAACGCACCGTGTCTACGGAGTTATCCCGGCGGACATGAAGCTGACGATAAAGAGCTGCACGCCGATGCAGCCGTGCCTCGATGCGTCTCATCCGGTCATCGTTGGCCTCACTCTTCGAGATCCACGCGACCACGGACAATACGAATTCGAGACCTGTCTGCCAGCGCTTCTCGTCGGCACCTGTTACCACAGGCTGATTGCGGATTGAAACGAACCACGACTCGAGAATGTCAGCCAGTGCTTCGTCGTCCAGCGTTCCAAGCGCGTCGTCCAGCGCATTCGGGCCAACACCGAGACCGGCCGCATGTTGGTAAAGATTTTCCAGATATCGGAGTTTCTTTGTATGCGTAGACGCTGCCAGTTCGGATGACAACATTGTCGACCAGACAGCAGCCCAATAGCGGGGCAACCCAATGCCATCGAGCAGCATCGGACCGCGAAGCGACGGTGGAACCGTAGCGCCGTTCAGTTGTAGAAACACAGAGATCGTCCGTGCGAACCGCAACGACCAAAACTACCAACATCACATGATGATGTTGTGACGGAAAGCGCCGATCCACTCGAACGGACGCAACAGATCGGTATATACCAGTCCTCGACATTATAGCATTAATGTCAAATTCAATAGCAACGTTCGTTGGTTTTGGATCGAAATACGTTGTATTATGGATGATTGTTTCCGCCCTCATGACCCATGTCCGACGCTCATCCTGCAATCCCGTCCGATGAAACCCGCCTGGCGGCGGACATCGAGCGCCTCAAGGTCGAGTTCCCCAAGACGCGGGAGCTCTACCGTGAGGTGTGTGCGCTGCTGTTTTTCCGCTTTGGCGTCCCCCCGACGGCGAACCGCCTCTACAACCTGGTCCGGCGCGGCACCATGAGTACACCGGCGTCGGTCTTGAGCGAGTTTTGGGCGGAGTTGCGCGAGAAAAGCCGGGTGCGTATCGAGCACCCGGACTTGCCGACGGACTTGAGCGAAGCGGCGGGCGAGCTGATCGGGACGCTCTGGACTCGGGCGGCGACGTCTGCACAGGCCGAACTGACGTCCCTGCGCGACGAAGTCGAAGCGAGTCGCGCCGAGGCAGAACAAAAGGTCGTCGCCGCACGGGAAGAACTGGGTCGGACGGAAACGGCGCTGGAGCAGCGTACCGCGGCACTGCTAGCGGCCCAGGTCAAGATTCGGGAATTGGAGCGACAGCAAGCGGAAGAGGCCGCCACGCGTCAAGCGCTCGAGGCGCAGATCAAGCGTCTAAGCGAAGAGGCCGTCGCTCGCGAGCGGGAGCGGGAGAAGGTGCGCGACACGTTCTCGCGTGATCTGGAGAAGCTTCGCGAGACCGCGAGCCGTGCCGAGGAGCGCTTACGCGCATCGGAAAAGCGGGCACTTCTCGAAATCGATCGGGAACGCAGCGCCACAGCAAAGGCTCAGAAAGAATTGGCCGAGGCGGCCAAGCGGGCAGACAAGCGAGAGGCCGAGCACCGTCGCACCGTCGAAGCGCTGCAGGAGCAGCAGGGCGACGCGCGCCATCAGACCGGGGTGCTCCAGGGCAAGCTCGCCGCGCTCGAAGCGGCTTATGCGTCACTTCAGGAACAGTTGAAGTCGCTGCGCACAGCGGCGCGGCCCTCTACGCGACGCGTGTCCACCGCCGAAGCCAGTCCGCCAGCCAGACGAGCCGCCCGCAAGGCAGCGGCAGTCAAAACGGCGAGCGTGAAAGGTCGCCCGTAGATCATGATCGGATGGCGCCGGCGAGTTGTGCAGTCCACCGACCGTTGGCGCGCCAGTCGCGCCGACGGCCAAAAGGAGCGAACAGATGAGAAGATCGGCAGAGAACAAGCTGCGGGTTGTAGCAGTGCGCATCGACCCCGTCATCGAACAGCGCTTGCGGGTGCTGGCAGAGGCAACGGGCCGGAAACAATCGTTCTTTCTGCAGCGAATGATCGAGGAAGGCATCGATGCGATGGAAGAAATCTGGCTGTCGCCGGACACGCTGGCGAAGGTTAGAAATGGTGCTCTGCCCGAACTGCTCGCCGCACAGAGCACCACCTCGGATCTGTTCGATCTGGATGCGACCGACGCAGCCTCGTAGCAGCGACGGTCACCTGTTTTCGTCGCGGTTCGGTAAGATCGCGTTCGTTTTCACAGTGAGGAAGAGACTTCAATGAACAAGCAGGAACTGATCGACGCCGTGGCGTCGGAGTCGGGTACGAGCAAGGTCGCGGCAGAAGAGACCATCAATGCCGTGTTTGAGACGATTTCGAAAGCAGTGGCTGCCGGTGACGCCGTTCAGCTGATCGGCTTCGGATCGTTCGGGGCCGGCGAGCGGGCCGCACGAACGGGTCGAAATCCGCAGACCGGTGAGACGATCGAGATTGCGGCAGCCAAGACCGTCAAATTCACGGCCGGCAAGGGTTTCAAAGACGCCGTCAACCAAGCGTGAACCAAGGCGGCGTCAGTCATGCCGCCGCTTAGAAGAGCTGGTCGTCCAACGGCCGCAGATTGGTCAGCTTGACTGCCGTGAGGCGTTCGGTGCCGTCCGCGTGAATCGACCGGATCATGATCCGTTGGCCACGCGCTTCGCCCAGCACCTCGACGATGCGGTCCTCATAGCGCATAAGCGTGCCGCGAGGCGGTTTGCGTTTCATGCGGCTGCGACCGGTCGAAGAAGGCATAGGGCGTCAAAGCTCGTGCGTCGATCGCATTATGCCAATTCGCAGCGGCGATACCACATCGTTTAGTCGGCTACGGCACAAACAGAGAGGGCAAAGGTTATGCGCCGCATCGTGGTACGTTCTTCGCCGGTCCACGGACGCGGT
>FCOD02000027.1 GCA_001544655.2 Caballeronia turbans
CCGCCCAGCCGCAGCATCCGAGGCAGCGGTGAAAAAAACTTACCGTCGTGGGACAAGTACCCCAGGTCCACAAGTGTGGTTCGGCCTTCAGGGTCGGGAAGTCGGTGTATCCCGCTTCGGGACCCTCGGGCTGGTGTCCGAAATAGACGCTGTGGTCGGCCGTGTTAAGCGGCGCGTTCGCGACGACGCGTTCGATAAAGTCCGGATTGGCGAGCACGTGCGCGCCATAGGATTCAAGGTCGGCAAGGCCCGATGCGATGTCCTTGCCGATATCCGCGCGGGGACGCGCTGGGCGGTTGAGGATGATCGCTCGATGCCAGATCCTGCGGAAGTCGTGCAGGATGTCATCTTCGCCATAATGGACGATGTGAATATAGGCGAGGCTAAGCTTGTCCAGTTTGCCGACAAGGTAACGGAACAAATCAGGCCCCTCGGAACCATGGCTGAGACCCATACCCGTGAACCCGGGCGATAGCCGGATGCCTGTACGCTCGGCGCCGATCGCGGCGACGACGGCCTCGGAAACTTCAATCGCGAAGCGCGCGCGGTTTTCGAGCGACCCGCCATAGCGATCGGTGCGCAGATTGGCACTGACGGCGAGGAACTGATGGATCAGATAGGCGACGCCATGAATTTCAACTCCATCCGCGCCCGACTCAATCGCGCGCTTCGCCGCGTGAGCGTAATCTTCAACAGTGGCCTGAATCTCCCCGATGCTCAAAGCCCGCGGCACGGGAATGTCTTTCATGCCGTGCAGCGTGTAGATCTGCTCGCCAGGGGCGATAGCTGATGGCGCTACGCCTTGCCGGTGATGCGGTGTGTTGTCGGGGTGGGACATTCGCCCGGCATGCATGAGCTGGTAAAAGACATGACCGCCGCGGGCATGGATTGCGTCATTGACTGCGCGCCAGCCTGCAACATGAGCATCGGTGTAGATGCCGGGGGTCATGGGGTAGCCCTGCGCGTCTTCGGACGGCTGCGTGCCTTCCGTAACGGTAAGGCCCACACCGGCACGCTGGCCATAATACGTGGCCGCGAGTGGTCCTGGTGTCCCGTCCGCGTTGGCTCGGGCACGGGTCATCGGAGCCATAACGAAGCGATTTTGCAGGCGGATTCGGCCAAGCGTGAATGGTGAGTGGATGTCGATGGTTTTGGACATGAACAGGCCTCACCCGAATTTCACAAAGTCATGGGCGATCAAGGGTCCGCCGGGCGACTGAAATAGGCGACTGCCGTGTTCAACATCGCCAAGATCCAGCCCGAAAAAACCAAGCTGATCAATCAACTGCGAGACTTCCCGCTTCGCCGCTTCGTCGTCGCCGGCATAAAACAGAACCCGCCTCCCGCCCTCGGCGTCGGGCGCCTTCTCCAAGTTGACGAAATAATGGTGATTGAACGCTTTCACTACGCGCGCGCCCGGCGCCCACTCCTCAACGATCGAAGTGGATGCGCGGCCGCCCACGTCGATGGGAGGCAGGGGCGGCCGCTGCATCGGATTATTTGTGTCTATGAGAATGCGGCCATTCCAATCAGGCAAACCGGCCAGCGCACCTTGAACCTTCGGCCAGTTCACTGACAGGAAAACGATGTCTTTCGAGGCGGCTTCTTCGCGCGTGCCCGCAGTGATAGATAGACCGGCTTTGGCAACGAGGTCGGCAAGAGTGTCGGGCCCGCGGCTGTTTGCAACCGTCGCGGGAATGCCCTTCGCGCCGAGGCGCATGGCGATAGCCCCGCCGATATGGCCGGCTCCGATGATTCCGATTGAAGTCATGTTTTTATCTCCAAACTGTTGATTGATGTGCGCAGAAATAACGCAGTCCTAATTGCAAAGCCCTCGAATTGTCACCCACGGTAAATGGGCGTGGACCCGGACTTCCGCTGGCGGTCGCCAAGCGAGAAAAGTTTTTCCCGCAGCTTCTGAATATTTTGCTCGCCCTTCACCAGGCCCTCGGCCGTTGCGTGCACAGAGTAATAGCCAAGGTGCAGGTCATGCGGATGTGGGATTGCCGAGCCAAGAACGAATGTCGCCCCGTCCGGACCGCCTTCCAGGGAGATAACGCCGTCATCTTCCGAAAAGATGAGCAATTCGCCGTTCGATGCATAGGCCGGCCCGGACAGGCTGCCCTTGGACAAAGCGAGCCAACCAACGGTGTGTCCGACGGGCGGCTCATAATTCCAGTGCTGGCCGGGCGCGAGCGTCACAAGCAGGTAGTTCACACCGGGCGGGGCATTGACAGGACTGGTAACGCCGTCATATGTGCCGACGATGACGTAAGCGGGACCGGCTTGGCGCATTTCCGCAGCCTCGAAATACTGGCTTTGAACCTCCGACAACTCCAAATCCGCCGGAAGGGCCAACCAAAGCTGGAAGCCGTGAATACGTTCCGACCGGCCTGAGGAGAGCTCCTTGCCGTGCCATACGCCGCTGCCAGCTCGCATCCATTCGACCCCGCCGTAGCCGATATAGCCTTGGCCTGCCTCGGGATCGTCGAACTGCACGTCACCGCGGGTGAAGACAGTCACGGTGCCGATGCCCGAATGAGGATGCATCCCACCGGCGGCCGCAAACTCACTCATGACCCCTCCAAAGCTATCGAGGAACACGAAGGGTTTGAGATGCTCCCCGAGGTCGCTCGGGCTTATGAGACGGACCACTTCGCCATGGCCGCGCCCGCGCGTGCGGTGGATGACAGCGCGGCCAGCGAACGACTGGCTTACTGGATTGGTGTTTTGGCTGGACTGAGTGACGTTAGGAATTGACACGATTCTTCTCCATCGAGGTGACATCGTGGCCAACCCCGTCAAAAGTGTGGTTTGGGAATGAAATAGAGCGCTTTTAGGCCGCTTCAGCGCGGGCGGCCATCGTCGCCTTGGCCCACCATACGAGCTCGTCGAGCGATGTTTTGACCGAAGGAAGAAGGTTTTTTTCGATCGTCTCCATCGGCTGATTTCCGACCGCCGGGAAAATTGTGAAAAAATCGCTACCGCCGATGTGTACCGCAGCATGCGTCGAGACCATTTGCAGCTCGATGCCGATCAGGCGCAACTGCTCGATGGCGCGGGCTGCGCCGACGCCTCCATAACCGATGGCGGTGAATGGCTTACGGCCCCACTCCTTATAAGCATGGTCGAGTGCGTTTTTGAGCGCACCGGTCAGTGAGTGGTTGTATTCAGCGACCACGAAGATGAAACCGTCGAAGCGGGCAAGCGTCTGCTGCCAGCGCACAGCTTCGGGACTCTCGCTCGGTACAAAGGCGTTCGATGCGACTTCATCAAAAAACGGAAGGTTGAAATCGCGCAGATCGAGCAGTTCGACTTCCATGTCTTCGCGCGCTTTAGCCTGTTTAAGCATCCACTGGGCAGGAACATCGGCGAAACGCGCAGCGCGTGTCGAACCGATAACGAGTGCGATTTTGGGTTTGGCGGTGATCGTCGGCATATGTTTTTCCTCGCGTTGGTTTGGAGAGAGTCCGGGAGCACTTCCTGGCTTAATTACGAAGTTAGTGGAGTTCCGGCGGTGGCACTAGCCATCCAGATCGTTCCGCGGGGTTGCAAAATGTGGAACACTTAAGCCATTATTGGCGCGAACAAAGAAGCCGGGCGCAGTTGAGCATCCGGCCTACAAAGCAGGTGTATCGGAATGGGTTACTGCGCTGTGGCGAGACCGTCCGATGATCGCTCGCGGCGGCTGTTCACGTACGAATCCAGGCTTAAGGCACCAGCGCCGAAAGCTGCGATTTGAAGGAGACCTCCGGTCATCATCACGTTCTTGAAGAAGTGGACGAACGTGTTTTGGTCCGCCAAATTCCTGTGGAAGTAGACGGCGGTGACCATGCAAAAGATCGCAAGAACGAGGGCAATCGGACGAACTTTATAGCCTGCGACCAGCAGGGTACCGCCGACGATTTCCAAGGTCACCGCGCCGATAAAGGCGAGCGGAGGCAGGGGAAGGCCCACAGCTGCAATCATGGCGACGGTTGCATCATAAGTCGTAGCTTTTCCTAGACCAAAAAGGATGAACGGCAGACCAATCAATAGTCGGCCAATCAATGGGACGTAGCGGGTGCTTGTCATAAGTAATCTCCTGTGCGTCGGGGGGGGGGTTATGGGTTGGTTCATTGCCGACAAAGAGTAAGACAAGGGATCGCTCGTCACTAGACAGCGAATGAGCTACCTTGTGTCGCCGATATCGGAACAGTTGGGGCACAGAGGCTTACGTCTGGAGCAGGAGAATAGGTTGGAAATCGAAGATCTGAAGATGTTTGTCGAAGTGGCCGATGCCGGCGGAATCAACTCTGCCGCACGACGGCTTGGGCTCGCAAAGTCGGTCGTCAGCCGTCGGCTGCTTCGGCTGGAACAGGAACTTGGGGCGGAGCTTTTCGCACGCACGACGCGCGGCGCAATTCTGACCGAGGCGGGGATATCGTTCCGCGATCAGGCGGCGGACATTTGCGCCAAGATCGATGCGGTCCGGGAGGAAATGTCTCCCAACGGTGATATCACAGGATTATTGAGGATCGCCGGACCCGCATCGGTCGGAACGCTCTTCGCACCAGCGCTTGCAGACTTTGCCAGGAGGCACCCGGCACTGCAGGTGCATACGCGATTCTCGGATCAGTATGTCGATCTCGCTGCTGAAGGTTTCGATTGTGCGATTCGCGTGGGCTACATGCCCGATTCAAGCTTGATCGCGCGCAAAATCGGCTCTCTGCCGATGCAGCTATACGCCAGCCCGGGCTACATCAAGGAGAACGGGGCGCCGGAGTATCCAGGCGATATCCTCAAGCACTCGGCGATCACGGCCGGAACCAACAGCTGGGTGTTCAGCGACGGGGATCAGAACTTCACGGTGCATCCGCAAGGCCGGTTCAAGGCGGACAACGCCTATGTCCTCGCGGAGGCGGCAGCGGCCGATCTGGGAGTCGTTGCGATGGGCGAGATGATCGCGGGACCTTATGTCGAGGCAGGCAAGCTCGTGCCCATCATGACGCGCTTCAGATTGCCGGACGTCGGTATCTTTGTCGTGCGCCCGCCAAGCCAGCACATCCCCCGAAAGGTCAGACTACTGATCGATCTTCTTGTCGAGAAGTTTGCGACGGTGAGCGGCGACTCATAAAGGCGAATGCGCAAGCTTGGCTTAGCGCGCAGTTGTCTTTTCCGCTCTTACCGATCGGCGCTGCGGGCCGACCGTCTCCTTGAGCTAATCAGCGGAAATAGGTTTCGAAATGGCGCATGACGCGGTAGGCTCACGAGCCCTTCGGGCCAGCAAGGTGCTCTACCGCTGATTCAGGAGCTTTTCGATCTGTTTCGTCTCCTGTTGAAGTTGCAGCCTGAGAAACTTGAGGAACTCCTTTCCGTTCTCGGAGAGGTCAGCGGCGCAAACGATTAGGATAACGAATGATTTGACAATAGGTAACATGATCGTTCGCATTCCAAAACGTAACATGCGGACGCGATCGGATTGGCAGGCTAGTGGTGTTCCGAGAAACCGACAAGCAAACTGGAATGAGAAGAGAGGGGCGTCCTAGATGTTTCCTCTAGCAACAGCCAATTGGTGCATCTTCGGGTTCGGCGACCACAGAGGAGCCTCACGGACGGTCACGATCGTTTGATGACCCAAACTGCGTCGCGCATAGGCCGTTCGGTTGCATGGGATAGTTCAATCAGCGAGCATGCGGACTGTACTCGCGCGGCGAGCGCCGCGCGACCCCTTTGACTCAATCAATGGGTGAGCGAGGGCCCTCACCGAAATAATTGTTTCGACGCGCCTGCACTGCCGATCAACAGACCTAGCAAAAAGCTCGAGACCGCAACGATGCCCAGCACGGCCAGCGGATTTTCGCCGGTCTGATCTCGAACCATGTCCACCGTGCGGCCCGCGAACTCTTGAGTGGTCCCGGCGACTTGCCCGACCCTACCTTTGATTTGACTCATCGCGTCGCCGGCACCGCTGCCGAAGGCCTCCTGTACCTTGCCTGTCGCCTCCTTCAACATTCCTTTCGCCTCGGTCGTGTCCATTTCCAGTCTCCCAAAAGTTGTCGGCTCAGCGAGGGCTGCCACGCAACCGCCATACCTACGGATTGCACGCGGCCTCGGTCAACTCGTTCTGAGCGGCGAAAGTACGCCAGCGGCCGGCGCTGCCAATTTGGTGTAATATAGATGCCAAATGGCAGGAGGTGCTATGACCGTCATCGACAAAATTTCGGCGGATTCGTTGTTGGGCGGACGCTCGGTCTTGCGCCGCGCACCGCGGTCGGCCCTCGAATGGGTGGATATCGTTCGTCACGGCATCTCCTCCCAGGCGCTCGACTCAATGCTCAAATCCATCGCGATTTCGCAGTCAGAACTGGCGCAGGCGCTCGATATTCCTGAGCGCACCTTGGCGCGGCGCAAGCGAGAAGGCGTTTTCAGCCGCGAGGAGTCTGCCAAGTTGCTACGACTCGCGCGTGTCGCGGCGCGCGCGGCGGAAGTATTTGAAGATCTCGATCTCGCGGTCGGGTGGCTCAAGGCACCGGCAGCGGCACTAGGCGATGCTACTCCGCTCAGTCTTCTCGATACGGACATTGGTGCCGATAGCGTGATGGATACGCTCGGGCGCATCGAGCATGGTGTTTTTGCATGACCTTGATGGCATGGCGGGTAGTGACAGAGCGGTATGCCGATAGCGCCTTTTCCGGCGAAGGTGCGCGCCTCTATGGCGGGCGGTGGAACCCGAAAGGGGTCGCGCTCGTATATACAGCGCAGACACAGTCGCTTGCGCTCCTCGAGATGCTCGTACAGGACTCACCGCTGCGGGCTCGGTATGTGATGATCCCGGCGCGAATTCCTGAGACCCTGATCGAGCGCGTCGACGCTGCGAATTTGCCGCCCGACTGGAGAGAGCTCAGTGCACGGACCGAGCTGCAACAGATTGGTGCTACGTGGGCGCAGAAGCGAACGAGCGCGGTGCTTGCGGTGCCGAGCGCGGTCGTCCCTGCCGAAACTAACTATCTGCTCAACCCCAGTCACCCAGACTTCGCGCAAATCGCGCTTGGGGCGCGCGATGAATGGGAAACTGACCCGCGGTTGTTGCGACGCGCCGCTCGAAGCGACGCGTGACAACGTGTCGTCGCCGCGCGACCGGCATTCATTTTGTTTTTCGCAAACGGGCTTGAGCTAGAGTTGCGGCCGCGTTCGGCACTGCCGCCTTGGAGAATCGTCACGGGCGCTGAACGGCGACGTTTGAAGGCGACTGGTAAAATGTGGCGACTGATTGCAGGCATGCACCATGGGATTCGAACAGCTCGTTGCGCTTAAGGCGCAGCTGAACCAGGACGCGAAGGGCAAAAAGGCCGCATCGCGCCGGACGTCGGCGCCAGTAGGCGTCGAAAGGGAAATTAAGCAGCCACCGAAGCGTCCGCGAACATCTGCTGACGCGGCCACGCGCGCAGTCACTACGCTGCAACGACATTTTCCGCACGCCTTTCCGCACAGTCCCGCACCAAAGGTTCCTCTCAAGGTTGGGATTCTCAAGGATGTGCTTGCCCGAGCGGCGTGGCTTGGGCTTAGCGAGCGAGACGCTCGTAATGGCGTCAAGCTCTGGTGTCGCGGCCAACGCTATTGGACCTGTCTCGTCGAAGGCAATATACGCGTGGATCTTACCGGCGCAATCACTGGCGTTGTCTCCGCTGCCGAAGCGGAGTACGGCGCAAGTCAGGAGAAGGCTCGGCTCGCGCGCAGGCGAGAACAGATTGCGAACAATCGACATGGTCAACTGCGTTGACCGGCGAAAACACGCTTTAACTGCAGACTATATTGACATAAAGACAATTAGCGCATTTCCGTTAGGTTTGCTAATTGAATATCGCCTGTCTCAACTGGGGGACCGGGCAATAAACGCCGCATTGATTCATCGCAGGCGTCGGCCTTTGACGCACAGTCGTCGGACCCATCCTCGCTAAGAGGCCAGCTCTGCAAGTGATGAAGTTCCGTTACTGTTTTCGCGGCCCCGCAGGCGGCAGCGGCGGAATAGTCAGAGCCAGCGGCGAACCTCGGCCTTGTAGCGGCGGTAATCATCGCCGAACTTCGCTTCGAGATAGAGCTCCTCGCGGGCGACCACCTGCGTTTGGATCACGATGAGCACCAACGGGAGCGAGGCGAAGGCGATCGGCCCGTCAAAGCCGATCGCAAGGCCGCCATAGATGAGCGCTATGCCGAGATACATGGGATTGCGCGTCCACCGATAGGGACCGGTTGTTGCGATGTGGGTCGTTGGCTGCGACGGCGGAACGCTGGTGCCCAGCCGCCGGAACAGTCCCGCCCCCGCAAGCATCGCCGCGCCGACAACGAACAGCAGCGCGCCCGTCGCGGCCAGCAATCGCCAGTCGATGCCGAAAGAGCGCAGCGTAATGAACCGCTCCGCCGCCAGCCCCAACAGCAGCGCTCCCAGATAAACGAAGGGCGGAGGGAAGCGCACACCCGCGCTATCCGGTTCAACGGCCATGTTCATCCTCCAATTTGCGTTTCAAACCAGCATCGACCGCTGGGCGGAGACCAACTGCGCCTTGTCATATTTCGGAGTCAGGCCGTGCAGAAGCCGGGGACGGCGACCTTCTGGAACAGGTGCGGGCTGGCTAAGACGGATGACGGGTAGGCCGAAAGCTTCCCAACGAACTCAGGATGGGCGAAGGCGACGCGGACCGTCTCGGTGGATTCCCACACCACATAGTTCAGGTAAGTCGGGCTATCGCCGAGCGCTCGATGCAGTTGCATGGAAATGAAGCCCGGTTGCTTCGTTATGATCTCGGCAGCCGCCTTGAAAGCGTCCAGGAAGCCCGCTTCGTCGGTGGGATCGACCGTGAAGATGTTGATGAGCACGACAGGCGCGACCGCGATACCGAGTTGGCGGTCAAACGGAAATTTCTCGTCTAGAGGTTCGAATGGTTTTATGGCGGCCACCGTGGCGCTCCTTTCTATTGCGAAATTGAAACTGGGTTGATCGATGCTGACTGCTCTCAAGCCAGCATCGACTGCTGATATTGCGAAATTGAAAACCGGGTTGATCGATGCTGACTGCTCTCAAGCCAGCATCGACTGCTGAGCGGATATGCCGGCAGTTGCGCCCTGCCATGATGCCGTGGTGACCGAGGGCATTCCGGGGTTGGCGAGGTCGCCGGCGGCGTAGATGCCGGGCATACTGGTTTCGCGGCGCTCGTTGACTTTGAGGGCGATGCCGGTTGGCGTATTGACTGTGGCGAGACCGAGTGATTCATGCAGGCTTGCGGACGGCTTGGTGCGCGGATGCGCGAATAGAATGTCGACCGCGACATCGGGGGCGCTATCGAGTTTTACCGTGGCATCACGACCTCCGTGACGGGCGATTTCGGTAATCCGGCCATCAACGACAGGTATGTTGCGGCCCGCCACATCGGCCCGAGTATCGGGTGCAATGTCGTGACCATCGGCGAAGACCGTCAATCTGTCGGTCCAATCGTGGAACAGCCTGACCTGATTCATCGACTGCGGGCCGGACCAGACGAGACCCCAATGCTGGCCGGCGACTTCAAAGCCGTCGCAATAGGGGCAGGGCACGATGGATGTGCCCCAGCTTTCGGCAAAGCCGGGAACAGCAGGCATCTGGTCGACAACGCCATAGCTCAGGATCAGGCGGCGAGCCCTTAGGCTTTCGTGATCGTCAGTGACGACGCAGAATTCGTCGATGGCGCCGGAAACCCTCTCGGCCCGGGCGTTGATCAGCCTGATCGTTGGATAGCGCGCCAGTTGCTGCCGCGCCTCGACCAGGATATCCAGCGGCGGCTTGTGATCGTGGCCGAGCAGGCCATGCGAGTGGCCGGCAAAGCTATTGCGCGGCCGGCCGGTATCGAGAACGGTGACCATGCGGCGGGCACGGCCGAGCTGCAGGGCGGCGGCGAGGCCGGCGAAGCTGCCGCCGATGATGATGACGTCATCCATGGTGATGGGCTCCGTGTTGTGGATGGAGGGGACTGGGCGTGCCGTGCAATATCATCCGGCGATAAGCGCTTGATACGGCCTGCGCGCACGGCTTCGGCATTTCGATATCGCCGGGCGGCCCGGGGAAACCCGATCTGGATAACCGGGGGAAGCCTACCCTTGGCTTGCAGATTTAAGATACCGTGTGGTATCGTAATGCAAGAATTTAAATACTGTCAAGTACTGGAATTGTCGTGACCGAAAACAGCCAAGGGCGGCGCGGCCGGCCCGCCAACGAGGCGCTTCGCCAAACGATCGTCGACGCTGCCTGTGAACTCTTCGTGAAATTGGGTTTTCAAGCGACGACCATGGAAAAGGTTGCGCAGCACGCGAAGATATCCAAACTCAGCATCTATCGGCACTTCGAAAACAAGGAGGCGCTGTTCAGCGCGGCCATGGTGGCCCGCTGCGATCAATTTGCACCGCAGGCCCTTTCCGAAGGCGTTGACGGTTCGGCCGAAGATCAGCTCATGGCGGTGGGGTCATCCCTGCTTCGCACGCTATTGAGCCCGGACGTGCGCAGTGTCGAAGCCATGGTTTTGGCCGACAAGACGAATCAAAGGTCGTTAAGCAAGCTTCATTACGAAGCGGGGCCCGCCCATGTCATCGCTCAAATCGAGGCCGTGTTGCGTCAGTTGAACGAGAAAGCGATTCTGAACGTACCCAATGCTCACCTGTCCGCCCGCTTGTTTGGCGCGCTCTTCAAAGGATCCGATCTGCTGCTTATCGCACGCTTCGATGAGGCGAGAGCAGAGGACGACAACGAAATCGAATCCTATTGCCGATCGGCCGTCGCCATGTTCATCGCCGCGCACGGTGGCATCTAAAGGGCGGTATCGCGGCCGATGCAGAACACGCAGCCGTAGCACCCGCTGTTCGCTCTGAGCAACCTATGAATGACGCGCGAACGCTGATGCGCGAGGCCATTGCGTAGGCGCAAAAGCCGCCCGAGCTGGCAAGCCATCCGCGCCTTCTTTATGTCGGACGTCGCGCTTCATTCGAGCCAGGTGCCGCGTCGCCTGCACCGCATCGGCTCTATGTTGATGGCTCAGTGCGGCAAAACGAGTTCTGAACAGCATCCCCAAGGATCACTCGAAATAAGACTGACAACTGTGGTGGTCGAGGCACGATCGGCAAAGGCCGACATCCGCCTCACGCCGGCGCGAATGAATGGCGGTTTGACTTTGAGATCGGCCGTTGCTGTCGCGGGCGACCGACTGGCGCCTCCGGGTCGGGATCGGAAGTTGAGACCGATGCCGGCGGGGTCGTTGCCATTAGCTATGCGCTTGCCGCGTATACATCCCCGCGTGACGCGAGTGTCGGCTACGCCCGCCTTAGCGCCGCATGACGCAGTACGAGCGACTGGGGCTCCAGTCGACGCAATACATAGCGCCCCAGTCGTGGACACCCCAGACGTTTCTTAGCGGCAATGGAGTCGTGAAAGCGCTCGACTTTTCACTATAGCTTGAGGTGAACATCTTTCGAAAATGGATTGCCTCTGCCGGTCACCCGCTTGGCGGATGTCGTGGCTGCTTTTCTACATCGTTATCCACGAAAACTGTGGATAGTTTGATTGCAAGATGCACAGGGAGGACATGGGGCGCGACACTCTCCGCGCGCGCGTTGCGCCCGTTGTTCCGTTTGGGCTATCACCGTCCGATCTTCACATCGTCCTTGCGGCAGTCGGGCGAGGCGTGACGGCGGCCTAGGCTGCCGTTGGCCGCGCGTCTTCAATAAACATCCCATTTGAGCGGTTGCCGCCACGGTGAAGCGTCAGCGTTTAGAGTCAGCACTCGGCGACCGTCTGTTGCTCGCCGTCACAGCAGTATCGCTTGCTGCAATAGCTTAAGTGCTTTCAGTTCGTCGAGGCGACCCGTGCCGGCTTTGCCGGCTAGCGTCTTATGCGTCGCGCCGATCACACTTCGCGCGCTTGTGGCCTGTCCATCGTCGCCAGACGAACCGTGATACTTTTATCAGCGTCGGCCCGCTAAACCGAATCCCTCACGCAGCGCGCGCGACGGTAGAGAAGGTCGGCCAGGCACGGCGCGGGGGATAGACCTGCCACGAACCATCTCCGTGTCGAAAGAAAGCGATCGCGTACGGCTTGTCGGCATGGGACACAGTGATGCATCGCGAGTTCGGGCTACCGACGCCGCGTGCGATGCGCACAGAGGCCTGAGAAACCGTGCCGAACCACTTTTCGACTTGGTAGTGAAGCGAAGCTGAGGCGCAAGCCATGACCGTCTCCTTAAGGCCGCATTCGACGTGTACGGAGCAATCGAGTGGCGCGGCAGCGCTCAAGAATCTGCAAGCTCTATGCCGACACGAACGTAGACAGCGATGGCGTGCGTCTAAAGAAATGCAAAACCGGCTTGATGGTGGGGACCGCTGCCGCGGCTACCTGCAGGCCCAACCCTGTGGTGGCTCGGTGCGCGAGCGATGAGAATCTCATGCATGAGACAGCGCAAGTATTAATCTCATGTCGCAAGATGAGTGCGCGCCAGCTGTGTATTGAGTAGTCTGATCGGGCGGCATTTCCACGTGGGGGAAGACGCCCAAAACCGGGTTGCTGAAAGGCCGTACCTACCGCACGGATCAATTCAATTCGCACGGACGATCCATTAGTGTCGTCTGTTTCTAAATCCCTAACACAATTGCGCATTCGTGCCAAAAACGGCTTGGCTCTTTTCGGCGAACGTCCACATCTGTGCCTCGCCCGCTATCGTGGGCTGTTGCAAGCAGCAGATTAGACGAGGTGCCCGGTCGTACTAAGGACGAATGCCGCACCCGTTCTTCTGGTCGCGGCGCAGAACCTAGTTCTCGGAGGTGCTTGTTTCTGGTCCTCTCACGACTGCGTCTCAGGGCTGAGACCTGCAGTGGGAAACATTGAAGATTGCTTTCGGTGATGGTGCGCCTCGGCTCGGGTAAACCCCATCCAGCTAGAACTACTATGGTGCAAAATAAGCCCTCAGGCGAGCAGTTTAATGCTCTAAACTGGTGTTTGATAAGTACATACCCTCAACCGCATCGTCGCTGCGGAAAATGGCATAGGACCTGCTTTTTAGGGGATAGTGCTGGCAAGTCGGGACGGCCGCCCGATGTTCCGCCAACCAACCAACTCATCAAGGCGTTCTCAGCGTCAGCGTTCCCTCTGTCGTCGGTTTTGCTTTTCGGTAGCATCACGAAAGAAGCGCGGAGGTTTCGCGCGCTGCAAGACACGATTTTATGAAGATCGCGAGACGACCATGAGACGTCGAATGGGTATTATCTTTGACCCCTAGGAGTCGATCCATGAAGTCAGGAGACTTGAGATGAGCGATCGAGGCAACGACGATATTTTGCGGCAAGACGAAGAGACGCTGCATCGATTTGGATATTCGCAGGAGTTGGCCCGCCGCATGTCGGCCTTCGGAAATTTCGCCGTCTCGTTTATGGTGATCGGCGTCTTCTTCGGCGTAACGGTTAACATGCAGCAGGGTCTCGGTACAGCGGGGCTTTTCGGCTTAACCGGAATGTGGCTCGTGGGTGGGGTCATCGCCATGGCGACTGCCTTGTCCCTTGGCGAAATTGGTTCGGCAATTCCGACGGCATTGCGGCCGTTGCGACGCTCACGCGGTTACGACCGCGTTGTTTAGCGGCATAAAGCGCTCTATCTGCCGCGAGCAGCCCGGTCGTCGGCGTGGGTTATTGATGGGTAATCGCAATAGGGTGTTGCTCTCCGGCGCGATCACACTGGATACGCTATTCCGGCGGAGAGCGCTGGACGCTGACCTCCAGGATGCTGCTCTTTGTCTCGAGCGGGTCGTGTCCGAGGGTACCTGGCATCTTGACGCGGGAGGACGGGCGCGCGCCGCAAACCTGGCTTCGATAACCAGAGCGTTCGCAAATCGTTACGCAGAGAAAGTAGCTCGCGATGACTAATCGGCGATTTTCCATCGCTGGCGCCGCGTGTCGCTGCGCCGATCGCCGTATCAGCCGAGTTGCGTGCTCCTTCGAACGATCAAAAATGCTGACCGTCTTTCAGCGAGCAACGGGGCCGCGTTTCACAAGGCACGCCGTTTCTTGCGGACCGGCGGCCTGTTAGCCGAGATCGCCATCCCGGCGCAGGCGAAGCTTTAACGCTGGAGTTACGATATTTGACATAAACTTAATTAGCGATTTTTCGTTAGTTGTCCCTAAGTAAAGACGCGCGTCACTTTGGGCGTAACTGTGCGAGCCAGCCGAGTAGTCTTAGCATGGGACAAACGGTCGTTACACATCCGTGCTGCCGCTCGACATTGGTGAGCCTTCGCCGATCATCGCGAAGCGATCTAAGCGTTCGTTGGCATCTATAGGTCCTTCCTTCAGAGTTTACACTGGTGCGGCACGGCGGCACGGCGATCGTGAGCGAGACCCCGGAGATATACGGCGCGGAACACCTGCTCACCCGCCGCGCGATCTCGCGCGAGGTCGGCGAGAAGATCGTCGAGCGCATTCATTGGTGGGAAGGCTACGCCGAGCGCGAGAAAGGCAGCATCGACAACAATCCGACGCCGGGCAACAAGGCAGGCGGGCTGACGACGATTCTCCAGAAATCGCTGGGCGCGGTGGCCAAGAGCGGATCGACGCCGCTCATGGGCGTGTATCGCTATGCGGAGCCCATCGAGATGCACGGCCTCGTCTTCATGGATGCGCCCGGTTATGACCCGATTGGGCGCGACCGGCCAGGTCGCAAGCGGCGCCAATCTCGTGCTTTTCACGACGGGACGCGGTTCGTGCTTGGCTTCCTGCGCCGGATCGTCCGTCATCTTGCCGACGCCCTCATTGATTTTGCCCTTGACCTTCTCGCCGACCCCTTTCACCTGATCTTCATTCATGGCCTGTCTCCTAATTTGCCTGCAGCGCGCAGGCGCAACACGCAGCGCAAAGGCCATGCTTTTTCCGATCCTCGAACGACGGTGCAGGCGGAAAAGAACCCGTACTAGCCCGTGTGACGAAAGAAACCGACTTGCGTGCCGTTAATCATCGGTAGAGTTGGTGAGGGCTGCCTTCTATACGAAAGCCCACCCCATCCCGCAACGGCAACAAGAGAGGAAAACGAAAGCCGTGTTGAAGCAAAAAGTAAATGTTTTTATCGCTGGCGAAGCCTTATTGGCGGCCAAGAAGAAAGTGGTCGGCCAGTGCGTTGAGAACGCTAAGTCCGAAGGCTCAAGCTTGGCCGCGGCCGAGAAAAAGGGGGCGAGGCTGTTTTTTGCCTTCGCCAAAACTTGCTACGGGTTCTCTGAGGCGACCACAGCCCAATACCTGCGAGCGTATGAGCGCTTCGTCGATTCCCGGCACAGCGCCGAGATGGAGGCGCTTTTCAGTGCAAGCGAACTCGCGGTTCTTGCCGCCTACTCGGACGACGAACTGACGGAGATCGTATCTGCGAAGGCAGCAAACCCCAGTCTTACTCGCGACGGAATCAAACAGCTACTGAAGACCCGTCAAGCAGCTTGAAGAGGCACCTCGGTACTGACGTCGCGAAAGGCGATGAACCACAAGCGCGTCCCGCCGGGCGCCCACTGATGATTTCAAAATCTGCCCCAATGGCGAACGTCCTGGCTGACGTCCGGGGCGACGATCTACTACTTTCTTATACAGAAGAACATATGTCCAAACTCGATGGGGCAATTATTTACGTCGAACTAGAACGCGCCGGAACTGGCCGCGTTGAAATTTACTCGCGGGAAGCGACGAAGGAAGAGGCGCTGCGGATGTTTGAATCCGCGAGCAACGACAGGCGAGCAATCGAGGACGATCTTGCCTTGCGCGTCGCCGCGGAGGTCAAGGGCGACCTGCTCTGCGCAGGCTACGTCTTCGTCGAGGGCGGCAAAGACGCGCACAAGGATGTAGCGTTCCCGATTGTCCACGCGGTCGCTGCTATCAGCGAGCATTTCGGCGTCGACGCGGAGACGTTGGACCGCGCGCTTGAACCTGCGAAAGTGGCCGCGCTCAGTTCCACGAGAGACGCGGAACTGGCTTCGTTCCTTAAAGACCATCCGGAAATGCTAGCCGGCGCCGAAGCGTTTCGCCAAAAGCACGGAAACGTGCAGGCCGCGTTGGCTGCGGAACTGGCCCTCGAGTTGAAAGGCGAAGTCAAGCACTAGCACGGTGCCGCAAATTCGCTTAGGACCGGCAAGTGTTGGGCGAGGCTTGTGGCGCCGAGCCGGTGCCGCCAGTCGCAGGTGACGACGTCGATCGACCTATCCTGAGATTGCATCGACCCATACTAGGCCACGGGCCGCTAGAATATTCGACAAATTTCGTAGTCTTGGATACTAGATGAAAGACCGGCTTGAAGAAATTTTCCGTGAAGCTGCACGTGCCGCAGACGGTGCAGTCAACGCAACGATGGAGAAGTATGCGGCCGATCTGGTTACTGACGAAGACGACATTACTGGCACATTGATAGGTCGGCTCGACTCGGCATTCGACGGGAGGACTGGCGATATCTCTTGGTCTTCGTCCATTCTCCGACACCGTAAGGGAGTAGCTGCGCAGGAGAAGAAGGCCGGCGCAGACATGCTGCTTCACGTCTCGATAAAGACGCCGCAGCTCACATACTCAAAAGGCGTCCTTATCCAGTCGAAGAGAATCGATGCAGGCGCTGCAATGACCGTGATAGGTCACGACGAACTTGTTGACCAGTGCAACAAGATGCTGAAAATCACGCCGGCTGCGTTCGTGTTCAACTACACAAAGTCAGGAATGCGTTGTGCGTCAGCAACGAAGATCGCTGGTGCAACAAGCCGCGTCTTGAATGACTCATGCAACCTGACGTCCTATAGATTTTTCTTTGAGCTGTTCAGATGCACAACCGGCGATCCGCGCATTACCACTGCAAAGTTTGACGATCTGCAGATACCAATGGGAATTGCCCTAGAGGGGACTTCGGGTTAGCGGCGTATTAACTGATTATGGGCAAAGCGCCGGCTCGGACGCGACTACCACCAGCTTTCCAACGTCTATCGACCACCGGTCTTGCGCCTTCCGCAGCGATCAGCGGATTGGCGAGCTAGGATCCCACGTCGCCAACCGCTCTAGCTAACGCCGTTGCCTTCGCTCTGAACCGAAAAAAAGCGATGGGTCGTCGAGGCCTCGGCGACATGACGCGACGAAGAGAAATATCATCCGCAATTGTTGGGGCAAAGGCAGCTAGCAGATTGAACGAGTACACGATTACTGATATCGAGAACGCCATCAACTACTGGCGATCGCGGCAAGCGGCGACGGACGATTTCGCTGTCTGCCCAAGAGCATGGGTACCGGCCGACGTGTACGGCGCGATGATCTATCATCAACGAGAGCGCGTCGAAGCGCGAAACCTGACGCCAGAACAAAATGAAGCGATAGGTCTTGCGCTCGCCCAGAAGGAACTTTTTTGAATCCGACGAGAGGGGGCAAACGTGTCAAACGCCGGTAGCGCCCTGCTTTGGGTCGACGCTGTGGCCGGCGGTGGCCGCGTCGAGATCTATTCGCGAGAGGTATCGAAGGCGGACGCGCTGCGCATGTTTGCGTCAGCCAGCAGCGACACGCGAGCGTTCGAAGAAGACCTCACCGACTGGGTCGCGACGGAGATCGTTGGCGACGTTCTGTACGCCGGCTATTTCTACCCTAAGAGCAAAGGCTTAGACGAAGAAAAGCAAGTGTCGTTCGCGCTCGTAAATGCGTGCGAAGCAATCAGCAAGCATTTTGGCATCGACGCGGGGATCCTCGAACACGCATTGCGGCCAGAGAATCTGGCAGACTTGGCCGCGGCACGGGATGCAGAGATCGCGTCTCTGGTCCATGATCTTCCCGAACTGATGAAGGACGCCGAGGCCGTGCGAGAAAAGCACGCGTCGGTGCAGGCGGCTTTGGCCGAGGAACTTGCGAAGGCCATTGTTGCTGGCAAGATCACTTCGCACTAAGCGTTCGAGATGCAAATGTTGCGCCTTCATCGTGCAGGCATGCACGATTCTGTCCTGCCTTGCTTCTCCTGTCGACGCGACGTAAAACAACGCGGTTCGACAAGAGGCGACTCGCTGACGACCAGTTCCGCGCTTCCTGCGACATACTATTTGATTCTCGCCTGCAACGTTCGGCAACCTGCTCAGTGGTGAGGCTCAATCATTTGTCCAGCTCGCAGCGTGATCCGTCGAAACACTTCCATCTAAGCAGGTGCGACTAAAGCGGCTGACGGTGGCAGCTGGGCTTCTTCGCCAGCCGCCCGAGTGCTTATAATTCGTCGGAATACTGAGCCTGCACCTCCAGCCACCGCTGATAATTCTCCTCTTTCAGCCTGAAAAACTCGCGCACGAACGGCGCACGGTTGATGTGCGCTTTTATGGTCGGCCGGCGTCTGGCTCTAATCTGCATTAAGCGCTCGCGTTTCCAGTAGAGCATGCGCTCGCGCATAAGCGTGGTCTTTTTGGCCCGCTTTATCGTGGCTCGTAGAATGGTCGCGTCTTCCCCGCGTCTTTCGCGGACTCTCAAGTGCAAGTCTGCCATCATTAGTCTCTGCATCCTCTTCCACCCCTTTTCTCCGTACAGTCTTGGCGGGATCCTTCGTCGCTCCTTGAGTCTCGATCGCAGTTCCGCCCTCGCCTTACGTCGAGCGCTGCGCGACTTCTCTGACGCCGAGGGGATGGCAGATGGTGAATGCAGGCGGTCCATCCTTTTTAGACGCAAGTCGTAAATGATGCCCATGGTTGTGCGTGAGCCTCAAGCTATACAGCGTTACAGTTTCGTCCGCTTACAGCTGCGATCAGTTCCTTCTTATCGTTGCTTCAAGCTCTTCGATTTGCTGCGCGCACCCCTGCAGGATGCAGACAACGACTGTGACCATTGGAGCGGTAAGGCCGTTTTTCTTGGCAGCCTCAGGGTGAAGTAGAGCTCCGCAAGCGGCTCTGTAGATGCATGCGGCGTTAGCGAACGGACTTGCCCAATCCGGGGCGTTGTGGCCAAGGCGCCAATAGTAGCTCCCGAGTTCTTTGCTGGCGCGCACCAGTGCCGACCGCGCCACTATCGCCCACCGCTCATTTCTCCCGTTGAGCTGCTCGACGTATCCTTGTCCGACCAGCATGCAGGTTTTCCAAGGCTCCGGTAAGTCAAACAGGGCGTTGTCTAGCATCGTCATTACGGCGTTAGCCACCTAGGCATAGAAGGGATGTCTCGAATGTGAGAGTTCGCTGAATGGCTGTGCGCACTATCAGGGGCCGGCCAGCGGCTTGCTGCTGCGGAAAAGGTCGCATCGGTTCAGTTCAAGTCGCCACCGTGTTCATCACCGTACCTACAGCGGCTTGCTTCATAAGTTCGATGAACCGACGTCGGTCGAGACCCCATGCGAAGGCGTCAAGCTGCGCTAGCGATGCCCCTTTGAAGCTGCGTTCGAGGCTTGATCGCGCCAACCGGCGAACGTCTGAATTAAAACGCGCATGCATCGCCAGCCGATCCGGGTCAGGTCTCTCCCACTGCTTGCTGAACACCGACGTCATAACCATTCGGCGTAACGTCGAGATGTCTTGGCTCGCTGTAATCACTTTGGATCTCGTCGAGATCACCGGCCTTTTTCGTTTGTTTATCCGAGGATCTTCATTGAGGATCATCGCTTTATTTTCTTCATTTTTTTCGTTTTGGTAATACCAGGTGAAAATGATCCATAGTAGCGCACGAGCGCGATCGGGATTAAGCACTAGAAATTCATTTAGCTGATCTTCGTTCTCGAACATGTCGTCGTACGCACTGGCTAAAACAATGTCAACTTGATTGCCAATACGTTCAATAACCCCGTTAGTAAGCGCCCGATTTCTGGACGCGAAGCTACGAGGCAGAGTTCGTCGAGCCAAGGTGGGGTAATCAACGTAACCGTTAGTGCTGGCGTCACTGACCGCAGCATCCAAACTCCCTTTAACGACCTGCCCAACCTCATCGAAAATCTGCTGGAGGATTGGAGTAACTTCGATCAGCCGCTTCTCGTAGGCCCAAGTTTCCAGGCAATGCCGGTTCACCGCGGCATGGACTAGGATGCGCGAGAAGAGTGAGTCCTGCGACGCAGGCGCATCTTGTATCCTGAATCGCCAGGGATGAGTGTCGATCGCATCACGAATTTTTTCGATAGCCTTTTCGTGCGCCGCCCGCACCTCTTCGATGGTCATTTCCGGCTTGACGGGATGCGCGACGGCCGCTGTCGATCGCTCCATTTGCATACCGTGCGAGAAATAGTTTGCCAGGCACCAGGCGCCACAGTCCACACCACTACTCCTGAGTGACGGTGGTCTGTCGGTATTCACAGCGTGCGAGTCCACGAGATTGAGAATGTGTGGATATCGGTCGCGTTCGCTCGCAGGTACGCACATCGACACTAGGTCAAGGAACCAGCGTCGAACCTGCATCGCTTCGATCACTTCAAGCGGGGGCTTAGTGTCGCGATACGCCGCGACGCTAAGCCCTATGCGCGACTTCAAGCTGGCATTCGTGGGCCAGCCGTCGACGAGGCTTCCGTGCGGATATGCGATTTGCGAGATGGTTAGCCATTTCCAGTTTCGCCGAGTCATTATCGCGTACACCGCGCTGAAAAGGCGCAGTTCCTCGTCGGAAGCGGAAGGCTCGTCTTCCATCGTAAAAATGTCGCGGAGGGCCTTCCGAACAGAACGGGGGTCGATGTCGTCATTTGGCTTCGACCACCGCTCCAGATTTTTCCAGGCGAAAGCGTAATCCATCGCCTTTATGCTCCCTTCAGCTTTGCCAGTTTCCCCGGATTTTCGGCACCTGCGGACTTTTGCGTTTTGAGACGTTCCCGGGCGCGCTGCGGCACCCGCTCGCCTGCTTCGTTGCTACGGTATGCGGTGATCGTCGCCCCTGCTAGCACCATGCCCTCTGCAAGCGTCCTGACCCGGCCAGCTTCAAAATATTCATGCGCGAGTGCGCTGATGTAATCTGCTTCACTGTTCGACTTCAGCGATTGGTGCATATGCCAGAACTGCTGGCCATGCCGGACCACAGTCTTACTTTCATCGAGGTACCCAAAAGTCCTTCTAGCCATGTTTAGCTCCTGTTGTCGTTGTGATGATGTGGAAGCCGCTACAACACGCGCGGCGGTCGCAAATATGTCACGGATGCCGGATGCATGCACGCACGAATTCCCCCCGAAATTTTTCGGAGTAAACGCGATCAATTATTGGCGGTCGCGGCGGCGTTTGCCCACGGAACGGAAGGAGTTGAAAGGCGAGGTAAGGCACTAGCGCGTGTCGCCCAGCCCGCTGCCAAAGCCGTTGACCACACGCTGAACCGTGAAAATGCGATGCACTCGTCGAGGCCTGGGCGACAAGGCCCGACGGTCTATGATCTTCCCGAACTTATGAAGGACGCCGAGGCCGTGCGAGAAAAGCATGCGTCGGTGCAAGCGGCTCTTGCCGATGAGCTTGCTAAGGCGATCGCCGCCGGAAAAATCACATCCCACTGAGCATCCAAGACGCGTCAGGCCTGCCTTGACAATGCTGTCGCGTCGGTACCCTTGGTAGTGAGCCAAGCATCCTGCTCGGCCGCTACCGATGGAGAATTTGGATGGCTTTTCGTATCGACCCCTCGTCCATAGCGTTCCTCGAAACCCGCCGTGGCATCAACGCGACCGCGACAATCGTGTCTGATGAAGGCGTCAAAATCGGCGAAGTCGACGACATTGCAGAGCGGATCGTTGCGGATGTCACGTTTGTATCGGCCGCCGCCCGTTCGGCGTTTGTTGGTGAGGCGCGGCGTGTAAATCCAGTAGTTCTCGGTTGCACCGACCACAACGACGATATATTCGCATCCGAGTACGCGCGAGCGCTTCTTGCGGAAGCGGAGAAAATCCTGCTATCCAGCATGTGACGGACGGGTCGTCCTCGCACCACGAGCCCGAGTTTGTGCCCTCTCGCCCTTGCGTCTCCGTGATCGATACGCGTCGGACCGACGTTACATCGTCCTATCGAAGCTTGCGCCGAATACGGATGCGCCGTGATTTGTTGGTGCGGCGCTTGCCGAGAGCGGCGCAATTTGAGCGAGCTTGTCTGCGAGGGCAGCCTCAGAGAACGGCTTTACGATATAGCCGCTGGCACCGGCGCTGATCGCCGCGAGCACGTTTTCACGCCGCTTTTCGGCGGTCACCATCAATACCGGTAGTTCCGCCAGATCCGACTTGCGAATCTCCTGCAGGAGGGTCAGCCCGTCCATGTTCGGCATGTTCCAGTCAGTTATGACGAGATCGAATTGTTGCGCGCGCAGCTTCTCGAGCGCTGAAACTCCGTCCTCTGCCTCGTCGATGGTCGTATAACCGATAGCCCTAAGCATTTTTCGGATCAGATTACGCATGGTGGCCATGTCATCGACCACCAGCAAACGCGTATTGGCATTTACCATCTGTGTACTCTTCCTTTTTCCACCGTGCCTCTCGGTAAGCTTAGAACGTCGACCAGTCGCCGTCAGCCGCTGCCACAACAGCTGCCGGCTTCGGTGCACTCGACGGCTTCAGCACTCGCGTCGTCGTGCCGCTCTTCTTCGCGTGTGCGGCGCGCGGCGTCTGAGCAGCACTGTTACTGAGTGGCTGAACGGCAAGCGTCTGACCGGTGCGGAACACTCCTACGGCGGTGGTGAGTTGCTTTGCTTGGTCCTCCATCGAACCTGCCGCGGCCGCTGCCTCCTCAACGAGCGCTGCGTTCTGTTGCGTCACCTCGTCCATCTGTGAGATGGCTTGGTTCACTTGCTCAATGCCACGGCTTTGCTCGTTCGAAGCCAAGGCGATCTCGCCCATGATGTCGGTGACGCGTTGGATGGCAGTGCCAACTCGCTGCATGGTTTCCCCTGCCCGCGCGACAAGTTCCGTACCGGCTTGAACTCGGTTGCCGGACCTTTCGATTAGATCTTTGATCTCCTTCGCCGCGGCTGATGAGCGCTGTGCGAGACTTCGAACCTCGCTTGCCACTACCGCAAATCCACGGCCTTGCTCGCCTGCGCGCGCCGCTTCAACTGCCGCGTTCAGCGCCAAAATGTTCGTCTGGAAGGCGATGCCTTCGATCATTACGATGATCTCAGCGATCTTCGCGGAACTCTCCTCAATGCCCGCCATCGTGTCGATGACTTGACCGGCGATGGCCCTGCCCTCGTTGGCGACGACGTTGGCGTTGTCCGCCAGCCCGCTCGCCTGCTTGGCGTTCTCAGAATTCTGCTTGACCGTCGAGGTTAGCTCTTCCATGCTCGCGGCAGTTTCTTGAAGTGATGCCGCTTGCTCCTCGGTACGCGATGACAGGTCCGTGTTGCCGGCAGCGATCTGTTTGCTGGCGCTGGCAATCGCCTCACTGCTCAGCCGGACAGTGCTGACAGTGGCGGCCAATTTTTCTTTCATGGCGGCGATGCCGGCAAGCAATTGGCCCATCTCGTTGCGCGTCTTAATCGACACCTCGTGGGTGAGGTCGCCGTCCGATATGTGCTCGAAATGCTTCAGCGCCTCGCCAAGTGGCGTCATGATGGCCCGGCGCAGGAAGAACCAGCCGAGCGCTGCGGTAGCAACTCCAACTAGCAAGGCCAACATCCCTAGGGTGCGCATCTCTGACACGCGGGCGTCGCTCTCGGCCGTCTGACGCTTCGCATCGGCGATTTGGAAGTCCTGCAGCTTCGCGAAGGCTTCGATACACCGGGTATATGACGTGGGCATATCCTGGAAAGCGATGCGCCCGATCGCTTCTTTGTCGCCCGCTTCAATCGCAGCGCCGAATCTGTTGATTGCCTGTTGCATAACGGCGCGGGATTCGGCAACGCTCTTTGCCAGTTGATCCTCGTCGGCTCCGCGCGGTAGGGAGTCATACTTGCTGTACCACTCGTCTGACTGACGCATGAATCCGTTCGCGCGTGCGATCAGTCCGCCCGCGTCTTTGTCCGTCGGATTTATCGCGTAGCGGTCGAGCGCAAGCCGGGCACGAGCGATGTAGTTGTTTGAAATGCCGAGGGCGTTGACCGCCGGTAGCGAATTCTCAGAGATGTCTTTGGTCGATGAATAGGTAGCACTGATGCCGTACAACCCGAAACCGACTGACAGCGCCAGCAGAAAACCGAGGAAAGCCATGGTGAGCGCAAGCCGCGCCCGAATCGTCAGGTTCTTCATTGTTCTTGCTTCTAGCGCTTAACAGTAAAGGCAGTGCGATCGCGCGGTCGCGGTGCCTTCCGCTTCTGGGATAGAAGCGATCAGTGTCTATCGGCACCAAACCCCACGCGCTCCAGTGAAATTTTCTACGGCGGCACGCGACGGGGGCGTACCGGTAACGATGACCGCACACGCGCCCTGCGCCTCTCGTATGGCTGACTTGACTTAAGGGCGTTATTGGTAAGCTTCTAGGGATCTAGTAGCCGCACAGCGACGCCACGAACCGATGCCCAAAAGAAATCCCACGAAGTCGCAGCGCGCAATGATGGAGTTGCTCGATCAGGGCTTACCGGTCGAGCAGATTGCAAACAGTCTCGGCAAGAGCGCCTTGGCTGTAAAGAAACAGCTATACCGGATCAAACGGCGAGTCCGCGAAGGAAGGATTGCCCTCTCTCCTCTGCCGATCGAGCGCGCCGCGAGCGAACCACGCATCTACCTTGCCGGCTTCGATGTCTTCCGCCGTGACGCGAAAGAACACGGCGAACGCCTGAAGCAGCTCTGCCGCAATCGCGGCTTTGTTGGCCTCTATCCACTCGACGGACAACTGCCCTCCTCGCTTCAACGGCAAGACGCTGCTCGATGGATATATGCCGCGAACATCGAACTGATCCGGTCGGCCGATATCGTGATGGCGAACCTCGATGATTTTCGCGGGTTCGGCGACCCAGACAGCGGAACGGCTTTTGAAGTTGGTTTCGCGGCCGCTCTCAACAAACCGGTGTGGGCCTATCGCTCCACCGAGGAAACGCTTGTTGAGCGCGTGAAGGCAGCGGCGATCGGGAGTGAAGGCGGTTTTTGTGCCGGCGGCTACCTGATCGAGGACTTTGGCCTGAGCGTTAATCTGATGCTGGCGTGCTCCGCGCGGCTCGTTGTCGGCGGACCGGCTGCTTGCCTAGACGCCATTCGAAGCGAGGTCGACGGAGGCCCCCGCGTTGATGGCTGGGGGTTGGCGAAGCGTTAGCTTCGCTGTAGGGTTTGGGTTAAGCGAACTTCAGTATATCGACTTTTATGCCCGATGATACTTGGCTTGTTGCACCCGAAGACGCCTATGCCCAGTGGCAACGCGAAGAAGCGACGGGCGAGGATCGCCGCGCATTTGCTGACCGGTCGATCGTGCAGCACCGTTCGATGTTCTCGCGCTTCAACGACTATCTGATTGCGCACGGCGCGACAGTGGCGAGCTTCGGGGCGGACCATATCGATGGATTCTTCGCGGAACTTGCGCAGGACTGCGCGCCCGGCACGACGACTCGCCTGCGTTACCTGAAGCTGATTGACCGGGTCACGCGTCACCTCGTGAACATTGAACTGCGCACCGATAAACCGGCCGCGTTGATGTTAGTCAACGAGAACTGGCCACAAGACGAGCCAACGCCGATCTATCTTTCACCGGAAGACGATGCACGGCTACAAGCGGTGTGCGTTGCAACCGAAGGCGAGGCGTTCAAGGAACTGCGAAACACGGCGATCGCGGCGCTCTTCCTTGCGTCAGGCGTCACAGCCGCCGAACTTAGGCAGTTGCGCGTCGACGACCTCGATACGCGTGGCGAGCGCCCTACTGTCTTCGTCGACAAGCACGGTCCGCGGATTGCACGACGGGTTCCGATCGATGCCTTCGCTATCGACGTACTGCGCAGCTATCACGAAGCGCGCAGCCGCATTCAGTCGCCAACGCAATGGTTGTTCATCGCCACGGCGGGCGGCAAGCCGATGCAGCCGGATACGATGCTGAAATGTGTCCGCGTAGCGCTACGCCGCGCGGACTTGTCGGCGGCCGACGAGAGCCCGCGCTTACTCAGAAACACGTTCGGGCGTCGGCACATCCTCGCCGGCAAGACCAACGAGCAAGTGAGCAATCTAATGGGCTTGTCGAGCCATCGCACGGCGACTCGCCTTCGTCAAACACTTGGGTCGTGCGAGGCGTCCGAAGCACAGGCTTAGTGGCTTGCGGCCGGCGTCGGTCACAACCGGTGATCGGACTTTATGACGCGCATGTCCCTGTCACCTGGTCCGTGCAGGATCAGTACGTTGATCGGAATACCGTCATCGCGTCAACGCTTACCAGATGCTTTGTCACGGTCTTCCTGCGTGCCCAAACGACCGTTCGACTTCGCGCGTCGAGCCGGCGCACGCGTCACGCTGGAACCACCCTTGAGCCATCGATCAACGGCTATATAGCGGGCGTGTGAGAATTCGACCATCTTATGTACCGCTTCAGCCGTCTGTATTTGTCGTGCGATTTCGACAGGGATTTCACCACAGGCGATTAACACGCCCTTTCCGCTGATCGCCTGCTCTATCGTCTTCCCACGAAAGGAAAGACGTACGCGAAACGACGGCTGCTCATCTGCGTCTGGCGAGCATGCAACGTCAAGCGTCGAGCCCGCAAAGTCGGTCCACAATTCGG
Source organism: Caballeronia turbans (assembly GCA_001544655.2). Taxonomy (GTDB): domain Bacteria; phylum Pseudomonadota; class Gammaproteobacteria; order Burkholderiales; family Burkholderiaceae; genus Caballeronia; species Caballeronia turbans. The sequence continues at coordinate 26,571 of FCOD02000027.1, forward strand.
CGAGTCCAGGGTGCTCACTCCCAGTCAGCTCCGCGGCACGGTCGAAGCCATCATTCACCTTCGTTATGGACCGGCTGTCGGGGTCAATCAGGTAACACAGGAACATGTCGCCTCCGGCACTTGGACGTCCATCTCCGAATCGCGTGAGCTCACTGCGTTCGTTGAATGGGTTGCTGGCCCGACCCAAGGACGCCAGCCACACGGTCGGCGGGAGCACACAGCGCGCCGTGTTGCTGATCTCCGCTTTAAGCATAGGAGCAAAAAAGAGCCCTGAGCGCGGCTTTCGCGTTCGCCAGACCAAAAACGGGATGGGCTGAGGCGAGACTCGTCACCAGGATCCAGGAGTCCGCTGTGGCATCCGCCTTGCTTCAATTTCAAGAAAGACATTTCAGAGCGAAAAGGATGAAAGCGACAATTTGGGGACATACTCGGCTGCCGGACGGGCATCAGGAGATTCATCGCTTTGCTTTCGAACTGCACGACGGAAGTGCGGCTCCGCCCGTCCGCGAGTCTGTTTCTTTGCGCACCGCTCGTGTTGTCGTCGCACATCTACAAGATGGCAACGCATTAATCCAGATGTTCCGAGCCATCGTGAATAGCGAGCCGGCGGACTACGATCACTTGGTCGGACAGACCTTTAAGGATGATTTCATCGAAAATGGTCCGAGCGATCGCGTCGATGAATCGCACGAATGGCAGAACGCCGATCGCTGACGCCGTGACATTGACGTTCGGACCGCGAGGCGCTTGTCGGCCACATTCTGCCGCTCACTCATCCGAGGGAGCCGTCATTCGAACGCCCGGTTCACTCGGATAAGAGCCGTTGAACAGAATCAGCAACATAAGCAGGGCTCCAAGGCATTCCCACTGCTTTGTTAATCCTATCCAGCCTTTAGGGGCAAAACAGTAGCGTATCAGGGCTACAGAAGTCGCCGCTGCACGCTCTGATTCCTACAGGCTTTCCTGCGTACTGAGGACTAGCGTGCGAGCTATAGCTGCCGCTGAATGAGAAATCCACCGACGGCGTAGCGCCATCGCGGATGCATGATGGCAAGCCCTGTCCCTGCGGAATTGGTCGCCACCCTGCTGGACATGCTAGTGCTGGCCGACCACCATCACATCCCGGACAAACCGATCCAGTTGTCGTGACGATAACGGAAACACCTTGAGCTACAGTGGGGGCAAAGCCATGTCCTGTAGCTTCGACGTCGTACCTCGGCCCCGTGTAATCCTCCAGTGCCGCCACATTGGTGGAGGAGTCGAAACTTGCTTGACCTTGCGACATACGGCCCCGCCGATCGCGGCGTAGTTACCTGCGTCCACTGTGACGCTCGATGAGATCGTCCCTGGCAGGTCTATCTCGTCCGCCGTCGTTGGGAAAGTACTAAATTTCGCAAGAATCGTTGCAGGCGCACTCGCGTTTCCGTGCGCGGTTAGCGGTCCCCAGGGCACGCAGTAGCTGCGCCGTCCGGAACTGTCCAAGGGCGGACCGTCAAAACTCAGCAGATCGTTGTCCGCACGGGGGAATGAAATTGCACCTTCATCACTAGATAAGGCGCAGATCTTTCGCGTCGGATCGTAGCTTCCTCCTGAACCTATTTCACCAGGATCTTCTCCCGGGTTACGAACGGCGGAAGAGACGTTGATGCCGAGATAGTCATGAGCAGTTGCTACGAAATCGAAGCTAGCACCCGGATAGTTCTTTCTCGTGCTTACAGTTTGGGCGAAGACGAACTCATTGACAAAAAGGGGAAAGGGATCGATGGGCGCGCGAATCAGTTTGCATCGCTTGCCCCGCACGCAACTCGGCAGCGATGTTTTATAGACCTCGTAATGCAAATGAGGGTTCGATGTCCCAGTGTTTCCCGACGTGGCAACTGGAACGTCTTCATCAGATACGTAATCTAAGTTTAATCGGCCGTCTGCTGTCAACAGATTCGGAGAGAAGTCTTGAAGATGGAGCAGTGATATCTGGCCATCCGCATAGGCAAAGGTGAGCTTAATTCCCGCCCCGCCATTGGCTCCGGGACAATTACCCTTGGGGGCAAATGCGTCGGAACTCTGCTGGGGTAAGAGTCCGGCGCCTAGTCGGGCGTCCACCGTCGGGAATATAGACGTCTGCTCTGTCAGCGACGAGGTCAATTCCGTGATGTGGCTTTTTTCTCCCACCTAGGTAGCGCCCATGGTTGAATCGGCTTCGCTCGACGCAACTGATTTCTCTCTTAAGCGGACACCGCAGCGATATCCTTCCAGGAACCTCTGCTTTCACCGTTGCTGACGGCACTATCTCGCTGACTTCCTGAGGGACGGCAGAAGCCACGCCGATCTTGATATTTGCCGAGTACTTCCCGTCGGAAGCTCGCTGAAAGTCGCCCCCAGAAAGGGTGGCTGACAGCGTGTGAGCTGTCTCATCAACCGTTGTTGCCAATGGCGTGAGAGTATCTTCGCCATCGTCAGCATCGTCCTTCGAATAAAAAACGTACAGGGCGGCGGCCTTGTCTGATCCCATCGACCTGTCAATGGCGCTGGGCGCATGCACCACCACTCGGACGGTGTTGTTAAGCGCGAGGGGCGCCGTCGCTCGAATAGTTCGGGGATCGCTCAAGTCTGCTGCAAGAGCATCTTCCATATCGGCGGCGACATTATTTAATGCCGCATCCTCCACGCTGGCGACACTAACTTCGCGTCCGAACAAGGAGGGCTCGGCAGAAAAGTCGAAGCTCGCGACGTTGTCAATCCCGACCGAAGTTGATGCTGGACTGATTACCGTTGAGGACTGCTGACCCGTCGCACCTCCAGAATCGGCGGTCTGACCGCGTCCGCTCGAAATCGTCGTCGTGGCCGCCCCCGCAACCGCCTGCGGCAGTGGAGATGGTCAGAGCAATAACCCAGTAGACAATGGCTAGGCGGCGCACGGCGCGCTCCGACATCGAGTCAATAACAAGACGCGAGGTTGCTGATACTTTTGATACACAACGAGTCTAGGTCGTAAAACGAATGCCCGCGTATGTAAAGTAGAAACGGGAAGATCGATAGCTATTTAGGTAAGCAGATTGATATAAAAGGTCGAATAATAATTGAAAGGCATGGCGCGCTAGCCGCCGGTAGAGAAATGAGCGCCAACGCACTCTTGAGTCGTGCGTCCTGGCCCTTATCGAGCAAGCTAGAAATCGATGGGAACGTGTCGCATGGCCTGAAGGTTCCGGAATTGCTCCTACCAGACGTTGCGCGGCTAGGAATTTTGCTATCGATTGACACGTTTCCGAATCGTGATACGACCACCAACACTGCAAGCGGCCATGCAAGTTGCCCCATAAGGCGAACAATTGCGACCGGAACAGACATTTTGGCGTTAGGGTCTGACATTGAGTAGCTCCTTCGATGGTTCGACGATCCGTCTCCGTTGAAAGCCGCAGTGCCTCTAAGTCATTTCCGGCTTTGGTGTCTGGCTCGGGTGATTCGTTTCATTTCAACAGCCAGAAGTTAGTTGCTGGCTGGTGCCATCGATAATCAGAGAAGTCACAAGCTTCCTATCTTTTGCACTCGACGCGGTATCTCGTCCAGCCACATTTGCCGCCTGCTTGCTGGGATAGTGGGCTAAGGAAGAAGTCACCGGTCACCGCGCCCGACGAAGAATGTTGCGCACAGAACGCCCTCCCAACACTCTCAAGGTCAGTGCTGCACGGGTAGGTCATTCCTTGAAACGCAGGAGGGTTGCGGCCCTCGCCGACCACGACTTCCGTGACTTGCGCGTAGCCTGTCGAAGGCGCCGAGATTGCGAGATAGGCAGCAAATGCATAGAAGCGAACATTATTCATCGTCGACTCCCCGGGAGGCTCCCTCCAGAAAACGTATGTTTAGGATATTTGCCACGAATACAGCGCGTTCACGTGAACAATCTATTTACTTCATTCTAGGCTTCCGTTCGCATCCAGTCCTTTTTGTGACGGTGCGGCGCCTGTCCGAAGGCGATTTAGCACAGGGACAGTAAACGAGGCGACAACAAACACGCCCAAGGTAATCAGGACAGAGATCAGCATTCTCACATCATAGTTGCGAGCCGTCACGTACAGAAGTGTCCCGACCGTGATAACGGGAAGTAGTGATATCGAGAGTAACGATATAATGCGAGGAAGCGCCTCTGGGTAGGTAACAATCCATGCGAAGATTTCGCTATTGTGACTTTCTCGCTCAAAAGTGTTACCCAAATGGCGAAGCTCCGCTAGTAGATACAGCAAAACAAAAAATATTATCGACGGGCCGGCAAGGGCGAGAATTGCCTCGTCAACGGTGATACCGAAAGCGGAGAACGTTCGACGACTGGCGCTTTCTCTGGCCGTTATAAAGCGTGCGGCATCTTGCGGCGTCAGGAGCGCGACCTCGTCCCAGACTCGCCTTAAGTGCGGCAATGCTACGGATCTTTCGCCTGGCGAAATGAGACCACGACCATTCTTGTCCGACAACATCCAAGCTCGAGCGAAATAGCCCTCAGCGACTTGCTGATTTTTGATGCGAATATTCGCTTGTCTGTATTGAAACTCCGGACCGAGTTTGGTGTCTTTCGCAAAAGTAAAGCGCATCACGCCTAGATTGTACGGGGTCTCCGGAATATTGCGATAAGAGTCTTTGGGCCCGCTGATCGACTCGCCATCAACGGGACGTTCAAGCTCAAGACGTACAGCTAACAACATGAAATCGCTTGACAGCTCCGGGCACGGCGTATCGGGACCAATACCGTACGCCGAACAGACCCCGGCTGGCCTCTGGAAAAGTCGCTGCATGGCCGTAACAACCTGGTCATCCGATAATTGACTCAAAATCCCAACCAAGTTTGGTTTTTCGATGAAATCGAGAATTTGTTGTAAATTCCATTTCGCATCAGGGCGGTCAACAACTAACGGTTGTCGAATTGCGATGTCGGTGGAGACTTTCACAATCGCACTCGACGTTGTCAGAAGATTTCGGAGCGACGTTGCACTTTTTTGAATGTGCGGCAACGCAACATTCTTAGTCGTCCACGCTGCGAATTGTTCAAACTGCAAGGTACGGAGTGCGTCAAGTTCGATTTTCGCGAGCCTGTAGTTTTCGGCATCGTTCGGCGCGAGGGCGAACGCGAGAAACGCCGCGCAGATGGCGACCAACGAAAGATGTACCACTTTCGCGGCCTTTACCAGTTCCTCCATCAAAGCCTCTCATCTCTACTGGCGGAAACCGCGTTTGAAATGCTTCTCGTCTCGAAACATGGCGCGGCATCCAATGACGAGCATTGCAAGGAAGAATATAGGCGACAGTACGGATAAATGTGCTCCGTTCCGTCCGACGGCCTCAGATGCGGCGCCGACCTAGCTCGACATCGCCACGCGGACGCCGGCGACGGCCGCGCACGAATGGCTGTTGCTCTTCAGGTCGGATTTACGTCGCCCGATCAACAAGAAATGAATGGCCGGGGTGGCCAGAAGGCGGCCTTCGCCAGCGCGAGTCGCTCAGCGCAAGCTCTCCTCACGTCGTCGGTCATGCGCGGCTGAGACAATCACTCTGCGATAATTCGCAGGCCGTGACTTCAACCTCGATCGTTATGATACAACCCCAAGGTTTGTGGGACCAGCTGGCTATATTGGGTGCTGCGGGCCATCCGTTACTCGCGTTAACCCCACAACAGCTGACGAATGTTATCGCAAAAGGTATTGACGAAGGATCCAAGCCGAGTGCCACAGATTGGTGGCAGGTGTGGCTAACGTTTGGTGGTCTATTAGTTTCGATTGTTGCGAACTTGCTTTTGTATCGACTCGCTGTGCGGTCAGCTCGTTCATCTGAGCAAAGTGCAGCGGACGCAAAGAGCAGCGCGGAGTCGGCGGCTGCCGCACAGAGGCCGCGGCTCACGGTTCTTTCTATGACAATTCAAGCGAGAGCAGGTGAGAATCCTAATATCACGGAATACTTCGCGATCGTAACGCTTAGAAATAATGGGCCGACTGGCGCAGAAATCACCGGGTCGAACATGGAAGTTGGCTTCGAGCTGACCTCAAAAAGTGAGGAAGGGTTTCTTCGGTATCCGTGGCGGCATCCTGGACGAAGCCATAACCCTTTGCCAAAGCTAAAATTTGGTGAGCTTGTGGATGCCCAACAACATTACCGGTTCGAGCAGTTTTTTTATATAACCGACGACATGCGTCAGCTAGCTAGCAGTGGATGGCCACACCAGATCGTCCTGCGTGGATATGTCTCGTATAAAGATTATTTCGATGAGCAGTGGGTTAAGGGTTTTGCGGGACTCATGGATTGGCACATCCCCGGCATTGGTCGCGATTTGAACCTATTGCCAGCGCCTGGCGAATATAATTTTAACCGTCGAGGGCACGTCGACCATCGGGAGACGTTCATTCCGAAACAATAAGACACGCGGGCACTGGAAAGCTCGTTGTGTTGATCAGGAAATGCGCTGCATTGTCGCCAGTATGGATGAGGAAGGGCAGTGATTTGGTCCTCTAGAGGTTAGTCGCCCATCCTATTGCAACAGGGATGATAAGTGACCGTTACACTCCATCGAGAGAAGTTCGTTCGCCCGCCTGTCGAGTGGCCGCACAGGGTCGGCTAGGGCCGACCGCTTCCGGCGGCAGGCGGCCCAGACTGTGTCAAAACGCATTTTTGGAGCGCTAAAATTTCGCTATCCAATGGTCGGGGATGCGCAAAATGAAGCGTTTCGTTCGAGGCGACGATCGTAACCAGAGTTTTCTCCTTCCCGAAGCGCTTGATGATTACGTGACGGACACAAATCCGGTCCGCGTGATCGATGTCTTCGTAGAAGAACTTGATCTTAATGATCTCGGCTTCGAGGGAGTACAGCCAGCCTTGACTGGAAGACCGGCTTATCATCCTGAGGTGATGCTTAAGATCTATATCTACGGGTATCTCAATCGCATCCAGTCCAGTCGTCGTCTTGAACGCGAAGCGCAGCGAAACGTTGAGATGATGTGGCTCACTGGTCGGCTGGCACCGGACTTCAAAACCATAGCTCGGTTCCGTAAAGACAATGGCAAAGCGATCCGCAACGTCTGCCGGCAGTTTGTGATGCTATGCCAACGTCTGGACCTTTTCGCTGATGCGATCGTCGCTATCGACGGCAGCAAGTTCAAGGCGGTAAACCATCGCGATCGCAACTTCACGAGCGCCAAGCTCGAACGGCGCATGCGCGACATCGAATCAAGTATTGCTCGGTATCTTCAGGCAATGGACACGGCCGATCGTCAGGAACCTGCAATCGCGAAGGCCAAGACGGAGCGACTGCAGCACAAGATTGCAGCCTTGAAGGAGCAGATGCAACGTCTCAAGGAGATCGAGGTCCAACTCAAGGCGGCACCCGACGGACAGATATCGCTCACAGATCCGGATGCGCGTTCGATGAAGACGCGAGGAACGGGAGTCGTCGGCTACAACGTACAAACGGCCGTCGACACGAAGCACCATCTAATCGTCGCGCACGTCGTCACTAACGATGGTATTGATCGCGATCAGTTGACATCGACGGCCAAGCTTGCTCGTGCTGAGATGGGCGTCGACAAAATCACTGCTATTGCGGATCGTGGCTATTACAAGAGTGAAGAGATACTCGCATGCCACGAGGCTGGAATAACGGTGTTTGTCCCGAAGACGGTGACCTCGATGGCCACTGCTGATGGCCGCTTCGGGAAGGATGACTTCATTTACAACGCAAAGACGAACGAATATCAATGCCCGGCTGGGGAGAGACTGATTTGGCGATTCTCGACCATTGAGCGCGGCTTGAAGATCAGTAAATACTGGAGTTCGAATTACCAACAATGTCCGTTGAAGGAGAGCTGCACGCCCAGCCCTCAACGTCGCGTGACTCGTTGGGAACACCAAGCTGTTCTTGAGGATATGCAGGCGCGACTCGATCATGCGCCTGAGATGATGCGGATCCGGCGACAGACAGTCGAGCACCCGTTTGGCACGATCAAGGCATGGATGGGAGCCACTCATTTCCTAACTCGAACCATTGAGCGGGTAAGCACGGAAATGAGCTTGCACGTGCTTGCATACAACATCAAGCGAGTGACCAAGATACTTGGTTCAGAAGTTGTGATGAAGGCGATGCGAGCGTGATGCTCGCAGGACTTCTAATCCTCGGCGATAAAGCTCGTCGGCGACTTTGAATTCGGCATGTGCAACGAAAGACGCAACTTGCGCCGAGACAACGCTTCGTCAATTCGAGTGGCTGTGCGTTTTGACACGGTCTGGGCCAGCAAGCGTCACGACTTCTGCGAAGCTCGGCGCGTGCTCGGGCAACAGCCGCTTATTGAATCTGCCGATGCCCTTCGCGTGGTGCTTGCTTTCGACTTCCTGCGTCACCTTGCCGTCGAAACGGCGGGCGACCCAGGTCGAAATCGTGACGGAGCAGAGCATGACCTTCGATTGGATGGAAGTGATGTCCATGAGAGAACCTCGTAGAAATGGAATGGATAAAGCCAAGAAAAAGGCCCTGGGCGTCCGGAGACGCGACAGGGCCCAACATGGGTGATGCTGAGAAAAGTGGAGTGCCTGTTACTCGCCGCGGATGATCTTTCCGATCTCTCCGGCTTGCGCGCCAATGAAGGCATACGAGTTCTGGATCTGCGGCGAGCGCTGGACAGCGTCTCGCACCAGCAGCGCCGCAAACTCGCGATGCCCTTCACCGATCAGACGCTCGGTGTAGCGCACGACGCGATCAAAGTTGTTTTCGTTCGCGCGTGCCGCAAGCGCTGCCGCGATCGCGTACAACGCCGCCGGCATCGTCGGGATCATCGCCGTGTCGGGCGCGAGAAGAATCGCGTCCGGATTCGGCAGTTCGCGGAAGATCTGGAGGAAGCCAACAAGCTCGGTCGCGGCACCCTCTCCCACCGAACCGGCGTAGGAGATGTGCTCCAGGTGCTTCGGCACGACATCCATCGTCTTTGCGACGAACCCCCAGCTACGCGGGCTCGGTGCGTTTTCGATATCGCGCGACGTCTTCTGCACGGACAGCAAGTCCGGCCGGAAGCGCAGGAACGCGATGAGCGCGGGCGGGATGTTTTCTCGCACGGCCCACTGCGTCCAGTCGTCGATCGTCGGTTCGAGTTCCACCACGGTGGCGAAACGCGAGATCACCGGATCGAGAATCCCGGAGACACCGGCGTTGTCGGTACGGCGGTTCGTGGCCGCGAGGAACGTGACCTGCGGTGGCAGGATGTGCTCGCCGACGCGCCGCGCGAGCAGCAACTGCATCTTTGCGGCTTGCACGGCGGGCGAGGCCTGCCCAAGGTCATCCAGGAACCAGATCAGCGGGCGTCTGGCCGTCATCGCGCGCTCCAAATCCCCGAACGGCAGGAACTTGGCGGTCGTGCCGTCGGGCGAAGGAAACGGCAACCCTTTCGAGTCGGTCGGATCCTCGACAACCGGGTGGCTGATCAGCAGTTCGTGATCAGTCGCATGCGCGGTCTGTTCGACGATGTCGCTCTTGCCGATGCCGGGGCGGCCAGTGATGAGCACCGGCAGACGCTTCGGCACGTACAGCGAGAGGAGTTCGGTGAGTTGGGCGGGCGTGACTTTCATGATGGCTTCCAGAGAGAAGCCCCATAAAGACTACGCCCGTAGGGACGTGGTCCCTTAGGGGCAGATATGAAAAAGCCGGCTCGTAGCCGGCTTGGTCGATGCGTCGGTGACGCGGGTGATAGATGCAGTGTAGGGGTCGGGCGGTCAGACAATCTGTGGAAAGGTCACTATTTCGCATCGTCTTAAGCTTTGGCGCTGGCGCAACCGACGAAAAAAAACCCGGCACGTAGCCGGGTTCGTCGAAGGTGAATTAGCTCGCGCGCTGTTCGAGCGCCACGCGTGCGTAGGCGAGCGTACCGTCGTTTGCACGAAGCGATACCTGCAACTGCCGCACAGGATCTGCGAGCGCGTAGCGCACGCTCGTCCCCTGCCGCAGGCTGACGATCTGCGAGAAGCCGTCGGCGATCGTGCGATCTACCCACTCCGCACCGGTCAGCACCGCGCCGTCTTCCGCACGAACGCGCGACATCTCAGCCGCTTCGCGAGCGCGAGCGACCTCGCGGGCGACGCGCCTCGCCTCACGTTGGGAAACCGACAACGCCTCCCACTCTGCTTGCTGCGCGGCGTCCATACCTGCCAGTTGAAAAATGCCCCGGCGCCGAGCCGCGGCGCGAACGCCGATGAGCTTGATCCCGAACACCTCGCGCACCGCTTGCTTGCTCGCGCGGTTCGCATCGTCGGGCCGGTCCAGGATACTGAGGAGATAGGACATGTCGGCCGTCTGCACTGCCTTCGCAAACTCGTTGGCGAAAGTATGCGTGTGCCTGCCGTGATCGAGAATGGCCAGTTGCGAGTCCAGTTGGAAGCGGCGGGCGCTGATGCTGCCCGACTTCCGCGCCTTCTCGAGTTCCGCTAGCCGGTTATCACGCGCGCTGTCGGCGAGCGTGCGCCGCAGTACCTCCGCAAACTGGCAGGTCGGTAGGCCGACATCGACGGGCTTCTGGTACGCCTCAGGCAAAGGATGCGCTTCGAGAATGCCCTTCGCGTACAGCAGGTCGTCGACTTCGACCGTCGTTGGCGAGTTCGGCACGAGACCCATCAGCATCGAGAGCAGCGCGGCATTGTCAGAGGTGATCGCCTGCTTCGAATGGCGCATCACCGTTGCGAGCGGCACGAGCTTCGCAAGCGGCAACGCACCACGCAACTCCGGCACCGCGAGAATCGGCTTGGCCCATTGCAAGTCGGAATCGAACTTCGACAACGAAACGTAGTCATCGATCACCGCCTGCGGAACGGGCTTGCCCGCCGCGAGCGCGTAGGCCACATGAACCTCGTGCCGACCGTTGCTCTGTCGATTGTCCAGCACTGGGCCGGCGTAGCGAAAGCCGAACCGACGCTCGGACTCGTCCTGCAGCAGCTCGAACAGGTCCAGCCCGCGACGGCCGGTCTTAGCCGCCTCTTCGTTGGCTTGCGCCACCTGATCCGATGAGAACAGATACAGCGGCTCGCGCGCCAGATCAAAAGCCAGATACAGCAGTTGCCAGTGCTCGCGCCGGATTTGCCACGGCTCAGGCGCGGCGAACGACGGTCTGAAGTAAGCCGCGTCGATCTCGTCGATGAGCGACAGGAAGAGGCTTGTCGCCGTTCCGGGCCGACGAACGGTCAGCTTGCCGTTGTAGCGGGTAACGGTTACAGGATAGGCGAAGAACGTGAGCGCGATCTCTGCCGCGTCGACTGCTGCGACGCTCGCGTCGTCTCGCAGGAAACGGAGTACTTCGAGCATCGTAGGGAACGAGTGGGCGGAGCCCGAGAAGGAAAGCTGGTACATGTCGATTGCCTCAGAGAAAATGCGGGCAATCGCACCCTGTCGGGTCGATGCCCGGCAAGGGTTAAGTGCGCCGAATGGCGCTGGATGAGTTGAGAAGCTATTAGGCCGCGTCGATTAGTCGGGCGATCAGACGCGCGAGCGCCCACGCGTGGTCAATCGAAAACACCTTCGCGCGGAGCAACGGCATGATCGCGTAGGTGCGGTCGAGCGAGTAGCTAAGCTGCGGGCGGCTGACGAAGTCCACATGGACGATCCAGCCTTCGGAGTTGCCGATGCACACCGACACGGAAATGCGGTCATATGCCGCCGGTTCAGGCCACGGTCTGCTGTGGCGTGCTCCGTACATGGCTTCGTTGGCGTCGTCCTGCAAGTTCGCGTGACAAAGCCACTCCGGTTCGAGCTCCGTTCCACGCACGAAGCGGCACAGGTCCTGGAAGACCTGATCGACCGTTTTGCCGTCGGTGTCCAGCCGGGCGACTGACTTGATATCGACTACGCCATCGGCGCTGATACCGTTGGTGACAGCGTCCGACAGCACATCGGCGGTTGCTTGAGACATAACCAGCTCCTGAAATGAAAAACGCGCCCGAGGGCGCGCTAGAAAAAGAAAAATCGAAAAAAAACCGCACCCAAGGGTGCGGTTCTGTCTGTGGACTCAGCTTACGCTGTGTCGAATCATTTGCCCCAATCGCGCTCGCGATCGGCTTTGCGACCGTTATTCGCGGTCCACATGAAGAAAGCCGCGATGGACACGCCAAGCACTACCGTAAAAATTGTTGCGCCCACGTCATTCTCCTTTCATCACGTAATGGCCTGCGTACCACAATACTACTCCAAGGGCAGCCAGTGCGCTCGTACCTGCAATCGTCAGCGGATCCCAAGACGACGCCGAATGCGCGTAGCCGACTGCACCGCCGATCGATGCCGCCGATAGAGTATGTAGATAGCGGCCGTTTTGGTGCCGCTGGTCCCTGGATGGCGTCGCGACTGCGTGCAGCAGTCGGCGGAAGCCAGGACCGGGTTCGGGGGGAATTGATACCAAATACCCGCCGTCGCCCGCCATGTTCACCGGCAAGACATCGCCCTTGTACTCAAGACTGAACGACGGCGAGCACTCCGACTCCTCCATCTTGCCGAGTAGCCCGAGTACGCGCGGCGCAAGATGAACTTGGCCTGTCGCAGGATCGAGAGTGACCCGGTCCACGATCGTGGTGCCGGAGCTGTACTCGATTTTCACCTTGGCCAGTTTCATCGACGACCTCCGCACTTCAGGTCGATGCCACCGGCCAAACGCAGGCCGTCCAGCATCGCTCGATAGCCCGTGGGAGTTTCGAGCTGCGTCAGGGCGACGTGGTTCTCACCACCGCCCGTCAGGTCAGAGCGGCCGCGCCGGGTTCTGAAACTCAGCGCGACACCTGAACCGCCTCGACGCTCGAGCACGTCGACAAACAACGTCTCGGTGCGCAACGACACCCGTACCGCGGCATTGCCGCGGCGCGTATCGGTGACGATTTCGTGAGCATGCGCCGGAAGACGCAAGTCCTGAGCAACACGTCGCAAAACGCGCGTCGCATGACGTTGCAGAGCCGCTTTCGCGCCAGCATTGGCACTACTGCGGTCCGCATAGAACACTCGGGGAAATTTCATGATTGCCTCATTGCAGACGAGGCAGGTCCCTTGCGGGGAGCCTGCCTCGCAAGGGTTGGCGCGGTTTTCACCGCGCATTCAGAAGATGCGTACTGCGATGCCTGGTTAGAGGAATCGCGCCTTGTAAGCGTCGAGCGCTGGTTTCAAGCGTCTGAAGCTCGCGTCGCCGTAACCGTCGCTGATCCGCCCAACCTCGGCGAACATATGCGGCCGTGCGCCCGATGGGCTGAACCCAGGGTGAGACACGATTGCCGTGAACTCGTCGACGTCGCCTGCTTGCGCAGCTACTTCCACCGGACGCATCCCGTAGAAGTTTTTGCCGTTCACATCGTTGGTCGAAGCGTCCCAGCCGCTGGTCTGGCCGTGGGTGATCAACTGATAGTGGTTCATCGATGGTTCATCCGTTCATCCAGTTGGTCGAGGCGTTGCCGCCAGTTAGTGGGTGATCCGGTAGCCGGACCCATTCGAGACGAGAAACACCTGCTGACCAACAGCGAACTGCTGATCGTCGACCTGCGTGACGACCACGGACTGACCGTTGGCGCGACGAAGGAAAACTTCGACACCGCTGTGGCGAGACATAGCGGCGCTTACGCGTTGAGCCACCAACCCGGAAACCGAGCCGGAAAGCGCGCCGGCGATATAGCGGCCGCTACCGTTGCCGATGACTTGCGAGCCCAGAAAGGCACCCGCTGCTGCACTGACGATCGATGCAATGCCCGACGAGCCAGAATTGCTCTCGATGGTGATCGGACGCACGCGCAGGATGGTTGCCTGCTCGAACTGGCCGATGCGTTGAACGTCGTAGCGCTGGTAGGTATCCGGCGAGCCGAAGTCCGCCGTGGCGCAGCCAGTCAGAACCGAAAGAAGCATCACGGAACAGAAAAACTTGATCATGGATCACCTCGATTGAATGTGAGGCAATCCATTCCCGAAGGGGCTGGTTTGCCCCAAAGGGAAGAGGAACGGGAAATACGCAGCGAAAAGCTACGTGAGTCAGTGGGTGACCGAGGCGATTGCCGTCGAGACGTACACAACGACAACGAGAAACGACAGCATCTTCCAGGCTTCGGCGTCCTGCTTGGCGTACCAGGCGAGGCTGCTGAGAGCGTGTTTGAGCATGGGAAACATGGGCAACTCCCGAGAAAGGTAGGAGCCGCCCTCGATGGGAGGCTCCCATCAAGGAAAGATTTGGAACTGAAGAAGCGGCGTCCAGCGAACTGCACTGGACGCGTCATTTACGAAAACCTACGAGGCGGTATGGCTGAGGTGATGCAGTCTGACACGACCGCTTTGCACCAGATGCCGTTCGGCTTGATGGTTGAGCGAATAGTCCCAGTCCACCATTGCCGTTCCGTCGCTCCATACCGAATGAATGCGTCCGGTGTAAAGCTGCGGCGGGCTGGCCTCGACGTCTTGACCGACCACACGCTGATTCGCCATGAAACCGTTATTGCTGGCGACTTTGACGACAGGTGCGAGATTGCGAGACATAGACAACTCCAAAAAATAATGGGAGCTATCTCCCGGAGGGATAGGCTCCCAACGGGACGAAAAAAGGCGACCAACAAGGGTCGCCAGAAGATTGCCGTCATAAACGGCTGGAGAGAAGCTGGTCCTCCAGCACGCTGGAGGGGTAGGTCGATGCGCTAAAGCGCGGGGTATGGAGCCAGTCTACGGAGTCCATCGCGCAGTCCAAGTCGGAAAGCTCAGTAAATCGCTATGCCTTTCGCTCCAATACGGCGACAAACACTTCTCGGGCGGTCGCTTCCCGCGCGACGAATCATCGGGAGCGGGGCCGGCAGCACGAAGCCGGAACGAAAAAAAGCGCCAGCTCCATTTCTGAAGCGGCGCTAAAAAGTCCGTCGCAAATCCGAGGGCCGTCGACGAACCTGAGAGAGACGCCATTCTAGCCATCGATACCGTAGCCGATGCGTAGAAAAGGACGCTAAAAAGCGTCGCTATTCGAAATAGACACGTTCCCAATACGGGAAGCAAAGTGAGAGCATTCCGACAGACGCGTAAGGTGCAAGGAGACGCTGGTAGCTGCGCATTTCCAGGGCGAAGAAAAGGCCACCCAGGGACGCGCCCTGGATGGCCTCAGTTTTTCTTGTTTTTGTATTGTCTGGTCTCTCAGCACCCTTATTAGCGGGTAGGGTCAATATAAACTGACAAATAAAAACCGACTGTTGGATAGATCACTTTTCTGTCTCATGCGAGCTTTCTCTTTTGCATCGGAGATTAGCAACTAAGCTATTCTGCGTGTCCTCTTGGCTGTGGACGCGCGCTGTTGTAGATCACATCCAGCTAGCCCGCTGTCGTTCGGCGCGACGCGGGCTTTTTTTTCGGCTAGCCAGTCTCGGAGCCCCGCCCAGCTTGACTTCGCGCTGTAGCTGCGAAGATGAATCATCTACCTCGATTCTTCTTCGACCATGCTCCAGACCATCGACCTGTCCTCGCTTCGCACCCGTTCAAGCGCCTACCTTCCGGCGCGTGCCCGCGACGTCGCACTTACCCCGGAGGTGGCGTCGCTGCTCACAACGGGCGCTGTGGTCGCTATCGGCGTGAGCGGCGGCAAGGACAGCGTCGCCTGCGCACTCGCGGTCGCCCGCCACCTTGACGCCATCGGCCACAACGGACCTCGTATCCTTGTTCATTCCGACCTCGGCCGTGTCGAGTGGAAGGACAGTGGTCCCGCCTGTGAGCGGCTTGCCGCTCACCTTGGCTGGGAGCTGCTCACGTTGCAACGGAAAGCCGGTGACATGCTCGCCAGATGGGAGAAGCGCTGGTCGAACAACGTCGAGCGCTATCGCGATCTCTCCTGCGTGCGGCTGATCCTGCCGTGGAGCACGCCGTCCATGCGCTTTTGCACTTCTTACGGTGACCCAGCGAGAGTAAACGACCGCGCTGCACGCTGGCACACGGGGACTTGAAGGTTCGAAAGCTTGCGAGGAACTGAAAACGGTCAACAACCTTCATTTAACGCGATCGGACGGCGCGATTTGTTGACAGCTGTTACGCGGCCAGCATGGCGCTGCGGCGCAGAGTCTTGGTCACGTCTGCAGGTCTCAGGGCGGCCACAAACGTTGGGTCGGGGTCGCCTTCCAATGCCGATCTCAAAGGTCTCGTCCGCCCACGCTCAAATGGCCGGTCTTCGGCGAGCAGATCGCAGGTGGCATTGCCTCTACGCGGCCAATTGCCGTCCTCCATGATTGCCTTTGCCAAGTCATTCGAGCGCCGGCTCTGATCAAAGAACGGACATTTGCGGCGAATGAGACGAACTTCTCCTCGAGCTTTTGGACGGTAGGCCCCATCAGAAAGATGCAAGCGAATCTCTGACGCGTGGGTGCCTAACGTGTCAAAGTTGACCTGCCGACGAGGGGGCTATCCCGTTCGTTGGGCGACAGCTTTAAAGGAGAACGGCTTCTGCGAGACCGCGGCTAGCGCACAACGAACCACCGCAGCGAGCGCCGGAACTGTCCGAAAGAAAAGCGATGAATCTCCTGATGCGGGTCCGGCAGCCATGTATGTACCCAGATTGTCGCTTTCGTCCTTTGCGCTTTGAACAGCCTTCCCCGAAGGGAACACACGGTTGATGCCACGGCCGCACTACCCTCGGCCGATTAGCCTGTATCGTCCCCGTTTCAGTCATTTTTTCATCACCTCATCGAGCCAGTCCAGTGCCCTACGATTGAGGAGCGAACGATTGCGCATTTCACAATGCTCATCGGCCCCTTCCGCCGAAGTGAAGCGAAGCAGAGTTTTCGGACACCGCAATTCCTCGAAAAAGGTTCGCGTCCCACTTGCGAGCGGATCGTTCTCCGCCACGCTTGACTACTGGCTTACGCGGTTTGCTGTCCATTAAGCGCAGCCAATGCTGCCCCGCTGTTGCTACTCACTCAAGTACGACCAGCAGGGCATTATCAGCAGCGACCAGTCAGTGCAACAGCGTCACGGGCTAAGGAAACTCTTGAGGGTAGATAAAAACGAGATAACAGTTATGTGTGAACCGGGCTAACAGGCCGTGGCGGCCTCGCGATATATTGGCACGCGCGGAGGAACCCGGGACTGGCCTTGCGAACCTCGTTTTGCGAGACCATCAATGCCGGTCTTGGCACTCTTGGCAGCCCCGCCCCCGAAACTGTTGCCTAGCACGGATCTACAACGACCTGTCTGCTGAAGGATCAAATCATATGCCGTCCCGGGGCCGCTCTTGATATTCCTTATTGGGATCCTTCAATGAACCGACGTAAGTTCACGACAGGCATGCTCGCCGGCGCCATTACTGCGGCGGTTGCGGTGCGGGCTAACGCTACACAGCCCGTCGTTACCGGGTCCCGCAACGTCGTACTTGTTCACGGCCTATTCGCCGAAGGGTCGTGTTGGTCGGAAGTGATTCCTGGACTACAGCGGGCAGGACTCAACGTCACCTCCGTGCAAAACCCTCTGACCACACTCCCCGACGCAGTTGCGAGCGCACAGCGTGTGCTGGCGAGGCAGGACGGTCCCACTGTACTCGTCGGGCATTCCTTTTCGGGGATGATTGTGACCGAGGCCGGAACGAATCCTAATGTGACGGCACTTGTGTATGTGGCAGCGCGTGCGCCAGACGCTGGGGAAGACTACACGGCGCTCGCAAAAACGTTCCCGACGCCTCCGGCTTCCGCTGGAATCGTTTTTGATGGCGATGAGGGGCGCTTGACCGAGGACGCTTTTTTGCGCGATTTCGCGGGAGATCTTCCAGTCGCAAGAGCAAGGGAGCTGTTTGCGGTGCAAGCACCGTTCCACAAGGACCTTCTCGCTGGCAAAACCGCGCACGCGGCATGGCGCTCGAAACCGAGCTTTTACGCGGTGTCTACTCAGGATCGGACAATCGACCCCGGGCTTCAACGCTACATGGCCAAGCGGATGGGCGCGACAACCATCGAAATCGAGGCAAGTCACCTGTCTTTGATCTCTCACCCGGATTTGATTACAAACCTGGTTCTGAGGGCCGCGAAACAAGCCGTATAAGAGTGTTTGACTTCGGTACTCGGCGCCGGCGAAGACGAAAGACCTCGCCGTCTCGCGCGCTAGCGCGCGAGTCACAAAACGAGCGGTAGGTGTGTCTAACGCAGTTATGGCCACGGTGGATAGCCGCTGGACTCCCAATATAACGGCCCTGCGTCCGCCACTCTATCGAGCTATCTAGTTTTGAGGGTCCATGCAACGTTTAATGGAGAGGATCAGTGATGAAGCGCAGGAGGTTCCTAGCAGATTTGTCAGCAGGCGCAGTCGGGTCCAGTCTAGCGACACTAAGGATGAGCAGCGCTCAAGCAGAGGAGAGAAAATCGACGTTCGTGTTCGTGCACGGCGCATGGTTCGGTGGCTGGTGCTGGTCCGAAGTGGTGAGGCTATTAGCTCAGCAAGGCCACAACGCAGTGGCGGTAGACCTGCCTGGACATGGTATAAGCGCCCGGTTTCCCGCCGCTTACCTGACCACCCCCCAGAGCCCTGCGAGCCTAAGCACTGAGGTGTCGCCGTTGGCAACAATCACACTTAGAGACTATCGCGATCATGTTCTCAGGATCATCAACGGGTTGGTCGGCAAAGGAAGCGGCCCAGTAATTTTGGTCGGCCACAGTTTGGGAGGCGTCACGCTCAATGCCGTCGCCGAAGCCGAACCGTCGCTGATCCGGCGACTGGTGTACCTCACAGCCTTCGCTCCCGTTCGAAAGCCATCGGTTCTAGACTATCTGAGCCAACCCAACTTCGTCGCGTCCAAGCTCTTGCCGCTGTTCCTTGGTGACCCATCGCGATTGGGCGCCGCCCGAATTAACCCTAATTCCAACGATCCTACGTACACGTCGAATGCCAAGAACGCGCTTTTTCAGGACGCCACTGAAAACGCCGTTGCGGCGACGCTTAATTTGATGACGCCGGATGAGCCATTACACGGGCTGGCGGATGACGCGACCGTGACCGCCGGCCGTTGGGGCAGTGTCCCCCGAGCCTATATTCGGTGCACGAATGATAATGCGATACCGCTCGCCGGACAGGATCAGATGATCGCTGAAGGCGATGAGCTAACTCCGCGGAATCGTTATATTCAGAAATGCATCGACAGTAGCCATTCAGCGTTCCTCTCGCATGCGGACGAAGTGACACAAGTGCTCCTACAAATTGTGTGATCTAGTTCATTTGATCCGCGGAAGGGTCTCGTTGCCTTATTCGCGCGACCGTCCGTAGTATTCGACGCGTGCGCCAAGTTCGCGGATGAGCTTCGTCGGCGCCTCCAGACGGTGGCGCTTCTCAGCTTGAAAAACTGCTTCGGTTGGCGTCGGCCCGAAAGGCCCCTGAGGCAAGCAGGTCGAGCACGCTCGACCATCCAACTCATATTTAGGGCGACCTCTCTTTGTAGCTCTAGCGCTTACTTACCTCGCAAAGTCGACGCGCTGGCCTTACCCGTCGACCTATCGTTGCAAGTTGATTGTCTCTCAGTCGTCGATAGCGACCGCCTTTCGAGCGTTTCAAGAAGCACAACAACTTCGCCTGGCCGGTTTGTGCAAGCGACGGTTGGGTCGGTTTCAGCCAACACCCGACGACAGCCGCTCTACCTCCGAGCGCCCGGGCATCGTCAGCGGAAATGACCGTTAGCGCCAAACAGACGAGGATTGACATCAAGGTGACGCATCTGTGTTGGCTGCATAGGACTCACTCTCGCGCTAATAAGAAAAGCGGGCGCAGCCCGATGCCCGGCCGCGCGCGTTGTCCTCGCTCGTACAGGTGCGCGAGCCGTCGGAGGGTCGCATTCTCCGGCGCCGGCTGGCATGATCATCGCCGAAAAGGGGCGTCGGGTAAGTAGGAGTACCAACTGTGGCGCGTCGAAATATGCATAGCGGCTAGTCCGATACCGACATTGGGCGGACCCCAGCGCTACCGCACAATGTCGTCATCGTCGACAATGAGCGTTGTGTCCTGACCAACAAGCAACGAAGCATGGAATCCAGCATCCAGTCTCTCAGGGGCTCACCAGAGCCTTTTTCGCCGACGCGAAAGTGTCGGCATTTTTTTGGGGGGCTGACGTGCTGGACGACGAACTTGGAGTTCCTCGCGACGAATTTGCCGTCGGCGGCATTGATCGAGGTGCACAAGCATACCTCGACGGATGTAGACACCGTCTCGCGAAGCCCGGACGTACCATCTGCCTCATCAACCCCGGCAGCGTGCACGAAGGGCGCCCCGCGCTTCGAGGGTGGCTGGATCTATCGGATGATGTATGTGCCTACCGCCGACCTCGCGGACATGCTTAACCATGAGCGCCGGCCATTGATCGGTACGCTTCATTTCGAGACCGTCATTGACGACCCGCTGACGATGTGGTTGCTGTACGGACTCCATTGTTAGTCGGAATCGACCCAAATTCATCTTCCAAAAAACGCCTCGCGTCTTACTGTAGCGTTGTTTCAACTAGTGCAGCGGCACGCACAGACGGATCGGAGCATCGACGCTTTAACGTTGCTGCCGGGCGCAGCCAATGTTCCAGCTCAACGTGGCCTGCTCCGATTACTTCCACGCATCGGATTTGATCCGGTGATTCGCGCGCTCACGCCGGCTGCTCCGTGCGATTTTGAAGACGATTTGTCAGTCTTGGCGGCTCTGGCTGTATCTTCAAACCGATTGCGTAACAAACGCGAGCACCGTCTCCCTAAAGCGCGACGCGGCCGGACTTTGCGTCTGCGAACGCGTGACGAGGTGCAACGGCGCGCGAAACGCATCGTCGCCTGCGACGCGGCAATAACGCACGCTTTCCTGCCGATACCGCTGCATCGACGCCGGCACCAGCGTCACCCCGCCGCCCGCTGCGACGAGGTTGATGGCCGTCACCATGCGCGGCACTTCATCGACCACACGCGGCGTGAAGCCGCGCGCCTCGCACGCACGAATGAAGTCCGCGTACATGCCCGGCGCTCCCGGCCTGCGCACGAAGATGAAAGGCTCCGCGGCGAGCGCATCGAGCGCAACCGCGCGCGCGCCGATCAATGCATGGCCGAGCGGCAGCACCAGTCTCATGCGTTCCTGCGCCAGCAGTTCGAAGCGCAGATCGACGGGTGTCTCGATGGGCTTGCGCAAGATCGCCACGTCGATCTCCCCGTTCGACATCATCTCGATGATCTCCGCCGCATTGATCTCGCTCAGTTCGACGGAGATGCCCGGATGCGTCTCACGAAACCCGCGGATCGCCGTGGTGGCGAGCGGATGAAACGCCGCCGAACTCGTCAGCGCAATGCGCACGCGCCCGACTTCGCCCCTTGACACGCGCCGCGCATGTGTGACCCCTTGCTCCAGCGTGCGCAAGGCCGCGCGCGCATGTTCTGCGAACGCTTCGCCGGGCGCGGTCAGTTCGACGCCACGCGGCTGACGCAGAAAGAGCGCGAAGCCCAATTCCTGCTCCAGTTCCTGAATCTGCTGCGAGAGCGGCGGTTGCTGCATATGCAATCGTGCGGCCGCGCGCGTGACTTGCCGCTCGTCCGCCACGGCGAGGAAGTAACGCAAATGGCGCAATTCCATCGTGTTTGCCTCGCGGTATATCCAATGAATATGGCAACGTCATCCGATATGTATTTTACATTTGGCGCGACGCTTCTTAAGCTGGGTTCACACGAAAAGATCGAAGGAGACATATGCAATCCGTGCTGAACACCGGTGCGCCGCCCGCCGCCGCGCCGCCGCTGACGAGCTCGCAAGTGCGCCGCGCGGTGCTGGCGTCGGTCATCGGCAACGGCCTCGAATGGTTCGACTTTCTGGTCTACGGCTACTTCGCGAAAACCATCGCGCAGGTGTTCTTCCCGGTCGATAACAACCTCCTCTCGATCACGCTGACGCTCGCGACATTTGCGATCGGCTTCATCGTGCGGCCGTTGGGAGGCATCGCGATCGGCGCGTGGGCTGATCGTCACGGACGGCGCAAGACGCTCTCGATGCTGATTCTGCTGATGGCCGCCAGCACATTGCTCATGGGTCTCACGCCCGGCTACGCGAGCATCGGCATTGCTGCGCCCTTGCTGGTGCTCCTCGCGCGCGTGCTGCAAGGCTTGTCGGTCGGCGGGGAATTCGCCACCGCCGCCGCGATGCTCAGCGAATATGCGCCTCCCGGCCGCAAGATGTTCTTCGGCAGTTTTCAGATGACATCGCAAGCGGTCGCGCTGCTGCTGTCGTCGTCATGCGGCTATCTGCTCACGACGCATCTGTCCAGCGACGCGCTTACCTCGTGGGGCTGGCGCGTGCCGTTTCTGCTCGGCGCGCTCGTCGGCCCGGTCGGGTTCTATATTCGCCACAAGGTCTCCGAATCGCCGGAATTCGTGCAGCTGCGCCAGCAACTCGGCCACGCGCCGCGTCAGTCGTTGCGCGCCTTCTTTCATGAACGCGGCGATGCGGCGCTGTGTGCAATGGGCGTCATCATTGTCGGCACGGCAACCAATTATCTGTGGCATTCGTATTTGCCGCTTTATGTCGAACGGCAGTTGCATCTGCCGCTGAAGAACGCACTGCTCGGCACGGCCATTTCCGGTTTGATCGGCATCGTCGGCTATCCGCTGGCGGGCAGGCTCGCGGATCGCTTCGGCGCGTACTGGCTGTTCTTTCCCATCACGATTCTGTGGATCTGCGCGGCGTGGCCGTTGTTCTCCTGGGTGCTCGCCGCGCCCACGCCCGAGCGCGTTTTCGCCGCGCAGATGATCGCCACCGTCGTGTTGAGTCTGATGTCGGGCGCGCATCCCGGCATGCTGACGCAACTGTTCCCGACCGCGACGCGTTCGATGGGCGTCGCGCTTTCGTACAACATCGCCGTGACCTTGTTCGGCGGCCTCGCGCCGCTGACGGTCTCGACGTTGATCGGCGTGTCCGGATCGCGCATGGTGCCTGCGTGGTATCTGATGTTCGCGGGCATCGTGTCGCTGCTGCTCGTGGGACTGAGCGCATCGGGACGGCGGCTGTGCCGCGAGCCGAATCTGTGGCCGAAGGACGGCGCGCATTCATGACAATGCCCGTGAACGAAGCGCGTCCGCGCAACGAAGCGCCGGTGCGCGTGGTCGGCGCTGCGCGCTTTCGCATCTCGACGCCGCGAGGCAGCGGCTGCGTGCCGGTGTTCTTCGGCGGCGCATCGGATAGGGCGTCGATCGAGCGTGTCGTCATCATGCTGCACGGTCGCCTGCGCGATGCCGATGCTTATCTACGCACAGTCGAACGCGCGCTGCATGCATCGTCCGTGGCACGCGAAACGACGCTACTCATCGCGCCGCAATTTCTCGCGACCGCCGATGTAGAGCATCACGCGCTCGATGCCGGCGCGCTGCATTGGGAGTGGACCGCATGGATGGGCGGCCTCGATGCGCGCGGTCCGAACGCGCTGAGTTCGTTCGATGTGCTCGACGCGTTGATCGCGCATTACGCGCATTGCGCGCGCTATCCGGCGATACGCGACATCGTGATCGCGGGACATTCGGGCGGCGCGCAGATGGCGCATCGCTATGCGATCGTCGGACGCGCATCGAGCGGTGCGGCGAGGCTGCGTCATGTGATCGCGAATCCATCGTCGTATGTGTATTTCGATGCGTCGCGGCCCTATCCGGCGAGCCTTCCATGCGATGACGTCAACGACTGGAAATATGGCCTTGGCCGCTTGCCACGCTACGCACGCGACGACGCGCAAAGGCGCGATCTCGAAGCGCATTACGCGCGTAGCGACGTGACCTATCTGCTGGGCGAACACGATTGCAATCCGCTGCATCCGGCGCTGGATCGCACGTGCGCGGCCAATGCACAGGGCCCGCATCGGCTGGCGCGGGGCCGGGCGTATTACGCGTATCTGCTGGCGCGGCATCCCGGGTTGATGCATCGCTATCACGAAGTGCCGGAAGCGGGTCATAGCGGCGAGGCGATGTTCGTATCGGATGCGGGCATACGCGCCCTCTTCGGCGACGATGCGCGCCTCGTGCGATCCGTCGCCGGCGGGGCGGGCGGCTCAAGCGAATAAGAGCAGCACTGTCAACCGGCCCGGGCGTTCGATTCGTGCCGATACAGGAGACGACCATGAAGAGCAGAACGTCGGGGCGCACGCTCGCCCTGGGTGCGCTATGCGCAGCGTTTTCGATGGCGATTGCCGGATGCGGCGGCGGCGATAGTGGCTCGCCTGCAGCCGTCGCGAACGTGCCGACGCAGGCGCAAACGCAAACGCAGACTCAGACGGCATCGCAACAATGCGCCGCGCTCGCGGGCTTGACGATTCCGGCGTCATCCATCGGCGCCCCGACGAGCGGTGCGAAGATCGCGACCGCGACGCTCGTCGAAACGAGCGGCGAGTATTGCCAGGTGAACGGCGTCATTGCACCCGTCGATCCGGCGGCGCCCGTCATCAACTTCCAGGTGAACCTGCCGACCGACTGGAATCACAAGTCGCTGCACTACGGCGGCGGCGGTTTCGATGGCACGCTCATCACCGGTGTCGCCGCGCTCGACATGGCGCCCACCGGCACGCCGACGCCGCTTGCATCCGGCTACGCCACCTTCGGCGACGATTCGGGACATCAGAGTTCCAGCATCACGAATGGCTCCTTCGCGGCCAACGACGAAGCGCTCGCCAACTACGGCGGCCTGAGCTTGAAGAAGACGCACGATGTTGCGATGCTGCTCATCAGGAAGCGCTACGCGCAGATGCCCGCGAAGCGTTACTTCTTCGGCAGCTCGACGGGCGGCCGCGACGGTCTCACCGAAATTCAGCGCTGGCCCGGCGACTACGACGGCATCGTCGTGAATCGGCCCGCGCTCAACTACACGGGCTTGCGCCTGTCGAACGTCGTGTTGGGACGCGCGCTTTATTTGCGCAACGGCGCGGGCTGGCTCGATGTCGCCAAGACCGAACTGCTGCAGAACGCCGTCATGAAGGAATGCGATACGCTCGACGGCGTGGCCGACGGCATCATCTCGAACGTCGATGCCTGCAAGCTGCACGCGCTCAAGGTGCTCGCGTCGTTGCGTTGTCCGGGCGGCAAGGATGCGGGCGATAGCTGTCTCTCCGATCCGCAACTCGCGACCGTCGTCACGATCGCATCGCCCCTGCTGCTGCCCTATCCGCTCGCCAACGGCGTACATCGCTATGCGGGCTACAACATTCTCGCCGGCTCGGTGTTCGCGGGACCGTTTACGACGCGCGATTTCGGTGAATCGAAAACGCCGTCGAATCCTGCGGGCAAGCACGACGCGAATCAATGGGTGACCGGCGATCAATGGGTCAAATTCTTCGTTACACGCGCGCCGACATTCGATTCGCTGACCTTCGATCCGTACGATCCGGGCGCATACCGATCGCGCGTACAGACCGTTTCCGCGCTGAGCGATGCGACGGACACGGACCTCGGCGCGTTCGCGGCGAAGGGCGGCAAGATCATCATGACGCATGGACTTGCCGATGAAATCGTCAGCACGGAGTCGAGCACGGACTACTTCAACGGACTGGTCGGACGCTACGGTCGCGGCAAGGTCGACGGCTTCGTGCGCTTCTATTTGATGCCCGGCGTCGGACACGGAACGGGGCCGTTCCATCCGG
The DNA here is from genome assembly GCA_001544655.2 of Caballeronia turbans. Lineage (GTDB taxonomy): Bacteria > Pseudomonadota > Gammaproteobacteria > Burkholderiales > Burkholderiaceae > Caballeronia > Caballeronia turbans. The sequence continues at coordinate 52,154 of FCOD02000027.1, forward strand.
CAATCGATTCGCTGTCCGCGCTCGATCGCTGGGTCGAATCGGGCGCTGCGCCCGAGACCTTGCAGATGAGCGACCTCAACACGGCGACGCTCGGACGCACACGGCCGCTGTGCCGTTATCCGGCGTGGCCGAGGTTTGTCGGCGGCGACGTGAACGACGCGACGAGTTTTGCGTGTGTGTATCGGTAAGACGTAAGCCAAAAGTGCCTACGGCGCGGCACCTGGCAGAAAAGCGCATCCACGATCAGCGCCGTAAGCCAGTGTCGCGCGCACAGTTGAAGCCAGACACCGCTGAAGCTGGCGTCGGGTGACGTGTGGTCGTCGTCCATAGCGAGCAGTGTGGCTAGAGGACAGAACTAGGCCGGTTGTTTGATACTCCAGAGATCGAGTAAAAGATCTTGCAGCATGGGCACGACCTGGTTTAACAACGGTCCGCGAGGTCGTTGAGCCGACGTCGCGATCCATAGCATTGTTTCCAAAGTCGGCGACCGAATGGGACGAACTGTGAAGTCATCTATCCGCCCGCTTGAGTGAACCGCTTTCAACGAAAGGATCGCATGCAGTTCCTCGCTACGTACAAGCGTTAGGATTGCAGGAATGCTCTCCACCTCGAGTTCGATTTGTGGTTTAAGCGATGCTTGGGCCATTGTTCCTTCGACTAGCATGCGAATGGAATGCGGCCTGCTCGGCATCACGAGAGTCTTTCTGGCCACTTCTGCCAGACTAATGTCGTCGGAAACAGAACGCTCTAGACAGTCTCGGTCACTGCGCCGAGATACCAAATGGAGCTGCTCACTGAGTACAGGCACAAGGTCCACGCCTATTGATGTAGGGACCGTGTAGACCACCGCGCAGTCAACGCGTCCGATAGTCAGCCACTCCAGGATGTTCGTAGACAAACCCTCTAGCACACAAAGCGTCGCGCCTGGAAAGTGTGAGCGGAAAGCGCGAACCAACGGCGCCGTGAGCGCGTGACTGACGCTTGGCGGAAGCGCCACTACGAGCCGGCCGGTAAATGCTCCGCGGCCTTCCTCCATGTCAAGACGCGCTCGCTCGATCTGGGCGAGGACACTGCGGCCGTGCTCCAGGAACCGCTTGCCAGCCTCGGTCAAGGTCACTCCCCTCCCATTACGCTCAAGCAGCACCTGTCTGAATTCGACCTCTAGCGCCCGCACATTCCGGCTGAGTACTGGCTGCGCAACCGACAGGAAGTTCGAAGCACGAGTGAAACTGCCCAACTCTGCTACATGGACAAAGAATTCAAGCTGCCGCAGCTCCATATCTCCCTCCCTACGAATTGCGTTTTAGACATATCTGATATGCCGGAGTTGTCATTGAAGAATGGCAGATAATGCCAAAGAATACAACCTAGATGACATAGGGAGACGACGATGAGCGACCAATTCGCGAAGACGCCTGGCTGGTTGGATTGGCATGCCAACCCGTCCCGGCCCCAATTTAGGCTGCCGGAGGGCGCGGTCGATGCCCACTGTCATGTATTCGGTCCGCCAGATCGCTTCCCATACGCTCCGCAGCGCAAATACACCCCTTGCGATGCGACTGCGGATCAGCTCTTCGCTTTGCGCGACCACTTGGGCTTTGCGCGCAATGTGATTGTCCAAGCGACGTGTCATGGGTCAGATAATCGTGCGCTGGTTGACGCCTGCGTCGCTGCGCAAGGCAAAGCACGCGGAGTCGCAACGGTCGAACGGGATATCAGCGACGAAGAGCTCGCAAAGCTACGCGCCGCAGGCATACGCGGCGTCCGATTCAACTTCGTCAAACGCCTGGTTGACTTCACGCCTAGAGACGACTTGATGGCAATTGCGCAGCGTGTTGCCAAGCTGAACTGGCACATCGTTGTCTACTTCGAGGCGGTGGATTTACCGGAGCTATGGGATTTCTTCACCGGGTTACCCACGGATGTGGTGATCGACCACATGGGGCGTCCGGACGTTTCGAAAGGCGTCGACGGGGAAGAGTTCGAGTTGTTCGTGAAGTTCATGCACGAACATCCCAATGCATGGACCAAGGTCAGCTGCCCCGAAAGGCTTTCTGTGTCCGGAAAGCCGGCATTGGGTCGGGAGCGGCAACCCTACTCGGACGTCGTTCCATTTGCCAAGCGTCTCGTCGAGACGTTCCCTGACCGGGTTCTCTGGGGCACCGACTGGCCCCACCCCAATCTCAAAAATCACATGCCCGATGATGGCCTGCTCGTGGACTACATCCCACAGATTGCTACCACAGCAGAGCTACAGCGTAAGTTGCTCGTCGACAATCCCACCCGTCTTTACTGGGGCAACGAATGAAAACAGACACCGCTCGCGATTACCAGTTGATCCCCGGCACCTACGTGTTTGACGGGGCGCGTTGCCGCGCAGGATACGCATTGAACATGTTCTGCAAGTCGCTCGACCAGGAATCAAATCGAGCAGCGTTCCGCGCCGACGAGTCGGGGTATCTCGACACCTATAAATTAACCGACGACCAACGCCGCGCTGTGCTTGATCGAAATTGGCTAGAAATGTTGCGCTTAGGCGGGAACATTTATTACACGTTTAAGCTCGCGATTTTTGATGGGCTGACTATGCAGCATGTAGGGGCCGCCATGTCAGCCAATGGAATGTCGGTGGAAGATTTCCGCGCAATGATGACTGCCGGTGGCCGCCAGATCCAGGGCAATCGCAGTGTGGAGGAATGGAAACATGGCTAAATTCGTCGGCGGTATCGCGACTTCACACGTGCCCTCAATCGGCGCCGCAATTGATCATCAAAAAACTCAGGAACCGTACTGGAAGCCGTTATTCGATGGTGTGGACCCGGCACGCGAATGGATTCGTAACGTCCAGCCTGATGTGGTTATTGTGGTCTATAACGATCACGCGTCGCGGTTCGGGCTCGACCTGACTCCTACGTTTGCCATCGGCGTAGCAGAACAGTTCCCGCCGCATGACGAAGGGTACGGGCCGCGGCCAGTACCTTCTTGCGAAGGCGACCCCGACCTCGCATGGCACATAACCGAGTCCCTAGTATTGAATGATGAATTCGATGTGGCGATGGTTGGCGACATGACAGTGGACCACGGCCTTACTGTGCCGCTATCTCTGATGTTCGGCCAAACGGAGCGATGGCCGTGCAAAGTAATTCCGTTATGTGTAAATGTAATTCAGTATCCTCAACCCACGGCACTACGTTGTTTGAAGCTTGGACAGGCGCTGCGCCGGGCGATCGATTCCTACGGACCGGATGTCAAGGTTGCCATTTTTGGAACGGGCGGCATGTCCCATCAGCTTCAGGGCGAACGCGCCGGCCTTATTAATCGCGCCTACGACGAGATGTGGCTCGATGGGATGTATAGCGATCCTTCATCCCTCGCGAAAATTGGGCATACCGAACTGTTACGCGAAGCCGGATCGGAAGGCCTAGAGATTATCATGTGGCTTGTCATGCGCGGCGCACTCAGTGAGCGGGTCCGTCAAGTCTATCGCTTCTACCATGTGCCGGCGTCAAATACCGCTTTTGGCCTGCTAGTGTTCGAGGATGCCTGATGAAACCGCTAAAGGTAGCAGTGGTGGGCGCCGGTGCTATCGGAATTCAGCACCTCGATTCGCTTTCCGAATCCACAGATGTCGAAATAATCTCCTTGGTGGACAATGAAACTGAAAAGACACGCGCTATTGCCAGCCGTTACCCCATCAAACAAATTGACCGGGAATTAGATGACGTTTTAAAGCTTTCAGAGATAGAAGCGGTAATACTGTGTACACCAACACCGCGACATGCCGAGCAAGCGATCGCATGCTTGCAAGCGGGAAAACATGTGCTGGTCGAAATTCCCTTGGCGCAATCTCTAGCCGACGCTGAAACAGTGGCGTTATGGCAGCAGCGCACTGGACTGATCGCCATGTGTGCACATACCCGACGGTTCAACGCGGGCCACAACTGGTTGCATGACCGCATCGTTGCCGGGCAATTCTCGCTCCGTCAGTTGGACGTCCAAACGCATTTCCTCCGTCGCTCGAATACGAATATCTTCGGCGAGCCGCGAAGCTGGACAGATCATCTACTCTGGCATCACGCCGCTCACACCGTTGACCTGTTTCAATACCAGACCGGTGAGGACGTGATTGAAGCGAACATGCTGCAAGGACCGATCGATCCAGCGCTAAAGATCGCGCTTGACATGTCGATTCAACTGAAAAGCACGAGTGGTGCGTTGTGTACTTTATCCCTGAGTTTCAACAACGCCGGGCCGCAGGGGTCCACGTTTCGTTATATTGGCGATGGCGTTACATTCATCGCGCGCAATGACGCTTTGACCGACGGAAACGGGAACAAAATCGAGATCGATCATGAGAATTCGATTCTAAATGGGATTGCGCGGCAAGATCGTGAGTTTCTCAGTGCAATTCGAGAATCTCGAATGCCAAACGCAAGCGTTGCGGGCGTGCTGCCATGTTATCGCATGCTACAGAGGCTCGAAAAGACGCTTATATGAGGTCGGCGATATCGAGCTGGCAGTCAACTAAATATTTATCTCGTTGACAACGCAGCGCGTCGGAAAAATGGACTTTCGTTCCCGGAGGTCAATAAGCGACGTTTAAGCTGACAAACTAAAATCATGGAGACAACATTGTGCAACATTCAATCACCCTCACCTGCCACTTAATTATCCACGCCCCTCGGCCCACTGCCTCTGCGATGAAAATGGCAGAAGAAACGGCGTGAGGCAGTGCAATTGAGGTCTGACATGCGCGTAGTCTGTTCAAAGGCCCACGGCTGATCGGGTTCGGTCAAGTCTTTGCGGTCGCCCGCACGCCATATTTAGATTATTCCGCTTGGTCATACGCAGAATGATGACCCGGAAAGACGGCTCCTCTCTATAGGATTCAGGAAATGAACAGTACTGTAAGAGCGACGCTAGCTGTCGCCATGCTACTAGTGTCCCTCTGCGCCCGCGCGCAAGGCTCGGTGACCCTCTACGGCGTTCTTGACGTTGGCGTGGACTGGGAAAATAAAGCCGCGACTGCGCCTGGGCAAACTGCGGCTTCTGGTTCTGCCGTCCGGATGACATCAATCTCGGCTGCATTGCCGTCACGTTGGGGATTGCGCGGCAAAGAAGAGCTTGGCGGAGGATTTAATGCCATTTTCGAATTGGAAAATGGCTTTGCGCCGAATACCGGTGGCCTCCAACAAGGAAATCGTCTGTTCGGACGATCCGCATGGGTGGGACTCGAAACGCCCTATGGGACCTTTCGTGCGGGTCGTCAAATTAACATGACGTACATTGCCTTGTTAAGGTCGACAGTCATCGGGCCGGCTCTTTATTCGTTGGCGTCGCTAGACCCGTATCTCCCGAGCGCGCGTTCAGATAACGCGCTGAGTTATCTGGCCGAATTCCGACATTTCGTGTTAGGGGGCACGTATAGTTCGGGTCGTGATGCGGCGGTAGCCACAGGAAGCGCCGCGGTCAACGGAGGCGCGGCGTATAACCCCGGAGCAACGAATTGTCCCGGTAACGTTGCAGGTAGTCCGACATCGTGCAGGCAAATAACGGCGCTCGCCGGTTACTGGGGCCCGCAGTTTGGCTTGCAGTTCGTCTATGACGACCTACGCGGTGGACCTGGTTTGTTGCCCGGGAGCGTTTCATTCGATCCATCTATGCCGCTGCTCCTCACTAATTCGCATCAGAAGACAACTCGTTACATGGTCAGTGGATACGTGCAACTCGCGGCTGTCGCATTGCGTGGCGGCATGATTCACCGGAAGACTACGACTGCGACCGATTATCAGACAAACATCTTCTACGGAGGCGCATCGTACATGCCGGCTCCAGACATTGAGTTGGCCGGTGAAGTGTCCAGAATTACGACGACGGATCAGAAGAACGCTAACATGTACGTCATGCGCGCGACGTACCTCTTATCAAAACGAACGTCGGTCTATACCATGCTCGGCTTTATGCAGAACAACAGCCGCGCGTCTTATTCCGTCGGTGCGGGCTACTTCACGGTCGCCGGAGCCAAACAAACCGGCGTGCTTTTGGGCCTTCAAGAGAAATTCTAGATTCAAGCCAACCCGTGGGCGAAACAGACATGAAGCTATTTCTCGTCCACTCGCCCGCGGGTGCCTGTTGCCGGCTTTCGACACCTACTTTTTGTGCCACCACGCCCTCGGAGATCGGCGGCCTGGAGATGATGAAGACGCACGGAACATTCGCGTTGCCGCCGGGAGAAGCAGCATGAACAATGCAGCCACCATGACCTCAGGGGCGCACCGCCAAAAGAAGCCTTTTTATCGAGCACTCTATTTTCATGTGCTCGTTGCCATTCTGCTAGGCATCTTACTCGGTCACTTCGCGCCGTCGATCGCGGTGAAAATGAAGCCGCTCGGCGATGCATTCATTAAGCTGGTCAAGATGGTGATCGGGCCTATCATCTTCTGTACGGTTGTGGTCGGCATAGCCGGCATGGGCGATATGAAGAAAGTGGGACGCGTCGGCGGCAAGGCATTACTATATTTCGAGATCGTATCGACGTTATCGCTTGTTGTCGGACTTGTCGCAGGTCATCTTTTCAAGCCGGGCAGCGGCTTCAACCTGAAGCCGGGAATGATCGATAGCAGGGAGCTGAGCGCTTATACGACAGCCGCGCAAGCGCAGAACACCGTTGACTTCCTGCTACATCTGATTCCTGACACTGTCGTCAGCGCGTTTGTAACCGGCAATGTGCTGCAGATACTGCTGATCTCCGTGCTGTTCGGAGCATCGCTGGCAGCGCTCGGGGAACGAGGTAAGCCGTTGCTTGAGCTAATCGACAAGACTGCGCACACCTTCTTCGGCGTTGTGCACATCATCATGAAGGTGGCCGCGATTGGGGCCTTCGGCTCGATCGCCTTCACTATCGGCACGTTCGGGGTCGACGCCGTGATCCCCTTGCTCAAGCTTATCGGTGCGTTCTATATGACGCTCGCCGCGTTCGTGCTTGTCGTGCTGGGCGCGATCTCCCGCATGCTCGGTGTCAATATCGTGCGATTCATGGGCTATATCCGCGAGGAAATCCTCATCGTGCTCGGCACGAGTTCGTCTGAAGCGGCCCTGCCACAAATGCTGGATAAACTGGAACTCATCGGCTGCTCGAAGTCAGTCGTCGGCCTCGTGATTCCAGCAGGCTACTCGTTCAACCTTGACGGCACCAATATCTACCTCTCGATGGCCGTGCTGTTCATCGCTCAGACGTTCAACGTAGAACTAACTCTGACGCAGCAACTCACGCTTGTCGGCGTCGCGATGCTCACGTCTAAGGGTGCAAGCGGCATCGCGGGCGCGGCGTTCGTCATGTTGACCTCTACCCTGCTCGTGTTTCCGGTGATTCCAGTATCGGGGATGGTGCTGATCCTCGGCATTCATCGCTTCATGGGTACGGGCTTGGCGATTGTGAATACGATCGGCAACGGCGTGGCCACGCTCGTCATCGCTGCCTGGGAGGAAGAACTCGACCGCTCGATGATGGGAGCGGTGATGTCGCGGCAGCGCGCCGAGTAGTTCGCACCTTCCTTGCCTAGGTTCGTGCTTCTCTCCCGCGGCGCTGCCCGTCGGACCGGTTTGCCGCCGCTTTGACTTCGGGACTGAAACACGATTAATGATCTACCGATCAGTGGCAGGAAGGGGCATAGGGGACGCGACGGCCTACAGCCTAGGCGCAACGGCCATCGATAAGTCCGCCCGCCTCAGAGCAGCGTGCACAGCCCGGTATTATGTCGGTGAATCCGCAAACCGGAGCATCGCGGTCGCGGCCTACAACGCCACCCGCATGAAGATCCGTGGCGCCACGAATACAGCAAAACAGCTAACAAGCACGCCGAGAACTGGCCCGCATATAGATGCGCTACGGTTATCGAGTGCTCTACGTCAAGCATCGATGCTTCTTTCAACGTTAGCGTGGAACACAGCAAGTTGCTGACGGACAACCTCGCTGATGAGCGAGGTACTTTGTTCAATAAGCGCGTCATCGAGCGTACGAACGGGTCTTACGACCGAGAGGCTGCACCGCAGTGCTGCGGGTTTGCCTATGCGATGCAGTGTCAGTTCAGGATTTCCAATGCACGAGTGAACTCCGCTCAAAGGAATTACAGAACTTCCGTAGCCCCTTTGAACTAGATCGAGAATTGCGGAGAGATTTTCGATCTCGTGCGCGACTTTCGGCTCCAGGCCAACCGCTGCCATTGCAGTCGCTAGCGCCACGTGTATTACATTCGTGTTTCCTGCAGTTACGAGCGGCAAGCCAGAGATGTCCGCAAGGGCAAGCGTGCGGGGTGGCGCCTTTCCGTTATCGCCCGCCGCCCGTCCCGACACGAGGTAGAGATCCTCCTCACAAATTAGACGCATTTCGACCAGATCGCTGGGCGGCTGGTTGTATACGACCGAGCAGTCGAGTTTCCCGGTTTCCACCATATTAACCAGATTGGCCGACAGGCCGTCAACAGTACGCAGGGTGACCGCGGGGAGCCGCTCACGGAACGCGTCGATAAGTGGAACAACCGACGTGCGCGCCAAGCTCGGCGGCAGTCCCAGCACCAGCGTCCCCTGCACCGGACCTTCGTCTCCCCTAACGGCGCGAGTCGCCGCAGCAATTTGCCGAAGAATGATCGGCACGTGTGCCAAGAGCCGCTGGCCAGCATCGGTCAGCACAAGGCCGCGACCGTTGCGTTTGAATAGCACCGTTCCGAGCTCGGCCTCGAGTTGTGCAACCTGACGGCTCAACGCTGCCTGGGTGAGCCCTAAAAGCGAGGCCGCCCGCGTCAAATTTCCGACCTCTGCGATGCGCGAGAAGTTGTGGAGTTGCCTGATTTCCATGCTCGTGTACCCCCGTTATCTGCATAACAGCTATGCCGAATTTCCGGTTTTAAACCGTCTGATATCGATATATCTTAACACTCATGAACTCAGGGCGGTAACGACATGCGACGTTTATTTGAGGTGTGGCAGCACAGCGACGCCGTAATCAGGAGAGGCCTTCTTGGTTCGTTTTTAACGTGTCTAGTCGGCACTTTTTTGAACGCGATCTTTGATACAGACGTGCACGCCCTTGAAGCCGCCACGTTTGTAAGGCGACTTTCACTCGGTTACCTCGGCGCAGCAGCTGTCGTTGTCGTTGCCTTCCCCTTCTTGGCAAACCGTCGTCGGCCAGTTTCCGACGACAGCCAATACTGACGCATTCGTCCGCCTATACGGACTGAAGTGCAAACCCACATAGGAGACACTGCATGGAAACCCCGACGCAGCCGATCGTCGTAAAACCGCGCCCGCGAGGCGCTGATCGTTATCAGTATCTGACACAGACCAATGCCGGGACTCCCGCAGGTGAACTCCTTAGGCGTTATTGGCAGCCGGTGGCGACCAGCGACTCACTGCCTAAAGACGGAGCGCCACAACCGATTCGCATTATGGGCGAAGACCTCGTTCTGTTCCGTGACGACAAAGGCAAAGTTGGTCTGATTGACCGAAAGTGCGCTCACCGCTGCACAGATCTCGCGTTGGGCCGCATTGAAGACGGCGGGATTCGCTGCCCTTATCATGGCTGGCTGTTCGATGTGAACGGGCGGTGCCTCGATCAACCGGCCGAGGCGTCGCCGACCGCCAAAGACCGCATCCGAATGAAATCGTATCCGATTCATGAGGCCGGAGGAGCGTTCTGGGCTTATATGGGTCCCGGCGAGGCACCGCTTTTCCCAAACTATCCGGCGCTCGCAGGTGGCGACGAATTTCGCTACACGACGCGCTGGTTTGGCGACTGCAACTGGATGCAGGCCAGCGAGGGCAACATCGACCCAGTCCACACATCCTATTTGCACCAGTTGGAGCTGACTAGCTCCGACATGCAAGCGCGTTGGGGCGTATTTGCCAACCAGGCCCGGCCCGAACTTGCCGTCGAAGATACACGCTTTGGAGTGAGGCTTTACACGCTCCGCAAGATTGATGGGACCGATCGCTCATCAATTCGCATCACAAACTTTGTAATGCCCAATGCTTGCGCCGTGGGCGGCTTTGAGGGCTACCTCGGCGAGGGCGGACTCACGATGCTCTGGGATGTGCCCATCGATGACGAACATCACTGGCGCTGGGAATTTATCTTTCATCGAAGCGGCCAACTCGACAAGGCAGCGCTTGCTAAGCAATACGAATCCGAGAAAGCTGAAGGTGACCGCATGCGGCGGGACAAACACGATCTGTATTCCCAAGATCGTGACTCGATGAAGAGGGAGGCGTATCTGGGCCTTGGTGAATGCTTTTCTGTCCACGATATTGCGATCACTCAGTCGCAAGGAACGATTCACGATCAGACAGGGGAGCACCTCTCTTCCTCTGATATCGCCATCATGCGAGCCCGACGCATGCTCGACGAAGGTGCAAAAGATGTGGCGGAGGGTCGCGATCCGAGAGGTGTCGTGCGCGCTGAATCCGATAATCAGTTCACCGATCTGGTCGTGGTCACGGGCGAGATCGAGTCGACTGAATCAAAAGAGATGTTCTGCGCACGTTACGCAAGTGATCCAACGCTCTTTGCTCTGAACAACAAGGGCGTCACCGAATAGTGCGCCATAGGTGCCCGCTCAATCACTGACCTCTCGTGATTAAGCGGGCCATCCGCGCACCTTCGCGCCAGGGATCGATATCCCGAATGTAAATAGCAGGTAGAATCGTTTCTAACGGACCCTAATGCGATGGCCAATACAATCCTCGTGCGGGTGACTTCCGTGTCGCCGATCGCGCAAGACATCCGTCTAGTCACGCTGAGCGCGGTTGATGGATCTCAGCTTCCCACGTACCAACCCGGCTCGCATATCGATCTGCATATGGGGCCAGGCTTGATTCGCCAATATTCGCTCTGTGGACCGCATGACGATCCTGCCAGCTATTCGGTCGCTGTAAAGCGGGAGCCGGAATCGCGTGGCGGCTCCAAATGGGTGCACGAAGACCTAGATGTCGGTACCGAACTGGAGATTTCCTTACCGCGCAACAACTTCCCGATGGCTGAGCACGCGAGACACAGCATTCTTGTGGCCGGCGGCATCGGCATAACTCCTCTGATAAGTATGGCGCGTGTGCTAAACGCACAGGGGCAGTCTTTCGAGCTGCTGTATTTCTGCCGCTCGTCGGAGCACGTTGCGTTTCGCGATGAACTCGAGAGTGGCGCGCTGTCTACGTCATGCCGCATGTATCTTGGACTAAACCGGGAGGCGCTCGCTGAAGCGCTGCGAGACGCGCTTGCCGTCCGGTCTGGTGAAACGCACCTCTATCTTTGCGGACCGCGCCCGTTCATGGATACCGTCCAAGAGGTTGCGGCGCAATCAGGCTGGCCAGTCGACGCAGTGCACCTTGAGTACTTTGGCGCGTCCGAGCAGGCGATAGCGATGGTCGGAAATCGCAGCTTTCAAGTGACCCTGGCACAAAGCGGTGTGACGGTCGACGTCGGGGCCGATGAAACGATCATCGACGCACTCCGCGCGCGAGGAATCGAAGTGGAAACCTCCTGCGAACAAGGGGTTTGCGGTACTTGCGTCACGACGGTACTGGAAGGCGTGCCTGACCACCGCGATTGCTTCTTGACGTCTGCCGAGAAAGCGCAAGGCGACTGCATGGCAATCTGCATCTCGCGCTCGAAATCGCCTGGCATCACTCTCGATATCTGAGGCAAGGCAATCGACGATGTTGTCTTCGGCTTCGATGCCTGTTGCCCCAGCACGAGGGTTCGAACCTTAACAAGTTAGTGGGATTGGCCAAGGCAAGCCCCTTTGCCGAAGAAACGGCACCGTCGCCCATGCCGTCGTCCCCTTCTGACGACTCGCACGGGCGCCTTTTGTATCGGTCGATCCACTTCAAGCGGAGTAGCGATGATTATCGACATTCACGGGCACTACACGACCGCGCCCAAAGCGTTAGAGTTGTGGCGCACTCGGCAAATTGCCGGCATCAAAAACCCGGCAGAAAAGCCAAAAGTATCTGATTTGAAAATCAGCGACGACGAACTACGTGAGTCAATCGAGACCAATCAGCTACGGTTGATGAAAGAGCGCGGCCTCGATATGACCGTTTTTAGTCCTCGCGCGAGCTTCATGGCACATCACATTGGGGACTTCGAGGTCTCCAGTACGTGGGCTGCGATTTGCAATGAACTGTGCTATCGCGTCTGCGAACTGTTTCCGGACAACTTCACGCCGGCGGCAATGCTTCCCCAGAGTCCGGGCGTCGACATCAATACAAGCATCCCTGAACTGGTGAAGTGTGTCGAGCAATACGGCAGCGTTGCTGTCAATTTAAACCCAGACCCGTCTGGAGGTCACTGGACAAGCCCTCCGTTATCCGATCGTTATTGGTATCCGATATACGAGAAGATGGTTGAATATGACATACCGACGATGATCCATGTAAGTACCAGTTGCAATGCATGCTTTCATACGACCGGCGCTCATTATCTGAACGCAGATACGACTGCATTCATGCAGTGCCTGACGTCGGTACTTTTCAAAGATTTCCCGACACTTCGCTTCGTCATACCACACGGAGGCGGTGCAGTACCTTATCACTGGGGCCGATTCCGCGGACTTGCGCAAGAACTGAAGAAGCCTTTGCTGAAAGATTATCTGCTTAATAACGTTTTCTTTGACACTTGCGTTTATCACCAGCCCGGCATCGATCTGCTGACACGCGTGATCCCGGTCGACAACATTCTGTTTGCGAGCGAGATGATCGGCGCGGTGCGCGGCATCGATCCCGAAACGGGACATTATTTCGACGATACGAAGCGATATATCGAGGCGGCAAGCATCGAGCCGCAAGCGCGCTACAAGATTTATGAAGGCAACGCCCGTCGTGTCTATCCGCGTCTGGATGCCGCGCTTAAAGCAAAGGGGCGTTGATATGTACGAGCTTGGAGTGGTGTATCGCAACATCGATCGCGCGGATGCAGATGCCGCGCAGAGGCTCGGGGCGCTCGGATCGGCGACTGTGCATGAAGCAATGGGCCGCGTGGGCCTGATGAAGGCGTATATGCGGCCGATCTTTAGCGGTGCGCAGGCAAGCGGCACCGCCGTCACTGTGTTGCTGCAACCGGGCGACAACTGGATGCTGCATGTTGCGGCCGAGCAGATTCGCCCGGGCGATATCGTCGTGGCCGCCTGCACGACCGAGAACACCGATGGCTTCTTCGGCGACCTCCTCGCGACGAGCTTCAAGGCGCGCGGCGCGCGGGCACTCGTCATCGATGGCGGCGTGCGCGACGTACGGGTTCTGACAGAGATGAACTTTCCCGTCTGGAGCCGTGCGGTCTCCGCGAAGGGCACGGTAAAAGCCACGCTCGGCTCAGTGAACATTCCGGTGGTGTGCGCGGGCGCGATGATCACGCCGGGCGATGTGATCGTCGCCGATGACGATGGCGTCGTCGTCGTGCCGTCGGCGATCGCGAAGCAAGTACTGGACAACGCGATCGCGCGCGAGGCGCTCGAAGAAGAGAAGCGGGCGAAGCTATTGAGCGGCGTGCTTGGCCTCGATATGTACAAGATGCGGGAGCCGCTGCAAAAGGCCGGCTTGCGTTATATCGACTGACGCGGAAAGATAATGGCACTCACCTGCATCTCATCGATGGCGACGCGCAATCTACTTAATGCTCTCGCCGCCGAATATCTGGCAAGTTCTGCATCGCGCGTCGATATCGAATCGGTGGGCGGGGTAGAAGCCGCGAAGCGCGTGCTGAACGGCGAACCATTCGACATCGTCATCCTGGCATCGGACGCTTTGCCGCCTCTCGCAGATGCCGGGCGAATCGACCGCGCTAGCCTCGTTGAAGTGGTCCGCTCGTCGTTGGCGGTTGCCGTGAAGGCCGGTGCTCCCGCACCTGATGTAGGCAGCGAAGCCGGGCTTCGCGATGCGGTCCGGTGCGCTCATTCCGTCGGGTATTCAACCGGCCCAGCGGTGCGCATGTGCTGCGATTACTCCACCGCTGGGGCGTGGCCGACGGGGAAACCGAAGTGCGCCGGCCACGGCTCGTGCAGGCGCAGCCAGGAACGCCGGTCGGCTCACTGGTCGCAAGCGGTGAGGTTGATATCGGCTTCCAGCAGTTCAGTGAATTGAAGGACATTGAGGGTATTGAGGTGCTTTGCCCGCTGCCGTCACCGGTCGGTTTGGCCACCGTTTTTAGTGCCGCCATCACATCTGGCTGCACAACACCGGAAGCAGCAAAAGCATTTCTCGCGTACATTGCCTCGCCTGAAAGTGCGAGTACGAAGCGGATCCACGGGATGGAACCGGCTTAAGCGATCTAACAATGTCGGCACGCACACACGCTTCGTCATCGCCGTCTCACCCAAGCTCCCTTTCACTTTTATGCCCAGCTGCAACGGTGGCGCTCTCGTGCATGAGCAGCCACCTATGCCACGGCTGACTTCGTGACGCCGACGTTGGTCGGCGCAGGGACGCGCTTTTGTCGACGGTTCGCCCGCTCTGTCATTCGTCGTCGCAGACACCCTTTGCATGCATACTAGATGCGCCGCTTCGTCATCGGCCCGGTATATCCAACTGCACGGAAGCGTGGATCCACCTGTCCGTGTTGCATGTAGCGCAATCAACGGCTAGCGCTGCAACCAAGCAACCAAGCGTCTAGCAAGGTGTCTCAGCCCCCGACGTCGAAGGGGTGAACATCCTCGGTGAACGACCGAACGACCCGCCCCGCCTATCGCGATTAGCAGCTTTCGGTCCAAAGGGAGCAGTGGCAGGGAAAAGCAATCGCGGCCTAGGTTGACGGTGCTTCCCCAATGCGAAAAACGGCGACAGCAGCGCTTAGATGCGAGGCTTGCTGTTCCATCGAGACGGCGGTCGCTGCGGCCTCTTCGACCAGTGCTGCATTCTGCTGCGTTACCTCGTCCATCTGCGATATCGCTTGGTTGAGTTGCTCGATGCCGAGACTCTGCTCGTGCGATGCCGTAGCAATGTCACGCATGATGTCGCTGGCGCGCGCAATCGCGTCGCGTATTTTCTCCATTGTCTCTCCTGCACTAGCGACGAGCTTCGATCCAGCCTCAACTCTCGCACCAGACGTCTCAATAAGTTCTTTTATTTCCTTTGATGAAGTGGAGGAACGCTGCGCAAGGCTCCGAACTTCACTGGCAACCACCGCAAAGCCACGGCCATGTTCTCCGGCGCGAGCAGCCTCAACAGCGGCATTGAGCGCCAGAATGTTCGTCTGGAAGGCGATACCCTCGATTAGGCCAATGATGTCTGCAATGCGGCTCGAGCTGTCCTCGATCTCGCTCATTGTCTCGGCAACCTTACCTACGATCACACGACCCTCGCGCGCGACGGCGCTGGCCTCTGTCGCAATGCGGCTTGCTTGGTTTGCGTGCTCGGTGTTCTGCTTCACAGTAACCGTTAGTTCTTCCATACTAGCCGCAGTTTCTTGCAGTGAGGCCGCTTGTTGCTCAGTGCGGGACGATAGGTCAGTGTTCCCAGCGGCGATCTGCTTACTCGCGCTCGCAATCGCTTCGCTGCTAGTTCGAACCGCGCCAACGGTACTGGCTAGCTTCTCTTTCATCGCAGCTACGCCAGCCAGCAATTGCCCCATCTCATCCTGCCGGTCAATCTTCACGGCACGAGTCAAATCACCGGAAGAAATGTGCTCATAGTGTCGGAGAGCTTGAGCGAGCGGCTTCAAAATCGAACGGCTTTGGAGAGCGAACGCCAAAATGGCCCCTCCAATTCCGCACAGCAGCGAAAAGACACCAAGCGTGCGGAACACTGACACTTCCCTCTGGTTGGCGGCGTCCTGGCGTGCGGCGTCCGCCATCTGGAATTCTCTAAGCTTTCGAAAAGCTTCGCTTGTCCGTTCGTACGCTTTCGGTACTTCACTTACGACGAACTGCATAATTGCCGCCCGGTCGTGGCTGTCAATGGCCGCTGCGAATGCTTCATACGCCCTACGCAGCTGCGCGCGACTTTTCGCAGCCTCTTTCGCGAGAATATCTTCCTCGGGGTCACGAGGGATCGCGTCGTACTTCGCATACCACTCGTCGGAATCGGCGAGCGCCTTTCGAGCCCGCTCCTGAAGTTTGCCTGCACTCCCGCCTTCAGGGTCCAGCGCATAATGGTCTAGGAGCACCCTTGCCCGGTTGAGATACACCTCCGAGGTGCCTAATGCATCAATCGCGGGAAGTGAATTCGTCCCTACATCCTTCGCAGAGTCGTAAATTACGCTCATTCCATAGAGCCCCAATCCTACGCAAAGGCAGAGGAAAAAAGCCAGAAAAGTCATGACGAGCGCCAGCCGCGCGCGAATGGTTAGATTGTTCATTGATATCCGTTTGATTCTGCGTGAAGCGGCGCTCACTGTGTTGCCAGTAGGGTCCGCGAAAGTCACCTTGTATATCGACAGCATCAAGACAAACTTAGAGGGACATGCGGAGTGCTTTCGACATAGCTGTTATGCAATTATTGAACGTACACGCGTATGAAATCGGAAACTCCACGACTTCTCGCGCATCTCATAGGAGGGCTGACACGGTCAAGTAGGCAGGATCGACGTGAATCGCAAGACGTAAGCTTCGAAGGCAGGCGTTCGTACTACGTAATATTGGACGCTCTGCGTTTCCATCGATACGAAGCAGCGCATCAGCCCGGGAAGCGCGACCAGACAACGGCGATGGATCTGGAGCGCGCGAATGCGATAGTGCGCTATTGCTACGCCGCACAGGGTCGGCTATTCTCAGGCACTTAATTGAAGTTCGGCCGGCGTCCGCAGTTGCGGCGCCTCGTTCGGATACCCTCGTCCACCCGTCCTGTTGATGCCCGCATCATGTCCCAGGAAACGGAAAGCCATCTGACAGCGCTGTTCATATGCGGGCTCCACGGCGACGAAGGCGCCTATCGCGGCTTCCTGCTGGCACTGGCACGGCATCTACGCGCCTTCCTGCGCCGGCGCGACCCGCGACATCGCGACGACGTGGAGGACCTGCTACAGGAAATTCTTTTGGCGGTGCATAACGCGCGCCACACGTACCGCTCGGACGAACGGTTGATCACGTGGCTACAGGCGATTGCTCGCTATAAGCTGGTGGAGACCATTCGGTCGCGTACGCATCACGAAGCGCTGCACGATTCGATCGACCACCTCTCCGATATCCTCGCTGCAACCGATGACGAGCCATCCCATGCGCGTCGCGATATCGGCACACTGCTCGAGCAACTGCCTGACAAGCAGCGTCTGCCCATAGTGCATATGAAACTGAAAGGACTGTCGGTGACGGAAACCGCTGTTATCACGGGGCTGTCGGAATCGGCCGTGAAAGTCGGCGTACATCGCGGCCTCAAGGCGCTCGCCGCCCGTCTGCTGCGAGGCGCGCCATAAAAACAGAGGCCTCATCGGTCTGCTCGTGAATGAGGCGACGCGCGGCGTTCGCGCGGCCGTTGCGCGGCGTTCGAGCGCGGGGTAGGTCCACACAGCATCGGTTACAATCCGCCTTCCTCTGGCCTGCCTCGGCTCCCGAAAACTGCTCCGCTCTGAAGCTGACGCTTCTAGAACCCTAGAACCGGCTTACGCTCCCGATAACGCAGCACGCGGCCTGCGCCCCCAATACGCATCTTCGAGGAGGGAACGGATGGCGTCGCGCTCCATAGGACGCGGATTCGGATATGGCGCGGCCAGCGCAGCATCCGCGACGCGATCGAGATCCGCAAATCGCACCCCCAGCGCTTTGAGGGCAACGGGGACATCCAACTGCGCCGCCAGGTCGAATAAGCCCTGTGCCGCGTCGCGGCTCTCCAGGGCGCGACGTATGGTACCCATCGCTTGGGCAGCCGCCGAAGCGTTGTAAGCTGTTGCATGCGGCAGGACGACCGTATGCGTCTCCGCATGAGGCAGATTTAGCATGCCGCCCAGCGTGTGACAAAGCTTGTGATGTAGCGCCACTGAAGTTGTCGCCAACACTGATCCCGCTAGCCATGCACCGTAAAGGCATTCCGCGCGGGCGTCGATATCTCGGGGACGTTCCACGATACGCGGCAGAGCTCGCGCGAGATACCGAATTCCTTCTTCAGCCATTATTGACGTGACCGGATTCGCGTTTGTCGCATACAGCGCCTCGACACAATGAGCTATCGCATTCATGCCGCTCGTCGCACTCATACGCGTCGGTAGCGACAGCGTGAGTTCTGGATCGTAGATGACCGCTCGCGGCAGCACCCTAAGGTCGCGTCCGGTCTTCTTTGTCCCATTCTCGGTGATGCCATAGATCGGTGTCATTTCGGAACCGGCATAGGTAGTCGGAATCGCTACGATCTGAATACCGGATTCGAGTGCGATAGCTTTAGCAAGTCCGATGGACGACCCTCCACCGATAGCCACGACGCAATCAGCTCCAGCGTCATGGGCCTGTACACGTGCCTGCCTCGCCGTTTCGACGGGCACGTGCATTATTGCGCCAGGAAATACACCGATGCACCTGTCGCCGATCATCCGAGCGGCAGTATCGCCCAAGTCTGACTGCTCGGGCGTGCAGACTACCAGCGCCCGTCCGACTCCTAGCTCGTCAATCTCATTGGGCAAATTACTGAGGGTGCCGGCACCGAAGAGCACTCTTGCCGGTAAAGCGGAGAAGACGAAAGTTCGCTGGAACATGGAATGGGTAAGTCCGGACGTTGGTCAAGACGCCGCCGTGCGCCCGACAAGACGCGGCACGGATGCAGCTATCGCAGGTTGTTGCGTGGTGAAATTCCCGGGCGCGTTTCGCGTATGACACTACGGCGGAAAGTGCGTCGCCGGCGGCGGCCTCTTGCCTGCGCTCCGGATGACGGGAGCTAACGTAGCTGAGCATTGGCACCTGGCGTCGCAACAAAGCTCTCGAGCGCCGATAGAGTCGCCGCAGGCGTTTCGATCGTTGGGTAGTGACCCGCCCCGCGCAATATCTCCAGCTTTGTATGTCGATACCACCGCAACGTAGTCGCGCGGGCAGCCGCCTCTGTGCAGTTTGGATCGTATTCGCCGACGAGCACGAGGATCGGTATATCGAGTTTCTGAACCTCTGCGTGAATGTCCGTACTGCTCGCGTCAGATGCATAGCTGGCGAGCGCGCGTCCGTCGATCTCATCCCATGTCGAGGCGACAATCTTCCTTGCAAACCCTTCCGTGTACCGCCAGGCAGTTCCGGTCATTACCAGCGCTTCACGGCGCTCGCGTGAATCGGCAAGGGACTGCATGGACGCTGTCCGATCGGGATGTGCGCTCGCGCCATTGGCACCCAGACCCGCGATAGACACGATCGCGCTTACGCGGCTCGGCAACGCGATTGCAAGCATCTGCGCCACGAGTGCTCCTAGCGAGTGCCCACCGACCGCCAAGCGCGTCCAGCCCAGATAGTCCAGAAGCCGAACGGCGTCGATGACTACCTCGCGCAACGTCAGCAATCCCACGTCGCCGCGTGCTTGACCATAACCGCGATATTCAGCAACAGCATACTGGAAGGTGTCGAGATCGGCATAGCGCAGCATCTCGTCGAATGCATCACGGGTTCCGAGCACTCCAGGAAACAACAAAACCTTTTTGGGCCCATGCCCAACAAGCTTCATGGATTTCACCGTTCAATTCTCCTCGTACGGCTGCCTAATCATCGATTGATCCTCGTCAGACATGAATGGGATCCTCCACCTGCATCAGCTTGCGCAAGTCGTCGTGCGACACGTCAAACTGCGGTGATATCTTCAACTCCGTTCCTAGCATCGACTCATCTTCGTCCATTTTGAAGCCGAGGGACTTTGTCGCCTCGAACATGACGCCACCCGGCGTGCGCACGTACACAGACTCAAAGTAGCCGCGGTTCTTCCGGTCCGAGAAATCGGTAAAGCCCATGCCCTCGGTGTCGAACTTGACGCGTGCCTGTGCGTCGTAGTCAGGCACATCGAACGCGCCGTGATGGACGATCCCTTCAGCGAGCGTCCAAGTTCCCTGGCGCAGGTCGGGCGCATGCAGCACGTCAATGCGACGCCCGCCACCGCCGCCGTTCGCCTCGAAGCGCGTAAAGCGCCCGTCCTCCATGGTTTGACGAAAATACCAAGCGTCCGTCATGAACGACTTCATATCCTCTAGCTCACGCACCGTCATTGTCCAGTTGTGGAAGCCACGCACTGCGTATTGCTCAGGAACGTACTCCGATTTCCACGGCGCGCGCGGATCGTTTGGATCTTCCACGACTTCGAAATCGATCCCTGCGTGAACAACGCGAAGATATCGTTCGCCGAACCGTTCCGAATCCTCCTCCACCCTCACTCCATTGCGTCCGAAGTGTTCGCGCCAAAAATCGATCGATCTTCCCGGGACCGAATAGGCAATTGCCGTAAATTGGCCCGAGCCCTTGCGCCCGACGAGTCCCGTGCGACGCATGGGGAACGTCGTCATGACAGTGCCCGGCGTTCCTTGCGCATCGCTGAAATACAAGTGATAGATCGGAATGCGACCATCATAAAAAAGCGTGCGCTTGATAAAGCGCTGCCCCATGACCTTGACAAAGAAGTCGACGTCGCCTTGTGCAGTCGACGTACATAGCGTGATGTGGTGGAGGCCACGTATCAGCCCGGTTTCCATTGCGTCTCCTGGTTGTTGAACACTCAGGCCGGCATGCAGGCGAAGCACGCTGTGCAGGCGGTCTAGTTCCGTTCCAGTATGAGATCCGACGAGCAGGAGCACTATCCTTAAAGCTGAATGCGTTCCATGCAAATCTCGAATGGAATCGTGCAGACTTCCTCGTCAGTCGTCCGGCGCGTACGAATCAGAAGTGATGCGTGTACCGCCGCGCAGCGACCCGTCGGGGTTGGCGACCAGCGTATAGATCAGATCACGGAACCACTTGTTTGCCGGGTCTTTGTGGAAGCGTTCGTGCCAGAACTGACGGACAGTGAATCCGGGGATATCGACAGGCAGTTCCAGGACCTGAGCACCCAGCAGCCGCCCGATATGCTCGCCTGCATGGCGCGAGACAGTAAAGAGCGCGTCGGAACTGGGCAGCATCGTGATTGCTGTCAGGAAGTTCGGCACGACGACGGCAAAACGTGCTGCGGGGATGTGTTCGAGGAGGAAACGCTCAAGCGCCTCATAGCCGGACGGCAACGGAGCGACCATAGCATGCGCGGCGCTCAGGTAGCTGTTGCGCGTTAGACGCCCTCTTATTGTTGGGTGTTCACTTCGGGCGAGACAAACATAGTCGCAGTAGTACAGTCGGCGCTGATAAAAGGGCCGCCGGTTGATGGCGAAACTACCAACCGCGACGTCTACCTCCCCTTGTTCGATCATTTCATCGACACCGTACCGGGGCGCGTTGGTCGCGCGCACACGTAGGCCAGGCGCGTGGCTCGCCAGATACTGCATAAGTTTTGGTACTAGATAAGCCACGCCGAAATCGGTGGAAGCGAAGCTGAACGTCCGGGTGGAAGTGACCGGATCGAAATCGGCCGAGCCATCGAGAGCCTCCTGCATGAGTTGGATCATCGCGGCAACCTTGGGAGCGAGTTCGCGTGCGCGCGGTGTAGGCGACATGCCACCGGACGTTCGAACGAAAAGCGGATCGCCAAAGTATTGACGCAACCTTGAAACCGACTGGCTCATGAGCGGCTGACTCATGCCCAGACTGTCGCCCGCAACCGTAAGACTCGCCTTCCGCATAACCGCATCAAATACAACCAGCAGTCGCAAGTCCAGAGATGAGGCGAAGCTATTGCTGATCGCCACGGTAGTACCTCCACATCGAGAAATCCCATCTATCGTCATCTAGCCGGTGAATGCGCGTCAATAGGGAGCTGTGACCGGTCATTCAGATCAGGCATGTCGCAAATGCGTTCTGCAATGTCGACATCGCACGCCGGGATCATTACTCTTCTTTGCGAATCAGACGAGGACGGGACAGCGGCACGGAACAAACGAAAGACATGTTCACCGATGTGCAGGTGTTAGGCGGTTACCGCAGCAGCTGCGTTCCCCGGCACGAATTAAGGAATGTTTTGGAAGGCGACATGGACGCGAATAAAAGAGTGGCAATCATAGGAGCGGGCCCCGTCGGTCTGACCGCGGCGCTCGGGCTTGCGCAGCGTGGCGTGCCCTGCGTCATCTACGAATCGCTGCGGACAATTCCACGCGAGCAGCGTGGGGCGGCATTTCACCCGCCTACGCTGGAGATGTTGCACAAGCTAGGCGTTGGCAAGCCGTTGATGCAAATGGGCCTAACGCTAGCGCGCGCGTCGTGATTCTCGCCTTGATCGAGCGGACAAGGGACGGAAATCTTCGGATCATCGACCTTGCGCTGCAACTGTGCAGCAGCAGTTTCGTTCCCTGCGATTCGAGCTATGAGGTAGAGATGGCCAACCGGCTCGTTGCCGAGCGCCGACGTTTCATCAAGCCTTTGAGGCTCGAGGCCGGCGACGTCATGCTGCCCGACTTTCAACTGACCGATACCCGACAGCCGACGGCGATCGAAATTTATGGGATGCAAGGCAATGAGCAATACCTTGCCCGCAAGAAAGAGAAACAGTTGCTGTACGCGCGCGCCGCAACGCCGTGCGTTGAGTGGATACCGCCGGCCGACCTCGCGTCAGTACGGCTTCCTAAACCGTTGACTTGACGGTCGCTCCTTATAGGGTACTTTGAGCGCATTCTTAGTGCTGCGCAGATGATATGGCCTCGAACTCGTTCTTTCTGAATCGTGCAGTCGCGCGTAACGCCGACTGGCAAGTGAACTACCCCGCGCTGGCGATGGCAAGCACCATTGACGCGGTCGACGAACGACGCAAGCAGATCGTTGTTGCTGCGACGGACCAAACGTCCCTGCGCGCGGTGTTCTTCAGCTCCCTCGGTGCAATACTCGACTTTCACGCGACTTGGGACGAACTGGAGCGGTCAGGCAAGGGATGGCTCGCTTTTACCATCCGTTGGAACCGGTGGTGGTTGCCCAATGTTGCTCACGTTGCATCGTTGGAGCGGCACGCGTTCGCACCAACCGACCTCCGTTTCGCGAACCGGGACCTGGGGGTCGCGCCCGGTGATACCGCGTCCTTTCGAGAATTTCTCGACGCCGTTGAACTTCACTATCGTCGCGACGCTGCCATCTCCAGCGTGCTGTTTCCGCCCAACGCCAGCACAGCCGTCGATATCTCGCGCATCGATACGCCTGGGCGTAATTTATAACTGCGTCGATGCGCAAGGTCATTCCGTTCGAAAGGCGAGCCGTCGCCACTAACGCGCTCGCCGGTGCTGAGGCGAAGTGCGTACATCGCAACCTCCGACTTGTCGAACGCGGCGGTATCGTCATGTGCGCCGATTGTGATGCCACGCTCAGTCCTTTTTGGGCGCTGTCGATGCTGTCCGAGCAGTACGCATTAGCGATGGGGCACATCGACCGGCTCAAATCTCGCATCCAGCTCGCCGACGCACGGATCCTGGAGCTATCGCAGGAGCTCGATGCGATCTCGCCGGGCGAAAGAAGCCTGAATAAGTCGTCTACCGACACTTGACCAACCGTCGAACAATGGTGCAATAGGGTCACCAACGACCTAGGAATGCACCATGAAACGAAACTTCGAATGCGGTCACAGCGGCAAGGGAAAATACTGCCACGCGTGCGCAGCTGCTGAGAACCAGAAGGCACAGCGCCGTCTCGCGCTCGAGGAGAAGCGCACTGCGAAGCGCCTCTCGACGACCGACGATCCGATCGACCTATCCATGGTGCGGCACCTGTCGGCCGTACAACGAGAGGCAAGAGACCTGCTCGCGAAGGTCAGTAGCGGCGTGCATCCATTCTCGCTCGACGGAAAGTACATCAAGTCCTCGGCTGGCAAGCTGGTTTCCGTGCCGGTCGGCCGATCCTATCGCCTGCTCTTTGACGCCCCCTCACTCGCACCGTTACGCCTGGTCAGTCACGAAGACTACAATGGGATTGCGGCGAACCGCGTAGCGGCATGACGTTTTCCGACTGACGCCTTGCGCCGTAATCCTCTCAAGGAGGTACTCGCGATGAAGGTCCGTCCAGATTTGGCGTTGAGAACCGCGATCAACGCACTACGCGACATCGTCGAAAGTAAGCGCATGCCAAACGGCATCCCGCTAAGCGACGACGAACGCGAGTTGCATCGACTGTCTGCCGATGAACTCGAGAAGCAACTGATGGCACTGGAAAGATCTAGTTGGCCGGCTGGAAAGGTGACTTCCGGCGAGCGCGGTCAGGCGCCCTCACGCCGGTCGCTATAATTCACGGCGGCTTACAAAACTAGAACCGCCGGCGAGCCGGCGACAGGACAGCGCCATGACTGACGAACTTTTTCCCTGCGACCATTGCGGCGGAAAGTGGTCTTTCGGATTCTCCCAGCGATTAGTCGGCCGTCCGTCGGCTCCGAAGCGTGACTTCGCTGGCCTTGGCAACAGCCTGGCGCCGCCCATGCAAGACATGGAACCGCGCTCACCGTACGACGTCCCTTACGAGAAGGTCTGCTGCATTTTCTGCGAAGAATGCGGGATGCAGACGCCTTGGATACCGATCGGCAACGACCGCTACGCGGCACTTGATAAGGCCGGCGAGATTTGGAATGCACGGATGCGGCGGCCAAAAGCCACCGAGGGAGATCTGCTTCAGCTTGTCAGGAAAGAAATTAGCGCGGTCGACGCTGCTTACCTAATTGACCTTCTCTCGAGGAACGAAGACGACTGGCAGAATCGCGGGCCCATCTTTCAAATGCTCGCCAAGAAAATCGTCGACAGCAAAGTCACAATGAGCGAGTTTTGGCCAGTCGACACAGTCCTCCGCGATGCGGCGCGATATCGAAAGCTCCAGCAGCTAGCGAAGCGCATATATATTGACGGAATCGCTTCGGTCCAGTTTCCCCGGATTCCCGCGACAGGCGGTGACGAAGGCAACTTTGAGAACAGCGTCAACGAGGCGGTCGATGACCTCCCCGACCGCAACCGCTGGTGACTTGACTTCGTTTAGCGACGGTCATACTGAGTGGACCTAGCAACTAGATACGACAAACAAGGACCGTATATGTCGCCCATTCAGTACATCGTCGTCGCCTACCGGCTCCGCAACAAACTCGCGCCGCAGCTTTTAACCGTGCTCGCCCTCGGCGTCATCCTGACGTATCACGCGATGACAAGTCCGCAGTTGGGCTGGCTCTTGGGCTGAAAAGCGCATAGAGACGCTCCCCGGAGAGCGTCCCGTTTTTGTAGCGCGAAAAACCAAGTCGTTGAAATTAAAGAACAAAACCACTGTTACAAAACGTGCCGAATATGCACATCCCCCTTATTCGGCACGCTTTTCGCATTGTAAAATGCGGTATAGGCCCGTTCTTGAGATGCCGAGCGCGTTCGCGGCTGCCTTTTTATTGCCATCGCTTGCAGCCAGTGCCTCCTGGACCTGTTCAATTGTCGGCTTAGGCGTCTTCAGTCGTCTCTGGACAGAATAGCTGGACAGATAAGCACCGGCCTTTTGCTCTTTGCTATGGCCGGCCGCCTCAACCACGGCTTGCATCGCTTCGCGGTGTAGCGCCGGGTCGGCCCTCTGTTCGCTGCCTTTGATCGGCGCAGGAACGCCGGTGTACTTTTCAAACATTTGCTGCAAGAACTGATGCCTTAGGCCGTGGCACGTAACGCCCAAGCCAGACTTCGTTACACCATGGCGTTTGAGAACCGTATAGAAGTGGTCCTTCCACTGAGTCTTGGTATAGCCGTCCGGGATAGTCGAGCCAGTAGACCGGTTGGTATGTTGAGCAGCTTCAAGTAGGACATCCAACTTGAACTCTATCGGCACCACACGAGCACGACCACCTTTTGTGCCGTGGACCACGCTGAGCTTTCCGTCTTTACGGACTGCGTCTTTCGGCCGCAACAGGAGACTCTCTTCGACCCGTAGACCGAAGGCCGCCTGCAGCTTCATTTGCACTGCGACCACGGGTTCCGTCTTCGCGATCTCTTCGATGATAGCTACCGCGTCGATCCCCTTGCCTTCCCATGACTTGTCCTCCGTCGCCACAGAGGTGCGCTGAAAGTCGTGCGCGGCTGGATCAATGTACTCCGACATCTTTTTGACCAGGTTCCGCTTATTTATCCAGTTCGAGAACGCGCGGAAGTACGTCAACTTGTTCTCGATGGTCCCGGGACACTGGCCGTTCTTGTGCCATAGTGCCACCAGACCTTCGATGTGCTTTTCCTTGAGCGCATACGGTGTTTGTATTGCGTAGCCGATCTGGCGAAGCTCAACAAACGAACGGCAAAGCTTTTGCAGTCGGGGCTCCTGTGTCCCGACGGATATCGGCTTATTGCTGACACGGGTACGGCTGTGAACACGGTTGACGTTCGGAGTGAAGATCTTTTCAAGTGCATCCCGGAACGCGGGTGGAAGCTCGGGATAGCCCGCAACGATGCCCTTCACATAGACGGTTACTGTCATTCGGATGCTCCTTCCTCGTTTGTTAATTGCCGCTTTTCATCCACCGCGTAGATTGCTCGGCCCCTCTCGAATGCCAATTCCAACTGACATGACCGCGAAAAACCATCCGGGACGCCGCCATCCGTGCACGTGCCACAAATCCATCCAGCTGTCGCCGCATGCCGGAGTGCTCTTCGCTTGGATCGGGTATCGTCGAAGCCGTAGGTAATCGACAGCCGCCATAGAGACCACGCAACTTCAGCCTCGAAGGCGTGATCTACCAGCGTGAAAGACGTCGTCGGCTTTGTTTCGGGGCAGTCGGAAAGTGCTGTGTCTGTGTCCCTTGTGCATCGCTTCCGTCTTGGCAGCGCTTCAGTGCCAAGGTGGCGACGCTCGATAACACTTCCGTCCTGGGCGTCCACTCACATAGCAATCGCGTCAGCGCATCAGCGCCTGACCTGTCGATCATCTCAGCGCACATCAGCGCTCGCATTGGTGCGGTACCGGTCCAGCCCACACGACGCAATGGCCATGTATTCCGAGACGACTTCTGCTCGCGAAACGTCATTTCTTAGCGGCTCTACCAACCGCATTCTCCTTTATGCAGACGAGTCAGCAACCGGGCTCAGCTATGAGCGGTGCCCTTCCGTGCCACCGCGCCGCATGCCTCAGGAGCCTATCCCTGGGTCATGCCGCACAGCCGCTGCGTATCCCCGCCGGGTCCCGCCTTCCTGTCCTTTAGCGATTCCATTCGATAGCCCCGCACGTGGAAGAAACGTGCATCGACCTCCGTACTGCTGCTTGCTGCCAGTCGTCACGCTTCGCGTGTTGACTGCCGCTGGTTTGCTGCCGGAGTACTTCCAACGCGGGCCCGCTTCGCGGAATCTCTCGTCGTTGTGTATCTCCTGCTGCTCCAGCAGTCGAACCGCGCACCGCTAAAACTGTGCGATTCGGCTATGCCGCTGCCACGGCTACCGCGCCAGCCCTAGACGCGCTGTTGCGCGCCGGTGTGCCCCGTCTTTGCGACGGCACGACCTCGGCCAAGTGCTCGGTAATCTTTTTGCGCTGCTCTTTTTCCGGGTGCGCCGCCCGTTCGTCTTTCGTACAGGGAGCAACTCGCCGTGTCGGCCTAGCTGGTCCCCCATCCCAAAGCGCGTTCACTCGGTCGCGGTGTATCGGACCTCATGCAACGTACCCAGCGTCGTGTGCTGTAAGGATGCGTCCATCCTCCTTGAGCTGGAAAAAGAGCAGCCACGGACAAGTGTCCGCGCGCTCCCAATCCGTCTCATCTCGGACACTCGGGCAAAACCGCCCGCAAACCCAATGGATATCGCGTGTCCAGCGTCCTCACTTTGGGTCGCTTTGAACTTGATTAGATTAAGAAAAAGGCCGCTTCAATTTGCGGCGGTGACAGAGGGGGTTTTCGCTAGGCAAAGCGGTCCCCTCGATGGTCCTTTTCAGGAGGGTCGATGCGCATGCGCGCGGTTGGTAATTAAAAGAATACCGGCGCGGTGGCGATGCGAAGAGTTAAAAGCTGCCTAAATGTTGCGAGCTTTTGCTTCCTTGACATTGCGCTGCGATCTGTAGAGTTGGACAGGCGTAACGGGGACTTTTCCTACCGATTTCGTCTCGATAACTGACAGATTGAGGCGCTTCACACGGCGGATTCGCCATCTCACCGTTCATGGAGAGCTAACTGACAGTTATCCGGACGTTTCGACAAAAGGGACCAGCGCGCACGCCCGTCTGCCACTTTTCTGTCAGGTAACTAGCAGATGGGTTGAACCTACCGAATTGCTCTGGAGAGAGAATGAACACCATGAAAGTACATGCACCCGTCCTTGCTGTTGACGTCGGATATGGCAACACTAAGATCGCCTTCCGCAACGGCTCCGACGTGTCGACCTTTATGTTTCCGTCGCTGACCCCGCCGTACAAGGCGCACACGATCGCCAAAGAGAGCGCGGGTTTGATCACGACGCCCAAGACTGTCGCGGTGGATGTCGAGGGAAAGCGCTATCAGGTCGGTCCCGGCGTGCTGTTGAGCTCGCGAAACGGCGACGCGGGGGCGACACTTAACGACGACTATTGCACGACTGCCAGCTATGCCGCGCTGCTGGCCGGTGCGTTCCACTTCGCGAACATCGCATCGGTCGACCGCCTGGTTCTTGGCCTGCCGATGAGGAATTTCCACACCCACGTTGCTCATTTGCGCAGTGCATTTGCTGGTAATAATGCATACGGCGACGTGGAGTTCGATGTGGGCAGCGTCATCGTGCTTCCGCAGCCTCTCGGCGCATTGGTCAACTTCTCGCGGTACCACGAGTTCGACAAGGAAGACCAGCACCTCATTATTGATGTCGGCTACTTCACTACGGACTGGGTGGTAGCAACCGGGCTGACGATCGACGAAGAGCGCAGCGGCGGCCACCACAGCGGCGCGTCTCACTATTACGAAGCCATCGCCGCAGTCATCAAGGAAAAGCTGCATATCGACACGCAGGGGATTGAGCGGATCGACAAGGCGCTTCGCACGGGATCCACTCTCCTGCTCAACGGGAACGACTATGACTTGCAGGATTTTCTGCCGGCGGCGCAGACGGTTATCGACGCCGCGGTTAAAGCTATTCAAGCAGGCGTGAAGAACACAGTGGACATTCGCTCCATCGTTCTAACTGGTGGCGGTGCGGCTCTGTATAGGTCTGAGATACAAGCGCGGTTTCCCCATTTGAGGATCGACCATATGGCAGAGCCATGCTTCACGAATGTAAGGGGGTTCCTCGCCGCTGGTGAGGCAACGCTGCTGCGCGACAAGAAGCGCAAGGAAGGGGTGCCCGCATGACAGGCGCTTTGGAGATCAAAGTAACAATCAGCGAAATCGCGACGCCAACGTTGTTTGATGCTCTAGTTGCGGTCTCCAATCCGAGGAAACGGGCGGCGCTGCTCAAGCGCTTAGCAGATGATGCTCTGCGGGGCAGCGTCCCGGTTCTTCATGCGGGGGTGACTCCCACGCCGACATCAGCCAACACATCAGCAACAACGGAAGCTGCAATCGGTTCTGCGCGCAGCGAGAGTCCCGTCGCTCCTAAGCAAATCGCGCCAGTGCGCGATGACCAGCCTGACTTCGACTACGCGTTCCTAGCCGAAAACTTGAACGTAGGGTGAGGCGGAGATAGGTCGAGAAGGCACGTGCCGCTTTTCAGCGGCGCTTGCGCTGCCAAATGCGCAGTCGCATGTGCACTCGTCGAAAGCTTGACTTCGCCTAGTCGATGGCAAGATAGGGACGTATATAGTTAAAATCTGCAACGCAACGGAGAAATAATGAGCTTTATCGAAAACTTGGCGCAGCTTGACTGGACACGCGGCGTGCGCATGTGGATTTTCGTGGCTGCCGCGCTGGCTGCTTGCGAGGCAGCATATTTCTGCCATCGCGCTGTGTTCCGCTCACCCGACGAGGTCGATGATGTTCGGTAAATTCTTGGCCTTGCCCTTGGTCGCTCGTCGGGCGCTGACTGCGGGAACTCTTTTCTTCGTCGCGTGCGTCGCTGCTCGCTTGCCGGATACACCGTTATGCAACTGGATCTTTGGGCTCTCGCTCGTCGGTTCTTTCTGGGCTAGCGGCGTGATGGTTCCGGCGATAAAGGTCGCGCTTTATGTGTTCAAAGTTGCCCTGAAAGTTAAGGCTAGTACATGGTGAGCACTGGAAGCTATGGATAAAAAAAAACCCGGCACGTTGTGAACTGCACCCCAAAAGTTGGACAACCGTCCAACGACTTGGGGTGTTTTTTATGAGCAAGCACAGCGCGCAATTTA
>FCOD02000052.1 GCA_001544655.2 Caballeronia turbans
CGGCTCTTTAACCAACACTTCGTCATTCCTGAGCGACCAAAAACTTGATTCAACGAACTTCTAACTCAGCACACTAGTCAACACGCTGCATCTGACGACGAACCTCCGCGAGTACGACTTCACGCTTATCGCGTCGCCGGCGGGCGGCATGTTCTATCAGACGGTGCGCTTCCAGTACCCGCGAGCGCCGATGGCCCGCGTCAGTGCACGCGACGACGCGACGGCGAACGGCGCTCGTGGAGGTGCCGATTCGGGAAGCGTCAGTGTCGCGCCCGACAAGCTCAACTGGGACTACAGCGTCGAGGGCCGCGCCGAGTTCACGCCCGAAACCGTCTTCGACGACGGCCATGCGGTCTGGATGCGCATGCCTGCCAAAGCGCAGGAGTGGCCGGTTCCGTTCATCCTCGACCACGGCGATCGTGTCGTTGCGAACTTCATCCGCCGCGGGGACTTCCTGGTCCTGCAGCGTCTTGCCGACGAGATCGTTCTGCGTTCCGGCAAGGACGAGGTCACGGTGACGCGCGGTCGCCGTCGCTTGTTCGGAGTGTTCTGATCGTGGCAAAAAAACCGGACTCGGCGACGCCCAGCGCGGAGCAAGAAGCACTC
This sequence comes from Caballeronia turbans, assembly GCA_001544655.2. Taxonomy (GTDB): domain Bacteria; phylum Pseudomonadota; class Gammaproteobacteria; order Burkholderiales; family Burkholderiaceae; genus Caballeronia; species Caballeronia turbans. The sequence goes on from FCOD02000052.1 coordinate 607, forward strand.
GTCAAAGGCAAGACGCCGCGCCACGCGATCATGAGCATCGGCATTATGGCTGCTGTCGTCATCGGTGGGCTGGGCTTCTACTACGAACTGCAAGCCACCAACAAGGCGGACGAAGAGGCGCGCCTCAAAAAAGCGACCGCGCTCAAGTCGAGTACCGAAGCGCCGGCTGCTTCGAACAACAACGACATCGACCAGATGATCCGTCAGCAGCGCCACGCAGCGGCGTCGGAAGCTGCAGCGCGCGCAGCTTCTGAAGCAGCGGCTCCGAAGCCCGCCGTCAAGCCGATGCTGACCGGCGCTGACTCCCAGGATGAAGTCAAAGGCACGGGCACGGGCACGGACACGCGCGAGCTTTCTCGCCAAGCCGCGCAAGACGCGATCTATACGTCGTCGATCTTCAAACAGGCCGGCGCGTCGCGTTCGGCGAACCAAGCGACCGGCGTACTGCCCGCTGGCGTCCCTTCGTTGGATGAGGTGCGAGCTGCTCGGAACGCTGCGGGAGCGAACACACCTGATGCGATGGCGCTCGCCTTGGCCAAGCAGGGACAGGCGCCCGAAGATCGCGACCGCGCGTTCCTGCGCGATGCGGCTTCGCAAGGCGGCATCGAACGCACGACCTTCAATGGCCGGTCGACGGGTTGCACGTTGACGCCTCCGCACGTCATTCACGTCAAGACGGTCGAGGGGCTGAACTCGGACAAGCCGGGTCGCGTCTCGTCGATGGTGGACGAGGACATCTATGACAGCCTGCGCGGCGACTGTTTGATGATCCCGAAGGGCGCCTTCATCAATGGTATGTACAGCGCGGACGTCAAAGTTGGCCAAGAGCGTTTGCTGGTTGCTTCGACGAGTCTGCGTCTGCCCAACGGCAAGAGCGTGCCACTCAACGGCATGCAGGGTGCCGACCAGAACGGTTACGCCGGATTCTCGGGCGATGTGAACAACCACTTCCTGAAGATCTTCGGCGCGGGCTTCATTACGGCGATTTTGCTGAAGGCGTTCGACAGCAGTTCTCAGACGGCGACGACCGCGACGCCGAACGGCGTCACTACTTATGGTGACACGGCGGGGCAGGTCGCGGCAGCGACGGCCCAGACCGTCATGCAGCGCAACCAGAATATCCCGCCGACCATCACCGTAGAACCCGGCCAGAAGTTCCTGGTGCAAGTGACGCAGGACATAGTCATGGAGCCGTACCATGACTAAGGCATGGGCGGCTGCCTGCCTGTCTGCGATCGCGTTCGGCGCGCACGCGGCGACCATCGACTCGATCATCAGCCCGACGCGCATCGTGCTCGATGATGGCACGAAACGCGCGATCGTCGAGCTGCCCGGCGAACCCGTCTACGCATGTGGACTCAAGCCGTTTCTGGCGTGGGCAAACCGATTTGAGGGCCAAACGGTCGAGGCCACGGCTGGCGGTGTTGCGATCAACATCGACGGCTCGCCTATCAGCCTCGAAAGCCTCTTTGTAAAGGCGGGCTGGTTGCGCCCCGCGACGCTTACCGATGACGCCCAAGCGAGCATCACCGAGCGCCGAGGGGGCTGGTCGTGCGCATCCGCGCAGGCGCCGTTCGACGCGATGCACACCTCGGTCGATCCCAAGATTCTCGCTGGCATCGCGCTCAATGAGTCCGCATACAACGGTCGGGCATGGCCGTGGACGCTGAACGTCGCCGGTCGCGGCTTCTTCTTCCGCACGCGCGAGGACGCCTATCGCGCAGTCCGCTATCTGATCGGCAACGGTCGGTCGGACTTTGATGTCGGCATCATGCAGATCAACCGTAACCTTTTGATGCTGCTGCTCGCGGCAGCCGGCAGTCCGTCTCATTCGAACGCGGTGCGTCACCAGCCGCCAACGCAACAAGCCGCACCGGCCACTGCGCAATCGCAACCGCCGCGGCCGCCGGACCTGCGTCGCGCGTCCGCGTTCGATAACGGCCGTCTGCGTCGCATCTGACACCGGCTCATTCTCTTTCACTTCTTGATTGGAGCCTTCCATGGCCTATTCCTGCACTGATTTCGTTGACGACGTACTGAACGACATGGTGATCCGGAGCTGGATCAAACCCGAGCAGTACGGGCCTGACGACCCGCAAGCTCAGTGCGATGCGGTATTGGGTGCAATCGGCGACGCGGACGTATCGCTTCGTCTCGCTGCTGACGCCAAGCAGTTTCATGCCGAACTCCTCGATGCTGTCGAATCGCTCACCGGCGTCGCTGAGCAGCATGGCCCCCTCGCCCTCGCGAACGTCGTCTATCTTCAGACGGCCATATTGAAGGGCGGGGTGATCGAGCTCACGCGCGACGAAGCGGAAAACTTCGCTTTCGTCAGAGACCTGCCGTCGGGTGGTCGCTGGTGGCAAAGCGTCAAGCTGATCGAGTAAGTGGGCATAGATCGCCGGCCATTTTCTTTCGTCAACCCTCGCGGGCATGCGGCCCGCGAGGGTCGCTCCGCGTTCTTTCTGTGGAGTGTTTTCATGTTGGAAGCAGCGAAGCTGGGCGCATCGCCGGAGCAGTTCGCCAACCTCGAAGCGGCGATTGGTTACATCGCCGGCACCGCGACGCACGCGGGTGAAGTTCGCCCGTGGGTCCGGAACGTGGAAACGAAGGTCTTCCTGATCATCGGTGGCAGAGTGCAACCCCAAAACGGGGTGCGCCAATGACGCCGCCGTGGTTGGAGCAATACGCCACTGGCCAGAAGACCGGCTACGCGCAAGCGTTCATGTCGTACGCCGAGTACTACGGAGTCGACGGATCTGCTGACGATGACCCGGAAATCGAAGAGCGGATCGCCATGCATCGGCAGCCGCTCGTCGGTTACGCGAGCCGCACGGGCACCCGCCGCAACCTGGCCGCACTGAAGGGCGCCGACTGGCGCTTGTTGGTCTCGGCGAAGGGCGAGTTGCGTACCGAGGGCTTCGATCGCTATGCGTTGGATAACGGCGCTTGGACCGCGTACCAGCAGGACCTGCCCTTCGATGAGCACGCGTTTTCTGTTGCTGTCGAACGGCTTGGCGAGCGGGCCGATTGGCTTGTCCTTCCGGACATCGTCATGGGTGGGATGGCCTCGCTCGACTACTCGCTGAAGTGGCTAGAACGACTTCGCGGGATGCCGTGCCGGATGCTGATCGCTGTTCAGAACGGTATGCAGGTCGATGACCTCGCCTCGCTTCTGTCGCCTGCTGTCGGCATCTTCATTGGCGGTTCGACGGAGTGGAAAGAGCAGACGGCGCACGTGTGGGGGTCCCTCGCGCGACGGCGTCACTGCTACTTGCACGTCGGTCGCGTGAACTCGGCGCGGCGCATCCGCATCTGTGCGGCCGCCGGTGCGGACAGCTTCGACGGTACCAGCGTGAGCCGGTACGCGAAGACGCTTCCTCGGCTGGATCGAGCAACACGGCAAGCAGACATGTTTGCCGCAGCGCACGACGGTCTGGAAGAGGCGCAACGAGCGACGGCTGACCTTTTGATTTGAATTAGACCATTAACCCTTTCGGGAGCGCATCCCGAAAGGGTCGCTCCTATTCTTTTGGAGCGAGCAAGATGGAACAGGAAATCCTCTCGAAGATGGAAGCTGCGATCAGCGTTATGCAGCGTTACATCGAACAGGGCCATAGCTTGAGCTGCGCCTATTCAGGCGGCAAGGACAGTACGTGTGCTTTGGTGTTGATGGTGGAAGCTATTCGCCGTGCCGGCAGCACGACGATCAACCACCACGTTCAATCGGCCGACACGACCATCGAGAACCCAACGATCGCGAACTTCCTGCACTCGGTGCTGGACGAGTTGCAGTTGTATATCGAAGCGTCGGCGTTGCCGGTGCAAACCCATGTCACGACGCCTTCGTTGGCAAGCCAATTCGTCGTCTCGACGATAGGGCGGGGAACGTTGGCGCGCACGCCAGAGAACGGTGTGCGAGACGGTAGACGGACCCGTGCATGCGCGGATACTTGGAAGGTACGCCCGGGAGGTCGCCTTCGAACATTGCTCGAACGCCAGGCGGCAGATGACGGCGCTCGCGAAGTCATAACGGTGCTGGGCCTGCGCAGGGATGAAAGTACCTCACGTGCGGTGGCAATGACCGAGCGACGCGATAACGCCGATCATCCGGTGAGAAGCAGAACCGGGGCGCTCACACTTAGCCCGTTAAGCGAATGGTCCTCCGATGATGTTTGGACGATGCTCGCGGATGCTCAAAGCCTGCCGTTTCCATCGCCGTTGATGCCGCGCACGATACATCGCCTGTCCGAGATTTATCGGGCAGGGAACGGTGGAACGTGTGGTGTCGTGGTGGGCGACTCCGGGGCTAGGGCTTCTTGTGGCAGTCGTTTTGGATGCGCCATATGTCTTGTCAGCGGCGATCGCGACAAGTCGCTTGAGGCCATGATCGAGGATGAGCACTATGGGCATCTACGGCCGCTGAACGACTTCCGCAACTATCTGCTCGCGATCCAGTGGGACATGTCGCGGCGAGAGTTGGTCGGGCGTTCGCTGAGCGATGCGGGCTACACGCGCATCCAGGCAGACACGTACAGCTACCTGACGCGTGTTGACCTACTGAAAATGCTCTGCAGTATCGACGCGGCTGAGCGCGACCGCGCAGAAGCCCATTCTGGCGCACTGTCGAGCGGATCGATTCCGGATACGGAGGAGAATCGGCTGCTGTGTGAGCCGCAGTTCGAGTTCATGACGCCGCAGCAGTTGGTGGCCATCGACTTCTTCCTGTCGATGCATCACTACGCGCCGCATGCGTTCCCGGCACTGGCGGTCTGGCATGACGTCAATGTGTTGGGGCGTCGCTACCCGATTCCAACGCTCGGGTCGCTTCCGAAGCCGGATATCGTTCTGCACGGCTGGTATCCAGTCGGTCGGTACGACAAGGAGGCGCCTTCAACGGGATTGCGCTCGTTCGATGCTGAACAGTGGAATCCGTACCGGCATCCGGGTCGGCCCGGGCGATATGCGAGGACGACTGGCGGTGAGCAGACCGTCTACTTCGAGAAAGCCTCGCAGTTCGAGGTGGATGTGGAAGCGGCGTGCCTGTTCGTCACATGCACCTACGACACTGCCTTCATGCTGGACACGCAGCATCGCGACGCTATTGATTCAGCGCATTTCTGGCTGAACGAGGGCATCGTGAAGCTCCCGACCGGCATGGCCCAGCGGTATCAGGACATGGCCAAGCGCGGGCAGTACTTCGCGCGGCTCGCTCAGCGTCTTAACCTGACGCCGTCCGAGCTCGATGCACATTTGATCGAGAACGCGATCGGCGACGAAGCGCATCAGGCACTGTTGGGCTATGACGCGACGCAGTTGAGTCTCTTTGCAGAAGCGGCGTAGCTGCAATCACGTTGTTGAACACGTCCCAGGCTAAAACCCTGGGACGTTTTTTTTGCGAGGTCAAAATCGTCGAAGTTCGGCGAGGGTAGTGTTTCGCCCGGCTGCACCCCAAGCAGCCGCAGCGCGTGCATCATCGCGGCGCTTTCGCGAGCGAAGTCCAGTCGAAGGCGCTCGCCTTCCATCGTGGCCTCTATGCCGGAGAACACGCTGAAAGTGTGCAGCGCGAGATTCAGCGCACGAGCGATTTCTCCGTCTCGCGTCTTTTGGTCGAATATCGGGTTCATCAGCGTCCCCAATGGTGGTCGTCGCAATGCTCAGCATCGCACGTTTTGAAGGGCTGGTAGGGAGGGCATTGGGGCACTTTGGACAGAGGCTATGCTCGGGCTCGGCGATTGCTGCTGGCTTTGCGGCGTCCAGCTAAAGAGCGCATATGAAAGCCATAATCATCTCGCACGAGCCTTCCCCTCCCGAATCGCCGGTTGAGATTCATCGCTTCGTCTTCCAGCTCGACACCGAATTTGGCGATTCAAGCATTCAACAGATCTCGCTGCGCACGGCGCGAGTAATCGTCGACAACCTCCCCGGCCCCGGTGCTTTCGCGAAAATGTTGCGGGCGATCGTGACGACAGACCGCGCCCGCTACGACAGCCTCGTAAGCCGCGCGTTTCTGCGTGACAATGACGATCATGAGCGGGCGTTCCAACAGGATAGAGGGGAGGTCTGCGCTTGAAGGTCGAGCATCACGAGTGGACAATTGATTCGCTTCCAAAGAAGGTCGGCTTTCACTGGCATTGCTGGTTTGAGGTCGAGCGCAAGCCGACCGAAGACGGCGCGGATGGGCAGATATTTTTCCGATATTGGTTACTTCGACACCGAGCGCGCGGCGCATGAAAGGGCCATCTGCTGGGCGAAAGCGTGAATAGAAGAGAATTTCTAGGGACGGCTGGCCGCTGACACGTTCGGGCAGGGAGTTTGCGCTGCATCGCAAATCCTTTGACGAGGTGTCACGCCATGACCATCAGTGATGACCCGGCGAACGAAGTCGTCATTCGGCCCAACGAAGGTGCTGGTTGGCGCGTCGAATTTCCTGATCCTAGCCGTTCGGGCGGCAAGTTTGTGACGATCGTGGTTCACGAGCAAGAGGCGCTGAATCTCGCCGCGCAGCTCTGTCCGAAAGCGCAAATCAAAATCTTCCATGAGCCGGGCAAAAGATGAAAAAGCGCTCCTCGCGCGGTGGCGGGCGGAGCACCGACGAGCCATTGCCAGAGTCCATCGCTCCACAACTGGCCACGCTTGCGCGCCGGCCGCCCGCAAGCGGCGACTGGCTCTGGGAGATCAAATTCGACGGCTACCGCCTGATGTGCAGACTGGAGGCAGGGCGGGTCAAACTCATCACGCGCGGAGGCCACGACTGGACCGAGAAGATGCGCACGCTGGCGACCGCGTTCGAGGAAATGCCGGTCGATAATGCGTGGCTGGACGGAGAGGTGGTCGTGCTCACCGAGACCGGCATTCCCGATTTCAACGCGTTGCAGAACGCGTTCGACCGGCGCAGCACCGCACAGCTGACATTTTTCGCGTTTGATATTCCGTTTCTCAACGGACGTGACTTGCGCGAGGTGCCGCTCTCGCAGCGCCGCGAGCTGCTCGGCGAGTTAATCGCTCAGACGTCGAGCGAGCGCGTGCGCTTCAGTGAGTCATTCACAGAGGATCCGGAATCGCTGCTCGCTTCGGCGTGCCGAATGCGGCTCGAAGGAATCATCGGTAAGCGTGCGGATGCGCCGTACTGCTCGGGTCGCTCGACCGATTGGATCAAGCTCAAGTGCTTACGGCGCCAGGAATTTGTCGTTGGCGGCTACACGAGACTAGCGGGCGCGAAGAGCGGGATGCGATCCCTGATGCTGGGCGTGCATGAGCGAGACGGCAGCCTGCGGTTCGCCGGGACCGTGAAGGCGGAACTCAAGCCGCGGCCGCGCGCTGAACTGGAAAAGAAGGCTGTGCAGCTCGTTCGTGACAATCCGCCGTTCTACAACCCGCCCGCGCGCGAGAAAGATCGCGACTTCGTGTGGCTGGAACCTGCACTCGTCGTTGAAGCGTCGTTCCTCGAATGGACGCCGTCGGGCGAGGTTCGTCATCCCGTTTTTCAGGGCATGCGTGAGGACAAGCCCGCCACCGCTGTGACGGAAGAGGCAGTCGTGGATGTCGACGAACCGGAGAGCCTTCCGCAAGCGAAGGGAACCACGCGGGTGACGCCCGGCCGAGCCGGTACGCTCGTCATCGCAGGCGTGAAGGTGTCGAATGCCGAGCGCGTCATAGACGACGTGACGCGCATGAAGAAGATCGACCTGGTTCGCTACTACGACGAGATAGCGGAACTCGCGCTGCCGTACTTGAAGGATCGCCCCGTATCGCTGGTGCGAGCGCCCGAAGGCATTCACGGTGAGCTTTTCTTCCAAAAGCATGAGGAGCGCTCTCGGATACCCGGCATCACGCGGCTGCCGGTCGAGATGCACCTTGGCCACCCGCCGCTGCTTGTCGTTGACCATCACGAAGCGCTCATCGGCCTCGCCCAGATGAACGTGGTCGTTAGGTGCTTTTGGTTTTTTGTCTGTCTGCGTTTATCTGTCTCCGGCAGAAAGGGAGGGGTGCCGGGGAGGGAGCACCTGCTATTCGTCGGCAATCGCGTTGCCGAGACTCTCCGCCTGTCCACGCTCGGTATCCGACAGGTGAGAGCGCGCCGACGGATCGGCGGTCACTAGGCGACGAGCTTCAGATGTCCGGCAAGGATGATGCTGCCGATTCCGATCAGCACTACGCTTGTCGACGGCTTGCGGGGCCGCGCACGGGCGGATCAGCGGCGTAGCCAGCCAAGACCGATGGGTCGCGCGAGCAGCTTGCGATACAGCCCGATCGCTGAGAGTGTCATGGGCGTGCCGCCGATTCGCGAGAGCGGCGTGATCAGCGCGTACGCCAGGCACGCGACGACAATGGCTCCCACGATGTCGAGCGGAATATCACACCCACAAATGCGCGCACGCGCGCCCAAGCCACTGCCGCGCCGACGAACAGAGTGCGCGCAGGCGCCGCGGGAAACGGAAGCGACGCTGCACTGGGCTTGATCCGGTTCGTCGACCCCCGAATGCGATCGCTGAACTACGGCATTAGCCCGATCGCGAGTTGCGTCCCGACAAAGGCGCCAATGGTATCCATCGACTGCTGCAACCCGAAGTACGCGCCGCGGATTGCCGGCGGCGCCACGCCCGACTAAGGCCGGAAACTGTCAGTTTGGGGGCTGAGACGTTGATGCAGAGGCGTCAACTAATTGCGAAAACGGCTCTGCTCTGACGCGTTTAACGCCCGCACGGACGTCCGGTTGAAGTACGCTTCAACTGGACGTCACGCAGGCTGATGAGGCAGCAGTCGGTCCACAAGCAGCCCGTCGAGGTCGCCGTTCGTCCGCCATAACTCAATGGCCGGTCCCGGGCGAGCAGATTCCGGGCGGCACTGCCCCAACTCGGCCATTTGCCGCCTTTCGCCAAGACCACCGCGCGGTCATTCAAACGACTGCTGCGCCCCGAAATCGGCCATCGACCGATCGGGACGCATGGCGCATAGTGTGCGTAGCCAGAACGCAGAATACCCCCACGCATTTGACGCTAAGCTAGTGCGGCGCCGCCATCAAGCAGCACGGTCGAACCCGTGGCGTAACCGGTGGATGCGAGATACAGAATCGCGTTCGTCACGTCTTCCGCTTGACCCACGCGTCGAACCGGCAGCCGGGCCTCGGCATCCGCGTACATGCGCGTTCGGGCATCCTCGTCAAGATTCGACCACAAGGACGTTGCGATCAAACCGGGCGACACGGTATTGACGCGCACCGGCGACAATTCCAAGGCGAGGCCTCTCGCTAGCGCCTCGAGTGCGGCGTTGATCGCACCTTGGAGCACCGAAGTCTTTCGTGGCCTCACACTCAGGAACCCTGATACCAGTGTTAGAGAGCCGCCTTCCCGGATTTGCACCGCTCGCGCAACACGATAGGCGCCCCAAAACTTACTGTTCATGGCGATGTATGCATCGCTGAGTGGGAGCGAACGGGCGGGACCCATAGGTGTTTCGCCCGCTGTCACCACCACATGATCGTAGATCGGGGCGTCGGCAAAATATGTTTCGACAGACGTGTCGTCAGTGATGTCAAGGACGGTTGTAGCGACTTTCGCGCTGACGTCTGCTGCGATCTGTTGGGCGCACGCGTCGAGCTTGGCCGCACTGCGGGATGCAATGGTTACTCGTGCCCCTCGAGCGGCGAACGACCTCGCCGTCGCCGCGCCCAGACCGGCACTGCCGCCGACGACCAAAACCGCTTTGTCTTTGAACAGTGATGATTCCATGGACCTTCTCCAGTTGATTGGCAGACGCTCAGCCACTGAAACGGCTCGCGTCATCGCACGGGTTCACGAGATATCCGCGATGGGGTGGTGCGAGAAAATTGTGTCGTAGCGTAGGAAGACGCAGCCACCAGGGACGGCTTGCGATACAAGACTCTCAACGCCGTTCAATGAAGGGTGACTGAGCGCTTCGATGACGAGAAGTCCCGAGAAGGCGCCTTCTTGACCGCTTCGCATCGACTTTTCCCGCGTTGCGATGGAAGTCGCATCCGTCTTTACTGCCATCGTACGCGCTGCAACGATCCAGTCCAATCGCACCACCTCGTCGAGCAGTTTTTGACCGGCGGAACCCACCAAGGCCTCGGGCATCGAATCCTCGAACCTCACGACCGCAATATGCGTGCCGTACGCGCGGCCATGATCAGCCTTGTGCGCCACGACGCCGCCGCCTCGCTTAAATTGCATTAACGCGGGCATGATTTTTTGGGTCCACGGTGTAGGCGCGTTGAGTCGTGCGAGATAGCCATCGCTGGACATGACATCCGCGCTCGCCAGTTCGTACAACATCAGATATTCGGAAGGTGAACAGTCGCTACGCTTGAATACACGGCCCGAAAGGAAACCTGGAACGCCGACGCGCTCGAAGATGTGCTCGCGGGTCAGCCAATGGAGATAGTCCACTTCCGTCTCCGTCGCGATCGTGCTCCAGATTGCAAGCAGGCCGTCTGATTGATTGTTCATCTATTCCTCGCTTCATAGAGTTGGTTGGCAGCGCATCCCGATAGGTTGCGCGCTCACTTTCACAGCGTCGCCCGACCTACGTTCGTGGCATGGTTGCCAATGACGTCATCCGTAGAATCGAGACGATTCATGTCGATGCCGGCGGTCTCGGGGCCGATCGCGATCATGCAGAACGAGAGCACGTTGAGCGCGGCGACGAGAGCCACGAGTGGCCAGGGAGAGCCGTGACTCAGGTTCAGCAGCCAAGTTGCGACGACTGGAATCGGCCCACCTGCGAAGAGGCTCGCACCCGTGAAGGCCAGCGCGGATCCGGAGTAACGGACGTTGGTGGGAAAAACCTCCGCAAATGCCACCGGCTGAATGCCGGTCTGAACCTGCGTGAAGCCCATAAACAGTCCCATCGCTAGCGCCATCATTGCGAAGCTTCGCGTACCGAGCATCGGAAAGTAGATCATCATGATGATGAAGGTGGCCGCGGACGCCATCAACAGCGTGCGCTTGCGTCCGATCTTGTCGCTGAGAAGGCCGCCGACGATCGAGCCCACGACCGCGCAAGCATTCGCGATCATCAGCAGCGTGAAGCCAGTCTGCTTCGGGACGCCGAGCGAGTTGGTCAGATAACCTAGCGTGAACACGACGGCGAGATAAAAGAGTGCCGTGGGTCCGCAGAAGAACAACATCATGCGGACGATCGTCTTCCAGTGCAGCCGGAACGCGTCGCGTAGCGGACTGCCCAGGCTCGCGACGGCGGACTGCTTCATCTGCACGAACGCGGGTGTTTCCGACACGCGAAGTCGAATGTAGATGCCGACCAGCACCAGAAGAAAACTCATGACGAAGGGGATACGCCAGCCGTAGCTCAGGAATGTATCAGCGGTCATCGTGGCCGAGAGGACGAGCAATACCGCGTTTGCAAGGATCTGGCTCAACGGCGCACACATGCCGATGAGCCCGGAGTACTTTCCGCGCCGGTTCGAAGGTGCGTGTTCGAGTGCCATTAGTTGGCCGCCGGTCGATTCTCCGCCGAGCGCGAATCCCTGGATGATGCGCAAAAGCACGAGAAGAACGGGAGCCAGCATGCCGATCTGGGCGTATGTCGGAAGCAGGCCCATCAATACCGAGGTGATGCCCATGACGGAAACGGTGCCGAGCATCAGATTGCGCCGACCGATCTTGTCGCCAAAGTAGCCGCAGATGATCGCGCCCAGCGGGCGCGCCGCGAGACCGACGCTGAATGTCGCGAGCGATGCAAGCAGCGCAGAACTCGGTTCCATCGCTGGAAAGAACAGCTTGGGCAGCACGGTTGCGGCCACCGAGCCGTATAGCGTGAAGTCGAACCACTCGAGCGCCGTTCCGAGCGTCGCGGCGCTGACCGCGCGCTGTGCCATCGAGCGCGTCGAACCTGTAGCGTGATTTGCTTCCATTGAATTGTCTCCTCCGTGGATTTAAAGAAGCGGGCTTCTTCTCTGTCTTTAAATTAGATGTGCTAATTACTGTAGTCTGAAAGCATCCTCGCCATAGGGCGCATTGAATGCGATTCGTCTCCTAGGTGGTGATGCTTACCGCGAAGTTAGGACCTTGCATGGCTCGTCGGAGCATCGGCGACACGCCGCTCGCCTCGGACAATTCGGCGGCCGTCGACATCAACGGAGACACGAGTGCCTTCATGCGCTCATCGTTCAGCCTCGACATCGGGCCCGCGATGATCAGAATCGCGCGGACCTCGCCGTTCGTCGCGCGCACGGTCGTGGCCATCGAACTCATCGACGGCAGGAACATGTCCTGAGTCGTCGCGTATCCGTCAGCGCGCGCAATCTCGATCATGGGTAGAAGCGTTTTGAACGTCGTCGGCGCCCGCGGCCCGAAGTCCGTCGGCGTGCCAAAGCCTTGCTTCGATACCAGCCGCATTATGTCTTCGTCGCTTTTGCCGGCGAGCCAGATCATACCCGCGGCACTGCAAGACAGCGTGACCGGGCGGCCCATCTCGGGGTCGTAGCGGATGCCCTGCCGCGCGCCTTGGGCCTTGGCGACGTAGATCAACTGCTCGCCGTCGACGATCGCGAGCCGCACCAGTTCGCCGGACGTCGACGCGAGGCGCTCGAGGATCGGCTGCGCGATATCGACGACGCCCCCCGCGCTCAGGAAGCGCAATCCAAGCGACGGCATTTTCATGGTCAGGGTGAATTCGCCGCGCCGTTCGTCCTTGCGCACGTAATCCTGTTCCATCAGATCGGCGAGCAATCGATGCGTAGCACTGACCGGCAGGTCAAGCTTTATCGACAGCTCCGACAGTGTCTTGCCTTCCGGCGCACTGGCGAGCTCTTCCAGCACGCGAAGAATACGTTCAGCGACTGCGCTCATTGGCTCGGCCTCGAGGATTGCACGACGACTGGCTCGCCGTGTTCGCAGTGTAATGGAAAGTCTTTGCATTTTGCAAAGACTTTCCATTGCTTGTCCATGCCTACGGAGCTGCCGGGTAAGTCAGATCTGTTCGCTCCAAAGCGTCACCTCGGACAATTCGCTGGGATATTGCGGCGTGGATGACCGGATTCCTCTGATTGCGGCCCCCGAATACCCAACTGCATGGCGGGCCGCAGTGGGTCCGACTTCTGCCCGACGCGGACCGATTAATGGCGGAGCAATCCGCCGGTCAACGTCGGACCGGAGTCGGGCCAATCCCGGACATTCGTGAGAATCCGTCCACGGTCATTGGAACGACTGCGTCGCTCCAAAAACGGACCATCTTGCGGCGACACGCCTGAGGAAAGCGGAGCCCAGCGGCGACAGCCCTCGCCGGTGGCAAAAGAAGGGTCGTCACTTGAGTGAACCGGCCTCGGGGAAAAGTGAGGTTGGACTACGCTTCAAGCGAGGCGGTATACGTTTGCTACTGTGCCCTGAAAGAGAGCCTGCCGATCATGTGTGCTCGCATCGGCAGTGAGGCGCTTGAACGCATTCCAGCCGTTGCTGAATGGGTAGGAACCTTTGTCCACCGGAAAATTGCTTTCGAACATACAGCGATTTCCACCGAACGCCTCGATACACGTATGCATCCAGGGCTTCCAAGTTTCGGCTAGTTCGATTGAGGATGGCGGCTTCTCACCCTTTTCGAATTCGAAACCGTTGATCCGCATGCCGAGCCCACCCAACTTCACATAAACGTTCGGCAATTGCGCTAGTTCGCGCATTGAGCGCGACCACGAATCGAAAACTTCCTTGCGGTGATCCGTGTAGCTGCCGATTCGCACCACGCCCCCGCAGTGGTTAATGATGAAAGGCGTATCTGGATTCGCCTTGGCGAGATCGAACAACTCGGAGAGTTGAGGAAAAAACAGCCACGCGTCGTAAGACAGCCCCAACGACTTCAACTGAGCGACGCCTGCACGGTAAGTAGGGTCGAGCAGCAAACCGCGTGGAACGGCCGACAGCGGATTTACAAGCGTTGCATCGGCATCCCACGTTACGAGGTGACGTACACCTCGTAAGCGGCCGTCGCCTGCCTCGATTTCTGCCTCAAGCACCTCACGTACAGCAGCGCCGCGTCTAAGATCCGCGTATCCCACAATGCCTTTTGCAACCTGCGGCTTCTCCTTCTGCATTGGTGCGGTCACCTGAGCGACATACTCGACCTCACCGACTGGACGAAGCCGCTCCGGACCGCTGGAGCGGTAGCGAGTCAGTCCCTGCATGAAGACGGATGCAGTGATGTTGTGCCCCGAGCGCGCATCCTCCAAATACTCATTGAGCAAATAGGTCCAACCCGGACGCTCGTATAAGTGGTGATGCGCATCGATAATGGGCATATCCGGTTCGAGCGCCGCTTCCGTTCCGGACGCAAGCCACTCCTCGCGGACAGGGAGGTAATTGCTGGTTGTACTCATACTGCGCGACTCCTCTTTGGCAAAGACGTGGCGCACGCTCAGCGAGGGCATCACAATGGATGCGGCGGCAGCACTTAGCAAGCGGCGTCGACGAATTGAATGGCGAAATTGCATCCTTACTTCCTCTTATCGAAGGCAAACAGGGAAAGTGTCAACAAGGTCGTCACACCGAGTACGACAGCCAAACCAAGCATGCCTGCAGTGAAGGTGCCGTAGCTGTCCTTCAAGTAGCCGACGAGGTATGGGCCGGCGAAACCACCCAGTGCACCGATAGAGTTGATAAGTGCGAGTCCGCCGGCGGCCGCCTGACCGGACAGAAACCGCGCCGGCAGCGTGTAAAAGATCGTCCGGCCAGCAATAGTGCCGATCAATGCCAACGTAATGCCCGTCAATGCCGGAATAAGCTGCTGGAAGTAGGTTGAAACGCCGAGCGCGATCGCGCCGATGAAAAGACCTGCTGCAAGATTGGCGATGTGGCCGCCGCGACGATCAACGCGCTTTGCCCACCACAGAAGCGCGATGGTCGCGAAGAAGTAAGGTATCGCCGACACCCAGCCCGTCTGCGTTACGCTCATGTCATGAGCTTTGAGCATCTGCGGCAACCAGATACCGATGCCATACGAGCCCATCGTGAAGCCGAAGGAGATCATCGCGAGGATGTACATGCGTACATCCTTCAAAGCTGCGCTGAAATCCTTTTTCTTCGAACTTGCAGTGCCCTCACGGTCAAACGCGCTTTGCAATGCCTGACGCTCTTCCGGCGACAGCCACTTCGCATCTGCGGGCTTGTCCGCGAGCATCTTCAAAACGAAGAAGCCCAAAATGCACGCCGGCAGGCCTTCGACAATAAACATCCACTTCCATCCGGCAAGACCGAGGAAGCCGTCCATCTTCAGAAGCCAAGTGGAGAAAGGCCCGCCCACCAGTGACGAAAGCGGTGTCGAGACCGTGAACCATGCGAGTACTCGTGTGCGATAGGTGGCCGGAAACCACACCGCCAGAAAGAAGATCACGCCCGGAAAGAAACCTGCCTCGCCGATACCCAGCAGAAGGCGAATCGCGTAAAAGCTGGTCGGTCCGACCGCGAGCGCCGTCGCGGCGGCGAAAAAGCCCCACGTGATCATGATGCGCGCAAGCCACCGCCGGGCGCCGAACCGGTACAACGCGAGATTGCTCGGCACTTCGCACAGGCAATAGCCCGCGAACATGATGCCCGCACCCCAGCCGAACTGCGTCGCGGTCAGCCCGAGGTCGCGGTTCATCGTCAGCGCCGCGAAGCCGACGCTGGTGCGATCGAGATAATTAAAGAAGTAAGCGAGAGCAAGAAGAGGAATGAAACGCCACGCAGCCTTTCTAACGGCCTGTTGTTCAAGGGGGGTGTTGACGGCGCTTTCGGCCGCAATATTTGATGATATGGATGTCATGCTTCGTCTCCGGATGAAGCACCGGGCCGCGCGCAGTCATGCCGACGCGCGGCGCATTGCTTCTAATATGTGCTTTCCGATTCAGGCGCTCGCCAGTTCGTTGGCAGATGGGTTGGACGTATCGCCGGACTGGCTTGCTTGGCACTTGACGACGCCGGCGTCCGCCAGTTGCTTGAGGTCTTCTGAGGAGTAACCCAACTGTTGAAGCAGAGCTCGCGTGTCCTGACCGAGTGAGGGAGGAGCCGCGCGCAACTGCAGTCGTTCGCCGCTAAGCGTCAAGGGCAGTAGTGCGGTCTTCGTGGACACTGACTGGCCGGCACCGCTTGCGTCAGGAGGAAGGGTGACGTCGGCTAGGCCGCCCGTTGCACGAAGATGCGGATCGTCAAACAGGTCCTGCGGTTTCGTAATCGGCGCATAAGGCAGTCCGCAGCGCTCGAAGATCGCGCTAATTTCTGCTGCCGAGAACGCTTTCATATGCTCACGAAGTTGCGGCATCAGCCATTCGCGAGCTTGCACGCGCTGATTGTTGCTGACGAAACGCTCATCGGATTTCAGCGCGTCCAGTCCGAACGCGTTGCAGAAGAGCGACCATTGCGTATCCGAGACAACAGCAAGAAAGATCTGTTCGTCGTCCTTGACCGAGAAAACATCGTAGACGGCCCACGCCGAGATGCGGCTCGGCATCGGCGCGGCGGCCTTGCCGGTAACCGCGTACTGCATCATGTGCTGCGCGACGAGGAACACGTTGTTCTCGAACAAGGCGCTTTGCACTTCCTGTCCACATCCGGTGCGCTCGCGCTGCGCGAGCGCCGCCATTGCGCCGATTGCGCCGAACATGCCGCCCATGATGTCGTTGACGCTCGTACCTGCACGCAGCGGTCTTCCTTCGGGGCCGGTCATATAGGCGAGGCCACCCATCATCTGCACAACTTCATCGAGCGCGGTGCGATGGTCATAGGGGCCAGGTAGGAAGCCTTTATGCGAAACGTAGACCAGACGGGAGTTGAGTCTGGACAACGAGGCATAACCGAGGCCGAGCTTGTCCATCGTGCCGCTCTTGAAGTTTTCGCTGAACACGTCTGCGCCGGCAAGAAGCTTGTGGACGATTTCCAAACCGCGTGGATCCTTGAGATCAACGGCGAGGCTCTTCTTGTTGCGGTTGAACGTACTGAAGAAGCCGGCTCCGGAACCGCGAAGGTTGCGGGTACTGTCGCCGGTGATCGGCTCGACCTTGATGACTTCCGCGCCGAGGTCGGCCAGCACCATGCCGCATGTCGGCCCCATTACCATATGCGTCATCTCCACGACACGCACGCCGCTGTACGGCAAGGATTGGTTAGATTGCACGTCGCTCATTGCGCCGCTCCCAACAAACAGCCTTCCGGTTGAGGCGCACTCGGCGCGCGCCCGTCTGCATACGAGAAGCCTTTCGGCAAACCGGCGTCTTGCACATGTCCGTAAAGCCCTTCGCCAGGAAGCGCCTCCGCGAGGATCGCGCGCGCCGCGATAAGCTTGTCAATATCGACACCCGTGTCGTAGCCCATCGCTTCCAACAGGAATGCAAGGTCTTCAGTGACAATATTTCCCGTTGCACCGGGCGCGTAGGGACAGCCTCCGAGGCCCGCTTGGCTCGAATCGATCGTGGTCACGCCGACGTCGAGTGCGGCGACGACGTTTGCGAGGCCCTGCCCGCGCGTGTTATGAAAATGGGCACCGCCTGCCTTCTCCCCGACTTCGGATTGCAGCCGACGGAACAGGCGACGAACCTGAACGGGGTTGGCATAGCCACTCGTATCAGAAAGGCCGATTTCGTCGACGCCGCATTCGGCCATTGCAAGGCACATGCGAATCGTTTGGTCGTCGGTCACCGTGCCCGCGATGGTGCAGCCGAAGGCAACCGAAACACCCGCTTCGATCTCGATGCCGGGGAACTGCTCGTCGCGCAATGCGACGATGTTGCTTACCTCTTCAATCAATTGCTCGGTGGTCTTACGGATATTGGCCAATGCGTGCTCATTGGTTACTGACACCGGCAACGTGACCTTATGTACGCCTGCTTCGAAAGCGCCCTGCGACCCGCGCAGGTTGGGGGCCAGAACAGCGACATGCAGGCCCGGAATGGTCAAGGCGTGCGCGACGACGTCGCGAATGTCGGCCATCTGCGGCAGGAGCTTGGGAGGAACGAAAGAGCCCACCTCGATTTCTCGAAGTCCGGCTGCTGCCAGTGCGGAAATCCATCGAAGTTTGGCCGCCGTCGGCATGACGCGCTTGATGCTTTGCAAACCGTCGCGCGGTCCCACTTCGCTGATCAAGGTTTGAGGACGTGAGGTACTCATTTCGCTCCTAAGTTCTGTCTGACAGACTACTGTTTCGTTAGAAAGAACTATAGGCGCGGCAGCAGTGCAACAGAAGAAGGGTTAACCCAAGTTAATAGAACTGGAGTTCTACGTAACAGAACTGTATAGTGAAGGAAAGTGATTTTGGGGAGATTCAATGGCCAAAGAGTCGTCGCAAAAGGATGCTTCCGCTGACGTTAAAGAGGCGTCCAGCGGCGTCGCCGTCTTGGACCGGGCGTTCGCCATACTTAATGCGTTCGGACCAACCGATGACCGGCTGACGCTGACCGAGCTTTCACGCCGCACTGACCTTTATAAGAGTACGGTTCTGCGACTGCTCGGCGCTTTGGAACACGGCGGCTTCATTCGAAAACTGAGCGACGGGCAATATGCGATCGGTCATCAGCCGTTACGGCTTGCGACGCTCTATCAGCGATCCTTTCAAGTGGGGCCGGTTGTCGAGCCCTTGCTACAGCAGTTGAGCACGGAGCTTGGTGAAACGGCGAGCTTCTACGTGCGCCAGGGCGATCGTCGGCTCGTGCTTTATCGCTTCGAGCCGAGCCGCAGCGTCCGGGTATCGATTCGCGTCGGGGAGGAGTTCGACATTGACAAGGGCGCTTCCGGCAAAGTATTGCTGGCTTTCACCGAGACGCAGGATCCGCGCTGGCAGGACATTCGAGACCGGCTATGGGCCGTCTCGTTCGGCGAGCGGGACCCCGAAACCGCATCGGCGTCAGTACCCGTGTTTGACTCGGTTGGGGAGTTGCAGGGCGCATTGACACTTTCGGGGCCAAAAGGACGGTTCGATGTTCCGGCGGTCATCAACTCCGCGTTAGCGACTTTGCTCGATAGCGCGCGGCGGGCGACTGTTGCACTCGGCGGCAGAGGATCGCGGTACGACGAGAGCATAGCGACCATCGCGCAAATGCCTGTTACCGCCGGTGGAAGCGAAATTGCCCGTGGGACGGCGGGTTGACGCTTTGCTAGCCAACCGAAGCAGCGTCGTCTGCACGAGGCACGACTTTCTCTGGGCGGCTACGGCAGTTGGATTTCGACAGCGGCCATTGCCTGATGTCACTGTTGAACGGCTGCGTTGGGTCCCAAACCAGCCCTTAATATTTTCCCAAAACGGCCGTTCACTTATGAGAATGCCACCTTTGCGCATGAACGCGTTGGGGTGTCAGGCAGCCAAACCGACTGCTCGTTACCGTAAGCGCCGAAGACCCAGGGGACTTTCCTTGTCGAAAATTGTTGGTGCTGTTGTCATGCTCGGATCGACGCTGCTCGTCGCTGGCGCGGCACTGACACGATTTTTCGAGTCGACAGCTTACGCAAACGAACCGTTGATATCAAAAAGCTATCCATCGATATTGGCATTGGGGGCTGCCGCGCTTACCTTGGCGTTGTCAGAACGGTTCTAATTGACCGCTGTTGGCCGGATTAGGCGCGACACTTACTTGCGCAGTCAACTCGGTCATGCCCGACCAGACACCCGAGCGGGATTCGCCGGATGAGAACTTCCAATCGTTCTCGGTCGAAAGTCGTCCTATTTGACGGTTTTGAGAAACGCATCAACGCCACGGTTAAATGTGTCGGGATCTGACCAATGAGACATATGTAGCTTGATCACGAATACGGCCGAGTGGCGGGCGTTTTGCTTCAACCAGGCGTCAGCCTTAGGGGCTTCGATCTCGTTGACAACGTTCAACACAGGAACCTTGCCGTCCAGACTACGTGCCTCTGATACGTAATCCGAAAGATTAGCATCGTAAAACAGTGAAAGTGCGGCATGGGTAGGTGTCAACATCGCCTGCCGAGTAAACCATTCCACCTCGGCTGGGGTCACTTTGCGTGCGTTAAGACCGGGGAAGAATCCGCGAAAGAATGCATATGGATTGGCGCCAAGTGTCTCTGCGGCTCCGTGCATATCCGCGAGGCCATCGTTCGACAAAGTAAATAAGCCGGCCCATTCATCGGCGGACGCGTTCAAGGGCTTTGGCGCTTGATCAATGCAGATGAACGCCTTGAGGTTCGCCGTTCCGCGAGCGCGGATATATGAGTAAGCGTCCAGGCATCCCCACGACCATGCCACCAGAATGACGTCTTTTAGTCCGAGCTTGTCGACAAAGCCTGCGAGGTCGCGACCATGTTGAGCGTAGTCATTGTGATCGAGCGTGTGGGTTGATAAACCCTGGCTGCGCGGGTCATATGCCACAACCCTATAGCGTTTTGAAAAGTACTCGATTTGATGTGAGAAAACGGTTGTCGAGGCGGTCCAGCCGGGCACCCAAACCATCACCGGACCTTGGCCTACGTCCTCATAATAGAGTTGGAGATCGTCGCTAATCTTCGCGTATTGGCCCGCGCCGACGCTCGTCACTGCTAGACATAAGCAGAGGGCCGTCGTCAGTGAAACTAGCAGCCGAGCGGCGAAGCGTTGTAACGTCATCACGAGCCTCCAAAGCTATTACCGGCGCAAAGGGCGACTCGCTAAGTACGACCTCACGTCAAGATCTACCGCATTGTTCAGATGGATAACTTCGGGCTGCGTCGCAGCGGTTGTAATCTAAATGTAGGCAATCAGGTAACAAAGAGCAATGTATTCGGAGGGAAGTTTCTAGCGGTCTTGTTTTTCCGAGTTTGTGCGACGCGAGTAATCAACCCCGTCCACGCGGCATCGCTCAAATTGCTCAGGTTGTCCGTCGCCCGGAGGATGTTGCGCCATTTGTCTCCGAGTCCTTCGGCGGTTCGGTTGCAAAGGGAATAAGTCTCACACCGCCCGGGGAGTTGCTGGCCCTTTCACAGCCGTACCTCCGCGCCTGCGAAATGTGGGCCGTCGATCCGTTCCGATAGGCCTCAGAAAATTGAACGATCGCCGTGATCGTCTCTTCCTGGCCGGTTACTGCCTGACGGCCATCGGCGGCACGCGACCGAGGCTGTGCGAAAACAAGTGAGGCATCTCGGCGAGGCAGACGGACGGACCTGGTCAATCGACGAGCGGTCGGATAGGTGCGGTCGCCAAAGAAAATTCCGCCTCGCTTTCGATCAAGGCGACTCGCCGCTTGCTTTCATATCTTCATCGCTTCGATCAACGACGACGCGCCTAGAATACTGATTGCTCGCTTCAGGTTGTACGCTAAGACGTGAAGGCTCATCTCGGTTCGCACGCGCGGGAGGGTCTTCATCAAGAAGTGCGCGGATCCCATCCGGAACTTGAGCGTACCGAATGGGTGTTCGACCGTCTGTCGTCGCAGTCTTGCAGTATTTGGATTCTTATCAAGGCGACGCTGCATGTCCTCAAGTACCTTCTCATGTTCCCATCTCGCTATCCTTCGATAGGGGCTCGGAGTGCATTGCGGCTTGAGTTTGCAACTTGGACATGCTGACGGCCAATACTTGTGAATTGTCAATCCTGCCTCGACCGTCTTGAAGCGCCAAATCGCTTTTTCTCCTGCCGGGCACCGGTACGCATCTTCAGCCTCAATGTAAACAAAATCTCTCTTGTCGAAACGGCCCTCTGCTTTGCTGTTCGATGTCAGCGGTTTGGGAACTAGCGTCTTGATCCCTTGCTTTTCGCAGCGCAGAATCTCATCGCTCTTGTAGTAGCCCCGATCGGCAAGCGCCGTCAATTTCTTTTTGCCGATTGCGTCTCGCGCCATCTCTGCCATTCTCGCCAACTGCGTTCGATCATGTCCAATGCTGACGACGTCATGTGCAACGATCATGTGGTTCTTAAGGTCTACAGCCGTTTGTACGTTATAGCCGACCATTCCCGTGCCGCGCCCACTGGTAGCCATTGAGCGAGCGTCCGGATCCGTTAGCGAGATTTGGCCATCGGGCGCCGCGCGCATTCGCACTTCAATCTCGCCGAGCTTCTGCACTTGCGCCTTGAGACTCTCG
>FCOD02000063.1 GCA_001544655.2 Caballeronia turbans
CACTCTCCAGCCTACGATGCGTCGCGCGAACACATCAACGATGAAGGCAACATAAGCGAAGCCTTGCCAGGTGGCCAAGGATCCGCCGCTTAAGGCAATGGTGCTGTGCGTGGACGAGAAGAGTAAAATTCAGGCGCTGGATCGCACTCAGCCCATGCTGCCGCTGGCACCGGGCATTGCTGAGCGACGTACCCACGACTACATGCGCCATGGCACGACTACCTTGTTCGCGGCACTGGATATCGCCACCGGCGAAGTGATTGGCGAGTTGCATCGACGTCATCGCAGCAGTGAATTTGTGCAGTTCTTGCGCACTATCGACGCGAGCGTACCGCCCGATCTGGATGTCCATCTGGTGATGGACAACTACGGTACGCACAAGACGCCCTCGATCAAGAACTGGTTCGCACGTCATCCGCGCTTTCATGTGCACTTCACTCCGACTTCTGCCTTCTGGCTCAACCAGGTCGAACGTTGGTTTGCCACGCTTACGGAGAAATACCTTCGACGAGGAACCCATCGTTCGACACGCCGACTGGACGACGCGATCCGCCACTATCTTGAGGTTCATAACGCGAATCCTCGACCGTTTGCCTGGAGCAAATCGGCCGATGAAATTCTGGCGAGCGTCGAACGGTTTTGCACGCGGGTGCGCAACGCATCGGAGTGAACGTCATGGACATTGATACTGCTGCAGTTGACGACGCAGTTCTCGCACTTCTTTACCTGACGCTGCATGATCATAACCGTGCATGGAAGAGCTTCGATTGGGATGTGCTGAACCGGATATATGAACGAGGCATGATTGGCGATCCCGTTAATAAGGCAAAGTCCGTTGTGTTCACCGACGAGGGTCTCCACGAATCCGAGCGCCTCTTCAAGCAAAACTTCGTCCCCTCAAGCAGCAAAGAGTACTAATGAAACGAATTTCTAACTCACGACACTAGTTGCCCGCAGATCTCAGAATCGTCAATGTCTTCAAGGGCGCCTACGCGAAACCTGTCGACCAAGGCATTCATAAGCCACGTCAAAACCTCGATAACTGGCGCATCGGCGCGGGTTCAACTATGTATTACCCGGTCGCCGTGGGCGGCGGTTTGTTCTCCATTGGCGACCCTTGTATCGCAAGGCGACGGCGAGATCAGCGGCACCGCGATCGAGGCATCGCTCAATGTAATGTTCCAGATCGTGCTGCGGCGCGACTTCGCATTTCCCTCGCCGCTGCTAGAAACGCCGGACTTCTGGATCGTCCATGGCTTCGATGAAGATCTCAACATCGCGACGAAAAATGCTTCACGCGATATGGTGTTTTTCCTTACCGAGCAGCAAGGCCTCTCGTGACGACGCGTATTCGCTGATGAGCGTCGCCGCGGATTTCTCCGTGACCCAGGTCGTCGACGGCCGTCAGGGCATTCACTGCAAGATCCCCCGCAGTGTCTTTCCTCCTAAGAAAAAGCCTCGCCTGTGAGTAGTGCGTACGCGCGCGGTAACGGTGCATCCACGCACCGTTACCGCGCGCTGCAGCGCTAGCGGCGTCATTATCAATGGCACGGACATTGCCTTTGAATTTTTCAACTGACGTTCGTCAGGGTCCGGGAGCCTGGGTTGGAATTACCGCGTTTCACCACCGAGTCGTATGCCGAAGTAGATCGCCTGCGCGCCTGGAGCGAGGCGCTCGACCGGCTTGGCTTGCGCTGCGGCACGCCTCTCGCTGCCGGGCCCCCGATGCATGGAACGATCACGTCGCGCAGGTCGACAAGCGGCTTTGAGCTGATCGCGCTGGCCGCATTCGCGCAAACCATCGAGTTCAAGGTCGACGGCGCCGACAGTCTCGTGATCGTGCTGCATCTCGACGGCGGCGTGACCCTCGTCGCCGACGGCGTGCGTGCGCAAGTTGCAACCGGCGATATTATGTAAGCTTCATCGCCCGAGGAAGCCCACCTGGCGTTCACATCCGACTTCCGCGCGTTCGCGATCCGCGTGCCCCGCTCCGCCATCAACGCACGCCTTCTTACACCGTTCTTGCTGCGTGCCGGGCGTTTGCCAGGCGAAGCCGGCATCGGTCACGTGTTCTCCGGCTTTCGCGCTCGATTGCTGAAAGCGTTGAGACGCTCACGCTCGACGAGTGGCGCCCCCTCGAACTCGCGCTCGCGGAATTCCTGGTCGCGAGTCTCGCCGCTCACGACAAGGAAGGCAGTTTCAGTGGACTCACGCCGTCCCAGGCCGCGATCTTCTCGCGAGTGTGTCGGACCATCGAGGGCAATCTCGCCGACCCCGATCTCGGGCTGACATCGATAGCCAAGGAAGAGCGCGTCTCGCCGCGCTATCTGCAGAAGCTGTTCGAAGCGGTTGGACAGGATTTCTCTATCTACTTGCGCTCGCGCAGGCTGGAACGCTGCCGCGCGGAGTTGGTGAACCCGCTGTATGAGAAGGTTTCGATTGCCGATGTCTGTTTCCGCTGGGCTTTCAACGATCCCGCGTATTTCAGCCGGGTGTTCCGCGAGCAATATGGCGCGTCGCCGCGTACCTTTCGACATGAAGCGGGTCTCGAATTAGCGCGCCATCTCGTGCGGCGAATCTCGCGCGGCGTGCCTGTCAATGCCCTTCAGTCACGATCTAAGCCTGTGCTCGAAGTGAACAGTGGCGACACGGTAACCATCGAAACGCTCACGCAACACGCGGCGGACGACTGGGAGCGCATGGTGCAAGGCGATCCAGGCGCCGAAAGTGTGTTCCATTGGACTGCAGGGCGCAAGAACGTCAACCGCCGCGGCGCAGGGCCCATGGACGCGTCCATCTACGGACGTGGTGCGGGAGAAGGCATCGGCGTGCATATCTGCACAGGTCCGATCGCCGTGCGCGGCGCGGACCTGGGTGATGTGCTAGAAGTGCGTATCGTCGATATTCATCCGCGTAGTTGTGCCAATCCGAAATTCGCCGGCCGCGCGTTCGGCAGCAATGACGCTGCGTAGTGGGGCTTTCACTATCGCGAGTTATTGACCGAGCCGAAACCGCGCGAGGTTGTCACCATCTATGAAATCGACGCCGCCGCCACCGCCGGCGAAACCGCGTACGCTCGTGCGGTCTATAACTTCCGCTGGACACCTCAGCGCGATCCCTTTGGCGTGATGCATCCAACGATCGATTATCCCGGCTTGCGGGTCGATCATTCGACGGTCGTCGAGAATCACGACATCCTGAAGAACGTCAAGATCCCGGTGCGCCAGCACTTCGGCGTGGTCACCGTCGCACCGCAGCAGGACGGTCTGATAGATTCGATTCTACCGTCCACCTTCGGCGGCAATCTCGACAACTGGCGCGTGACGCGCGGCGCGAGCGTCTTCCTGCCAATCGGGGTACCCGGCGCACTGCTCTCCGTTGGCGACCCTCATGCATCGCAAGGAGACTCGGAACTGCGCGGCACTGCGATCGAGTGTTCTCTTACTGGTGACTTCCAACTGGTGCTTCATAAGAAAGATACGCTAAGCGGCCAGCCGTTTGCAGACTTCACCTACCCACTGGTCGAAACCGCCGACGAATGGGTTCGTCGCGGCTTCAGTTATCTAAACTATCTAGCCGAGTTTGGCACGAACGCGCAAAGCGCGGTGTATGAAAAATCGACACTCGACCTCGCGATGCGCGACGCGTTCATCAAAACGCGGCGCTTCCTGGACGACCAAAGGCCTGTCCGAAGATGCGGCGATCTCGCTGATCTCCGTCGCGGTCGACTTCGGCGTGACACAGGTGGTGGACGGCAACTGGGGTGTTCACGCGATCATCCGAAAGGCGCTGTTCAACTCGTGAAGTAGCATGAGTCACCTCCGATGCGCGTGCAGACAAGAGTTTGTTCGCAAAAAGCTCGATGCGGCTATTTTGGCATCCATACCATGTGTTCTGACGTGACCACCGGCGTACGCGCCGCTCGACAGGACTCTTTGGACCATGGATTCTCTCGCACATCGCGTGCTGCCCGGCCACGGGCGCTTTCCATATTTACCGATCAACGGTCGCCCTGTTTATCGCTGGCCTGACGGTTCGCGGCTCGCGGTCTATATCGGCTTCAACATCGAGCACTTTGCGTTCGGCGCAGGACTGGGGCCAACTATCGGTCCGGTGATGCCCGAACCCGATGTGCTGAATCACGCGTGGCGAGAGTACGCATTGCGTGTGGGCGCATGGCGCTGTCTCGATCTCTTCGATGAACTCGCGCTGCCCACCGCCGCCATCGTCAACACGGCGCTCTACGATCACTGCCCGGAGCTGGTCGCCGCTTTCGCTCAGCGCGGCGATGAACTGGTCGCGCATGGTCATACGAATTCGGAAAGGCAAGGAACGCTTACCGAAGACGACGAACGCGCGCTGATCACTGCATGCCGGAAGCGGATTGCGGCGGAGAGCGCTCAACAGCCAGCAGGCTGGTTGTCGCCGTGGCTCTCGGAAAGTCATGTCACCAGCGATCTGGTAGCCGAAGCGGGCTATCAGTACACGCTCAACTGGTGCCACGACGATCAGCCCACGCGCCTGCACACGCGCAACGGTCAGCCGCTGTGGGCGATTCCGTATCCGGAAGAAATCAACGATATCCCGATGATCCTTGCACGCCAGATGGATGCGAAGTCGTTCGCCGATATGGTGATCGATCACTTCGAGGAAATGCTGCGGCAATCCGCGCGTCAGCCGCTGGTGATGGGCATTGCATTGCATGCATACCTGATGGGTCAGCCACATCGTTTGTGTCACTTGCGGCGGGCACTCGAACACATTGCGCGCGCGCGCGACGAGGGCCTCGCCTGCATCACTACGCCGGGTTCGATCGCAAGCCACATGGCCTTCCTCGGCCGTTAGATCACTTCATCCTCGCTTCGCTGTACCACCTCTTCCAAATTCATATCGTTCAACCTGAATAGGATTCGCCATGTTCATGTCAAAGGCAATCAAGCTGCTTCTATGCGCAGTCAGCGGCCTCCTCCTCGCGCAAGGCGCGTCGGCACAATCGTGCGAACCGTCCAAGGTGGCGCAGAAATACCCCTCGCTCGCAGGCAAGACGATCAAGATCGGCGTAGACCCAGAGTCGCCGCCGTACGCATTCCGTGACGGCGAGGATCTCAACAAGATCATCGGCGCCGATGCCGACATGGCCCGCGCCGTGTTCGCCTGCGCTGGCGTGCAGACCGAATTCTTTACCGCCGGCTGGCCCGGCTTGCTGCCCGCACTGCGTGCCGGACAGATCGATGTGATGTGGGACCTGTTGTACTACACGCCGGAGCGCGCAAAGGAGACAAGCTTCGTCACCTATATGCAGGCCGGTACGGGCGGTCTGGTCGCAGCCGGCAACCCCAAGAAGATCGATGACATCTCCAGGCTTTGCGGCCTGACGGTCACGGCAGGTATCGGCACTGTCGAACTATCGATGGCGCAAGCGCAAGCCGCCAAATGCAAAGCGGAAAACAAGCCCGACGTAACCATCATGACATCCGCGGATATCGCGTCAGGCGCGCGCCTGGTTGCGAGCCGTCGCGCCGACGTCATGATGTACGACCTGGCGCTCGTCGACGGACTGGCCAAACAGAACCCACAGCTCTACACGCGCGGCTTCATGGTGACGAGCGGCATGAAGATCGGCGTGGGTGTGAAGAAAGGCAACGCCGATATGATCGCCGCCGTATCCGATGGACTCAAGATCATGCAGGCCAATCAGACCCAGAAGAAGACCTTTCAGCAGTACGGCGTCGATCCGTCGCTGGAAACGCCGACCACGCTACTTACTCAATAGAGGCTGCCTGCCCGGCACACCCACGCCGTGTGCCAGCAGCGTCATGGATCAGGGTTCGGAAATGAAGGCATTGCGTATCAAATATATGATCGTCGGCACCCTCTGTATGGCGGCCATGTTCGTATTGCAGCCGGCGATGGCCGCCGGTCTCGATGGCGTTCAGGTGCTCGACGGTTTCAAAGAGCTGGCAGGTTACGTCGGCTCACCGTTCCTGCTCGGCGGCGCGTGGATCGCGGTGAAGATCACGCTGATAGCGATGTCGATCGGGCTGGTGCTCGGGCTCGGTCTTGCGCTGATGCGGCTGTCGCGGTTCAAGGCGCTGGACTCAGCGGCGTGGAGTTATATCTGGTTCGTGCGCGGCACGCCGCAACTGCTGCAACTCGTATTCATCTTCGATGCGTTGCCGCTGATCGGTTTGCGTTTCGATGAAGTCACGACTGCGGTTATCGGCTTCGCCTTGAACGAAGCCGCGTTCAGCGCTGAGCTGTTTCGTGCCGGGATCCTGTCGGTGAACCGTTCGCAATCGACCGCGGCCGCCGCACTCGGCATGGGACCGTTGCTGACGTTGCGCCGCATTATCCTGCCGCAATCGATGCGCGCGGTGATCCCCGGTCTCGCAAACGACACCATCGGCATGTTGAAGCTGACGTCGATCGCGTCGGTGATCTTCGTCAACGAGCTCACGTTTCGCTCGCAACAGGTCGTCGGACAGAACTTCAAGTTCTTTACCGTGTTCGGCGCGGCGGCGGTGATTTATCTGATCCTGACGAGCGGGATCTCATTGCTTCAGGTGTGGCTCGAACGCATCTTCGATCACGAGCGCGAGCGAACGCTCAGGTTCTCGTGGTTCGGACTGCGCGCATCGACGAGTGATGTGAAACCTCTCGACGTACCGATTGTTTTGCCCGTCGCCGCCAAAGAGCGAGAGACGAACGATCACGCGTGGATCGGCACCCTGCTGCCTGCCGGAAGCCGCACGCCGCGGCAGTGCGATGAACCGTTTGTCGTGTGCAAGAACGTCTGGAAATCATATGGCAAACGCGAGATCTTGCGGGGCGTCGACCTGTCAATCGCGCATGGCGAAGTGGTCGTAATAGTCGGCCCGAGCGGTTCCGGCAAAAGCACCCTGCTCAAGCTCATCAACCATCTCGAACCGCTTGACTGGGGAACGATCAAGGTCGATTCGCAGTATGTGGGCTATCGCGAAGTGCCGGGTGGCGGCGGCACGGTACGGCCCCTGCACAACCTCGCACGCGCACGCGCCGAAGCACGCGTGGGCATGGTGTTCCAGCATTTCAATCTGTTTAGTCATTTGAGTTCGCTGGACAACATCGTGGAAGCACAGCGTCAGGTCTATGACGTGCCTCGCGCGGAGGCGGAAGCGCTCGGGCGCGAGCTGTTGAAGAGCGTGGGCCTGGCCGAACACGCGGATTTTCTGCCGCACCGGTTATCGGGCGGACAGCAGCAGCGCGTGGCGATTGCACGTGCGCTCGCGATCAAGCCCAAGTTGATGCTCTTCGACGAACCTACTTCCGCGCTCGATCCAGAACTGGTCGGCGAAGTGCTTGGAGTGATGCGCGGGCTTGCCGACGCCGGCATGACGATGGTCGTGGTCACGCACGAAATCCGCTTTGCCCGCGATGTCGCTGACCGCGTCGTCTTCATGGATGGCGGTGAAGTGATCGAGCAAGGGACACCGCAGCAGGTCATCGACAACCCGACTGAAGAGCGCACCCGAAAATTCCTTAACATCGTTGCCAATTAACTATGAGGCTCAAGTGACGGACTTCGAAACTTTCAATCTTGGCCGCGTCGCGCTGCAATCCGGTGCGACGCTGCCTGACATGCGGCTCGGCTACAAGACCTATGGCCGGCTAAATGCAGCGCGAGACAACGCGATTGTCTATCCGACCTTCTATAGCGGCAGCCATGTCGACAATGAGTGGCTGATCGGCGAGCATATGGGGCTCGATCCGCGGGAGTATTTCATCATTGTGCCGAACATGTTTGGCAACGGCGTATCGAGTTCGCCGAGCAACTATCCGCCGCCGTATGATCGTGGCCGCTTTCCGCATGTGACGCTATACGAAAACGTCGCGATGCAGCATCGCCTTGTGACCGAAAAGTTTGGCATCGAGTCTCTCAGGCTCGTCACCGGCTGGTCAATGGGCGCGATGCAGGCATTCCATTGGGCCGCGATGTATCCGGAGATGGTCGAGCGCATTCTGCCGTTTTGCGGGGCGGCTCGGTGCGCGCGGCACAACTTTGTGTTTATCGAAGGGCTTAAGGCGCCATTGCTGTTGGACCCAGATTTCAGGAACGGTTTCTACGATGCACCGCCGACGCGTGGAATGCGCGCTGCTGCCCGTGTGTTCGCCGGCTGGGGATTTTCGCAGGCGTTTCTGCGTCAACGGCTCGACATTGAAGCGATGGGGTATGGGTCGCTCGAGGACTTCATCACTCAGTTCTGGGAAGGTGATTTCTTGAAGAAGGACGCCAACAATATTCTGTCGATGATGTGGAGCTGGCAGAACGGCGATATTTCCGCGAACTCCCTTTACAAGGGAGATTTTGATCGAGCGTTGGGCAGTATCACTGCAAAGGCCATTGTGATGCCCGGAAGCACGGATTTGTATTTTCCGCCTGAAGATAGTGAATACGAGGTTTCGAAGATGCCTAATGCGCAGTTAAGGCCCATCGAGTCGGTGTGGGGGCATTTTGCGGGCGGTCCTGCAGCCAATGCTGTCG
The DNA here is from genome assembly GCA_001544655.2 of Caballeronia turbans. Lineage (GTDB taxonomy): Bacteria > Pseudomonadota > Gammaproteobacteria > Burkholderiales > Burkholderiaceae > Caballeronia > Caballeronia turbans. The sequence continues at coordinate 8,522 of FCOD02000063.1, forward strand.
ATGTTAAGTTCATCGATAGTGCGGTGAGGGAGATTTTGGCTATGTAGTGGTCCGACTCTTTTCGGGCTTAAGGCCGTACTCGTCTCGGGAGGGACAGGCAGCGCCCACCAACTCCGGACTGCTTACCTCGCAGGGTCCACCATATTTGACCTGTGTGATTCATAGACATCGTTTCAACTAGTGTCCCGAGTTGAAAATTCATTGAATGATGGCGATTGCGTACTAGAGTGTCTGTATGTCACTTGATGCGAGGC
>FCOD02000053.1 GCA_001544655.2 Caballeronia turbans
CTGGCAGCGATGCTAACCCGCGTCTGATTCCGCGCGCCAGGCCAGCCCCTGCCTCGCGGAGTCATACTGACTAATGGATCGGGCGATCGGCCAAAATCGTCTAGATGTAGCGCGGCGTTCGCTATGTTGCCACTGATCGCAGGCGCTTTTATCGCCATGACCGTGCGCTGTCGACTCCGTGCGAGTCTGCGCGTCCATCAGGGAAGGGGAATGCGTGACTTCTTCGAGACTTGCCTACACCGCAGGGGCAGCACGTGCGGTGTGATCTATTTACACAGGGAGGTTCAGTGACCGCCAATTGAACTCCCGCTGACCACGGTCGATCCCGGACGAACGCCGATGAGACCGTTTTACCGGCGCGAAGTCGGGCCGAGGCGCGAACGTTCGAACGCAGTTGCGGGTCCCGCTGCGGACCTGCGCAAGGCTCTTCGGTGAGTAGCCGCGGGGGCCCCCCAAGCACGCACATTAGGCCCCCCCCGGAAGTCATCGCGTACACGTTTCGGTCTTCAATTCGCGCCCGGATGTTCACGCGGGCGTTTCCACAGCGTCGAACTGCCGAGAACTAGGTCTCGTTGGTAAGCGTGTTCACATATGCGGTCTTGACATGCTGCTCCCCGGACAAGTCACCATAGCGTTGCCAGAATCCGCGCCCTTTCGACTTCGCGACATACATCGCGGTGTCTGCATTGAGAAGTAGATCGCGCGCGGAGATGCCGTCTTGTGGAAACTCGCTGATACCGACACTTGCGCCCACGACCACCTTTCTCCCGCTCACGGGAAGGTCGCTATCGAGTGCTCGCACAATGTCCGCAGCGAGATCCGCCGCCGAATCGGAGGAATACGCGCCTTCCACCAAAACGACGAATTCGTCGCCGCCCAGTCTCGCCACCGTATGTCCCTTCGAAAGCACTTGTTGCAGACGGCCCGCCACGGCCACGAGCACGGTGTCGCCGAATGAATGACCGAACTGGTCGTTGATCTGCTTGAAGCGGTCCAGATCGACGAACAGCACGGCGAGCCTCTCGCCGTTTGCGGTCGCGTCATGCACTGCCGTGTCGAGCTTTTGCATGAACAGCATGCGGTTGGGCAGGCCCGTGAGCACGTCGTGATTGGCCAGATGCGCGAGTTGATGCTGCTTGTCGTGAAGCGCATCCACCTGGGATTTGATTTCGCGCCGCATGTGGTCGAAACAGCGCGCGAGCATGCCGATCTCATCGGTGCGTTTGAGCGGCAATGCTTCGGTCGCGTTGTCGGCAAAGAAATGCGTGGCCGCATGGGTGAGTATCTGCAGCGGCCTCGTCAGCGCGCGCGCAAACAGGATGGCGAGCAGGAGCGCTGCCAAGCTCGAAAATAGGATCATTCGCACGATCTGATCGCCGAGCAAATTGGCGCCGGACAGCACGTCCGAGAGCGGCTTGCCGAGCCCGAGCACGATGAAGCGATTGCCCGCCGACGCGCCGAACGGCCGCCTCACGAATGCGAGCACCTCGTCGTGCGCCTGCTCTGGGTTGGCGAGTCCGTTGATCAGCACGCTGTTTGCCGTGCGCTCGAAGAGCGGCTTTGTCGCGGCGAAGCTGTCCTGCATGAACACGCGGCGCCCTTTGTCGAAGCCGAACGACTGCGAAGAATCGGGATGAACGAGGAAGTCGCCCCATTCGTTGGCGAGATACACCTCATAGTCGGCGGGCAAGTCGGTCCGCAGCAGTTTGAGCAGGACCGCGAGATCCACGTCGAGCACCACCACGCCTACGACGACGCCTGCGGGCGTGGCGATGGGCGCGGCGAGGCGCAGGATGGGCCTGCCTTCGGCGTAGTGCGCGCCGTGTTCGCGATTGATGGTGATCGGGCCGATATAGACGCGTCCGGGCGCCAATGCCAAGGTGTCGAAGACGTACGCGAACTGGCCTTTTTCCTGCAGGTTGCCTTCCCGGACCTCGACGATGCCGTGTCCGTCGCGATCGAATCGTATTCTTTCCAGCCCGAAACGATCGCGCGCAATGAGCCGTGCCTGAAGATACCCAGGATGATGGAGCATGAAGCTCGAGAAGACCTGTGCAAGCCGCGCCCGGTCCTCCTTCGTTTTCAGGTCGTTCGCCGATTGTGCGATGAGCGCCGAGGACGGCATGGTGGCGAGCACGAGCACGTCGGCAGCCATGTCGTCGATGGAAACCGAGAAGCGCTGGCCAAGCAGCTCCGTCGCAGTGAGAAGATTGCGCCCCGCCTCGCCGGCCAGCATTGTGCGATTGGCGCGATACGCGTAGTAGCCGGTCGAGCCCGACGCCAGCACGCCAATCAAAGCAAGCAGCAACGACAACTTCACCATCAGTCCTGGCCGCATCATCGAAAGCGCTCCGGCCGGTCGCCCGACACGATCCGGCTCCAGAGCGACTCGCGCTCCTCGATGTTTTCCACGGGCTGGATCCAGATGAGATGAGCGCTGTCGCTGCTGTGTTCAGGTGGAAGGATCAACGTGTTCGCCAGGCCCTGTCGCTGGGTGAGCAGGGCGCTCACGTCGGGTTCGAGCATGTAGTTGATCCAGGCTAGCGCGAGCGGCCGGTTCGTGGCCGATTGGGTCATGGCCCAGCAATCGAGCCAGGCGAGCGCACCCTCTTCGGGAATGACATAACCCACATCCGCACCGGCCTTGCGCAGCAAGGCGAGTTGCTGGGTACCGTAATTGCCGAACATGAGCGCGGCCTTGTGCTGGATGAAGTACGCCGTGGCTTCCTCGGGCACGGTGTAATAGGTGAGCAGGTTACGGCGCAAGTCGACCAGTTTTCGCGCGATCTCTCGCATCTGTCCGTCGGTGAGCTGGAACGGATGCGGGTAGCCGAGTGCCAGCGCCGCGAACGAAAAGTTGTGTTGCGCGCTGTTAAAGTCGAGCACCTTGCCCTGATAGCGTGGGTTCCAGAGCTCCTTCATGGAGCGAGGCGCAATGGGAATCTGCTTGCGATCGTAGATCAGTCCCATCGACGAATACGTGAACGGGATCGCGTAGATCTTGCCGTTCGCGGTGAGTCCGTCGATCGACGAGACCGCGCGAAACCGCGGCAATTGACGTTGCGTGTTGGGAAGCTCTCCCAGATTGAGCGGAGAGAGCAGATTCTCCAACGTATAGCGGTGTATCTCCGCGGTGTTGGCAGCCAGCACGTCGAACGGCGGCTTGCCGCCTGTGTGCATCTTGTCCGACAAAGCTTCGTCCGAGTCTACGAAGGTCACTTGGACGCGCGCGTTGAAGCGACTTTCGAACTTCTTCACGACGTCGTTGTCGGCATAACCCGGCCACGCGAGCACCCGCAGCACGTTTTCTTGGGCGAAGGTCGGCAGGCCACACAACGTCAGCGTGAAGAAAGTGAGCGCGGCAACGGGGGGGCGCGAAGAAAAACTGACGCGCCGAAATATGCGCTTCGCAATCTCGCATCCCCAAGAGAGCAGGATGCGTCTCCGATTGGGCGGTGAGGAACCAAGGCTCATTTGGTAGACCTTCGAACTGTGACCTGATGCGTCGTTCTAAAGCATCAAGCCCGGCTGGATTCGACAAGGCTGAATGCAACGGCATCCGATATCCTGAAACGGCTCCATTGCGTTAACGGTTTCGTGCAGGCGATCTTTAGCCGCGCCGGCTCGTCCGGACGTTTGCACCGCTCATTTACCGACTGTTGCCCAACCGATGCTGAGTTTCCGAGGGGCCTCTACGAGTCACTCCCGCCCGCACCACTTTGTACCGGAGTATTCGCCCCTACATTGCTGACATAGCCCATAGGCCTGCATTGGAAGACTCAGAACGTGTAGCCGACCGATAAAAACGTCACGATCGGATCCAATTTCAGCTTGGATTCGCTCTTGACTTGCCCCACGGCAGAATTCGTCGTGAGTGTTGCGCGTGCGGACAGCCACATGTACGACACGGAGAATGCCGCCGACCAGTGTTTGGTGAAGTTGTACGAAAGTCCAGCGTTCACAACAGGTGCGAACGAGTTGCTGATATGCACGCTCGTGGGCCCCGTCAATGCCGTGCCTGTCTGTGGCGAATAGAGGAACGCACCGTTGGCCATTTGCTGGCTCAGCTTTACGTCCGAGAACCACACATACGAGGCGCCCGCGCCGACATAAGGGCGGAACTTGCTCTGCGCGCTGAGGAAATAGTATTTGAGCAGTAGCGTCGGGCTCCACTCGCGGGCCGTACCCAGTTCGCCCAGCGGCCCGAGCGTGCCTTCGCCGTTGAGATGAAACTTCGGCGGTACGCCCGTCACCGCTTCGACCGCGATGTGGTCGGTGACGAAATACTGAAGGGTCAGTCCGAATGTATCTGCATCGCTTACTGACGCGCTTGCTCCTTGTTTCGTCACCGTCTGACCGAGCGCGGTGACGTTGAAGGGGCCACTCGAATCCTGCGGTGCGAAGTGCATCCAGCCGGCACTGACCTGGATATCGCCCGCCGACTGCGCGTTCGCGCACGTCACGCCCGCCATGCTCATTGTTGCGAGGGCCGCGCATGTAATGTGTTTCAGCATCATTTCTTCTCTTCTCGTTTCAGATTTCAATCGGTAACAGGCGAGCGCGTTCACATCGCCTCAGCCACCAGGCCCGAGGCGAAGTACGCACAAAAGAAAGCAAGTGAACCGGTAGTCTCTAAACCTACAGACAGCAGTCGAGGCTTACCTTGAAATACTCGTAGCTCATTTCGATGCTGCGCTTCACCGCGTGTACCTCGTCAACGCCGGGCGCGTTGCCGAGCAGTGTCGCGACGATCTCGAGCGCTTCCCACGGATGTGCGTCGTCATAGTGCGCGTGCAGACTGAGCCAGCGCATGGCCTTGCGGCGCATCGAGGTGGGGAAGCTGTTCGCGTAGGTGTCACTGCTGCAAACAAGCGTCGACCATTCGCCCGTGACGCCCTCGATTGCGAAGTTGGTTGCGGCGATGCTCGCGGCAAGCGGGTCCCCGCTGCTGCTCTTCCAGCACCAGTGCGAAAGTGCGTAGGCGAGGGAAGGGCCGCCGCCTTTCATCAATGCGCGCTTATTGACGTCGTGCGCGGCTGCCCAGTCGACCCAGTAGTCCGCGTGGTTTTGCTCGACGCGGATGTTGCGGGTCAAATAGCGCCGCGCCAGATCCTCGCCGCGAGAATGCCCGTAGCGCAGCTTCTGAAGATTCATCGCCATGTACTGCGGAAATTGCTCGACAACCGGCCAGCCGTTGACGAGAAATGCTTCGGCCTGCCGCGACGTCAGCCTTGCTTCGCGCATCGCGGCAAAGATGGGATGGCCGATGATGGTCTGCTTGGTCTGATTTGTTTCGGTCAGCACGTCGCCCAACCAGGCTGGGTAGCTGGCGATGTCCTTCAAGTCGCCAACCCGCTGAAAAGTGGGATCCAACATCTCCTCCTACGTCATTGCAAGAAATTCAACGTTCTGCGCCCAAAGAGCCGGTCGGCCCACATGGAACCCCTGAACGAAATCCACGCCCATCGTGCTTAATGCGCGCAGGATCGCTTCGTTCTCGACGTATTCCGCGATGGTCAGACGCCCCATCGAATGGCCGATGTCGTTGATCGCTGCCACCATGTCCTTGCTAACGGCATCTTTGAGCATGTCCTTGATGAATCCGCCGTCGATCTTGATGTAATCGACCGGCAGGTGCTTCAGATAGCCAAACGAAGACATGCCCGCGCCGAAGTCATCGAGCGAAAACTTGCAGCCGCGCTTCTTCAACGTGCGGATAAAACGCGCGGCGGCTGCGAGATTGGCGATCGCGGTGGTTTCGGTCACTTCGAAGCAGATGGACTCAGGGGCGATGGGGCTGAGTTCGAACTGTTCGGTCAGGAATTGGAGAAAGCGCTCGTCGCCGATCGAGGCACCCGACAGATTGATCGCGTATTGCACGCCCTCGGGATTGCCTATCCTGGCGAGCGTCGTGAACACGGCGCGCACAACCCAGCGGTCGATCGCGGACATTAGTCCGTACCGCTCGGCAGCGGGTAGAAAGGAGAAGGGCGATACGATCTTACCGCCGTCACCGACCATGCGCAGCAGCACCTCTACGTGACGCGGATGCTGCGCGGACTCGTCGATGCCGTCCGCCCGCTGAACCGCGCGGATCTCCTGTGCGTAGAGGCAGAAGCGATTGTTCGCCAACGCGTCCTTGATGCGACCGCACCATGACATGGCGCTCGCATGACGAGTGAGTTCCTTGTCGCCGCGCACGGCCAGATGCACGCGATCGCGCCCGCGCTCCTTGGCGAGATAGCAGGCGATATCGCCGAAGCGCATCGCCGTTTCCATGTCGAGCCCCCGCAAATCGACCAAGCCGATGCTCACGCTCGTCGACAACGTGTGTGTTTCGCACGACCACTGGAACGCGGCGACCTCCTGTCGTAGGCGCTCGGCAATGCCCGTCGCAGTTTGCTCGTCACAATCGGCCATGAGCGCGGCGAACTCATCGCCGCCCAGGCGCGCGACCGAATCCTCCTCGCGAAGACACTGCCTGAAGAGTGCCGCCACCTCGCGCAGCATCGTGTCGCCGGCCGCATGGCCGTACGTGTCATTTACCACCTTGAACTGGTCGAGGTCGAGCACCATCAGCATGCAGGGACGCTGTGTGCTTTTGACGTCCGATTGCGCATCGAGCGAGGCGGACAGACGTCGCTCGAACTCGGTACGATTGAGCAAGCCCGTCAAGCCATCGTGCGACGCCTGCCACGACAGATTCGAGACGTATTCGCGCTCACGGGTCATGTTCCGCAACAGCAGCACGGCACCCGTGATCGTGTCGGACGTATCGTGCACGACGGACGTGATCGCTTGCACAACGGTCTCTGTGCCTTCTCGGTTAGTCAGCACGAGATCGGTACTCGGGTCCCATGGCTCGGTGCCGCGCAGTGCCTGTTCGATCGGGTCAACGGGCCGCCGGTCCCATTCCCGTGCGATGGAGACAAGCGCAGTCAACTCGTGCTTCACGCAACTGCCTGCTTCACGACAGAAGAGGCGCTCTGCGGCGGGGTTAATGAACTCAACGAGGCCCGATGGCCCGACGGAGACGACGGCCTCGCCGATCGAGCCCAGCGTGGCTTTCGCGCGCGCCTCGCTTCGCCTCAACGCGTGCTCCGAGGCGAGTCGCGCGGTAATGAAGCGGCGTGCGTACCACACGGACAGTGAGACCAGGAGCGCCGCGACCACGACGTTGATGGCGAACAGTAACAATGCTGTTTTTCGGAATGCGGAGCCGAGCACGTCGGCGAATGCCCGCGAAATGGGTGCAATCGCCGAATTGATGTTCCAGATTTCGCCCGTCAAAAGCTCCACTTCGACCTGGCCGGACGCGCCAGTGAGCTTGGCGAGGCGCAGTTTTTGGGCGGTCGAGACGAGCTGATCAACGAGCGCATCGCCGCGTGTCCAATATGTCACCGCGTGTTCGAAGTAGCTGACGCGGCGGAAGGTCCGAAAGACCCAGATGACTGAGCTAACGTCAGCCGCGTCGACGCCGCTTTCGAGCAGTGCCATTCGAGCCGAGCCGAGATCGGGATAGGCACCTTCGAGCGCGAGTCGGGCACGCTTCAGATTAAGCGGGTAGGCGATCGCGCTTTCATACTGACGAAAGGAAGCTTCATCGCCGGTCTGCGCATAGCGGATGAGATATAAAACTGCGTCCTTCTGGCCTTTCGACCACGTGCTCTCACCACCGATATACGCGCGAACGGACGACATAATCGAGAGGCTCGTAGCGACAAGAGCCAGCAGCGAGGCAACGACTGCCAAAAAAGGCCACGTAGTCTTCAACAACTGTCGATTGGTCTTCGATGACGCTGGCATACCGAGCCTTGTTATCGGTTTCTCTGTGCATAGCGAAGAAAATACAGTCCCGCCGCAAAGACCGTCGAATTGTTTCGAACGATCGTGTTTTGCGGTGAGATGCTGTCGCTTCGATCTATAACGGCACGAGGAATATGAACTTGAGGCCCTATTCGAAAACCCTCGAGGGTCGAATAGTACTCGTGGTAGCCGCCATCAAAGCGTTTGATAATAAGAAAGAGTGGCAACCGTTGTTTTTATCGCATGAGGCAACCGAGTCGCGACAGAATGCGCTCGCGGCATTGCGGAGTAAGGTCGAGCGGAAGGACTCGTTTCCACACTTACCCCTGTACTTTCTCAAGCAAGACATCATGGAAGACATGACGCGTTGGACGCCGACTTCCGGCATTCCACAAGGGGCGGTTGTCAGCCCCCTGTTGGCAAATCCGTATCTGCACGAGCTTGACGTGGAAATGCGCCAGGCAGGGCTGGTCATGGTGCGTTACGCGGATGACGCCGTGGTGTTATCAGCCGGTGCCTGATAGCCCCAATTTACGACGACGAACTGAGATGTGGGTATCGCGCCGAGCTATTCATCGGAGAGGATTCCGATGAGCCGCAACGCGTTGTGCTGTTCGGACGGCTTACGGGCGCATGAAGACGCTCTTTCCGCGCGTGACACGACGGCTCGCGCAGCGCGCCGGCACGCCAATCGATTCTGTTGCCTAGAGGGCCAGCTCTCGCGACACAGTCGACATGGCAAGCCCAGCCGCCGCCCGTGGCACGCCCATTGCGCATTAATGAGGCCAAAAAGGAAGGAGAATGGTCATGAGCAGCGATCGTCTGGAAGGACCGGGCAGCACCGATAAGCCGCTCGGCGATGCCGGCAGCGGAGCCAGCGGTGGTGGCTCGCTGGGCAACCAGCCAGGACCGGGCGCCGCCACAGGCGGTGATCCCGCCCAAGGAGTGCGTCAACCAACTTCCGGCGAGGCCGAACAGTCTCCTGCACAACACCGGTCGAAACAGGAAGTCTCACCTGAGTCGGGCAACAGTACCGAGTCGCCCCGCAGAGACGCCGCGCTCAAAAGAAAGTGACGATACCGATCGCTTCGTCATGTTGGCATTGAAAAGGCTCGCGAACGGCTGCTTCCTTGTTAGGAGCGATCCATCGACATGACGAAGCCAGCGCGGCATCGTCTATTTCGATTCCGCCGGCGGCATCATCGTACGATGCACTGCTGCGTAGCCCAGCGGCGCTCGCCGTTTGGCGATCACGACAACGCGTAACAGAACCTCTCGGACCAACGCGACAGGCGCGGCCGCTGCCTGACCGCTTCCAATCAAAACGCTTGAGATGAACATTCTCCATCAGCGAAGGAACGTGGTGTAACGCAATCGATGCACCCGACAAGCGTGATACGCACCAAAGGTTTCTTACCACTCTGGACGGCCGGAGCGGTCTCAACGTCGATGATGTGGCTGGAAATGCTTGCAGCGGCGCTGTTCACCTTCAAGGCGACCAATTCGGCAGTAGAAGTCGCGCTGGTCTCCGCGTGTCGAAGTCTCCCGCTGCTTTTGAGCGGCGCGGTCATGGGCGTCGTCGCCGATGCGATGGATCGCAAGAGAATAGTGCTGCTCGGATTGTTGCTGGCGAGCGCTTCGTCGGCGACAGTAGGAATCTTGTCTTTCCTCGGGGTTCTGTCGACATGGCACCTTTGCGCTGCCGCGCTCGTGAGCGGTGTCGTCTATGCCACCGAGATGCCTGCGCGTCGGCGCATGATCGCAGAGACAGCAGGTTCGGCGATGGCCTCTCGCGCGGTCGCTATCGACAGCATGACCAACTTCGCGACGCGATGCATTGGGCCTCTGCTTGGAGGCCTGATATACGGAGCACTCGGCGTCGCGACATCCTATTTTCTCTCCGCGACGGCGTCGCTTTGCGCCGCGGCGTGCATCTTTCGACTTTCGACCGTGCATGCGCCATCCGGGCGCCTCTCCCTGACGCGGTTCCGCGAGGACCTCAGGGAAGCGTGGCAATACGCGCTCGACAGTAAAACGATCATGGCGCTCTTGATCGTGACGACAATCACGAACTTATGCGGCTATAGCTATAACGTTCTACTGACACCGCTCGGAAGGGACACGTTCGACTTGTCGGCCACGATGATCGGCGTGCTTTCGTCGGCGGAGCCTGCGGGATCTTTTGTCGCGGGCGCGATCATCGGAGGCACTCGCCTGCGAGGGCGTTCCTTTGTCTGGTTGATAGCCGGATCGAGTGTGTTTTTCCTGGCTATTGCGATCGCTGGGTTCGCAAGTTCTTTCCGATGCTCGCTGGCTTCATTGCTCGTCATTCTCTTCATCGGCGGCTTTGGTAGCGCCGCCTACAACATACACCAGACGACTATCGTGATCGAGTCCGTGCCCGGCGTCATGCGCAGTCGTGTGTTCGGTCTGGTCACTGTCGGTATCGGATGCTGGCCGATCGGAACGCTGCTAGCGGGCCTCTTTGCGACAATACTTGGACCGACGGGAGCCTTGATCGCGCTGGGCGTCACAGGTATCGCCGGCAACAGTGTCCTGACACTTCACGCGGTGAAGGAGAGGTCGCATCGGTAGAAGGGCGAAGGGTCGCTTGTGAGCCAACGCGTCCGCGGAAGGCATGCCGAAAAGCCGCGAAAGCACCATAAAGTAAAGCGAAGGCAGTCCGTAAACAGCATGAAAGCAACGGCTTTCCCATTGGGGAAACCCTTTCGCATCTGTCTACGGAGAATCACAACCATGAAGGTAGTCACCAAACTGGGCCTGGGCTTCGGCATCGTGCTGTCGATGTTGTTCGCGGTGCTCGCCTTCGGTCTCGTCAGCATGTCGCAAATCCAGGCCCGCTTCGATGAAGTCGTCGAAGTCAACAATGCGGAAGCGAAGCTCGCACACGCGCTGAGCCTGTCGGTGAGCGACCGGATGATCGCGCTGCGCAACATCGCGCTCCTGACAGATACCGCCGCAGTCGAGACGGAGAAAGCACGCATCCGCACGCAGGCGCAAGGCTATGCGCAGGCCTACGACGCACTCGGCACGCGCTTCAGGGAAAGCGACCACACCTCTGCAAGCGAGCGCGCCGTTTTCGACAAGCTGCGCGCGAACGAAGCGGCCGCAGCGCCGATCATCGAAAAGGCGATCTCGCTTGCCGAAGCGCGCGAGCAACAGGCCGCGATTCGTGTGCTGATCGACGAGTTGCGACCCGTGCAGCGCGACTGGATGAGCACCACGAAGGACATGATCGCGCTGCAGGATGAACAGAACGATGTCGCCAACCGCGACGCCGACGCCGCCTACGCCCGCGCCAAGGCGATCATGCTCGCGCTCGGCGCGGCAGCCGTGCTCACCGGCATCGTGGCCGCGCTCGTCATCACGCGCGGTCTCACGCGCGCGCTCGGCGGCGAACCGGGCGAAGCGATGGCACTCGCCGCGCGCATCGCGCAAGGCAATCTGCGCGATGGGATCGCCGTCGACGGCCGCAGCCCCGACAGCCTGATGGTCTCGCTCGAAACGATGCGCGCGCGTCTGAACACGATCGTTCTCGGCATTCAGTCATCGAGCGTGGCGATCGCCGAAGCGGCCAGCGAGATCGCGCAAGGCACCGTCGATCTGTCGAAGCGCACGGAGTCGCAGGCCGCATCGCTCGAGGAAACGGCGGCGAGCATGGAAGAACTCGCGAGCACCGTCGCGAAGAATGCCGACAACGCCGCCGAGGGCACGCACGCCGCGACGAAAGCTTGCGGCGACGCGACTCAGGGCGGCGACACGGTCAATAATGTGGTCGCGACCATGCGGAGCATCGCGCAGGCTTCGTCGCACATGGCCGACATCATCGGCGTGATCGAAGGCATCGCGTTTCAGACCAATATCCTCGCGCTCAATGCGGCAGTCGAGGCCGCGCGCGCGGGCGATCAGGGCCGCGGCTTCGCGGTCGTCGCCGGCGAAGTGCGCGCACTCGCGCAACGCAGCGCCGTGGCCGCCAAGGAGATCAAGACGCTCATCGACGATTCGAACGCGCGCGTGTCGAACGGCTCGGCGCTCGTCGAGCATGCGGGCGGCACGATCGAAGGGCTGGTCGCGTCCGTGAGTCGTGTGACGGCCATCATGAGCGAGGTGGCGGCGGCATCCGGCGAGCAGCGCATGGGCATCGATCAGGTGAACGTAGCCGTCGCGCAGATGGATGAGGTCACGCAGCAGAACGCGGCGCTTGTCGAACAGGCGTCAGCCGCCGCGCAATCGCTCGCCGAGCAGGCCGAAACGTTGCGTCAGGCGGTCGCGGTGTTTCAAGTCGAGTGAGCCGCGCGGTCCGAGTCGATCCTCGCCAAGCGCGAAGTTCTTGCTGATGCGTCGCGGCCGGCTACGCTGCGGCGCATAGGCAAACCCGAATGCACGGAGATTTGGGTTAATGATTCGGGCGTCAGTCAGCCACGCGTTCGATCGTGGCCTTGAACGCGTGGGCCTTTGCGAGAGCATCCAGACCCGAAACGAGCTTTCCCGGATTGACCAGCGACTTCGAGCGAGCGGTGGAGCTTGTGGTCGATGCGTTGAAGGCCGGTTATCAGCGTAAGGGGCAGTGACTGGCAACCGGTGCGACGGGCGAGCGCCGCCCGCCAAGGATGCCGGGCGCATCCATGGTCTAGCTTTACGCATGCCATATGGACGTCGAATCCAGTGTGACCTTCGGCGAGCTGCAGTTGCCAATTCACGCCTGCGGCGCCTGACGCACGCGAGACGCACTCAGTGCGAGATGCTTTCGAGCGATCTTCCGAGCGTGCGCGGCCCCATCAATCCGATGGACAGCATCACGAGCAGCATCGCGCCCGCGATGAAGCCGAACACGCCGGTCACGCCCGCTTCCTTGAGCACGAACGCGATCACGAACGAACTGAACACCGCCGATAGCCTGCTCCACGAATACACGAAGCCGACGGCGCGGGCGCGGATTGTCGTCGGATAGAGCTCCTGCTGATACGTGTGATAGGTAAAGGAGATGATATTTCCCGCGAGAGTGAGCAACACGCCGAGCGTGACGATCATCACCGCCGCTGATGCCTGACTGAACAGCAGGCCCGCGACGATGTTCACGCCCGCCATGAACACGATCACATGCTTGCGCTCGAAGCGATCGGCGATCCAGTATCCGAGCAAGGGTCCGATAGGCGCGGCGAGCCCGATCACAGTCGTATAGAGCAGGCTCGATGTAACCGTCACGCCCTGCCTGACGAGCAAGGTCGGTACCCAGTTCGCGAATCCGTAGAAGCCGACCGTCTGGAAGATATGAAAGACGATCAGCATCAGCGTGCGCTTGCGATATGGCGGCTTCCACATGTCCGCGAAGCCTGCCTTCCTCGCGATCGGGTCGGACGGGCCCGGCTCGGGCAAGGGCTTTCCGAACTGGAGCGAGACGTTGTCTTCGAGGCGGCGCAGGACTTTATCGGCTTCGTCGATTCTTCCCTTGCTTGCAAGCCAGCGGGGGCTTTCCGGAAGATTGCGCCGGAAATACCACACGAAGAGCGCGCTCACGCCTCCGGCCAATGCGACCCAGCGCCACCCGTCGAGGCCGAACGGCTCGTGCGGCACGAGCAGATACGAAAGAAACGCGACGACCGGCACGGCTGAAAAGCCGACCGCCTGGCACACCGCGAACGCCCTGCCGCGCAGATGCTTCGGCGCAAGCTCGGACAGGTAAGTCCCGATGGTCACGAGTTCCACGCCGATGCCCAGCCCCGACACGAAGCGCCAGAAATTGAGCCAGAGCGCCGTGTCCTGAAACGCCATCACGGTGTTCGCGGCGACGTACCAGAGCAGCGAATACGTGAAGATCGCGCGACGTCCATAGCGGTCCGCTAGAAAGCCGCAAGCGATCGTGCCGATGAAAAGCCCGCAGAACAACGCCGCTATGAAGCTCGCAACGCCCGTCGTGCCGAAGAGGCCCGCGGTAGTCGCGCTCAGGATGCCGCTCTTCACGAGACCCGGCGCGATATAGCCGGTGAAGAGCAGATCGTAGAGCTCGAAAAAGAAGCCGAGGCTCAAGAGAAAGACGAGCTTCCACACCGCGCGCGTCGCGGGAAGCCGGTCGATGCGCGCCGAGATGCCCGCTGTGTCCGCGATTGCGGGCGCATCCGATAGCGCGTGCCCGGCGGCGTCGTGCAGACCCGAGGTGCCCTGCATGATGGCCATTGTCGTCTCCTGTATGTATTTTGATGCCGCATCGTTGGCGGCTCGATCGTGCTCACTTCGTGAAGCGCTGCTGCAACTCCGCGAACGATGCGATGCGGCCCAGAAGCGCGCTCGCCGCGACCGTCGGCGGGCTTGCGAGCCACACCTTCCCCGGCCCGGACCGGCCCGGAAAATTTCGATTGATCGCGCTGATGGTGACTTGCGTTGCCTGTGTCGATGAACCCGGCCCGCAGTTCGCGCACGCGCCGCACGAGGGCTGAAGCAGAATCGCGCCGACGCGCTCGAACGCATCGACGTAGCCTTGCGCGACGCAATAGTCGCGCACGTCCTGCGTGCCGAACTGCAAATAGAGCTTCACATTATCGGGCACACGCAGGCCGCGCTTTGCCGCCCACGCGAGCACGTCGTGATAGTGATCGAAGTCCTCGCGCTTGCCCGCCGTGCATGAACCGCCGTAAGCGATATCGACGCATGGCCGGTCATCGAGTGCGGCAAGCGCGACGCCGTTGCCCGGATCGCCCGGTGCGGCGAGCATCGGCGAGAGACGCGCGCAATCGATCGCGATGACATCGGCGTAGCGGGCGCGTTCATCGCTCTTCATCCACGGCTCGACCGTGAAATCGATGCCGCGACGTTCCTTCAGGAAGCGCACGGTTTCATCGTCGGGTGCGACGATGCCGGTGAAGCCGCCGAGTTCGGCGGTCATGTTGGTGAGCGTCGTGCGCTCGTCCGTGGACAGGCTCGCGATGGCCATGCCCGCGAATTCGAACACCTTGCCGACACCCGCGCCCGCGCGGATGCGCGCATCGGCAAGCAGGTGAAGCACGATGTCCTTCGCCGTCACGCCCGGGGGAATCGGGCCATGCAGTTCGATACGCAACGATTGCGGCACGGTCATGCGCACCGCGCCGGTGACGAACGCGTTCGCCATGTCCGTCGTGCCGACGCCGAACGCGACGCAGCCCAGCGCGCCGCTATGCGGCGTATGCGAATCCGTTCCGACGACGACCTGTCCAGGCAACGCGTACCGCTCGGCCATCATGGCGTGCGAGATGCCTTCCGAGCCTTCGTCGATAGCGCTGTTCGCTTCGTTCAGATAGCCGTGATTGCGCACATCGTAATCGAGCGCGAAAGCGCGATGTGCCTCGGACAATTCGCGCACGTTCGGCAGCAGGCCGTTACGCACATGCAGGTCGCTGCGATGCGAATACGAAAGATGATCCTCGAACGCGAGCATGCTTTGCGAGTCGTGCAGCGTGAGCGGGCGTCCGAACGTCGCGTGCAGCATGTGCGCGGCCATGCCGGTGTAGTACTCGTGGATGAAACGCCAGTCGGCGCGCACGAAAATGCCGTTGCCCGGTTCCAGCGACGCGCTCGTCACATCGGTCGTCAAGGCATGGCGCGCGAGAATCTTTTCGACGAGCGTGCGCGGCGTATCGTCGTTCGATGGTTCGCCGACGCTCACTCGTTGCATGCGCAGCTTTCCATAGCGCAGCAAGCCGCCGCTCTTCAGGATCGCCGCCGCCAACGGATCGCGATCCGCGACGAGTTCGTCGATATCGATCGCCTCGCCGCGCCGGATGCGCTCGATCAATCCGAAGTCCGAAGACGTGAAAAGCCCGAGATTGTCCGCGTTCTGCCGATAGATTCGCTCGAAGCTGCGCGCAATCACGAGGCGAATCCCTGCGTGATATTCGGCGAGCGGGCTATGCTCGCGCGATGAACCCTTGCCGTAACGCGTGCCCGCCACGGTGACCTGAAATCCGCCCGAACGCACGTCATCGATGCCAATCGGGTTGCGTCCACCCGCATGAAAGCCAACATACGGACATTGGCCGAGACGCTCGTCGAAACGCGTGAGCACATTGATCGGCGTGATTTCGTCGGTGGATACGTCGTCGCGCAGCGCGCCTGCTTCGTCGAGCGTCAGGTCTTCGCCCGCGAGTTGCCGTTCGACCCTCGCCGGGTCTGCGCAAAGAAACAAGATTCGCCCGCTTGGATCAAGATTGGCCATCGCATTCTCCTCCGATGCCAATCTAGCCGCACGCGCGCGCCTGCACCAAGTGCTCGTTCGGCACAGGGGGCGTCGCGAGACGCGACGTCCGTATTAACCCTCGAATTCGACGAGCGTATCGATGAGCGCCTGCACAGCTTTCAGGCGCGAAGACTTTCGCGGCGCATGCACCTGTAGCCGGCGGCCGCGTCCCCAGCTCTCGCGCAGCGGAACACGCACAAAGTTGCGCGAGCCCGCGAACGCAGAGGCCGCGCTCGTCGGCACGATGCCGATGCCGAGTCCCGCCTCGACCATACGGCATTGCGCGTCGAAGCTGTTGACGGTGACGGTCACGTTGAGCGGCACGCGTGCGGCATCGGCGTGCTCCTTCAACGTCTGATCGAGCGATCCGCCCGCCTGCAACGCGACGAGCGGAAAGCGCGTCACTTCGAGGAAGCTCAAGGCCTCTGCCTGCGCGAGCTCGTGACCGGGCGGCAGGACGACCATCAGCGGGTCCTCGGCGAAGTGCCACGAGTCGAGGCCGGCATGCACCTTTGTGCTCGCCGATATGCCCACGTCCGCGCGATCGTCGAGACAGGCGCGAATCACTTCATCGCTGATTTGTTCCGTCAACGCGATCTCGACGAGCGGATAGCGCGTCTTGAACAGCGTCAGGCGTTCGGGTAAAAAGCCCACGATCGCCGAGGCATTCGCATAGAGACGCACGACGCCCGCGATCTGGCCGCTCATCGACCGCACTTCGCGCGCCATGCCTTCGAGCTGGCCGTGAATGGAGCGCGCGCTCGCATAGGCATGCTGCCCCGCCTCGGTCAGTTGCACGCCCGAAGGCGAGCGAATCAAGAGCGCGACCCCGATGGCCGCTTCCAGATCCGCGATGCGCCTGCTCAACGCCGAGGGCGCAATGTGACTGCGGTTCGCGGCGCGTGCGATCGATCCTTCTTCGACGACCGAGATGAAGAGCTCGAGACTGTAGGGATCGATGCGCATGCGTGTGACAAAAGATGGCTAGTGGCGAAGTATGTCACGGGCCACACAAGAGCGAATTACTGCGTGGCATCGGGCGGGGATGTCGATGCCGCGTTGTTCGCGTCGGCGATCAGCTAAGTTTGAGCTTTTGGGTAACCGCCCGCTTGCGAAGCGGGCGCATACGCTTTTGAACGGCGCGCCGCCGCTTTTAGAAACCCGATCAGCAACGGATGCGGCGCGCCATCACGCGACGAAAGTTCGGGATACCCTTGCATGCCCGCAAAGAACGGATGCTTATCGGCCTCGATGGCAACGGCGATCGAGCCGCTCTCGTCGTGCGCGCTGACGGTCACGCCGAGCGACGCGAGCGGCGCTTCGAGCACCGGATTGAGCCTGTAGCGATGGTTGCAGAGAATGCTCGCCTGCGCGCCGAGCATGGCCGCGATACGCGATCCCGGCACGAGGCTTATTGGCCGCAAGCCTGAGCGATGCAACAACGCGCTATCCTCGCCGACAGGAATCGGCTCGAAGCTGGCGACGCGCGCATCGGCCTGCGCCTCCTTCATGCCGATCTCATCGCTCTTCAACGCGAGCCGCGCGATGGCCGTCGCCATTGACTGCATGCCGAGACACAAACCCACAACCGGAATCGACGCCAGCCAGCCGAAACGCGCGGCCTCGATCTGTCCCGCCACGCGCGCCATGTCCGCGCCGCCCGGCAATAGAATGCCGTGTGCATCGGCTAGCAAAGTTTCTGTGTTGTCGCGGTCGATGTCCTGCGCCGCGATGAAGCGCACGTCGAGATCGAAGCCGAGCGCATCGGCGGCGTCACCGAGGGCGGCGAGCGTCGCGGGGTATTGCTGATGCTGGTCGCACTCCCGGCCTATCAGCGCAATCGTCATGGACGGCCCGCTCGCGCGCGATGCGGCGTCTTCCGTGGATCGCCATCTTCCATAGCGATCCCGATGCGCTTGCAATACCACGCCCGAACCATCTTCGACGAGCTGTGCGCTATCGGCTTCATGAACGACGCGCAACATCTCCACGTCTTCGGTGCATTGCGTAGGAAACGCGTCGAACGATTGCACGAGCAGCACGATATCGCGCGTGCGCGCCAACGCAAAAATCTCATGGCATGGTTCGGCAGTGTCGGGCAGGCCCGTGCGCGTGCGCCAGATCAGACCGCTCGCGACTAACCGCCCATCTGCTGTGACGTGCCGATGCGCATCGGGAAACCGCTGTTCGTCGAAATGCACGCCCTCGCAGCGGAGTTCGGCATTCAAAGTCCGGGCGAACAGCGCGGGAAGGGCGCCGAATTGCGCCGGCTCGGGGGTAGCGTCTTCGATGAGATAGAGCATGGAAGGCCATCCGATAAAAAGAAAAACCCGCGACACGGCACACGTGTCGCGGGCATGGCGTCTGGTGCTTCGGCGCTTCGGACCGCGGCGACAGCGGGTGTGAACGCCGCACACGCGGTCTCGATGCGCCGGCACGCGTCGCGCAGCGTGGGCATCGGACCAGCATACGCGATCCGCACATGGTTCTCCACGCCGAACGCGCTGCCGTGCACCACGCCGACATGCGCCGCTTCCAGCAGATTAGTCGGCGAAGTCGAGATCGGTAGCGATGACATCGCCAGAAGGCGCAGTAGCACCTATCGCGCCCGAGCAGTCCACGAAGGCGTATGACGCGCCAACGGGTGCATCGCAACGCAGGCCGGCATGACCCTGCGTGTCTTCGGTCCGATGGCAGCGCGCAGATCGTCAGAGCAGGCCCGGTCACCGACGAAGTAACTGTGCTGCGCGTGTTGATGAACAAAGCAGTCGATCTATAATTTTACATAAACCTAAGCTAACCATTGTTCTGTAGTGGTCCTAGCTTAAATTACATATCAATCTTTCTGGAGTTGCTCCCAGTCTTGCGCACGCATCTCGCGCCTTAGCCGACGCTCATCGGCCATCGGCGGCGCGGCTCCAGCGTACGGCTTCGCTGTCGTTGCAATGGGTTGCGGTCGAACTTCCGCTCCTCGGCACGGCGAACGAGTCATGACGACCCACTACGGACGGTCGGATGGGCGCCATCCAAACGACCGGTTCCAGAGTACAACAGTCATTTCTTTCCTGTCTGGGAGGACCGGCTAGCCCACCCTCGCAACCGTTCTTGAGCGTCGCGTAGTCGTCGAGGTCATAACGCGAGCCTTCCCGCCCGTAGCCTGACTCTTTGACCCCGCCAAACGGCGCGGCCTCGCTCGATACAACACCCTCGTTCGCGCCCACGATCCTTCTGGTCTCCTGGCCTGTGGGATCCGGGATGCATGACTGACCGTTTTTGGGGGCAGGCGCGCCGCGTAATGCCTTTCGCATGCCGTGTTGACTCGGTGGTCTGGACTTGCCGAGGTGGCTGCCGAGTTCGCCTCGGACAAGACAGATACCGGATCTCTAGTGAGCGATCCGCAATCAGACCTTGCGCAAATCGTCTTTTATGCTGATGTGCCGCCTTGCCTGGGTGAGCAGATAGTCGGCCCCTTGAATACTGAAGACACGCCGTCTATGGTTCAAAGGCTATCGGGGTGAGCGCCGGCGCGCTGCGTGGATAAAGACCTCTGGACTCAACCAAGGATCGAACACTCATGGACGGATTGACCGAAAAGATTGCAGCCATCGTCGAAGAGGCGAACCAGGATGGAGCCTTTCGCCAGCAGTTACTGGACGAACCCCTGGCGTGTCTAAAAGCAAGGGGCTTGGATATATCCGATTCTTCTCTTCTGGCGATTTCATATACGGCCGGTTATGGCGTTTTCCTGGGCATTGATATACGCGCGCTCTCGGATGCACCCAGCCAGCCAAAAGAGCCAAGAGGAAAAGACATCAATTCAGATCATTTCCTGGATTGCCTGAATGTCAACTCACGCAATGGAATTCAGAATGAGCAAAATAAACAATCTTCGTGACTGGCTGGAATTCCTTGACCGCACCAAGCGTTTGATCTGCCTCGAAGACAATATCGCGCTCGAATATGATGTTCTTCGATATATCGAGCATTTCGAAGGGAAGCAGGCCTGCTTTTTTTCGCGACCCGGAGGACATGAGGTACCGATTGCCGGAGGATTGCTTGGGCAGCGGCAATGGGTGGCTGAGTTGCTCGAGCTTCCCATCGATCAGATCCTGCCCGCCTTTCAGAGGGCATTGAAAGCCCCATTGGAGTGGAATGTGGTCGAGCAGGATTCGGCTGCTGTCCACGAAGTAACGCACGACAAGGATATCGATTTAAAAAGGATCCTGCCCATCATTACCTGCCACGAACGCGATGGTGGCCCTTACATCACCAGCGGCCTCGTGCATGGACTGAATCTGGAAACAGGCAAGCAAAACCTCTCGATAAACCGTCTTCAAGTGCAAGGGCCTGACAGGCTGAGCATCCTGATGCTCCCGCGCGATCTGTTCGCTTATTATCAGGCCGCGGAAAAGCTGGATAAGGAATTGCCGGTTACCGTTACCATCGGCCACGATCCGGTGGTCGAATTGGCTTCGCAGGCCATTGCGCCGCGCGACGTGTGCGAACTGACCATTGCAGGCGCACTCAAGCAGCGTCCGATCGATGTCGTAAAATCATACACCAACGATGTCCATATTCCTGCGGACGCCGAGATAGCGATCGAGGGGTTCATCATTCCACATAAACGCGTATTGGAAGGCCCATTTGGAGAATTTCCAAAATACTACACCGGTCAGGACCTGCTTCCCTACATCAGGATTACCTGCATCACCCACCGCCGCAATCCGATTTATCGCGTCAACAATCCCTCCGGGATCGAGAACGTCATTATCGGCGGAATCCCCCGGGAGTCGTCCATTCTGGAGCGAATGCAGCTCAATTTTCCTAATGTGCTGGATGTTCGCCTCACGTCGGGAGGGCTCGGACGTTTTCATTTGATCGTGAAAATAATAAAGAAGCAGTATGGCGAAGCAAAAAACGTTATCGCCTGTGCATTTGGCTGCCATTACGACATCAAAATGGTGACTGTCGTCGATGAAGACATCGATATCAACGACAGCGAGCAAATCGAATGGGCAATCGCAACCCGTTTTCAGGCTTCTCGCGATCTGGTCATCATCCAGCACGGTCTGGGTTCTAAGCTCGATCCTTCGGGAGACAAGCGCGGATTGAATGACAAGATGGGCCTGGACGCGACCAAATATCTGGGCGATGACGAACGATTTTATGTGTCTCGCATCCCGCCTAGCTTGGGCAACGTCTATGACCGACTAGCGAAGGACAGTCAATCACTCGCCAGCTATTTGAGGTCGTAATGTGTACACGATGGGCGAGTTCGCCGGCACTTACATCCCTCCTTTGCGGTCGAGGAGCGCCCGTCGCCTGGCCGTGCGCTGGGCCGCCGCGCTTTTGCTGGTGTGGCGTGCCTGTACGGCGCGAACCGTGTCGGCTGTATGTATTCGGCCAAGCGGTTGCCGAGCGCGGGCCTCGGCGTACAGTACGTCCTGAAACCTGCTCACGGCATCTTTGCCAATATGGAGTTCGCATTCGGAAAGGACGACAAGGCCGCCCTCTTCAAGATGGGATACGCATCCTAAGCCGATCTCGGTCTTCGGCCAGCTTCAATCGTCCCTGCTTCGCCGCTCAGCCGCAATTGCTTCGTTACCCCAGATCATCTATCAATCACTGATTTCAGGCTGTGGCCAGATGACCGGACGTGGACTTGGACAGTCAGTCACGGAAACGCCGAGAGCGTCCTTTGCTGGCCGTGTGGTGAAACCGACTTCATCCGTAATTATGAATTTTCGACCGGAAGCACGAACCATAGCCGGATAAAACAATTTACGAATATATATGACGACTGGGTGATTGATCGGATCGTCTTCCATACCCGTCGCCTGGACAACGCGATATTCGCGTTACACTTATAGATTGATCTGTTACTGCCGTCGCTTTCGATATTAGCAAGAACCGATACAAGTGGGATGTTCGGATTGATACTCGGATTTCTTGCAGCGAGACTGTTCTTCCGCAGCCGTTGATCGATAGGCTTTTCGAGTTCTGTCGGCGGGCTGGGCTTCGATATGCAGCAATTGACTTAAGAGAATTGGCCGATGGGGACCATTGTTGCTTTGAAGTGAATCCTGCGGGACAATTCCTCTATCTCGATCTGATCGCGGGGTACGCAAATCTGCAAGCTCATGGCCGAAGCGCTTCAGGGGGAAACGCCGACAGAATATCCAATCCCGTTCGTCCCGGAGCATCTGAAGGATAGGGAGGCCGCCAAACGCGTGGTGCTGGAACAAACTGTTCCGCTGAACAGTGTGGGCGATTTAGTAACCCATCTGTTTTGATTGCATGAGAGTTCGCGGGCACTGCTGGAAATTGGATAGCGGTCTGCGCCCTCAACCTCGCCGCGAGGCAGCCGTT
>FCOD02000039.1 GCA_001544655.2 Caballeronia turbans
CGCTTCGAGAGCATCGAAGCCCTTCAGGCCGGAATCAGACACTACATTCACTACTACAATCATCACCGCATCAAGCTGAAGCTAAAAGGGCTGAGTCCTGCATGTACAGAACTCAGCCCTCACGGCCTTAGCCCAAACCTGTCCAACTTTGCGGGGTCAGTTCATCCAGCGGGCTTTTTGCACTTTGGCGCACCGTGAAATCAGCGCAGATTGATCGAGCTCTGCGTGCGCTTGTACTGCATGTTGTTGACGATCTGCTTCGCCGTACCGACCGGCAGCTTGCTCGCGCAGAAGTAGTCCTGATACAGCGCCGCCTGATACGCGTTCAGCTCGCCGTTCTCGATACGCTTGAAGTCGAACGCGGAACCCTGATCCCAGCCGTTCTGATCGTCGTTGATGCTCGCGTAGCGGCGCCATTCGTAGGTGTCGCAACGAATGCCTTCATAGTTGACGTTTCGCGCGCCCGCCGGGCTCGTCGCGACGATCACGTAACGCACGACGCCATCCTGACCGACCGTAAGCGTCGTCTTGTCGACGGAAAACGTGAGCGGCGTGTTCTGCGATACGGTGAACGCGATCAGATTCGACGCCTGCGGCAGAGGCGGCATGGTGTCGATCTTCTCCTCGGCCCAGGTCGATTTGCGATCGAGCAGATAAGTGAAGACGCCGTCGTCCTGCGTGGACGGGCCTTTGTTGCTGGAGCAGCCGGCGAGCACGGCAAGCACTGCCGCGGATGCCGCGATTACCGCGAGTGAGGCATTCACTTTCAATTGAGTTTTCCCGGAAACATGCGCGCGGGACACGAAGCGCCCGCCCGGCGGAACAAAGCGAAATGGCACGGCGAAAAGTTCGCCGTGCCATCGATCGAAGTCGTGTCGAGTGTCAAAGTGTGCGAGGAACCGCTGCGATCAGTCGCACGCCCGGGTTCACGATGAGCGCTGCACGATCACATGCACTTCTTCGCTGACCGTGCATTCTGCCTGAACCGCCGCGCCGGAGGCAGTAACGGCAGGCGCTTCGATCGTCATTGTCTGGAGCACGCGTGGATAGCGCGGCCCATGATGCGCGGCTCGCTCGCCGCGTTCGCCGCGGGAGTTGGTTCGCCGCAGGAAGCGGGACAGCTCGGTGAGAGCCATTTGATAAACGTCGCGCTTGAACTCGATGACCGCATCCAGCGGTACCCAATACTCGTTCCAGCGCCAGGCATCGAACTCCGGATGGTCCGTCGCACGCAGGCAGATGTCGCAATCACGTCCCACCATGCGCAGCAGAAACCAGATCTGTTTCTGACCGCGATAATGTCCGCGCACCTCGCGCTTGATGAACTTGTCCGGCACCTCGTAACGCAGCCAGTCGCGCGTGCGACCAACAACTTTCACATGCTCCGGTAGCAGGCCGGTTTCTTCGTGTAACTCCCGATACATCGCTTGCACAGGGGTCTCACCGTATTTGATGCCCCCTTGCGGAAACTGCCAGGAATGTTCACGCAGCCGCTTGCCCCAAAACACTTCGTTGCGCGCGTTCAAGAGGATGATGCCGACGTTCGGGCGAAAGCCTTCACGATCCAGCATACAGCCACCTTCAAATCCTTTAAAATTGCTTTGATTATAAACAGTTAACGGACCCCGCGCACCGGCACGAACCCGAATTCGGGGCACGTTTCCCGTGCAGGGTGCAAGGCGCTTTGCCAGGCCACGCGGAAGACGGCAAAATCTTCTTCCTTGCAATGCCGTCGACCGTTTCCGTCGTTCACCCTCGTTTCGCTTGCTCCGGCGCCGCAACGGCTCCGAAGCGCGCGCCGCTTTTGGAAAATTTGAATGAAAGCATCCCGTTTCTTCATCGGCACCCTGAAAGAAGCTCCCGCCGACGCCGAGATCGTCAGCCACAAGCTCATGATGCGCGCCGGCATGATCCGTCGTGTCGCGGGCGGCATCTACGATTACATGCCGATCGGCCTGCGCTCGGTGCGCAAGGTCGAAGCCATCGTGCGTGAAGAGATGAACCGCGCGGGCGCGCTGGAGTTGCTGATGCCCGCCGTGCAGCCCGCCGAACTGTGGCAGGAGTCGGGCCGCTGGGAGCAATACGGTCCCGAACTGCTGCGCTTCAAGGATCGCCACGAGCGGGACTTCGTAATGGGACCGACGCACGAGGAAGTCGTCACGGACATCGCGCGCCGCGAGATCAAGAGCTATCGCCAGTTGCCGGTGAACTTCTACCAGATTCAAACGAAGTTCCGGGACGAGATCCGCCCGCGCTTCGGCGTGATGCGCGGCCGCGAATTCATCATGAAGGACGCCTATTCCTTCGATAAGGATCTCGACGGTCTCGCCGAGTCGTATCGCAAGATGTACGAAGCCTATGTGCGCATCTTCACGCGCATCGGGCTGGAGTTCCGGGCGGTCGCGGCGGACAACGGCTCGATCGGCGGCAGCGGCTCGCATGAATTCCATGTGATCGCGGACACGGGCGAGGACGACATCGCCTATTGCCCGAGCTCGGACTTCGCAGCGAACGTCGAAGCCGCGGATGCCTTGCCGCTCATCGCGCAGCGCGCCGCACCCACGGAAGAACTGAAGAAGACGCCGACGCCGGGCGCAGCGAAGTGCGAAGCGGTCGCGCAGCTTTTGAACATTCCGCTCGAACGCACGATCAAGTCGATCGTTCTCGCGACGGACAACGAAGGCGCCGAGCCCACGATCTGGCTGCTGATGCTGCGCGGCGATCATTCGCTCAACGACATCAAGACTGGCAAGCTGCCTGGCCTGAAGGGTTATCGCTTCGCCACGGAAGCCGAGATCATCGAATGGTTCGGCACGCCGCCGGGCTATCTCGGCCCGATCGGCACGAAGAAGCCGGTGCGCGTGATCGCGGATCGCACGGTCGCGAACATGAGCGACTTCGTTGTCGGCACGAACGAGGTCGATTACCACACGACCGGCGTGAACTGGGGCCGCGATCTGCCCGAGCCGGAAGTGGCGGACATCCGCAATGTCGTCGCGGGCGATCCCTCGCCGGATGGCAAAGGTACGCTCGAAATCTGCCGTGGCATCGAAGTGGGCCACGTGTTCCAGCTCGGCACGAAGTACTCCGATTCGATGGGCGCGACCTTCCTCGACGAAAACGGCAAACCCGCGCCGATGCAGATGGGCTGCTACGGCATCGGCGTGACGCGCGTGCTGGGCGCCGCGATCGAGCAGAACTTCGACGACAAGGGCATCATCTGGCCGGAAGCCATCGCGCCGTTCGAAGTCGTGATCTGCCCGATGGGTTACGACCGCAGCGACGCCGTGCGCGAGCGGTCCGACAAGCTCTACGCGACGCTGCAGCAAGCGGGCATCGACGTGATCCTGGACGATCGCGGCGAGCGTCCGGGCGTGATGTTCGCGGACTGGGAACTGATCGGCGTGCCGCATCGCATCGTGATCGGCGATCGCGGGCTGAAGGAAGGCAAGCTCGAGTATCAGGGCCGTCGCGATACAGAGGCCACGCTGCTGCCGGTCGATGAAGCGGCGGACGTCGTCACGGCAAAGGTGCGAGCCGCGCTCGGGAAGTAATGCAGTACAACTTCCTGTCGGCGACGATCCTGCTGCTGCTGATCACCGATCCGCTCGGCAACATTCCGATCTTCATCAACGCGCTGCGCGGTGTCGCCAAGGAGCGGCGCCGCGTCGTGATCCTGCGGGAAGTCGCGATCGCGTTCGTCATCCTGCTGATTTTCATGCTGGCTGGCGATCGGTTTCTGCGCGCGATGAACCTCACGGATCTGTCGTTGCGCATCGGCGGCGGGATCGTGCTGTTTCTCATCGCGCTGCGGATGATCTTCCCGCATCCGGACGGCCCCATGGGCGGCGATTCGCGCGGCGGCGAGCCGCTGATCGTGCCCCTCGCCATTCCCGCGCTGGCGGGCCCTTCCGCGCTCGCGACGGTGATGCTGCTGACTTCGCAGGCGCCCGGCAAGATGCTCGAATGGATCGGCGCGCTGTCGGTGACGATGATCGTCTGCGCGATCGTGCTGGTCCTCGCGGAAAAGATCCAGCAGTGGCTCGGTGAGCGGGCGGTCACGGCGTTCGAGCGTTTGATGGGGCTCGTGCTCGTGGCGATTTCCGTCGAGATGATGCTTACGGGTATACGCACTTTCGTGCATCAGCTATAAAAAAAGCGGCCTCGGCCGCTTTTTTTACGTCGTTTCGAAGAGCGGTTACGCGCCTTCGGTCAGTGCCCGAATCGTCGGCAAATTCCGCCAGTAGCCCTTCGCATCCATCCCGCATCCGAAGACGTAACGATCCGGCACCTCGAATCCACAAAAATCCGGACGCAGCGGCTTCGCCTTCGGAATGATCTTCTCGCACAACACGGCGGACAGGAACGTCTTCGCGCCCATTGCCATGATGCGGTCGCGGATCGCGGCCATCGTTTCGCCTTCGTCGAGGATGTCATCGAGCACGAGCACGACGCGATCCTTCACCGATTCCGCCGGCGCCACGCGCCATTGCATTTCGCTGCCGCCCTTGATGGCGTTGCGATAGCGCGTCAGGTGGATGTAATCGAATTCGAGCGGGAAGTCGAGATGCGGCAGCAGCATGCCGGTGAACACGGCCGCGCCCCCCATGACCGAGAGCACGAGCGGGAAGTCGTCTTGCGTCGCCGTCTTGATGGCCGCAGCCATCTTGCCGATCGATGCGTTGACTTCGTCAGCCGTCACGATCTCTTCGGAGTGGCTGAAAATATGGAGGGCTTCTTCGCGATTCATAGGGAAAGCGGGGGAGAGGCTGACTTCTTAGTGTGGAAAAAAACGGCGGCGTGCGCCATATGATAAACCCGCGCTCTGCGCCACGTCGGGCGAAAGAGCGCGGGCTCGGTGAGGGCGTTTCAGCGCATGCCGGGCAGCATGCCTTTCATGCCGCGCATCATCTTCTGCAGATTGCCGCCTTTCAGCTTCTTCATCATGCCGCGCATCTGTTCGTACTGATTGAGCATGCGGTTCACTTCCTGAACGTGCACGCCCGCGCCGGCGGCGATGCGGCGCTTGCGCGCGGCCTTGATGAGCTCGGGCTTCGCGCGCTCCTGCAGCGTCATCGAATTGATGATGCCTTCCATGCGGCGCATCTGCTTTTCCGCGTTGTTCATGTCCGCGCCTTGCGCGGCCTGCTGGAACTGCGCGGGTAATTTGTCCATGAGCGACGAGAGGCCACCCATCTTCTTCATCTGCGACAGTTGTGCCTTGAAGTCGTTCAGGTCGAAGTCGCCGCCTTTCTTGACCTTGTCGGCGAGCTTCTGCGCCGCTTGCTGATCGACGCCGCGTTGCGCTTCCTCGACGAGCGCGAGAATGTCGCCCATGCCGAGAATCCGGTTCGCCATGCGATCCGGATGGAAGACTTCGAGCCCGTCGAGTTTTTCCGCGACGCCGACGAACTTGATCGGCTTGCCGGTGACGTGCCGCACGGAGAGCGCCGCGCCGCCGCGCGAATCGCCGTCGAGCTTCGTGAGCACGACGCCGGTGAGCGGCAGCGCGTCGTTGAACGCCTTCGCGGTGTTGACCGCGTCCTGACCTAGCATGGCATCGACGACGAAGAGCGTTTCGGCGGGCTTGAGCAGCGCGTGCAGCTCGCTGATCTCGTTCATCATCGCTTCGTCGATACCGAGGCGACCGGCCGTATCGACGATCACAACGTCGTGATAGTGGCGCTTCGCCCAATCGATCGCCGCGCGCGCGATGTCGGCAGGCTTCTGATTCGCTTCCGACGGGAAAAAGTCCGCGCCGACCTGCTCGGTCACGGTCTGCAACTGGCGGATCGCGGCGGGGCGATACACGTCGACGGACACGGTGAGCACCTTCTTCTTGCTCTTCTCGCGCAGAAGCTTGGCGAGTTTGCCCGTCGTAGTCGTCTTGCCCGCGCCCTGCAAGCCTGCCATCAGGACGACGGCGGGCGGCGCGACGGCGAGATTCAGCTCGGCGGCCTTGCCTTCGTAATCGCCGCCGATCACCGCCGTCAGTTCCTTCTGAACGACGCCGACAAGCGCCTGACCCGGCGAGAGACTCGACACGACTTCTTCGCCGAGCGCCTTTTCCTTCACCTTCGCGATGAACTCCCGCACGACCGGCAGCGCCACGTCCGCTTCGAGCAGCGCGAGCCGCACCTCGCGCAGCATCTCCTGCGTGTTGGCCTCGGTGAGCCGGGCCTCGCCGCGTAGCGTCTTGACGACGCGCGCCATCCGTTGAGTGAGGTTATCGAGCATGGGGAAAAGGTAGAGAATGCGGCCCTTTTTCAGCGCGGGACGACTCGGCGCCCTGCGTTGCCGCAAGGGGGAAAACGTCGCGATTCAAGGGCCTAGTGTAAACTTCGAACATGGATATTGTACTGTATGCCCTCACTGCGCTTCTCTACGGCGGACTTGCCGTAGCGGGCTGGCGCGCGCATCGCCACACGGCCGTCGAGCCGGCGCTGGCCGGCGTGCCTGCGGGCATGGCGCCAACGGCGGCGCCGAAGATGTCGGCGGGCATGGGCGGATTGGGGCGCGCTCTATTATTAATAGCGTTGCTGGTCCACGGCCTCTTGCTGCACACGACCATCTTCCCCCAGAACGCAATGGTCTTCGGCTTCGCGTTCGCGCTCTCCGCGATGTTCTGGCTCGGTGCCGGCATCTACTGGATCGAAAGTTTCTTCTTTCCGCTCGACGGCCTGCGCCTGCTCGTGCTACCGCTTGCGTGCGTCGCGTCGCTGCTGCCGCTCATCTTCGGCGGCGTGCGCGTGCTGCCGTACTCCGCGGCGCCGATGTTCAAGCTGCACTTCCTGATCGCGAACATCGCATACGGACTCTTCGCGATCGCCGCGCTGCACGCCGTCCTCATGCTGATGCTCGAACGCCGTCTGCAGCGCATGCGCGGCATGGCGACGCGTCATACGGGCAACGGCTGGCTCGCGAGCTGGCTCGACACGCTGCCGCCGCTTCTGACGCTCGAAAAGCTGCTGTTCCGTCTGATCGCGGCGGGCTTCGTGCTGCTCACGCTCACGCTCGTGTCGGGTATCGCGTTCAACGAGCAACTGGTCGATCGCGCGCTGCGCTTCGATCACAAAACC
Source organism: Caballeronia turbans (assembly GCA_001544655.2). Taxonomy (GTDB): domain Bacteria; phylum Pseudomonadota; class Gammaproteobacteria; order Burkholderiales; family Burkholderiaceae; genus Caballeronia; species Caballeronia turbans. Next base: position 7,080 of record FCOD02000039.1, read on the forward strand.
GTGTTCGCCTTCGTCTCCTGGCTGATGTTCGGCGCATTGCTCACCGCGCGCCGCGTCTCGGGCTGGCGCGGACGCGCCGCATTGCGCTGGGTGCTGGCCTCGTTCGCCGCGCTGTTGCTCGCGTATGTGGGCAGCCGCTTCGTGTTCGAAGTGCTGCTGCATCGCGCGGTCGTCTGAACGCGTGAAGGCCCGAACGGGCGCACTCCTTACCGGCATTGAATCGATGCGAAATTTCCTCTTTCTGATCCTCCTCTTCTTTGTGAGCCAGTGGCTCCTGAAGAAGCTGCGCCGCGCGAACGAGCGCGCGCAGCAGGGCGAGGCCCAGGCAGGCGGCGCGGCCGCCGGCGGCGCCAACGGTGCGCATCGTGCGCGCAATGGCAGTGGCAACGGCGCCGCGGGTAGCACGCCGCAACTCGCCGATCCGCTGATCCGTTGCGCGCAATGCGGCGTGCACACGCCGCGCAGCGAGTCGATCGTCGCCGCGGGCGAGCGCTTTTGTTGCGCCGATCACGCACGCCATTACGCGAGCCGCCCGACCGGCCGCGACGCGCGATGACCATGCATGTCGCCAGGCAAGGCGATCCGCACATCGACGCGCAGGGCTGGCTGAGCACCGCGACGCGCCTGCCGTCGCCAAACTTCGAGGCGCGTCCCGGCGACGCCGTGCCGACGCTCATCGTCGTGCACAACATCAGCCTGCCGCCGGACGATTTCACGACGAACTCGATCGCCGACTTTTTCCTCAACAAGCTCGATCACGATGCGCATCCGTACTTCGATCATCTGCGCGGCATGCGCGTGTCGGCGCACTTCGTGATTCGTCGCGACGGCGCGATCGAACAGTTCGTTTCCTGCGATGAACGCGCGTGGCACGCGGGCGTTTCGTCGTTCTGTGGACGCGAGCGCTGCAATGATTTTTCGATCGGCGTCGAACTCGAAGGCAGCGATCGCGTGCCGTTCGAAGACGCGCAGTACCGCGCGCTCGTCGCGCTCGTGCGCGTCGTCGTGAAGCGCTATCCGATCGACGCGGTGGCCGGGCATTCCGACATCGCGCCCGGCCGCAAGACGGATCCCGGCCCGCACTTCGACTGGCCGCGCCTGCGTCACGACAGCGCGCTGCCGCCTTCATTCTTTCCGTTTCAGTCCAACATCTGAGTGCTGCGTAAGGTCTGTCTCGTTGCGGCGCAGCAGGGTCGCGCGTGAGGCCTTGCCGTGCTTTGCGATAGCAAAAGTCAACCCCGCAACGGCGGACTCAGGGCAAATAAAACTTTTTGAGACTCGGCGGATGTCCACTATACTTGGTGCCGAAAGACGTACTTTGCACTAGATCTTGTGTTGTTGAGGCGGCGCCCGCTCCGATGAGCCGGCGCCGCCAGCTTTCCGGCGTAGAGAAGTTGGGCTGGCCCGGGGCGATGCGCGAGACCGCTTCTTCTTGCGAGGAGAGAGGCGTCGGGCGCATCGGGCGCCAGCGAGCAGCACCGTGAAGAAGGCATGCAAGCAAGCGCGAATTGCGTCGACCGACACCGCGCGCCAACGCGGGCACCGCATAGACGCCAAGAACAATGCGGGCCGTGAGCGCCGCGATTCGTGTTTCCAGCCTGCTGTATTCACAGCCTGGCTTTACCGTCAAAACACCGCGCGACTTTCATGACGATCTCATGACGCGCGCGGCATAAGTGATAAATCCGCGGATCATCCGCACCATTCGAACACCAGGAGTTTTGCACATGCAAACCACCGACAACGCCACGACTTCATTCGAAGGCGCATCCGCACAGCCGATGGCAGGTGCGCAGGCCACGGGCGCAGCACAAGCGCTCGCGCCGAACACGACGTTCGCCGACTACAAGGTCATCCGTCGCAACGGAAGCGTGGTGTCGTTCGAGCCGACGAAAATCGCGATCGCCGTGACGAAGGCGTTCATCGCCGTGAACGGCGGCCAAGGCGCGGCTTCGGCGCGCGTGCGCGAACTCGTCGAGCAACTGACGCAAGCCGTCGTGCGCGCCCTCGTGCGCAGCCGTCCGCATGGCGGCACGTTCCATATCGAAGACATTCAGGATCAGGTCGAGCTCGCGCTGATGCGCGGCGGCGAGCACAACGTTGCGCGCGCGTACGTGCTGTATCGCGAGAAGCGCACCCAGCAGCGCTCGCAAGAGCGCGCGCAGACGCAGGACACGCAGTCGCCCGAAGGCGCGATCAACGTGACGGACAACGGCGTCACGCGCCCGCTCGATCTCGACGCGCTGAAGGCGCTGATCGTGTCGGCGTGCGCGAACCTCGGAGACGCGGTGTCCGCCGAGCCGATCGTCGCTGAAACGGTGAAGAACCTGTACGACGGCGTGCCGATGAGCCAGGTCTACGACTCGGCCATCCTCGCCGCGCGCACGATGATCGAAAAGGACCCGGCGTACAGTCAGGTCACCGCACGCATCCTGCTGCACACGATCCGCCGCGAAATTCTCGTAGACGAAGTGACGCAAGCCGAAATGGGCGAGCGTTACGCCGAATACTTCCCGCTGTTCATCAAGCGCGGCGTCGAAGCCGGCCTGCTCGACGACAAGCTCCAGCAATTCGATCTGAAACGCCTCGGCGCCGCACTCGACGCGAACCGCGATCTGCAATTCGGCTATCTCGGCCTGCAGACGCTCTATGACCGCTACTTCCTGCACGTCGAAGGCACGCGCATCGAACTGCCGCAGGCATTCTTCATGCGTGTCGCGATGGGCCTGTCGCTGAACGAAATCGACCGCGAAGCGCGTGCGATCGAGTTTTACAACGTGCTCTCGTCGTTCGATTTCATGTCGTCGACGCCGACGCTCTTCAACTCGGGCACGCATCGCTCGCAATTGTCGTCGTGCTATCTGACGACCGTCGCCGACGATCTGGACGGCATCTACGAAGCGTTGAAGGAAAACGCGCTGCTCTCGAAGTTCGCGGGCGGTCTCGGCAACGACTGGACGCGCGTGCGCGCGCTCGGCTCGCATATCAAGGGCACGAACGGCAAGTCGCAAGGCGTCGTGCCGTTCCTGAAGGTGGTGAACGACACGGCCGTCGCGGTGAATCAGGGCGGCAAGCGCAAGGGCGCGGTGTGCGCGTATCTGGAGTCGTGGCACCTCGACATCGAAGAATTCCTGGAGCTGCGCAAGAACACGGGCGATGACCGTCGCCGCACGCACGACATGAACACGGCGAACTGGATTCCCGATCTGTTCATGAAGCGCGTCGTCGAAGGCGGCGATTGGACGCTGTTCTCGCCGTCGACCTGCCCGGACCTGCACGACCTGTTCGGCGCGGACTTCGAGAAGGCCTACGTCGCTTACGAAGAGAAAGCCGCGCGCGGCGAGATCAAGCTGTTCAAGAAGCTGCCGGCGGCGCAACTGTGGCGCAAGATGCTCGGCATGCTGTTCGAGACGGGCCATCCGTGGATCACGTTCAAGGATCCGTGCAACGTGCGCTCGCCGCAACAGCACGTCGGCGTCGTGCATTCGTCGAACCTGTGCACGGAAATCACGCTGAACACGAGCGAAACGGAAATCGCCGTCTGCAACTTGGGCTCCGTGAACCTCGTCGCGCACATGGTTAAGCAGGCCGACGGCAGCTACGCGCTGGATCACGCGAAGTTGAAGCGCACCATCAGCGTCGCGATGCGCATGCTCGACAACGTCATCGACATCAACTACTACGCGGTGCCGAAGGCGCGCAACTCGAACCTGAAGCATCGTCCGGTCGGCATGGGCATCATGGGCTTCCAGGACTGCCTGCATCTGCTGCGCACGCCGTATGCGTCGGGCGAAGCGGTCGAGTTCGCGGATCGTTCGATGGAAGCCGTGTGCTACTACGCGTACTACGCATCGACGGAACTCGCGGAAGAGCGCGGCCGTTACGCGACGTATCGCGGCTCGCTGTGGGATCGCGGCATTCTTCCGCAGGATTCGCTGAAGCTGCTGGAGCAAGCGCGCGGCGGCTACGTCGAAGTCGATACGTCGGAAACGATGGACTGGGCGCAACTGCGCTCGCGCATCTCGACGCACGGCATGCGCAACTCGAACTGCGTGGCGATTGCGCCGACGGCAACGATCTCGAACATCATCGGCGTGTCGGCGTGCATCGAGCCGACGTTCCAGAACCTGTACGTGAAGTCGAATCTGTCGGGCGAATTCACGGTTGTGAACGACTACCTCGTGCGTGACCTGAAGGCGCGCGGCCTGTGGGACGAAGTGATGGTGTCGGACCTGAAGTATTTCGACGGCACGCTCTCGCGCATCGACCGCATTCCGGCGGATCTCCGCGCGATCTACGCGACCGCGTTCGAAGTCGATCCGAAGTGGCTGGTCGAGGCGGCATCGCGCCGTCAGAAGTGGATCGATCAGGCGCAGTCGCTGAACATCTACATGGCGGGCGCGTCGGGCAAGAAGCTCGACGAGGTCTACAAGCTCGCGTGGATTCGCGGCCTCAAGACCACGTACTACCTCCGCACGATGGCCGCGACGCACGTCGAGAAGTCGACGGTCGCGCACGGCGCGCTGAACGCGGTGCCGTCGGGCGATGGTGGCTCGGGCGCATCAGGTGCGCAAGGCGGGTTCGGTGGCGTGTCGGGTGGTGCGTCGTCGGGCGTGGGCGGTTTCAATGCCGCGGCAGCGAGCGCGCCGGCAGTGGAAGCCGCGCCGGAAGCCGACGGCCCCGTCTGCATGATGCGTCCCGGCGATCCGGGCTTCGACGAGTGCGAGGCTTGCCAGTAAGCGTCGATTGAGCCGGTCGGGCGGGCCGGCATCGGAGCGGTGTAATGCTCCGGTGCTGGTCCGTTTTTTTTTGCTTTCGGCGGGTCCGTTTTCTTGTTGGTCTATTGAGGCGGTTGCTGAACAAACAGCGCGGTGACGGAAGAACCAACGCCGTACAAAGAACTCACCCCCGCGTGCCACGCGAAATCTCCGACCCGGCATCGTGCGCGAGCCGCGCGGTGATCGGCATCGAAAGAAAAGAGAACAGTCCAACGACGACGAACGCGGGCCAGAAGTCGGACCATTGCACGCTCGAATGACCGTTCAGATACTGCGATAGCTCGAGCGTAATGCCCGCAACCGTTACACCGAGACCGAGCGACACCTGCTGCACGAAGCTCGCGAGGCTGGTCGCGCGGCCGACGTCGCGCGTTTCGATCTCCGCGTACGCGAGCGAGTTGAGACTCGTGAACTGCAAGGCGGGGAAGAAGCCGCCGAGCAGCACGACTGCCCAGATCACCCAGGTCGGCGTGCCGGGGAAGAACGAGCCGCACGCCGCGATGGCGATGCCCGACAGCGCCGCGTTATAGAAGAGCGTCTGACGGAAGCCGAAGCGATGCAGCACGCGCGACGCAAGCGAGCGCATGAACATGCCGCCGAACGCGGACGCGCAGGTGATCGCGCCGGACTTGAACGCAGTCATGCCGAGCCCTTCCTGCAGCGCGAGCGGCAGAAGAAACGGCACGGCGCCGAGCCCGATGCGAAACATCGAACCGCCGAGGACGCTTGCCTGAAACGTCGGCACGCGGAAGAAGCGCAGATCGAGCAGCGGCTTCTCCGAGCGGCGCGCGTGGATGCAGTACAGCACGACCATCAGCGCGCCCGCTGCGCACATCGCAAAAGCGGTGCGTTGCGGGATCAGTTCGCCGCCGACGAGGGAGAGGCCGAGCAGCAGCAACACGCCAGCGCTCGCGGAGAGGAAGAAGCCGAACCAGTCGAGCCGTCCCGGATGATCTTCGTGCGAATTGGCGATGTAGCGGTTGGTCAGATAGATGCCGGCGATGCCGATCGGAATGTTGATGAAGAAGATCAGACGCCAGTGCAGGTAGGTCGTGATGAAGCCGCCGAGCAACGGACCGACTGCGGGTCCGAGCATTGCGGGCACGGAGAGGTAGTTCATCGCGCGAATGAACTCCGAGCGGCGCACCGAGCGAAAGATGATGATGCGGCCGACGGGCACCATCATCGCGCCGCCGACGCCCTGGATGAAGCGCGCGACGGTGAAGGGGCCGAGCGAAGTGGAGGCCGCGCACAGCAGCGAGCCGGCGACGAACACGCCGATGGCCGCGCGGAACACGGCGCGTGCGCCGAAGCGGTCAGCCACCCAGCCGCAGATCGGTATGAAGACGCCGAGCCCGAGCACGTAGCTCGTGACGGCGACCTTCAACGTGACTGGATCGCGTCCGAAGGCGCGCGCCATTTCGGGAATCGCGGTGACGATGACGTTGGCGTCGACGCTTTCCATGAACATCGCGCACGCGACGATGAGAGGGGCAATGAAAGCTTTGACGGCAAGCGGCATGGCGAATCGCGATCAACTCTCGGCGGCAAGAGCGGCGATTATGGCACCGATATGGAGCAGTCGCTGAGCGATCGAAGCGCGTTGCGTGGTGCGATGAACATTGAAACGAGGAGTGAAGAAACGATGGACCCGCAGGACCTGCAACGTCTCGTGACGCAGACGATGCCCTATGGCAAGTACAAGGATCGGCTCATCGCGGATCTGCCAGGACACTACCTCGCGTGGTTCGCGCGTGAGGGTTTTCCAGAGGGCACGCTCGGCAAGCTGCTCGCGTTGATGCATGAGATCGACCACAACAACCTGCGCTCGCTGCTCGATCCGTTGAGAGGGCGATGAGTGTTTTTGCTGAGACGGGTTGTCGCGTAAACACGCTATAGGTTGTATTGGCTTGTTTTGCAAGCACAATATATTGTAGAAATACGAGACGTCAAATGCTAAACTTCGGCAACGAATTCGAAGCATGCGGCAGGCAATGACGAGCGGTTCAGCACACCTGCGCGAGTGTCTTCGAGTGGCGTGCGGCGTGTGTTCAATGACGAGCATCGAAGCTCATCGAAGAGGTGAGTGAAGGTAGCAAACCGCTCGCTTCTCGACACATGTTTTGCATCGCATCGAGTGTCGTCGAGAGACATCGATCGATGATCGAAGCGCGTCACGCTTCCATGCGTTCGAGACCGCACTTACGACATTGAGTCGATGCATGAAGCGAAACGCGATGTGCTTCGCTTCATGCATCGCGCCTCGGCCGCAAAGCACCGTGGGGCAAGGCTTTCAAGGCATCGATGAAACCGCTCGCAAGCACGCTGCGATGCCTTCGAAGTCACTCGATCAGGACCGCTTCACACACGATTCAAGAGATGTCGCATCGAGCTTCACACCTACGGCCGCGAGCCAAGTGTTGTATGCAGGTCGCAACGTCGAATCTAAATCGCATGAAAACGAGAATTTTCATGAGCAAACTCTTTTATCGCTCATGAAAAGATGGTACAAACCGATCTAAATTGATGGTGAGAATTTATGCTCAACTGGGATGACGAGACCACTGCCGTAGCTCCCTCGAGCGCTTCGCAACAGAACACGTTGCGCAACGCTCAAGGTACGGCGCAATTCGCGCAAGCTCATCAAGCTACCCATCAGACTGCTCAGGCGAACACGACGAACATCTTCTCCGATGGCTTCGTTCCGCCCGCAGCCGCTACACCGTCCGCCGGCGCAATCGCCGCGCAGAGCGAAGCGCGCGTCAATGTGGCCGACAAGCGCATCATCAACGGCAAGACCGACGTCAATCAGCTCGTGCCGTTCAAGTACAAGTGGGCGTGGGAGAAGTACCTCGCCGGCTGTGCGAACCACTGGATGCCGCAGGAAGTGAACATGTCGCGCGACATCGCCCTGTGGAAAGACCCGAACGGTCTCTCGGACGACGAGCGCCGCATCGTCAAGCGCAACCTCGGCTTCTTCGTCACGGCGGACTCGCTCGCCGCGAACAACATCGTGCTCGGCACGTATCGTCACATCACCGCCCCGGAGTGCCGCCAGTTTCTGCTGCGCCAGGCGTTCGAAGAGGCGATCCACACGCACGCGTACCAGTACATCGTCGAATCGCTGGGTCTTGATGAAAGCGAGATCTTCAACGCGTACCACGAAGTCAAGTCGATTCGCGACAAGGACGAGTTCCTCATTCCGTTCATCCAGACGTTGACCGACCCGGCCTTCACCACGGGCACGCTGGAAGCGGACCAGAAATTGCTGAAGTCGTTGATCGTGTTTGCCTGCATCATGGAAGGCCTGTTCTTCTATGTCGGCTTCACGCAGATTCTGGCGCTGGGTCGCCAGAACAAGATGACGGGCGCGGCGGAGCAGTATCAGTACATCCTCCGCGATGAATCGATGCACTGCAACTTCGGCATCGACCTCATCAACCAGATCAAGCTGGAAGAGCCGCAACTGTGGACCGCCGACTTCAAGGCCGAGATCCGCGAGCTCTTCAAGGAAGCGGTGGAGCTCGAATATCGCTACGCTGAAGACACCATGCCGCGCGGGGTGCTCGGCCTGAACGCGTCGATGTTCAAGAGCTACTTGCGCTTCATCTGCAACCGGCGTTGCCAGCAGATCGGGCTTGACCCGCTCTTCCCGAACGAGGAAAACCCGTTCCCGTGGATGAGCGAAATGATCGACTTGAAGAAGGAACGCAACTTCTTCGAGACACGCGTGATTGAGTATCAAACCGGCGGCGCGCTGACCTGGGAATAATAAAAATCCAGGACGTGTTGCAGACGAAATCGATGGGACGGTCAGGCAGCAGCGTGTCGCTCACGCGCGCCTGATCGACAAGGTTTAGGAGAACGGTCGCCTGATGCAAAGTGCGCCTACTGACTTGGCGAGCCGACTATCGGCACGAATGGAAGACAGGCGTTTTGCGATCCCTTCAATGGGATGGGCAAACTTCCCCCCGGAAAATGCCAGCGGCATGCTCGCTGGCTCGATCAAGCGATGGCCGGCGCCGCGAAGATGCGGTGCTGACTCAATTTGGCGCGCGGTGCCTCGGGGCACGGCGCGCCTTGCCGTATTCATTAGCGTAAGCAGGTGGGATCAGCGTACGCCGATGAATAATCCGCTTCGTAGCGTGCGCTGTGAGAGGCGACGCGTGGGAAGCGGGTTTTGACGAAGGGTGTTGTTTGAACTGACTCTCATCTTAAAACCTGAAGGAGAAAAACCATGGCAGTTGCCAAGAAAAAACCCGCCGCCAAGAAGGCTGCAGCAAAGAAAGTCACCGCCAAGAAGGCCGCTCCGGCGAAGAAGGTTGCCGCCAAGAAGGTCGCTGTGAAGAAAGTTGCAGCGAAGAAAGTAGCGGCGAAGAAGGTCGCGGCGAAGAAGGTTGCAGCAAAGAAAGTGGCAACCAAGAAAGTCGCAACGAAGAAAGTAGCGGCGAAGAAGGTTGCAGCGAAGAAGGTCGCGGCGAAGAAGGCGCCCGCGAAGAAAGCCGCTGCGAAAAAAGTCGCGACCAAGAAGGTAGCCGCGAAGAAGGTTGCAGCCAAGAAGGCGCCTGCGAAGAAGGCCGCAGCGAAGAAGGCACCTGCGAAGAAGGCCGCAGCGAAGAAGGCTGCTGCGAAAAAGGCTCCTGCGAAAAAGGCTGCTGCGAAGACCGCAGCCGCTGCGCCTGCGCCCGCTCCTGCTGCGAAGAAGGCCCCCGCGAAAAAAGCTCCGGCCAAGAAGGCCGCTGCTGCGAAGAAGACCACGGCTGCTGCTCCCGCAACGACGGCAACGACCGTATCGGCGCCTGCTCCGGCTCCGGCCGCTGCGGTCAAGACGGCGTTGAACCCGGCAGCGGCATGGCCGTTCCCGACGGGAAGCCGTCCGTAAGCTCTCGCAGTACGCGACACCCAGGCACAGTGCGCTGTGCCCCTAGTCCGGGTAAGCCTACCCGGCCTGAACCCGTCGCCGGGAATCGGCGGCGGGTTTTTCGTTTCGGCGAAAGAAGTTCATCGCGCTTGCCGCTCGGTTCGAGCGCACAAAGAAAAAGCGCATGCATCTTTCGATACATGCGCTCGTGCCGGACGAATTGCTCGCCTTGCGGCGTCTATTCCTCCGCCGAATACGTCAGTGCGTGACGCGCGTGACTCCGCCGCTCGACAGCAGACGCACCCGCTCGCCCGCCTGGAAGACTTCGCCGTTCGCCGTCTGCGTGATCGCGCGCAGGTCGCCGTTGTCGAGGCGCACGGTGATCTCCAGACCGTTCTTCATTGCAACGCTATTCTCGACCGCGTTACCCGCGACGGCGCCAGCCAGGCCGCCGATAATGCCCGCGATGATCGATCCATTGCCGCCACCGATCGCGCTTGCCGCCGCGACGCCGCCGAGCGCGCCGCCGCCGATCGTGCCGAGGCCGGTCGGCTGCCCGTTGTTCGAACTGATCTTCACGCCGCGCACGCTTTCGATGGTTGCCATGCGTACTGTTTCCTCGCGCTGCGCCTGCGACGCGGTGTAAACGTCGGAAGAACTGCTGTTGTAGGCGCAGCCCGTCAGTGCGACCGAGCCGACGAGCGCCATTGCCAGCGCGATACGACTTACCGTTTTCATTCCTTCACTCCAATCACTCAGAACAGGCTGCTTCCAAAGGCCTGTTTGAAACGCTCTTCGATTTCGGCACGCGTCGGCGCGTAGGTTTGCGGCCCCTGATGTTCGATTTTCAGCGAACCCATCAGACTCGCAAGACGACCCGTTTTCTCCCAGCCAAGCTTGTTCTCGATACCGTACAGGAGGCCGCCGCGGAATGCGTCTCCGCAACCGGTTGGATCGACCACCTGATGCGCCTTCACGGAGGGAACGTCGAGCACGCCATCGTCATGGTAGATCTGAGCGCCGTGTTCGCCACGTGTGACCACGAGGGCGTCGACGCGGCGCTTGATGTCTTCGATCGACCAGCCGGTCTTGTTGCTCAGTAACTTGGCTTCGTAATCGTTGACCGCCACGTAGGTGGCGAGTTCAATCATGCGACAAAGTTCAACACCTTCGAGAATAGGCAATCCCTGGCCCGGATCGAACACGAACGGCACCCCGGCCCGCGCCAATCCTTCGGCGTGTTCGCGCATGCCTCGCGCGCCGTCGGGCGCGACGATGCCGAGCGAGATGCCTTGCGCTTCATCGGCGCGGTTCAGGTGCGACTCCATCATCGCGCCGGGGTGGAAGGCGGTGATCTGATTGTTCGCGAGATCGGTGGTGATGAAGCACTGCGCCGAATGCTGATCGGGCAGCACGCGCACATATTCCGTCGACAAGCCGAGCGCGTCGAGCCGGTCGACGTAGAGCTGCGAGTCCGCCGCGCCGAGCGTCGCCATGATCTTCGGATCGCCGCCCAGCAGCTTCAGCGCATAGGCGATGTTGCCCGCGCAGCCGCCGAAGTTGCGCCGCATCGTCGGCACCAGGAAGCTGATGTTCAGCATGTGAACCTGGTCCGGCAGGATATGGTCGCCGAAGCGGCCCTGGAAGGTCATGATGTTGTCGTAGGCGAGCGAGCCGCAGATGAGCGTAGCCAAGGCGAACGTCCTTTTTATGAATAGGGGCCGAGGAGAAAGATGCGCATACGACGCGCGGCGAGCGTTTCACCGCGCCTCGTATGCGCGGACCGCTTTCGTCGAAAGCGGTCCGCCAGAAAAATTACTTCAGTGCGGCAAGCGCTGCGTCGTAGTTCGGCTCCTGCTTGATTTCAGGCACGAGCTCCGAGTGCAGCACCTTGTTGTTCTCGTCCAGAACGACCACCGCGCGGGCCGTCAGGCCCTTGAGCGGGCCGCTCGTTACATCGACACCGTAGGCTTGCGCGAACTCGTGGCCACGGAACGTCGAAGCCGTCACGACATTGGCGATGCCTTCGGTCGTGCAGAAACGCTTCGCCGCGAACGGCAGGTCGCCCGAAACGACGACGACCACCGTGTTGTCCAGGCCTGCGGCCGCTTCGTTGAACTTGCGTGTCGAGGTGGCGCAGGTCGGCGTGTCGAGACTCGGCACGATGTTCAGCACCTTGCGCTTGCCCGCGAAGTTCGCGAGCTTGACGTCGCCGAGATCCGCGCCGACGAGCGTGAATTCGGACGCCTGCTGGCCCGCGCTCGGAAACGTGCCGCTGACGTCGATGGGATTGCCGCCGAGGGTAACTTGACTCATGTTGCGCTCCAGAGAATTGTCAGATGCTGACAGGAAAATCGCGCGTACCGGGCCGTGAGGGCAGGGACGCGCGTCGTGTGCACTGGTCTGGCCGCCTTGCGCGTGACGAACGGCGCAAGGCCGCGATCACGGATAGAAGACCTGAACCCGGTAGTTCGCGGCGACCGCGTCGCCCGTATCCAGCCGGACGACGACGGGCTGCGCGCTTTGCGGCGGAAGGCCGATGGCGAATATCGTACCCGGTCGCGCGTAATCCTGCGGCCAGAGCACGCGACGGATCGCGACGTTGTTCTTGTCGTCGAGGAGTGTCAGTTCGAGCGCCGGATACGCCAGTGCGACATCCAGCCGATTGCGCAGCGACAGCTTCAGTTCGAGCTTGTGCGGGCCGTCGACCTGACGAAGGCCCGAGCTCTCGATCTGCAATCCGTCGATGTTGCGCGGCGGCGAGATCGTGCAGCCGAGCTGATCGCACACGTCCGAATAAATTACGTGGGAGCCGGGCACGAGGACCATCACGGATTCGCGTTGCCACCACGCGAGCTGCAAGGGCAGCAGCAGCGCCAGCAGCACGGCGACGATGATGCCCACGATGCGCATGCCTTTCCTCGGGGCGACGCGCGCCGGCGCCCGGGACTCTCGCGATTCGCGGATAACGGGAAACGCTTCGTTCGCGCTGAGACGGCGCGCGGGGGCCGGCGGCTTCTTGCCGCCGAAGCCGGGCTCCGCATCGTCGCGCCATGCCGGTGCGACGGGTGGCTCCGGCACAGGTTGCACGGGCTGCACGTCCGGCTCATGAACCGGCCCGATGAACGGCTCCGCGCGATCGTCGACCGGATCGAACGGCGCAACGGGCGGCTCGCCGAGCGGCGCATCGGCGCCGGCTTGGGCGGAGTTCGCGGCGTCGGCATGCGGCGCGCCCACGCGGATGAACTGCTTCGGGCGCCCCGCTTCCCCGGGCAGCGCCGACGGCTCGTTCGCGGCATCGGCTGGCGCCGGCTCGGTGCGCGGCGGCGGAGGGCGATTCTGTCCTGCGGCCCCCGCGAATGCGGGAGCATCGCCGTAGACCGTGCGTTCGCTATCCGCGCCGGATCTGGAACCTGCCGGCAGAGACGGTGCATCGGCGTGGTTTGCCGGCGCGGCTGCTCCGAGTTCGAGGTTGCGCGGTGCGAATGGCCGCGGCTTCAGGGGGGCGTCGGGCAGGGCGGTAACGTGCACCGGCACATCGGGAGCAGGGCCGCCGCCGGAACTGGTCGTCGGGCCGACGGCGACATCGTCGTCGATGATCGCGGCATGCTGGGCGACAGCTGCCGCAGCCGGCTCATCAGGAAGCTCGAAGCGATGATGCGCGGCATCGAAAACTTCCTGGCAGTGTCCGCAGCGCACGCGGCCGTCGTGCGGCGCGAGCAGGTGCGGGTCCAGCTTGAACACGGTTTCGCAGTGAGGGCAGCGGGTTGCCAGCGCCATATAGAAAGTGCCGTTGGCCTGACGGCCTGATCGTGGAGGATGGCGCTATTCTAAAGGCTTTCGCGCCGCGTTCCCGCGAGGCATACCCAGCCTTCGTACTCACGCCAGACGCCAATGTCGATCCATTTGGCATAGACCGCCGCCACTTCGTCGGCCTGTCGCGCGAGCACGCCCGACAGCGCGATTCTGCCGCCCGGCTTCACCTTCGCGGCGAGCATCGACGCCATCAGTTTGAGCGGATTCGAGAGGATGTTCGCGACGACGATATCGAAATCGCCGGCGGGGCACGCGTCGGGCAAACCGTAGGTCACGTCCGCGCGATTGCGCTCGCTGTTCTGACGCGCCGACTCGACCGCCTGAGGATCGATGTCGATGCCGACGACCGGGTCGGCACCACACTTCTTCGCGAGGATCGCGAGGATGCCGGAGCCGCAGCCGTAATCGAGCAGCGATTGCCCCGGCTGCACGGACTGCTCCAGCCATTCCATGCACAGCCGCGTGGTCGGATGGCTGCCGGTGCCGAACGCGAGGCCCGGATCGAGTTCGAGCACGAGCGCGTTCGGATCGGGCGCGTCGTGCCACGAGGGCACGACCCAGATGCGTTCGCCGATGGAAATCGGATCGAATTGCGCCTGCGTGAGACGCACCCAATCCTGCTCCTCGACGTCGCGCACAGTGAAAGACGGCGCCGCCGCGAGGCCGATCTCGTTCGCCGCCGCGGCGAGCAGCACGTCGGGATCGGCATCCTCGGCGAGCAGCGCGACGACGCGCGAGCGGTTCCACGCACTCTTCTCGGGCACGAGTCCCGGCTCGCCGAAGAGCGGCTGCTCGTCGGGCGTGTCGGCATCGGCATCCTCGACGGACACCGACAGCGCGCCGACTTCAAGCAGCGCGTCGGACAGCGCTTCCGCGTGCTCGCGATCCAGCTCGGCGATCAATTCCCGGTAACTCATGCTCGTGTCTCTCAGGACTCTTCGGCGACTGCCGCCTGACGCGCGGCCAGCTTGTTCTCGAGATAGTGGATGCTCGTGCCGCCTTCGACGAACTTGGCGTCGATCATCAGCTCGCGATGCAGCGGGATGTTGGTCGAGATGCCCTCCACGACCATTTCCGACAGCGCGATGCGCATGCGGTTGATCGCCTGCTCGCGCGTCGCGCCGTACGCGATCAGCTTGCCGATCATCGAATCGTAGTTCGGCGGAACGAAGTAGTTGGCGTACGCGTGCGAATCGACGCGGATGCCCGGGCCGCCCGGCGTATGCCACGACGTGATGCGTCCCGGCGACGGCGTGAACTTGAACGGATCTTCCGCGTTGATGCGGCATTCGATCGCGTGGCCGCGGAACTGAATGTCCTTCTGGCGGATCGACAGCTTTTCGCCCGCGGCGATGCGGATCTGTTCCTGCACGATATCGACGCCCGTGATGAGTTCCGTCACCGGGTGCTCGACCTGAACGCGCGTGTTCATCTCGATGAAGTAGAACTCGTTGTTCTCGTAAAGGAACTCGAAGGTGCCAGCGCCGAGATAGCCCATCTTCTTGCAGGCGTCGGAGCAGCGGTCGCCGATGCGCTCGATCAGACGCCGCGCGATGCCCGGCGCCGGCGCCTCCTCGATCACCTTCTGGTGACGGCGCTGCATCGAGCAATCACGCTCGCCGAGCCAGATCGAGTTACGGAAGGAATCCGACAGCACCTGAATCTCGATGTGCCGCGGGTTCTCGAGGAACTTCTCCATGTAGACCTGCGGGTTGCCGAAGGCGCGGCCCGCTTCCTCGCGCGTCATGTTGACCGCGTTGACGAGCGCCGCTTCCGTGTGCACCACGCGCATCCCGCGCCCGCCGCCGCCGCCCGCCGCCTTGATGATGACAGGGTAGCCGATCGTGCGCGCAATCTTCACGATCTCGCGCGGATCGTCCGGCAACGCGCCTTCGGAACCCGGCACGCACGGCACGCCGGTCTTGATCATCGTTTGCTTCGCGGTGACCTTGTCACCCATCAGGCGGATGGTCTCGGGACGCGGACCGATGAATGTGAAGCCCGATTGCTCGACGCGCTCGGCAAAATCGGCGTTTTCGGAGAGAAAGCCGTAGCCGGGGTGGATGGCTTCGGCGTCGGTGACTTCAGCCGCGCTGATGAGCGCCGGCATATTCAGATAGGAGAGGTTGGAAGGCGCTGGCCCGATGCACACGGCTTCGTCGGCCAGCTTGACGTACTTCGCTTCCTTGTCGGCCTCCGAGTAGACGACGACTGTCTTGACGCCCAGCTCGCGGCACGCGCGCTGGATGCGAAGCGCGATTTCGCCGCGGTTCGCAATGAGAATTTTTTCAAACATAGTGGGTCGGCTCATCAACGGGCTCGCGCGAGCGGCCCTCGGGGATCCAATCGGCGAAGCGCTTCTCGACGGATCGATGTCGCTTAAGCGCCGGCGCGGTAAGCCGGGGGGCCGATGCAATTCGCATCCGCCGCCTGGCCCGATGCGCCTTTAGTCGCCGATCACGAAGAGCGGCTGGCCGTATTCGACCGCCTGTCCGTTTTCGACGAGGATTTCCTTCACGACGCCGGCCTTATCCGATTCGATTTCGTTCAAGAGCTTCATCGCTTCGATGATGCAGAGCGTCTGGCCTTCCTTCACCGTATCGCCGACCTGAATGAACGGGTCCGCGCCCGGCGACGGCGCGCGGTAGAACGAGCCGACCATCGGCGAGGTCACGATATGACCTTGCGGCGCGGCTGCGGCTGGCGCTGCTGCCGGCGCGCCTGCTTCGCCCGCGCCGGCGAATTGCGGCGCGGCCGGCGCCTGCACCTGCGGCGCGTACTGTTGCGGCGCCTGCATGTAAACGGGCGCGGCGTTCTTGACGATGCGAACCTTGCCTTCGCCTTCCGTCACTTCCAGTTCCGAGATGCCGGATTCCGAGACGAGGTCGATCAGCGTTTTCAGTTTACGAAGGTCCATCGAAAAATCCCCTTTCAATACTTGGAGACCGGGGTTGCCCGGTGCTTGACTTGATTTGTGGGTGTTCTGACTGCTCAGCCGCGCGTTGGCGCGGCCGGCAGGCCGACGCGCACGCGCACGTTGCGCACGCCGGCGGCGGAATCGGTCGGCACACCGACGGCGTGCGTGTCGAACGCGCCGGCGTGGTCGCTTTGAAGCGCGCGCCCGAACCGGCTGCGCATGAGGACTGCGGATGCGCCGCCGAAGCCGTCATCGTTTTCACAGATGTCGGACACGGCAGCGAGGTGGCCACGTGGCACCGGCAGAGTTGTCATAGTCGCTTCGGGTTGTGCGGAATTCGGCGCACTTTAGCGCCGTTTAGAGAATTTTGTCTAGTTTTACCGTGCAGACCACTTCGAAACTATGGGACAAATTACCGCTCCGCGCTGCGCGATATGCCGAATTTCATGCAATATCGCCGTACTGTACCTTAACTCGCAGCTTACTTAGCGCAAGCCGCTGCTTACGAACGGCGAATTTTTACAGGCTGTCGAGCGTGTGCTTCAATTCTGCAACGTCGACTTCGCCCAATTTTGTCGAGCGGACCTGTCCCTTGGCGTCGATCACGACGGTGAACGGCAAGCCACCCGCGCTGTTGCCGAAGCTACGCGCAAGATCCGCGCCGCCGAAGCCGGTGACATACACAGGGTAGCCAACGGGAACCTTCTTAAGGAAATCGTTGACATTCTTTTCGCTATCGACGCCAAGTCCGATGAACGTGACGCCTTTCTTTGCATAGTCGCGCTGCATGGCGGAGAGCGTCGGCATTTCCTTCACGCAGGGTCCGCACCAGGACGCCCAGAAATTGACGACGACCGGCTTGCCCTTGAACGAGGCGAGCGGCGCGGCGGTGCCCGACGCACCCGGCGGCGTCGCCTTCCATAGCTGGTCGACGGCGTTGCCCTTCGGCTGGGGCGCGGCGACGGTATCGCCGCCGGTGAACATGTGACCCGCGTAAAAGCCGCCGACGGTCGCGGCGACCGCGACCACGAGGGCCGCCAGAATGCGTGTGCTTTTCATGAGTGTCCAGAAGAAAGATCAGCCGCCGATTTCCAGCGGCGGGACATCGGGGTGATCGAGCAGTGCGCGCACGGCCGCCGAGTTCGCGCGGGCGAGGCGACCGCGACCGTCCGCGCGCACGGCGCCGCGGAGATCATCGGCGCCGTAAAGCGCGATGTGAACGCCGATCGGCTCCTCATTGCGCACCCGATGCAGAAAACTCAGCGTCTCGACATAGCCGCGCCCGGCGAAGTGCCGCGTCTCCGAGACGTCGTATTGCACGTTCGCATTCAGCAGATAGATCGCGACTTCTTTCGGATTGTCGCAAAAGCATTGCAGATGGACATCCGAATGCTCGCCCGCCGTGCCGTTGAGCACCGCGCCCGTCAGATACGGATCGAAGGGCTTCAGGCGTTCCATCCATTCGAGCGCGACTTCGCGCATGCGCCGCAGCACGAGCGGTTGACTGTCGCTTTGGAAAATCGCCTGATATTCGCGGATTTCCTCTTCGATCTGATCGTTATCGGGCAGAAATTCCCCGCCGATCTTCGCCTCGCCGACGACCTGCCGCGCGGCCTTGCGCTTGGCGGTGGAGTAGTCGAGGCCGTCTTCGGCGATCATTCTCGCGGCGGCAATCGCGATTTCCTCGCGTACGCGCTGCGGATCGAAATGTGATTTGCGAACCATGCCGGAATGATACTAGATAAGCTAAAACGGCCCTTTTGCGGACACCGTGCGAGACACGTGCGCCAGCGAAAGAGCGCCTGGCGTGCTCGGTTACAATATGCGCCTTCAGGCGCCTTTCTGCACGGGTTTGCCCCCGGATTCACACGTACGGCGCCGTTCCTGTTTTTTTTGCATCTCAATCGCCCGCGCGGCGCGACACGGTTTATGCACATCCACATCCTCGGCATCTGCGGTACCTTCATGGGCGGGCTCGCGGTTCTTGCGCGCGAGGCGGGCCACAAGGTCACCGGCTGCGACGCGGGCGTCTACCCGCCGATGAGCACGCAGCTCGAAGCGCAGGGCATCGAGTTGATCGAAGGTTACGGCGTCGAGCAACTCGCGCTCGAACCGGATCTGTTCGTCATCGGTAACGTAGTGACGCGCGGCAATCCGCTGATGGAGGCCATTCTCGATCGCGGCCTGCCGTACACGTCCGGCCCGCAGTGGCTCGGCGAGCACGTGCTGAACGGCAAATGGGTGCTCGCCGTCGCGGGCACGCACGGCAAGACCACGACGAGCTCCATGCTCGCGTGGCTGCTCGAAGACGCGGGCATGAACCCCGGCTTTCTCATCGGCGGCGTGCCGCTCAACTTCGGCATCTCGGCGCGTCTGACCGATTCGAGCTTCTTCGTCATCGAAGCCGACGAATACGACACCGCGTTTTTCGACAAGCGCTCGAAGTTCGTCCACTATCGCCCGCGCACGGCGGTGCTCAACAACCTCGAATTCGATCACGCCGATATCTTTCCCGATCTCGCCGCCATCGAAACGCAATTCCATCATCTCGTTCGCACGGTGCCCGGCGTCGGCCACATCGTCACGAACGGGCGTGAGGCCGCGCTCGAGCGCGTGCTCACGCGCGGCTGCTGGTCCGGCGTGGAGCGCTTCGGCGTCGAAGGCGGCTGGCAGGCGCTGCCCGCCGAAAAGGGCGCACCCGTCGACGAGCGGTTCGCCGTGTACTGGGAGGGCGAGCGTCAGGGCATCGTCGACTGGCAGGTGCAGGGCGAGCACAACCGCATGAACGCGCTCGCGGCGATCGCGGCAGCGCGCTCGGTCGGCGTGCCGGCGGCGCACTCGGTCAAGTCGCTTGCGAGCTTCCGCAACGTCAAGCGGCGCATGGAAGTGAAGGGCAGCGTGGACGGCGTCACCGTCTACGACGACTTCGCGCATCATCCGACCGCGATCGAAACCACGGTCGCGGGATTGAGGACACGAATCGGCGATGCGCGCATCCTCGCCGTGCTGGAGCCGCGCTCCAACACAATGAAGCTCGGCACCATGAAAGCGCAATTGCCCGCGAGCCTCGCGAGCGCGGATCTGGTGTTCGGCTACGGCGCGCGCGAAGGCCGCGACAAGCTCGGCTGGGATCTCGCCGAGGCGCTGTCTCCGCTCGGCGACAAGGCGCGGGCGTTCAACGAGATCGAACCTTTGGTGAAGGCGGTCACGGCCGCCGCGCGCCCCGGCGACCACGTGCTCGTGATGAGCAACGGCGGCTTCGGCGGCGTCCATCAGAAACTGCTCGACGCGCTCTCGGCGCGCGGCGCGGGAGGACACGCGTGATTCTCTATCTGCACGGCTTTCGCTCGTCTCCCCAATCGTTCAAGGCGCGCGTGATGCAGGCGCGTCTCGCGGAACTCGGGCGGCTCGGCGAATGGCGGTGCCCGACGCTGCCGGTGTCGCCGTTCGACGCCGTCGCGCTGGCGGAATCGCTCGCCGTGGGCGAGAAGATGGCCGACGTGACCGTCGTCGGCAGTTCGCTCGGCGGCTATTACGCGACGTATCTTGCGCAAAAGCACGGCTGGCGTGCCGTGCTGCTCAATCCCGCCGTGATGCCCGATCGCGATCTGAGCCGCTATCTCGGCGAACAGCCGTTGTGGCACGGCGACGGCAGCATCACCGTATTGCCGCGCCATCTCGACGAATTGCGCGCGCTCGCGATCGATTCGATCACGCGGCCCGAGCGCTACTATCTGATCGCGGCGACGGGCGACGAAGTGCTCGACTACCGCACGATGCTTGACCACTATCCCGGCGTGCGAACCACGCTGATTCAGGGCGGCGATCACGCGATCAGCGACTTTCCGGCCTATCTCGCCGATGTCATCGCGTTTTGCGATCAGGCGCCGCCACCGCTCGTCGCGCCGGCGGCGGCGTGACAGCGGCGTCACAATAATTCACCTACCGGCGCAAACGACGCGGCCCGGTCCACCGTTTTACGAGAGTATTGAGTGAACGTTTTCTTCGAGGAATCGGGTAGTTTCAAGGCCGGATCGGTGTTGTCCAAACAGGGCGACGCGTTCCAGGTCGAGCTGCCGGGCGGGCGGCGCGCCAAGGTGCGCGCGAAAGACGTGCTGATCGAGTTCGACAAACCCGCGGCCGGCGACCTGATGCAGGAAGCCGACGCCATCGCGCAGGAGATCGATCTCGACTTCCTTTGGGAATGTGCGCCCGACGAAGAATTTCCGTTCGCCGCACTCGGCGCGGATTACTTCGGCGACAAATTCGGTCCCACGGAACGCGCGGCGCTCGTCCTGCGCATGCACGGCGCGCCGGTCTATTTCCGGCGCAAGGGGCGCGGCCAGTATCAGCGCGCGCCGCAGGAACAACTGCAGATGGCGCTCGCGTCGCTCGAGCGCAAGCGTCAGCAGGCGCTCGTGCAGCAAGGTTACGAAGACGACCTGAAGGCGGGCAAGCTGCCCGACGCACTGAAAGACAAGGCGCTCGGCCTGCTCACCAAGCCCGACAAGAATTCCATCGAGTACAAGGCGCTCGAAGCGGCGGCGGCTGCGCGCGGCATTTCTCAGGCGCGGCTGATGCTCGAATGCGGCGGCATCGCGTCGCCGCGCGCGTTGCATGAAGCGCGCTTTCTGTCGGAATACTTCCCGCATGGCACAGGCTTTCCGTCGGTGCAGCCGGGCCCGTTGCCCGAGGACTTGCCCGAAGCGGATGTCGAGGCCTTCTCCATCGACGACGTCACCACGACCGAAATCGACGACGCCTTCTCCGTCCAGCATCTCTCCGATGGACGCGTACGCGTGGGCATTCACATCGCGGCGCCGGCGCTCGGCATCGCGCGCGGCGACACGATCGATGCGATCGCGCGCGGACGTCTGTCCACGGTCTACATGCCCGGCGACAAGATCACGATGCTGCCGGACAACGTCGTCGACGTGTTCACGCTCGGCGAAGGCGGGCTGCGCCCGGCGCTGTCGCTGTACATCATCGTGAACCGCGAGACGCAGGACATCGTCGCGACGGAAACCCGCGCCGAGCGCGTGTTCGTGAAGAGCAACCTGCGCCACAACCATCTCGACGCGTTCGTCACCGAGGAAAGCCTCGCCGCAGGCACGGGCGATTACGCGCACAAAGACGACATCGCCGTGTTGTGGCCGCTCGCGCAGGCGCTCTTCGAAAAGCGTCAGCAGGCGCGCGCGAGCTACGGTCTCAAGCGCGAAGTGCAGCGCAACAACGACTTCAACTTTTATGTCGATGGCGAGCACATCACGATCACACCTCGCCGTCGTGGTTCGCCGCTCGATCTGATCGTCGCGGAACTCGCGATTCTCGCGAATTCGTCGTGGGGCGCATTCCTCGACGATCACGGCGTGCCGGGCATCTACCGCTCGCAGCGCGGTTTCGGCGGTCCGGGCCCGAAGCGCACGCGTATGCAGACGACGCCCGCGCCGCACGAAGGGCTGGGCGTTGCGCAATATGCGTGGAGCACGTCGCCGCTGCGCCGCTACGTCGATCTCGTCAATCAATGGCAACTGCTCGCGTGCGTGCAGCATGGCGTGACGGCCAAGCTCGCCGCGCCGTTCAAGCCGAAGGACGCGGATCTCTTCGCCGTCGTGCAGGGATTCGACGACACGTACACCGCATATGCCGATCATCAGCGCCGCATGGAGTACTTCTGGTGCCTGCGCTGGCTGAAGCAGGAGAACAGGAAGCAGGTTCCGGCGTCGGTCATCAAGGACGATCTCGTCCGGCTCGAAGAAATTCCGCTGATCCTGCACGTGCCGGGCCTCGGCGTGCATGCGCGCGGCACGCGCGTGATGCTGGAAGTCGTGTCGATCGATGAACTGACCGTCGAAGCGTCCTGCCGTCTGCTGCACGTCATCGATGCGCCGTCCGCAAGCGCGCCGGTCGAGGAAGACGAAGCCGACGAGGACATCATCGAGACCGAAGATCTCTCGGCGGAAAGCGAGGCGGAAGCGCAGGCGGAAGCCTCGGCGGAGCAGCCCCAACCGGAAGCGCCGGACAACGCGCAGGAGCCGACGCCATGAAAGACCGATACGCGGTGATCGGCAATCCGATCGAGCACAGCAAATCGCCGTGGATTCACGCGAAGTTCGCCGAGCAGACCGGCGAGCCCATCGAGTACGGGCGCATTCTCGGGCCGCTCAATGGCTTCGAGCATGAAGTGAAGAAGTTCGTCGCGTCGGGCGGGCGCGGCATGAACGTCACGGTGCCGTTCAAGCTCGAAGCGCACGCGCTCGCGGATGCGCTGTCCCCGCGCGCGGCGGCGGCGGGCGCGGTGAACACGCTGTCCTTCGGGTCAGATGGCGTGCGGGGCGACAACACCGACGGCATCGGCCTCGTGCGTGACATCGAGGTGAATCTCGGCGTAAGTCTCAGAGGCGCGCGCATTTTGCTGCTCGGCGCGGGCGGCGCGGCGCGCGGCGTCGTGCTGCCGATCTTCGATCGCGCGCCGGCGGCGCTCACCATCGTCAATCGCACGGCGGCGAAGGCGCATCGGCTCGTCGACCAGTTCGCGCCGAACGCCGCCGAATGCGGCGTGCGCTTCTCGGGCGGCGGCGCAGACAGCGCGGAAGCGGGCCGCTACGACGTCATCGTCAACGCGACGGCGGGCAGCCTCGACGCCGCGTTACCCGATTGCGACGACAGCGCATTCGGCGCGGGCACGCTTGCCTACGACATGATGTACGGCGCGCAACCGACCGTTTTCATGCGGCACGCGTCGAAGCTCGGCGCGCGCGCATCGGATGGTCTCGGCATGCTGGTCGAGCAGGCGGCTGAATCGTTCTTCATCTGGCGTGGCATGCGCCCGGACGGCGGCGCCGTGCTGCGCGAATTGCGCCAGATGCTGGCCGCCAAAGCCTGATGACCACCGCGCCGATCGGGACGCGCGCGCCACGTGCGCACAAAGCGGTGCGGCTCGGCCCGGCACGCTGGATCATGTACGGCGTGTCGGTACTCGGCATCGCATTCATCGCGACGCAGCTCTACTTTTTCGCGCAGATCGGCATCTGGACGGTCGTGAATCCGGGCCCAACGGCCTTCATGCGTGCCGATGCGTGGACGCTCGCGAAGACGCATCCCGGCGTGTCGCTGCAGCGCGCATGGGTGCCGTACGACCAGATTTCGCGCAACCTGAAGCGCGCGATCATCGCGTCGGAAGACGCCAACTTCGTCAACAACAACGGCTACGAAACCGACGCCATTCTTCAGGCCTGGGAGAAGAACAAGGCGCGCGGGAAGATCGTCGCGGGCGGTTCGACCATTTCGCAGCAGCTCGCGCGCAATCTCTTTCTGTCGCGCGAGAAGAGCTACGTTCGCAAGGCGCAGGAGCTCGTGATCACGTGGATGCTCGAGTTCTGGATGGACAAGGAACGCATCTTCGAGATCTATCTGAATTCGGTCGAGTGGGGCAACGGTGTCTACGGTGCGCAAGCGGCAGCGCAGTATTACTACAAGACATCGGCGGCGAATCTGACCGCCTGGCAAAGCGCGCGGCTCGCCGTGATGCTGCCGCGGCCCAAGTATTTCGACGATCATCGCAACGCGCCGTATCTGTCGCAGCGTTCACGCGTCATCGCGCGGCGGATGGGTGCGGCGGAGCTGCCGCAGTGAAATTTAGTTTGCGAAACTAAACAATGCAAAGCCCTGATTTATCAGGGCTTTTTTGTTTTCGGGTCGCTGTCGGCTGTCAGTTATGATCCCATTATGTGAGCATGACGATCACATATTGAATAGTTCGAAGCGGCAGAACTACAATCCGACCACAGCCTGAACGGCATATGCGTGCGACGACCGAAAAAACGTAGCGGCGCGCACGACCAGAACAACGGAGACACGTCATGCACCCGATCGCTCGCCTGCGCTCGCTGGCCTCTTCACACGATTTACACGATTCGCACGCTTCGCACCATTCGCACGCTCGTGCGGCAACGCTCGCCGCGGCGCCTGCGAGCGACGCACGACACGCATCGTGATCGACGAGAGACCTGCGCCATGACCAAATTCCAGAACCCGGAAACCGACGCCGCCCAAGCGCAATCCGCGCACGCGAGCGGCCCGAGCGTGAAGCGCAACGGCGCGAGCGGGGCGAAGCACATGCCCGATCCCGACGCGATCGCGTTGCCGAGCGCGCTCGTGGACGTCACGCCGCAGCAGGCCGGCACCCAGACGCTTCTGCGCGGCCTCGCGATTCTCGAAGCCGCCGCGAATGGCGCGCGCGATCTGCGCGCGTTCGGCGCGGCGCTCGGCACGACGCGCAGCACGACCCATCGGCTCGTCAGCTCGCTCGTGCAGGCGCGCTATCTGCGCCAGGTGCAGGGCGGTTATCTGCTCGGGCCGAAGCTCATCGAACTGGGCACGATCGCGCTCGAACAGATGCCGCTCACGGCGGTCGCGCGCCCGCATCTGCAGGCGCTCGCGGAACACACGCACGACACGATTCACCTCGGCGTGCGCGATGGCGACGACGTCCTCTACATCGACAAGATTCCGGGCACGCGCGGCCTGGAGATGCGCTCGCGCGTCGGGCATCGCATGCCGCTCGCGTCGACGGGCATCGGCAAGGCAATGATGCTCGACCTCGAAGCGAACGCGTGGAAGAAGCTGCTCGAAGCGTCGCATCGCGTGCTCGCGAAAACGAGTTTCAAGCCCGACAACCGGCCCGATTTCGACACCTTCCAGCAGCGCATGACGCGCTATTCGCAAGGCGGCTTCACGTTCGATCTGGAAGAGAACGAGGCTTCGATACGCTGCGTTGCCGCGCCGGTGCGCGATGCGTCCGGCGCGATCGTCGCGGCGTTGTCGGTGGCGAGCACGATTCCCTATATGCCGCATGAGCGCATGGAAGAACTGATTCCGGTCGTGCAGCGCGAAGCGCGCGCGATTTCCGAGGAACTCGGCTGGCGTGCCCCGCAGGCAGCGCGCAGGATCAAGCGATGAACGCACCTGTTCGCACGCCCACGCTCATCGCGCTCGACTGGGGCACGACGTCGCTGCGCGCCTATCTGGGAGGCGCCGACGGCACCGCGCTTGACACGCGCGCGTCGTCGGCCGGCATCATGAATCTGCCCGCGGGCGGCTTCGATCAGGCGTTCGAGGAAACCTGCGGCGCGTGGCTCGATGCGCATGGGCCGCTCGATGCGCCGTTGCCCGTCATTGCGGCGGGCATGGTCGGCAGCGCGCAGGGCTGGGTGGAAGCGCCGTACGTCGAAACGCCCGCCGGGGCCGATGCGCTTGTCGCGGGCATCGTCACGGTGAAGACGTCGCGCGGCGTCGTGGTGCATGTCGTGCCCGGCGTGCTGGAGCGCGGCGTGTTGCCCAACGTGATGCGCGGCGAGGAAACGCAGATTTTCGGCGCGCTGGCGAGCGAGCCGTCGCTCGGAACATCGGGCGGCGCGCTGATCGGACTGCCGGGCACGCATGCGAAATGGGCGTTCGTGAGCGATGAGCGCATCGAGCGCTTCTACACGTTCATGACGGGCGAGACCTTCAGCGTGCTGCGTGATCACACGATTCTCGGCCGCACGATGCATCCGAGCGCGACGCACGACGAACAGGCGTTCGTGCGCGGCGTCGATACGGCGCGCGATGCCGGCGATGCAGGCATGCTCGCGACGATCTTCACCACGCGCACGCTCGGCCTCACCGGTCAGCTGACAGGCGAGCAGCAGCCGGATTATTTGTCGGGGCTGTTGATCGGCCACGAACTGCGCGGCCTGAGCGAAGTGCTCACGCGCGAAGGTTCCGCGCTCGCGGGAAAAACGTTGCGCCTGATCGGCAGCGACGCGCTCTGCGACCGCTATCGCGTCGCGCTTTCGCGCTTCGGTTGCCATGACGCGCCAATCGTCGCGCAGGCCACCGAGCACGGCCTTTATCGAATTGCAGTGCTTGCCGGCCTCGTCGCCGCGCCTGTGCGCACGGCCTGAAAAGGAGTCAACACGATGCAGCCATCCATCAATTTGCCCGCGCCCTTTGGGATGCACGCCGGTCTCGCGAAGGCGTTCGCCGCGTGCCCGCTGATCGCGATCCTGCGCGGCGTGACGCCGGCCGATGCCGCCGAACACGCCCGCGCGCTGTACGAAGCCGGCTTTCGCATCGTCGAAGTACCGCTCAATTCGCCCCAGCCGTTCGACAGCATCGCGGCGATCCGTCAGGCGCTGCCCGCCGATGCGATCGTCGGTGCGGGAACGGTGCTGCATCCGAGTTATGTCGACAGCGTGAAGGCCGCGGGCGGCGAACTCGTCGTGATGCCGCACAGCGACGCCGATGTCGTTCGCGCCGCGAAGGCGCGAGGTCTCGCGTGCGCGCCGGGCGTCGCGACGCCGAACGAGGCGTTTCTCGCGCTGAAGAACGGCGCCGACGTGCTGAAGATGTTCCCCGCCGAGCAGCTCGGCCCGGCCGTCGCGAAGGCATGGCGCGCGGTGATCGCGCAGGAAGTGCCGCTCGTGCCGGTCGGCGGCATAACGCCCGACAACATGGGCCCGTTCCTGAGCGCGGGCGCGAACGGCTTCGGCCTCGGCTCTGCGCTGTACAAGCCGGGCCAGAGCGCGGAGGCGACGGCATCGCACGCAAAGGCATTCATCGACGGACTCGCGAAAGCGCGGGGCGACATCAAATGAACCGGCTCGCCGGCAAAGTGACGATGGTCACGGGCGCGGGACGCGGCATCGGTGCGGCGATCGCGCTGGCGTTCGCGCGCGAGGGCGCGTCGGTGGCGCTGGCGGAACTAGATATCGACACGGCGCGCGCGACGGCCGAGCGCATTGCGTCGGAAGTGAGCGGCGCGCGCGTGCTCGCGGTGCAGACGGACGTGACGCAGAGCGCGCAGGTGAAAGAGGCCGTCGCGCACATCGAGGCTTCCCTGGGTCCGCTCGACGTGCTCGTGAACAACGCCGGCATCAACGTGTTTTGCGATCCGCTCACGATGACCGACGACGACTGGCGCCGCTGCTTCGCCGTCGATCTCGACGGCGTGTGGAACGGGTGCCGGGCCGTGTTGCCGGGCATGGTGGTGCGCGGGCGGGGCAGCATCGTGAATATCGCGTCGACGCACGCTTTCAAGATCATTCCCGGCTGCTTTCCGTATCCGGTGGCAAAGCACGGCGTGATCGGACTGACGCGCGCGCTCGGCATCGAATACGCGCCGAACAACGTGCGCGTGAATGCGATCGCGCCGGGATACATCGAAACGCAATTGACGCTGGATTGGTGGGATTCGCAAGCCGATCCGAAGGCCGCGCGCAAGGCGACGCTCGATCTTCAGCCGATGAAGCGCATCGGCCAGCCGCACGAAGTCGCGATGACGGCGGTGTTTCTCGCATCGGACGAGGCGCCGTTCATCAACGCGAGCTGCATCACCGTGGATGGCGGCCGTTCCGCGCTGTACCACGACTGAACAACGAACCACCGAAGAATGACGCACTGGCCGCGGTGCGGCATCACGACAGAAAACAACGCGGCCACACACCTTCGTTAGCGCCCGTGCGCGGGCATTGTTCGACATCGGAAGAAGTCGGGAGACAAAAAATGAAACGCAGACTGTTCCTCACGCTGATCGCCGCCGCCACGGCAACGAGCGCGTCCATGATCGCGGCGCCCGTCGCCCAGGCCGCCGACGACGTCAAGATCGGCTTCCTCGTGAAGCAGCCGGAAGAACCGTGGTTCCAGGACGAGTGGAAATTCGCGGAAATCGCCGCGAAGGAGAAGGGCTTCACGCTCGTGAAGATCGGCGCGCCGTCGGGTGAAAAGGTGATGAGCGCGATCGACAACCTCGCGGCGCAGAAGGCGCAGGGCTTCATCATCTGCACGCCGGACGTGAAGCTCGGGCCGGGCATCGTCGCGAAGGCGAAGGCCGACAAGCTCAAGATGATGACGGTCGATGACCGCCTCGTCGACGGCTCGGGCAAGCCGATCGAATCCGTGCCGCACATGGGCATTTCGGCCTACAACATCGGCAAGCAGGTGGGCGACGGCATCGCCGCGGAAATCAAGAAGCGCGGCTGGGACATGAAGGACGTCGGCGCGATCGACGTGACCTACGAGCAGTTGCCGACCGCGCATGACCGCACGAGCGGCGCAACCGACGCGCTCGTCGCCGCCGGCTTCCCGAAGGCGAACATCGTCGCCGCGCCGCAAGCGAAGACCGACACCGAGAACGCGTTCAATGCCGCGAACATCGCGCTCACGAAGAACCCGCAGTTCAAGCACTGGGTCGCCTACGGCCTGAACGACGAAGCCGTGCTCGGCGCCGTGCGCGCCGCGGAAGGCCGCGGCTTCAAGGCGGACAACATGATCGGCATCGGCATCGGCGGTTCGGACTCGGCGTTGAACGAGTTCAAGAAGCCGAATCCGACGGGCTTCTACGGCACCGTCATCATCAGCCCGAAGCGCCACGGCGAAGAAACGTCCGAGCTGATGTACGCGTGGATCAAGGACGGCAAGGCGCCGCCGCCGCTCACGCTCACGACCGGCATGCTGGCGACGCGTGAAAACGTGGCGTCGGTGCGTCAGCAGATGGGCCTGGCATCGAACTAAGTCATTGGATGAGGGCGGGCCGCGTGCTTTTGCGCGGCCCGCTCGAAGCATAAGGAGGCGATGTGTCAGCGACGCTGCGTTTTGACAATATCGGCAAGGTGTTTCCAGGCGTGCGCGCGCTCGATGGCGTGTCGTTCGACGTCAACGCCGGCGAAGTTCACGGCTTGATGGGCGAGAACGGCGCGGGCAAGTCGACCTTGCTCAAGATTCTCGGCGGCGAGTATCAGCCCGATTCGGGGCGCGTGCTCATCGACGACAAGGAAGTGCATTTCGCGAGCGCGGCGGCTTCGATCGCGTCGGGCATCGCGGTGATTCATCAGGAATTGCAGTACGTGCCGGACCTGACCGTGGCCGAGAACCTGCTGCTCGGCGCGCTGCCGAACCGGCTTGGCTGGGTCGACAAGCGTGCGGCGAAAGCGCACGTGCGCGAGCGGCTCACGGCGATGGGCGTCGATCTCGACCCGAACGCGAAGCTGCGCAAGCTCTCGATCGCGCAGCGGCAGATGGTCGAAATCTGCAAGGCGCTGTTGCGCAACGCGCGCGTGATCGCGCTGGACGAACCGACGAGTTCGCTGTCGCATCGCGAGACGGAAGTGCTCTTCAAGCTCGTGCGCGATCTCAAGGCCGACAATCGCGCGTTGATTTACATCTCGCATCGCATGGACGAGATCTACGAGCTGTGCGATGCGTGCACGATTTTCCGCGACGGCCGCAAGATCGCGTCGCATCTGTCGCTGGCGGAAGTGCCGCGCGAGACGCTCGTGCAGGAAATGGTCGGCCGCGAAATCAGCGATATCTATAACTATCGCGCGCGGCCGCTGGGCGAGGTGCGCTTCTCAGTGAAGGACGTGCAGGGCGACGCGTTGAGCGCGCCCGCGAACTTCGAGGTGAAGCGCGGTGAGATCGTCGGTTTCTTCGGCCTGGTCGGTGCGGGCCGCAGCGAACTGATGCATCTCGTCTACGGCGCGGACAAGAAGAAAGGCGGCACGATCACGCTCGACGGCGAGGCAATCCGCGTGCGCAGCACCGGCGAGGCGATCCGCCACGGCATCGTGCTGTGTCCGGAAGATCGGAAGGAAGAAGGCATCGTCGCGATGGCGACGGTCGCGGAGAACATCAACATCTCGTGCCGCCGTCACTATCTGCGTGGCGGGCTGTTTCTCGATCGCAAGAAGGAAGCGCAGACGGCCGAGCGCTTCATTCAGCTTCTGAAGATCAAGACGCCGAGCCGCAAGCAGCGCATCCGCTTCCTGTCGGGCGGCAATCAGCAGAAGGCGATTCTTTCGCGCTGGCTCGCGGAGCCGGATCTGAAGGTCGTGATTCTCGACGAACCGACGCGCGGCATCGACGTCGGCGCGAAACATGAAATCTATAACGTGATCTATCAGCTCGCGGAGCGCGGCTGCGCGATCGTGATGATTTCGTCGGAGTTGCCGGAAGTGCTCGGCGTGTCCGACCGGATCGTCGTGATGCGGCAGGGCCGGATCGCGGGCGAATTGCCGCGCGGTGAGGCAAGCGAACAGGCGGTGCTGGGTCTCGCGCTGCCGCAGTCGGACACCGTCGCGCAGGCGGCGTAAGGACAAGAGGAGCGAATCATGGAAGCAAGAGAAAACATCGTGGGGCAGGCGACGGAAACCGTCGCGAATGCGCTGATCCCGCAAAAGAACGACAAACAGAAGTGGTGGCAGCAGATCACCGAGTACAGCCTGATCGTGATCTTCATCGTCATGTTCCTGACGATGTCGCTGACCGTCGATCACTTCTTCTCGATCGAGAACATGCTCGGTCTGGCGTTGTCGATCTCGCAGATCGGCATGGTCGCGTGCACGATGATGTTCTGTCTCGCGTCGCGCGACTTCGACTTGTCGGTCGGTTCGACGATCGCGTTTGCCGGCGTGCTTTGCGCGATGGTGCTCAACGCGACCGACAACACCGCGATCGCGATCGTCGCGGCGGTGGCGGCGGGCGCGGTGATCGGCTTCGTGAACGGCGCGGTGATCGCCTATCTGCGCATCAATGCGCTGATCACCACGCTCGCAACGATGGAAATCGTGCGCGGGCTCGGGTTCATCGTGTCGCATGGGCAGGCGGTCGGCGTATCGTCGGATACGTTTATCGCGCTCGGCAGCTTGTCGATGATCGGGATTTCCCTGCCTATCTGGGTGACGCTTGCGTGTTTCATCGTTTTTGGCGTATTGCTCAATCAGACTGTGTATGGACGTAATACATTGGCGATTGGCGGCAATCCGGAAGCGTCGCGGCTTGCGGGTATCAATGTCGAGCGCACGCGCGTGTGGATCTTTTTGATTCAGGGCGCGGTGACGGCGCTGGCGGGCGTCATTCTCGCTTCGCGCATCACGTCGGGGCAGCCGAATGCGGCACAGGGGTTCGAGCTGAACGTGATTTCGGCTTGCGTGCTGGGAGGAGTTTCACTGCTCGGCGGGCGGGCGACGATTTCTGGCGTCGTAATCGGGGTGCTCATCATGGGCACTGTTGAAAACGTCATGAATCTCCTGAATATCGATGCGTTTTATCAGTACCTCGTGCGAGGGGCGATTTTGCTTGCTGCCGTGTTGCTCGATCAGTTGAAGAATCGCGGCTCGCGGGCTTGAGGTTGGATAACGTTGGGCTTTCGCGGATCCCGTATTCGCGTTGGTTTATCAGCACTGCCCCCCACAAGGGCCGTGCAAATAGACCGACACGAAAACAGGATTCCACGGAAGCAAGCGCAAAAAAAAGCAGAGGGACAACCAACATGGCACCGATCAACAAATCACTGGCAAGATACCCAAGCCTGGAAGGCAAAACGGTCCTGATCACCGGCGGAGCGACCGGCATCGGCGAGGGTTTCGTCGAACACTTCTTCGATCAGGGCGCGAAGGTCGCCTTCTTCGACATCGACACCGACGCGGGCGAAGCGCTCGCCGACCGCCTGGGCGCAGCCCTGACAGCAACCCAGACCCGCCCGATGTTCCTGCGCGTCGACCTGACCGACATCGACGCATTGCGAAAAGGCATCGACGACGTCCGCGCCGCATTCGGCCCGATCAGCGTGCTCGTCAACAATGCCGCCAACGACAAGCGCCACGCAATCGAGGACGTCACGCCGGACTCATACGATGCGGGCATCGCGGTCAACATCCGCCATCAGTTCTTCGCGGCTCAGGCCGTGATCGACGACATGAAGCGCCTGGGCGGCGGCTCGATCATCAATCTCGGCTCGATCAGCTGGATGCTCAAGCAAGGCAACTTCCCGGTCTACACGACGTCGAAGTCGGCGGTGCAGGGCATGACGCGCGGCCTCGCGCGCGATCTCGGCAAGTTCGGCATTCGCGTGAATACGCTCGTGCCGGGCTGGGTGATGACCGAAAAGCAAAAGCGCCTGTGGCTCGACGAGGCCGGCAAGGAAGCGATCAAGCAGGGCCAGTGCATCGGCGGGGAATTGCTGCCCGCGCATCTCGCGCGCGCGGCGCTCTTTCTCGCTTCGGACGACAGCAGCATGATTACGGCGCAAGACATCATCGTCGACGGAGGATGGGCCTGATGAACTCGATGCGCGCGCAGCTTCTGGTCGACAGCCAATGCTCGCTCGGCGAGGGCGCCACGTGGTGCGCCACAAGCGGCTGCTTCTGGTGGACCGATATCGAAGGCAAGACGCTGTGGCGCTACGACCCGCGCGACGGCGCGAGCCAATCGTTCGCGATGCCCGAGCGGCTCGCCTGCTTTACGCCCTGCGCCGATGCGCGTTTCCTGCTCCTGGGCCTCGCGTCGCGGCTCGCCTTCTATGAGATCGCGACGGGTCACATCGACACGATCATGGACGTCGAAGCCGATCTGCCGACGCGTCTCAACGATGGCCGCTGCGACCGCGAAGGGCGCTTCGTGTTCGGCACGAAGCACGACGTGGAAGATGCGCAGGCGATCGGCGGCTTTTATCAGCTGAACCCGGATCTGTCTCTGGAGCGCCTCCCGCTCGGCAATTGCGCGATTTCGAACAGCATCGGCTTTTCCCCCGACGGCGCGACGATGTACTACTGTGACTCGCCGACGCGCGAGATCCGCGTCTGCGACTATCCGACGTTCGCCAACGACCACGTGTTCGTCGCGCTGACGGATGCGACCGGCGTGCCCGACGGCTCGATCGTCGATGCCGAAGGCGCCTTGTGGAATGCGCAGTGGGGCGGCGGGCGCGTCGTGCGCTATGGACGCGACGGCCGCGAGACGGCGCGCATCGACGTGCCGACCGCGCAGCCGAGTTGCGTCGCGTTCGGCGGCGCGGACTTCGGCACGCTGTACGTCACGAGCGCGCGCCTCGGCCTTTCTGAGGAGGCGCTGAAAAGCGATGCGCACGCAGGCGGCGTGTTCGTCGCGACGCCCTGCGCGCGCGGCATCGCCGAAGCGGTATTCGCGGGCAAGGCGTAACCGAAAATAGCGAGGCGGCGCGCGATCGACGCACCGCCCGACACACCCCGGCGACGCCGGGTTTTTCGCCTCTCGATGGAGCACGAGTCATGGCTGGTGCGCGCACAGAGCAAAGACCGAATTCTGCATCGACGTCCAAGGCACAGGCGAACGCCCGGCGTTCGAGGCTCGCCGCTGCAACCGAACCACCGGTCCGGCCCGGCCCGGGCACCGCGATGGTCGCGATGGGCGGCCGCGATGCCGATGGCTGTATCACACTCGCCAACGCGCATCTGCGGCTCGAACTCGCGCCGTCGCTCGGCGGCGGCATCACGCGCTTCGACTGGCGGCACCAGGGCACCTTGGTGCCGATCTTCCGGCCGTGCGTCGATCCCGGTCCGGACACGGATCCGAATCAGCTCGCGTGCTATCCGCTTCTGCCGTATTCGAACCGTATCGGCAACGGGCACTTTCAGTTTTCAGGACGCTCGATCGACGTGCCGTGCAACCGCGCCGGCGAACCGCTGCCGCTGCATGGCGATGGCTGGCTCGGCGCGTGGGAAGTCGCTGAGGAAGCGTCCACGCGCGTGCGTCTGACGTTGGATCGCAGCGACGGCAAGCCTTATGCCTTTCGCGCCGCGCAGACTTACGCGCTCGACGACGCCACGCTCGCCGTGTCGCTCGATGTGGAAAATACCGGCGATGAAGCGCTGCCGTTCGGCCTCGGGCTGCATCCGTTCCTGATGCGCGAGGCGGACACGGAGTTGTCCGCGGCGGCGGGCGGCGTGTGGCTTTGCGGCGACGACTGGCTGCCGGTGCGGCACGTGCCGACGCCGCCCGCGTGGCAATTCGGCGTCGCGTATCCGATGCCGTCGGAGATGGTGAACAACGCGTTCACCGGCTGGAGCGGTCGCACGAGGGTGCTATGGCCGAAGCGCCGCCTGTCGCTCACGATCGCCGCCGACACCGATTACTACGTGCTGTATGCGCCGCCCGGCGAGAGCTTTTTCTGCTTCGAGCCCGTCGATCATCCGATCAACGCGGTGAATCTGCCCGGCGGCGGGGAAGCCCACGGGATGACCGTGCTCGAACCGGGCGAGCGGCTTTCGCGTGAGTTTCGCTTTACCGTCGAGCGCACCGGGGAGGCGGCGCGGCGGGGAAGGCCGCGCACGCGAGCCGGAGCGAAGGCGCGGGCGCGGGACGCTGCGCGCTGATGCCAGCCAATGGACGCGATGCCTCGCACGTTAAAATGCGTGGCATCGACGTTCAACGAAATCCCGCCATGTCATTCATCCAGTCTCTCAACGCCGCGTGGTCGCGGACGCAATCGCTTCTGTGCGTCGGCCTCGACCCGGAACCCGCCAAATTCCCCGGCGCCCTGAACGGCCGCGCCGATGCGATCTTCGAGTTCTGCAAAACCATCGTCGATGCGACCGCGCCGTATGCGTCGTCGTTCAAGCCGCAGATCGCGTATTTCGCGGCGCATCGCGCGGAAGATCAACTCGAAGCGCTGATCGCGCATATCCACGAGAAACACGCCGGCATTCCGGTGATTCTGGATGCGAAGCGCGGCGATATCGGCAGTACGGCCGAGCAGTACGCGAAGGAAGCGTTCGAGCGCTATAACGCGGATGCCGTGACGGTGAATCCGTACATGGGCTTCGACTCGATCGAGCCGTATCTCGCGCATGAAGGCCGGGGCGTGATCGTGCTGTGCCGCACGTCGAATGCGGGCGGTTCGGATCTGCAATTCCTGACGACCGACGGCAAGCCGCTGTATCAGGTCGTCGCGACGCTCGCAGCGGAAAAGTGGAACGCGAGCGGCCAGCTCGGGCTGGTCGTCGGCGCGACGTTTCCGAAAGAAATCGAAACGGTGCGCGGGATCGTCGGCGATATGCCGTTGCTGATTCCGGGAATCGGCGCGCAAGGCGGCGATGTCGAAGCGACCGTGCGCGCGGGCCGCACCGCGAACGGCACGGGCATGCTGATCAACTCGTCGCGCGCGATCATCTACGCGGGCAAGGGCGATGATTACGCGCAAGCCGCGGCCGACGCGGCAAAGAAGACGCGGGATACGATCAACGCATACCGCTAAACGCGCGTCAGGCATCGGGAATCGGCGCGAGCAGCGCGTCGATATCCTCGACGGAGAACTTCTCCACGGCGCGCGCGTCATCGGACAGAATGCCCGCTGCGAGTGCTGCCTTGTGCTCCTGCATCGACACTATCTTTTCTTCGATGCTGCCGGTCGCGACGAGCTTGTACACGAACACCGGCTTGTCCTGCCCGATGCGATGCGCGCGATCCGTCGCCTGATTCTCGGCGGCGGGATTCCACCACGGGTCGTAGTGGATGACGGTATCGGCGGCGGTGAGGTTCAGGCCGACGCCGCCTGCCTTCAGGCTGATCAGGAAAACGGGCACCTCGCCCGCCTGAAAGCGCCGCACGGGCGTCGTGCGATCCGCAGTCTCGCCGGTCAGCGTGACGTACGTCAGACCGGCTTCATCGAGCGCGCCGGCAATGACCGCAAGCATGCCCGTGAACTGCGAGAACACGAGCACGCGCCGGCCTTCTTCGATGAGATTCGGCAGCATCTCGAGCAACAGCGCGAGCTTGGCCGATTCCGGGGTCTTCCTCGCGCCCGGCAGCTTGACCAGCGACGGATCGCAGCACACTTGTCGCAGCTTCAGCAGCGCGTCGAGCATTAGGATATGGCTGCGTGCGAAACCTTGCTTCTCGATGGCGTCCCGCACTTTCTTCTGCATCGCGGTGCGCACGGTCTCGTAGAGATCGCGCTGCGCGCCCTCCAGTTCGACGCTGCGCACGATCGTCGTCTTCAGCGGCAGTTCGGTCGCGACATCATCCTTGCGGCGGCGAAGCATGAAGGGGCGGATCCGTCGCGCGAGAAGGCTGCGGCGCGTCTGGTCGTTGTGCTTCTCGATCGGCTTGCGCCAGCGAGCGGCGAAGTCTTTTTGCGTGCCGAGAAAGCCGGGCAGCAGGAAATCGAATTGCGACCACAGTTCGCCCAGATGGTTTTCGAGCGGCGTGCCGGTGAGGCACAGGCGGTGCCGCGCGCGCAACGTGCGGATGACGCCCGCCGCCTTGCTCGATGCGTTCTTCACGTACTGCGCCTCGTCGAGTATCAACAGATGATAGTCGTGCGCTGACAGAGCTTCGTGGTCGCGCCAGACGAGCGGATAAGTCGTGATGATGAGCTCGTGCTCCGCGATCCGCGCGAAGCGTTCGTGACGCAGCGGCCCGTGAAGATCCAGCACTTTGAGGCCGGGCGCAAAGCGCCGCGCTTCTTCCTGCCAGTTGTTGACGAGCGTGGTCGGGACGACGATCAGCGCCGGCTGCGTGAGGCGGCCGGCTTCCTTTTCGACGAGGATGTGCGCGAGCGTCTGCACGGTCTTGCCGAGGCCCATGTCGTCGGCGAGCACGCCCGCGAGCTCCTGCTCGCGGAGGAACTGCATCCAGTCGACACCCTCGCGCT
Organism: Caballeronia turbans; assembly: GCA_001544655.2. GTDB lineage: Bacteria > Pseudomonadota > Gammaproteobacteria > Burkholderiales > Burkholderiaceae > Caballeronia > Caballeronia turbans. The sequence goes on from FCOD02000039.1 coordinate 43,901, forward strand.
GATAATCGCGCAGCGTCGCTTTCAGGCCGCTCGGCGCGTCGATCCGGCGCGGCCCCGCGGCTTTGCGCAGCCGTTGCGCGAGTTCGACCATCGACGCGTCGCCGCCGAATTGCCAACGCAGCGTTTCATCGGCTCCGGTGAGGCGGCCGGCTTCGAGCGCCGAAAGCCGCAACGGCGAATCCGCGCGAAGGTCGGCGCGGTCGAACAGATCGATCAGCGCGCGCACGAGCGGCTTGATGCGGGCGGCGCACACTTTGAAGCGCCTGCCCGCCTGCGTGCGGAATTCGACCGCGTGCGCGTCGTCGATCAGATCGATCGCGCCGTTGAGCCAGCGGCGGTCGCGGGCGAACAGCTCCGCGAGGAGCGGTTCGAGGCGCACGCGCTCAGCCTCGACCATGATGCCCAGTTCGAGATCGAACCAGCCATGCTCAGCGGCGCGCGCGGCCGCCTCTATTTCGTCGATCTCGACGACGTCGAAACGCGAATTGGGCACGATGACGACGCGCCAGCCGGCATTGCGCAGCGCGGGCAACTCGTCGGCGACGAACGCGGGCCATGCTTCGCGCGCGGGCATGATGAAGCCGCCGGCATACGGCGATTCGTCGCGACTGCCCTGCGCATCGGAGATTGGCTTGAGTCCCGCTTTGCCCAGGCGCTGGATGCCCGCGTTCTCGAGGTCGTCCCGGCGCGCGATGCGAGCGAGTTCGCCGTTCGCGAGCCTTATGAGTGTCTCGGGGCTGTTCGCCGCGATCACGAAGCCGTCGTAGTCGAATTCGAGCAGGGCGATGTCGAGTTCTGTCGCGGGCATGTTCAGCTTGCGAGGCGCATCGAGCAGAAGCGTGTCGAGCGTGAGCACGGGGACGGGCGGGGCGTCGATTGTCCGCATGTTCGTGTCGCCTCGCATGGGCGGCGCCGGGAGCGCGGGCGCGAATTCGGCGAGCGCCGCGCGCACGACGGCCGCATCCTCGAGTGTGAGCACCGGCATCTCCAGATAGTCGGCGAGGAACTCATCGGGAATCGATGTATCGACGGTTCCGGTTTCGTTCGTGAAGGCGTCGAAATACCAGGGCGGTTCGGTCGGAAGCACGATGCCGCCTTCCGGATCGGTTTCGAGCGACGCGAAAATCATGTCGTCATGGTGCGGAATCCATTCGATGTTGCCGCGGCGACGCGCGCCCTCGCTCAATGGCTTTTCGAGCCGCAGATCGCGGCCATGCGGTTCGAAATAGAGACGGTCGGTCGCGAGCATCATGCTCCAGATCGCCGCGCCCCGCTTGCCGCTCAACGCGTAGCTGTTGCCTGAATAGCCGCGCTCGGACCGGAGCGCGCGAATGATGGCCTCGTCTTCCGGGGTCACGAATTTCGGCGGACTGCTCCAGGCCGTGTAGTTTGGGTACCAGCTTTCGGTCGCGCGAATCGTGCCATCGGCGCCGAGTCGCGCCTTGTACGTCACCAGTTCGAAAGCGGATTGGCCTAGCGCGGACGGCGCGAGCACGTACAGAATCCGGAACACCGCGCCGGTCGCGGGCCTGGCCGCTTTCGCGCGCGCGTGCCGCGTCGCCTCGACCTTTGCGCGAAAGTCAGACAGCCATTGCTCGACCTCCACGCTCACGCCGGTTCGGGCAGCGCCTTCCTTTCTTTCCAGATAGGCGAGCAGCGTCGCGGCGACGTGCTTGCATTCAAAGCCGACCGGACACGAGCAATAGCCGAACGGCCGCTTGTTCCTGAACGAGATCTCGACCGTGTACGGCGCCGGTTGCGTACCCGCCACCCGCGCGCGCAGGGTGTTGTCCGTCCAGACGATACCGCTGACGGCACGGACGTAGCCGCGCGCCTTGTCGATTGTTACGGGGCCTACCCAGCGGGCGACCTGTTCTTTGGTGTATATCGGCGAGTCCGCCGACTGGCCGGTCTGTTTTCGCATGCGATGGTCTCACCTCTCACCGCTCGCGCTGCTCCAGAAACTCCAGCAGTTTGCGCAGCGCGTGCGCGGCGGCCTGCGTGCGCACCTGCTCGCGGTCGCCCTTGAACAGTTGCGTCTCGACCCCGGTATGAAGCCGGTTGCTCCACGCGAACGACACCGTGCCCACCGGCTTCGCTTCGCTTCCTCCCGCGGGCCCGGCGACACCGGTGATCGCGATCGACACCTGCGCGCGACTGTTGCGCAGCGCGCCTTCGGCCATTGCTTTCGCGACGGGCTCGCTCACCGCGCCATGCTGCTCGATCAATGTAGCCGGAACGCCGATCATCTCGATCTTCGCGAGATTCGAATATGTGACGAACCCGCGCTCGAACCACGCGCTGCTGCCGGAAATATCGGTGATGGCGCTCGCGACCATGCCGCCCGTGCATGACTCGGCGGTCGCGAGCATCAGCCGTTCGTCGCGCAGCTTGTTGCCGACGCGAATCGCAAGTTGGTGAACGACGGTGTCGGTTGGCATGGTGATGTTCTCGAAGAGTTGGAAATCAGACGGTCATGCGCCAGAGCGCGATCACGAGCAGCGTGAAGAATGCCGCGACGAGGTCATCGAACATGATGCCGAAGCCGCCTTTCAAATGGCGGTCGAAATAGCGGATGGGCGGCGGCTTCACCATGTCGAAGAAACGGAACACGATGAACGCCCACAACTGGCCGGTAAAAGTTGCGGGGGTGACGAGCAGCAGCACGAGCCAGAACGCGACGATCTCATCCCACACGACCGGCGACGGGTCCGCGATGCCCATCTTCTTCGCGGTGAAGCCGGTGAACCAGCATCCGGCGACGAAGCCGGCGACGATCAGCGCGCCCCATTCGGCGACCGTCAGATGGCGATTGAACGCGACGAACGACGCCCACGCGAACAGCGTGCCGACCGTGCCCGGCGCGATGGGAGAAAGCCCGCTGCCGAAGCCTAGCGAAAGAATATGAAGCGGATGGGTGAGCATGAAGCGCGCGCTCGCCTTGCGCGGCGCGGCGCGCGGCGGATTGCGCGAATCGTTCGGTTCGCCCGCGAGAGTCGGGTCAGTCTGCATGAAAATGATCGAAGCCTTGCAACGTCAGAGAGAGCGGGGCGCCCGAGGCATCGCGCCAGGCAATTCCCGGCGCACCGGATGATTCGATTGTACCGATCCGAGTCAGCGGCACTTTTACGGTCGTCGCGATATTCGCGAGCGTGTCGCGCGCATCGACGGGCGCGGTGAAGCACAGTTCGTAGTCGTCGCCACCCGCGAGCGTGCATGCGCGGCGCGCGACGTCGGGCAGCGCGCGCACTGCTTCCGAGCACGGCACGGCATCGGCATCGATGACGGCGCGCATGCCCGAGCGCTTCAGAATATGCATGAGATCGCCAGCGAGGCCATCGGAAATATCGAGCGCTGCGTGCGCCACGCCGCGCAAGGCGAGGCCTAGCGCGACGCGCGGCTCGGGCCGCGTAAGCGCGCGCTGCCAGCCTGCGGCGATGGCGTCATCGGGCGCGCGCCATTCGCCGCGAATCGCGCCGAGTCCTGCGCGCGCATCGCCCAATGTGCCCGACACCCAGATGTCGTCGCCGGTCCGCGCGGCGTCACGGCGCAATGCCGCGCCATGCGGCACGTCGCCGAACACGGTGATGCAGAGGTTGAGCGGACCGCTCGTCGTATCGCCGCCGATCAGCGCGCAGTCGTGACGCTGCGCGAGCGCGAAGAGGCCGTCGCTGAACGCTTCGAGCCACGCTTCATCGGCGCGCGGCAACGCGAGCGCGAGCGTAAATGCATGCGGCTTCGCGCCCATCGCGGCGAGGTCCGACAGGTTCACGGCAAGCGCCTTGTGGCCGAGCGCGTGCGGATCGACATCGGGAAAGAAGTGGCGGCCTTCGACCAGCATGTCCGTCGATATGGCGAGCTGATGGCCGGCGGGCGGCGCGATGAGCGCGCAGTCGTCCCCGATGCCGAGCGGCGTCGCAGCCTCGTCTTCGTGACGTGGCGAGGGCGCCGTCGCGCGGCGTGCGAAGAATCGGTCGATCAGAGAAAACTCGGAGAGCATCGTCGGTGAGAAGTGTCTTTTTGTGCGCTGCAAGAGGAAAGCGCGGGACCCGCGATGGCGCGCGAATGTGTCCGTCCCGCATCTCGAAAAAATCGAACGGTGTGCCGCGAGCCTTGCTCCGCGAGGCGATCAGACGTTTTCCGGTCATGGCACTTGTAGCCGAAATGCATGGAGCGCGGTCCGAAACCGCCCCTGATTGGCGCTACAATGCGTTCGAACTTCTATTCTAATTCCCGCACTGCTAGCCCGCCTTATGACGACCGACGCCAATACCAAGTTGCGCGAAGCTGCACTCGACTATCACGAATTTCCGGTCCCCGGAAAGATCGCGATCGCGCCGACCAAACAGATGATCAACCAGCGCGATCTCGCGCTGGCCTATTCGCCGGGCGTCGCGTTCGCGTGTGAAGCGATCGTAGAAGACCCGCTGAACGCCGCGCGTTTCACCGCGCGCAGCAACCTCGTGGGCGTCGTATCGAACGGCACGGCCGTGCTCGGTCTCGGCAACATCGGGCCGCTCGCGTCGAAGCCGGTCATGGAAGGTAAAGCCGTGCTCTTCAAGAAGTTCGCCGGTATCGACGTGTTCGATATCGAGCTGAACGAGAGCGATCCGCACAAGCTCGTCGATGTGATCGCCGCGCTCGAACCGACCTTCGGCGGCATCAATCTGGAAGACATCAA
>FCOD02000054.1 GCA_001544655.2 Caballeronia turbans
ATCATGTTGAAAATCGACAACCTCGCTGTCAGCAAAGAACTCGGCCGCGCTGAAATGGGCGCTATCGTCGGCGGCGCGAGCATCTTCCAGAACAACGGCATCAACGCCAACTCGATCAGCGGCTTCGCTTTCGCCAGCCCGCAGATCAATGTGGCGCCGGTGACCCAGGTCGATGCATCGCAGTACACCAACGTCGATCTGAAGAACGTCACGAAGTCGCTCGACGCCATCGGCAGCCTCCTGCACGGCGTAAAGGTCTGAAGCAGCACCGTCGACAGGAGAAGGAACAAACGTGCTTCCTTCTCCTCTCTTCACGCTTCGGTGTCGGTGCGAAGAGATCGAAAAGCAGATAGCCTGAAGGACACCTGTTCACAGCATTGCCATGAAGCGCGCCGTTCGCGCGCCGATTTCACACCACGGTTATCATCGGCTTCGTCACCCCTCCGAGCGTGAAGCCATGAGCACACTTCCTTATCGCAGCGCCCTCATCATCGGTGCCGGGAGCGGCATCAGCGGCTCTCTCACCCGGCGTCTGCGCGCCGAGGACATTCCCGTCGTCATCGCGGCGCGCAACGTCGACAAGCTTTCAATACTCGTCGATGAAACCGGCGCAATCGCCCTGCCCGTCGATGCCTCCGATGCCGGCCAGACGGCAGCGCTCTTCGCCGAAACCGACAAACGCATCGGCGCCCCGGAAATCGTGATCTACAACGCGAGCGGGCGCACTCGCGGGCCGATCGCCGAGCTCGACGCAGCGGAGGTCGAACAGGCTGTCGCCGTCTCGGCGCTCGGCGCGTTCCATGCGGTCCAGCAGGCGGCGCGGCGCATGATTCCCGCGGCCAGGGGCGCGATCCTGCTGACCGGCGCGACCGCCGGCGTGAAGGGATTCGCGCTGTCCGCGCCATTTGCCATGGGCAAGTTCGCGTTGCGCGGCCTAGCGCAGAGCGCCGCACGCGAACTGGCGCCGAAGGGCATTCATGTCGCGCATTTCGTCATCGATGGCAGCGTTCGCTCCGACGGCCGCGCCGATCCGCCCGATGCGCCGGACAGCACGCTCGATCCCGATGCCATCGCGCAGACCTATCTGGACGTCCTGCGTCAGCACCGCAGCGCATGGACCTGGGAAATCGAGCTGCGGCCGTGGGTGGAGAAGTTCTGAGCATCAACCTTCGGCAGCGCCCGCCCGTATCTCCTTCACGCCGCGCCCGAGCCGCCGGCGCAACAGCGTGCGCAAGGTCGCGCCGTCCGCATAGCCGACCTCGGCGGCGATCGCCTCGATATCGAGCTGGCTCGAACGCAGCAGATGCACGGCCCGCTCGACACGAAGGTCCTGAAAGTACGACAGCGGCGACTTGCCGAGCACCGCTTCGATACGCCGCTGCAACGTGCGCGTGCTCGTCGCCAGCGCGTGCGCGGCCGCCTCGAGCGAAAAGCCCTGCGCGAGCCGCGCGCGCGCCCAGCGCTCGAAGCGCTCGACCATCGGGTCCGCGCGCGCCAGATGATCCGGAATCATGTAAGGCGCCTGCGACGGACGCGCGTCCACGATCAGATAGCGCGCCACCGTCGCGGCCAGTGCGGGGCTCGCCTGATTTATCAGCCACAGCGCGAGATCGAGATGCCCCATCGCAGCACCCGCCGTCGTGAACTCGCCCGATGGCACGAGCATGCGCGCGCTGTCGAGGCGCACGGCCGGATAGCGTTGTCGAAACAATGGCGCGAGCCACCAGCTCGTCGTGGCCTCGTGACCGTCCAGCAAGCCGGATTCCGCCAGCACGAACGTGCCGATGCACGCCGCCGCGATCTTCACGCCGTCCGCGTGCTGCTGCGTGAGCAGCTGCATGGCATCGATCACGTCGCGGCGAGCGAGCGCCGGCAGCAGTTGAGCGGGCATCTTGGTGGCGGGCGCCGGCACGATCAACCAGTCGGGGCGCGTCATCGCGCTCGCTGGCTTGACCGGCACGCGCATGCCGAGCGCGGTGCGCACGTCGCGCCTCACGCCGATCAATTCGATTTCGAAGCGCGGGCCGGCGCCCGGCTCCAGCATGTCGGCCAGCTCGTTCGCGATGGTGAAGGCGTCGAGCACGGCGGACAGCGCCGTGTCGAATACGCCGTCAAGGGCGAGAACCATCGTTCGCATGGCGTGAATGATTCTAAAAGTGTCATTTCCGACAATAGCCGGAGTGCGTCGAACTGTCTAGAGTGACGCTTATCCGATCAACTTTCTCATCCGGAGCAGACATGAGCTTTCCGACGCAAACGGGACTCGACCGCCCGATCTGGACCGCGCTGACCACGAAACAGGCGCATCTCGGCCTCGGCGATGCGCTCGCGCGGCGTTTCCATACGGAGGTCGCGCCTTTCGCGGCGATCGCGTCGGACACGCCGGACGCATGGCGCGCGCTGCACGCGCTGTTGCAGCCCGGCGAGCTGGTCGCCATGCTGTCGGCGGATGCGGTCGCGGGCATCGATGCCCTGGAGGCGAAGCGCGTCGGCACGATTCATCAGATGGTCGCGACGCGGCCCTTCACGCAAGGCGTCGACGACAGCGGCGTGATCGCCCTAGGCCCCGCCGATGTCGACGACATGCTCGCGCTCGTGCAACGAACCAAGCCGGGCCCGTTCGGACGGCGCACGCGCGAGATGGGCCGCTACATCGGGATTCGCGAACACGGGGAGCTCGTCGCGATGGCGGGAGAACGCATGGCCATCGACGGTTATGTGGAGATCAGCGCGGTGTGCGTCGACGAACGCTGTCGCGGGCGCGGTCTCGCCGGCCGGCTGATGAACATCCTGCGCGGTGAAATCGGGCTGCGCGGCGATACGCCGTTCCTGCATGTGTTCAGTCACAACGAGAGCGCCATCGGCCTGTATGAACGGCTCGGCTTCCAATTGCGCCACGCGTTCGTGCTCACGCAGGTCAGTCACGCCGCGCCCGGCGCCGCGCGTTGATGTCTTTTGCAACGGCCCGGCGCACGCCGCTCGCGGCCGTCTGCCGCCGATGATCGCTCACGCGGCGCGGTCGAGCCATGCGCGCCAGCCGCCGTACTGCGTGATATCGACGGCGCCGTTGAGCGCATGCGCCTCGCAGACGAAGCCGGTTTCCCAGCGGCCGTCCGCGAGTTCGACCTTGCCGAGCGCGAGCGGCGCGGGAATGCCCGCGAGAAACGAGCCGACCTCCGCGCTCGGCAACGCCCACACTTCGACCGCGATCGCCGCCCCGTTCGCATCGTCGCGCATCATGCCGGGCCGTTGAACCGGCCCGCCGGCGAGTGCAAACAGGCGATAACGCGGCGCGCTCGATGTCGCTTCGACGAGGCGCGCGCCGCGTGCGGCCAGTTGCCCGTTCAGCGGCAAACCCGTGAGATGCGCGCCGCATACGACGAGCTTCATCCTGTCGTCACGCGCGGCGCGCGCGGGCGTATCGCCGTCCTGCCGCGCGCCGCCGACGAGCGGCACGGCGAGCTTGCGATGCAACGCATCGGCGACGCTCAGCAGATATTGATCGGTGAAAGCGCGGCCGAAAAGCGTCACGCCCCACGGCAGGCCATTGCGCATGAACCCCGCGGGCGTCGCGACGGCGGCGTAATCGAGCAGATTCATGAAGTTTGTGTAATGCCCGAGCAGCGAATTCGCGCCGATCGGATCGCGCTCGAGCTCGGCGAGCGTGACCGCACGCGGGATCGATGGCGTCAGCACGCAATCGAGATCCGCGAGTACGGCGTCGCAACGCTGCTTCAATGCCTGAAGCCTGTATTGCGCGCGAAACGCATCGACGGCGGTGACGCCCGGCGCCTTCGCGAGCACGTCGCGGATCACGGGCAGCACGGCATCGGGCTGCGACTCCATCAGCGCGCCGGCGACGCTATAGCGCTCCGCGACCCACGGCCCTTCGTAAAGCAGACGCGCGGCTTCGATAAAAGGCGCGACGTCGATGTCGATCGCCTCGCCGCCGAGCGCTTCGAGCGCCGCGCGCGCGTTCGCGAAGAGCGCGGGACTTTCGTCGCAACCGGCGAACTCGAGTTGACGCGGCACGCCGAAACGAAAGCGCGCCACCGTGCCGAACGCGGCGGCATCGTTCCATTGCGGATTCGCGCGGCTGTACGGATCGGCGGGATCGTGGCCTGCCGTGAGCGCGAGCAGCGTGCTCGCCTCGCTCGCCGTCGCGGTGAAATAGGTCACGCAATCGAGCGTGCGGCACGCGGGCACGACGCCCGCCGTCGAGAGCAGGCCCTTCGTCCCCTTCGTGCCGACGAGATTGTTCAACGCAGCGGGCACGCGGCCCGAGCCGGCGGTATCGGTGCCGAGCGAAAAGCTCGCGACGCCCAGCGCGACGGCCAGCGACGACCCCGCGCTCGATCCGCCGGAAGGATAGTCCGCAAGCACGCTGTTGCGGCACTTTCCGTACGGCGAGCGCGTGCCGTTCAGTCCGGTCGCGAACTGGTCGAGATTGGTCTTGCCGACAGGCACCGCGCCGAGCGCGATCAGCAGCGCGACGAGCGTCGCAGATCGCTGCGGCGTGTACGCGAACGCGGGGCAGGCGGCCGTTGTCGGCACGTTCGCGAGATCGATGTTGTCCTTGATTGCGAAGGGCACGCCGTAAAGCGGCAGCGAATCGATGTCGCGTGCATCGAGCGCCGCGAGATACGGCTCGATTTCGTCGTCGTCCAGCAGATGAATGAAGAGCCGATAGTCGGCGTTCAACGCGCGAGCGCGCGTGCGCAATGCGCCGATCAGCGCGCGCGACGTCGCACGGCCTTCGCGATACGCGGCGCGCAAGGCGGGAAGACGCAGGTCGAATGAATCCATGTCCGATGATTCCTTGTTGGTCTGAAGTGTGTCACGCGCGCTGTTCGATCACGACGACGCGCTGCCCCGCGCGAACCGACGAACCCGGCGCAACGTGAACTTCTCCGACGATGCCCGCACACGGCGCGATAACCGATATTTCCATCTTCATCGATTCGATGACGACGAGCACGTCGCCCGCTTCGACGCTCGCGCCGGCCTCGACGCGCACCTGCCACAGATTGCCCGCAATTTCGCTATCGACGGCGATCTGGCCATCGGCGAGCGGCACGACGTCCGCATCGGCGGCGACGGGTGCATCGAGCGCCGTCTCGTCGCTGCCCGCTTCGTGCCAGCGTTGCCGCTCCGCCTGAAACGCCGTTTGCTGATGCGCGCGAAATTGCGCAATGCCGTCCGCTTCGCGATCGAGAAACGCCTGATAGCCGGCGAGAGACAGCTCTGTCTCCTCGATCTTCAGCGGATACCGCCCAAGCGGAAACGCCTCGCGTATGCGCAGCAGCTCGTCGGCGGAGACTTCGTAGAAGCGGATCTGATCGAAGAAGCGCAACAGATACGGACGTCCCGCGAAATCCGCGACGTCGCGATAGCGGTTCCACATCTGCAACGTACGCCCGACGAACTGATACCCGCCCGGCCCTTCCATGCCGTACACGCACAGATACGCGCCGCCGATGCCGACCGAGTTCTCCGCCGTCCACGTGCGCGCGGGGTTGTACTTCGTCGTCACGAGCCGATGACGCGGATCGAGCGGCGTTGCGACCGGCGCGCCGAGATAGACATCGCCCAGGCCCATCACGAGATAGCTTGCATCGAACACGACGCGCTTCACGTCGTCGATCGAATCGAGCCCGTTGATGCGGCGGATGAACTCCAGGTTGCTCGGGCACCACGGCGCGTCCTTGCGCACGGTGGTCATGTACTTGTCGATGGCGAGCCGGCACGCGGGATCGTCCCACGAGAGCGGCAGATGCACGACGCGCGACGGCACGCGCAAGTCCTTTTGCAGCAGCACGCTTTGCCATGCCGACGCGACGTGCTCCAGCAGCGTGTCGAGCGGCAATCGTTCCGGCTGATAGTGAATCTGCAGCGAGCGGATGCCGGGCGTCAGATCGACCACGCCCACCAACTGCAATGCTTCGAGCGATTGCATCAACGCATGGCCGCGAAAGCGCAGCACGAGATCGAGTTCGGGCGGGCCGATTTCGAGCAGCAGATGCGTATCGCCGGACAGACGCGCGACGAGCCGTTCATCGCCTTCGCCGATGCTCAATACGATCGGCGATTGCAATGGCGTTTGCCGTGCAGGGTCTTTGCGCGCGGTCGCGATATCGACGGGAACGAAGCGCACCTTGTCGCCCGCCTTCAACTGGCCGATCTGCCACAGGTCCGCTTCGATCACGGTGACCGGACATACGAAACCGCCGAGGCTCGGACCGTCTGGACCGAGAATCACGGGCATGTCGCCGGTGAAATCGATCGCGCCGACGGCATACGGATTGTCGTGAATGTTCGAGGGATGCAGACCCGCTTCGCCGCCATCGGTACGCGCCCACTCGGGCTTCGGACCGATGAGACGCACACCGGTGCGGCTCGAATTGAAGTGCACTTCCCAGTCGGTTTCGAAGAAGCGCTCGATATAGGACGCAGTGAAGTATTCCGGCGCGCCGTGCGGACCATAGATCACGCGCAGCACGCGCACATCGTCGAGTCGATGCGTGAGCGTGTCCGGCAATGTCGCGCCGGTTTCACGGCTCGTCAGCGGATGAACATGCAAAACGTCGCCCGCACGCAATGCGCGCCCGCCATGGCCGCCGAACTGGCCGAGCGTGAACGTGCTGCGGCTGCCGAGATAGTGCGCGACATCCAGCCCGCCACGCACGCACAGATACGCACGCGCGCCCGCGCCGCGGATGGTGCCGAGCGCGAGCGTGGACCCGGCTGCGACGAGGAAGGTCGTGTTCATCGGCTGCGCGATGTCGTCGAGCATGACGGGCAGCGTTGCGCCCGTTATCGCCACGACCGCATCCGTGTTGAAGCGCAGCGTCGGACCGCTCATCGTGATTTCGAGCGCGGCGGCATCTTCGCCATTGCCGAGCAGACGATTGCCGAGCTCCAGCGCGCGACCGTCCATCGGGCCGGATGGCGGCACGCCCACCGCCCAATAACCTTGCCTTCCCGGATAGTCCTGCACGGTCGTTTGCGTGCCGCCGCTCAGCACTTCGAATGTCGATGCGCGATAGCGCAAGCCTTCGAGACAACGCGTCCACGGATGACCGCTTGCGAACGGCGCATCCGCGAGAATCTGCCGCAGATAACCGCGATTCGTTTCGACGCCATAGATGCGCGTCGCGTCGAGCGCGGCATCGAGCGCATGACGCGCCGCGTCGCGCGTGGGTTGCCACGCGATCAGCTTCGCGAGCATCGGATCGAACCACGGCGGCACGTCGCAACCCGCCTCGATCCATGTGTCGATGCGCAACGCGCGGCCATCGGATGACGGAAACGACACGTCGGTGAGCAGACCCGGACAGGGCTTGAAATCGCGGCCCGGATCTTCCGCATAAAGACGCGCCTGGATCGCATGACCGCGCGGTGCGAGATCGCGCGAAAGCGTATCGAGTGCGGGCAACGTGCCCGCTGCAAGCTCGATCATCCAGCGCACCAGATCCACGCCCCACACCTGTTCGGTCACGCCATGCTCTACTTGCAGACGCGTGTTGACTTCGAGGAAATAGAAGCGCGACGCATCGCTGTCATAGACGAATTCGACCGTGCCCGCCGAGCGATACGACACCGCACGCGCAAGCCGGATCGCAGCGTCGCAGAGCGCGGTTGCCATGCCCTCGGGGAGATTCGGCGCAGGCGTTTCTTCGAGCACCTTCTGGTTGCGCCGCTGCACCGAGCAGTCGCGCACGCCGAGCGCGATGGCTTCGCCCTTGCCGTCGCCGAACACCTGCACTTCGAGATGCCGCGCGCGCTCGATGTACTTCTCCAGGAACACGCCCGCATCGCTGAAGTTGTTCTGACCGAGGCGCCTGACGATATCGAACTGCGCGGCGAGCTCGTCGCTGGAACGGCATACACGCATGCCGATGCCGCCGCCGCCCGCGGTGCTCTTCAGCATCACCGGGTAACCGATGCGCTGCGCCGCTTCGAGTGCGGTGTCGATGTCATCGAGGAGGCCCGTGCCTTCGAGCATCGGCACGCCCTGTTCAGCGGCGATCGCGCGTGCGGTGTGCTTCAGCCCGAAGGCGCGCAATTGCGCCGGCGTCGGCCCGATGAACGCGATACCCGCCGCTTCGCACGCTTGTGCAAACGACGCGTTCTCCGACAGAAAGCCGTAGCCCGGATGAATCGCCTGCACACCTTCTTCGCGCGCGATATCGAGAATCTTCGCGATGTCGAGGTAGGTGATGCTCGCGGCGCCATCGCCGAGGCTGCGTGCCGTATCGGCGAGACTGACGTGGCGGCTCGCGCGATCCGCTTCGCTATAGACGGCGATACCAGCGACGTTCAGCTCGCGCAACGTGCGCAGAATGCGGCACGCGATCGCGCCGCGATTCGCGATGAGGACTTTGTCGAACATGCGTGGACGTTCAATGCGTGGGCGGGCCGTCCCGCCACGTGAGCATGCATGCCGGGGTCGTCCCCGGCAGGTAGGCGTTCAGTGTGTTCAGTGCTTCGCGTGGCGTTCGATCGACAACAGACGCTCGGCGCGCGCTTTCATCATCGTGTAGAGCCAGCGGCGCAAGGTGCTCAGTTCCATATCGTCAGCTCCGCCGGAGTCGGGTTGTACGCGTTGCACGGATTGTTCAGTTGCGGGCAGTTCGAGATCAGCACGATCACGTCCATCTCGGCGCGCAGCTCGACGTACTTGCCCGCGCCCGAAATGCCGTCCTCGAACGTGAGGCCGCCTTCCGCCGTCACCGGCACATTCATGAAGAAGTTGATGTTCGCGGCGATGTCGCGCTTCGAGAGTCTTCCGTCGTGCGCGCAGGCTCGCAGATAGTTGTCTCTGCAACTATGCATGTAGCGCTTCTCCAGCGCGTAGCGCACCGTGTTGCTTTCCTGCGCGCACGCGCCGCCGAGCGTGTCGTGCCGGCCGCAAGTGTCCGCGATGATCGTCAGCATCGGATTGCCGAGGTTCGAATAGAGCACGGTGCCCGTCGTCAGATAGAGGCTTTGCTGACGGCGTAACGTGCGTTGCGCGTCATAACGTTCGCGCGGATCGGCTGCGCTGTAGAAGAGCGTGTCGATGGCCTGATTGCCATCGACATCGCGAATGCGCAACGTCTGCCCCGCCTTCAGTTCCTTGAGCCACGGTTCGCCCGCGGGCAGCGTTTCGCGAAAGACCGCCTCGGCGGGATCGAGCTTGCTGGCCGTGAGATTGGATGTCGTCATGCGCGCCTCTCGCTCAGAGAAAGAATCGTTCGGTGTTGATGAAGCCGCGCGTGTTTTCATCGCACGACGTCCGGCATATTTCCGCGACTTGCGCGTCGGCGTTGCGCAGCGCGAGCTGCACCGGCTTCGGCGCGTATTCGGGATTCGGGTCGAGCGGATGCTGGATCGCTGTCAGCACGACGAGCGTGTTCATCGGCGCATAAAGTTCGATGTAGTCGCCCGCCTGCGAATTGCCCTGCACGAAGCTCAACGCGCCGGCATCGGTCACGTCGACGCGGCTGAAAAGATTCAGCGTCATCAACAGATCCGCGATGCCGAGGCCCCATTTGCCCAGTTCGACGAGCAGGTTGTCCGTGCCGTTGCGATAGAACGCGTTGCGCAGTTCCTGATAGCGGCCTTCGCCGTACTTCTCGAACACTTCCGCCGCATTCGATACACCGGCGAGGCTGTCGTGCCATCCGCACGTATCCGCGACGATCGCGGCAAGCACGCGCCCCATGTCGGAATAGAGGCAATGGCCCTTCGTCAGCTTCGCGGTGTGCTGGCATTTGAGCGTATCGGGAAGATTCAGACGCTCGCTTTTTTCGGCGGCATTGAACAGCAGCATGGCGACGTTCGCGCCGCCGCGCATGTCGGTGATGCGCAGCAACTGGCCGCGCTTCACGATCAGCGACGCGTGGCCGCCACCGGGAATCGTTTCTTCGAGCAGGATGTCGTTCATGTGTTATGTCCTTTCGATCATGCGGGAACGGCCAAGAGCGGCGGAACTTCCATCGCCGGCTGCGCTTCGCGCACGCCGTTGCGTTCGAGCGGAATGTCGTAAGTGATGCGCGCGCCGTACGCCTGCGGCGCTTGCGGGTCGATGCGAACCTTGTCGAACACCAGCACGCGGCTGCCGAGCGTGAAGCCTTCCTTCAGGTCGTGCGTGACCATGAAGACGGTCAGCTTCGCTTCGCGCCAGAGGCCCGTCAGCAGTTCGTGCATGTCGCGACGGATGCCCGGATCGAGCGCGCCGAAGGGTTCGTCGAGCAGAAGCACGCGCGGCTTCATCACGAGCGCCTGCGCGAGCGCGAGGCGTTGCTGCATGCCGCCCGAGAGTTGATGCGGATATTTGTCGAGCGAATCGGCAAGGCCGACGCGCGCGAGCATCGCGACGGCTTCATCGCGTGCGAGACGCCGGCGCGCGCCGAAAAGACGCCCTGTGAAAGGCGCATGGGGCAGCTCGAGCCCGAGCATCACGTTGCGCACCACGCTCAGATGCGGAAACACCGAATAGCGCTGATACACGACGCCGCGATGCAGGTCCGGCTCCGACGGCAAGGGCTCGCCATCGAGCAATATCTCGCCGCGCGTGGGACGTTCCTGACCGAGCAGAAGGCGCAGAAACGTCGACTTGCCGCAGCCCGACGCGCCGACCATCGAGCAGAACTCGCCTTGCGCGATGCGCAGATTGAGCCGCTCCAGCACGACCTGATCGTCGTATTGCTTCCACAGGTTGCGGATCTCGATCATGCGCGGCCTCCGTTGTACCAGGGGAACGCCCATTGCGTGAGACGGCGCAGCGCTTCGTCGATGAGCCATGCGAGCAGGGTGATCCACGCGACGTAGGGCAGGATCACGTCCATCGCGAGATAGCGGCGCACGAGGAAGATGCGATAGCCGAGCCCATCCGTCGATGCAATCGCTTCGGCTGCGATCAGGAACAGCCACGCGGAACACAACGCGAGCCGCAGTGCGATCAACAGACGCGGCAGGAGTTGCGGCACGATCACGCGCAGGATGAGCGTCCAGCTCGACGCGCCGAGCGTCTGAGCCTTGATCCACAATTCCTCGGGAATATCGCGCGTGCGCTGTTGCAGATCGCGGATCATCATCGGCGTGATGCCGATCACGATCAGCACGACCTTCGACAGTTCATCGAGGCCGAACACGATGAAAAGTATCGGCAGAACGGCGAGCGGCGGAATCATCGATATCACCGTGATGAACGGCGAAAGCGTCGCGCCCGCGAGCGGAATGCTGCCCGTCACGATGCCGAACACTAGAGCGATCGCCGCGCTCGCGACCAGCCCGATGCCGAGACGCTTCATGCTCGATACCGTGTCGCTCAGCATCAGATGCTCGCCCGTGCGCTTGTCCTCCGTGAACGCGTACTCGTTGAGCGCGGCCTTCATCTGTGTCGCGGACGGCAACAGCTTGTCGTCGGGGTTCGCCTGCAGACGAATCGACGACCCGGTGAAATACACCGCGACGAGCACGATGAACGGCAGCAGCAACAGCATCAGACTGCCGGTGCGGCCGGGATGTCGGTTGATGAGCCGCATGGGCCTCTCCTCTTCAGAACGGCGCGCCGCTCACAGCTTGCCTTGCGCGGCCATGCGCACGTAGGTCGGATCGAAACGCAGCTTCAGATTGCTTTTGCTACCGACGATCACGTTGTTTTCGAACGCCATGCCGACCGCGCCCGCGTTCGGTGCGCCCTTGCCGAGCAGGCCGTGATCGAACGAGAACTGTGCGACGCGCGTCATGATCTTCGGCATGTTCGGGCTCGTGGCGAAGTCGAGCGCCTGTTGCGGCGTGTAGAAGAGCGCGGTAGTCGAGAGTTGCGACTTGTAGCCGGCGAGGTCGGTGCCCGATGCCTTGGCCATCGACGCGAGCGCGGCTTCGCTCTCCGGCGACGAGCCATGCATCGTCTGCATGATCTCGAACCATGCGCCGGTAAGCGCTTTGCCGAGCGCGGGGTTGTCGTGCAGCGTCTTCGTGTTGACGACCATCATGTCCATGATCTCGCCCGGAATGCGGCTCGAATCGAACACTTCGGTGACGTTGGGCTTCGCCTTGAGGTCGGCGAGCATCGGGTTCCATGTGACCGCGTTGTGCACGTCGGCGGTTGCGAATGCGCCGGAGATATCGGCATCCGACGTGTTGACGGTCTTGATGTCGCGTTCGCTCATTCCAGCCGATTCGAGCGCGCGCGCCAGCAGATAGTGCGAAACCGAAAGCTCGACGAGGTTGACCGACTGGCCCTTGAGATCGGCGACCTTCTTGCCCGCGCCCTTGATGAGCACGCCGTCGTTGCCGTTGGAGTAATCGCTGACGATCAGCGCCGTGCTGTCCACACCGCCCGTCGCCGGAATGGTGAGCGCGTCCATGTTGGTCATCGCGCAACCGTCGAACTTCCCGGCGGTGTATTGATTGATCGATTCGATGTAGTCGTTGAGCTGCACGACATCGACATTGATGCCGTACTTCTTCGCCCATTTGGACATGATGCCCTGCGTCTTCGCGTAGCCCCACGGCATCCAGCCGGCGTAGATGGTCCAGCAGACCTTGAAGTCCTTGCGGGCCTGAGCGAACGAGGGCGTGGAGAAACAGAGGGAGAGAGCGACGGCGGCAGCGGCGAAAAAGCGGACGCGCATGAGATTGACCTCGCATTGAACGGTTATCGACGGCAGGAGCGGCGCGACGCATCGCGTTCTCTCCCGGGCTTTTTTCCCGCCGTGTAACCTCGTTCGAGGTCGACAACTCTCGGACCAGCATCGCGCATCGAACGTCGATGCGGACCGGAACCCTAGTCATCCATTGCCAGATTGTGACTGCCACTCCTGACATGCTCAATGCGATAAGCGTGCCAACGCTGTAATCTCGCGGCTTCGGCGGCTTGAATATGGATTCGTGCACAGATACGAAGCGCGCCGCGCGACGCGTCTACGCACGCTCGCACCAAACGGGTGCCCGCATTCCAGCGTAATGTCGGAATTCTTCTATCCGGGCGCGCCTGCTTTCGATGGAATACGGGACAGTCAGAGTTCCCGCAGCAACCCGTTCTCTTCTCACATGGGTAACCATCATGTTCAAGCGCGCAACCAGCACCGTTGAAAACGTCGATCCGGAACTCTGGGCGGCGATCACCGATGAAAACCGACGTCAGGAAGATCACATCGAGTTGATCGCGTCGGAGAATTACACGAGCCCGGCCGTGATGGCTGCGCAAGGCTCGCAGCTCACGAACAAATACGCGGAAGGCTATCCGGGCAAGCGCTACTACGGCGGTTGCGAATATGTCGATGTGGTGGAGCAGCTGGCCATCGACCGCGTGAAGCAGCTCTTCGGCGCCGAAGCGGCGAACGTGCAGCCGAACTCCGGATCGCAGGCCAATCAGGGCGTGTTCTTCGCGATGCTCAAGCCGGGCGACACGATCATGGGCCTGAGCCTCGCGCACGGCGGCCATCTCACGCACGGCTCGCCGGTCAACATGTCGGGCAAGTGGTTCAACGTGGTGAGCTACGGGCTGAACGAAGCCGAGGACATCGATTACGATGCGGCCGAGCAACTCGCCAACGAGCACAAGCCGAAGCTGATCGTCGCGGGTGCGTCGGCGTTTGCGTTGAAGATCGACTTCGAGCGGCTGTCGAAGATCGCGAAGAGCGTCGGCGCATATCTGATGGTCGACATGGCGCACTATGCCGGTCTGATCGCGGCGGGTGTGTATCCGAACCCGGTGCCGCATGCCGACTTCGTCACCACGACCACGCACAAGAGCCTACGTGGCCCGCGCGGCGGCGTGATCCTGATGAAGGCCGAGTTCGAGAAGCAAATCAACTCGGCGATTTTCCCGGGCATTCAGGGCGGACCGTTGATGCATGTGATCGCCGCGAAAGCTGTTGCGTTCAAGGAAGCGCTGTCGCCGGAGTTCAAGGAATATCAGCAGCGCGTCGTCGACAATGCGCGTGTGCTGGCCGAAACGCTCGTGAAGCGCGGCTTGCGCATCGTGTCGGGTCATACCGAAAGCCACGTGATGCTCGTCGATCTGCGGGCGAAGAAGATCACCGGCAAGGCTGCGGAAGCCGCGCTCGGCGCCGCGCACATCACGGTCAACAAGAACGCCATTCCGAACGATCCGGAAAAGCCGTTCGTCACGAGCGGTGTGCGCCTCGGCTCGCCCGCGATGACGACGCGTGGATTCGGTACGAAGGAAGCGGAGATTGTCGGCAATCTTATCGCCGATGTGCTCGAAAGCCCGGAAGATGCGGGGAATCTTGAACGCGTGCGCGAGCAGGTCGCTGAATTGACGAAGCGCTTTCCTGTGTACGGTTGAGGTTCGACTGGCACGACGGGCTTTTGCCGGATCCCGGGTTCTTTTTGGTTTATTAGCGCTGCCCCTGTGCGGGGCGGCAGTCGCTTTCTTTGAAAGGCTTTCGCCGGATCCCGTTTTGTTATTGGTTTATTAGCACTGCCCCTGTGCGGGGCGGCAGTCGCTTTCTTTGCTGCTGCAAAGAAAGTAACCAAAGAAAGCAGCTCGATACGCCCGCGGTCACACGCAGTTTGGCCATGCTTGCCAGCCGATCGTGGGCTGCCTAAGTGTCGCCCTCACAAGACTAATCGGGCTTGGCTCGTGCACGGTCTGTCACCTCGCGCCGCACAGCGAAGTGGTTCAGCACCAAAAGGCTCCGGCCCGCTTCGCGGCCGATGGGTTCATCGGGTTTGCGCGCGCTTCGTCGCTGACGCTTCCATCGCATTGCATGTGCGATAGGTTGGTTTCCTTTGTAGACCCGTCGGCAGCGCGTAGCGCTGTGCCGGTGCTATTTGGTGCTGAACCAGCTTCTTGTGAGTACTAGCTTGTCAGACCGTGCGCGAGCCAAGCCCGGTTGGGCCTATGAGGGCGACACTTAGACAGCCCACTATCACCTGGCAAGCATGGCCAAACTGCGTGTGACCGCGGGCGTGAGGAGCTGCTTTCTTTGGTTACTTTCTTTGCAGCAGCAAAGAAAGTGACTGCCGCCCCGCACGGGGGCAGTGCTAATAAACCAATAACAATACGGGATCCAGCGGAAACCCTTGACATAGCCATCCAGCGTACTGGAAACTAAATCCATTATGCTAGATAACGCCCGGACATCGTCCGAAGAAGACACCACGACGACCGACATAAACCAACGCATCGCCGACCGCATCCGCGAGTTGCGCGCCGCACGCGCCTACACGCTCGACGCGCTCGCAGCCCGCTGCGGCGTGAGCCGCTCGATGATTTCGATGATCGAACGCGGCGCCGCCAGCCCCACGGCCGTCGTGCTGGACAAACTTGCCGCCGGTCTCGGCGTATCGCTCGCCAGCCTTTTCGGCGGCGAGCAGGAAGGCGCGCCCGCAGAACCGCTTGCGCGGCGTCGCCAGCAATTGAAATGGCGCGATCCCGAATCCGGCTACACGCGCAGAAACCTTTCCCCGCCGGGCTGGCCGTCGCCGTTCCAATTGGTCGAAGTGGACTTTCCGCCCGGCGCGCGCGTCGCCTATGAGCGAAGCGGACGGGAATCGACGATGCATCAGCAAGTCTGGGTGATGAGCGGATGCATCGACATCGTCATCGGAGACGAACTGCATGCGCTCCAGCAAGGCGACTGCCTCGCGATGCGGCTCGACCGGCCGCTGATCTTCAGCAACCCGGCGTCCAAAGCAGCGCGCTACATCCTCGCCATCGGCGACGCACCCGCGACCTGATTCATCCTCAGCCTGAACGGATACCGAATGAACACCACCGAACCGCGCGACGACGTGCGCCTGATCGACTGCAACGAAGCGGATCATGCGCTCGCCATTCTCGACATCCTGAACGAAGCCATCGTCAATTCGACCGCGCTGTATGACTACAAGCCGCGCCCCGTCGAAGCCATGTCGACGTGGTTCGCGGCGAAACGCGCGGGCGGCTTCCCGGTGGTAGGCGCGGTCGATGCATCGGGCAAGCTGATGGGCTTCGCGAGCTGGGGCACCTTTCGCGCGTTTCCCGCTTTCAAATACACGGTGGAGCACAGCGTCTACGTGCATCGCGATTGCCGCGGACTCGGGCTCGGCGAGCGCCTGCTGCGTGAGCTGATCCGTCGCGCGAAAGACGCGCAGGTGCATGTGCTCGTCGGTTGCGTGGACGCGACGAATGACGGGAGCATCCGCCTGCATACCCGTTTGGGCTTCACGCACTCGGGAACGGTCAGGGAAGCCGGATTCAAGTTCGGCCGCTGGCTGGACGCGGCGTTCTATCAGCTCAATCTGGAGACGCCCGCGGAACCCGTGGACGGTTGAACGAGCAAGCCGGCTTCTGAAAGCCACGCATAAGTTGAAGTCATGGAAGGCGGAAAATAAAGCGCGTTGACGGTGATTTCGCGCGCTCCAATACTGCGCTCATTGCAAACGCACTTGTGAGCGCCATGAACTCCGTCGACAGAATTTTCGTTTCTCCACTCGATTTCGCCGATGCCGCCACCTGGGAACATGGCGGGCGGCTCTGGCCGAGCGGCGAGCAGCAGACGCTGACGTGTTGTCGCGTCATCAATGAAACGCATGATGTGAGAAGCTTCGAATTCCGCACGGAAGACGGACTGCCCGTGCGATTCGAGCCGGGTCAGTTCATGACGATAACGGCGAACGTGCAGGGACGATCGGTCAAGCGCTGCTACACGATTTCGTCCGCGCCGACGCGTCCGTTTCTGCTGTCGATCACGGTCAAGCGCGTTCCGGGCGGGACCGTGTCGAACTGGCTGCACGACACCATGAAACCCGGCGTCGGCTTGCGCGCGTATGGACCTTCAGGCGCGTTCACGCCGACGGCCGCGCCCGCGGCGAAATCGCTGTATCTGTCCGCGGGATCCGGCGTCACGCCGCTGATGTCGATGACGCGTGCAAGCATCGATCTCGGTCTGGATCGAGACATCGTCTTTATTCATAGCGCGCGCACGCCTGGCGATATCGTGTTTCGCGAGGAACTGACGCGGCTCGCGAAGCTATCGCCTCGCCTGCGCATATTCTTCGTGTGCGAGGGCATCGGCGATGAAGCTGACTGGCATGGTCCGACAGGCCGCCTCAATCTTCAGTTGCTTTCGCAATGGACGCCGGACTATCTGGAACGCGAAGTCTTCACGTGCGGCCCGGCCGGATACATGAGCGCGGTGCGCGCGCTGCTTCGCGAAGTCGGCCATGATCCGGCGCGCTACCACGAGGAGAGCTTCGATATCGGCGCGGGCGAGCCTGCTCGAGCACCCGCCGCTGAAGGCATTTTCACTGTCAAGCTCTCGCGCTCGTCGAAGTCGTTCACGATGAACGCGTCGCAGACCGTGTTATCGGCGGCGAAGAAGGCGGGCGTCGCTGTGGCGTCGTCGTGCAGTCAAGGCGTGTGCGGAACGTGCAAAACGCGCGTGCTGGAAGGCACCGTCGATATGAAGCACAACGGCGGCATCCGCGACAGAGAAGTCCAGAAGGGATTTCGCCTGTTGTGTTGCAGCCGCCCGACCTCGGACCTCGTGCTGGAATTGTGAGGAGACAGGCATTCGATGTGCAGCTTTGAAACCGACTGCTTGTGATGGAGAATCGAAGCGCCTGGTTGTCAGGGAGGCTCTTATGAACCGTCGTCGTCCGGAGAACGTGGCCGCTTTCATCGCCATCGCGGAGAAGCTCTTTCAGTCGGACAAACTGCCGCATGCCGGACGCGAAGTCGCCGCACGCGTGTTCGAACGGCTGCAAACGCCATCCGACGACGGCGCGCGGCACCACACGCGCTATCCCGCGTGCGAGTGGCTCGACGCCGCGCTCGCGCCCTTCATCGACGACGACACCGGCTTCGGCGCCGCCGCGCGCGCGATCAAAGCGCTCGAACCCGATCTCGGATGGTCGCGCCGCTCATCGGGCGTGAACGGCGGCGACAACTACATCGATGCGCACGTGCACGGCATGATCTGCGGACCCGGTGGCGCGGAAAGCCGCTATGACGTGCAACTGGGCTTCTCGCTGATGTTGCCGCACACGCGCTATCCCGATCACAGCCATCCGCCCGAGGAAGCCTATGTGCTCTTCACGCCCGGCGAATTCCGGCAGGGCGGCGGTGCATGGATCGATCCGGGTATCGGAGGAGGCATTCATAACGTTCGCAATAATCCGCACGCAATGCGATCCGGTTCCGTGCCCTTCGTCGCCATCTGGTCGTTGCTGACGAGAGAGGGGGACTAGCCAGGTTGACGGATCGCATTGCGTTTCAGGTCACTCAGCGATCGAGCGCAGGCAACTCGCCATTCCCTCTGACCCATGCAACGTCGGCAGCAGCGGCCATTTCCCTGTCGCCCCGGCTGTCGCCATAGGCAAAGAGCATGCGTGGCCGACTACCGTTCCACCATGCTTCGAGCCGCCGAACTTTCTCCGGCCCCCAACAATTCCGTCCGATGAACCGACCCGTGAATCCTTGGCGATCGATATCCAGTTCAGTCGATAGCACCACGCCGATACCGACCGATTGCGCCCAGATTCGAAGGTACAGCGAAGGCGACGCACTCACGAGCACGACCTCATGGCTCAATGCCTGATGCTGCCGGATTCGTTCCACCATTTCCGGCCGGACCATTCGAGCGAGGCGTGTGGCGCAGAAGTCTTGCGAGGCGCGCTCCAGTTCAGCGGGAGACATCCCTCGCAACGCATGACGAAGAAACGCAGCCTTCGCGACGCCGCGATCGCAAAGTCGCGCGGTCATGCCAAGCAATCGAGGCGCCGCCCGCAAGCCCGCTGCCGCAAAGCGCGCGGGGCCAACCGTGTGCAACACGAATGCCTTGAGGCTGTCGCTCGTGGTAATGGTTCCGTCGAAATCGAAGGCGGCGACGATGTTCGAGGATGGCTTCATGAGCGTTGGTTCCTTGCCGCCAGCGCTGCCGGAAGCGTGATGTTCGCCAGTTGATCGGCTCTGGACAAAAGGCCGACGAGGTCCGCTTCGAAAGCATTGACCTGGAGCGAAAGCAATTCGAGTTGCTGGAACGCCTGCCGTACCGCGCTGCGGCGTTCGCCCAGCGCGAGAGCGGCTGTGGCATTGCCCCCGTGATCGATATCGCAAACCGCACTCAATGCGGCAAGTCCGCTTGCAAGGCTTTCCCGCGCGTGGTCGACTTCTTCTCGCAAAACGCGCACGCGGGGCATGAACGATTGCAATGAAACCTTCAACGTGCTCAATGATTCGCGATAGTCCATTTCCGGTCGCTGCGGTTTCAGATAGTGTTCTGTCAACCGATCGAGGATACCCGGCTTGCGCGTGGCGCTATCGAGCATTTGCCGCATGAGGCCGGCAGCGTCGAGGTCGGCGAAATCGCGTGTCACGCGCATGAAGATATCGACGGATTCACCGCAAGTTCTCAAGGCTGCATCCGCAAACATGGAAATGGTCTCGAGCCGCAGCGGAAGCAATTGACGAATGCCGCGCTCGATACGCGGCCCATGCTTGGGATATAGCTCCGGAAACTGCTGTCGAGCCAGTTCGAAGCTCCGGTTCAGAAGCGGATGCCCGTGATCGCCGAACACACTCTTTCCCGGCTCCGCGTTCGATACGCGCCGCCTTGCTTCGCGCGAGTCGAATAACGGATCGACCGACACGGCGTTGCTGCCGAAATCGAGTGGCGTGACCGCGCGCTCTTCCGACGCGCGCGGCTGCAACTCGCGAACATCTCGTTGGGGTTTCGAAAACGCAAGCGGCTTCGGTTCAGGCTGATCAGACGGCATTCGACTTCTCACATTCCGACGATGGCGCATGCTAAACCGATGCGCCAACTCGAGTCCCGCTATTCAGGCGCGATCGACGTGTCCGCCATAAGCGATCACGAAATCGCCGAGGCCGCGGTTATAGCCCATTCCGACCGCCTTGAACATGAACTGTCCATCGCGGCGATAGAAGCTGCCCACTTGAACGGCCGTTTCCATCGAAAAATCTTCTTCGAGCGGATAGCGCGCGAGCACTCGTCCTGTTTCCTCTTCCGATATCTCAATGTAGCTGTTGCGCACCTGACCGAAATTCTGCTTGCGCTCCTCGGCCCGATCGATGGTGACGACAACCGAGATCTCATCGATGGCGGCATCGAGTTTCTTCGTATCGACAAAGATCACTTCGTCGTCGCCGTTGCCGCTGCCGGTCTGGTTATCTCCGCTATGAACGACGCCGAGACATTCCGATGCCGACATGCCTTTGCGCGGCCAGTCGTCGCCCGGTTGGTAGAAAGTTGTTTCGCGGTCGAGCGTGCGAATTTCGGTGTTATAGAAAATGAAGTGCTTCTGCGAGATCAGCTTTGGACTGTTCTGACTATCGTATTTGCAAAGAAATACCGAAACGTCCAGATCGAAATCATTGCCCGTATCGGTCGCGTTCGCATCCCAGCCCAGACCGATTCTGAACTTGCTTGCGCTGGGCGCTTCCTTGGACAAATTGATTCGGCCGCCCTTGGAAAGATTGATCATTGACATGACTGACTGCTCTCGTTGAATTGATTGGATTGCATTGTTAGCCGCATGCCCGGCACGCGGATTTGCGCGATCAGGACGCGCGATCGCCCGCGACAGCTTCACGCCGCTGAACGACTATCGAACTGATAACCGCCGCGCCGATGGTGAATGCACCGATCAAACCGGTGATGACTTCGGGAACGTCCACGTTCACGCTCAGCATGATGACCGCGAGCGCGCCGATAGCCCAGAATGCGCCATGCTCCAGGAAACGGTATTGAGCGAGCGTACCTTTCTTGAGAAGTATCAGCGTCATCTGGCGAATATACGAAGCACCGACGCCGAGTCCGATAGCAATGAGAAATACGTTGTTGGTCAGCGCGAATGCACCGATGACACCGTCGAAGCTGAACGACGAATCGAGCATCTCCAGATACAGGAAGCCCGCGACGCTTTCGCGCACCACGCGATTGCCTGCCTCGTCACCGCCGACGAAATCCCCGATGCCGTGCGATACGACAAAGGCGATCACGCCGCCCAGGCCCGCCACGAGAAACGAAGCGCGTTCGATGTCCGGCAACCGAGTGGAGACGATAGCAATCACCGCGAGCGTCAGCGCCACTTCGATCGCCGTCAGCCGGCCAAGACGGGCGGATTCAACCGGTCGATGCAACACAATAACGCTATTATGCGGCGGGAGTGTTGCGATGAAACAGAGACGCCGAA
>FCOD02000055.1 GCA_001544655.2 Caballeronia turbans
CACTCTCCAGCCTACGATGCGTCGCGCGAACACATCAACGATGAAGGCAACATAAGCGAAGCCTTGCCAGGTGGCCACGAAGGTGAAATCTGACACCCACAGCGCGTTCGGCCGTGACGCTTTGAACTGCCGCTGGACGTGATCAAGCGGGCACGGTGTGTTTCGCTCGCTGACGGTGGTTCGAATCGATCTGCCGCGCCGCACACCTTGCAGCCCGAGCCGCTTCATCAGTCGCTCGACAGTACACCGTGCGAGCTTGAATCCTTCGCGCAATAGCTTCCACCAAACCTTGCGCGCACCATATACCCGAAAGTTGGCTCTTTTGAAAATGAAGTGGGTAATGGCTCTCAGCGGGCATGCGAGTTGAATGCGGAGAAGTCGAGTTTGCCAGCGATAAGAAACAGCACCGTTCGCATGGTTGCGAAGCGCGTGTAGCCACGAGCCTTGCGCTTCGCGGCCTGAAACAAGCCGTTGATGGCTTCGATAAAGCCGTTGGTCTGTCGGGTCTGGGTCCACGCAACGATGCCGTCAAAGTGTCGGCGAATCAATCGTGCGACCTCCTTCATCGGTTCGACTTTCGAACGCATGACGTTGGTGCACCACTGCCGCAACAATTCGGAGACGACATGAATTTGCTTGCGTTCGAGAATCTCGCGCAACTGCTCGCGATACAACCAGGCGCGGGCCGTTCGCTTGGTGGTGTACTGCCTGAGAAGGGCCTCGAGGTCCGTCAATTGCGCAAGGTTCAGCTTGTTGGCGTCCTTAAGCAGTGTCCAGCGCATCCCTTTAAGTTCTGGGTCGGCTTTCTGTTGTTGGCGCCGGACCGTATCAAGCGCCTTGGACGCATGGGCGACGACGTGAAACTTGTCGAACGTCACTCGCGCATTGGGCAGATGTTCGCCGACGCCTTTGATGAACGCGGGCGACATGTCGATGCTCACGGACGTCATTTGCTCAGGCGTGCCGTGATGCTGGCTAAGGTGGGCCGCAAAGCTCTCAATCGTCTTCGCGTCACGGCGAGGCGTGACGAATACGACGCGCCGAGCCTGCATATCGGCGACCAGCGTCAGATATTCGTGGCCTCGCCGGTACGAGGTTTCGTCGATGGCCACCGAGCTGACGTCCGACAGGTTCGCCGACGCCAGCGCGAGTTCCACATAGCGCGAGCAGATGGCATGCACCCGATGCCAGGACAGATTGACGATGCGCGCCACTGCGGCAAACGGCATCTGTTGCGCCAGCATCAGCACCAGCGCCTCGAACAGCAACGTGAAACCGTCGAGTTGGCCGACCCATTCCGGCACGACCAGCCGCACCGAGCCATCGGGCAAGCGCACGCGCGGCACACGCACTTCCAGATAGCACTCGTGCTGGAAGAAATTCAGGTGGCGCAGCCGCTTGATTTGCGTGTCGTGCACTGGATGCTCACCGGCGAGCCCGGAGTAGGCGAAGCGACTTCCTGCGACAAAGTCCACCGCAATCGTCAGCTGTCGTTTGGCCGTATCAAAGTCGACACCTTGCACGTACCACGGTGCCTTGATTCCCAGGGCGGCTTCAAAGAGTTGATTCGTCATTGTTCGCTTGGTCGTGCATGGCTGGTTGCCGCATTCTGCCGCAACCAGCCATTTCCCAGCTTGTCGATGCAAAGCGCCTCAAGGGTTCGCTGCGCCGGGCTCCCGCCCGCCCTTGACCCGCACAACCACCCACTCTGATTTCAAAAGAGGCCGAAAGTTCTCCTCCCATACACGCCGGATATGCTGACACAGCAGTGCATCGCGCTGCGCGCGCGGCGGCAGCCGACGCGGATCAGCGCGTCGAGACGAATGAAGGTAATACGTCGACGGGGCGATCGGCAGCACCCTGCAGATCGGCTCGACCCCATACGCCGACCGGTGATCGTCAATGAAGGCAATCATCACTTCGGTCGGCGGTCGAGCTCCGCCTGTGCGAAATATGCCGAGGCCTTGCGCAGGATTTCATTGGCCTGACGCAGTTCCCGGACTTCACGTTCAAGCTCGCGGATGCGGTCCTGCTCCTGCGTCTTGGGGCCCGCGCGCAGACCACGATCGCTCTCAGCCTGACGAACCCAGTTTCTTAACGTTTCGCGTGAGCAACCCATCTTGGCGGCAATCGACTGGATTGCTTCCCATTGCGTCGCGTACTCCGCACGATGCTCGAACACCATACGAACCGCGCGCTCACGCACTTCCGCCGAATATTTCGGCGCCGTCTTCCGTTTTGTTTTTTCGAGGTTTTCCATGACTCTATTCTCTCAGGAGTAAAGGTCTCCGGAAAACCCGGTGCGCTTCACAATCGATACCGCGCAACGCCCGACCTTGCCGAATCGGTCACGTTCCCGAAATCGGCGGTCACGTTCGCCGAAATACGCACAGCAGCAACCTGCGCTCCCGACACCGCGCAAAAAACGGATTTTGGAAGACAAATGTGAGACCCGCGCGTAAGCATCTCACGCTTGAGATGCCCAGAAATATTTGTTGTGCTTCTCTTTTTTGTCGATCTAAAGTCAACCGTCGAACGCTTACTGATTGTTCGTGAGCACCTCACAAAAAATTTGTTGCACACCTCGTCGAGGAAATAAATCGGTAAAGCGGTTCACAGTGAGATTATTAGTAATGCGACATAAACCATTTACCGAAACGGGAATCTGAAATGCGCAAGATGGCTTTGGCTTGTTCTGCAGCACTCGTTGCACTCGGCACCGTGACAGTGACGCCGGCCCGGGCCGAGGTGACGCTGTACGGCATTCTCGATACGTACCTGGGTTATACGAACGCAGGCGGCAAGGGCGCGCAGACCGCGATGCAGAGCGGCGGTCTGTCGGCAAGCCGCGTAGGGATCAGAGGAAGCGAAGATCTCGGTGACGGCCTGCGTGCAACCTTCGATCTCGAGAACGGCATTCTCACGAACTCCGGAGCGGCGACCGATTCCACGCTCGCTTTCAGCCGCAGTGCGTGGGTGGGTCTCGGCACGCCGTATGGTGAACTCCGTTTCGGCCGTCAGAACTCGGTGCTGCTGCTGATGCACAGCAAGTTCGACGCATTCTCCGGCGGTACATACGGCTCGTTTCTTCACAACGCGTCGACGTTCGTGTTCCGCTACGACAACATGATCACGTACTGGTCGCCGAACATCTCGGGATTCACGTTCTCCGCGGGTGCGAGCCTGGGCGGTCAGACGTCGCCGCATGACGCGTTGAATGCCTACGTCGGGTCGATCGATTATCAGCGTGGCCCGCTGTATCTCGGCGTCAGCCACGCGGAACAGAATGGCGCGAACGGAAAAGTCAATACGAAGACGACGTTCGCCGGCGGCAGTTATCAGTTCGGCAGTGTGACGGGCTACTTCGGCTATTACCGGGGCAACAACCTCGGCTCGAATATTTCAACCAATGTCCAAGGCAAATATCACAGCGTCTATTCGCTGTCGACGACCTACAACGTCACACCGGCGCTACGGCTCGCGGCCGGCGTCGGCTACGCGAAGGATAGTTCAGGCCAGGATAACAACGCGGGAGAAGTGAGCATTGGCGCGTTCTACAGTTTCAGCAAGCGGACGCTGGTCTATGGAACGTTTGAACGGCTCGTGAACCGCCACGGCGCGACCTATGCGCTGATCGCCAACGGGCCCATCACGCCGAATACGCCGACGCGCGGAGAAGGCGTGACTGGCGCGCAGCTCGGCATA
Organism: Caballeronia turbans; assembly: GCA_001544655.2. Lineage (GTDB taxonomy): Bacteria > Pseudomonadota > Gammaproteobacteria > Burkholderiales > Burkholderiaceae > Caballeronia > Caballeronia turbans. Next base: position 3,706 of record FCOD02000055.1, read on the forward strand.
CTGCATTCGTTCTGACGGCACGAAGGCGCAGTGAACGCCATGCAGATATGTCATGCGGGAGAGGACCGGGAGCGCCGTGACATTCGCTGAACAGCTCAGAAGTCACGTTTTTTTTACGTGCATTTTTTTAATGGCCGTTCTAAGTTAACTCATCACCTGCCCACGCAGATGCTTGTGAGCAGCCTACGAGACGAAGGAGAGGTGTCGTGGAAGATCCTGCAGCTCCGACGGTGGAATTGATCGACTGTTCGAACGAAGCAAAACTGCTCAGTGAGCGGGCGTGTTCGGCGATCCGTCAGGACATTCTGTCCTGCTTAATCGAACCGGCCACCACGCTGACGGAAAGCGCGCTAACCGCACGCTACGGCATCGGCAAGGCAACCTGCAGGGTGGCGCTGCAGCGTCTCGCGCAGGAAGGCTTTGTGCGCATCGTGCCGCGTCAGGGCTACCTGGTAACGCCGATTACGTTGAAGGATGTCGAAGAAGTGTTTGCGCTTCGCCTTGAACTTGAGCCGCTATCGGCGCGCCTCGCTGCGGGCAAGGCGGATATCGACCTGTTGAACCGGCTGGAGCGCGCGTGCCGCAACGACGATACGTCGCTTGGCATCGGCAGCCGGATTGGCATCTTCATGGACGCGAATGCGGCTTTCCACATGGCAATCGCCGAATGTTCGGGCAATGGCCGGCTGGTTCGCATGCTGGGTGGCCTGCTCAACGATATGGCGCGACTCGTGTCGCTCGGCTTCGGCGTGCAGAACACCAAGCCGGAGATCCGCCATGACCACACCGCGATGATCAGCGCCCTCGCGAGCGGCGACGGCAAGCGCGCCGAGCAGATCGCGCACCGGCATGTGGCGACGTTCCGCGACATGACGATGGAAAAGGTAATGGCGAGCCTGCGCGACACGCATGCAGGCGCACCGATCGTCCCACTGCGAGGCGCACGATGAACGCAGTGACTACCCAGGCCATGTTCGAGAAGGCAACCACGGTACGCAACGCGGTGGAAGTGGAGCACGTTTCGAAGCACTACGGGAAGCTGGCGGTGCTCGAAGACATCAGTCTGACCGCGCCTTCGGGTTCGGTGCTGGCGATCGTCGGCGCGTCCGGATGCGGCAAGAGCACGTTGCTCAACATCATCGCAGGACTGGCACAGGCGGATCAGGGCGACGTGCGGATCGACGGAGTGGCCGGCGAGCCGACTCACGATACCCGCGTCGTCAGCTACATGTTCCAGGAGGACCGCCTGCTGCCCTGGCGCACGATCGTGGCGAACACGGAATTCGGTCTCGAAGCGGGTTGGCTCAACGCCGAACGGCGGCGAGGACGCGCGCTGGCCGCGCTGAAGATGACCGGCCTTGAAGGATTCGAGCACGCCTACCCGCACGAACTCTCGGGCGGCATGCGCAGCCGGGTGGCGCTTGCGCGCAGCCTGGTCGTGAAGCCGTACATCCTGTTGATGGACGAACCGTTTTCCAAGCTCGACCCGCAGATGCGCTCGCAGATGCACGCGGAACTGCTGCGAATCCGCGAGCAGCTGAAGATGACCGTCGTATTCGTCACACACGACGTGGAAGAAGCCATCGTGCTCGCGGATAAGGTGGTTGTCCTGCGTCCACGGCCGGGACGCGTGCGCGATGCGCTGATGATCGACCTGCCGCGACCGCGCGACCCGCTCGCCGCCGAAGTCGCGGAAACGGTGCGCCGCGTGCGCGCCCTCATTTAAGGACGTTGCGATGTCTTCTGTTTCGACCGCCAGTTCTGTTTTTCCCGCACGGTTCGGCCGCCTGACGCGCCTTGCGAAAGTCGCCGGTCAACGCCTTTCTCTGCTCGCCATCTTCCTGATGGTGTGGTGGCTGGCGGCGCAACGCGTGCCTGCCTTCATTCTGCCTGGCCCGGGAAAAACGTGGAACGCGCTGCTTGACCTGATCGCCACCGGCACGTTTGCCGAAGATCTTGGCATTACGCTGTACCGCGTCGTCGCGGGCTTCCTTCTGGCCGCGCTAGTGGGCACGCCGCTCGGCATCCTGCTTGGTGCGAACCGGCGCCTCGGCAGTTTCTGCGAGCCGGTGCTGTCGGTCGTCAACACGGTATCCGCCGCGATCTGGGCCATCTTCGCGTTGATCTGGTTCGGCATCTCGAACGGCACGACCATCTTCGTCGTGTTCATGGAAGCGATGCCGCTGATTCTCACGAACGTGTGGCAGGGCGCGCAAAGCGTCAACGCCGAATATGTGGAGCTTGCCCGCAGCTTTCAGATGTCGCGCAGCAAGGTGATGACCAAGATCTATCTGCCCACCGTGCTGCCGCATTTCTTCTCCGGTGCGCGCCTCGCGTTCGGTTTCGGCTGGCGGGTGTCGCTGGTGGCGGAGACGATCGGGTCTTCGAACGGCGTCGGCTACCGGCTGCGTCAGGCGGCGGATCTTGTTCAAACCGATCAGGTGTTCGCATGGACACTCACTATGGTCGTCCTGATGGTGATGCTCGAGTACGGCATTCTCAAGCCGCTTGAAAACCACCTGTTCCGCTGGAAGAAGCGGGCATAGGGAACGGGCTCGCGGCGCACTGCTGCCGCGCCGCGAGCCGAAGTGGCTGAAATAGTCGAACATTTACAAAGAAGTAGCGCGTTTGCTTCCCATAAATAGGAGTACATATGAGCAGTACGATGAAGGCTTTGATTCTCTCTGAACACGGTGACGTCGACAAACTCCATGTCGGCGAGATGCCGATACCGAAGGCGGTGCCGGGTCACGTCGTCATCCGCGTGCGCGCGTCGTCTTTCAACTATCACGACGTCTTTACGGTGAAGGGTATGCCGGGCATCAAGGTGCCGCTGCCTGTGGTCATCGGTCTGGATATGGCGGGAGAGATCACGGAGGTAGGAGACAACGTCGAAAACTGGTCGGTCGGCGCGCGGGTACTCGTCAATCCGCTCAACAAAAAGAAAGGCCTGATGGGCGAAATGCTCGACGGCGGCATGGCGCAATACTGCCTCGTCAGCGCTGACCAGTTGATCGCAATGCCCGAAGGCGTGACGTTCGAAGAAGCGGCGTCGCTGCCGGTCGCCTACGGTACGGCGCACCGGATGCTCGTTACGCACAACACCATCAAGCCGGGTGATCGTGTAGTCATTCTGGGGGCGAGCGGCGGCGTTGGAACCGGCTGCGTGACGCTTGCCAAGATGCTGGGTGCCGAAGTGATCGCGGCCGCCGGCAGTGCGGACAAGGCTGAACGGCTCAAGGCGATGGGCGCCGATCACGTCATCAACTATCGCGACACCGATTTCTCGAAGTGGGTCATCGAGAAGTACGGCAAGCCGCAACGCCGCAGCTATGAAGGCGGTGCGGACGTCGTGATCAATTTCACCGGCGGCGATACGTGGGCACCGTCGCTCAAATGCATCAAACGCGGCGGCAGCCTGCTCGTCTGCGGTGCGACTGCGGGTCACGATCCCAAGGAAGACCTTCGCTACATCTGGAGCTTCGAGATTCGCGTGATCGGTTCGAACAGTTTTTATGACGACAACCTCGCGGCGCTGATGGAATTGATCCGTACGAAGAACATTGCCGTGCAGATCGACAAGGTGTTGCCGCTCGAACAGGCAGCCGAAGGCCTGCGCATGATTCGCGATCGGGAAGTGCTCGGCAAGATCGTCGTTACCCCATAAAAGTACGGAGACTCGAATGGCTGATAACCAGCAACTTACCGCGGAGCAGGTTCAGACAATGCTTACGCGTGGTCCTTACCACCAGTGGCTCGGTCTCCGTGTGCTCGAAGTCGGCGACGGCTCAATCGAAATCGCCGCGACGTGGCGCGAAGAGTGGGTCGTGAACCCCGAACGCCGGTACACGCACGGCGGCATTCTTGCCGCGCTGGTCGACCTCACGGCCGACTGGGCGCTGGTGTCGAAAACGGGCCGCGGCGTACCGACGATCGATCTGCGCGTCGACTATCACCGCGCGGCGATGCCCGGCGATCTCATCGCGCGCGGTAAGGTGGTGAAGTTCGGTAGCGGGATTTCGGTTGCGGAGGCGCATATTTACGACCAGTCCGGCGCGCTGCTCGCAAGCGGCCGGGGCGTCTATTCCACCGCGCCCGCACCCGCGCCGAAGGCATGATGAACACGGCGACATCGACGCTCGACCATGTCGTCGTGAACGCGATGTTCGAAACCGACGCCGCCGCGTCGTGTTTCGAATTGCTCGGCTTCGCGTTGACCCCGCGCGGCTATCACTCACTTGGCTCGGTCAATCACCTGATGATGTTCGATGGACATTATCTCGAACTGGTCGGCCTGCCGCCCGGCGCCACCACGTTGCGGCGCGAGATTCTCGAAAGCCGTCTGGGTGTAGACGGTCTCGTGTTCAAGACGGACGACGCGCAGGAAACCTATGCGCGATTGATCGACGCCGGCGTGCGTGCCAGTGAACCGCAGTCGTTCACGCGGCCCGTGGATATTAAAGGCGTCGAGCAGATCGCCCGTTTCCGGACAACCCGGCTCGCAGCCGAAGAACTGTCCGCCGGGCGCGTTTATTTCTGCGAGCACCTCACGCCGGAATGGGTCTTCCGTGCCGAATGGACGAAGCATCCGAACGGCGCGCGACGCCTGAAGGAATGTGTGATCGTGAGTGACGACCCGCAACTCGAAGCGCGCCGCTATGCGCTGATTGCCGGCGAGTCGGTTCTCACATCGCCGTCCTTCCACCACTCGCGCATTGCGTTGCGTGATTTCGATCTGGACTTTATCGATGGCGCGGCATATCGCACGCGCTATGGCGACCTCGTATGTCACGCAGCAGGGCGCGAAAGCTATTTTGGCGCCATTGTCGTCGAGGTAAGCGATCTTGCGGCGATGCACGCACGTCTGGACGCGCTCACGTCCCACGACGAGAGCGTGGTGCGGCTGATCGCGCCGACCCATGCGCAGAGCGGCGCGTCGTCCGTTGTGGTGCTGTTAGGCGAACTCAATACTGTCATTGAATTTATCGGAGCAGTTGAACATGCCCACGCCTGAGAATCTCGGCGATCTGATCGACGCCGACGGCGATCCGTGCAAGCTTGCAGTGATCGCGCTTGGGGAACCAGATGATACGGGTTGCGAGTGGCACGAAACGCGCATGACCTACGGCGAACTCGACGCGCTGGCTGACGGCGTCGCGCGTGCACTGGTGCGGCGCGGTCTGAAAGTCGGCGAGCGCGTTGCCATTCTTGCGGCGAATCGCGCCGAATATGTCGCGGCGCTGCTCGGCATCATGCGCGCGGGAATGGTCGCTGTGCCCGTCAACTTCAGGTTTCCACCCGCGCTCTCCACTTTTGTGATTCGCGATAGTGGTGCACGTCTGGTGTTTTGCGACGCCGCGCGACTTGCCGACTGCCCGGACGATCTGCCAACAGTCGTATTCGATTCGACGGGCGAGGAAAGTTTCGCTTCGTTCGTCGAACCTGGCCCGTTCGAGACTTTCGTGCCCACGCCCGACATGCCGGCGATGTTTCTTTATACGTCCGGCTCGACCGGCAAGCCGAAGGGCGTGATGCTCTCGCACGGCAGCCACCTGTGGGTGGCGCATACGCGAGCGCGTGCGCAGCCACCGGCGGCGCATCGCTTTCTGGTGGCCGCGCCGATGTATCACATGAACGCGCTGACGCTCGTGCTGATGTCGTTGTACGGGCACGGTACGGTCATACTGCTTCCGCAATTCACCGCGCGCATGTACATCACGGCGATCGAGCGCTATCGGGTCACGTGGCTCACCTCAGTGCCGCCAATGATCGCGATGATGCTGCGCGAAAAGGAGTTGCTTGCGCGCACGGATCTCTCATCGGTGCGCTTCATCCGGATGGGCTCGGCGCCCGTCAGCGAGAGTCTGCTTGCGCAGATCGGCGAGATACTGCCGAATGCGAAGCTCACTAACGTCTATGGCACGACCGAGGGCGGGCCGATCGTGTTCGGACCACATCCGCAAGGGATCGAACCGCCGTTGCTGTCGGTCGGATATCCGCATCCCGAAGTCAGCGTCAAGTTGCTCGACGCACCGCCGACAGGTGTTGCAACCGGCGTGCTGGCCGTGAAAAGCCCCGCCGTCATGCTCGGTTACCACAACCGGCCCGACCTGCCTCTGCCGGTGACAGCAGACAGCTTCTATATAACGGGCGACGTATTTCACCGCGACGACCAGGGCTTTTATGCGTTCGTCGGCCGTGCGGACGACATGTTCGTGTCCGGCGGCGAGAACATTTTTCCCGGTGAAGTCGAGCAGATGCTGGAGACGCACCCGGATATCGTCCAGGCATGCGTGGTGCCGGTCGCTGACGATATCAAGGGAACCAAACCGGTGGCATTCGTGGTGCGGCGCGCAGGCGCGTCGCTTACCGAAGAGGAAGCCAAACAGTTCGCGTTGACGCACGCCCCCGCTTATCAGCACCCACGGCGCGTATGGTTCGTGGACACGTTGCCGCTTGCGTCCACAAACAAGATCGATCGCGCAGTATTGAAAGCCACAGCGCTTGCGTCGCTACAGGATAGCGAAACCGCGTAAGTGAAAGCGACACGACATTCAACATCATGGAGTTCAGTATGAACGAGAATTTCCGCGAGTTCCTGGAACGGCTGCGCGCGGCACAGCAACTGGTAGATATCCGGCAGCCTGTTGATATCCGCCATGTGGGAACGCTGGTCGACCAGAGCGACAAGGCGCTGCTGTTTCATAACGTGATCGGCTACGATATGCCGCTGCTGTCGGGCATTATCCGCACGCAGGAACGCGCGATGATGGCGATGGGTTGCGACAACTACTCCGACATCGAGAAGATGCTGGCGCATGGCATCCAGAACCCGATTGCGCCCAAATATGTCGCCACCTCGGCCACGAAAGAAGTGATCTACAAGGGCGACGATGTCGATCTGTTCCGCCTGCCTGTGCCCATGTCGTCGATCTTCGACGGTGGCCCGATGATCACCGCGGGCATCGTGATATCGCGCGATCCGGAGCATGGCCTGAACAGCGGTATTTACCGGTTCATGGTCAAGGAAAAGGCGCTGAGCGGTATCGACATCGTGACGCCGAACAATATGCGCATGTTCGCGCAGCGTGCCTACGAACAGGGACGCCCGTGCCCGATCTCCATTTCGATCGGCAACCATCCGGTAGAAATCATGGGCGCCGGCTATCGCGCACCGATCGGCGTCGACGAAATGGCGATCGCTGGCGGCATCCGCGGCGCAGCCGTCGAATTGGCCCCGTGTGAAACGGTCGACTTGCCGTACATCGCCGATTCGGAGATCGTCATCGAAGCGGAAATTCTGCCGACGGGATGGACCCAGCCGGAAGGCCGCTTCGGGGAATTCACCGCATTGATGGGCGGCCTTCACTGGAACCCGGACGTACGCATCAAGGCGATCATGCATCGGCGCGATGCAATGTATTACTCGTTGCACATGCCTTGGGAAAACACCTGGCTGGCGGCGCCGACGCGCTATCAGGCCATTCGTAGCGCGCTGCGCACGGCCGGCGTGCAGGTAAAGGACATCAACGTGACGTTGGGCGGCCGCGCGTTCTGGCACGCGGTCATTTCGATTCGAAAGCAGGCGGGTGAGGGCAAGAACGCACTGCTGGCGGCGCTTTCGGTGATGGATCTGAAACACGTGGTGGTCGTTGACGACGACATCGACGTGTTCAACGGCGAGGAGGTCGAATGGGCCATCGCGACGCGCGTGCAGGGCGACCGCGATCTGATCGTCATCCCTGGCGCGCGCGCGAAGCCGCTGGACCCGAGCTTGCCGGTCATGCCGCCGGGCATGGTGCCGACAGGTGCCAAGGTCGGCGTGGACGCAACGATCTCGGAAGGCATTCCGCACGAACGCTACGATCGTATTTCATATGCCTACGCGGATACGGCGAAGATCGCGGACTACGTGGACGGGAAGGCCGACTCCGTGCATGTGTCGGAGCCGGAACAACTGGAAGACGCCGCAACCGAAGCGCTCGCGCTCCTCGGCGCCGCGCCGCTTTACTACACCGAGCTTGCCGAACGGCTGTCGAAATACGACTTCCGGACACTGGCTCGCGCGCTCGGCGAACTGCATGAACGCAAGCAGTTGTGGAAAACCGCGGAAGGCAAGCTTTGCGTACGTGGTTCAAGCTTCGACGCCGTGCCGCCGACGCGGCGCTGATTGCCGCGATATCGTTCAACGCGCTGCACGGGCCGCCAGCGTTCCCTTCACCCCATTAATGAGCTGATCTGATGCAACCCTACCTTCTTGCAAAGCGTGTGCTGTTTGCCGCCGCGATGTTCCTGCTCGCACTTTCTGCGCAGGCCGCGCCGCTGCGCATCGGTTACTGGACGAGCGGCGTGAGCCTCGGCCTCGGCGCCGTGCTGGAAACGGGCGATTTCCTGAAGAAGGCCGGTATCGACGACGCGCATTTCATGCACTTCGCCGAGGTCAACGCACCTGCGAGCGGGCTCGCCGCCAATGTGATCGACATAAGCTTCAGCGTGCCCGGCGCTAGCGCGTTCAGCATCGCGGCGAGCGGCGTGCCGATCAGGATTTTCGGTGCGACAGCGCCGGCCGATGTCACATTCGTCACGCCCGCCGACTCGCGGATCCAGTCGATCGCGCAATTGCGTGGGAAGAAAATCGGCATGTCGCCGTCGGGTAGTTCGGTTGCGTTGATGACGGCTGCGGTGTTGCAAGCAAATTATGGCTTCAATGCCAGCGAATATTCGCTGGTGCCCGGCAACGAGGCACGCCTTGCGCAGTTTCTCATGCAGCACCAGGTCGACGCCGCAGCGCTGCGCTCGGTTACGGTCGCGCAGTTGACGGAAGTGAAGACCCGGCGTCTCGGCACGCTGGTGGACGAATGGCACAAACTGACGAAATCCAATGCGATGCCGTATCTGGGCGTGGCCGCAGCACGCACGGAGTTGATCCAGCGCGACCCGCAATCCGTCGCCAGGCTGATAGTCGCGATTCACAATGCAATCGTGTGGGGCAACGCGCATCCGGACCAGGTCGCGGCGATACTGCAAAAAGTCGCGAATCTGCCCGCAGACGATGCTCGGATTTATGCGGCGCATTGGGCCGAACTGAATAGCATTTCCTTCGAACCGATTGACATCGACACGCTCAAGCGCGAGCAGCAGATCTTCGCGGCGAGCGGTGCGATTAAAGGAACGCTTCCCAGCGACGTATTCGTTACCGGACCGTACGAGGCGGCAAAGAAGATCATCACGGGTCAGAAGCCATGATGACGCATGCACGCCGGCCATGCTCGTTTGCGCTCGATAAAGGAGGGATCGCATGAAATCCACATCCGCAGCGCGGCGACGCCTCGTGGTCGGTATCAGCGGCGCGTCGGGCGTCATTTACGGTGTGCGGTTGCTTCGCCTGTTACGCGACCTGGAGGTGGAGTCGCACCTGGTGGTCAGCCGTTCGGCGCAGGTGACGCTGGCGCAGGAGACGCAGATGCGGATTGCCGATCTTCAGGCGCTCGCGGACGTCAACTACCCGAACACTGACATCGGTGCAGCGATTTCGAGCGGCTCGTTTCGCGTCGACGGCATGATAGTTGCGCCCTGTTCGATCAAGACGCTCTCGGAAGTTGCCACTGGATGCACCAGTTCGCTGCTTTCGCGAGCGGCGGACGTGATGCTCAAGGAACGTCGCCGTCTTGTGCTGATGGTGCGCGAAACGCCGTTGCATGCCGGTCATATCCGCAGTTTCGCTGCCGTCACGGACGCCGGCGCGATTGTCTATCCGCCAGTGCCGGCGTTCTACGCGCGGCCGGAAACGCTCGAGCAGATGGTCGATCATACGCTCGGGCGCGTGCTTGACCTGTTCGATAGCGAATCACGATCCGTACGCCGATGGAGCGGCACTGCTGGCTGATAGATGGTGCGACAGGGTGTGCATTTTTTGTGTTCAGTTTACTTCCCTATATGCATCTCCTAGAATGATTTAAGGTTGGTGAGGTGCCTACAGAATGATGTAAGCATAATACGCAGCCATTCGTGGATAGAGCGCACGGGGGCAACATGGTAGGGAAGTTAGTTTCTGGGGGCAACGCCACGGCCGAGGGCAAGTTGCTGGGAGAGTCGACTTATCTGGCTATGCGGCAGGCGATACTGTCCTGCTCGCTGAAACCTGGCAGCATGCTGACCGAGGCTGCGCTGATGGAGCAATATGGCGTCGGCAAGTCGACGTGCCGGCTGGCGCTTGCGCGTCTCACGCACGAAGGGCTGGTGCGTTCGGTGCCGCGACACGGCTACGTCGTCGTGCCGGTCACGCTGAAGGATGTCGAGGAGGTGTTCGCGCTGCGGCTCATTCTCGAACCCGAGGCGGCGCGGCTCGCGGCCGGCAAGGTGGACGCAAAGGCGTTGATGCGGATCGATCGCGCCGCGCGCGGCAATACGGCGTCGAAGAATCACGGTAATCGGATCGGGTTTTTCCTCGATGCGAACCGGGAGTTTCATCTGGTGATCGCAATGGCATCGGGCAACGACCGTCTGGTGCGCAGCATCTCGGTGTTGTTCGACGAAATGGCGCGGCTGGTGGCGCTCGGTTTCAGCGACGAAGACGACAGCCCGGAAATCGCCGACGATCACCGCCAACTGGTTGAGGTGCTGTCGGCAGGCGACGGCAAGTCGGGCGCGCGCATTACGCGCCGGCACATCGAAAAGTTTCGCGACATGACGATGGAGCGTGTGCTACGCAGCATGAAGCGGGACTTTGAGCACGCGCCGCTGGTAGCGATCGGCAAGTAATACGGAGGATTCCGCCTTTGCTTCAGGCGGAATCTCTCGATGAATCGTTGCGCCGTGCTTTATGTTTTGATAAGGACATTTAGTAATCCTTCAAAGACGACGCTGGGGATACCGGCCGCGTTGCTACTTCAGGCAAAGCACCATGAAATCATTTCGTTCCGTTCTAAAGGCAGCATGCGCACTCTTAATAGCCGGCGCGTGCCTTACCAGTGCGTATGCGGCGCCGCTGCGCGTGGGCTACTGGACCAGCGGCACCAGTCTTGGTTTCGGTGCCGTGCTCGAAGCGCAGAAGTTCTTCGAGAAACAGGGACTGCAGGTGCAGTTCCTCCATTTTCCGGACGTGAACGGACCGACTACCGCGCTGGCTTCGAACGCGATCGACCTGGCATTCGGCACCAGCCTCGCGGGAGCATTCAGCTTGAGCCAGCAGGGTGTGCCGGTCAGGATGGTGGCCGCTACGCAGATTGTCGATGCGGAAATCGTCGTGCTCGCGGATTCGCCGATCCACTCGGCGGGTGAACTGCGCGGCAAGAAAGTCGGCATGTCGCCCATCGGCAGTGCGACCACTGGCGTCGGCACCGCCGTGCTCGACGGCAATTACGGGCTCAAGCTTGCCGACTATCGCCTGGTTGCGGGCGACGAGCCGCGTCTTGCGCAGTTCCTCGTTCAGAAGAACGTCGACGCCGCCGTCATGCGTCCCACCACGGTGGCGCAGGTGCCGGACAGTGCGCAGAAAGTCCGCGTCATCACAACTTTGTCCGATCAATGGAAACAGATGACGCAAGCGAGCACACCGCCCTATATCGGTGTCGCCGTGATGCGCATCGAGTGGCTCAAAGACAACCCGGCTGATGCTGCGAAGGTGCTCGCGGCGATGCGCCAGGCGCTGGCCTTCGGCGCGGCCAATCCCGACGCTGTCGTGGCGATACTCAAGAAGGCCGGCAACATGAGCGACGAGGGCGCGCGTTTCTACGGCGACCACTGGACGACCATGAATACGGTCTCGTTCAAATCGGGCGACATCGGCACACTGAAACGCACGTTCGAAGTTTTCAAGGCCGCCGGCACGCTGAAAGGCGAGCTTCCCGCGGATCTTTTCTATCAGAAGCCATATCTCGACTCGGAAGCAGTCAAATGAGCCGATATCGGGGGTCGGCCAGTGGCCACAGCCGCCGCCGTGGTGTACGGGCCTTCATCAACGGAGCAGCATTATGACGGAAAAGTGCGACGGTGCGGTCGCGACCATTGGATTTCCCACTAGCCGGATCCGCTGGCCGGAAGAGGGCATTACACGTGTGCCGCTACGTGTATTCTCCGACGCGGCAACCTACGAGCGCGAACAGGATGCCGTGTTTCGCGGGCTCACATGGAGTTTCCTCTGCCTCGACATCGAGATTCCAAACGCGGGTGATTACATCACGACCAAGGTCGGCCATACGTCGGTAATTGTCGTGCGCCAGCAGGACGGCATCATTGGTGCGCTCGTGAACAAGTGCGTGCACAAGGGCTCGGTGCTTTGCTACGAAGCGCAGGGGCACCGCAAGCGTCCGAACTTCGTTTGCCCTTACCATAACTGGGTTTACAACTTCGACGGCGAACTGACGAGCGTCGCGTTCGAGAAGGGCGTGCAAGGCAAAGGCGGTATGCCCGAGGATTTCGACAAATCGAAGTTCCGTCTGACGAAGCTGCGCGTGGAGACCATCCGCGGTCTCGTGTTCGGTTCGTTTTCCGAAGAAGCCCCTGCATTGAAGGACTATCTCGGACCGACAATGGTGCGGCACATGGAGCGCACGCTATATAGGCGGGTAAAGATACTTGGCCGCTATAGTCAGGTGATGCACAACAACTGGAAGCTCTATGTCGAGAATAGCCGCGACAACTATCACCCGAGCCTGCTGCATGCGTTTTTCTCGACCTTCAAGATCAACCGGCTGTCCGCGGAAGGCGGTACGTTGCAGGATGAAGATAGCCGGCATCACATCACCTTTACGAAGCGCTATACCGACATTGGCGATCAGGCATACGACTCCGGCGTGATTCGTGCAATGCGCGACGATTTCGGCCTGAAGGATCCTTCGTTGATCGATCAGTGGATGGAGTATCCCGATCAGATCACCAATGCGATCCAGAGCATTTTTCCGGGCTTCGTGCTGCATCAGATCATGAATTCCATCGGCGTGCGGCAGGTGGTGCCGCTCGGCGTTGATCGATGCGAACTGATCTGGACCGTGCTCGGCTTCGAGGAAGACACGCCGGAGCAGACGCTCATCCGGCGCAAGCAGAGCAATCTCGTCGGGCCCGCGGGTCTTGTGTCGATGGAAGACGGCACGATTGGCGCGTTCGTCGAAAAGGGTATTCGCGGCGATCTTGACGACGCTGCCGTGATCGAGATGGGCGGCAAGGGCACAGGCCCGATGGCGACCCGGGCGACCGAAACCTCGGTACGCGGTTTCTGGAAATTCTATAGAGAACTGATGGATGTCTAGCACGACGCGCTACTCTGACCTGGAGGTCGGCACCCAGACGGGCGCGAGTATCGCGCGCCTGATGGCTCACTATTGCAGTTCGATCGACAATGGCGATTTCGACCGCTGGCCGGAGTTCTTCACCGAAGATTGTACTTACCGCATTCTCACGCGCACCGATTTCGAAGCGGGCCGCGATTTCGGCATCTGGTTCTGCAACACGCGCGGCATGCTGCTGGATCGAGTCAGTTCGATCCAGTCGGTTAATGTGTTCGAGCCACATGTCTACCGTCATGTACTTGGACCGACCGAAGTCGTCAGCGTCGAAGACGGGCTGATCGGTTGCGAAACCAGCTACATGGTCGTGCGAACCGGCTATGAAGGCGGCATGGTTGTGTTCAGCGTCGGACGTTATATCGATCAGATCGTTGTCGAGGGCGGCCGCGCGTTGCTGCGTGAGCGCACGGTCGTCACGGATTCGTGCCGCTACGACACGCTCGTTGCGCTCCCTCTGTAAGGATGCTGCCCGGATGACCGAACCTGCCCGCCGTTACCGGCTGCACCTCGAAAGCCAGCGGTGTCAGTCGCCAGCCTTTCATCTTCACGAAGCCGTGTGGCAGGTCGCCTGCGCGCGGCATCCCGATCTCGCACAGCAAATCGACGTGACGTTCGGCTGGGACGGCGAGCGGTTCGCGCGTCCGCTCGACGGAGTCGACTTCCTGCTGGCGTCGAGATTCCCGCATGAGGTGGTGAACGACGCGCCGCGTCTGCGCTGGATTCACACGACAGGTGCCGGCGTCGATCAGTTGATGCCGCTCGATCGTCTGCGCCGCGACCTGACGCTGACGAACAGTAGCGGCATTCATAGCGACAAGGCGGCCGAATACACGCAAATGGCGTTGCTGATCCTGAATGCGCAAATTCCGGCCGTGTTGCAGGCGCAGCGGGAGCATCGCTGGGACGCCCGGCTGACCACATCCATTCGAGGCAAGACGGCGCTGATAATCGGCTTCGGCGATCTGGGCACGGCAGCGAGCCGCGCGGCGCGCGCGCTCGGCTTGCGAGTCATTGCACTGAATCGGAGTGGCGCGGCACCGGCGCGGGCGGTGGAAGCAGTCGATGTACTCGCAACGATCTCCGCACTCGACGACTGGCTGCCTCAGGCCGACTTCGTCGTTATTACGGCGCCGCTCACACCGGAGACACGCGAGTTGCTTTCCGCCGCGCGCCTCGCGCGCATACGGCCCGGTGCGGGCGTCGTTAACCTTTCGCGCGCGGCGCTGATCGACCATGCGGCGTTGTTCGAGCGATTGCGTTCCGGAGAGTGCGGCGGCGCGCTGCTCGACGTATTCGATCCCGAACCGTTACCGGCTGACCATGTGGCGTGGGACGTGCCGGGACTCGTCGTCACGCCGCACATTTCGTGCGACGCGCCCGATTACAACCTGCGGGTGCTCGAACTCTGGTTTGGCAATTTCGCGCGATTCCTGCGCGGCGAACCGCTCGCGAATATCGTCGATCGTACCCGCGGTTATTGAGCCAGCAGATGGGACGCGATCAAGGGTGACCGACCCAGCTGAGCGAGGCTCCGGTGCAAATAGGGTCGGCGAATCGGTTAAAGTTGTCGGAGCAAAACGGACTGATGACCCGCGATGACCAAGCTGAAGAGTCTCGAGATGTTCGCTGGTACCTGCGCTAGAAGCTCAGCCTACGGGATCTAACCAGCCCGCGAACGTGACAACGCCCCCGCGTCAGCTGATGGCATGCAACGGCCCGACAACAACCTCGTCACGAACGATCGCGCGGCATCGCCTGCAACGTATCGACGATTTCGCGCATCAGCGCTTTTCTGTCATCCGAAGCTCGCTGCACCATGCCGACCGTGCGCAGCGTCGGCGGACTCGAAATCGGGATCACGCGCAGCAGCGGGTCGTTCAGCCAGTTGTCGCGTATCAGCAGCGGCAGCACCGCGACGCCTACTTTCTCGCGCACCAGCGCGGCAATCGTCTCGATCGAATTCAGTTCGAGATACTCGTTGACCATCAAGCCCGCTTTCTCCAGCGCCTGCTCGACCACCTGCCCCGTGCGCACGCGCCGGTCGAAGCGCAGAAAGCCGTGCGCGCGCAAGATGCGCTGCGGGTCGTTATCGGCGATGTCGCGGTTCACTACCAGCACCATCGGTTCGGTGACCCTGCCTCGTTTCCACGTACAGCAAATCATGCAGCGATCAACCTAGCCTCGTAGTCGACTGGAGTGCAGAAATCGATAGAGGTGTGCAGGCGTTCTCGATTGTGGTAGCCCTCGATCCAGTCGACGATATCCAGACGGGCCTGAGCGCGCGTTTCGTAGTGAACCCGATAAATCCTCTCGACCTTAAGCGTTTTGAAGAAGCTTTCCATCGGCGCGTTGTCCCATGCGCTAGCGCGACGGCTCATCGAAACGTTCATCTTGAAGTCAGCGGCCAGTTTTCGGTACGCCCGACTTGCATATTGACTTCCGCGATCGGAATGTAACAACAACCCTGGCGGGGGCTTACGGTGCCAGCACGCACTGCGCAGTGCCTGGGAGACCAGTTCCGCGTTGATGCGCTCTGACATTGACCAGCCTACGATGCGTCGGCTTGCCAAATCCAGAATGGCAGCTAGGTATAGCCAACCTTCGCCGGTCCTGATGAACGTGATGTCGCTGACCCAAGCCTGATCGGGCTGCCAGCCGTCAAAACGACGATCAAGCAGGTTGGGCGCTACCGGTGAGCGGTGTGTCGAATCCGTCGTCACCCGATACGGGCGTTTATAGACCGGCCGCAGCCCTAGGCGTTGCAGACTACGGCGTACACGTTCGGCGCTCGCCGGCTGGCCTTGCATCCTTAATTGCTTCACGATCCGAGGACGGCTGTAGCTGCCGCGATTGGCGCGGTGAATCGCTGCGACCGCCCGATCAAGCGCGGCGTTGGCCTGCGCTCGCTGACTTGGCCCGCGATTACGCCACTGGCAATATCCGCTGCGCGAAACCATCAAGATGTGACACAGCCGAGTAACGCTGTACTGGTCGCGGTGCTCGTCGATCCATGCGTACTTCACCGCGACCCCTTTACGAAGTACGCCGTCGCTTCCTAAGAAACACCTTTCGGCGTAGCCTCGTGCAGGATGTATCCGAACTCTGCAGCACGGCGATGAAGCTGTTTGATCACACGCTCCCGGTACTGGCTTTCGTAATGGTCGGCACCAGGGTCTTTGTACTGCATGCCGAAGCGCATGGTGTTGTAAAAGAGAACAGCAATTTTGCGCGCCGTCGCTGTGACAGCTTTAGCCTTGCCAATTCTGGTTGCAAGGCGCCTGTAGAAAGCGCCGAGTGCGGTATTCGTGCGACCGACTGCAACCGCAGCCAGTCTCAACTGCGCGCTTATCCAATCCCGTTCGTCCCGGAGCATCTGAAGGATAGGGAGGCCGCCAATCGCGTGGTGCTGGAACAAACTGTTCCGCTGAACAGTGTGGGCGATTTGGTAACCCATCTGTTTTAATTGCATGAGAGTTCGCGGGCACTGCTGGAAATTGGATAGCGGTCTGCGCCCTCAACCTCGCCGCGAGGCAGCCGTT
>FCOD02000056.1 GCA_001544655.2 Caballeronia turbans
CTCAGGAAATTCGGCAAGATGCGCACATCAACAAACCCAAAACCGATCGCTATTGACAGGCGGAGTCATATCAGCCGCACACTAGTATCCGGAGACGTTTCGCAAATCTCTGGAGCGCGACAATCGCATGTGCCTGAGCAGTTTCATGGCAGCTGAATACGACGATCTGCCTGAAGCGGTTAAAAAGGAAGTGCAGACCTTCGCGGACGTCAATGTGGCGTGGCTCCGCAACTCTCTGGAGGCGGCGGGCGTCGTTGCGGACGAAGGGAGCCAAGAACGGGCGTGCGCGATTTACGCGGCAGTGGCCGGCGCTCAACTGATGGCGCGGGGCCGGGCGGACATCGCGTTGTTCGACAGATTGATAGGCAGCTACCGGACAGTCGGACTGTTGCCGGGGTGAGAGGCGTCTCTGGACCTAAAGATGAGATGCGGCGCACATCGACCCGCAACGTTATCGATAGAGGGGCCCGTGCTTTAGAGCCTCGATCACTGAGTCGATGAGCCGGCACAAGGTTGGCGCTGCAGGGCCGGAGACGGCTTTCTGCAGTTGAGCGGCCATTTGAGCGACCGGTGAAAGCACGATTCAATGTCAGCACCTGGCCGACTGCCGCCTGACACGGTCGGCTGAACCCGACCCGGAGCAGACTTCCGCGTTTGCGCGGAGACGACCGCCGCTTCCCACACGCAGCGGTCATCCATGCGTGCGACGAACTCTTGCGCTCCACACATGATGCGAGCGGCTGACACCTCGCGTCAAACGGACCGTTTCTGATCGCCAACTCATGAATCATCGGACTCGATCGTGAACTTCGCCATCGCGGACCAGTCCCGATCGCCCATGCCCGCATCAATCGTTTCAGCCATGCGCGCATATACCGCCGCCAGCAGCGGCAACGCACGGCCAGCCTCCTCGGCCGCTTCGGCCGCGAGCCGCAGATCCTTCATGCCAAGCGTGGCCTTGAAGCCCGGCTCGTAGTTTCCGTGCGCGATGTTCGCGGAATAAACCTGATACGAGCGACTGCCAAACAGCGTGTTCAGAATCAGGTCGAAGAATCGCTCGCGCGGCAAACCGTTTGCCTCCGTCAGAACGACGGCTTCGGCCATTGCCTCGATCGCCATCGTAATCATCATGTTGCAGGCGATTTTCGCGGCGTTGGCGGTCGGCGCCTGGTCGCCCATATCCCAGACGCGACCGCCGATCACGTCGAGCAGCGGCCGCACCTTCGTGACAGCATCGGGCGGACCGCCCGCCAGCACGTTGAGTTCGCCCTTCGCCGCGACGTCGGGGCGTCCGAGCACCGGCGCGGAAACGTAACCAATGCGTGCCGATTCGTGGGCCGCAACGAGCTCGCGCGCGAACGCAACCGAGATCGTCGACGTGACCACGTGAACCAGCCCGGGTTTTGCCTGCGCGAGCACGCCCGACGCGAGGAGCGTCGAGCGGATCGCATCGTCGTCGAACAGCATGGTGAGCACGGCGTCGCCCCGAAACGCCTCGACCGGCGAGGCCACCGTCGTCACACCGTCCACCGTTCCGCCCGAGCGGTTCCACGCCTTCACGCCATGTCCGGCGTGCGCCAGATTGCGCGCCATCGCGCGTCCCATCGCGCCAAGACCGATGATGCCGATTTCCATGAAATTGCCTCCTTGATCGAATCGATGTTGATAGGGAGCCTCTTTTCAGAGCGGCAGCACCCGCACGCGGCGCGGCGCGATCTCTGTGAAGCACGGCAGATCGGCCATCACCTCCGAAACTTCCGGCGATGCGAACGCCGCATCGACCGATGCTTCGTCGCGAAATTGGCATTCGCAGATCGCGAGCGTACCGGCCTGCTCCACTGCCGGAAAAAACGCAGCGACACCGGTCAAGCCGTAACGCGACCAGCGATGCATAACGAGCGGAAGGTGACGCTCGACGTAATAAGCGCGGTCGAAACGCGCGCCCGGTTCTCCTTCATACGTCACGTAAACCGCGACGGTGGAATCATTCGTCACCGTTTCCTCCAGATAAGCGGCCGCCATGCGCCGCACGATAGACTGCATTGACGATGCTTTCGTAGCCGGTGCATCGGCACAGGTTGCCGCTGATGGCGCGCCGTATTTCTTCCTGACTCGGCAACGGATTCTGCTTCAACAGATCCGCGGCCGCGACGATCATGCCGCTCGTGCAAAAGCCGCACTGGAATCCGTTCTCCGCGATAAACGCCTCTTTCAGCGTCTCAATTCCCTCGATGCCTTCGATCGTCCGCACATCGTTGCCCGAAATCGACGCCGCCAGGACGAGGCAAGCCTTTCTTACCTCGCCATCGATCAGCACTGTGCACGCCCCGCAATCGCCGGTCAGACAGCCGACGCGGGTCCCTTTTGCATCCAGCGCATCGCGGATCAACTCGACGAGCAACAGCCGCGAGTCTATGTCCGCGAAACGCGGCTCGCCATTGAGCGTGAGCCGCACCTGAATCGTTCCTTTCATGCCTTCGCTCCCGCGAGTAGCGTGCGCAAATGTCGCCTCACGACACCCGGCACGATGGCGCGACGGTAATCGCCGTCCGCTAGTTCATCGTTCCAGCCTTCGCCGACGAGATTGAGCGCCCTGCTTGCGGCCTGCTCGATGAGTGCATCGGGCGCGAGCAACGATCTCTCGTCGATCGTGAAGCGGTGATACGCCGGTCGGCGCCCTGCCGCACCGACCGCGAGCCGCACGCTCGCCTGCGTGCCACGATGCAACGAGCATGCGACGGTCACGATCGGCCACGAACTCGCGCTCGCCTTGTACTTCTGGTACTGGCAGGCGATGAGGGTCGCGTCGCGCGAGACGAGAATGCCCGTGAGGAATTCGTCCGCGCGCCGCGCGGTCCGAAACGCGTCGGCGAAAAAATCACACGCCGGCATGCAACGCTTTCCCTGGGACGAGTGCAACTCGAACACCGCCTCCATCGCCGCGAGACAGCCCGGCGCATCGGACGAAGGATTCGCAAAGCTCGCGGCTCCGCCGAGCGTTCCCTGATTGAGGATCGATGCGCCGCCCGTGACTTGGGCGGCCATCGCGGCGAGCAGCGGCGCATGGCTTGCGACGATCGGCGAGGCGAGCAGTTGCGCGTAGGTCGTCATCGCGCCGATACGCAGGTGCGTGCCGTCCAGCTCGATCGAATCCAGACCGAGCCCGCTCAAACCGATGAGATGCGCGGGCCGCACGAGGTTCGCCGACATCGACGGCACCAGCATCGTGCCGCCCCCCAGCACGGACGCGTCCTCACCGAAGCGAGCCAGCAAGTCTGCTGCTTCGTCGAGTTCCTTTGGCTGATGAAAATCGAAGCGATGCCCTATCACGCGAATCGCTCCCGCAGGGAAGCGATCACGCGCGCGGGTGTTGCCGGCACGTGCGCGAGGCACGCATCGTTACCCAGCGCGTTCGCCACGGCATTGCTGACGGCCGCAAGCGCGCCGCCGAGCCCCGATTCGCCCGCGCCCTTCATCCCGAGCGGATGAAACGGATTGAGCGTCACGCGATGCCCGACGCGGATCGGCGGAAGATCGTTCGCACGCGGTAGCAGGTAGCTCTTGAAGCGATCGGTGATCATGCGATTCTGCTCGTCCATCTTGATGAGTTCCCACAGCGCCACGCCGATGCCCATCACGATCGCACCCCTGAGTTGCGCTTCCACGAGCGCGGGGTTGATCATCGCGCCGCAGTCATGCACCACGGCATAGTCGAGGAGCTTGCTGTTGCCGGTGGCCATGTCGAGTTCGAGCGCGACGGCATGCACGGAATACGAGAACGTCGGGTAAGTGGCGATGCGGCCTTGCGCGTCCGGCTCCACGCGTACATTCTTCGGCGCGAAGCTGCGCGTCACTTCGAGCGGAAGGGTCACGCCCGCAGCCACGGTGAACGGACGCAGGTGGGCGCCGAGTGCGAGTTCTGCCACGGCGATCTGCGCGCCGTTCGACTGGCGGCGCGCATGCCCGTCGCGCAACACGATGTCGTCGGCCGTTCCGCCGAGCATATTGGCGGCGCACTGCGCAAGCCGGTCACGCAGTTCCCGCGCGGCGAGGTACGCAGCCGTGCCGCCATACATGAGCGCACGGCTGCTGGCGTTGCCGGTG
Source organism: Caballeronia turbans (assembly GCA_001544655.2). Classification (GTDB taxonomy): domain Bacteria; phylum Pseudomonadota; class Gammaproteobacteria; order Burkholderiales; family Burkholderiaceae; genus Caballeronia; species Caballeronia turbans. The sequence goes on from FCOD02000056.1 coordinate 4,105, forward strand.
CCGAGCGGCGTCACGTCGGTATCGCCTTCGATGATGCTCACCTGGTCGGCGCGCAAGCCGAGTTCGCCCGCGACCATCTGCGCGATGCCGGTGTCGCTACCGCTGCCGGGTGACGTCACGCCTGTCAGCACCTGCACGTCGCCCGACGGCATCATGCGTACCGTGGACGTCTCGTAGCCGTTGGGAAAATTTCCCGGCCGCGCGCCGCCCTCCGGCGTGAGTTCGAACGCAACGCCGATCCCGATGCGACACTCCGAATCGCGCGCGGCGCGCGCCCGTGCCTGCCATCGCGGGTAGTCGAACATCGTGAGCAACTGCTCGAGGCCGCCCGGATAGTCGCCGCTATCCACGTTCAGGCCGGATGGCAGGAGGCGCGGCAAGGCTTCGCGCGCGACGAGGTTGCGGCGGCGCAGTTCGACCGGATCCATGCCGGTCTGTTGCGCGAGCAGATCGATCGCGCGTTCGAGCACGAGATTGCCGATCTCCTTGCCGTAACCACGTATGGCTTGCCACGGCGGCTGGTTGGTCATGGCCAGCGAGCACTCGACGTCGCAATGCTCGATCGTGTAGACGGTCGGAAACACCGCCGGCGTGACGAGCGCCATCGCCCAGCTATGACCGGCGCCGATGATCCCGACGTCGACTAGTATGCGATCACGCCAGGCGATCAGCCTGCCGTTCTCATCCGCGGCAATCTCGAAGCTGTGATGCTGTGACCGCGCGCCCGCGAGCAAGGTCTCTCGCCGTTCCTCGATCCATGCCACCGGGCGCTTCGTGAGCCGGCTGAAGAGCGCGACCAGCACTTCCTCCGGATGCCCCGCCATCTTGAGCCCGAACGTGCCGCCGATACGCGGCGCGATCACGCGCACCTGCGACTCCTTCACGCGCAGCGCGGCAGCGATCAGCCAGCGGCTCGTATGGGGATTCTGGAACGTGCCAGTGAGCGCGTAACGCTCGCCGCGCGCATCCCACTCGGCGACATAGCAGAGCGTTTCCATCGGCGCGCTCGTCGACGAGCCGATTGTCAGTTCACCTCGCGCGACGTGTGCCGCCCGCGCGAACGCGGCATCCGCGTCACCTGAGCGGATGCGGTCGTGCACGAGCAGATTCGTGTCCCAGCCGGGCTGGACGATCGGCGCACCGTCGCGCAATGCGTCACGCGCGCTCACGGTCGGCGCGCGCACTTCGTATTCGATGCGAATCTTCGCGAGCGCCGCCTGGGCATCGTGAACCGAAGTCGCCACGAGCGCCGCCACGGGTTGACCGAAGTAGGTCGCCTCTTCGAGCGCGAGGCAGCGGCTCTGCAGGGGACCGCGCGCGCCTTTCGCGGGCAGGTCCATCGCCGGCGGCATCGCATCGCTGAAGAGGGCCGCTTCCTCGCCCGTCAGGCCGGCGACAACGCCGGGCATCGCCAGCGCTTCGGACAGGTCGATCGACACGATCCTCGCGCACGCGTGCGCGCTGCGCAGTATGGCGAGATGGAGGGCATCTCGAGGAATGAGGTCAGCGCTGTAGTCGACACGTCCCGAGACGAAGCGCGCGCCATCCAGTCGCGCCACGCTTTCCCCGAGCAGGCTCCCCGGCGATGCATCCTTGAAGGTCTGTTCCATGTTTGCCGCGTGCGGGCCCGATTGCGCAGCCTCGACGTTCGTTGGTTGATTATGCATTCGACTGACGGCCGGTACGCATGCAAAGCATCGCGCATGCACCCAGTGCAAGCAGCGTGGTCATCAGATAAAGCCCACTGCTCAGCGTGCCGCTCAATGTCTTGAGCCAGCCCATTGCGAACGGACTGGCGAAGCCGCCTAGCAGGCCGAGGCTGTTGACGAAGGCGATTGCGGCAGCAGCCACGGACGAGCCCGCGAAATAGTCGGATGCGAGCGACCACAGCAGCGGAAGTGTGACGAACACCGTGGTCGATGCGATCGTCAGCAGCACGATGGTCGCAGTCAGATCATGCGCCATAAGCGGCAGCAGCGAAAGCGCAATCGCCCCTGCGAAGGCGGCCAGCGCGCCATGCCAGCGACGCTCGAGCAGCCGGTCCGAGTTGCGGCAGATCAGCACCATGCCCACGGCCGCGATACCGTAGGGAATCGCCGACAGCCAGCCGACACGCTCCACGCTCGTCGCGCCCGCGCTCCTGAGCACCGTCGGCAACCAGAAGCTCAGCGCATACGTGCCGCAGATGAAGGTGAAATACGCGAAGCTTATAAGGTACACCTTGGGATCGGCTATCACCTGCCGCAACTGTCCGGTATGCTTCGGCTCCGCGTCGCTGCCTTCGGCACGCAAGGCATGGCGCAAAGCGTCACGCTCCGATTCGGTCAGCCATTTTGCACGCCCGATGTCGTCCGACAGCGTGAACCACGTCACGATGCCGAGCAGCACCGCAGGAGCAGCTTCAACGATATAGAGCCACTGCCAGCCCGCGAGACCCGCGACGCCGCCGAGCCGCGACATCGCCCAGCCCGACACCGGTCCGCCGATCGCCCCTGCGATCGGAAAGCCCGTCATGAAGAGCCCGAGAATCTGGCCGCGGCGATGACGCGGAAACCACTGGCTCAAGTAGTACACGACGCCCGGAAAGAAGCCGGCCTCGAACACGCCGAGCAGAAAACGCAGCCCGTAGAACGCGGTCGGGCTCGATACCGTCGCCATCGCGCAGCCGGTGATGCCCCACAGAACCATGATGCGCGTGATGGTCTTGCGTGCGCCGATGCGTTGCAAGAGCAGATTGCTCGGCACCTCGAACAAAAAATAGCCGATGAAGAAAATGCCGGCGCCCAGACCGTACACCGCATCGCTGAAGCCGAGCGCGTCCTGCATCTGAAGCTTGGCGAAGCCGACGTTGATGCGGTCCAGATACGCGACCACGTAGCACACGATCAGCAGCGGCACGAGCCGCAGCGCGACCTTGAAATACAGCGCACGTTGCGTGTCCATTTGGGGCGTCGCCGGGGCGGGCGAGTTGGTATCGAGAGCGATTTTGCGTGACATGATGACCCTCTCAATGTTGGTGGACGGAACGGCATACGAACGACGGAAAGCGTCTCATGAAGCTGTCTCCTTGAACCTCGGACATGCTGATGGTCCGGCGGCATCTGTTCTTTGTCAGGGCGTACCCGCAGGCGGCGGATCGCTCGGACCAAAAACTGATCGATCGAACAGTCAGCACAGTAACGGATGGGCAAACACCCGGTCAACCGGAAGCGGGACCGGAATTTCCCTTGTTGACTGATCGATCAGTCAGGGCTAGTATCGGCGCTTGATTACCTTGCGCGGATGCATGCCAACGCCATCGGCGGCGTGCGCCGGCGCGATTTCCAACGTTGAGCAGAGGACAGAGCCGTGAGCAACTTCGACGAATACGCAGACAAGTTCGAGACCATCCGCATGACGCGCACCGACGGCGTACTGGAGATGCACTTTCACACACACGGCGGGCCGCTCGTGTGGAATCTGACGGCACACCGCGAGTTCGAGCAGGCGTTTCTCGACGTCGGCCGAGACCGGGAAAACGACGTCGTGATCATGACCGGCACGGGCGATGCGTTCAGCGGGCCGTCCATCGCGCCGGGCATGCACCAGAACCGCAATTCGATGACACCCACGATCTACGATCCGATCTACTGGGAAGCGAAGCATCTGCTCATCAACCTGCTCAATATCGAAGCGCCGGTGATCAGCATCATCAACGGGCCGGCCGTGCGGCACGCGGAGCTTCCACTGCTGGGCGACATCGTGCTGGCATCGGACACTGCGACGATCCAGGACACCGCGCACTTCCAGGGCGGCATGGTGCCGGGCGATGGCATGCATCTGATCATGCCGCTGCTCATGGGCCGAGCGCGCGGCCACTACTTTCTGCTGACGGGCCAGAGCATCTCAGCCACCGAGGCGCTGGAGATGGGCCTCGTCAACGAAGTGCTGCCGCCGGCAGACCTGCTGCCGCGGGCTCGCGAACTCGCCCGGTCGATGCTCAAGCAACCGCGTCTCGTAAGACGCTATACACGCACCTGCCTGAATCAGGAACTGAAAGCTCGCCTGCACGACGTCCTGGGTTACGGACTCGCGCTCGAAGGCATCGCCCGCATGAAGGAGCCGGCCGTCTGAGCGGACGGATCGGATTCGTCGATATGGATATCAACATCAGGATCAAGGAGGCAACATGACTGTCAGCAGCATCACGAGACCTATCGATATGGTGGGTTCGGTCATCGACGTGATCGATTCCACACCCAATGTGCTGGGCGAATCGATCATCTGGGATGAGAAAACGCAACTGCTCTGGTGGGTAGATGGCATCGGGCAGGCAATCCATCGCCTCGACATTTCAAGCGGCGCCAAGAAAAGCTGGCCGATGCAGGAAGAAATCGGCAGCATCGGTCTGCGCGCGAAGGGCGGCCTGATCGTGGGGATGCGCTCGGGCTTCTACTTTTTCTCGCCCGAAACCGGCGAGCTGACCGAAGTGGCGCGTCCCGACGCCGAGCGGCCGAAGAACCGCTTCAACGACGGCAAATGCGATCGTCACGGCCGTTACTGGTCTGGCACCGTGGAAGCAGCCGCCTACACGCCGCGCGGACGTCTGTTCCGTCTCGATCCCGATCTGAAGCCGCATCTGATCATGGAAGGCATCACCTGCATCAACGGCATCAGCTTCAGTCCCGATAACCGGCTCATGTACATGACCGATTCGTTCAGCTGCCAGATCGACGTGTTCGACTACGATTCGGTCGATGGCGCCATCTACAACCGCCGCAAGTTCGCGGAAGTTCCGCTCGGGCGCGGCATCTGCGACGGCTCGACCGTCGATGCCGACGGCTGTTTCTGGAGCGCGAACATGGATGGCTGGTGCGTCACGCGCTATGACCCGCGCGGGAGAATCGACATGGTCGTCAATCTGCCGGTGCGACGCGTGAGCAGCTTGTGCTTCGGCGGTCCGGACCTCGACACCCTCTTCATCACGACGGCGCGCCGGCGGATGAGCGAGAAGGAACTCGCGCAGCAGCCGCTCGCGGGCAACGTGCTCGCGGTGCGGCCCGGCGTCAAGGGTCTGCCGGAGCCGGAGTTTCTCGGATAAGGGCGTGCGCGGTCCGGTCATCGCGTTGCAGGTGGCGACGCGGCCCGGATCGTCTCGCCCGCGTCGCGCGAGGATCACGATATACTGACTGATCGATCGAATAGTACCGCCATGGAGCTTGCGGAGATGAGAACACAACGCGAAAAGAAGGAGTCCGCACACGCCGGCAACGGTGCTCAGGAACCCGACCGCGCGCCGGGTACGCGCTTATCCGCGATCCTGAATGCGGCCGAGCGCGTGTTCGGCGAGCATGGCTACGCCGGAGCGAGCATGCGAAACATCGCGGACGAAGCGGGCGTCGCGCAGGCGCTCGTGCACTACCACTACGCGACCAAGGACAAGCTCTACGAGGCCGTATTCGAGCGGCGCTCGTCAGCGATCAATCAACACCGTAGCAAGTTGCTCGACGACCTGTTTGCGAGGGAACGCAAGGCCACCGTCGAAGACGTGCTGACGATCGCCTTCACGCCGCTGTCGGAGATTTTTCATGGGGAGGATGCCGTTAATCTGGCGCTTTACGTGCAGCTGGTGGCGTCCGTGAGTCTAGGCAGCGACGAGCGCTCCCGGCGCATTCGTGAAACCTACTATGACCCGATTGCGGAGCGAATCATCGACGCCCTACATACGGTCGTGCCTGGCATCGCACGCGAGCAGGCGGTGTGGGCGTATCTTTTCTCTGTCGGAGCGCGGCAGCAGGCCCATGCACTCAATGGCCGGGCGATGCGACTAGGCGCACAGGACCGCGAAAAAAAGTCGACAGCGCATTATGCGGACCTCGTTCGCTTCGCGGCTGCGGGCATTCGTGCGCTGGTGCGCAACGAGACGGATCTCGCAGCGTTATCGAAGGGTCCCGAAGGCCGTGTCACCAAACCTCCAAGCAACCGAAAGCCTTCGCCATCGCGTACCCACTGAGTTGCACAATGCGCCGTTCAAGCGATGCGGCTTGATCACACGGCCGCCGGACGTTGACTCTAATTGGAAGAGCCAATTGATCCGCGGATTGTTACGGATGCCTTTTCGGAGTTGGGCGAGGTTACTCGACGTACATCGAGCCACTCGGGCCGGTGGCCGCCCGGTCTTGCTGTTGGCCCAGGGCGACTCGACGATCTGCACCAGTGCCTTGCATGGCACCAAGCGCTTCATCTCGTCGAGGGAACTCGCGCTTGCCCGTCTTTCTCGTCGACAGGCAATGCTAAGCTGATCTGCTTCCGGACTAAGTCTTGCCGACCTCCTTAGGCATCGGCTGGTCCACTGCGGCATCCCAGATTCCCATCGCGTCGGTCACGGCCTTCTCGATGACGGCATGCCGGACACGATCGCGGGCGAGCACAGACAATCCCTGGAAAAAGCAGTCGAACGCGATGGACAGCGATGCCGGATCGGTGCTGCTGCGCAGTTCCCCACTCTTGATGCCCCGTACTACGCAGGCGCGGAAGCCAGCGCGCGTGCGACTGCGCACGTCACGAAGCAACTGGGTGACGGCTTCACTGCCGGTGGAACTGGCCCCGACAACGCCCAGCGCGACCATACAGCCTTTCGGGTGGCCGCTCTCAGTCTGCATTTTTGCCGACCGTAGCAGCGCAAGGAACACGCCCTCCCGTGGCGGAAGCGACGTGTCATGGAGACTGCGCGTCACCTTGCCATAAATCTCCATGTATCGCTCCAGCGCCTCCTTGTACAGCGCCTCCTTGGACTCAAAGGCCGCATAGAAGCTGGGCGCGGAGATGCCCCCGCCGATCGCCGCTTTCAGCTGCGACAAAGACGTCGATTCATAGCCATGTTCCCAGAACAGGTGCATCGCCGAAATGATCGCCGCATCGCGGTCGAACGTGCGTGGCCGACCCCGCTGAACCATGAACATCTCCGCAGTCAAAAATTTAGATACTAGTCGATACACAATCTCTGGGCAAGTCGCGACTTACAACCTCCCGCGCATGGCACCGGGCCGTTCAAGAGGGCAGTTGACACGGCCTTCCAAGCTCCTCTATATTTGTACCACTCGGTATGTAAAGCCAGAGCAGCGCGAGGCCACGACACGAACCCCGCATTTTTTTTCGCTATTTGTGTACCAATCGGTACGTAAAAACCAATGTCCAAAGAACTCGAAGCACGCCTTGACGCCATCGAAAGCCGCTTCGCCATCGATGCGCTGATCGCTAACTACGCCGAGGCGTTCGACACCATGAACATCGAACTGCTGGCCACTCTCTGGCATCCCGAATCGAGACTGCTCCTGGGCGCAAATGGCAACTCCGACGGCCTGGAGGCCATCCTGGCGCAAGCACGCATCAACATGAAGCGCATGCCACATATGCATCACTGGATGGCGAATGCGCTGATCACGGTGGACGGTGACAACGGCCACGGGCTAGTGGCGGCGGACTGTCTTTTTTACGACGTCGATCAGGGCACGCTCCAAGTGAGCGGCCAATACCGCGACGTCTATCAGCGACGCGACGGCCGCTGGGCATTCCTGGAGCGCACCTTCACCATGCACTACGCCACGCCGCTCCAGAACTGGCACCCCATCACGGGAACGGAACGCTTCGGCCGTCCGGCCTGACGCGGTCCGCCGCCGCCAAAACCTATGCATACGACAACCTCTTCCACGCGTCGATGGTCGGCGTTCGCGGTGTTGCTGGTGGGAGCATTTCTGCCTCCGCTGGACTTCTTCATCGTGAACGTCGCCCTGCCGTCCATCCAAAGCACCCTCCACACGAGCGCCGCAGAGCTGCAACTCGTCATTTCCGGATACGCCGCGGCCTACGCGGTCTTCCTTATCACAGGAGGACGGCTAGGCGATCTCTTCGGCCGGCGGAGGATCTTCCTGATCGGCGTCACGGGCTTCGGACTGACATCGGTGATCTGCGGCCTCGCATCGTCACCCGCCATACTGATTTTCGGGCGCGTGCTGCAGGGCGTGAGCGCCGCCGCCATGGCGCCGCAAGGGCTGGCCTCCATTCACGCCTTGTTCCCAGAGAAGGAGCGCGCGCGCGCTTTGGGCCTCTACGGCGCCGCGGTGGGACTGGCCGCCGTAGCCGCGCAGGCGCTCGGAGGTGCGTTGATCTCTGCGGACATCTTTCACCTGGAGTGGCGCGTCGTCTTTCTCATCAACTTGCCAGTCGTCGCCGCCGTCCTGATCTTCGGGCTGCCGTTGCTACCCGACGTCCGCGGTGACAGCCCGGCACCCGTAGACCGGATCGGGGTGCTACTCTGCGCGCTCACGCTGGGCTTGCTCATCGTGCCGCTGGTCGAAGGGCGGGAGCTGGATTGGCCGTGGTGGGCCTGCGCAATGCTGTTCGCGTGCCCCGTCGCTGGAGTAGGCTTTTGCCGATACGAGGCGGCCTACGCCCGCCGAGGCGGCGTGCCCCTGATCAGCATGGAGCTGATCCGGAGGCCTGGCCTGATGAGCGGGCTTACGGGCGTCCTCTTCTTTTATGTCGTCTCTGCTTTTTTCCTGACGTTCTCCGTCTACCTCCAGGCGGCACTTGGAATGAGCCCACTCGAGACAGGGCTGGTTTTCCTGCCGTTCGGGGTCGGCGCCTTCATCGGGCCGCTGACGACTCCGCTGGCGATCCGCCTCTTCGGCGACCGCGTCCCCGCCGTCGGCATGATGCTCGAGGTCGCCGGCTGCATACTCCTCGCCGCCCTCGTGGCCGGCGCGCCCGGACAGATGCCGGCTCAGTTTCCGTTGATCGGAGCGGTAGCACTCCTGGGATTCGGTCAGGGCTGGGCGCTGCCGACGCTGGTGCGCTCGGTTATCAATCGCGCACCGGCGACCGGTTCCGGGATGATCGCGGGCATCACGAATTCGGCGTTGCAAATCAGCGCAGCACTGGGTGTCGCGGTCATCGGCGGCGTCTTTTTCAGTGTCGCAGGGACTTCACCGGATCCGCTGACCTTGGCCAGGGCACTGGTCGTCGCAATGGTGTGCGTCGGCGGCAGTCTGGCCGTTTCCGCCGTCCTGTCTATCGTCGCTTCAAGATCGAGCCATCATGCCGCTGCAAGGACCGCCGCTCGTTGAGCCCAGCCCGCCATCACTCGCGGCAACGAGAACATCGATGCTCGTTCCCCCGGCATGCACGGCAATCCAATTGCGAGCCGCACGGGCCGAGCGCCGCAGGGCGTGCTCCGCGTCGACCTTGCCGGATGCAGGCCCTTGGACATGCGGGCGGAGATTGAACAGTTGGGGATCGTCGACTTGAGATGGATGCCCGCCTGCTGACACGCTTGCGCGATCCCCGCGTGCCACCAGACGCGAAGAAGCTTGTCGCGTGTCGGCGAACCGTCGGCCACGCGATTTGCGTTGCCCGGTCAGCCGCTCCGCTACCGAACCACGCGGCTGCGCTGCGCCTGCGCTTCCTTGAGAAGGTGGTAGGACGCGTAGTACTTATAGATGTTTCGCACATATGTGGTCGTCTCGACGCCGATCTTCTCGGCCACCACGATCTCCACGTTGTTGAACCAGACATCGGAGTTGAGTCCGCGGGCGGCAGCCTCCTTGCGCATCTTCGCGATGTTTCCCGGTCCGGCGTTATAGCTGGCAAAGGCGAATAGCGGCCGGTCCACCTCGGAAAAATGGGCATCCCGGAAGTAGCGGGTCATCAGTTGATCAAGATACTTCGCGCCGGCATGAATGTTCGACTGCGTAACCTTGATGTCCCCAACGTTGAGTTCCTTCCCTGTGGCCGGCATCAGTTGCATGATGCCGACCGCGCCCACCCGACTCTTCGCATCCTGATTGAGCTGCGATTCCTGAAACCCTTGGGCGGCGAGCATCAGTGGATCAAAATTGTATTGCTGGCCATACTTCTCAAAATACGCCACCGTCTGTCTGAAACGTTTGAGCTCGGCACTCTCCGTGTTGTTGTGAATCTGCTTCGCACCCTGCACGTACTGCTTGAGGCGGATCTCCGCTACGCTTTGCTTCCTGATGAACTTCTCATAGAAGTCGCCGATCACCGCCTTTAACTGGGGGCTATTCTTGCGAATGGCCCAGCCGACGACGCCGCCCTCCCGCACCGCCATGTTCTCGTGCACCTTGACGTTCGGCAGCATCTGCGCCCACATGCGCGCCTTCCAGTCATCGACGACCAGGATCTGAAGCAGGCCCACGTTCAGCATCTCCATCGCGTCTTCGTCCTCGAGCGCGTCCGGTAGCAGCACGATTCGCATCGGTGGCTTGCCCGCCTGCCGGAAGCGGTTGTTCAGTGCGATCAGGCTTTCGTAATAGCTGCTATGGCGGCGAACGTCGACGGTCTTGCCCTTCAGGTCACCGAGGGTGGAGAGCGCGGGTGACTTCGGACCGGTCAGAACGAGTTCACGCGTCAGCTTGAGCGCGTGTGCGCTAACAAAGTCGGACTGTTTCAGGCGATCCTCAGTCACCGTCAGATTGCCGGCCGCGATATCGCCGATGCCTTCCGCGAGCCCGGGCAATAGCCGGTCGCGTGTTGTCGGGATCATGATGACTGTGAACGGGCGCTTGCCGAGGCGATCTGCATAGGTCTTGTTGACGAATCGTTCAAAGTCACGCACGGTATCCGCGGTCACCCCACGCTCGTGTCCGCGATCATTGAAGTACAGCGTGCGGCTAAAGGGAACGAGAACTCGAATCATGCGACGCTCGAGCATCGCGTCGAAGTCGCCGCGCCAAGGCTTGTTGGTCAGATCGATGCGGCGCGTCTCACTTGCAGGAATCGGCACGGACGCTGTCGGTGATGCTGACGCCGATGATGGCGCGGAAGCCGGCTGAACCGCGGCGCAAAGCGCGCTCCATAAGCCGAGCGAAGCTCCAAACAAGACTGAAAGCAGCCACGCACGAGCGAAACGCATCATACACACCGAACTTTTCGTTTTCAGCGTTGCGCCCGGCCCATTTGGACCATCGTTGCACGGACGCAATCATCTGAGCTTTCGAGGTTTTTTGCGTGCCCGCCCCCTCGACTCTTACAGCATAGTTGCGCATGAAAACGGTTCAAGCCTTCAGCGTGACAACAGGCTTCTGTCGGAGGTGTCACCGATCGGCAAGGTCGCAAAGTTGCCAGAGGCGTTTCTGGGGCTGAGCGTCGAGAAGCCCTTCGGCGGCCAGTAGGCCGGGGCACGGGTCAACAGTGCAGCGCATCATCCGGCCTTCGGATAAGGCCGTAGATGGCCGGCAAGCGCCCGCTCACCGGCCAACAGTTATCAGACTTCGGTTTGTTCGGCCATCTCGAGCGCGTCGTCCACCTCGATATCAAGGTATCGAACCGTGCTCTCAAGCTTGGTATCCAAGAGCAACTGAACCGCGCGCAGGTTCTTGGTGCGTCGATATATCAGGGCTGCCTTCGTGCGGCGCATCGTGGAGTGCCATACGCGGCGTCATCCAGTCCGATTGATGCGACCCAGCGATGCACGATGCGTGCAGGCTGGCGCGTGGACACATGTGCTGACACGTGCAGGCGACTGGGAAACAGAAAGTCGGCGGGCTTCAGCGCCCGTGCCGAGATCCAGGACGCGACACGTTGGAAGACATCTACAGCCTCGTTCGAATCGCCCATATTTCCCGAAGCTTCAACGGAGGTTTCTGGCCGGTTAACCTCCCCTGATTCCATGGCACCCGGCGAGCGCCGGAAGAAGTAAGCGTTTCCATGACAATCTCCTCTTCGACGAAGGGAGATTGATTGTGCACTTGGCGAAGTGGGCGATTTTCGACCCAACTCCGCCACTCGTTACTTTCCATCGTCAGCGTCTCGTAGCGGCGAACTTAAGTCATTCGGGCGTCGACTCGTCGCTGGTGCTAAGTCAAGGCTGACCGAAAGCAACGTTATGAGTAAGACGCTTGCGAGCGTTCCAAGCTACCTTGCTTCCAACTCATCAAGCGCGGCTCCGCTTCTTTCGCTCCCGCGGCTCCGCGCCGGTGTCCACCGGAGTGAACGGTGCCTGAAATCGACTCACGAGGAAATCAATGAAGGCGCGCGCCCGGGCTGTTTGATTCTTCTGCCTCGGGTAATAGACGAATAAGTCGGCCGACGGTAGAACCGTGTTAGGCAGCACAAGTTGGAGACGCCCGCTCTGCACATACTTGGCTAGGTCCCATTCAGATCGTATCAATATCCCGTGTCCTTCAAGCGCCCATCGAAGTACGATGTCGCCGTCGTTACTGGACAAGGCCCCTTTAACCTTGATGGCCTCGGTGTGGTCATTCACGATATAGCGCCAGACGCCATACGCGTCGTCATTCTGGCGGTGGATGATGCAACGATGCTGGGCTAGATCTTCGACGCGCTCGGGTGTGCCGTACTTCTCAAGGTATTTTGGCGAGGCACAAAGAAAGCGGCGATTGCTCATAATCCTTCGCGCGCTCAAGCGAGTGTCTGGAAGTTCGCCGAATCGTATCGCCATATCGAACGCGCCATCAACAAGATCGACTGGACGATCCGTGACCTCAAACTGAATTTCGACGCTGGGAAAGCGTTTTGCGAATTCCGAGACCAACGGCGCGATTGTTGTCCGGCCAAAGCCTAGCGTCGCATTGACGCGCAAAAGCCCTTGAGGATCGCCTTTCGTTCCTGAGATTGCTTCCTCCATCTCCCGGACCTGCCCAACGATCTGCGTTGCGTAGCGAAGGTAAGTTTCGCCTTCAGGCGTGAGACTCACGCTCCGCGTTGTTCGATTGACCAGTCGTACACCGAGTCGCTGTTCAATGACGCCAAGCCTCTTCGTCGCAGCTGGCGGCGACAGATCGAGCGCTCGGGCGGCACCGGACATGCTCCTGAGTTTCGCCAGAAGAATAAAAAACTCGAAATCTGTCGCTGTCTGCGTTTCCGTATTCACTGAAATTGAAAAGTGATATGAACAGAAGTGCAGTTTAGCAGCCTTTTTCGCGGTTAAGCTACGTCCCATGTTGCAGCCAATGAGTCGCAACAATCTCGTAAAACTCTGGAGACGAAGCCGTGAGAATCGTTGAAATTCGCGAAAAGACCGTTCCGATCAGTTCCCCGATCCGTAATGCCTATATTGACTTCAGCAAGATGACGCTGAGTCTGGTCGCCGTCATCACCGACGTGATTCGGGACGGCAAGCCGGTGGTCGGCTACGGCTTCAACTCCAACGGCCGGTACGGGCAGGGCAAGCTCATGCGTGAGCGGTTCATCCCTCGTATCCTCGAAGCCGATCCCGCCTCGCTGGTCAATGACGCTGGCGCTAACCTCGATCCCCACAAGATCTGGGCGACGATGTTCACCAACGAAAAGCCCGGTGGTCACGGCGAACGTTCGGTCGCAATTGGGACCATCGATATGGCGATCTGGGATGCGGTGGCGAAGATCGAAGGCAAGCCGCTCTTCCAATTGCTGGCGGAACGCTACGGCAACGGCCAACCGGATCGCAAGATTTTCGTGTATGCGGCAGGCGGTTATTACTATCCGGGCCAGGACCACGAGAAGCTGAAAGACGAGATCCGCAGCTATATCGACCGCGGCTACACCGTGGTGAAGAAGAAGATCGGCGGTGCATCGCTCGATGAAGATCTTCGCCGCATCGACTCGATTCTCAGCGTGCTTCAAGACGGCCAGAAGCTTGCCGTCGACGCCAACGGTCGCTTCGATTTGGACACAGCAATCCAGTACGCGAAGGCGCTCTCGCAATACGACCTGTTCTGGTACGAGGAACCGGGCGATCCGCTCGACTTTGAGCTGCAAGCCACGCTGCGGAACTACTACGACAAGCCGATGGCGACGGGCGAAGACCTGTTCTCGATGCAGGACGCGCGTAACTTGATCCGCTATGGCGGCATGCGTCCCGACCGCGACTGGCTGCAATTTGACTGCGCGCTGAGCTACGGCCTGGTGGAGTATCTGCGCACGTTGGACATGCTGCGTCAACACGGCTGGTCGCCGAGCCGCTGCATCCCCCACGGCGGTCACCAGATGTCACTGAACATCGCCGCTGGCCTCGGCTTAGGCGGAAACGAGTCGTATCCGGACCTGTTCCAACCGTACGGCGGCTTCCCCGACGGAGTCAAGGTCGAAAACGGCTACATCACGATGCCGGACCTGCCGGGTATCGGCTTCGAGGGTAAGTCGGATCTCATCGCCGAGATGCGCAAACTCTCGGACTAAACACTCAGCGGTATCAAGGCATCGACGGTTCTCGTCGATGCCGCGCCTATAAAAACACAAACACAGGCGACACGCGGCCGTGCTCACCACAGCGGACTATCTCGCTGTGGCTGCTCGTTCGCACTCCACAAAAAAGACGCCAGTCATAGGAGACAGACATGCTGGTATCGAAAGTTAGGAAGACGCTCTCGAAGCTCTATGTGCAGGTTATTATCGGGATCATCGCCGGTATTCTGCTGGGCCACTTTTATCCGGACATTGGTTCTCAACTCAAGCCCCTTGGAGACTTGTTCATCAAGTTGATCCGAATGCTGCTCGCACCGATCATCTTCGCGTCGGTCGTGGTTGGCATTGCCCGCATGAACGATCTTCATGAGGCGGGCCGCGTTGGGGTTAAGGCCGTGCTGTACTTCGAAGTCGCATCGACGATCGCACTCCTCGTCGGGATGGTTGTCGTGAATGTCTTCAAGCCTGGTGTCGGCATGAACGTCGATCCGTCGCACATCGACGGGTCTGCGATCTCAACCTACACGACTGCAGCGAAGCAACATGGCATGCTCGACTTTTTCATGAGCATTGTGCCGAACAGCATCGTTGGCGCGTTCGCCAACGGCGAGATACTGCCCATCATTTTCTTCTCGCTGCTGCTTGCCATTTCTCTTGCCAAGTTGGGGCCTCGGACTGCACCGTTTGTCGACATGCTCGACATGTTCCTTCAGGGCATGTTCGGTGTGGTGCGGATTGTCATGTACGTCGCACCTATCGGGGCGTTCGGCGGCATGGCCTTCACCATAGCAAAGTACGGCATCGGCACATTGGCTTCCTTTGGCCAATTGATGTTGTGCCTCTATCTGACGTCGATCTTCTTCGTGGTTGTGATCCTCGGCCTTGTCATGAGGATGTGCGGACTGTCGCTCTTTAAATTCCTTCGCTACATCAAGGACGAGATCCTGATCACGCTCGGCACGGCCTCCACGGAAGCGGTACTTCCGCAGATGCTGATCAAGATGGAACGGATGGGCTGCTCGCGACCGGTTGTTGGAATGGTGCTGCCGACCGGCTACACCTTCAATGCTGACGGAACGGCAATTTATCTCACGATGGCGGCCCTGTTCATCGCGCAGGCGATGAATGTGCATCTGACGATCTGGGATCAGTTGCTTGTGCTTGGTGTGCTACTGCTCACCTCGAAAGGCTCAGCGGGGGTCGCGGGTGCTGGGTTCGTTGCACTGGCTGCCACGCTCGCGTCGATGCACAAAATACCGGTCGAAGGTTTGGTCTTGCTTCTCGGCGTTGATCGCTTTCTCAACGAAGCTCGGGCGGTGACCAACCTGATCGGCAACGGTGTTGCAACTGTGGTGGTCGCGCGCTGGGAAGGACAGCTCGATATGAACACTGCGCGTGCGGTGCTCAATCGTACGAACGTAGACGAATTCGAAGAGCTGCAGCCGATCGACCATCCCGCCATTGCATTCCCATCGACCGGTGATGCGTCCGGGCGATCGAACGCTCATTGAGCCTCCACAACATCCTTGTGCAAATTGGCAGTGGCCCTTAGGCGACTGCCAACTTCTTTTTTAGAGCATTGCCGAAATGACCACGCAAACGGACAAAGAAGGTTTTCGCGAAGCCGCGCTCAATTATCATGAGTTTCCGACGCCGGGAAAGCTCGCTGTCGTGCCGACCAAGCAAATGATCAATCAGCGCGACCTCTCGCTCGCGTACTCGCCGGGCGTCGCGTTCGCGTGCGAGGCGATTGTCGAGAATCCGCTGAACGCCGCGCGCTTCACTGCGCGCAGCAACCTGGTGGGCGTCGTGTCGAACGGCACAGCCGTGCTCGGACTCGGCAATATCGGGCCGTTAGCCTCCAAGCCGGTGATGGAAGGCAAGGCCGTGCTCTTCAAGAAGTTCGCCGGTATCGACGTGTTCGATATCGAGCTGAACGAAAGCGATCCGCACAAGCTCGTCGATGTGATCGCCGCGCTCGAACCGACCTTCGGCGGCATCAATCTGGAAGACATCAA
>FCOD02000057.1 GCA_001544655.2 Caballeronia turbans
TGAAAGTAGGTAATCGTCAGGCTCCTCATGCGATAAACAAAAACCCCACCCCGCAAAGGTGGGGTTTTTGCGTTTGGACATGCCGTTCAAACGGGGGGCTAATCCAGACCTTGCGGCAAGTTGGTCTGCTCATTCCACGGTGTCGGGCAGCATGCTGGATAGCTTGCGATGCACGGTCGGCGGTCGCCGCATGCAATGATGCGCGGCCTCCGCGAAAACAAAAGCAATTGCGATTAGCACTGCGGCGATCAGGCTCAGATACTGTCCGCCGAGTCTCGGGATCAACGCGCCCCCCAGCAAACCCGAGCACGCGAGTCCGATATAGGTGGCCGTGTTATTCAGTGCGAGCACCAGAGGCGCGACATGCGGCGAGATCTGCACGAGACGATGCTGTTGCGGAACGAGAAGCCCCCATCCACATATCCCCCATACGACGAGCGCTATCGCAGCACCGTATGCGTGCGCAGATGTCCACGGCAAAGCGCAGAAATTGATGACGGCGAGCCACAACATCGAATTGATCAGCGTGCGGCTCTCGAACTGGTCCACGAGCCGGCCGGATAGCACGTTACCGGCTGTCGCCGCCACACCCCACAACAAAAACATGCCCGCGAGAATGCTTTCATCGCCGTGCGTTACGCGCGCCAGCACGACGCCCGCGTACGTGTAGACCATCAGAAATCCGCCGAAGGCGAATAGCGACGTGAGCAAGGTGAACGCGATACGCACATCGCGAACAGGCGCAAGCCGCTCACGCAATCCGACTGATTGCGGCCGCGGAACCGACGGCAGCATCATCCATACGCCGATCATCGCAACAGTCCCGAGCGCGGTGACGAACCACAGCGTCATCCTCCAGCCGCCGAATTCGCCGATGAAAGTGCCCATCGGCGAGCCGAGCGCGGTCGCTGCCGTCAGACCGGCCGTAACCGTCGCCAGCGCACGGCCTCGTCTTTCGGGCGCTGCAATCGCCGAGGCCACGCCCAACGCCGTCGGTGAGAACAGCGCGGCGCCAAAACCGGCAAGAGCGCGGGCAAGGAGAACCCACTGCAAGTCTGCGGCCAATGCACTGACGGCGTTCCCGACGACGAAAATGCCCAGCGCCGAAATCAGCAGCAGCTTGCGCGGCCAGTTGCCCGTCAGGGCGGCCATGACAGGCGCCGCCACCGCATAGGTCAACGCGTAGAAGGTCACCATCAGCCCAGCGAGGCCGACGGACGTATGCAGTGAGGCAGCGACGTCCGGAAGAATACCGGCGACGACAAAGTTGTCGGTGCCCATCGCGAACATGCCCGTTGCCAATATCAGTAATCGACGATCCATACAAAAGTTCTTCTGAAGCACGGTGAGATTCGGTCGCCCGTCGGGCCTTTGCCTGCGTCAACGACGCTTGAAAAGAGCTTAAGCCTCGTTGACTGTGGCTCAAATGTCATATACACAATGGATTTAGGACATGATGAGCAGGGCACGCCATGCACACGATCGCCTTTGTGGTGTTTCCGAATTTCTACCTGCTGGGATTCGCGGCAGTGACCGCCTTCGAACTGGCGAACGCGGTGCTGGGCGAGCCTGCCTATGGCGTGTCCGTTCTATCGGAACAGGGAGGGCTCGTTCCCTCTTCGGCGGGCATTCGTGTAGAAACGCAAGCGTTCGGCGATGCCACGTTCGACACCGTGATGTTCAGCTCCGGAGTCGAAACCGATACGGTGTCGGCCACGTTGACGGAATTCGTGAGGCGCTCGCTGAGCACGTCGAGACGCATCGCGGCCCCATGCACTGGCGCGTTCATCCTGGCGCACGCAGGCGTTCTCGACGGCCGCCGTGCGACGACCCACTGGCGTTTCGCCAATGATCTGCAGCGTCGCTTTCCCAAGATCGCCGTCGAAGACGACCAGATTTTCATCGTCGACGGGCCGATCTGGACTTCGGCAGGCATGACGGCCACGATCGACATGGCGCTCGCGATGATCGAAAGGGATCACGGCCAGGATGTTTCGCGTGCCGTCGCGCGCAAGCTCGTCGTCTATCATCGGCGCGCCGGCGGGCAGTCGCAGTTTTCGACGCTGCTGGACCTGGAGCCGAAATCCGACCGGATCCAGAAAGCCATCGACTACGCGAACGCCAATCTGCGCAATCCTTTGACCGTCGAGGAACTAGCCGACGTTGCGAGTCTGAGCCCGCGCCAGTTCAGCCGCGCGTTCAGCGCGGAGACGGGGCAATCGCCCGCGAAAGCAGTCGAACATCTGCGTGTGGAAGCCGCGAGACTGTTGCTGGAGAAAGGGCGTCTGTCGTTGGACGTGATAGCGGACGAAGTCGGCTTCTCGGATCGAGAGCGAATGAGGCGGGCGTTCCTGCGAACGACCGGGCAACCACCGCAGGCCGTTCGTCGCCTCAGCAGGGAAAACGCAGGCCCGTGAGCCTGCGAGAAGCGGCCCCGTCACTTCGTCACACGATCTTGTGAACGGCGGATTGCTGATAGTTTTCGATGCCGATCTTGTCGACGAGCCCGATCTGAATCTCCAGCCAGTCGATGTGATCCTCGGTGGCGTCGAGAAGCTCGACCAGAATGTCTCTCGAGACGATGTCCCGCACCGATTCGCAGTAGACGATGGCCTCCTTGCACTGAACCTGAGCCGCCTGTTCGAGCTTGAGATCGTTCTGGAGTGCTTCGAGCGTTTCCTTGCCGATCGCCAGCGGATGAAGATCGTTCAAGTTTGGCATTCCGTCGAGCATGAGGATGCGTTCGATCAACTTGTCCGCATGCGTCAGCTCATCCATCGACTCGTTGTATTCGTGCGCGCCGAGCTCTTCGAAACCCCAGTGCTTGTAGAGGCGGCCGTGAAGAAGATACTGATGCACGGCCGTCAGTTCGTTCTTCAGTTCGGCGTTGAGGTAGTCAATCACTTTCGGATCGCCTTGCATGCCGTCTCCTGCCTGGTCGCGTGGTCACACAATCAGGATAGACGCTGAACGACGGCCGGCCCACAGCGAAACGCATATTTATTCGCGGTGGAACCTGTCCGGGCGGCGGTAGGCGAGGGCGATGCCGGGCCATCGGCAAATTAGTCTTGCCCGCGAAACGGAAAGGATCGACTTTCAATCGAGCGATGCGTTATCGCTCGATTTTCATGCCTATAATCCAGCGCAAAAGGACCGAGCTGCACAAGTACGCCCCGCGAATAACAACAAGGAGAGCTGTCGTGGCCCGATCCAACCGTAACAGCGACGCTTCACTTTCCAGTCCCACTGCGCTCAGCGCGGGCCGACGGCAATTTCTCGGCGCGGCCGGCGCCGGCATGCTCGCGACGATCCTTCCAGGTTGCGGCAGCGATCACTCCGACTCGCAGCCGTATCCCCAAACGGTGGCGATGGGGCAACAGGCCATCCAGCAGGCAATTGCAGACCCCGCACAGCCCGTGGCGGCAATTTCCGTGGCCATGCTCAAGGGCGGCAACGTGTTCTGGCAACAGGCGTTCGGCGTATCGTCGGTGCCGAGCCAGACCAAGGCGACGATCCAGACGCGCTTCAACATCGGCTCGGTCAGCAAGCTCTTTGCAGCCCTCGCGGCCGCGATTCTTCAGGACCGCGGCCTGATCACGCTCGATACGCCGATCGTCCGATATCTGCCGACTTTCACGATGCTCTCCCCCGAGTACGCGAAGATCACCACGCGTCATCTGCTGTCGCACTCATCAGGATTGCCCGGCACCAATTCGCGCAACCTCTTCACCTTTGCGCCGGTTCCCGGTTACGCAGCCGACACGCAAGCCGAACTGGCGAATACGCATCTGAAGCATCTGCCTGGCGAACTCGCCGTGTACTGCAACGACGGCTTCACGATGGTCGAGCAGATCGTTCTCGCGATGACCGGGCAGAGCTTTGCGAACTTCGTGGAAGCGAACATCCTCGCACCGCTGAAGATGACGAACTCCAGCTATCTCACGACCGTGCTAAGCGACGGTTCGTTTTCCTATCCGTTCGCGAACGGCACGCAGTATCAGGAATTCGTCAATGCATACGCGACCGGCGGACTAAGCTCGACGCCCGGCGACATGATGAATCTCGCGCAGATGATCCTCGGCGGCGGCGTATTTCAGGGGCAACGCGTGGTGTCCGCGGCGGGCATCGCGCAGATGGGCACGGACCAGTCCACGGGACTGTTGATCAACCCTTCGCCCGAATGGCGCTGGGGTCTCGGCTGGGATTCGGTGCAGCAGCCGGCGCTTCAGGCCGCGGGCGTCCTCGGGTGGGAGAAAGACGGCGGGACGGCTTTTTATTCGAGCGAGTTCTTCGTCGTGCCGCAGGCGCAACTTGCGCTGATGGTCACCGGCAATTCCGGCTACGACGCGCGCAAGCTGGCGGAAATGCTCGTTCTGTCCGCGTTGAAAGAGGATGGCACGATCGCTTCGCTGCCGGCGAAAATCAGCACGACGGCGCCGCCGGCCGCGTCGGCGCCGGGCATCGCGAATGCCGCGGGCATCTACGGCAACTCCGACTCGCCGCTTCAGGTGATCGCCAACCCGGACGGCAGTCTGCAGCTGAATCAATGGGATGGCGCCAAACGTGCGTGGAAGCAGGTCGGCGCTTACCAGTACCGCAGCGACGGATGGTGGTGGAGCAACACCGATACCGCGTCGTATCGATTCACGGTCGTCTCCGGAACCGATGGCGGCGGCAACGCGTTCAGCTACCGCTATGTGATGAAGCGCGTCGTGCCGGGCGCGGGCTACGCTTATCTCACGCTGCCGATCGGGCAGCAGCTCGCCCCGCTGGCGCCGCTAGACAACGCATGGCAACAGCGAGCCGGCACGCAATGGACCTTGACGAACGATTCGCCGACGGCCGTTCCGATCGTCATCCTGGGCAATCCGCCGGCCTATCTCACCACGTTGCCCGAACTGCCGGGCTATGTCCTGTACGGCAACGAAGACCTTCGCTATCAACTCTTCGTGCCGCTTGCGGACGACCGCGGCGGCATGTCGGTCAAGGTGCCGGGCAATTTCGGCCGCGATCTCTATGAAATCCGCTTCGGATCGTCGAGCACTACGACGTTGACGCTGGGCAGTTCGATCTACGACAAGGCATGAAGGCGTCGTAGCCAACATCGCGAAGCAACGGCAAGCCGATTACATCGCATGTAATTGGCGTAACGCATGAGCGCTTCTACTCTACGGCTATCGCGCGTCCATTTCGGCGCGCTCAACGCCCTGGAGATACCATGCTCAGCTATCCCGTTCACACGATCGAATCCGCGCCTGCGCAATCGCGGCCCGTGCTTGGGCAATTGCAGCAGGCGTTCGGCCTGATTCCGAATGTCGCGGGCACGATGGCCGCATCGCCGGTGCTGATCAACGCTTTCATCGGCCTCTTCGAGCGCGTGCATGCGAGCAGTCTGACCGAGCCGCAGATTCAGACCGTCCTGTTGACGAACGCGGTCACGAATGCAAGCGAATGGCCGGTCGCGTTCCACACGGCGCTCGCGTTGAAAGAAGGCGTGCATTCCGAAGACGTCGACGCCATCCGGCAAGGCGCTCTGCCGAGAGACGCCGCGCTGGCCGCGCTGTCGGCGTTGGCGCGTGCATTGATCGACAAGCGCGGCCGCCTCGCCGAATCGGACGAGAGACGCTTTCTCGATGCGGGATTCGATATCGAGCAGATACTCGAGGTCATTGCGGTGGTTGCCGCATCGACCATCACGAACTACACGAGCAGCGTGACGAGGCCGCCGCTCGAAGCGCAGTTCGAAGCGTTCGTCTGGCATGCGCCGGTGGCCTGAGTATTCTTTATCCATCCAACCCGATTTCGGAACACCCGATGAACGCCATGCGTCCCGATCCGAATGCGCCGCCGGGCGAGCTCGGTGAACTGCTGCGCTACTGGCGTGATGTGCGCGGCATGAGCCAGCTCGGTCTGTCGCTGGAGGCAGGCGTCTCGCAACGCCAGATCAGTTTCATCGAAAGCGGGCGCAGCGTGCCGGGCCGCGACACTTTGTTGACGCTCGCACAGACGCTGGATGTGCCGCTGCGGGAGCGCAATGCCTTGCTGCTCGCAGCGGGCTACGCGCCCCTGTATTCGGAGGCGCCGTGGAACGCGCAGGAGATGCAGGGCGTCGTGCGCGCGCTCGAACGGGTCGTTCGCCAGCACGAACCGTTTCCGGCAATCGTGATGGATCGCCACTGGAACGTGCTCATGACCAACGGCGCGGCGCCGCGTTTCTTCGACTGTTTTATCGACATGGCTTCGCGTGAAGGCCCGCGCAACATGCTGCATCTGATTTTCGATCCACAGGGAATGCGTCCATTCGTGGCCGACTGGGAAACCGTCGCGCGCAGCTTGCTGCAACGGGTGTATCGAGAATCGGTCGGTCACATGGTCGATGACGGCACGAGGCGCCTGCTCGACGAACTGCTTGCCTATCCCGGCGTGCCACGTGACTGGAGGACCCATCATGGGCAATCCGCCTCGCCCACGATGCCCGTCGTTCCGATCGGCTTCGTCTGTGAAGGCGCCGTGCTGCGCTATTTCTCGTTGGTCACGACTGTGGGCGCGCCGCAGAACGTCGCGACGCAGGAACTGCGTCTGGAGTGCATGTTTCCCGCCGATGGCGAGACCGAAGCACGGCACCTGCAATTGCTTGCCGCGCATTCGCCCGGACCGCGCGAAGATCAATGACTCGCAACGGAATGCGAACGACGGGCGTCGAGATCCTTGATGGCCGGAAAAACATCGTCGTCCCACGAATCCAGACCATAGGTCCGAAGCACCAGCTTCCGTGCGACGAACACTTCGAACATCGGCGTGCCCGGACGCAGGCGCTGCTCCTTCTGACTTTGCTCCGATAGCCAGTGAAGGTCCTGAGGATAGTCCGCCGGTGTTTCATTGCTGGCAATCGATGCGCGCTCGACGATGAAAAGCTGCGTGCCAGGATGCGTGCGGGCCCAGGACTTGAAATGCCCTTCTCCCGCGAGAGGCCCCTTCCAGCGCGCGCAATATTTGCAGTCCGGGGCCGAGTGGACCACCAGCGTGATGACTTCGCCTGCGGCCACCGTCGTTTGGCTTACTCTGGCGGCCCGGATGTCTTTCGGTTCTGGCGCGGGAACCGCACTGCGCACGTCATCCGGAACGCGCGCATTCACGAGCATCACGACCAACGCGGCCAGCAGCATCGCAAGCAAACACTTCACAGCCGCGTTCATGGAGTTGCGCATGATGACCTCGCAAGGCCGATTCGCTAACTTCTATCCCACGCTCGTCGATTCGAAACCAGAGCGTCGGCGATCAATTCGCTTCGCGTCCGGTCGCCATCGACGGCTTTCGCTCTTCGACGCAAATCATCCCTTCGTACAGTTCGACGTAGGCGTTGATCATCGCATCGTGACTGAACTTCCTGGCGTGCTGGCGCAGCCGATCATGCGCCGATGGTTCGTCGAGCAATGCCGCTGCCTCGTGAATCTTGACGATGATCGTCTCGGGGCGGGCGACGTCGAACAGCAGATTCGAGTGCGGTTCGATGATTTCGGGAATACCACCCATGCTCGATCCCACGACGGGCACGCCGTGCGAGTACGCTTCGAGAACCACCAGCCCGAACGGTTCATTCCAGACCGAGGGCACCACGAGAATGTCGATGCTGCTCAGGAAGTCGGGGGGATTTACCCGTCCAAGGAAACTCACGCGTGGGTCCGCGTATTTCGTCTTGATGGACTCGACATAGTCCGCATCGCCGGTCCCGCCGACGGCGAGTGTCCAATTGAGCGTCTTGTCCGCGAGGAGTTGTTCCAGCAGGAGCTCGAGACCTTTCTCGGGCAGCACGCGTCCAAGCATGCCGAGTCTCACTGGCGCGTTCGCGACCTGTCGTCTCGAATCCTGTCGCCCTATGGAATCTCCGACCGGCGTATAGCAATTGTTGATGACGGTGGTCTTCGCCGCACGCGGGAAAAAGCCGCTCTCAACGTGTTTTTGCAATACGAAGCCGCTTACGCCGACCGCCGCGTTGACCTGGGCGGACGCAAGCTGCTTCGGCTTTGCGTAGAGCGAGCACACACCGCACTGACTCGGGCAAGGCTTTCCGCCGCTCAGCATGGTAGCCGTGGGGCATAGCAGGTAATAGTCGTGGATGGTGTGCACGATCGGCACGCCCGCGTTGCTCGCAACGCGCCATGCATCGACGGAAAGACACGAAAGGTTGGCTGTATTGACGATGTCCGGTCTCTCGCGCCTGATGATGTCGGCGAGTTTTCGTGACATGGCCGTGTTACGCACGTCGATGGCGTGCCATATCAGTTTGGCGACACGGGAATGCTCCCCGGGAGCATGCGGCCAATACAGATTGCTCGATCTCAGACGATAGACCTTCGCGCCGTTGACTTCTTCACTGCGGTCGTCGCCTACTCCGGTGGCGCAGACGACGCATACCTCGATGCCCGCCTTGACCAGTCCCTCGGCAAGGAGTCGCGTCGCAACTTCGGCGCCGCCGACCTCGTCTGGAAAATATAACGTGTTAGCGATCAGTACTTTCACGGCGTATGAAGAAGATGCGGATCAATGCGAGCCGGCGTCCTGGCGGTCTGAAGGTCTTCGCGCGCGCGACAGCCTGATGATGAGCGCTTCCCGATGACTCGACGGGTCGTGTGTCCCTTCATGTGTCGCGGCTCCGGTATTCCAGCGTATGGCCTGACGGGTAACAGTTGGCGCCGCGTCACCTCGATTCGAATCGGCAATGAGCAATATCCAGTGCGATTGGTCGAGCTGATCAAACTTCCTGCAAGCTGTGCGGGCCAGTTTACCCCATCAAAGATGGTGGCATCGCAATTTTTCAATTTGCGTGCTTCTGCTTACATTCCAGATTTGTTATGAATCGATGTTCGGCATGCCATCGACAAAAATACGCGAGCATTACGGGCATACGACGCGTGGGATCGCCTGCTCGGCGAGCACGCTTTCGTACAACGCTCGATAAGCATCGACCATCGCATCGACGTTGAAGCGTCTGGCGTATTCGCGCATACGGTCATGCACGCCCGGGTCTTCAAGCAGCGCCACTGCCTCATGCAACTTGCCGATGATCGACGACGGCCGTGCCATGTCGAACGCGAGATTCGTGCGCGGCTCGATGACTTCAGGAATGCCGCCGGTGTTCGCACCCACGACAGGCACGCCGTGCGAGTACGCTTCGACCGTCACGCGCCCGAACGGTTCGTTCCAGATCGACGGCACCACGAGAATATCGATGCCGTCGAAAAATTCGTCGGGGTTCACGCGGCCAAGATACTCGACGCGCGGATCGTCATACTTCGCCTTGATCGACTCGAGGTAATCCGCATCGGCGTGGCCGCCGACCGCTAGCGTCCATTGCAGCGTATTGTCCGCGAGCAGTTGCTCGAGCAGGACTTCCAGTCCTTTCTCTCGCGACACTCGCCCGAGCAAGCCGAGCCTGACCGGACCACCCTGATAACGGCGCGTGCGTTGCGCCGAGGTCGAATCTTCGTTGGACTCGCAGGCGTTGTAGATGACTGCAGTGCGCGTCGCGCGCGAAAAATAGCCGCTTTCCAGGTGTTTTTGCAGCACGAAGCGGCTGACGCCCACGGCGGCTGCGACACGCGCCGACGCGACCCGCTTGGGCTGGGCATATACCGAACAGACGCCGCATTGCCGCTCGCACGGCTTCGCATGCGAGAACATGATCGCCGTCGGACACATCAGATAGTAGTCGCGCGCCGTGTGCACGATCGGCACGCCGGCATTGCGGGCGAGCCGCCAGATATCGACGGACAGACAAGACAGATTGCTGGTGCTGATCACATCCGGCTTTTCACGCGCGATGATGCTCGACAACTTGCGCGACATGATGACGTTGTACACGTCGATGGCGTGCCAGATGAGCTTGGCGACGCGTCCGTGCTTTTCTCGCACGTGCGGCCAATACAGATTGACCGAGCGTAGTCGATACACCTTCACGCCGTTCACATCGTCGACGCGGTCCGCGCCCGTTCCCGTCGCGCAGACGACGCACACTTCGATGCCCGCCCTGACCAGACCTTCGGCGAGCAGTCGCGTCGATATCTCTGCTCCTCCGGGTTCATCCGGAAAGTAGAGGGTGTTCGCGATCAGTATCTTCACGACGTCGAGGTCTCCTTGAAAGGCCTGTTCAGAAACACGGCGGAGCGAAGTGCTTGGAGGGTTGAACAGTCGAGGACTCGACAGAAAACCCCATGAATTCAGGCATAACGTTAAATCATCATACTCGACGTCGAGCTGGTTCGACGTTGCGCTTGAGGCATTGCGGGCAGCGTGCCCGTCTCTGCCATGACAGAGACTCGCGCAAGCGCGTTTCGTCTGCGGCGAGTAAAACGCGGACAATTTGAAGCCGCGCGCGACGACTGCGATGCAGGAAACATAACAGCTTGCGCACTAGCGTTCAATGCAGTGCCGCACAGACAGGACGCGGAGAAACTGCGATGCCACTCATGCACAGTGTTCCGAGAGGCGGCAATTGAGCCACGTGCAAAAGCCACGAGCTCATGCCTCATGACTCGTGGCTTGCTGGACGAGGTTATGTCGGGATGCAGATTTTGCCGAAGACGCCGGGCCGATCGGTAGGCGTCAGCAATATGTTCTTGTTCAGGCAATATGCCGATCCATGGCATTAAGCCAGGACGCGCAGAGCCAGCACCGAACGCCGCGGCTCGCACCGCGGCGTTCGTCCGCATGGTTTATTGCGGTTCGTACCAGGAGTACGTCGGCAGCGTCGGCAACGGCGTACCGATCTGGAACGTGATATCCCGTAGCGACGTCAGCACGATCTTGCGCGGGTCGCCCATGTACCGCCGGACATCGCCGTTATCGTTGATATAGACGACGATGTTGCCCGTGATACCCGCGACGTTCGTGCTGGAAAGCGGCTGTCCCCAGATATCGAAAACCTCGCCCAGGGTGAACGTTTTCACGTTCGGCGTTTCGATATGAATGATGCCGGTATTGTCGTGCGTATGCATCTCGTAGTTGCACTGCGGCAAGATGCCTACATTCTTCGGGAACGCGAGCCACTGCCCGTCCTTGAAGATGGCGACGTGCGCGTGCACGTGGAAGGTTTCGGCCATGCCCGCCGCGCAAATCACACCATCTACCGGCGCACCCGTGCCGCCTGTCGAGGTCATGCCGTCCGCCCAGAACGGACTGCCCACGACGCCGCCGAAGGAAAGCGTGGTGACCGTCGACGTGAAGGGCGGCGGGTCGGTCCAGGTGTATGTCGCAATCTGCGCTGGCGGCGTCCCGACGACGAGCGTCACTTCGCCATGCTGCGGCAGCGCGAGGCTAGCGAGATCGCCGGTGTATTTCGTGAGCGTGCCGCCCGTATTGACCCAGGCGGTCACATTGCCGGTGAGGCCTGCTACGTTGGTGGTGCTGAGCGGCTGACCCCAGACAGCGAAGAACTGACCCAGCGTGTACGAACCGGTCGATGTCACGTCCATGCGGATCTTGCCCGACGCATCGACCGTGTGAACCGGATAGACGCAGCCGCGCTGCAGGGCCATCGTCGGCGCGACGCTTCCGATGTTCGCCGGCAAAGCAAGCTGTTTGCCGTTCTGATAAATCGACAGATGCGCGTAGCTGTACTTGTTACCCGCCACCGTGCAGGTGAGGTTATTGACCGCCTGACCCGTGCCGCCTGTGGATGTCGAGCCGTCGCTCCATTGCGCGGTGCCGAGCGTCGTGCCATCGACAACCGCGGTCGCCGCGGCTAGCGTCGGCGTGGTGTTCGTCGGCACGGCAGGGGTGCTTGCGCCGGTATCGCCCGAGTTCGTGGGCGACGTCGAGCCGTTGCTCGAACTGTTGTCACCGCCGCCGCCACCGCAAGCGGCGAGCAGTGCGAGTGCCGCGGCCGAGACTGTGCCGGTGATCCAGCGAGTGTGTCTACGTTTCTCTTTGAGCATGTGTCGACTCCGCCCCTTGGAAGGATTTCTGAAGGTGCTGCGGGCTGCACTGCGCGCGTTTGCGCGACGTGCATCCGGCATCCGAAGCATCGCGAATCGCTTCGGGGCAAGCAGACGCTTGCCCCGGAGCGACAGTCTCGATGCGATGACGCAAGTGTTGACGTCTGTCGCTGGGACGCCCGGTTGAACGACCGAATGTGTTTCGGTCGGGCGCACGCCTTGGAGCTCAGCGACTCATCGAAAGGGAGAAACCGGTCTGGCCAACTGTTTCGCCGGCAGGGGAAATGTAACGTCGATGCGTCGTCGTCGCAAGAGAAACAACCGTTGGATACGAGTTTCAATCGCGTGGTTTGCGAGTGTGTGCGCTCGCGTACATACGTCGGGGCGACGCTTCAGCGGAAAATTCATGTTGTGATCGAAGTGCCGTCCTTCAGACAACGAATCCTCGATAAACGCGGTACGCTAAATGCGAGCCAAAAATATGGCGGAAGCGATTTCGTCTGACGTTAAAAGAATTTTGGAGGCGAGCGAATGACTCTCTCGAAGTCGCTGATACACAGCGTCAAGGAATTGTTGCCCGATAACTTGTACCTGACTCTTTATCATCGTCGCAGAATCGGGCGCTTTCCGAAGATGCGCAATCCGACGACGTTCAATGAAAAGATCCTGCGACGCTGTCTCGAACCCGATCCGCGTTTCGGCGACCTCAGCGACAAGCTGAAAGTGCGCGAGTACGTGGCCGGGAAGATCGGCAGCGAGTATCTCGTGCCGCTCGTCGCAGAGCCATCGGTGTTCACCAGGAGCGTTTTCGATGCTCTTCCGACGTCCTTCGTGATGAAGGCGAATCACGGCAGCGGATTCGTTCATCTCGTCAACGACAAGAAGGAAACGTCGTTTGAAGAACTCGATGCAATGGCGCAACGCTGGTTATCGACCGATTTCTATGCGATCGCGCGAGAGCGACACTACCGCACGATCGAACGGCGCATTTTCTTCGAGGAACTTCTTGTCGGACAAGATGGCAAGGTTCCGCCCGATCTGAAGTTTCATGTCTTCAACAAGCACCCGGGCGACCCCAAAATTTTCATCCTCGTTATCGCGGACCGATTCGGAGAACGTCCGCGCGGCGACATCTACGACGAGAACTGGAACCTGCTCGACATCGGGATGGGCAAGTACTCGCGCAGCACCGCGCCGGCTCCGCGCCCGCCGAACCTGGACGCGCTGCTGTCCGTTGCCCGCGCGCTGGCCAGCGATTTCGAATTCGTGCGCGTCGATCTTTACGATCACGACAAAATCTACTTCGGGGAACTGACGTTCACGCCGGGCGGGGGCATGTTTGCGCTGCATCCCGACAGGGTGGACTACGAGTGGGGAAGCCTGATGTAAGACGCAACGTGGCACGCAGTGCGCAAGAAGTCTATTCGGGCATCTGCGCGCCACGCCATACGCGGCACTGCTGACGGACAACTTCATGCAATGAATCGTGCGCGCCGTAGATTCGGCGTAGCCACATGGCATCGCTCAAACCGGAAACCACACTACGCCGGATGATATCGAGGCCTTCGGCGGCGCCCAGCGCTTGCGCATGGCTGGCGATCGCGTCCAGCGTGGCGAGGATGTCGGACCGGATCGTCGCGCTTTGGCCTGTCTGCGGATTCACACATGTCCCATCCAGCCCGAACCGGCACGCCATGAAGCGATTGGTTCGGTACACTTCATAATCCCGCTCACTGAGCCGCACGGGCTTCTCGACAAGAAGATACCGTGCGAGCGCCTGAATATAAGCGGCAATCGCTGCGGCCCATTCCACACGTAGCGGTGTGTCCATAACCCGTATTTCGATCGTGCCGTAACCCGGACTTGGACGAATGTCCCAGTAAAAGTCTTTCAGACTTTTGACGAGGCCCGTGTTCGTCATGCGGTCGAAGTATTGTTCGAATTCGGACCAGCTCGTCATGAAAGGCGCTCGCCCCGATAAAGGAAATGGGGCGACCGAATTGAGTCGCGCGCACTGGAACTGCGTGTCGCTTCCCTGTACGAAGGGAGAAGAAGCCGCCAGGGCAATGAAGTGCGGAACGTAACGCGAAAGCGAATGCAATAGAACGAGCGCGGTGTCAGGATCGGAGCAGCCCACATGCACGTGCTGGCCGAAGATGGTGAATTGCTGGTACAGCGCCCCGTACAGTCCCATGAGGTACTCCGAGCGCTCGCGCCCGTCGGAGCGTTGGTCGTACCAGTTCTGGAAGAAATTCGTGCCTCCGCCGCATACCCCGACATTCAGAAAGTCGGCTGCCCGGACCAGCGTATCGCGAAGTACCTGCAATTCGCTTCTGACTTGATCGAAGTCCTTGCATACGCCGGTCGACAACTCGATCATGCCTTCTGTCGTTTCCGGGTTGATCGCTCCCGCAAAACTCTCTTCCTTGACGCGATTCAACAACTCCGTCGTCGCCTTCGTCAGATTGTAGTCATGCGTGTTGACGACCTGAACTTCGAGTTCGACGCCAATCGTGAACGGATCTGATGACGCAAATGGCTGCAGCATGGGATGTCCTGTCGCACGGAGACGAAGACCGGAATCGGCGTTTTTAATTCTACGCGACTCGGCTTGATCTCAATGGGACTCCGTCGAAGACGGACGTGCGATTATCAGGCGCAAGCAAAGAGGCATGCACGGATTGCGTGCATGCAGCTTCAGCGGCCCGAGCGCTCTGCGCTAGCGCCCGATGTAGCAGGGCGGCCAGGGCCGGACACGGCCCTGAGCGCAACATCCACCCTGCTCAATCCGGCAACACGTTGGGAACGCACACGCGACCTTCCATCAGCACGCGCGCGCTACGGCTCATGATGGCTTTTTTCACCTGCCACTCACCGTTCGATTCGACCGCTTCCGCGCCGACGCGCAACGTGCCCGACGGATGGCCGAAGCGCACCGACTGACGCTCGCCGCCGCCCGCCGCGAGGTTGACGAGCGTGCCTGGAATGGCCGCCGCGGTGCCGATGGCAACCGCAGCCGTGCCCATCATCGCGTGATGCAGCTTGCCCATCGACATTGCGCGCACGAGCACATCGACATCGTCCGTGCCGATGCGCTTGCCGCTCGATGCGACGTATTCCGCCGGCGGCGCGACGAACGCGATCTTCGGCGTGTGCTGACGCGTGGCGATTTCATCGAGGTTCCTGATCAGCCCCATGCGCAACGCGCCGTATGCGCGAATGGTTTCGAAGCGCTTCAGCGCCGCATCGTCGCCGTTGATCGCGTCCTGAAGCTCGGTGCCCGTGTAGCCGATTGCGTTCGCGTTCACGAAGATCGTCGGAATGCCCGCGTTGATCATCGTCGCCCTGAACGTGCCGACGCCTGGGACGTGAAGTTCGTCGACGAGATTGCCCGTCGGAAACATCGCGCCTTCCGCGCCTTCTTCCTCCGCAGCCGGATCGAGAAACTCGAGCTGCACTTCGGCGGCCGGGAACGTCACGCCATCCAGTTCGAAGTCGCCTGTTTCCTGCACCGCGCCGCGCGTCATCGGCACATGCGCGATGATCGTCTTGCCGATATTCGCCTGCCAGATGCGCACGACCGCAATGCCGTTGTCCGGCACGCGCTCCGGATCGACGAGGCCGCTCGAAATCGCGAACGGTCCGACCGCCGCCGAAAGATTGCCGCAGTTGCCGCTCCAGTCGACGAAGGGCTTGTCGATGGCGACCTGGCCGAAGAGATAATCGACATCATGATCGGGCCGCGCGCTCTTCGAGACGATGACCGTCTTGCTCGTGCTCGACGTCGCGCCGCCCATGCCGTCGATCTGCTTGCCATACGGGTCCGGGCTGCCGATGACGCGCAGGAAAAGCGCATCGCGTGCGGGACCGGGCACGCGCGCCGCTTCGGGCAAATCGTTCAGGCGAAAGAAAACGCCCTTGCTGGTGCCGCCGCGCATGTAGGTTGCGGGGATCTTGATCTGGGGTGCGGGTGCCATGTTATTCCTTTGTTAGAGAGACGGCGTCCGGTGTCAGGCCGCTGCCTTCGACGACTCCAGGAAGTCCTGAGCGAAGCGTTGCAGCACGCCACCCGCTTCGTAGATCGAGACTTCTTCGGCGGTGTCGAGGCGGCACGTCACCGGCACTTCGACACGCTCGCCGCTCTTGCGATGGATCACGAGCGTGAGATCCGCGCGCGGCCTGCGCTCGCCGATCACGTCATAGGTCTCGGTCCCGTCGATGCCGAACGTCTGGCGATTCGCGCCCGGCTTGAATTCGAGCGGCAGCACGCCCATGCCGATCAGGTTCGTGCGATGAATGCGCTCGAAACCTTCCGCGACGATCGCTTCGACGCCCGCGAGCCGCACGCCTTTCGCCGCCCAGTCGCGCGACGAGCCTTGCCCGTAATCCGCGCCGGCGATGATGATGAGCGGCTGCTTGCGCTCCATGTAGGTTTCGATCGCTTCCCACATGCGCGTGACCTTGCCTTCCGGTTCGATGCGGGCAAGCGAGCCCTTCTTCACCTGACCATCGACTGTCGCCATTTCATTGATGAGCGTCGGATTCGCGAAGGTCGCGCGCTGCGCCGTCAGATGATCGCCGCGATGCGTCGCGTACGAATTGAAGTCTTCCTCGGGCAAGCCCATTTTCGTGAGGTATTCCCCAGCCGCACTGTTCGCGAGGATCGCGTTGGACGGCGAGAGATGGTCGGTCGTGATGTTGTCGCCGAGCACGGCGAGCGGGCGCATGCCTTCGAGGGTCCGTTCGCCAGCGAGCGCGCCTTCCCAGTACGGCGGGCGGCGAATGTAGGTGCTTTGCGCGCGCCAGTCGTAGAGCGGGCTGATGGCTTCGCCGCTCGCCGGGGTCAGCGCGAACATCGGCTCGTAGACGCGACGGAACTGCTCCGGCTTCACGCTCTGTTTGACGATGGCGTCGATCTCCTCGTCGCTCGGCCAGATGTCTTTCAGATACACGGGCTGGCCGTTCGTGCCGATCCCGAGCGCATCGCGTTCGATGTCGAACCGGATCGTGCCCGCAATCGCATAGGCGACGACGAGCGGCGGCGACGCGAGAAACGCCTGCTTCGCATATGGATGAATGCGGCCATCGAAGTTGCGATTGCCGGAGAGCACGGCGGTCGCGTACAGATCGCGATCGATGATTTCCTGCTGAATCGCGGGATCGAGCGCGCCGGACATGCCATTGCATGTCGTGCATGCGAACGCGACGATGCCGAACCCGAGCCGCTCCAGATCCGGCAGCAGGCCGGCTTCCTGCAAATACAGTTCGACCGCTTTCGAGCCCGGCGCCAGCGACGATTTCACCCACGGCTTGCGCGTGAGGCCCTGCGCATTCGCATTGCGCGCGAGCAGCGCCGCCGCGATCACGTTGCGCGGATTGCTGGTGTTGGTGCAACTCGTGATCGCAGCGATGATCACCGCGCCATCGGGCATCTGCCCGGGCGTGTCGTCCCATTTGCCTGCGATGCCGCGCGACGCCAGTTCCGAAACGGGCAGGCGCTTGTGCGGATTGGACGGCCCCGCCATGTTGCGCACGACCGTCGAGAGATCGAAGCGCAACACGCGTTCATATTCCGCATGCGCGAGCGAATCGGCCCACAGCCCGGCTGTTTTTGCATAGTGCTCGACGAGGCTCACTTGCTTGTCGTCGCGGCCGGTGAGACGCAGATACTCGATCGTCTGCTCGTCGATATAGAACATCGCGGCGGTCGCGCCATATTCGGGCGCCATGTTCGAGATCGTCGCGCGGTCGCCGAGCGTCAGGCTCGATGCGCCTTCGCCGTAGAACTCCAGGTACGCGCCGACTACCTTCTCCTTGCGCAGGAATTCGGTGAGCGCGAGCACGATGTCGGTGGCCGTGATGCCCGGCTGACGCTTGCCGGTCAGCTCGACGCCGACGATATCCGGCAAGCGCATCCACGACGCGCGCCCCAGCATTACGTTCTCGGCTTCGAGGCCGCCCACGCCGATCGCGATCACGCCGAGCGCATCGACGTGCGGCGTGTGGCTATCGGTGCCGACGAGCGTATCCGGATACGCGATGCCGTCGATCGCATGAATCACAGGCGACATGCGCTCCAGATTGATCTGATGCATGATCCCGTTGCCCGGCGGAATCACCTCGACATTCTTGAATGCTTTCTTGGTCCAGTTGATGAAGTCGAACCGATCTTCGTTGCGCCGGTCCTCGATCGCGCGGTTCTTCGCGAACGCATCCGGATCGAAGCCGCCGCATTCCACCGCGAGCGAATGATCGACGATGAGCTGCACGGGCACCACAGGATTCACTTTGGCGGGATCGCCGCCCTGATCCGCGATGGCGTCGCGCAGACCCGCTAGATCGACGAGCGCCGTCTGTCCGAGAATGTCGTGACACACGACGCGCGCCGGGAACCAAGGGAAATCGCGTTCCCGCTTCCTTTCGACGAGCTGCATCAGCGATGCTTCGAGGATCGCCGGATCGCAGCGGCGAACGAGATTCTCCGCGAGCACGCGCGAGGTGTAGGGCAGCTTGTCATAGGCGCCCGGCGCGATGGCTTCGACGGCTGCGCGCGCATCGAAGTAATCGAGTGAGGAGCCGGGCAGGGGTTTGCGGTTTGCAGTGTTCATCGCGGTGTCTCGGTCATTGCATGGTCTTTCAGATGCCACGCTCGAAGGGTATTGCGGGGCGACCCCTTCGTTTGAAAATTCGGGCTATTGCAGGCGCCGCAGGCTTGGGAGTCGAAGAGAGAGTACGCTCAACTTGGGGTATCGTGCGCCGTCGCGACACGGCTCGAAGCAAGAAGGAAGGCTCGCTGCCGGATGCGGCAGCGAAGCCCCGATCGGTATGCCTCAGGAACGCTTCGCCAGCGGGACGAACTCGAGATTATCCGGTCCGGTGTAATTCGCGCTCGGCCGAATGATCTTGTTGTCGATGCGTTGCTCGATGATGTGCGCGCTCCAGCCTGAAGT
>FCOD02000061.1 GCA_001544655.2 Caballeronia turbans
CTTGCCTTCGCTTTCCATGCTTCAAATCTCCCGTTA
Source organism: Caballeronia turbans (assembly GCA_001544655.2). GTDB lineage: Bacteria > Pseudomonadota > Gammaproteobacteria > Burkholderiales > Burkholderiaceae > Caballeronia > Caballeronia turbans. The sequence goes on from FCOD02000061.1 coordinate 37, forward strand.
CAGCCAAGATCCGAAGTCTCCTACATTTCCGGGGCGGTTCAAACAGGTCGGCTCGGTCAGCATCGACATGTCGCCGGCTTTCATCGAGGGAGTCAACGAACATCTGCCCGATGCGCGGCTGACCTTCGACAAGTTTCACGTCGTCGCGCACGCGTCCAAGGCGCTCGATACAGTGCGTCGCCAACAACAGAAGGTCGACCCGGAACTTAAAGGCATGCGCTGGACGCTGCTGAAAGACGCGAACAAGCTCAATCTGGCCCAACTGACTGACCTCGAGGCGCTCGTCAGTCAGTACACAACCAGCCGCACGGCACGCGCCTGGCTGTATCGCGAGCAACTGCGAGAAATTCTCGAGCGCAAGCAAATCAATGTCGTCTCCGAGATGTTGCAACAGTGGTGCACCAACGTCATGCGCTCGAAGGTCGAACCGATGAAGGACTGGTGCGATTGATTCGCCGACACTTCGACGGCATCGTCGCCTGGACCCAGAGCCGCCAGACCAACGGCTTCATCGAAGCCATCAACGGACTGTTTCAGGCCGCCAAGCGCAAGGCGCGCGGATACGCTCGCTTCGAAACCATGCGAACGGTCCTGTTTCTCATCGCAGGCAAACTCGACTTCTCCGCATTCAACTCGCATGCCCGCTGAAGGCCGTTACCCACTCCGTTTTCAAAAGAGCCAAGTTTCGTCAATGGCCACCGCGGTGACTTCGGACAAGTCAGTCGCGGACGCGGCCAGGTCCAGGTAACGATCACAGATGGCCTTCACGCGATACCACGACAGGTTCACCAGACGGGCTACCGCCGCAAATGTCATCTCCCGGCACAGCGTCAGCACGAGCGCTTCAAACAGCAGCGTAAAGCCATCCAGCTTGCCCATCCAGTCGGGTTCTGCCAACCGCACCGCGCCGTCCGGCAAGCGCACGCGCGGCACCCGGACCTGGAGATAGCATTCGTGCTGAAAGAAGTTTAGGTGCCGCAGCCGCTTGATTTGCGTGTCGTGCACCGGGTGCTCGCCGGCGACGCCGGGGTGGGCGAAGCGGCTGCCGGCAACAAAGTTCACGGCAATCGTGAGCTGCCGTTTGGCCCGCGTCAAAGTCGACGCCCTGCACGTACCACGGGGCATTGATTCCCAAGGCGGCTTCAAAGAGCTGTTCGTCATGTTCGCTTCGTCCCGCAGGGCTGGTTGCCCCATTCTGCCGCAACCAGCCCTGCCTCAGCTTATCTACCCGACGCGCGTCAAGTGTTCGCTTCGCCGGGCTTGCGCCCGCACTTGACCCGGCACTTCACCCCCTCGAGATTCGAAAGAGGCTTTTTTGTCTGCATTATTCTCTGCCAATTCGCGACCGCCTACGTGGCCACATGCGAGAGTCCACGGAGAGAGCAAAACGTCAGATTCTCATTGAGGAGGCGTCAGAATGCCCTATGATATTGATGCGGATCAATCGAAGAGACATGACCGCATATATGCATGGTATGCGCGGAAGGCCGGTCACGTCGTCAACAACACGAACGCGTCAGAAGTAGAATGAGCTTCTTTCGCGCGAAATAATTTTTTGAGTGAGGCGCACGTTTAAAACTGAACCAGCCGGTCCCGGACTATCTGCAATTTCTTGCATCTGTCGGTCAAGTGGGGCTTGACGTCTTCTTAATAAAATAGTAGTGCGTTGCAGATTATTGTAACGTAGCAGAGCTGAGATTCGCCGACTACGACTTTTGCGGAAGTCTCATTAGGCGGCCATGAACACGCAATCGTCTTTACGAGCGAGGCAATTCGACGATTCGACTAAGGGGATGCCGTCGCTTTACTTGGAGATAAGAAATGAACGCAATAAGGACACTCAAAGTGGCTAGTGGCGTATTGATCGTCGTCACATCCATCAATGCTTGGTCGCAAAGCAGCGAACCCGCCGCTACCTCAATGGGATCCGGGACCTCTGCGACATCGCAAGGTATGTCCAAATCCGACGTCAGGAAGGCGAATCGAGCGCTCAGCAAAAAGGTGCTTCATGCCCTATCGAAGGGCGGCGTTGACACGGCGGGCGTCAGTGTGATCGTTAAAGGCAGCGCAATTACTCTTGCGGGGCACGTCCCAGACGCTTCTCAAGTTGAAAAGGCGGGAACGGCGGCAAAGAACGTTTCCGGTGTTACGTCCGTGAAGAATGCGCTCACAATTAAGGAAGCAGGAGGACACTGATCCTCACTAAAGGAAATGATGCGGCGTATGTCGGTGAGCGGGCGGTATTTGGCTCACTCACCAACTTACAGACACATCGCGACGCGCGAGGATGCATCGACGCGCAAACCTCCTGCTAATGCGGGAGGTCGCGATGAGCTAGCGGATGGCCCCCGGCAGACGCTCACGCCTATGTTCGAGCCGCTCTTTTCAATTGCCGAAGAAAACATCGCACTGAGGCCTCGGTATGCACGTCGAGGGGCTCATCTTGCCCGTTGCGCGTGTGGCGGATGGTACTCCTCCATAAGCGCCAGCTTGCGCGGACGCCCCCGCGTTCTGCTGCGAGGCTGGCTGTACTGAAGGTGTCGCCTGTTGCGGGGCGCTCTGCGCGCGGACCGATCCTACTAATGCGACTAGGCATACAGCACCGGCCGCCAAGATCGTTTGGGATTTCACATTACCCCCTTGACTCACGTGCGAGTTAATGAATGCCGTTGTTCCCCTGTCCCCGTCTAGTCGATTTGGCATGCCGACCGCGCGACGGGGCCGCCGCTATGGCACTCGGCCGAGCGAACGAAGAGTGAGCTCTTTTGCATCTGAGGCAGACGCGGAACTTATCAAACGGCTACCGGGACAACGACGCAGGGTTTGTACCAGGCGGGGCACAAGGAAAGCGCAATGCGCGCTTTCGTGTCGAGACCTTGTAGGTCCGTTCACGAATAAGAACCTTGCTGCAGTTAATGTTATAGACCTCCGCGGCATTTATTAACAGCGGAATTGCGAACTTCAATTCGCAAGGGGCCAGCGGTTGCGCGAAAACTTTCCCGCAGACAAGTCGGACGGCTCCGGGGGTGGCGACGTCGAGTTGTCCGTGCCAATAAGCCACACAGGTTCCCGAGCCCCCGCGTCGAAGGTCGCAGCTTCGTCGATGACGGCGGGATCGCCGGGAGTGTCGGCAGGTATTGGAAGACCGGATCTGCGTCGAGGAGACCAGCGCGCTTGGCGGGGCCACTGGCAGAGGCGCGGACTTGTCGCCATGATATTTAACAAGGGACCTATACCTTGCCCTGCCGCAACCGTCGTCACGGCACCGGGCACTGAGACCGGCCCCGTACGCTGCGCGCGCACCTCAGTACGGCAATGGCGAATTGGCTCCTTGCTTTTGTGGAAGCGCTCGTTCGAATATCTATCCCGTGCAAGGTGCGCTATCGCCAGGAACTTCTATAGTCTTGGCACAGTGGCTTTGCGCGAGACTTCCCAGCACTGACGCGGCATGCTCACGCATTGCCGCATCAAATCAGGCTCATAACCAGCTCCATGGCTTCGGCTAGAACGCCAGAACAAATTCATAGCTGGGACTCGATCGGCAGGATGCTGAGAAACCAGATGCCTGCGCGGCGCAACGCCGATACTTCCGGCTCGAAATCTAATACCGTGACGGTGCCGTCCTCGGCCGTATCGTTCCAGACGATTTGGCTCGCGCCGGTCACATCGGTGCGTAGTTCGAGCCGCCACGCTCCGCGAGCGAGGCTCGACTCGACGTGCTCGGTCACCTGCCGGGCGGCACGCTCGCTTTCGCAGTAGACCCCGATCTCAGTGTTTAACTCGACCGAACGCGGGTCGAGATTCATCGAGCCGATGAAGACGCTCTCGCGGTCGAACACATACGTTTTCGCGTGCAATGACGCCTTTGACGAGCCGAACACTGAGTTTTTCTTGAGAACGTTGCCGCTGGTTGCCGCAACAGGCTTCAGTTCATACAGTTGCACGCCCGCTTCCAGCAATGCCTTCCGGTAGCGCTGATATCCGGCATGCACCGCGGCGACATCCGTTGCCGCCAGGGAGTTCGTCAGCACCGTCACGTGCACGCCGTGTTGTGTCAGGCCGCTCAACCATGCGACGCCGCGCTTTCCCGGCACGAAATACGGCGAGACGATCATCAAGTGCTGGGTCGGCTTCAGTTTCAACGCCCTGAACCGCGAGACCAGATGTCCTTCGGCGTCGCTGGGCGTGCGCGCGATCTTTGACGGGTCGTCATAGAGCAACGTCGCCTTGCCCCATGTAAACTCGGCGTCGCGTGCCTGGATTACCTGCGTGAGGCGCGCTTTCGTCTGCTGTACATACGCGCCGTTCTCCTTCGACGCAAGCCAGGCATCCAGCTCGGCGCGGCCAGCCGCTAGCGCCGATGGATCGGCCTGACGGCCGAGGAGGTTCTCGATCGGATACGACGCCTCCGAGTTCCAGTACTCGTCGAATGCCGTTGAAACATCGCGCACGATTGGCCCGTGCACCAGCACGTCAAGGTCGCCAAACGCGACCGTGCTCGAGGCGCCGAAGTATTCGTCGCCGATGTTGCGCCCGCCGAGAATCGCGCCCTGGTTGTCGGCAATTAACGCCTTATTGTGCATACGCCGGTTGACGCGGCCAAACTCGATGGCCGTGCCGAGCGTCTTGAACCGGCGGTTTGCGACAGGATTGAAGAGCCGGATCTCCACGTTCGGATGAGAACTGAGCGCGAGCAGCATCTGGTCGTCCGCGTTCGTGCCCAGATCGTCGAGCAGGACACGCACGCGCACACCACGGTCGGCCGCTCTCAGTAAGGTCGCGGCGAGTTCGCGACCTGTCAGGTCATCGTGCCAGATGTAGTACTGCAGATCGAGAGAGCGGTCCGCATATCCCATCAACACAACGCGCGCGATGAGCGCGTCGACGGAGTCGGGCAGCAGGTGAAACGCGCTTTCTCCCGGATGCTGCCAGTCTCGTAGTGCGAACGCTGCGCCGAGGCGCGTGGCCTGCGTATCGGTGAGCGCGTGGGTGGGGACGCGACCGGCTTGTGGTGGAAGGCTTGCGCACGAAGTCAGGATGACGATGGCGAACGCCGCAACAAGGTTCCGTAAGTTCATCATTCCGCTCTCCGCAGATACTGTCGTCGGCGCCGCGCAAGCGCAGCGGCAGCGCGGGCGGCATGCTCAGCACCGCGCGGCTGACCGGGGAGGCGCGGCACGGCGCTTGTCGCGCTGATCTTCGGTGTCGCACCTGAGCACGGGCCGACATTCGCGCTCTATGTCGTCAGACCTGCAAAATTCGATTTCCTTCGCAGACGCATTCGGGCGGTCGATGCGGTGCCGTCGTACGGTCCAGGCTCCGGCAGTTGTGCCAGGTGTGAGCAACGGTTCCCGCGAAACGCCAGGCAGCGCACCCACGCAAGAGCAAAAATACGGGTGCAAGCCCAGGCTGTGTTTACGTCGATGAAGCAACTGCACCGGTGCAATATCGGCATCTGCACCGCGATACCCCAGGTCCGCCAGCACGGTCTTCGGCATTGACACGCAAGGCAGATCCTGATGGGTTCGACGGCCACTAGCTATAGACAGTCAGAGCGTTCGCTTCACAGCGGACAATCGCGGCCCGTGGCAGCTCGATGGCGCAATCGGCTCTTGCCGCAGGTGGAGGCTCAGGCCCACGCTCGAGTCCGGCGGGCAGCTTCACGACGCGGTCATTTCGAAGACGCGATAGTTCCACGGCGGCAGGTCCAAATAAAGAACACGCGACTTGAGGTCGTTACCATCTAGATCAAAGCTCGTCGATGCCATGATGTCTTCCATCCGCACCCTACGACTGGTCGTATCGTGAAATGGAAGTCGCACGTAACACTGGCTCTGATTGCCGGCGTAATTGACCACCACCAGCCGCCGTTCGTCTCCGTCTCGCTGCCAGAACCAAGCGATGAAACAGTCCCAGGTCCAGTTGCCATCCCACGCCGGTACGATTTCAGCCAGGCTCCACTTGCCCTCTCGAAAGACCGGCTGACGCAGCACCATCATCAGCTTTTCATAGAAGCCTTGAATGCTTGCGTCGACAGGCTCCTGTGGCGCCCGAACCAGGTGCGGTGAAATCCGCTTCTTGCGCCCCTCGAACTGGCCCTGGTGAAACAACCGCAAGCCCGGCGACAGGAATGTGATGACGGCTGCTGCTTCATGTTTGCCGGATTCGAAAGTCATGGCGGCTCGCGGCTCATCGTGATTCTCCAGGAAGCGAGCCAGTTTTTCGTGGTATTCGGGCTCGGCATGCAAATGCTCGCGCACCGGGCGCGCTTGCGCAGCGCGCAAGCGGTCATACAATTTCTTGTCGTACGCATAATCGAAGCCCTGCTGCTGCAGCGTCCATTCGAGATCCCAATACACTTCCGCCATGAAGAGGAAGTGCGGATGCTCGCCCCGCACGGCCTCGGTCGCCTTCTGCCAGAAGGGCTCAGGGCGGATCCCCCAGGTGCGTTCGAACACGTCGGGCAAGACAAGCATCGCCATGTCGCAGCGCAGGCCGTCGCATTGTCCGGCGATGATTTTCAGTTCGCCGATCATCGCCTGCTGCAACGCCGGATTGCCGTAGTCGAGTTGCAGCGTGTCGGGCCAGCCGTCAAAGTAGGGGTCCCGGCCGTGCGCGACTACCAGCGGCCCGTTGCTTGTATGCACCCGGCAATAGTTGCGCGGTGAGCGAACAAGGTCCGCTTCGCTGCCGCGGACGAAGTAGTCCGGACGCGAGACGATCCAGTCGTGGTCTGGCGATAGGTGATTCGGCACGAAGTCGAGCATCAGCTTTAGGCCGCGTTGCAGCAGGCGCTGCCGCAAGCGCGCGAGCGCCTCGGGGCCACCCAGATCTCGATGAACCGTGTAGCTGCAGATCGCGAACCCCGAGCCGGCGATGTCGTCGTCAGTGAGGTCAGGCAGTGTCTCTGAGAATTCGTGGCGCCATCCGCCGTGCGCGCGCGAAATGGCCTGAGCCACCGGGCCGGTCTGCCAGATGCTCAACAACCATAGCCAGTCGAAGCCCAGCGCAGCGATGCGATCCAGTTCTGCATCTGGGATATGGTCGAGTGTCGCGCGCCTGCCCAGGGCACGCGACAAGCCCGTTAGGTAGACGCGGGTGTTCATCTGGTACAGCACTGGGTAGCGGCCGTCGGACATTTCGCTCCTCATTTCTCACCGGTGTCTTCTCCGCCCACTTGTTCCCTCACGAGCCGCGTCATCACGCGTCCACGATCGGTCTCAAGCATGGTCTTGGCGTCGACGCGCCCGAACAGGTCGAGCAGCGGAGCGACCAAACCGGTCCAACCGGTCTGGTGACTGGCGCCGAGGCCCGCGCCGTTGTCACCGTGGAAATACTCGTAAAACAGGATCAGGTCGCGCCAGTGCGGATCGTTCTGGAATTTTTCCGTTCCACCGTAAACGGGCCGCTTGCCATCTGCGTCGCGCAGGAACGTGCCCGTCAGGCGGCGGACGATTTCCTGCGCCACTTCGAACAGCGTCATGCGCCGCCCGGAGCCCGTCGGGCATTCGACCTTGAAATCCTCACCGAAAAAAGTATAAAGGTTGACCAGTGCGCGCACGATCAGCAAGTTGACCGGCATCCACACCGGTCCTCGCCAGTTTGAGTTGCCGCCGAACATGCCTGTATTCGACTCAGCGGGGAGATACTGCACCGTGTACTCCTGTCCGCCGACGTGAATCACATACGGATGTTCCAGGTGATAGCGTGAGAGGGAACGGATGCCGTGCGGACCCAGGAATTCGTTCTCGTCAAGCATGTAGCGAAGCACCCTTTCCAGCTTGCCCTTGTTCAAAATCGACAGAAGTCTGCGTTCGTTGTACCCGATGAAGCCGGTCTCGGTGGGCGCAACCTGCGCGACCAATTCGGGGTAGCGCTTGCGAAACTGCGCGATCAGCTCGACCAGCTTCGGAAAGCGCGTGAGCGAGTGCGCTTCGAACACAGTTGACGCGCACAGCGGCAGTAGCCCCACCAGCGACCTGATCTTTAGGCGCGTCGTCTTGCCGTTGGGTAGCCGCAGCAGATCATAGAAAAAGCCGTCGTGCTCATCCCACATCTCGTCTTCGTGTTCGCCTCGTCGATCCATCGCATAGGCAATCCACATAAAATGCTGCACGAACTTGAAGGCGACCTCCTCGTAGAGCGGGTCATAATCAGTGAGGTTGATCGCCATTTCCAGCATGGTCTGGCAGTAGAACGCCATCCATGCCGTCCCATCCGCCTGCTCGAGCGATCCGCCAGTCGGCAGTTGCGCGCTGCGGTCGAACACGCCGATGTTGTCCAGACCGAGAAAGCCGCCGGCGAAAACGTTGCGGCCTGAGGGGTCCTTGCGATTCACCCACCAATTGAAATTGAGCATCAGCCCCTGAAACGAGCGCTCCAGGAAACGCGGGTCAGCACGTCCCAATTCTTTCTCATACTTGTACAGCCAGAGCGTGGCGGCGGCATGCACAGGCGGATTCACATCGCTGAAGTTCCACTCATACGCTGGAATCTGACCGCTGGGGTGCACGTATAGGCTGCGCAGCATCAGCAGCAACTGCTCCTTCGCAAAATCGAAATCGACCTGCGCCAGCGCGATCGTATGAAAGGCCAAGTCCCACGCCGCATACCACGGATATTCCCACTTGTCCGGCATAGAGATCACGTCGGCATTCAGCATATGGAACCACTCCATGTTGCGCACATCGCGCCGCGCCGAGTCGAGCAACGGATGGCTGCGATGCTCGCGCAGCCAGAGTTCGAGATCGAAGTAATAGTACTGCTTGCCCCACAACATGCCCGCCAGCGCCTGACGATGCACCCGGCGCTGGTCTTCGGTCAGCGACCTGGGCGTTATACGCTCGTAGAACTCGTTAGCATCGGCAACGCGGCTATCGAAGATCTTCTCGAAGCCGCCGAAAGCGTCGTCGACCCGGGATGGCGTAAGGCGCAAACGGAAGATCGTGCTACCGCCGCCAGGTACGTCGCACATATAGTGGGCGGCGGCCTTTGTTCCGGTTCCCGCGGCATTCACGGCGTCGCGCTGTCCCGAGACGACGTAGGCGTGAAACGCATCCTTAACGTGGGGCGACGCGTTGGGCTGACCCCACAGACGCCGCGCGTTACTTTCGTTTTCGGTGAATAGCGTCTCGGGTGCGCTTTCGCAGTGAAGCCAGTATTCGCCAAGATCATGATGCGCGGCCCGAATGATGCCGGCGCCTGCATCGTGCAGGGATGGCTTGCGGTTGTCCTCGCCCCATGACCATGTATTGCGGAACCAGAGTGTCGGCAGGACATGCAGCGGTGCGGCCTCCGGTCCGCGGTTGTGCACGGTAATGCGTATCAAGATGTCTTCGGGAGCCGCCTTCGCGTATTCCACGAAGACGTCGAAATAGCGGTCACCGTCGAAGATACCAGTGTCGAGCAGTTCGTATTCAAGCTCCTCGCGCGATCGTTTGCGGTTGGTCTCTAGCAGATCCCAGTACGGATACTCCTGGTGCGGATATTTATAAAGGTACTTCATGTACGAGTGCGTGGGCGTACTGTCGATATAGAAGTAATATTCCTTTACGTCCTCGCCATGATTGCCCTCGCTGTTGGTAAGGCCGAAGAGGCGCTCCTTCAATATTGCGTCATGCCCGTTCCATAGCGCGAGCGCGAAGCACAGCCTCTGTTGGTCGTCACACAGCCCGCCCAGCCCGTCTTCCCCCCACTTGTAGGCGCGCGAGCGCGAATGGTCGTGCGTGAAGTAGTTCCACGCGTCGCCATTGTCACTGTAGTCTTCGCGCACGGTGCCCCACTGCCGCTCGCTGAGATAGGGCCCCCACTTCTTCCACGGCACGTGGGCCTCGCGCGCGTCGTTCAAGCGCTTTTGTTCCGCTACGTCCACGACTGCAGGGCTCATGCTCTTCTCCATTACGTATGATGAACTTAGCTAGACTCAACGCGGCGTCACGCCGATACTCATCGCGCCCGATCAGATAACCCGGGCGCATCGTTATATGTGATGCTGGATCTTTGCTCACTTCAATACAACAATAGGCGTTTCTCGTGCCGTCGACCGACATCGCTGCGACCACTGAGGGGACTTGGAGACGCGCCGACTTAGCCGAGACGAGCATTAGCGGCGTATCTAGCGGCGACTTTGAAGGGCGGTAAATCGATCGAGGAGTCGTTGCCCGCTGATAAAGGTAAGCTGTAGGCGTTGCGCCGTCGTGAGTTACTGAGCAGGTGAGCGCGCGAAAACGTCGGAACCGAAACGTCGAGCGCGGGGCAAGCGCTGACCATGCCGGCCTTTCCGCTGTCCGCTGCCTGGCGACTATGCACAGGCGAGCGGCTTCAAAGGATGAGAAGATCCACGGTCCACAAGGTGCCACGACCGCTTTGGGAAGTGCTTCGGCCGCTCCAACGCCTGGCCCCAGTCTCCCGTGAGTGTCGCTTCTTGGCCGGTTGTACCCGTTGACCTATGCCGCCACAGAGCTGTCGTTGGCGCAGGGAGAATGGTTACGACTGGCAATGTACGGCGAAAGAACTGAAGGACAGACACTCGCATCGTACCGATGAGCCCAGTTAGCTCGGCGGCTTTGCGTTATCAAGGCCCGGGCAGAAACCCGACATCTCCGTACCAGGCGCGTGTCGTGGTATCGGTATTGTCGGTATCGGTCAGCAGTCCGTAGCCGCTGATTCGTCCTGGCGGTTCGTGGAAGACCCGTGCGTAGTCTTGCACGATATTGCGGCGCAGGCTTTGCCACTGACCCGCATCGCCGGACAGACCCGAGACCACGATCATCTGCACGCGGTCCGTGTGTGGGTTGGCAATGACGGTGCCTGGCGCGGCGGTGGTCGACCAGATGTACATCAGCGTGGCATAGGGCAGCTCTTCGCCACCCAGGCGCTTTGCCACGTCCATCTTGGCCCGGTCGAAAAATGATAGCTTGCTTTTGTCGCCGTCAAATAAGAACACCAGTCGCGCTGGCGCGTCTTCCTTCGATCCGACGCGGTTGTCGGCGCCCTCGATCGGTTTTTCCGCTTTCCAGCGCCATGCCACGACGGGTGTGCGGACGAGGTCGATGTTACCTTCGTGCATCAGCGCAGAAGCAGAGCGGTTCGCATCCGCCTCCAAGACGGTGGTGTGGCCGTCGTGAACAAGCGTGTATTGCGTCACGGACTTGCCGTGCGCGACTGGCAGGTTCTTCCAGCCTGCGGGCAGTGGCGCGCCTGGCTCGATCGTGGAAAAGGCAATACCCGGCTTTTCGTCCTGGGCAAGGAGGGCTGACGGCAACAGAAGGAGCGCGATGTATACGGCGATCCAGACTGGCCGGGCGGTTCGTTTCCGCGGTCGACGTATCGAGGGAAGATGCATGGCTGGTCGCATTCGTTTTTTGGCTAGCACATCCATTGTAGTCGGCTCAGCTGACGGCATTTCAACGGACCTATTACGCCGGCGCCTGGGTTCTGTTGATCTGAACGCCGGACCGCGAATCTAAAGCACAAGACCCAACCCTGCGTTCGCGCTCTCTTGCACGCGGTGAGCAACAACCCGGCGTTATTGCCCCGTTGCAGCAAAACAATCCGCCTGAAAGCGGCCCCCAATCCGAAGGTCCGATGGCGACGTCGCCTCTTATGCCTCATTCACCGTCAATCATGGATTGCTGGAAAGCGGAGTGAAATTCGGTGTGAAGACCAGGATGATGCCATGTAAAACACGAATACTCTGCGATGTTCGACGGGGTATGCTGCACGGTAGATGCCAACAACCTGGGGCTGGAAGCCGGAGTACATTTATGGTTGCAGTCGCTAAAGCATCGGTAACAACAGACCACGCACGTTGAGACAGCAGTTAGCCATCCTGGTCGTGTGCTGCCTGCGCCATGGCCGGCCCGCGTTGGGGGCGCACGCCGCTGCGAGATTGAGCGACAAACATCTGCGTATATGCGCGAGCGTTTAGCTCTCACTTTCCGTCTCCGATGCACGGTCTTTGGGGGCCTGCAACCGGAGATCGCCAGTCGAAGCGCCGTTGCGACCTGCTTGTAACAGGACCGCGAATACGCTGACACAAGTGCCATACGGTTTACGGATAACCGTTCGCATGGGAAGGGCATGTTATGACGAGACTTCGTTTTCTTGCCGCCGTGCTGGTTGGGATCTCGGTGCTTTCGCCGCTGGCGCGAGCCGAGTCGGGACTGGGTGCGCCCGCTGTGGCGCAAGCATCGTCACCCCCGGCTGCGGTTGCGAAAGGCCGCCACTTGAACCTCGCGACCAAACCGTGGACCGGCGACTTCGACGCGATGCTCGAGCGCCGCTCGATCCGCTTCCTTGTGCCGTTCAGCCGTACGCTGAACTTCAACGACAAAGGTCAGGAACGCGGTCTGACCGCTGAACTCGCGCGCGATTTCGAACGTTACCTCAACAAGCGCTACGCCAGCCGGCTCGGCAAACGCCCGGTGACAGTCTTCCTGATTCCAACGACCCGGGACAAACTTCTGACGAACCTCCAGACCGGGCTGGGCGATATCTCGGCGGTCAACCTGACGGCGACTGAACCGCCCCGGAAATGTAGGAGACTTCGGATCTTGGCTGTAACGGGAGATTTGAAGCATGGAAAGCGAAGGCAAG
>FCOD02000069.1 GCA_001544655.2 Caballeronia turbans
GGCGACATATATGTCATGAAGACCGGAAAGGCGTAAAGGCTCTTCATTCCGGGAAACAGATACTTCGCGGCCACACCAATTAGCCCGAGAGCAATACTGACGGGTATGCACAATGCACCCGCGATATATGTCGAAGTACGCGCGCTGTTCGCACTTCTCAACGACGACACAGCCTGAATGATGTACTGCGTCGAAAAGATCGCGCCGATGTTCGCGATAGACCAAGCAAAGATGGTCGGAAAGCCAATTTTACCTGTGGCGCTGAAGTTGAATTGCGGCATGTGTTCCAGCATTGGTCGAATGCCGCCGGACAAAGTCAGCGCGACGCCCAGCACAACGGCAACGCCCACACACTTCACGACCGTGTGAACCACGGATACGTATGCGACGCTCTTCATCCCGCCAATCGCGCAATAGAAGGTACTGACCACCGCGGTGACGATCGCCGCAGGCCCGAGCGGGATGTTAAGAATCGTCGATAGAGCGGCAGCGCCGCTCACGTAGTAGCCGACGTTGACCAGGAGCAGCGCATATATCATGATGAGTGACACTGTGATCTGCGTCGATCTGCCATAGCGCTTCGCGACGGCGCCCGAAATCGTGAACTCCCCAGACGTATAGAGTTTTTTCGCCAAAAAGATGCCAAATAAGGGGAAGCCGATCGCCGCGCTAAGTACTGCCCACATCGCAGCGGAGCCGGACTCGAACGCGGCCTGTGCCGTACCGATGGTCGATTTCGCGCCCACAAATTCTGACATCATCAAAATGCCAACGACAATCGCCGGCATGGAACGCGCGGCGACCATGAAGTCGCTTGAATCCCTGCTTCGCAATTTGACGGTTAGCAACGCGGTTGCCGCAATGTAAGCGATGAGTGCTCCGATGATAATGTAGGTTACAGTCGGGTCGATCTGATGCATGTCTCGTCTCCACCATTCTCAGTACTACAAAATTTGTTCAGAGCCGATATCCAAATAGTTGTTGTCGTGTGGATAAGGCGCGAGGCCAAACTTGCTACTGGCGCGACCCGGAGCCGATTCTCCGCAGCCGCGTCGTCGGTGAAGCATTGTCAGTGCTGCGCCGATTTGAAACCTATCCTTCGTCGTCGCTTTGCAAGGCCCCAAGTCAGCTGGGAACAGGTGTCCGCAGATTACTTGCCCCGATTACGCCGGATTCGCTGAGGCCCGCGATTGCTGCGTCAGAAAGACCCGCCGCTGTCAGCACCTCGTCGGTGTGTTCGCCCAGAGCGGGCGGCGGACGGTCATATTGGACCGGCGAGCGAGAGAACTTGATCGGATTGGCAATCTGCGGCACCTCCGAACCCATTGCATGCGGTAGGGAAAACGTCATGCCCCGTTCGAGAACATGTGGATCCGCGAGCGCCTGTGCAACAGAATTGATCGGACCCGCCGGCACTCCCGCTGCTTCTAGTTCGGCGAGCCATCGTTCACGCGTACCGCTGGCCAGCGCGCGCTGGATCTGCTGGACCAAAAGTTCACGATTAGCCAGACGGCCGCTGTTCGATGCGAATTCGGGCAACGACGCAATCTGGTCCAGTCCAAGCACCCGGCAAAGAGACTGAAATTGCCGGTCATTACCGACGGCGACGATCATGGCACCATTGCTTGCATCGAACGACTGATAAGGACAGAGATTTGGATGAGCGTTACCCCAACGTCTAGGGTTGTCGCCCGAGACGAGATAGTTGAGCCCGTGATTGGCAAGCCAGCCAATCTGCGTGTCCAGCAGGCTCATGTCGATATGCTGGCCGAGCCCGCTCACGTGGCGTTCGTTAAGCGCTCCAAGGATCGCCACAGTCGCATACATGCCGGTCATCAAATCGGAAATTGGCACGCCGCACTTCTGGGGGCCGCCCCCGGGCAGATCGTCGCGCTCGCCAGTGACGCTCATTAAGCCGCCCATCGCCTGGATCACGAAATCATAGCCGGCACGTTCCCGATACGGGCCGCTCTGTCCGAACCCCGTGATCGAGCAATAGACAAGCTTCGGATTCACCGCGTGCAACGTCGAATAGTCCAGTCCATAACGGCGCATGTCACCGAATTTGAAGTTCTCTATTACGACGTCGACATTGGCTGCGAGTTTTCGCACTACATCTTGCCCGGCCGCTACGCTAAAGTCGATCGCTATCGAGCGCTTGCCGCGATTCGCTGCAAGGAAATAAGCAGACTCACGGCTCGGCGCCCCGTCGGGGCCAGGCGCGAACGGGGGCCCCCACGCGCGGGTATCGTCGCCACTGCCCGGGCGCTCGACTTTGACGACGTCGGCGCCGAGATCAGCGAGGAGCTGGGTACACCACGGTCCGGCAAGAATTCGGCTGAGATCAAGCACCCGGATACCGGAAAGCACTCCTTTCATTGATATCTCCAGTTTTGACGCATCGTTGTTGTGGCCCTTTACGACGGATCGAAGAGAATTCCGGGGTTCAAGATTGCACGAGGATCGAGGGTTTGCTTTGCCGCGCGCAGCGCTGAGCAGAATAACTCTGGACGCTCCTTGTCGTACCAGGGGCGATGATCTCGTCCGAGCGCGTGATGGTGCGTAACGGTACCGCCTGCATCTACCATCGACTGTTCGGCGATCTGCTTGATGGCCATGTATTGTTCAGGAATGCGGCGCTTATCGCCGTATGCGAACCATGTGAAATACGGCGCGGGTCCATCCGGATAGATGTGTGTGAAACGGCAGGTCACCGAACCGGGACGGCCGGTAACTTCCTTGATCGCGCGGTGGGTCTCGGACTTCACATGTTCGCGCAGTTGCGCGAAGCGATCCCACGTGATCGCCGTTTCCATCGTCTCGCGCATCACGCCACGCGCGATCGCGTGTTCGCGCAACGCGGGTCCGCGCAAAAACTTGTCGCGCCAGCTCTTCGCCGACGCATCGCGCCCGATGTCGTTGTCTGCAGGCCCACCGCGGTCCCATTGACCGCCAAAATCGCCGCAAATTTCGAGCGCGCGGTGCATCCAAACGTCAACGGCGTGGTCGGCCGATTCGAAGCCAAGCACCAGAATGTCATAGGTGCCATCACTGGAACCTGTGTACTGTGCTTCTTCCCGCTCGACGAGGCGTGCATTCGCCGGATTAAGGCCAGACTGTGAAATAACACGCACGGCTTCGACGGCGCGATTGTAGTCCGCGAAACGCACGCTCGTCATGCGACGATGCGTCGGCCTGCGATGCAGTCTGACCCATGCCTCGGTGATGATGCCGAGCGCACCCTCTGAGCCAAGGAACATCCGGTCGGGATTCGGGCCCGCGCCGGACACCGGAAAACGACGAGATTCGATGCTGCCCGCCGGCGTCACGACCCGTAGGCTCTCGATATGGTCGTCGATCTGCGTGTAGGCCGTCGCAAAATGGCCCGCAGCGCGCGTCGCGATCCAGCCACCGAGCGAAGAGAACTCCCACGCCTGCAGGAAGAAGCGCAGCGTCAGTCCACTGGCCTTCAACTGCTGCTCGAGGTGCGGGCCCAGCACGCCTGCTTGGATGCGCGCGGCCTGCGATCTGTGGTCAATCTCGAGCACCTTGTCAAAGTTCTGCATGTCGATCGTCACGACGCCGCGGTACCGGTCATGCGTCGGCGGGTTCACGCCGCCGACCACGCTCGTGCCACCGCCGTATGGCACCGCCGCGAGGTTCGCGTCTTCGCACCAACGGAACAACGCGACGATATCGTCTTCGCTGCTCGGATACGCTACAACGTCGGGCGGATTGTCGAATTCGCCGCGGATCGCACGAGCAACGTCAATCGTCGACGCTCCATATGTGTGATAGAGCCGCTCATGATGATCGACCGTGCAGATCGACTTGAGCGATTCGGGCACGGCTATCCGGGGGGCACGCAGCTTGATCATTTCGGGCCGCGGAAACGGCACCGGTTCGAAATCTGACACCCCTAGCAAGCGGGTCCATGCTTTTTCAAATTCGACGAGCTCGTCGTTGGACACATCTTCGCCCTCGTAGCCCCACCCATAGAACTTGCGGCGTCGCTTCTGCATCTGCATCTCCTTTTTAATGGTTGCCAACGTTGTCACCTTCTGGTTAAACCAGCTATATTTCCTCGACAAAACATCGATTTAGCGTTTTGCAATCGTTGGCATAGAGTATCGGCGCGTGCGCAACCGTGTCAACGCTGATCGCGCTAGGGTTTACGTGGGAGTCGGCCGCGCACGCCGTGGACGAATTGCTTGACGGGGTGGCTAAGAGCTACCGATCGGCGCGAGGTGGCATTCTGATCGAGCGATCGAAGAGAAGAGAAGCGGAGAGAAGCGCGCGCCTGCGCGGTGTCACAGTCAAATAGGTCTAAACCAAGTCTGCTAAAAAGCGCCCGCAATCTGGTAGCAAAGCGAATGTGACGCTTGCTTGTGCATCATGCAGCCCGGGCAGTGCTCTGCCTCACGATCAGCTCAGCTTCAAATTGGTCCTGTTGACACTCGCTCGTGCCCGTTGCGTTGATTTGGCGCAAAAGGTTCTTCGCGCTGAGTTTGCCGATCCTAACCGCGTCGGAGCGAATGGTCGTGAGCGGGGGAAACGTCAAAGATGCGATGTCCCAGTCACCGAATCCCGTAATCGACACCTCCGAAGGCACGTCGATTCCGAGTTCCCGGCATTCGGCCAGTACCGTGGCAGCAATCATATCGTTGCCGCACACCAGCGCGCTGGGCCGCACCCCTGTGTGCATAACTCGACGAGTCGCTTCACGGATTTCCCCCGGATCGTATCGCGTCGGGACCACATCGCGCGCCTCCAGGCGTATTCCGTGGATGGCTAGGGCTTGTCGCACGCCGTTAAGCCGTGTAGCCGCTAATGGCACTCCGATCGGTCCAGGCAGCACAGCGAACCGCTGATGTCCGAGCCGCACTAGGTGCTCCGCGACGCGAGCCATCGCCAAACGGTTGTCATAACCGACGCTCGGATGGAGAGCGGAGGCGTCGGTCGCCCACATCAGCACGTATGGAAGCTTCTGTTTCCGCACAAGTGCGAGAAGATCGGGATGGTGGTTCGTCCCGATCAACGCCAGACCATCGACTCGCCGTTCAATCAGGGTGCGTACGATGGTCAGTTCCAGATCGGGATCGTCGCGATGACAGGTCAGCAGCCCCGTGTAACCGATGCGAAGGAATTCTCCTTCCAGCGTGTCAACTGCCCGCGCGTAGAGCTCGTTCATCAAGGTTGGCGCCACAATGCCGATTGACTGCGACCGCCCGGAGCGTAAGACCCGTGCGGGCGCGTACGGCAGGTAATCGAGCGACTCAATGGCGTCCTTCACTTTTTTCAGTGTCTTCGGATGAAGGCGCTCTGGTGCGGCCAGCGCTCGCGACACAGTTGATGTTGACACGCCCGCCAGTGCAGCTACCTGTTTGAGGCTAATCATTGGCTATCCAGATCCGCAAAGGGCGGCGCCCGCCTGACCCCCACGGGATGCGTGGATCGAAGGCGGCGACTCCAATTTTATCTGAGTTGCCAAAATGACGATCCTGGTGGCCGATCGCTCCAAGGACGTAGCGGAGGCGCCGGTATAACGCAAGGAAATAGCAAGAATTGTCCTCGGACGCGCGATGGCATACACTGTAGTGACTGAGCCGTCAGTCAGTTACGTCTTTGCCGACCGCTTGGCCACATCTTCCGTCGAGTATTCAAGCCCGCGAAATGATGCTCGAACAAACTCTCCATTCGCATATACGCATGAAATCCGATGCATCTTCCAACGACCAGTCTCCCGCAGTCCGCAAGCCTCGCGCGCGCATCGTCAAAACAAATACTCGCGACGAAACGCTCGTGCAAGAGCGCCGCGACATACTAGTCCGTGCGGCTATCAGAGTTTTTATAGAAAAGGGATTTCATGAGGCAACGGTACGCGACATAGGACGTGCAGCCGATATGACACAGGGGACGATCTATAACTATGTCAAATCGAAGGATGACATCTTGTACCTTGTCTGCGATCGGATTATTGCCGAGTACCAATTCAAGGTGAAACAGGCACTTGACGAATCCGCGGCGCCGGCAACGCAAGTTTCAGGGGCGCTGCGTACGGTCGCACGCATCATGTACGAGCACCAGGACGAGATCATGCTGATTTATCAAAATAGCCATCTGCTCGACAAGCGGTCTCGTAAAGTGATCCTTGCGCGTGTCGAGGAGTTCATCGCGATGTTTGAGGGGATTCTTTCGACGGCCAGTTCTGAGACCCGGCTCGATTTCGGCAATCTTCATATCGCTGCAAACATTGTCACATTCCTGCCGACCATGATCGCATTGCGCCGCTGGTCGTTGCGTGATCGCACCGAGCCGGAAGAAGTAATCGAAGCACTTAGCACCTTCATGGCCCGAGGCCTTGGCTTCAAGTAATCTCAGTCAAGGTTACACAAAATCGCCAGCCCCCGGCAGATCCGGGTAAAAGCGACGCGAACCGAACATCGTCGAGACCGCGGTCCAGTCGAGCGTCCTGTCGAAATGTTGGCAGTAGTCCTGAGCAGGTTCTCCGCGACGCTATGTAGAGGGGTAATCGCGTCTACGCCGCGCGCCGCGTCGAGCGCGCAACGCATGTCCTTCGCCATGCCGGTCACTGGAAACGTCGGTTGGGCGAAACGCCGGCTCGCGGCGGCGCCGGGCACGACTCCTGGTAGAGGGTAGTATGCGTCAAACACCCGGTGCCGTTTGCGATTACGTCATACATTGACTGCGCGTCGAGTCCCAGCTTGAGCCCGTGTCCGCGCTTCCGCGGCGACCATCAAGTTGGTTGCGCAGATCATGTGGGTAACGAGTTTCATTTTGCTGCCGCTACCGAACGGCCCGCTGTGGAGAATGCGCTCGCCCATCGCCTCCAACACGGGGCGGATGCGCGTGACTTGTGCGCCCGTACCTCCCACCATGAACGTTAGCGTTCCGGCTTCCGCACCTTCTACGCCGCCTGTCAGTGGAGCATCGACGAAC
>FCOD02000116.1 GCA_001544655.2 Caballeronia turbans
TATTAGCGTTGCCCCTATGCGGGGCGGCAGTCACTTTCTTTGCTGCTGCAAAGAAAGTAACCAAAGAAAGCAGCTCGTTAGGCCCGCGGTCACACGCAGTTTGGCCATGCTTGCCAGGCGATCGTGGGCTGCCTAAGTGTCGCCCTCAAAGGTTTGACCGGGCTTGGCTCGCGCACGGTCTGTCGCCTCGCGCCACACAACAAACTGGTTCAGCACCAAATGGCTCCGGCCCGCTTCGCGGCCGACCGGTCAATCGGGTCTGCCCGAACTTCTTTACTAACGCCTCCATCTCACTGCAAGTGCAGACCGATGTTGTCCCTTGCAGACCCGTCGGCAGCGCGTAGCGCTGTGCCGGTGCTATTTGGTGCTGAACCAGCAAGTGGAGTGGTGCGATGATACAGACCGTGCGCGATCCAAGCGCGGTTGGGCCTATGAGGGCGACACTTAGGCAGCCCACGATCACATGGCACGCGTGGCCAAACTGCGTGTGACCGCGGGCGTGTGGAGCTGCTTTCTTTGGTTACTTTCTTTGCAGCAGCAAAGAAAGTGACTGCCGCCCCGCA
>FCOD02000060.1 GCA_001544655.2 Caballeronia turbans
GTCACGCCGCCCTTTCTCATGTCCTCGAACACGGAGCGCTCGAACTTCGAGATGTTCAGTCCGTCGATGATGATGCTCGAATCGTGAAGGCTACTCATTGCCGATGTCCGTTCAGTTTTGCGTGAAAGTCGAAATCAAGCCGTGCGTTCCACAGCCGGGCGCTCGCTCGCGCTTCCCCTTGCATGGCCTGCTTCCTCGAGCGCGGTCTTGGATGTTTCGCGCAACGAGAGGCCGCCGATCATCGCGAAGATCGACACGGCGATCAGGTAATACGCCGGCGACAGATTCGTTCCCGTCGCGGAGATCAGCCACGTCGCGACGAGCGGCGCGGTGCCGCCGAAGATCGTGTACGCAAGGTTGTACGTGATGGCCGATGCGGTGTATCGGGTCTTCGTGGCGAAAACTTCCGACAGAAGCGGGGCAGTGACCACGCCCGAAAGCACGGCGCCCACGGCGAGTAGCGCAACGCCAAACAATGAGCGGGACAAGTCGCCCGATCCGCCGAGCGCGAACGCGGGATAGACCGAGACGATGATGAAGATGCAGGTGCTCGCGATCGTCGTGCGGCGTCCCACCAGGTCGGAGAAAAGGCCCGCCAGAGGGCACAGGGCTGCGGCGAAGAAGAGTGCGAGCACGGTCGCGAGCAGCGAGGTTCCGCGAGACAGATGCCCGGCGACCTGCAGATACGTCGCGAAATACGTCGTGAACGTATAGAAGGACAGCGCCGTCACCGAGACGAACGCGCCGAGTCTCAGGATGTTTCCGGACTGCGAATGGAGGGTTTCCATCAAGGGCGCGTGCGCGACTTCCTTCTTCCCTTCGAGCGCCTTGAATGCCGGCGTCTCATGCAGGTTCACGCGCAGATAGACGCCGATGAGACCGACTGGCGCCGCGATCAAAAACGGAACGCGCCAGCCCCAGTCGACCATCGCTGCGGGCGACAGCGACGACTCGAGGAGATAGGCGACCACCGCCGCGCACGCGAACGACGAGAAAGTCGAAACCGGAACGAAGCTGCCGAAGAACGCGCGGCGGCGGCGCGGCGCATGTTCCATCACATAGGCGCAGGCGCCTGCATACTCGCCGCCGGCGGAGAACCCTTGCACGCAGCGGATGATCGTGAGAAGAAGGGGCGCCCAATAGCCGATGGTCGCATACGTCGGCAACAGCCCGATCAACGTCGTGGCGCCCGCCATCAACAGGATGGTGAAAGCGAGGGTTCGCTTGCGACCGATCCGATCCCCGACGACGCCGAAGAAGAGGCCACCGAGCGGTCGAAACGCAAAAGCAACCGCGAACACCGCGAACGTCTTCAAAAGCCCGACCGTCGGGTCGCCGCTCGGAAAGAACTCGCGGGTGAGAATGGTTGCGAGGAATCCGTATGCGGCGAAATCGAACCATTCGACGAAGTTGCCTATGGACGCCGCGGCGATGACGCGTCTGAGCGTCCTCGTGTCCACCTCTTGGGTTGCTTGATTCGGCATGGCGCTTTACCCCTTTCACATGTCGGTTTCTGTCCGAGTTGTAAAGGAGCGTAAGCGCACAAATTACTTAGGTCCATACGTGTCGATTACCTAGGTAATCGGTCAGCCGCGCCACCGTCGGCGCGCCCGGACGCCTATTGCTGAAGCCATGCCTGAACTTTCTCCGGATGAGCATCGACGAACTTCTTCGCCGCCACGTTCCAGTCGTTCGTGGCATTACCTTCGAGTTCGATCGCCTCGACGTCCGCCAGGGTCAGCTTGAAGTGCCGGACGAAGACGTTGGCCCGAGGAAACTTCTGCGCGAATTGCTTCGAGCCGAAACCGTGAATCTGCTCGTCGCCGCCCAGCACGGCTTTTGGATCCTTCAGATATCGCATCTTGTACTTCTGCCATAGCCAGTGCGGGCTCCAGACTGTCGCGACGATCCAGTTCTTCGACGGATAGGCACGCGATACCGCCGTCAGCATGCCGGCCTCGCTCGCCCTGACCAGGTTATATCCGGCGAGGTTGTATTCCTTGAGCGCTTTCTCCGAGGCGACCATCTCGCCAGCACCCGGCTCGATGCCCTGAATCGTGCTATTCAGCTTCGCTTTGACATCGGGCTTGTTGAGATCGGCAATGGAGGCCACCTCGCTTTCGGGCACATAGTCGGGAACCGCCCAACCGATCTTCGCGCCGGAATAGATGGCGCCCAGATCTTCCATGTCGTTCTTGTAGCGGGCGTAGTAGGCGGCGTGCGTGACCGGCAGCCAGGCGCCGAGCATCAGATCCACGTCTCCTCTCGCGAGCCCCTGGAACTGGATGCCGATATCCGCGTTCACCAGCGTAACGGGCTGTTGCAGCTTCGTTTCGAGAACGTACTTCGCGGTGTAGACGACCGCCTGCGTATCGGCCCAGTTGGTCAGCGTGATCTTGAGCGGATCGGCGGCATTCGCGCACATCGCGAACGTGATTGCGGAGACTGCAGCGGCAGTCTTCATGACGAAGCGTACGGACAAGGCATTCTTCATTCGACGTTCCTTGTATCGGGTTGGTTTAATGAAGACCGGGTACGTTGAAGTCTCCTGATCTATGAGCACAATCGTCTGCCAGGCGAATCTGCATCGCTGCGGGCGACGCCCTGCAGTCGGCAGTATTCGGGCGCATTGACGCGCCGTCAATGTTCTTTGACTTCCTGAGCGCATCAATTCGCTCATGCATGCAGCGCGCGCTTTGCACGGGACGTTTCAGAAAGGGTTTACGTGTAGAAAAGCGGGTCGACACCCTTGCTATGAGATATCTCGATGCGCAACCGAAATGAAAGCGTCGTGGCGGAGTCGGCAGATCATGCCGGGAAAAGCAGAAACAGCACGCCGATGATGCCGCTCACGGCCGGATCGAACGCTTCGGCCATCCGTGCGGACGGAAACATCATCGACGGCTCCGGGTCACGCCGTTTCCTCCGACGGATCATGTATACGCCGCCTGATCCTGGATCGTGTTGCGGTATCGGCCCGAGCGACTATCCTTAGCGATGCATCTCGCGCGACGTCTTCATGAAATTTCCAGCTCACGTCAAGAAGGAACGATCATGTCCACGCAGGCCTATGGCTACGATATTCTGCACAATCCCCGGCTCAATCAGGGTTCCGCTTTCTCGCAGGAGGCGCGCAGAAAATATCGCCTGGAAGGATTGCTGCCGCCCGGTGTGACTTCGCTGGAGATTCAGATCGCGCGCACGCATGCGCAACTGTCGCAACTCGACAATGACCTGCAACGATATCTGTTCCTGTCCGACCTTCAGGCACGCAACGAGACGCTCTTCTATGCGCTGCTCATGTCCGACCCGGCGGCTTTCATGCCGATCGTGTACACGCCTACAGTCGGCGAAGCGTGCCAGAAGTTCGATCATGTGTTCAGGGCCACGCGTGGCCTCTATGTCCCGATCGACGCGCGCGGCCGCGTGAAGGAGCTGCTGCGCAACTGGCCGGAACAGGATGTGCGGTTCATCGTCGTGACGGACGGCGAGCGCATTCTCGGACTGGGCGATCTCGGTGTGGGCGGCATGGGCATTCCGATCGGCAAGCTCGCGCTGTACACCGCCTGCGCAGGCGTGCCGCCGGCGGTTTGCCTGCCCGTCACGCTGGACGTCGGCACGAACAACGCCTCGTTGCTGGACGATCCGCTCTATCTCGGTCTGCGGCACGAACGCGTGCGCGGCGATGACTACAACGCATTCGTCGACGAATTCGTGAACGCGGTGCAGGAGCTCTATCCGAAGTGCTGCATTCAGTGGGAGGATTTCGCCAACTTCAACGCGGTGCCCCTGCTCGCGCGCTTCAAGGACAAGGTGTGCACCTATAACGACGATATTCAGGGCACTGCCGCCGTGGCGCTCGCGGGCATTTACGGCGCGCTGCGCATCTCGAAGCAGAAGCTGACCGACCAGCGCTTCCTGTTTCTCGGCGGAGGATCGGCGGCCACGGGCATTGCCGAACTGATCAGCGAGGCCATGGTGCTGGAGGGCCTCGATCTCGACTCGGCTCGCAGGCGCAGCAGTCTCTTCGACATCAATGGACTGATGGTGCGCTCACGCACCGACCTGGCCGACTTTCAGAAGGTCTTCGCGATCGATCACGAGCCGGTCGACACCTTCGTCGATGCGGTACGGGCGCTGAAGCCGACGGGCATCATCGGCGTGAGCACGGTGCCCAAGCTCTTCAGTCAGGCGGTGATCGAAGCAATGAGCGAAATCAACGAGCGGCCGATCATCTTCCCGTATTCCAATCCGACGTCGCGTTCCGAGTGCACTGCGGAAGAAGCGTACCGGTGGTCCAATGGCCGGGCGATCTTCGCGAGCGGAAGCCCGTTCGCACCGGTGCAGATCGAAGGCCAGAGCTTCGTGCCGGGGCAAGGCAACAACGTCTATATCTTTCCCGCGATGGGCATGGCGGTGTTCGCCACGGAAGCGACGCGCGTGACGGAGGACATGTTCATCGTCGCGGCGAAGGCCGTGGCCGAGCAGGTCAGCGACGAGAGCCTCGACAAGGGTCTGATCTACCCGCCGCAAAGCCGCATCTTCGAGGCGTCGATGCATGTCGCGGCGTCGGTGGCGGAGTACATCTTCGATCATGGTCTCGCGCGTGTCGAACGGCCGGCCGATCTCGTCGCGCATATCAAGTCGGCCGCGTACGCGCCGGCTTATCGGCCGCTCTAGCGCGGTCTCGCTCGCGCTGTTCCAGTTGCTCGACAAGCCAGCACCTCTCGATCAGGAAGGATCGACGATCGCATGCGCCTTGTCGCGCAGTCAACCGTCTGCGGATCGCGCACCTCGGGAGCGCCATCCGCGAGCAAGTATCATTCCGCAGAACGAACGAGCGCCCAGGGTATTCCCCGATGCTCGGCCGTGTCGATTCACGCTGCGATGCATCGTCGTAGAGATGTGTCCCGTTACCCGAGTGAAAGAGAGCCCAACATGACTACCGGAACCATCCGTCTTCACCGTGTCTTGCGCACGACGCCCGAACGCCTCTACCGTGCGTTCCTCGAACCCGATGCAATAGCAAGGTGGCTGCCGCCTTACGGCTTTACCTGTCAGGTCCACCACATGGATGCGCGCCCGGGCGGCACCCACAAGATGTCGTTCCGCAACTTCGGCACGGGCAACGGTCATTCGTTCGGCGGCGAGTACCTCGAACTCGTGCCCTTCGAAAAGATCCGCTACACGGACCGCTTCGACGACCCGAACCTGCCGGGCGAAATGCAGGTTACCGTCTCGTTGCGCCAGGTGTCGTGCGGGACCGAGCTCAGCATCGTGCAGGAGGGCGTGCCCGAAGTCATTCCCGTGGAGATGTGCTACCTCGGCTGGCAGGAGTCGCTGGTTCAACTGGCGAGGCTGGTGGAGCCCGAGATCCCCGACTGAAGAAGCGCGCGATCAGGCCTTGCGCTGATCGGCTAAGATACTGCGCCCCGCCTCATCAACTCATAACGTGGAGTGCTTTCCGTGATCCAGCCGAGCAGCGTATTCAAGGACAACCTGGCCCAGATGCCCGCCATCGATGGCATCGAGCGCATCGATCTCGTCGACGGCAAAGGTGATCTGGTCGCGAACATCGAGAACAAGCCGGGCAAGCAAGGCTCGCTCGCGGTCTACCACTATCTGAAGCAGGCGTTCGGCACGCTCGACGCGAAGGCCGCGGAGCACGGTCTTGCCGTGTTCGCCGAACATACCGCCGATGCGCGCAATCGTCCGGGCGCGCATCCGAATGTCGATCGCCTGCTCGCGGTCGTCGATGGCGGCGAAGCGCTGCGTATCGACGTGATTCAGGCGAAGTAAGCGTCGTGCCCGTTCCGCCATCGACGGAACGGGCCGTCAGTCCGCTCAGACGCGCAACTCGACGCGCTTGATGTCCTTCACGATCACGAGATAACTGAACACCGTGATCAGCGCATTGATCCCGACGAACGCCAGTGCGCCGTTGAACGAGCCCGACTGCGCGACGAGATAGCCGATCACGATCGGCGTCACGATGCCCGCGACGTTGCCGAACATGTTGAAGATCGAGCCCGAAAGCCCGATGGCTTCCTTCGGCGACGTATCCGCGACCACCGCCCAGCCCAAGGCACCGATGCCCTTGCCGAAGAACGCGAGCGACATCAACGCGACCACGACCCAGTCCGTATCGACGTAATTGCAGCCGATGATGCACGACGACAGCAGCATGCCGCCGACGATCGGCGCCTTGCGTGCCAGCGTGAGCGAGCACCCGCGCCGGATCAGGCCATCGGAGATGACGCCGCCCAGCACGCCGCCCGTGAAGCCGCAAATGGCCGGCAGCGAGGCGACGAAGCCCGCCTGCAGGATCGTCATGTGGCGCGCCTGCACGAGATAGATCGGGAACCACGTCAGGAAGAAGTACGTGAGCACGTTGATGCAGTACTGCGCGAGATACACGCCGAGCAGCATGCGGTTCGTGAGCAACTGTCTGACGACGGGCCAGCCCACGCTGTTCGTCGCTTCCCGCGATGCGCCGCCCGCGCGCTGATGACCGCGGACGATACCGCCACCTTGCTCGATATATTCCAGCTCCTGCCGGTTCACGCGCGGATGGTCCGCCGGGTTCTTCATCACCGAGAGCCACGTGAGCGCGAGCAACAGGCCCGCGATGCCCATCACGATATAGACCTGATGCCAGCCGAACGCGTGCGTGAGCCACGCCATCAGCGGCGTGAAGATGACAGCCGCGAAATACTGCGCGGAGTTGAAGATCGCCGATGCCGTGCCGCGCTCCGTCGTCGGGAACCAGCTCGCGACGACCTTCGCATTGGCCGGGAACGCGGGCGCTTCCGCCGCGCCCATTGCGAAACGCAGCACGAAAAGCGCCGTCACGGCGGTCGCCGCGCTGCCGAGCAGGCCGATGGCGCTTTGCAGCAACGTGAAGAGCGACCACAGGAAGATGCTCGCCGCATACACGCGCCGCGCGCCGAAGCGATCGAGCAGCCAGCCCGCGGGCATCTGCGAGAGCACATACGCCCAGCTGAAAGCCGAGAAGATGTAACCCATGCGGATCGCATCGAAACCGAATTCGGCGCGCATCGCCGAGCCGGTCACCGAGAGCGTCGCGCGGTCCGCATAGTTGAACGTCGTGATGACGAAGACCAGCAACAGAATGAGATAGCGCACGCGGGTGCGCTTCATGACGTCCGCGGGATTCGCGGTGCGGCTCATCGACATGGACTTCCCCTTTGATTCGATCGTGCTGATGCACGAAGGGCCGCACGGGCGGCCCTCATGTGCGAAGCTACTTCCGCGCTTCGCTGTCTCCTTCCGTACCGCTTACTGCGCGCCGAGCTTCTTGATCAGCACGTCGAGCTGCTCCAGCTCGTCTTCCGTCAGATCGGTCAGCGGCGCGCGCACCGGACCCGCGTCGTGGCCGACGAGCTTCGCGCCCGCCTTGACGATCGACACCGCATAGCCCGCTTTGCGGTTGCGGATCTTCAGGTACGGCAGGAAGAATTCGTCGATCAGCTTGCCGACGGTTGCCTGATCGTCTGCCGCGATCGCGCGATAGAACTGCATCGCCGTCTTCGGGATGAAGTTGAATACCGCCGACGAGTACACCGGCACGCCCAGCGCCTTATACGCGGCTGCGTAGACTTCGGCCGTCGGCAGGCCGCCCAAGTACGAGAAGCGGTCGCCGAGACGGCGGCGGATCGTCACCATGTTTTCGATTTCGCCGACGCCGTCCTTGAAGCCGATCAGATTCGGGCAGCTATCCGCCAGTTGCTCCAGCATGTCGGCATTGAGCTTCGAGTTCGCGCGGTTGTAGATGATCACGCCCATGTTCGGCACGGCCTTGCACACTTCCTCGGCGTGCGCGCGGATGCCTTCCTGCGACGCTTCGGTCAGATAGTGCGGCATCAGCAGAACGCCTTGCGCGCCTTGCTTCTCGGCTTCTTGCGCAAACGCGATGGCCGTGCGCGTCGGGCCGCCCGCGCCGGCGAGGATCGGCACCTTGCCGCGGCACACTTCGGTGGCCGTCTTCACGATCTGCGAATATTCGGGTTGCGTGAGCGAGAAGAACTCGCCCGTGCCGCCCGCGACGAACAGCGCTGAAGCACCGTAGGGAGCCAGCCATTCGAGGCGCTCTGCGTAGGTATCTGCGCGGAAGTTGCCTTGCTGGTCGAAATCCGTCACGGGGAAGGAGAGCAGACCTTCGGAAACGATTTGCTTCAGTTCTTGCGGTGTCGTCATGATGTGCGTGTCTGGTTGGTCAGCGACCGGCGGGTGCCGAGCTTATAGGTCATCGTACAACACACCGCGACGTCAGACAACGGGTTAAAGCCAATGTAATCAACGGATACGGGTAAATACTAACCCGCTTTGATCGTCTATGTTGTAGGATGACATAACTCCAACCGCAGCCGCGCGGGTGTCGTTCGCTCAAGGATTCGTCAGAATGAATCAAGCCCCTCTCTATATTCGCGTCCATCCGGATGACAACGTCGCGATCGTCGTCAACGACGGCGGTCTCGGCGAAGGCGCCACGTTTTCCGATGGCCTCGTGCTGCGCGAGCGCGTGCCGCAGGGCCACAAGGTCGCGCTGAAGGATCTCGCGGAAGGCGACGCGGTGATCCGCTACAACGTGGTGATCGGCTATGCGACCAAAGCGCTGCCGAAGGGAAGCTGGGTGAACGAGCACGTCACGCGCATGCCGGCGTCGCCCGAGCTGCACGATCTGCCCATCGCGACGATCAAGGCGCCTGACGAGTCGCCGCTCGAGGGCTTCACGTTCGAGGGCTATCGCAACGCGGACGGCTCGGTCGGCACGCGCAATATCCTCGCGATCACGACGACCGTGCAATGCGTCGCGGACGTGGTGCAGCACGCGGTCACGCGCATCAAGGCCGAATTGCTGCCGCAATACCCGAATGTCGATGACGTCGTGAGCCTCGGCCACACCTACGGCTGCGGTGTGGCGATCGACGCCCCCGACGCGATGGTGCCGATCCGCACCGTGCGCAACATCGCGCTGAATCCGAACTTCGGCGGCGAAGTGATGATGGTGAGCCTCGGTTGCGAGAAGCTGCAGCCCGAGCGCCTGATGCCGCCGGGCACGATTCCGATCGCGGCTGCATCCGCGCAAACGGAAGATGTCGCGGATATCGGCGACAACCTCCACGACGACAACGGCGGAACCGTCGTGCTGCAGGACGAATCGCACGTCGGCTTCGGGTCGATGATCGATTCGATCATGCGCATGGCCGACACGCATCTGAAGCGGCTGAACAATCGCCGTCGCGAGACGTGTCCGGCGGCGGATCTCGTCGTCGGCGTGCAATGCGGCGGCAGCGATGCGTTCTCCGGTCTGACGGCGAATCCGGCGGTCGGCTTCGCGACCGATCTGCTCGTGCGCGCGGGCGCGACCGTAATGTTCTCGGAAGTCACGGAAGTTCGCGATGGCGTCGCGCAGCTCACGGCGCGTGCGGCAAACGGCGACGTGGCGCAGGCGATCATCCGTGAGATGCAGTGGTACGACGATTATCTGAAGCGCGGCGGCGCGGACCGCAGTGCGAACACGACGCCGGGCAACAAGAAGGGCGGCCTCTCGAACATCGTCGAGAAGGCGATGGGGTCCATCGTCAAGTCGGGCAGCTCCGCCATCTCCGGCGTGCTGTCGCCGGGCGAGAAGGTGAAGCAGAAGGGCTTGATTTACGCATCGACGCCCGCGAGCGATTTCATTTGCGGCACGCTGCAACTCGCGGCGGGCATCAACCTGCACGTCTTCACGACGGGGCGCGGCACGCCGTACAGCCTGGCCGAAGTGCCGGTGCTCAAGGTCGCAACGCGCTCGGATCTCGCACGCCGCTGGCACGATCTGATGGACGTGAACGCGGGCACCATCGCGACGGGCGAAGCGACCATCGCCGATGTGGGCTGGGAGCTGTTCCGGCTGATGCTCGATGTCGCGAGCGGCAAGAAGCAGACGAAGGCCGAGGCGCTCAGACTTCATAACGCGCTCGTGCTGTTCAATCCCGCCCCGGTGACCTGATCCGACCGCGCTTGTCGCGGACAACATTTCCTGCTTCACGAGCCGCACCCCGAAGGTTTGGACGCCGATCCACCTTCGGGGTGTTTTCTTTTGAGCCGCCTGGATTCTCGGGACAGGCGCCGGCAACCATTCCAGGGCGCGACCTTGCTACCTCCTCTGCCGCGACGTCCGGCCGCGTGAGCGATCGCGCCCAAGATTTCAACATCGTTCTATATGACCGGAGTGGTCGCGCCTTTATCGTTCAATGCAAGTCACTACACGATCGATGCGCAGGAGCGCGTCGAAGGGCAACTGCTTCTCATCGTATCGCTGTGACGACATCGCAGCGCGCTCCCGGCGTTCCTGCGACGCTCGCTGAACAATCGGACCGACGGTCGAGACCTGCGAGAGCCATTTGATCAGGAGGCCTCATTCGGCCTGTCAGGAGTTGTTTGAGATGGAAAAGACAAGAATCGCCATCGTCGACGATCATCCGCTCGTACTTTACGGCCTTCGTAAGACCTTCGAGGCCTCGGGCTTCGATGTAGTGGGCGCGTACACGAGTCCGGCGCAATTGCTGCAATCGTTGAGCCACGAGCCGTGCGATGTCGTCGTCACGGATTATTCGATGCCGGCCGACCGGGCGCTCGACGGATGGCGCTTTCTGGCCTCCGTCTCGAGCGAGTTTCCGGACCTGCGTGTGCTCGTCTATACGGAGTTCGACGACCCGTTCCTCGTGGGCAGTCTCGTGAAGCGGGGCGTCGCGGGCATCGTGAGCAAGCGCGACGAAATGCATGAAGTGCTGGCCGCGGCGCGCGGCCTCGCGCAAGGCGAGCGCTATCTGTCGCCCATCGCGCACGCTTCGCTGGAGCGCTTCGGCGCGATGCCGGAATACAAGCGATTCATGGCGCTTACCCGCCGTCAGATGGAAGTGACGGGACTGATGCTGTGCGGCCTGAGCGTCTGCGAGACGGCCCGTCTGCTGCACCGGCGCATCAATACGATCAGCACGCAACGCACCGAAGCATGCAGGCGGCTCGGCTTCTCGGGCGAGTTCGAGATGTTTCGCTTTGCGATCGACCACCGCTTGTGGCTCGATCGTTCGACGCCCGAACGCGAGCTCCTGCCCGCCTGACGTGAGTGGATCCATGCGGGAGCGGGTGCCGATGGATCCTCGTGGAGACTCACCCGCCGGTCGAGCCGTCAAAGGGACGGCAGATGAACCGTTCCCGTGAGGTTTCGAAATGTTCGAAAAACGTATCAGCGTCGCGATCGTCGACGATCATCCGATCGTCGTGCGCGGACTGCGCGCCGCTCTGGAAAGCGCCGGCTTTCACGTGGCGGGCGCCTTCAGTAACCCTGCTGAGTTGATGGCGCGCCTCGAGTGTGTCCGTTGCGATGTCATCGTCACTGACTATTCGATGCCAACCGGCGGCACGCTCGACGGCTGGCGCTTTCTCTCTGCAGTCTCCGCACGCTATCCCCGAGTGCCGGTTCTCGTGTACAGCGAGTTCGACGATCCGTTTCTCGTCGGCAGCCTGGTTCAGCGAGACGTCGCCGGCATCGTGAGCAAGCGCGAAGATATGCACGTAGTGCTGGATGCGGTGCGCGAAGTGGCGACGGGAAAGCGCTATCGCTCGCCGGCGGCCATGTTCGCCCTCACTCGATTCAACGCCCAGGTGGACTTGCAGCGCTTCGCGTCCCTGACGAAATGGCAGATGGAACTGGTCGGTCTGATGCTGTGCGGCATGAGCGTCGTGGAGACGGCGCGGCTCTTCAGTCTCGGCAAGAGCACGGTCAGCGCGCGACGCCTGCACGCATACAAACGGCTCGGGTTCTCGCGCGAGGCGGATCTGCATCGCTTCGTGGCGGATCGCGGCTTATCGCTGGACCGCTCGCGCGCCGCGCGCGAAATGCACTGTTTCTGATGCGCGTGTCTGCCGGCCCGCCGTGAGCGGGCCGTTTTCTTCTTTAGGAAGTTTCCTGATTTTCAGGATCGTCCGGCGCTTCATCGCCCGCGCCGCGCCTTGCACGGTGGATCCACGCTGCCGGCGCCCGGTGTGCCCCGGAGATTCGAACTTCTTCTATATGGGCCGAAGGCGCGGCTTTCTACCATTCGTTTCGAGGATTCGGTAAAGGCGTCCCGGCTTGCGCAGTGAGCCAGCTGAGCCGCGTCGATGACAGTCGAGGCTTGCCAGCAGACTTCGAAGGCGGCGTCGAATCCGGGTTGCCAGATCGCTCAGTCCTTTCCGTGGCTCATCCATCTGAAGCGTATTGGACCGCCGTTGAATCATCAACGCGGGACGTCTCATCTCTCATTAATCTTTGTCTTTCTTATGAACAAGAATCGGTTTCGTCGCGTCTTCAGCAAGCGACTTGGTATGTTGGTGGCGGTCGCGGAAGACGTGGTCAGCCAGGGCAAGACGCCGGGCGAAGGCGCGGCTTCCGGCGCCGCTTCGGATGAAGGCGCGCTCGGCGTCGTATCCGCGATGACCGCGTTCGCCGTCGCGATTCTGGCGACGCAGCCCGGCGTGAGCTTCGCGCAAGCGTTGCCGACGGGCGGCCAGGTCACGGCCGGTCAGGCGTCGATCTCGCAGGGTTCGAATACGATGACCATCAATCAGGGTACGCAGCGTACCGTGATCGACTGGAACTCGTTCAATATCGGCAGCGGCAACACGGTGCAGTTCAATCAGCCGAACGCGCAGTCGCAGGCGCTCAATCGCGTGACGGGCGGCGGTGCATCGAACATTCAGGGCTCGCTGCTCGCCAACGGTCAGGTGCTGATCCAGAACGCGAATGGCGTGCTGTTCGGCAAGGGCGCGATCGTCAACGTGGGTTCGTTGCTGGCGACGACCAAGTCGATCGATGCAAATCAGTTCATGGCGGGCGGCCCGCTGCAACTGAGCTCGACGGGCACGAACGCGAGCGTCGTCAACGACGGCACGATTCAGGCGCAGGGCTTTGTCACGCTGATGGGTGATCAGGTGCGCAACAGCGGCTCGATCACGACCGCGCAAGGCGGCCAAGTGGTACTCGCCGCGGGCGATAGCGCGACGGTGGCGCTGCCCAACGGCCAAGGCATCCAGTTGACGCTGACCAATGCGACGGCCAACGCGCTGGTGGAAAACAGCGGCACGATCAAGGCCGAAGACGGCTCGGTGCTGTTGACATCAGCGGGAACTCGACGAACAACGGCACGACGAATATCTCGGGTAACTCGACCAATGGCACGGGCGTGATCGACGACGGTTCGATCAACACGACCGACAATGGCACGACGAACATCTCGGGCAATTCGACCAACGGTGACGGCACGGACATCAACGGCTCGATCAACACGAGCGGTAACGGTTCGACCAACATCGACGGTAACTCGACCAATGGCAACGGCACGGTGATCGAGCCGAACGCGTCGATCAACACGACCGACAACGGCACGACGAATATCTCGGGTAACTCGACCAACGGCACGGGCGTGATCGACGACGGTTCGATCAACACGACCGACAATGGCACGACGAATATCTCGGGCAATTCGACCAACGGTGACGGCACGGACATCAACGGCTCGATCAACACGAGCGGCAACGGTTCGACCAACATCGACGGTAACTCGACCAGTGGCAACGGCACGTGGATCGAGCCGAACGCGTCGATCAATACGACCGACAACGGCACGACGAATATCTCGGGTAACTCGACCAACGGTACGGGCGTGATCGACGACGGTTCGATCAACACGACCGACAATGGCACGACGAACATCTCGGGCAATTCGACCAACGG
>FCOD02000062.1 GCA_001544655.2 Caballeronia turbans
GCCACTGTCGGCTTGCGTCACCGTTTCTGATTGGAAGCGTCCAAACGGCCAAGTCGCGCTAGGAGTCGATTCGAGCGGGACCGGAGTCGTTCAGGGGTCCCCGCGCTGGGTAACCGGTTGGCAGGGTAAGTGGGCACAATAGCGTGCATAATGTAACGGACGTGAGCGAGGTTGTCCCTTACATGCGAGCTTGGAGGCCCCAATCATGACCCTGCCGCGAGTGAAAGAAGGTCCCGAGGGCACCGGTCGACCGCCGCGGCCGGCATGAACAAGTAGCGGGTCGACGGATCGACTGCCCGCAGCGGGCAGTTTGTTCCGGATACGGCATTTGTTGCCGTGCCTTGCTTTGTCGCCCGCAGATCTGCAAAAGACCTGCCAGGAGGGGCGCTATGTCGCTCACACCGACTACTCAACGGGCGTCGTCTCGGGAACTGCTCGATGTTCTGATCCGTGCGGGGCTCGTTGCGGTTCTCGCGATATTCTGCTTCAGGATCTTCGCGCCGTTTCTCAGTCTCATGGCCTGGGCGTTGATCCTCGCGATCACGCTGTATCCGCTTCAAGTCAGGCTCCGGCGTGCGCTCGGCAACAAGAATGGTCTCACCGCCACGCTCATCATTCTCATCGCGTTTGTAGTGATTCTCGTGCCGACCTATCTGCTGGGCGTCGCGGTGGCCGAATCGATAGACCACGCGAAGGACATCTTCAAAAGCGGCAGCTTCCGCGTTCCACCGCCTGCCGAGTCGGTAGCGGGCCGGTCGCTGGTGGGCCAGAAGGTGTACGACTTCTGGCTGCAGGCATCGACGGACATCTCGGGTCTCGCGCAGAAGTTCGCTCCACAACTCAAGGAGGCCGGTCTCGCTCTGCTCGGAACCATAACCGGTCTCGGCGCGGGGCTGCTTCTGTTCTTCGCTGCCCTGATCGTTGCCGGCATACTCATGGCGTATGGCGAGACAGGCCACAAAAGCGCGGTGGAGATCGCCTCGCGCATCTTCGGACCGGACAATGGCGCGCAGATCGCAGATCTTTGCACGGCCACCATTCGCGCGGTCGCTCAAGGCGTGGTCGGGATCGCGTTCATTCAGATGCTGCTCATAGGTGTCGCGTTCATTGTCATGGGTATCCCGGGCGCGGGTCTGCTGGCGCTCGCGGTGCTGCTGATCGGCATCATGCAGTTGCCCGCCACGCTAATCACCATCCCCGTGATCGTCTTCGTGGTTGTCACGGAAGGCGTGAGCGCAATCACGATCATCTTCTCGGTTTATGTATTTGTCGCGGGGCTCGCCGATAACGTGCTCAAGCCAATGATGCTCGGCCGCGGCGTCGCGGTACCCATGCCCGTGGTGCTGATCGGCGCGCTCGGGGGCATGGTGACGGGCGGCGTGATCGGTCTGTTCATCGGCCCCGTGGTGTTGGCAGTGGGTTATCAGCTGTTCTGGCGATGGGTGAGAGACCAGCCGCGCCCGCAATCCGGGGCTCAGGAATAGCAGCAGTATCGAAGCTGCGGCGAAGGCTTCGTGCCGCCTTTCATGCGCTCATACGGGATGATGGTACTGCTTGGCGCAGCTTGCGTGAGCGGATGCATGCGTGTGGATCCCGACTGTCAGCCGCAACATGAGAAATGGAATGAACACTGGAGCAGCGCATAGTTCGGGCAAGTCACGCAGCTGGCAGCGCAGCCTGACGTGCGGCACCGGTGGCAGATTTTCGGTAACGAGAACCTGCCGACGCCGCGTTCTTCGCCGCGCAGGCCAACCGCGATGCGGCGCTGATGCTGCTGCAAGCTCAGGTCGCCGATTAACCTGCGGCAACTGAGACCTTGCGGGAGTCGCGCAGGACTTTCTGTTTCTGAGCGCGATATTGGCTGGCCTACTGATGCTGGTCGTTCTATTGACAATCCCCATGTATTACGTCGGGGCTCTGTGGAGACGGTGAAGTGAACGCCTTCGACGCCGGGGGAAGCCATATACGTCTGCGCGATCACGGCGCTGACCATCGGGTACGGCGATGTGATCCCTACGTCAACTTTTGGCCGGATCGATGCGATATTGCTTGACATGCTCGGCATGGTGTTCACGGGGTTGATCGTGGCTGCCGCCGTCGGGGGTGCAGGAGGCCGCGCGGCGGGCGAGTCTTCAGAATTTCCCGAAGGAGCAAGACTGGCAGGTCGTTTGTCTGGATTTGCGTGCGCAAGTTACACGAGTCCGAACAACATCAAACCATTTACGTACTTGGCGAAGTCGCTTCCTTGTCCGCTATAGGGAGAGACAGGAGGCGGGCATCATGACTCGATGGTCGAAAAGCATGGCGGCGTTGACGACGCTTGCAATCAGTTGCTCGGCGTTCGGAATCGACGCCCCTGTGGGCGATGCCGGCTCGCAGTGGCAATTCGCAGTGGGGCCTTACCTGTGGTTGCCCACCGTGAGCGGAACGCTGCGCTTCACCCTGCCCGGCGGCGGCGCCGACGCGTCGAGCGGCCCGTACAACTATCTGCAGAACCTCCGGTTCGCCCTGATGCTGCAGGGCGAGGCGCGCAAGGGCGCGTGGAGTGTTTTCGCGGACTCGATCTACCTCAACTTCGGCCGGCAGGACGCTTCTGTCAATGCGACGAACGGCGTCCTTGGCACACGTGAAACGCAGCAAGACGTACAAACGAGTTTTGCCGGAACGCTGATCCAGCTGGGCGGCGGCCGCACGCTCCTATGGAAGGAGTGGGGACACGTCGATGCGATCGCGGGCATGCGCTATCTCGGCGTAAAGGGAACACTCGACGTTGCCATTGCGGCGACGGTCGGCTCGGGACCAGGGGCGAGCTCAAACTTTCATGTCGGGCAGATGCAGAACATTTTCAATGGATTTGCGGGCGTGCGCGGACGGGCAACCATCAGCCGGGACGGCGCCTGGTTCATCCCGTTCTATCTCGACGTGGGGACGGGCGCTTCGAAGTTCACATGGCAGGCGCTGACAGGGTTGTCGTACGCGACGAAGCGGGTCGACTTTGGCCTGCTCTATCGTTACCTCGCTTTTTACGGCTCGGGGGATCAACTTGTCCAGACGCTGCGCTTCGGCGGCCCAAGCGTGAACGTGACGTTCAAATTCTGATGGTGTTCCGGCGGCCGTTCGCACCGCAAGGCGCGGGCGGCACGAGCATGATCTCGCGGCCCCCGGTTCGCCCTAAAGCGAGGCGACGCGTTGCGCCGTTGCACCGCGCGAAACGGGCACGTTCACGTCAAGCTCTCAGGGCGGCCGACGCCTGCACCGCTGTTGGCGGACACGCCGTTCGACCGGCGCCCTCGTCTAGTACTTGATGTCCCGTTTTTGCTGACGGCCTTCCTGTTTCGTGTCGCGCTTGTCCTGCCGGCACTGGGAGTTGCTCTTCTGGTTTGCGGCCCGGCAGTCGACCTTCGACGTGCGAGCTTCGTGTTTGGCGGCCTGGTTTGCGTTCCTGCCTTGTTGGCGCTGCTGCGACTGGTTGGTGGCCGGTGCAGCGTCCGGTATCGTCAGGAGTCCGGCGGCGACGGCAAGCATTGCGCTTGTTCTTCTCCAGAGTCCGTTTCTAGATTCGACCATTTTCACACTCCTGCGTGCCCGGTTGAAAGATTGAAAGGTTGAAACGACGACAAGCTGTCGTGCGCAACCGCTTGCCATGTTCGTGGAGAGCTAGACTCGAGAAGGCTCTTTGGATAATGTGAGTATCGGTTACATGCAGCACATGATGGCATGATTCAGCGCCGCCGAGAGCGGATCCGCGTGCGAAAACCCAGGCGGATCACGACTCGCCCGACGATGCGCCATCGGGGTCGCCACGACGCTCCTTGAGTGCACGATCTCCGAAATGATCCACCGCTGGACGCGTGGGAGAAGAAGCCGGTTAGCTTGGGTACTGCCACAGTCCCGAAACTCACTCGCGAAGGTGCTCGGCTGTCCGTCGCTGCGAGGCTCCCTCAAAGCAGAAAGGTGGCGAACGATGCTGTCCTTTTGTCTTTTTTAGGGTCTGACCTATCGTAGGTGTGGGATTTCAATGAAGACATGCACGTGTAAGCGAATCGCTGCGCATGGGGAAACATGAAAGCGAGAGTCGAGATTCTAGTCGTGGGCCTGATTGCGGTGGTGAGCGCGCCGCAGGCGAACTCCGCATTTCGCTACGACAATTGGTGGAGGCATACCGCGCCATCGGGACAGCCTGCTGAAGCCGCATCGAATGTACGGCCGTCTGCCTATGACGAGATGCTGATCGCGAACGGCGTCGATCCGTCTTCGGACAAAGGACGGCTGATTCTCGCATGGATCGCCCGCATCGATGGCGATCCCGTGGTCATCGGCAACATACAGCGTGTAAGCAAGCTCTTTGTGACCTCGAGCGCACGCGCCGAACTGATGGCCGATGGACTCGAACGCATGTTGCCCGCACTGCGTCTGGAGTATGTAGCGCTTGTCACGAAAATTCTCGACACCCTTGTTCCCGTCGATTGCTTCGGGCTGAACGACATGAGTGCCGTGATCGACCGCGTTCCTCTGAGTGCGATGGCGGACGCGGATATCGACGAGTACTTCCGGATACTTCTGGCGGGGCTACGGGCGGCAGACGCCGACACCGCGCCGGAGAGGCCAACCCCGCAGCGATTTGCGCAGGCAGAAGCCAGCCTAAAGCTGTCGCTGCTGCGAGAACTCGGCTACACGCCGGCCGATGTCGCGCGCTACGCAGCTTACTCCGCCAATCCGCAAGGCGCGAATCCCCGCGACGCGTGCTGGGCGATGAGAGTGACCATGCACGCCATACTGGGGATGCCGGATTCCGAACGGGATGTCGTGGTGCGAGGAATGGTCCAGTCGCGACGCGTCTCGCCTGCACCGAGTCGATGAGCGAACGACCGCGCCTTATTCGCGCACATCCGACCGTGCACCCGCTACCCCTTCCGACGCGGCAGGGGTAGGTCACACCAGCGGAAGGTAAGATGAATGACGGTATCGGCGTAGCGCTCGGACGCGTCAGAGATCGATGGCGATAGCGGGCTGACCTGCTCACCGCCTTCTCCGACGTTCAATGCGACGCCCCGTTTCCGTCACGCCGCTCTGGAAGCTGGCCTTATAGCCTCCATAGTCGTCACACGTCAGCTTGCCGCGCCACTCGCCTAGAAATGCGCGTGCATGTTCGCCAGCGCGGCTCTCGGCGAAGTCGTAGATCACAGCCTTCAGATCGGAGAACTGCGTGGTACTGTACGCCCACAGATAGGCTCGATGGGTCTTGCCCTTTCCCGGCGCAAGCATCTTTACCGGCGTCTCGTCGGCATGCAGTACCGCCTGCTGCAACACTTCTTCGCGAAGTGCATCGACCAGGTGTGAACGGCGGTTGAAAACCGACAATAAACGGCGGCGTCATAGTGCGGCGGCGCCACACGCGAGGATGAAGACAGACATCAGGGAAGCGTTCAACCCACGCTGAACGGGACGTTGATTCAGAGCACGGCGTAGGGAGTCCGTAGGGCGACCGGAGACGTGGCCTGAATCGGGGCGGGCCGTCCGCATGATAGAAAGGCGTTTGCCAAAGAAGAACAACAGGCGCAGCGCCGGCCTCAACCGCCAAGTCCAGTCCAGCGCTGCGCCTCCACAGGTATCCATATGGCGGCCCTGTCGGCCGGCCGGAGAGCCGTGTGAGCCGTCAGTATCGCATTGCTCATGCGGCCCGTCGACTTGGTTCGACTCCTCCTCATCTTTGGCGTTCTGGAGGAGCCGCCAATGCAGCCGCCCACGGGCCGCCTGTACGTGTGCGCCCGTTGCCGGGCGCAGGTCATCGTCTGCCGCCGTTGTGATAGCGGCCAGACTTACTGCGATCGCGACTGCGCGCAGGCCTCACGCCGAGTCAGCCTGCGAGAGGCTGGTCGCCGTTACCAGCGCAGCTGGCGCGGTCGTATGGCGCATGCCGCCAGGATGCGCCGCTATCGCCAGCGGCGCGAGAAAGTGACGCATCACCCTTCCGCCAAGCCCACCGCTGATGCTCTACTGATCGCGACTCCGACGACATCGGCCAGAGAGACGACAGCCACGATGGCAACCACGCCATCGCACGGGCATTGCCGCTTCTGTTACTGCGCATGTGAGCTTGTGCGTCATGGGCCATTACGCCGTCGGGTCTTCCATGAGGTTCGTACTGCTACCGAACAAAAAGGAACCGACCCATGACCATCAAGACTGAAGTTGAGGCGCAGATCCTGCGCTATTACCACGTCGAGAAGTGGCGCTGCGGCACCATCGCGCGCCAGTTGCATGTGCATCGCGGCACCGTGCAGCGTGTGCTGGCCCAGGCGGGCCTGCCGCGGGTGGGCGGTCTGCAGCGGCCCTCGCGGATTGATCCGTACCTGCCGTTCATCCATGAGACGCTCAAGAAGTTTCCCTCACTCACAGCCAGCCGTCTGTACGCGATGGTGACCGAGCGTGGTTACCGGGGCAACATTCACCATTTCCGTCACCTGGTGGCGCTCCACCGCCCACGCCCGACTCCTGAGGCCTATCTGCGGTTGCGCACCATGCCGGGAGAAGTGGGTGAGGTCGACTGGGCCTCATTCGGCCACCTGCAGATCGGTCGCGCGCGCCGGCCGCTGATGGCCTTCGTGATGGTGCTTTCGTGGTCACGGCAGATCTGGCTGCGTTTCTTCCTCAATGCCCGTATGGACAGCTTCCTGGCCGGCCACGTGGGTGCCTTCGAAGCATGGTCCGGCGTGCCGAGGGTCCTGAAGTACGACAATCTGCGCAGCGCCGTGCTTGAGCGCCAGGGCGATGCGATCCGCTTCAATCCAGCGCTGCTCGCGTTTGCCAGCCATTACCGGTTCGAACCTAGGCCGGTGGCTGTCGCGAGAGGAAACGAAAAAGGTCGCGTCGAAAGAGCAATTCGTTTCGCACGCGAGAGCTTCTTCGCCGCGCGCAAGTACGCCGATCTCGATGATCTGAACGCCCAGGCCGCACAATGGTGCGCGGGCGTTGCAGCCGATCGTCCATGCCGGGAGGATCCGGCCATCACCGTGCGCGAAGCCTTCGAGCGCGAGAAGCCGAGCCTGCTTGCATTGCCGGAGAACCCGTACCCGTGCGAACTGCAGCTTGCCGTGTCGGCCGGCAAGACGCCCTATGTGCGCTTCGACCTGAACGACTACTCGATACCGCACACGCATGTGCGACGCACGCTCACAGTTTGCGCCGAGCAGCATCAGGTGCGCATCCTCGATGGCGCCGATGTCGTCGCCGAGCATGCTCGCAGTTACGACCGCGGCGCGCAGATCGAGATCGCGACGCACATCGATGCACTGGTGTTGCACAAACGTGAGGCCCGCCACCACCGCGGCCTGGACCATCTCGCGCACGCCGCACCGGCTGCCCAGACACTGATGCTGCGCGCGGCCGAACGCGGCAGCAATCTAGGCAACATTACCGCGCAGATGCTGCGATTGCTCGACCGGTATGGCGCCGCCGAATTGCAGGCCGCGATTGAGGAAACCCTCGCGAGCGGCGCCGCGCCGCACCAGAACCCAGTGCGCCTGGCACTGGAGCGTCGGCGGGCTGCCCGGGGCGCCCCTCCGCCCATCGCCATCAAGCTGCCGGAACACGTGCGCGACAAGGACAAGCGCGTGACGCCACACCGGCTCGACATCTACGACCAGCTCATAGCGGAGGCCGATGATGACAAACAGCACTGAGCAGTTGCACGAGCGCGCCAATGCCTTGCGGATGTATGGCTTGCTGGCGCACTGGAGCGAGATCGCCGACGCGTCATGGGTCGAGCCGTTGCTGCAGTGGGAAGAGCAGGAACGCGCGCGCCGTTCGCTCGAGCGGCGTATCCGCGACGCCCGCCTGGGCAACTTCAAACCGCTGGCAGACTTCGACTGGGCATGGCCCAAACGGATTGACCGCGGCGCGCTCGAGGAATTGATGGCGCTCGAGTTCGTCAGGGAGAAGTCCAACGTCGTGCTGATCGGGCCGAACGGCGTGGGTAAATCGACACTCGCACTGAACCTCGCGTATCAGTCGCTCATCCACGGATACACGGCGCTCTTTACCACGGCTGGCCAGATGCTCGGCGAGCTGGCCGCGCTCGACAGTGACTCGGCGCTGCGCCGGCGCCTGCATCGCTACGCTTCGCCCGAAGTACTCTTGATTGACGAGGTGGGCTACCTGTCGTACTCGAACCGCCATGCCGACCTGCTGTTCGAGCTGGTAAGCCGCAGGTACGGCGCCGCGAGCACGGTGGTTACAACGAACAAACCGTTCGCAGCGTGGTCGGAGGTGTTCCCG
The DNA here is from genome assembly GCA_001544655.2 of Caballeronia turbans. Lineage (GTDB taxonomy): Bacteria > Pseudomonadota > Gammaproteobacteria > Burkholderiales > Burkholderiaceae > Caballeronia > Caballeronia turbans. The sequence goes on from FCOD02000062.1 coordinate 8,278, forward strand.
AATGCGGCCTGCGTCGTGTCATTGGTCGATCGCCTCGTGCATCGCGCCGATGTCATCGCGATCGAGGGCGAGTCATATCGCGTCAAGGAAGCGCGCGAACGGGCCGAGCAGCGCTCCAGGAGGCGTAGCGCTGCGCGCCCGGAGAAGAAGCCGTGAGCCGCCGCACACACCTGCCTTCGGGCCTATCTCGCGGGCTGGACTTCCTGATCGACGCCGACTGGTCGCCCCAGCAGGCGTTCGCCGTGTTCGAGCTGCTCAGCGATCTGCGCGCACGCATCTGGATGCGTTACGGCGTCGAGTTACACGAACTGATCCGCGCGCAGCGTTCGCCGCCCACCGATGTCGATATCGACGACATCAAGGGCGGGTTCTAATCCTGTTTTACTCGCCCTGCGGGCGGCAATGCCTGCGGCGCATGGCCGAGTGTTTAACTCGACCTTGCGCCGCCGTCTGGTGTCGGATTTGCGCCGCCGCCAACAAGCACCGTCTGCTGCAAAGGACAGGTGGCAGACAACGGTAAGCGCTAAATTGAGCACACGGCCTACGTATGAGCGTAGCCCAGCACCGTGAATTTGCTAGCGGGCAAGCGGCCT
>FCOD02000064.1 GCA_001544655.2 Caballeronia turbans
CAAGCTCCTTACTCAGCTCAACGCCATGATGCGCGATCGCACCCCCTGGAATCCCCCACATCACGATCACTTGTGACTCAGCACTTGACTCTCAATACAGTTACTTTCTTTGCAGCAGCAAAGAAAGTAACTGCCGCCCCGCATAGGGGCAGTGCTAATAAACCAAAAAGAAAACGGGATCCGGCGAAACCCACCCACCGAAAGCACCCAATACGCTTCAGGCGAACGCCTTGACAAGCGCAGCTTCCAGATCCCCGCGCAAGTCCGCTTCCGCTTCCAGGCCCACATAGAAGCGCACCAGCACCCCCTCATGCGGCCATTGCGACGCAGTGCGCATCGAAGAAACGTTGTAGGGCATCGCAAGGCTGTGCGCGCCGCCCCAACTCCAGCCGATCGAGAACAGGTCGAGCGCTTCGACGAATGCATCGACTTGTGCCGCGGTGTAACGGCCATCGAACACGATCGAGAACAGGCCGCCCGCGCCGCCCTTGAAGTCACGCTCGTAGAACGCGTGACCCGGACAATCCTCCAGCGCCGGATGCAGCACCGCCGTCACTTCAGGCCGCGTCTTCAGCCATTGCGCGAGCGCAAACGCCGTGCGGTCGTGCGCTTCGTAACGCGCCTTCATTGACGGCAGGCTGCGCAGCACGAGCGATGCATCGTCCGCCGATACGCCGATGCCCATTCTCATGCGCGCGCGCTTGAGCTTCTTGTGCAATTCCGGATTGCGCGTGATGGTCGCGCCCATCAGGATGTCGCTGCCACCCGATTGATACTTCGTCAGCGCCTGCACGGAGATGTCGACGCCATGCTCGAACGGCTTGAACGCAAGGCCCGCGGAATACGTGTTGTCGATCGCCGTGACGATGCCTTTCGCGCGCGCGACGGCGACGATCGCCGGCACGTCCTGCACTTCCATCGTCACCGAGCCGGGCGCTTCGAGCCAGATCAGCTTCGTGTTCGGACGGATCGCATCGGCGATGCCCGCGCCGGTCATCGGATCGTAGTACGTCACTTCGAGCCCGAAGTCCGCGACGAGCCAGTCGGCGTGATCGCGGTTCGGCGAATAGGCGTTGTCGGGCACGAGCACGTGATCGCCCGCCTTCATCAGGCCGAAGTAGACGTTGGAGATCGCCGCGAGCCCCGACGGCTGCAGGAGCGCGTATTCGCCGCCTTCGATCGCGGCGAGACGCTGCGCGAGCGCGATGGTCGTCGGCGTGCCGTGCAGGCCGTAGCGCCATCTGGAATCGTCGCTCCAGACGAGCGAGCGCATCGTCGCGAGATCGGGGAAGACCACCGTCGACGCGCGCGCGACCGGCACCGAAAACGACTCGAAGCCGGGCGTGATGCGGTCCTCGGGCTGCACGATGCGCGTCTGCAGGTCGCGGTCGGGGGCGTTGTTGCTGGAATCGGTCATGAGGGCTGTGTGAAGCGAAGTAAAGAAAAGCCGCCGCCGGAAACGCCCGGCGGCGTGAAGACAAGACGCGCTATTCGCCGATGATGACGTTGCTCGTGCCGCCCACGGCATTCTTCGGCGGCAGAGGGGGCGCTGGTTCCAGCGACGGCGCGGGCGGCGCCTTGCCCGCGTTCATCGGCGGCAAGGTTTGGCCGGCTACCGCCGGGCGCAGATCGAACGGCTGCGCGTTCGAATCGTCCGGGTCCATGCGTTCGCCCGACACGCTGCCGTCCGCCGCGAACTTGCCGACCCAGTTGCCCGTGATATGCGTGCCGTCGTTCGATTCCTCGATCTCGAGCGTGTCGCCGTCGCGATCGCCCGCGACCAGAACCACGTTCGGACTGCCGGCGAACTTGTACTCGCCGTGCACGCCGGACGGCTCGTCGGTTTTCGCGCCGAGCTTCATCTCGATCTGCCTGTCGCCGAGCGTGCCGACATAGCGCGGAAAACGCGCATATTCGAGATTCGGCGTGAGGGGCTTGCGGGGCGGCAGCGCAAGCTCCTTGATGGCGGCCTGCGCGCCGTGCGCGTCCGCGCCCGCCGGTTCGCGCTGATCGGGCGACAGAACGCCCGACGCGCCGGACGAACCGGGCGGCATCGGCGAATTGCAGCCCGTCAGCGCGAAGAGCGCGGTCGAGATCGCAAAGGCCGCGAGCAGGCGCGGCCCCTTCATGCTTTGCATCATCCTTCGGTCCTTCAAATACGCTCGAAAATCGCCGCGATGCCCTGCCCGCCGCCGATGCACATCGTCACGAGCGCGTAACGCCCGCCGATGCGCTGCAGCTCGTACAGCGCCTTTACGGTGATGAGCGCCCCGGTCGCGCCGATCGGATGCCCGAGCGAAATGCCCGAGCCGTTCGGATTGACCTTCGCGGGATCGAGCTTCAGTTCCTGCGACACGGCGCACGCCTGCGCGGCAAACGCTTCGTTCGCTTCGATGACGTCGAGATCGTTCACGGACAGGCCCGCGCGTTCCAGTACCTTCTGCGTCGCCGGCACCGGGCCGATGCCCATGATCTTCGGATCGACGCCCGCATGCGCGTAGGCGACGAGGCGGGCGAGCGGCTTCGCGCCGCGCTTTTCCGCGACGCCGCGCTCCATCAGCACGACGGCCGCCGCCGCGTCGTTGATGCCCGACGCGTTGCCCGCCGTCACCGTGCCGTTCTCCTTCGCGAAGACCGGCTTGAGCTTGGCGAAGTCTTCGGCGCTCGCGTTCATGCGCACGTGCTCGTCGCGGTCGAACACGGTGTCGCCCTTCTTCGACGCGAGCGTGATCGGCAGGATCTGTTCCTTGAAGTAGCCGGCTTCGGTCGCCTTCGCCGCGCGACGATGCGATTCGAGCGCGAGCGCATCCTGCATCTCGCGCGTGATGCCGAACTTCTGCGCGACGTTCTCGGCGGTCACGCCCATGTGGATCTTGTCGAACGGATCGTTCAGCGCGCCGACCATCATGTCGACGATGCGCGTGTCTCCCATGCGCTGGCCGAAGCGCGCGGCGGGCATGATGTAGGCCGCGCGGCTCATGTTTTCCGCGCCGCCGCCGATCGCGACATCCGCATCGCCGAGAAGAATCGACTGCGCCGCCGACACGATCGCCTGCAGGCCCGAGCCGCACAGCCGGTTCACCGTGAGCGCGGGCGCGTGCTGGCTGACGCCGCCATCGAGCGCCGCGACGCGTGCGAGATACATGTCGCGCGGCTCGGTATGAACGACATTGCCGAACACCACATGGCCGACTTCGTCGCCCGCGACATGTGCACGCGAAAGCGCCTCGCGCACGACGCGCGCGCCGAGATCGGTCGGGGAGAAATCCTTAAGCGAGCCGCCGAAATCGCCGATTGCCGTGCGCACGCCGCTTACCACCACTACTTCACGTTGCATGTTGCCGTCTCCGCTTGGTTGTGTTCAACAGGTCATGGATTCGTCATTCGCCGAGCGCGCGCTCGACCGTGGCCCTGTCCGGGATCGGTGCGACCGCGCCGAAGCCTTGCGTCGATAAAGCCGCCGCGGCGTTCGCATAGCGCGCCGCCGCGAAGGGATCGTCGCCCGCGACGATGCGCGCGATGAACGCGCCGCCGAAGCAATCGCCCGCACCGGTCGCATCGACCGCCTTCACGACGCGGCCCGGTACGACGCGCCGCTCATCGGGTGTCGCGATATACGCGCCTTCCTTGCCGAGTTTCAGCGCGACGACCTTCGGGCCCAGATTCAGCAGCGCGTCGATGATCGCGTCCTTGTCTTCGTGGCCCGTGAGCAAGGTGACGTCGTCCCAGCTCGGCAGGCAGATATCGGTCGAGCGGATCGCTTCGAGCATCACCGCGCGTGCGCGTGCGAGCGGCCACAGCTTCAGGCGCAGGTTCGTGTCGAAGCTGACCTTCACGCCGTGCGTGCGCGCGTGATCGATCGCAGCCAGCGCGGCGTCGCACGCCGATACGCCGATCGCGAGGCTGATGCCCGACAGGTGCACGACCTTCGCCGCCGCGATCGCGTCGAGCGGCAGATGCGCCGGCGCATAGCGGCTCGCCGCCGAGCCCGCGCGCAGATAGTCGAAGCGGTGCCCGTTCTCGCCGTGCGACACGAAATAAACGCCCGTGGGCGCATCGTGGGCCACGCGAACCGTCGATGTATCGACGTTTTCGGCACGCCACAGATCGAGCAGCAATTGCCCGAAGTGATCGTTGCCGACCGCCGACACGAAGCCCGTCGCCGCGCCCTGGCGCGACGCAGCGATGAGGAAATTCGAGACGTCGCCACCGAAGCCTTGCAGATACTCCGGCCGGTCGCGCGTCGACTGATTGAACTCGATCATCGCCTCGCCGAGCGCGAGAATGTGCGGCGTTTGCGGCATGGGTTACACCTCGCCCCAGAGATCGTGGCCATCGGCGCCGGTGATCTTCACCGACACGAAGTCGCCGGCCTTGTAGCGCTTCGATGCCTTCGTCGCCGGCGCGATGTAGACGACGCCGTCGATTTCCGGCGCATCCGCCGCCGTGCGGCCGATGCCGCCGTCCGTGCCCACTTCGTCGACGAGCACCTTCAGCGTCTTGCCGACCTTCTTCTTCATGCGCTTCGCCGAAAGTTCTTCGGCCAGCTCCATGAAGCGCGCGCGGCGTTCCTCGCGCACTTCGTCGGGCAGCGCGCCGTCGAGTTCGTTCGCGGTGGCGCCTTCGACCGGCGAATACGCGAAGCAGCCGACGCGATCCAGATCCGCTTCCTCGAGGAAGTCCAGCAGCGTCTGGAACTGCTCTTCCGTTTCGCCCGGAAAGCCCGCGATGAACGTGCTGCGAATGGTCAGGTCGGGACAGATTTCACGCCACGTCCTGACGCGCTCGAGCACCTTCTCGGCGTTCGCCGGACGCTTCATGCGTTTCAGCACCTCGGGATGCGCGTGCTGGAACGGCACATCGAGATACGGCAGCACGTGGCCGCGCAGCGGGCCTTCGGCCATCATCGGGATCACGTCATCGACGCTCGGATACGGATAGACATAGTGCAGCCGCACCCATGCGCCGTATTGCGCGGCCAGTTCGCCGAGCGCGCCGACGAGGTCGGTCATGCGTGTCTTGAGCGGCTTGCCGTTCCAGAAACCCGTGCGGTACTTCACGTCGACACCGTATGCGCTCGTGTCCTGCGAAATGACGAGCAGCTCCTTGACGCCGGACTTGAAGAGATTTTCGGCTTCGAGCATGACTTCCGCGACGGGGCGCGACACAAGATCGCCGCGCATCGACGGAATGATGCAAAACGTGCAACGATGATTGCAGCCTTCCGAAATCTTCAGGTACGCGTAGTGGCGCGGCGTGAGCTTGATGCCGGCGGGCGGCACGAGATCGGTGAACGGGTCGTGCGGTTTCGGCAGATGCGCGTGCACGGCGTTCATCACTTCGTTGGTCGCGTGCGGACCGGTGACGGCGAGCACTTTCGGATGCACTTCCTCGATCAGACCTGAGCCGCTTGCGCTCTTTTTCGCGCCGAGGCAGCCGGTCACGATGACCTTGCCGTTCTCGTTCAATGCCTCGCCGATGGCGTCGAGGCTTTCCTGCACGGCTTCGTCGATGAAGCCGCAAGTGTTGACGACGACAAGATCCGCGCCGTCATAGGTGCCGGAGATTTCGTAACCTTCGGCGCGCAGCTGGGTCATGATCTGCTCGGAATCTACAAGTGCTTTCGGGCAGCCGAGCGAAACCATGCCGATCTTCGGCGCGGGAGTCGTCCGGGCAGTTGAATCTAAAGAATTTTTCACGGGAAGAGTGTCTTGTGGGAGCGCACGAGGCCAATCCAATATTTTACCCCGGAGTGTCGGGGAGGCCGATTCCGCGCATCCGACGCCGCTCTGTCCCACCGGCATGCTCACCCTGACCAACGCGCTGTGGCGCCTCGGCGTGCAAGGCTCGGTGCGCCTCCGCTCCGGTGAAAGTCTCGTGACCCGCGCGCGCAACGAAGCCGTCGCGCATTTCCTCGCGCTCCCTCCGGCCTCGCGCGAGCGCAGCTTCTGACGCGCGCTGCGTTATCCGGTCAATTCGCACGAGGGCGCGCGCGTGCCGATCGACAGCGACGGCTTCATGAAAGTGGTCGAAGCGCCCACGGGCTTCATGCGCATCCGCCGCGCGGTACTCGAGACGACGATCGCGCGCATGCCTGAACTGCTATACAGACCGGATGCGCTGCACGGCTACTGTCATCGCTTCTTCGACGTGATGGTCGATCGTGAAACCGGACGCTATCTTTCGACGTCTACGCGTTCTGCCGCCGCTGGCGCGCTCTGGGCGGAAAGGTCTTCGTGGATGCCCGGTCGAAGCTCGCGCACCATGGGTCGTACACCTATCGCGGGGATTTCGGCGCGGCCTGGGCGCAGGATCCGGCGAGGGCGATCGGCGGGCAACGAGCGCACGACGCGCGCTCGCTCAGGACGGGGGCGTCAACCCGCCGCCCGAACGCGCCCTTGAAATGGATTACTTCTTCTCCGTCGACGAAGGCGTGGGCGTCGGGAACGGGAATGTGTTGAACATCGATTTCGCCTGCGACTGCATCTGCTCCTGCATCTGCACGAACATGTTTTTTGACTGCTCGATGTAGCTCGTCATCATGCCCTGCATCATCGGCGCCTGCATGTTCATGAACTGCGACCAGACTTCCGGGTTGAGCGCGTTGCCGTCGTAGATGCCCTTGCTCTGCTCCGTCAACTTTTGCTGGATGTCGATGAACGCCTGGATGTTCTTCTCCAGATACGTGCCCATCATCCCCTGCATCGCGTGACCGTAGAAGCGGATGATCTGCGAGAGCATGACAGAGGAGAACATCGGCAGGCCGCCGCTCTCTTCCTCCAGAATGATCTGCAAAAGGATGCTGCGCGTGAGGTCGTCGTTCGACTTCGCGTCCAGCACCTTGAAGTCTTCCTGATCGAGCACGAGTTGCTTCACATCCGACAACGTGATGTAGGTGCTCGTTTCCGTGTCATACAGCCGACGGTTCGGATACTTTTTGATAAGTCGTTCGGCGGCTTTCTTTGTAGTAGTAGTGGTGGTCATTTAACGCCTTTAAACGCAAAACTTTACTGCGATGGCAGCAAGCAGGTCTTGCGTTGTCGCAAAAAAGCGCTGCTGCATGTTCGCCGCATCGTTGATGTACCCCGGCGAGTGGCGGCTTCCCGCGGGCCCGGAGGCGTCGCGGGAAGCCGCCGCCCGTCAGCCCATGTGCAAGCCGCCGTTCAGCGAGAAGTCCGCGCCGGTCGCGAAACCGGATTCGTCGGACGCGAGCCACGCGACGATCGAGCCGATTTCGTCAGGTGTGCCGAGACGCCGCACCGGAATCGTCGCGACGATCTTCTCCAGCACTTCAGGGCGAATCGACTTCACCATGTCCGTGCCGATATAGCCCGGCGACACCGTGTTGACCGTCACGCCCTTGGTCGCCACTTCCTGCGCGAGCGCCATCGTGAAACCGTGAATGCCGGCCTTGGCGGTCGAGTAGTTCGTCTGGCCGAATTGCCCCTTCTGGCCGTTCACCGACGAAATGTTGATGATGCGGCCGAAGCCGCGCTCGACCATGCCGTCGATGACCTGCTTCGTCACATTGAAGAGGCTCGTGAGGTTCGTGTCGATGACCGCGGTCCAGTCTTCATGCGTCATCTTGCGGAACACGACGTCGCGCGTGATGCCCGCATTGTTCACGAGAATATCGACCTCGCCGACTTCGGCCTTGACCTTGTCGAACGCGTTCTTGGTCGATTCCCAGTCGCCGACGTTGCCTTCCGAGGCGATGAAGTCGAAGCCAAGCGCCTTCTGGTCTTCCAGCCATTTCACCCGGCGCGGCGAATTCGGGCCGCAGCCCGCGACGACCGTGAAGCCATCCTTGTGCAGACGCTGGCAAATGCTGGTACCGATGCCGCCCATCCCGCCGGTTACATACGCTATGCGCTTCGTCATTCCTCACTCCATTTTCGTTATGCGGACGGCGATCTCCTTTCCGCCCGCTGGCCCTTCCCGATCTTGCCAGTGACCTACAGACGTTCCACCGCCAGCGCCACACCCATGCCGCCGCCGATGCACAGCGACGCCAGGCCCTTCTTCGCATCGCG
>FCOD02000088.1 GCA_001544655.2 Caballeronia turbans
GCCAAGCCGCGAGTCGTCGCGCTCGGTGAGATTGCCTAGCACGTCGTAACGGTAAGCGACCTGATCGACAGTCTGTGTGCCGTGCATCGTCGTGTGACGGCTGAGTCGCCCGGCGCGGTCGTACTCAAGAACGTGATCGAGTTGCGCCGAGAAGCCCACACGACTGAGCCGTCCCGCCATGTCACGCGTAAAGCGAATCGGCTCTTGCTCGTCGATCTTTAGCGTCTTCGCATGGCCCAGCACGTCGTAGCCATACGTTAGCGTCTGTTCGAACGCGCTTTTCTTGCCGTCGACGTCCGAATCCATGCGGCGCCGCTGCGTCGCCAATCGCCCGGCCTCGTCATAGACGTACTCGATCGCTCCCGAGAATGACGCCTGCTGCTGCGTCTCACGCGTCAGTCGGCCATCGGTGTCGTAGGTGCGCTCAACCGTGCCGTGCGCGTTGCTCGCTGTGGTCAGTTGGCCCTTGCGGTTATAGGCGTAACACTCTTCCTCGCCCGTCTGCGCGCTGCGCTTGACGACTCGCCCCAAGGCATCGCACTGAATCGCGAGCGCCTGCCCCAACGGATCAATGGAGCGCGTCAAATGTCCGGCGGGGTCGTAAGCGTAGCGTCGCGCCTGACCCCAGTAGTCCACTTCCTCGATCAGCCGGCCATTCCCATCGCGCTTGAGTTGCCACTGCTGCCCGAGCGGATTGCTCACGCCGACAAGTTGTTCCTCCGTATCGTAGTGATAGCGCGTCACGCTGCCATCGGGATCGGTGCGCGTGTGCAGCCGCCCTTGACCGAAATAGGTATAGCTCGTGAGTTGACCGGCTTCGTCGGTATAGCGGATCAGATTGTCTTGCGCGTCATACTCGCAAAGCACGTCCCGCGAACCGGGCAAATGACACGCGCTCAAACGATTCTTGGCGTCCCAGCGATAAGACGTGGCGTCTTCACCGGGCGCTTCTCGGCGCAGCAGATTGCCGCGCGCATCGTGCGCGAGGCGGATGCTTCGGCCCGCCGCGTTGATTACTTCGGCGAGATAGCCGAACGTGTCGTAGATGAGCGTCGTGGGTTGTTTGGCCGCATCGTCGACCCGCACGAGTTGGCCGCGCGCATCGTATTCGAACGCCGTCTCGATGCCTTCGGGCGTGGTCTGTCGCACCAGATTTCCGCGCGCATCCCACGCCTGTTTCCATACGCCGCCCTCGGGATCGGTGATCGCGACGGGTCTGAGGGTTTCGTCGTACTCGGTGCAGACGCGGCCTCGATCGGGGAGCGTCTGGCTCACGACATTGCCGAAGTTGTCGTATTCCCACGTCGTGCGGTTGCGCGCCGGATCGACCATCGACGTGGTGCGGCCCAATCCGTCGTAGTGGTAGCTGGAGACACCGCCCATCGGATCGGTCAGCATGATCGGCAGGCCGCGTGCATCGGCTTGCAGGAGTGTCACGCCGCCAAGCGAATCGATGATGCGTGTTTCCAGATGCGTCAGGTCGTACTCGAAAAGATAGTCGTACAGCCCACCATCGCCCCACGCATGATCGACGCGCCAGAGACCATCGTCGTGATGTTGATGCGAGTAATAGAACGACAGGCCGTTACGATCCGTATGGCGCACCATCAGGTGA
>FCOD02000065.1 GCA_001544655.2 Caballeronia turbans
CTGTGCCGGCGCTATTTGGTGCTGAACCAGCGTCTTTTGAGTACTAGCTTGTCAGACCGTGCGCGATCCAAGCCCGGTCAAACCTTTGAGGGCGACACTTAGGCAGCCCACGATCACATGGCAAGCATGGCCAAACTGCGTGTGACCGCGGGCCTAACAAGCTGCTTTCTTTGGTTACTTTCTTTGCAGCAGCAAAGAAAGTGACTGCCGCCCCGCACAGGGGCAGTGCTAATAGACCAACACCAATACGGGATCCAGCGAAAAAAAAACCCAAACCCTCCTGGTACAGGATTTGCCTATCCAAAAGGCCGTAAAAAAAACCCGCGCTTAAGAGGAAGCCCACCCCGATGCCGACCACCTCCCGACGCATATCGCCCGCGGCGATCACAGTGGAATCCCCATCGCGCCTGCATCTCGGCTTCATCGATCCGAACGGCTCGCTGGGCCGCGCCTTCGGCAGCGCGGGCCTCGCCATCGACGCCCACGGAACGCGACTCACCGCGCGGCAAGCGCCAGCATCGAGACAAACCCCGATCATCGAAGGCACGATCAACGACGGCCAGCGCGAACGCATCGAACAGCATCTCGCGCAACTCGAAGCGGCAATGGGCCACGGCCCGACAGTCGATATCGAAGTACACGAAACACCGCGCGCCCACACGGGCCTCGGCTCCGGCACACAACTGGCACTTGCGCTAGGAACCGCATTCGCCCGCGTGCGCGGCCATGCCACCACCACCGCCGATATCGCCCGCATACTCGGGCGCGGCGCGCGCTCCGGCATCGGCATACATGGATTCGATCACGGCGGCCTGATCGTCGATGGCGGGCGCGACGTACGCAACGCGTCCGCCACATCACTGCCGCCGCTCATCGCGCGCCAGCCGTTCCCGGAAGCATGGCGCGTGCTGCTCATCGACGACACCTCGCGCGAAGGCCTCCACGGCGACGAAGAAAAGCGCGGCCTCGCGTCGCTCGCGCCCTTCCCCGCGACGCTCGCCGCGCATCTCTCCCATCTCGTGCTGATGCGCATCCTGCCCGCCGTCGCGGAAAGCGATTTCGACACCTACGCCGACGCCCTCTGCGACCTGCAGCAGACCATCGGCGAATACTTCGCGCCCGTGCAAGGCGGCGTGTTCGCAAGCCCCGCCGTGGCGCGGGCGCTCGAAGCCGTCGCCGCCGAGGTGAAAGCGGGCATCGGCCAGACGTCGTGGGGCCCGGTCGGCTTCGCGTTCGTCGCGAGCGCACAGGACGCCGGGCGCGCGCTCGCGGCCGCGCAACGCGTCTCGCAAGGCGTGCCGCTCACGTTCACGGTCGCCGCGGGACGCAATCGCGGCGCGACGTGGCGCGCGGCCGATCATCGTCATCACGGCGCGAACGCGGCCTGAGCACGCAGCGCGCATCGACAGATTCAATCGACACCAACGCCCAACGAGTCCATCGCCATGCCCGAAGCCACCGAACGACCCTACGTCCTGCACATGTTCACCAGCACGCCGCAAATGAGCCCGTTCGACGTGAACATGGCCGCCGACGCTGGCTATCAGATCCTCGTGCCCTACTGCAATGTCGACGAGGACAGCGTCGTGCAGCTCACGCAGGACGCGATCTTCTCGCGCGGGCCGAAGGGCGTGTCGCGCACCGGCATCTTCATCGGCGGGCGGGACGTGATGCTCGCCGCCGACATGCTCGAAAAAGCCCGCAACGCGATGGTCCCGCCCTTCGAGGTCTCCGTCTTCGCCGATCCGAGCGGCGCGTACACGACGGCCGCGGCGCTCGTCGCGCTCGCGGAAAAGCATCTGCGAGCCGCGCATTCGGTCGATCTCGGCGGCAAGCGCGTGCTCATACTCGGCGGCACGGGCGCAGTCGGGCGCGTGGCGGCGGCGATGGCCGCATCGCTCGGCGCGGACGTCGCCGTCGCGAGCCATTCGAGCCATTCGCGCGCGACGCAGGTGAGCGACGAGATCAATCGCCGCTTCGATATCGCGACGTCGGGCATCGCGACCGGCTCGCCGGATCAACTGCATCGCGAGCTCGCCCGCGCGGAAGTGGTGTTCGCCACCGCCGTGGCCGGCGTGCAGGTGATGACCTCCGCCGATCTCGCCCACGCGAAGAACCTGCTGATCGCCGCCGATGTCAACGCCGTGCCGCCCGAAGGCATCGCCGGCGTCAACGTGATGGACGACGGCAAGCCGCTCGCGGGCGCCGCGCGCGCGGACGCCGTAGGCATCGGCGCGCTCGCGATCGGCAACGTGAAGTATCAGGCCGAACACCGTCTCTTCCTGCGCATGCGCACCGGCGGCAAACCCGTTTATCTCGGCTTTCCCGAAGCGTTCGACGAAGCCCGCGCGATCGTTGCCGGACAAAGCTCATGACTTCAGCCGATGAATCCCGCGCGCCGCGCGTCGCCGTCGCGGGATTGTCGGCGCGGCTTGTCGCGCAATCGGCGGCGCGCGCGGGGCTGAATGTCGTCGCGCTCGATATTTTCGGCGACCGCGACACGCGCGCGCACGCGGGCATGTGGTTCGATATCGGCGGCAACGGACTCTCGATCGATCGCGCGCGTCTCTACGATGCGCTCGAACGCGCGGCGCGCCTGCCGCGCATGCTCGGTCTCATCGTGACGAGCGGCCTCGAACCGCTCGCGGGAGAACTCGCGCGCGCGCCACGCGTGCCGCGCTTCATCGGCAACGGGGCGCAGGCGGCCGCGGTACGCGATCCGCGGCGCTTTTTCGCGTTGCTCGACGAGGCGCAGGTCGCGCACCCGGATGTGCGCTACACGCCTCCCGCCGATCGCAGCGGCTGGCTCGTCAAGCGCTCCGACGGTTGCGGCGGCACGCATATCGAATGGGCCGAGGACGTCGAGCGCGCACCCGCCGGCGCGTATTTTCAGCGGCTCGCGAAAGGCCGCTCGATGTCCGCGCTTTTCGTCGCCGCCCATCGCGAGGCCGCGGTGATCGGCTTCGCGGAGCAACTGACAGTCGCTGCGGGACGCCTGCCCTTCGTGCACGCGGGCTCGCTCGGGCCGGTGCAGTTGCCGTGGCACATCGCGGCGCGCATCGTCGAGGCCATCGACAGGATCGTCTGGCAAACGGACCTCACTGGCCTGAACAGCATCGACTTCCTGCTCGACGGCGACACGTTCAGCGTGCTCGAAATCAACACGCGCCCGTCCTCGACGATGGCGCTCTACGAAGCCGCCTGGCCCGACGCGTGGCCGCGCGGCTTGATCGGCGCGCATCTGGATGCGTGTCTGCACGGCGACTTGCCGCACACGTCCGACACGGCCGCGCGCACGCCATCGCTTCATGCGGGGCAGCGCGTCGTGTTCGCGCGCGAAGGCTTCACCGCATCGCGCGCATTCAGCGACGCATGCTTCGACGATCCCGCGTGCCACGACGTGCCGCTCGCCGGCGCGCGAATCGAAGCGGGCCAGCCGGTCTGCACGATGACCGTGTCCGCGCCCGCGTTTTGCGACCTGCGCGACGCGCTGGATCGCGAGCACGCGCGCATTCTGCAACGCATCGAAACCCTCTGTACATCATGACTTCGACTTTTCAGGCTGACGGCGCGGTGAGCGTCAACGCATCGAGTGCGCGGCTCGTCGCGCGTCTCATCGACGATGCCGCGCGCCTTCGCGTCGATGTGACTCGCACGGACGGCGGCACCGTCATCGTCGATGCGGGCGTGAATGCCAAAGGCAGCGCCGAGGCCGGCATATTGATCGCGCGCATCTGCATGGGTGGTCTCGGGCGCGTCGCGCGTCGCGTCGCCTACGATAGCGCGCCGCTCTGGCCTGACTTCATCGAGGTGCATACGAGCAATCCGGTGCTTGCATGCCTCGCGAGCCAGTACGCGGGCTGGAGTCTGTCGGCGACCAAGGAGCAGACGGGCGGCAAGAAATTTTTCTCGCTCGGCTCGGGCCCGGCGCGCGCACTCGCGTGCAAGGAGCCGCTCTTCGACGAGCTCGGCTATCGCGACCGGCACGATCGCGGCGCGCTCGTGATGGAAGTGGATCGTCTGCCGCCGCAGGTCGTCATCGACAAGGTGCTCAACGATTGCGGCCTCGCGCCGGAGCATCTCGTGATCGCCGTGACGCCGACACAATCTGTCGCGGGCACGGTGCAGGTCGTCGCGCGCGTCGTGGAAGTCGCGCTGCACAAGACGCACGTGCTGGGCGTCGATCTGGGGGAAGTCGTCGAAGGCAGCGGCAGCGCGCCGCTTCCGCCGCCCGCGCCCGACGGCATCGCCGCGATGGGCCGCACCAACGACGCGATTCTCTACGGCGGCCGCGTGCATCTGACCGTGAAAAGCGACGCGGCCGCGAAGCGCCTCGCCGCCGAACTGCCGTCGTCGAATGCGCGCGACTATGGCCGTCCGTTCGCCGACATCTTCACGTCGTTCAACTACGACTTCTATCAGATCGACCCGGCGCTCTTCGCGCCCGCGCAAGTGTGGGTGTCGAGCCTGGAAAGCGGCGCGACCTATCACGGCGGCAGGGTCGACAAGCCGCTGCTCGACGCGCAATGGCTCGGAGACGCGTCATGACCTTGCCTGCATTGCGTGTGGCGATCATGACCGATGAAACCGGCTGGCACACCGGCCGCCTGAAAAAAGCCTTCCGCGCGCGCGATGTGGAAGCGCGCTGCGTCGATCTCGCGGACTGCCGCATCGACACGACATGGAAGCCGCACGGCCTCGCGATTCCCGGGTTCGGTCACACGCTGCCCGACGCGGTGCTGGTGCGCGGCATCGCGGGCGGCACCTTCGAGCAGGTGACGTTGCGCCTCGGCATCCTGCACGCGCTCTGCGAGTGCGGCGTGCCCGTCTATAACGATGCTCGCGCGATCGAGCGCAGCGTCGACAAGTCGATGACGAGCTTTCTGCTCAATCGCTACGGCGTGCCGACGCCCGCGACGTGGGCCGGCGAATCCCCGGCGCATGCGCAGCGCGTGCTGATGCGCGAGGCGGCCGCCGGGCGGCAGGTGGTGATAAAGCCGCTTTTCGGGTCGCAGGGCAAAGGCCTGAAGAAACCCGGCTTGAGATTGCCGTCGCTCAAATCGTTCAGTCAGGTGGCCTATCTGCAGCGTTATGTCGATGCGGGCGCGCCCGGCTTCGACTGGCGCGTGCTCGTGATCGGCGGGCGGGCCGTCGCTGCGATGAAGCGCGTTGGCGGCGAGGACTGGATTCACAACTATGCGCGCGGCGCGCGCTGCGAGCCGGCGGAACTGTCGCCCGCGCTCACGGACGTCGCCGTGCGCGCGACCGCGGCGCTCGGGCTCGACTATGCAGGCGTCGATCTGATTCCGTCCGAGGACGAGCGTCCGGTCGTGCTCGAAGTGAATGGCGTCGCGGCATGGCGCGGCCTGCAATCGGTGACGCCGGTCGATATCGCGGCGCTGCTCGTCGACGACCTGCTCGATCGCAAGCTGCCCGCATCGAAGGGCGCGCTCGCGCTCGCCAGCGGCGATGAACGCTTCTGACGCACCGCTCGCCGTGCGCGCGCGCACCGCGTTCCTGCGCGCGTGCCTGCTCGACGTGGAGACGAGAAAACCGGGAAATGTGAGCGTCGCGAGCGCGGGGCACGGCATGACGTCGGCGCAATTCATCGCGAGCGCGGGCACGGCGGCGGCGGGGCTTTTCACGCCGCACGCACGCGTGGGCGCGCGCATTCTCGACGCCGTGCGCCGCACGTTCGATGCGGTCGGCTGCAATACGAATCTCGGCATCGTGCTGCTTGCCGCGCCCTTGTGCGCCGCGCTCGATGCTTTCGATGCGAACGCATCGATCGACGCGGCGCGCTGGCATGGGGCGACGCAACGCGTGCTCGCGGACCTTGATGTGGACGATGCGCGCCTCGCCTACCGCGCGATTGCGCTCGCCAATCCGGGCGGCCTCGGCGACGCGCCCGAGCAGCCCGTGCACGCGCCGCCGACCGTGACTCTGCGCGCGGCGATGACGCTCGCGGCGGATCGCGACAGCATCGCGCGTCAGTATGAGAACGGTTTCGCCGAAGTCTTCGGCGCGGGCCTCGACGCAGCGGGCGAAGTCGCGGCATCGACGGCGCATCGCGCGATGCTCGACGCATTCCTTACATTTCTCTCGGGCTGGCCCGATTCGCACATAGTGCGCAAGCAGGGCGCGGCGGTGGCGCAAAGTGTCACGCGCGACGCGGTGCGGCATCGCGCGCAATGGCGCATGTCGGGCAGTCCCGTCGAGTCGCGGGCGCTCGATGACTGGGACGCCGAACTGAAGGCGCGCGGCATCAACCCGGGCACGAGCGCGGACCTCGCGGTGGCGACGCTCTTCGTCGCGCTGGTGGCGTCGTCGAAGAATGCATGAAGTCTGCCCGCGCGGATCAAAAATTGGCACGGAACATGTTAGGAAGTTCGCGGTTGAGCGGTCGCATCGGAAATCGGGCGAACCGCGAGCCTTGCGCGGCTTTGGGTCTGACCGTCGCGAGTCGAGAGCAAGTCGCTAGTCCCTGGAACCACACATCACTGGAGGAACAGCATGGCCAAGATCAACCGCGTCATGGTGGGAGAGTCGCTCGTCGGCGATGGCAATGAAGTCGCGCACATCGACTTGATCATCGGACCGAGAGGTTCGGCTGCCGAGACCGCGTTCTGCCACGCGCTCACGAACAACAAGGATGGCTTCACATCGCTGCTCGCGGTGGTCGCGCCGAATCTGCTGACCAAGCCAAACACGATTCTCTTCAACAAGGTGACGATCAAGGGCGCGAAGCAGGCGGTGCAGATGTTCGGCCCGGCGCAGCGTGCGGTGGCGATGGCCGTTGCGGACAGCGTGGAAGGCGGCGTCATTCCCGCCGATGAAGCCGACGACCTGTTCATCTGCGTTGGCGTGTTCATCCACTGGGAGGCGGATAACGACCAGAAGATCCACGACTTCAACTATCAGGCGACGAAGGAGGCCATTGCGCGCGCGGTGGCGGGCGAGCCTTCCGCGCAGGAGGTAGTATCGAAGAAGGGAACGATGTCGCATCCGTTCTCGCCGAGCTGATGTGCATGGCCGGTGCGTTTTATGTTGTTTGCGTGCCGGCCGCTTCGAATCGACGACATTACGAGGCTTATCGCATGACCCCACGTTGCTGCGCGTTGACGGTGCTCACCTGCCTCTCGCTGATTTCGCCGCTTTCGCTTGCAGCGACGGGTGCTGGGGGCGGTGGCGCGCCCGCCAGGACTCACGACTATCCCACCGAAGGACGCGTGGAATATGTGCTCGGATGCATGGACGACAATGGGCACGATTTCGCCAACGTGTACAAGTGCTCTTGTGCGATCGACAAGATCGCTGATGTGCTTACTTATGATGACTACGTCGAGCAGTCTACGTTTTCTAAATACGCCACGCTGGGTGGGGAAGGTGGGGCGGAGTTTCGGGTCGATCGCGCGAAGGCTCAGACGAGGAAGTTTCGTGACTTGCAGAGGGATGCTTATAAGGCTTGTGGGATTGCGCCGCGGAAGTAGGGGCGGGGGGGTTTTGGTGGTTTGCTTGGGTTTTTGCCGGATCCCGTATTGTTCGTGGTTTATTAGCGCTGCCCCTATGCGGGGCGGCAGTCACTTTCTTTGCTGCTGCAAAGAAAGTAACCAAAGAAAGCAGCTCCACACGCCCGCGGTCACA
>FCOD02000066.1 GCA_001544655.2 Caballeronia turbans
GAAGCTTACAATCGGAATCTGGCGCGCTCCGCTCGCGCGGCGTAGCGCCAAACTCGGCAGTCTCCGACAAAGCCGGGCGGTTCAGTTGTGCTTGCCGGACACGTCCCCGACCCAACCCAAATCGATCAAGCCACCAAGGTTGCGAAGAGCGTAGCCGGAGTTACGTCGGTGAAAAATGCTCTATCTCTTAAAGAGATGGGCCAATAACGGTGTGGCGGCCGGCCGGTTGCGCCGGCTGGCACGCCGCAGGGATTCAAGCTTCCGCGCGTCATCGGAATCCTTCGGAACGGCTGCGGTCGGGCAGGCACGACTGACGCTTCACGACGGCGGATTCAACCGGTCGATGCAACGATTTGGTTAAATCGCTCAGCTGGCGTATCGAAGTTTAGTGTTTTTCGGGGACGTTCGTCGCAAGACTACGAGGGTCGGCGGACAATGACGTTATTGAGGCGAGCTGGGTTTTACGTCAGCAATGTGTTCGATTGCTGGCGGCGCCGGCATCTGTTGAAAGCGCCCTGCAGCTTGAAGTTGATCTTGTAGCCGCCGCCAATGTCTTCGCTTCCCTTCAGGCCCCAGTAGCTGGAATAGATGCCGCCATCCTTGAGTTGATAGACGTGCCCAAGGTTAGGCGCTTGGGGCTGGAACGTTGCCGCCGAGGTGCTTTGATACAGCAGTCCAGTGTCGAGTACGCCCTAAAGCTAATCGACGATTGGGCATGGGCAGTGGTGGCGAACATCGCCAACTGTCACTGCGAACATGTTTCACGTCTGAAGCCGAACATCGCGCGTGTAAGACCCAACGTCTTACTCACCTTCTATCCGCTGGTGTGTAGCCAGCCCTATCCTGCGTGCGAATTGCGCCGGAATCGTGTGCGGGAACACGCCCGATCTTGGAACTGTCCGGCGCAACTCCCGCAGCAGGAAGTCGCGCACGAGGGGAGCCACTTCGCTCGTCCGCGTGACGAGAAAGAGGTGTCCGTCCTCGACAACATGAAGCGTCGCCTGACGGATACGGGACGCGAGAATCTTCGCGTTGACGAGCGGCACGATGGGGTCGTCGTCACCGTGCATGACGAGCGTTGGCTGGCGCAGGCAGCCTAGCCAGAGCAAGCTGCTCCAACCCCACACCGCCAGCAACTGGTACACGTAGCCACGCCCGCCCGGCGCCTGAATGTGACGTCCGTGTTCCTTCAGCAACTCGGGATCGCTCCGGTATGCACCGCCATAGATCTCCGCGCCGACCTCCTGCAAAAACTCCGGATCGTTATAGCGGCGAGACCCGATCAGCTTGGAAAGCACGGAAATACGGCCGGGCACCATGATGACGCCCGGCGAGGTGGAAGCAAGTACCAGCCGCCGGCAACGCGACGGATACTGATACGCGAACTGCTGTGCGAGCGCCCCACCCCACGACACGCCGAGCACGTCCACCGGTCCCGCATAGCCGAGCTTCACGAGCAGCTTGTCGGTCAGCGCCGACAGCGTGGAGAATCGATACGGCGCAAGCGGCGCGGGCGATCCGCCCACGCCCGGAATATCGAACATCACGACTTCCACATCACCGAGCGCATCGACGAACGGCTGGACCAGTTCGAGATTGGCGCCGATGCCATTGAAGATCACGAGCGGCGGCGAAGCATCGCTGCCTCGCCAGATGCCGACCCGCAGCAATTGACCTTCCAGAACGACGCTCTGGATGTCCATGGTGCGCACACTTTCCATCGTTCTTTTCCTTATGAAATTCAACGGTTCGCCGCGCGAGCGCGCCAGCATTGCGCATCGCGAGGCCGGGTCACGCGTTCGGATCAGGCCTCGCGGACTTAGGCTCCCGGTGCATCGGCCAGTCGCTTGTGCCGCCTGTTGCCAAGCGTCTTGGGCGCGGCGCGCAGTTCGCCCGAGCGTTCGGCGAGCCACTGGCGCCAGTCGTCCCACCACGAATCGGCATGAGGTTGAGCCCCGGCGAGCCATGCGTCGGCGTCTTCGGGCAGGTCTGCATTACAGAAGAACTTTGCTTTGGGATTGCCCGGCGGATTGATCAGGCTCTGGATATGCCCGCTCGAACTCAGCACGTAACGCGTGTTGCCGCCGAATGCGCGCGCCGTGTTGTAGACGCCTCGCCAGGGCGTGATGTGGTCGGTCATGCCAGCCATCACGTACGTGTCGCACGTGACCTCGGACAAATCGACCGGCGTGCCAAGGACGTTCAGTGCCCGGGGCTTGGTGAAGAGGTTGTCCTTGAAGATGTCGAGCAACTGGCCGTGCAGCTTCGCCGGAAGACGTGTCGTGTCGGTGTTCCAGTAGAGAATGTCGAAGGCCGGCGGCGCCTTGCCGAGCAGATAGTTGTTGATCCAGAAGTTCCAGACGAGATCGTTGGGTCTCATCCAGGCGAACACGCGACCGATTTCCTCGCCTTCCAGCACACCCTTAGCCATGCTGTTCTGTTTGGCCATCTCGACGGCCTCGGGCGTGGTAAAGAGCCCGAGCTGCGACTGGGCGGTATTGTCCAGCACCGCCACCATCAGCGTGGCCGCATTGATTGTCTTCTGACCGCGGCTTGCCAGATGGCCGAGCAGCGCGGAGATCGTCATCGCACCGGAGCATGCGCCATGCAGGTTGACATCCGCGTTACCGGTGATGTCGCGCACCGCCTGGATCGCTTCGATGAGCGCGGCGACATACGTGTCCATGTCCCAGTCGCGGTGCTCCTCGGTGGGATTGCGCCAGCTCACGGCGAACACCTGAAACTCGTTCTTCACCAGATACTCGACGATGCTCTTGTTCGCAGCCAGATCGAAGATGTAGAACTTGTTGATCTGCGGCGGCACGATCAGTTGCGCGCGAGCGTAGACGTTCGGGGTCGCTGGCGCGTACTGAATGAGTTCGAGGACCTCGTTACGAAACACGACTGCACCGGGGCGAAGTGCCGAGATTCCTTCCGACGTCGAACGCCGTCTTGTCGACCTGGGTGGGCATGCCCTTGTTGTTCAGCGTATCGGCCAGCATGTTCCTCAGGCCCGCAGCGAGACTCGTTCCGCCCGAATCGACGAACTTCCTGAGCGCCGCGGGATTGCCCGCCAGTGTGTTGGTCGGCGCGAGGGCGTCGGTCATGAGCGACATCACGAACTGCGCGCGTTCCTTGCTCGTATCATCGAGTGCCGAGCGCTCGACGAAGCCAGCGAGTGCACTACGCCACGCCTGATAGCCCTGCAGCGTGGTGCGGTACAGCGGCTGATCGCGCCATGCCGGATCGGCGAAGCGTTTGTCGCCTTGCTGCGGCAAGGATGGTTCGTTGCCGGTCACAACCGACGTCAGATCGCGGGCGAGCGCCGCGGTCTGATCGAGCAGGAGCGCGGGATGTAGCATCGCCTGCGCGCCGATCTGCTGGACGGCGGCGAAAATATCAATGGCGCGCAGCCCGACGAACGGATTGGGCCCGAGCATGCCGTCGGTCGCGCCAGCCGTAATGTCGTTGTTCTCTCTGTTCATGTTTGCTGCCACTTCGATCTCCATTCCTTCGTTTTTTGCCTTCTCTGACTGCGCGACCGTCACGCGACGAGCATCACAAGTGTCTGCGCAATCAGTGCGGGCTTGTCTTCGCCTTCGATCTGCAGTTCGCTGTCCGTCTTGACGACGATCCGGCCACCGCCCTTCCTTTCGACGGAAGCCAGCACCACGCGGCTTCGCACGCGGGCGCCGGCTCTGACCGGCGTCATGAAGCGCACCTTGTCGAGCCCGTAGTTCAAGCCGGCTGAAGCATCCGACGGAATGACGCCTACTTCGATCGCGAGCTCGCCAGCAACGAAAGTGTCAGATAGCCGTGCGCGATGGTTGCGCCGAAAGGGCTCTCGCGTTTCGCGCGTTCTTCGTTCAAGTGAATGCACTGCGTGTCGCCTGTGCATTGCGCGAAGGCGTCGATGCGCGCCTGGTCGACGACGACCCAGTCCGACATGCCCAACTCCTGACCGACGAACTCGTCGATCGTCGCCATGCTGTATCCAATAATGCTCATGATGATGCTTTCCGTTTGTGCGATCACGCGAACTGTTCGCGCAGCCGCTTCTTGTTCAATTTGCCGACGCTCGTCTTTTGAAGTCGATCGACGATCTTCACCACCTGCGGCACGGCGTACTTTGATATCTGTCCCGTCTGGCTGAACGCGAGCACGTGATTCGTGATGTCGTCCTCCGAGACTGCCTGTGCGAATTCAACGCGAAGCGGCCGTGAACACGCTCAGTTCGGAGAGCCTTGACGGTAATCAATGCGCCTGTTGCGTCGATGGGATGCGCCGGTCCACCGCTCACAGAATCGACTCAAGCACGCAGTTCTGCGCATGGATCACGAGACGCTCGCCGCCGTCGTTCTTGACGAACTCATGCACGGCCGCCGGGCAGTAACGCGATTCCGGACCCGCATAAGTCTGCCAGTTCAGATTGACCGGCACCGACGGGTCTTTCAGCCGTAGACCGAATTGAATTTGTCACCGTTGCGACAGTAATTCTGTCAACTCGCGACGCCGCGGCGTTCGCGTAATGCTCCAGCCTTGCTGGACAAGCGTTCGGACGACGCGAATTAAATTTGTCACCGGCCTCATGAAACGCGCGGCCTTTCACGTGCGGAATTTCGACGTTCGACGGCGGGCCAGCATCGGCTGCTCGGCTGTGGGGCAGCAGCCGGGCCATCTGCGGATATCGGGCCGCGCCTCCAGGGCATTCAAATGTCGGCTCCGCACCAGACAGCGGTCCTTCGTGCGCAGACCATGTCAGTCGCGTTTCCGATGGGCTTCAACGCACGACCAGTCTCGCCACGGCTACCCCGTCGACGTGAGATGGCAATCGTGCATAAGAGCTTCGTGCATCTTCACCTCGCCCGCGCAGCAAGGCGCGCAATCATCCGATCAGCCATCGAGCGGTCGATGACTTCGAATGAGCGGCTCGTGCGCTCATAGGCATACATGTCGCCAGTCGCGATGTCGAACCACCAGCCACTCAACACCAGTGCGCCCGCAGTGACTTGCTGGTGCACGATCGGGTAGGTCATCAGATGCTCAAGCTGAACAAGTACATTGAGTTGCGACAATTGATCGTGCGGTTTCAGCCTGTCATTGAGCGGACCTTCGTGCTCGAGGCGAAACGCTGCGTTGTTCGCGTGGTACAGCCATTTATCGAGGTTCGGCGCTTTCAGCTTGGCGTTGCGTGTATACACGGCTTTCATCGCACCGCACTCGGAATGCCCGCACACAACAATATTCGCGACCTTCAACACCAGCACTGCGTACTCGATCGCGCTTGCCTCGGAAAGGTCACCGGTAGAGACCCCTTCCGCAGTCGCCGGTGGTATCAGGTTCCCGACGTTGCGCATCGTGAACAGATCGCCCGGATGGGTCGAGGCAAGCAGGTCCGGCACAACCCGGCTGTCCGAGCACGTGATGAAGAGCGCATCAGGTGTCTGCGCGAGCGCGAGTTCGCTGAACTGCTTCGCGTATTGCGGCAGCATTTTCTCGCGGAATTCAACGATACCCATTATGAGTTTGTCCACGATTTGCCTCCGAAAGGGTTAGTCGTTTGCGGTCGAGCCTGCCGAACCTCCAAGCCCTTGCGAGTCGGGAATACGGGCTAACGCCAGGTCCTCCGGAAATGGGTGCGTCGAGACGATCGCGCGGTCGAGCAGTGCCAGCTCGACGCGCAATGCTTCATGACGATGTTCCGGCAGGCTTTGGATGAGATTCTCTATCGCCGCGCGCAGCCGCCGCGCGATTTGAATGCTGCCCGCGCCGTACTGTCGTATCTCGCGAAAACTGATATGCACGAAGTCTTCCCAATTGGGCGTCCGCAAGATCGCACGCACCCGCCCCGATCTATCCACAATCTCTTCGATGTGCAGCGACCGTTTGCCCACGACACGCAACAGTCGGTGCACTTGGTCGATCGCAAGCACGGCCGTGGTCGGATCGTTGATCGCCGCCGACAGCGCTTTCAGCGCAATATCGACCAGGATGCGAAACGCGAACATAGGGTCCTGCTCCATCGTGCGTTCCGTCCCGAAAGCGACCAGTGTGCGGAGCCTGCTCTCATCGATTGCGCCACTGTTCCCGTACAAATAGAACAAGGGTTCGTCCACCGCGACGAAATCACCGACTTGCGGCACGAATTCGATAACTGAGTCAGTGCGCCGCGCCTTGGCCACCAGCCTTTCCAGATTCACGGCCAGAACGATGCCAGATTTGCCGCCGTGACGAACAATGCGATCAGGGGCGCCTCGCTCGTTGTCACGTTCCGGCACGTTAATCGCGCCCCTAGTCGGAGCGGGATAAACGCTCTCTATGACCGCCGTCCCGTGCTTCCCGACGCGTGCCACGAGGCTTACCGGACGCAGAGATTTCGCGGCGTAGTCAATTAGGAAAAGGAACGCGACGACCGAGGCGAACCCAAATAGCGCAGCAAGGAACACTTGAAGTTGGTGTACTTCATTCTCACCCATCCAGCTCTGCGTTCTATCGGCGAACAGCATTGTGAAAACGAACAATCCCGAGATGCTACGGATGATGTTATCGCGCAGCAGGGTCGTCGCAATGATCCGCGGGGTGTACTGCCCGCCAGCGACCTGGATTGCGACGAGCAGCGAGGCGAACGTAAACACCAGAAACGCCAGGTCTGCGGAAACGATGTCACCGAGGAGCGACCGCGCCCCAGTCATGGACAGTCCAAGAAAACCGGTTTTCGGATCAAGGATGGCTTGCCTAATCATCCACCTTCCTAGCATTTCAGTCAGAGGTTTTACCACGGCATAGATCGCGACTGCGATGAGCGGCACAGTCCACAGCGAAGATCTTAGGTAGCTCTTTGCGCTGTACCAGCGATTCCAGTCCATGTTCGCTCTCTCCCTACGATCCATATTGCAGCGGAGACCAACGTATTCGTGTTTCGGCCAGGCGGCATGCAAAGGAAGCCTCCCGACCGGGCGCGCGCACGGCCGCGCTTATCCCACGATCGCTTCCTCCGGCCGTCGTCTTGATGTCCGTCGGCGTTCAGGCCAGCGCCGATGAAACGTCCAAAACCACCTGCTTTCGCGAGGATGCACGAACTGCACCGGCGCTGGGTCGACAGCATGCCATCCAGTACGGTCTGAGACGTCCAGAAATTTTCGTATCCAGGTTTTCTCCGATCGAGCACGGGCACAGCGCATTGCAATCGCATACCTCCTGAACGCTGCGCTTCAGTTGATAGCCAATCCGCCTCCGCTATCGGTTGACACCGAAAACGCCGCGCCGTCGTGCGCCGCGCCATCGCCACGACGCGTCACGAACGAAAGCCGCTCACTATCGTTGTAGGCGTTGGGCCGCCAGAACGGAAGCATCCTGTATTTCTGTGCTAGCAAAAGGCGAAACACGCCCCGCCCGCTCGGCCCCTCCCGCGGCGAGGGGCGCGCCCAAGAATGGCATTACCTAGTGTCTTGAGTTAAAAATTCGTTGCCTTATTTGCGTGATGTACTAACCTGGATTGCAGGGTTCGCAAATAAGC
>FCOD02000044.1 GCA_001544655.2 Caballeronia turbans
CACAGACTGTCGATCAGGTCGCTTACCGTTACGACGTGCTAGGCAATCTCACCGAGCGCGACGACTCGCGGCTTGGCGCAGACCGCTATCGCTACGATCCGTTAGGGCGCATCGTGGCGCATACAGACCCTGCGCAGACGTTGCGGCACTTCGTATATGACAGGCAAGGCGATCGTTTCCACCACCAGCACGCGAACGAGCGCGGGCGGCAGGTGCAGCATGACAATGGCGCACGTTGGTGGCTCGATGCGGCGGGACAGCTTACCGAGCGCCACGATACCCAAACCGGCGTGCAGCGCTTCACATGGGATGCGTTCGGTCGGCTCGCGGAGTTCGAGAACACGCGCAACGAAAAGTGGGCATATCGTTACGACGCGCTGGGCCGACGAATCGGTAAGGTAGCGCTGGACGGACCTGGCACCGAGCGGCCGAACAAAACGCGGACCTGCTTCCTCTGGGATAGCAACACGATGGCCGGCGAGATGCGTCAAGCACACTCGAAGAATGAGGGGCGCTTCTATGCTTACCATCTGAAGAGCTTCGTGCCGCTGACGATGCAAACCGTCGCGACGGACGAGGTAACCACCAAGACGCACGCGCGGATGTTCTACTATCAGAACGACCCGAACGGCGCACCGGTCAAGCTACGCGCGTACGATGGTCAGATCGTTTGGGAAGCACACTATGGAGTAACCGGCGCAGTCGATTTCTTCGAGACGCATTCAATCGATCAGCCGATCCGCCTGCAAGGTCAATACGCGGACAATGAGTCGGGGCTGCGGTATAACCGTTATCGCTACTTCGATCCGGCGACCGGTAGCTTCGTGTCGCAAGATCCCATCGGGCTACTAGGCGGCGGGAATCCGTACCAGTTTGCGTTCAGCACAGTTGGGTGGATTGATCCACTAGGCCTGCGTTGTGCTCATGTCGACGAAGAGAAAACGCTACATATCAAGAATCAGTTCGAGCCCGGCAGCGCCGAAGATTTGGCTTTGCGACAGCACGTTGCAGATTGGAACGCTCAGATTGAGGCAGCGGGCGGCTCGATGACTCGACAATCTGTAACCAAGGAGATGCGAGCAGCCGCGAACACAACCGCTGAATCGACCAGAAAGGCAAACCCAGAACTCTATCCAGCGGGCGTGGCCGCCGGACATACTCCTGACGTTGGATGGGGTGGAGCGATCGAAGGCCCAATAAAGCCTCTTAACTCTGCCGTTAACGCATATGTTGGCGGTGCGACCCAAGCCGTTCCAGTGGGAACGACATACAACCAAGTTGTCTTGGACTGAAGAAATGATTGTCGAAAATCTTAAAACCGCTGTTGCTCAACGAATCGCTCTGGATACGGTGCCGGACTCCAACAATATGAGTGCTGCCGAGCCAATTCTCCGCGACATTCCCACTTTGAAAAAAGGCAAGTATCGAAAGTTGACACCCATGCTTGAACAGCGATTCAAGATGTGCGGACGTTGGCTGCATGCAACTCATGGCACATGGTTAAGCCTTGCTGATATGGAAATGCTCTGGGACGATCCCGTACAAGACAATCTCGTTCGGGCGTTAAAGTACCAAGCGGAAGCCGCGAGGGACAACTGGCCAAATCATGCCTATGGACTATTTAGGGCGGAACGGCTGTCTCTGTTTGCGGCTAGTGATCTAGGAAACGAGTCGATATTTCTTCTGTGGTTAGACTTCGAAGAAGAGCCGGAGGTGTGGGTCTATGATTCCAACGGAGAATCTAGGTACGCCAATCTTGACGAATACTTGCTTGCTTATATATCGGACGACTTGAGTGCTTCAGAACGAAGCTGGAGAGCTTAATTGTCCGTGCCTCTACGGTAGATGATCACACTTGTGGCAGGCTAGTGCGGCTGTGGAATCAGCCGTTGAATCGGGGCCGTCTGGGCTAAGCACTCAGGCAATTGCACGCCGCCGCCATGCCCGCCCGTATCGCTTACGGTGTATGGCACGCCCGCCGCGCTGCGCGGCGCTTTGCCTCATGTGGTCGAGCGCGGCGGCACTTCGTCGCTGCGCTCCCGCGGCGATCGATGAAGAGAGTATGGCGAAAGCCACGGACGAAAAAAAAGCCCGCTAACGAGCGGGCTGGTCCGCGACGGGCTTCAAAACCTTGGCACAAATTCAGACGATCCGAACTAATGCCGATAACAGAAATATTTTGCTAGAAGCAAAAAAATCCTATGTCGCTTTAGGATTTGCTCTTGTGTGCGAGCACACCGCGATCCACAGGCATTTCGAGGTGCATGCTCAGCGCTGTCCGTCTCGTTGCACACGCGTGGGCGACCGACAAATCGTCGCACATGCGATCGAACCGACGAACTCGTCGCAAAAACCCGTGCACAAGAGCCGGGCACGGCTGCACATTGAACGACCAAACGACGAGCGCCCTTGTTTCAAAATCGTCGCTTCCATCACAAATTTCGTATATCGCAGACCGAAGAGACGCGCCATTACGGCGGTTATCCAAGAGTGTGGACGGGTATCGTTCGAACCGATGTCCAGCAATGGATTCCACGTACAAGTCGCAGTACCTCAAAGTCAGTTTTATGAATTTCCCGCTAGTTCCTTCGCTCGGCCACAGACGTATTTTGAACGTCCCAAACTCGTCATCCTTGCAGATGCGATAGTAAAAGTTGCCGAACCCGATGATGTTAGTGAAGTCACTGACTCTTTCTCGGATAGTCGCTATATCTATGTCCCACTTCGCCGCAACATGTAGATCATAAGTTTCCATGGAAAATTTCCTATATTTGTCGCATAGGTGAACTTAACTTAGGCTCGTCAGTATAAGCATCAGAATATTGCCGACAGGCATTAATACGCGCGCTCACTGTGAGCCGCTCAAACGCCGGGGTCGTCCCGCAGGCGCGTTGACGTATGGCGCGAACTCGGTTCGCATGTTGTTACGGGTTCAATGCTTGGCGCTGTCGCCTAACTCGCCCGAAGCGTACGCGAGCGTCAACTCGATCTGCTGCGCCGTTAGCGCTTCGACGCGAATGTTCGCGCGCGGGTCAGCGCGGTCGATGCCGTGGTAAATGTGCTTCTCTCCCACTTGGCGATCGCTCATAAAGACGCCCCGGCGTGGCATTCGCGAACATTGCGCCCGTTCCGCTTAACTGTGCGATAGCGCGATCGCATCGCATCGAGGATCACGCTTTCGCCTAAGAGGCGTTAACAGAATGAATTTTGCAGGTGTCGCAGCATATGATGCAGCAAGCGATTTTCAAGAAGGCCTCGTGGATGAAAGCGAGGCGCTCGAATCGAATGCGAAGGCAGCGAAAGTGTCTTGCCTAGCCCGCTACCATGAGGCTGATCGCGCCGAGCGATTTCGGTTATGGTCGGCTGCGCGCAATCGCGCAAGCAGCACCTCATGCAACCGCTCCTAGACGCCGGCGGCCTGCCAGTCACGCAAACGACGCCGGCACCTCATGCCGCTGCCGCAGCCCATCTCGCGAGGCGGTAGGTCCCACCCAGACCCGTCTGTAAGACGAAGAGAATGCCCGTAAGCACCGCACCATTGTCGAGTGGCTTGCGCCCCGGATAACGAACTCGCCGTGGCTTCGGAGGAGGCAGCAACGGTTCGATGAGTGCCGAAAGGTCGTCGAGTATCAGCTTGGCCATATCCTTTTCGTCGTCGAAACAATGAAAAGGTAAACAGCATTCATTGAAGGTTAACAGCCCCTGCGTTCATTCTGTTAAGGGTTCTTAGGCAGCCCACGATCACCTGGCAAGCATGGCCAAACTACGCGTGACCGCGGGCGTATCGGGCTGCTTTCTTTGGTCACTTTCTTTGCAGCAGCAAAGAAAGTGACTGCCGCCCCGCACAGGGGCAACGCTTATAAACCAACACGAAAACGGGATCCGGCGAAAAACCGGAGCACAAAAAAGTCATTCCGCTTCTTCAAGCGCCTCTTCCCGCGGATAAACCCGCACCAACACAATCCTCGGTCCCTTCATCTTCTTGACAACGATATCGAACCGATCGAAAGAAACCCTCTGCCCTTCAGTAGGCAAATCGCCCAACGCATTGATGACGAGTCCACCAACCGACTCCGCCCGCCCTTCGTCGATATCAATGCCGAGCGCCCGCTCCAGCGAAACCACCGGCAAGCTGCCCTTGCCCATCAACGTGCCGTCGTCCATACGCGACCAGTCGGCATCGCCCTGACGAAACTCGTCGTGAATCTGCCCGACGAGCGCGCCAAGCAAGTTATCCAAGGTAATGAAGCCGATGGGCTTCGCGCCCTTGCGCCCGACGATCGCGAGATGCGGCGCGCCCTTGCGAAACCGTCGAAACAGTTCGAGCGCCGACAGATTCGGCGCGACATATTGCACGGGCCGCACATGCCGCGAAAGTTTGTCGATCTTTCCTGCAGCATCCTTCGAGAGGCTGAAGTTGAAACCGCGCGACCCGCCATCGCCCGCAAGCAACAGGTCCTTCAGATGGATCATGCCGATCACGCGCTCGCCCGACGCATCGGCGAAAAGCGGATAGCGCGAAAAACGATGCCGCGATACCACGGCGAGGTTGTCGCGCATCGGCAAGTCATTGCGCAGCCCGACGAGTTCATGCGCCGGACGCATCAGATCCGACACCGTCATGCGGCTGAAATCGAGCGAATGCGCAATGGTGTTCCACTCGTCCTCGTTGTACGAAGACGCACCGCCATGACGCCGTCCGCGCAGGATCAGCTTGAGTTCGTCGGTGGAGTAATGGGCATCGTGACCGTGTTCGCCCGACATGCCGAAGAGCCGCAGCACGAAGTTTGCGCTCGTGTTAAGCACCCAGATGAACGGGTACATCAGCCAGTAAAAGCCGTAAAGCGGCGTGGCGAGCCACAGGCCCACCTGCTCCGCGCGGCGTATGGCCCAGGACTTGGGCGCGAGTTCGCCGACGACGATATGCAGGAACGAAATGACCGTGAACGCGAAAAAGAGCGAGATGGTCTCGATGAGCTGTTCCGATTCGACGCCGACCAGCGCGAAGATCGGATGCAGGAGCGTCGCGAACGCGGGCTCGCCGATCCAGCCGAGTCCGAGCGATGCCAGCGTGATGCCGAGCTGGCATGCGGACAGATAAGCGTCGAGCTGCCCGTGCACCTTCGCGAGCAGACGGCCGGGAAGACCGTTGGTGCGCGCAATCGCCTTCACGCGCGTGGGCCGCAACTTGACGAGCCCGAACTCCGCCGCGACGAAGAAACCATTCAGCGCGACGAGCAACAATGCGCCGATCAGCGCGACAACCTGAGCCAAAGCAACTCTCTTCGAAAGTGGAAAGCGTCAGTATATGGGCGACAGCTGATCGAAAGTCAATTTACATCCCCGCGACGGGCACGCGTACCGATAACGTAACTTCGGCACCATCCGCGATGTCGCTGTGCTCGAACGCGCCGCCGTGCGCCTCCGACACGCGTTTGCACAGCGCGAGCCCCCACGCGATGCGCCCGCCCTCGCGCGGCTCCAGTGCCTGCCGGCGTGCGAACGCTTCGAGCACATGCGGCGACGCCGGATCGCCGAGCGCCTGTGCCGACGCGCTAAAGCGCACGTCCGTGCGCCACATGCTGCCCTCGATGTTGCTCGACACGCGCACGGTCGCACCGGACGGGCTCGCCTCGGCAGCGAATGCGAGCATGAGCCAGAGCGCTTGCAACAGACGCTCTGCATCGCCTTCCAGTTGTTCTTCTGCAAGGGGCGAGTCGATTTCGATCGTCACGCCGCGAGCGCGCGCCACGCTCGCACGCGCGAGCGCCGCGCTTTTTTCGAGCAGCGGACGCAGCGCGACGGGCGCGAGCGCAACCTGCAGCGCCTTGGTTTCGGCGCGCGTCGTATCGACCGACTGCTCGATCAGCTTCACCTGCTGCTCGACGCCTGAGCGAATGCCAGCGAGCGCGCGCTGCGCGGCGGAATCGTTGGGGTCGACCTTTCGCTCGAGCACGTAGCCCCAGCTATGGATCGCGTTGAGCGGCCCGCGCAGATCATGCGACACGACCGAGAGCACGTGATCGCGCATGAAGAGCGTCGCCTCGGCACGCAGATGCGCGATGCGCTCGGCGCCGCCATGCTCGTCGTCCGGCGCGCCCGCCTCCGAGGACACGATCAGCGTCACGCAATCCGCGCCCGGCAGCGCGATGATAGAAAAGGCGCACGGCGTGTCGTCCTCGCCGAACCTCACGTGCGCGCGGCGCGTCGCGTTGCCCGCGAGCGCGGCATCGGCCGCGGCTGCGAGCGCGGCGGTGAGCGGAGGCGGCAACGGACTGTCGGAAAGCAACCGGCCGCTCAGCGCGGAAGAATCGAGATCGAAGAGATGAGTGAATACGGCGTCGGCGGAGAGGCATCGCTGGGCGGCGTCGAGCACCAGCACGCCGTCGTTTCCTGCGACGGCCGCATCGAAAGCCTTGTCGCCTTCGGGCTCGACCGTACTGGAAAAAGACGTTGTCACGGTTATGGGTCCTTGCGTGTATCGGTGATGCGGTTGATGTCGCGAAAGCCGCATGCGTTGCTGCTGCGCTGCACGTATGGCCTGAAGAATACGGCCGGCGATGAAAACCTCAAGCCATTATATGTGAGCGTCCACGACGCATACGGCAGGAGCGCGCTGCGCCTTCCCGCGCGCCTGGTAGCAAGCCGCGTGCGCGGTCGTACCGGTCGCTCTTCGCTCGCGCTTCTTCGCCGACGAAAATATCGCATTGCTATTAATTCGATTCCTGGAGTTTCGTTAAAGACGCTGGCGATTGTTCTTTATCGGCGTGACGCCTCAACACGAATCGCAAGGTTCGGGCAATAAGCAATTTCAAAGGAAAGCGCGCGATCGATTTTATTTTTCTGTTGACAACGATTTTGGCGTCCGCGCCAGCAAGAATATCGCGTGGCTATCCGGTGCTTTTCATTTGGCTCACTGAACTGTCCCGGCTATGGCTCTCTAATGCACTGCAATCTGGAGGAACCCGCATTTGAAAACCGGCACGCATGATCCGACCTCGGCCACGGTGGCTTCAATTCGAAATCTGACCGGTGACACGAGCACAATGACACGCGTCCCCAGCAGCAATCCCAGAACATTGCTTTCGGTAATCATCCCTGCTTACAACGTCGAACATTTCATTGTCGCCTCGCTGCAATCCGCGCTCTCGCAGCCACGCTCCGACGAGATCGAACTCATTGTGATCGACGACGGCTCGACCGATAGCACGCTCGAACGCATTCTCGAGGTGCAACGCACCGAGCGCGGCCGCAATATCCGCGTGATCCATCAGGAAAACCGTGGCGTATCCGCCGCGCGCAACCGCGCGATCGCGGAAGCCACTTCGCCTTACATCGGCTTTCTCGATTCGGACGATGTCTGGTCAGCCGGTTTCACCATGAAGATCATGCCGCTTCTCGACGCGAACGCGGCCGACATCATCGAGTTCAACGTGGGCATCATCGATTCGAAAGGCAAGACGATCGACAAGGTCGAACTGATCGATCCCGCGACGGTCGGTCAACGTCCGTGCGATCTCGACGCGCTGCTCGACTTTGCACGCGTGTTTCAGGTGTTTCCGGTAGCGCGCGTCTACAGGCGCGCGCTCTGGGAAGGCATCGAGTTTCCGGCCGGCCGCGTCTATGAAGACGCCGCGGCAATTCCGCTCGTCTATACGCGCGCGAAATCGCTCTTCCGGCTCGCCGACGATCTTTACTTCTATCGCCGTCGCGCGGGCAGCATTACCGCCAGGGCGACGCCGTACACGGTGACGTCGCTCGCCACATGTGCCGAAGAGACGATGGAGCGTTGCAACGGCGGGCCGCTCGATGCCTTCTGGCTCGCGGTATTCCATAAGGTCTTCTCGTACGCATGTTTTCAGGCCGCACGCGTAGACGGGCATGCGTTCGCCGAAGCGATCAGGACGGTCGAGGCCACGGCCGCGCACTATCGTGTCTTCGCTGCGAATCGCACCGATGCACCGAAGGCGTTGCGCTTTCATGGAAAGATCGTCGCCGATCGCCGCTGGTTTCAGGCCAAGCGCATCGTCAAGCGCGCGCTCGGCCTCGAACCGCGTCCGCCCGAAAAAGCGTCGCGTGCGGCCTCGTCGGTCGAATCACGCGCGACATAAGGGAACGCGGTGACATCGGTCGGGCGTTCATGAGACGTCCATGCACTGTCCATGCGCACGCACGCACCACAATGTTGTCCTACCAGCACTTCGAACAGATTTCAATCGAACGAACGCACGCTGGAAGGATTCTTGCGTGTGCAAGCCCACTGATGAAAGCACTTTTCTCTTGTTAAATACCTTCTTTCATACGCTTGCGCCTTCTCCGGAAGTTATCGACGGTCCGGAACCGGCGCATTCCGTTCGACTTCAAGCGCCCCGAAGCCAGGCCAAGGCGTGGGTGCGCAGACCTCTTTGGCC
Source organism: Caballeronia turbans (assembly GCA_001544655.2). Lineage (GTDB taxonomy): Bacteria > Pseudomonadota > Gammaproteobacteria > Burkholderiales > Burkholderiaceae > Caballeronia > Caballeronia turbans. The sequence continues at coordinate 8,412 of FCOD02000044.1, forward strand.
CGCGTCGCATTGACGACTGGTCGCACGGGCGAAACTATCCGCTTCGGGCGCTGTCACGCAAAGGCTCACTCGAAACGGGTGAGCCTGCAGGGTTCACAGCCTTGCGTCATAGTCATAAAACACGCTGCGCTCCAGCCGGGGAAAAAACCGTTCAATGGCTTCATTCCGAAAGAACTTTACGATTCTAATGACGTTGCAGGTGTCCACCTACCTTGCACCGCTGCTGACGCTGCCCTGGCTCGCACGCGTCCTCGGTCCGGGCGAGTACGGACGCCTTTCATTCGGCCTGGCCTTCGTCGCGTACTTCATCTCCCTCACGAACTACAGCTTCTCTCTGACCGCCACGCCGAAGGTCTCGATCAATCGGGAAAGCCGCGAACTGCGCTCGAAGATATTCTGGGAAACCATCGTCACGCAGGCCGCACTCGCATTGGCAGGACTCGTCGTCGTGATCGCGCTGACGTCCTTCATACCTTTTCTGGAGGAAAATCGCGAGCTGCTGATCATCGGTTATGGCATGGCCATCGGGGCCATGCTGATTCCTACGTGGTACTTTCAGGGCATCGAAGATCTCGGCATGTTGAGCCTGTTCGTATTCATCGGACGTGCGCTCAGCATTCCCGCGATGTATCTCTTCGTACGCGAGCACGACGATATCTACAAGGCGATGGCCGTCAATGCCCTCGTGCCTTTGCTATCGGGCATCGCGATCTGCACGTACCTGTATTTTCGGCGGGAGCTCGACTTCGTGCGCGTGTCGTTCAGCACCATCCTCGTTCGTCTCAAGGACGGCTGGAGCGTGTTCATTGCGACCGCGATCGTCGATATCTATGCATCGAGCAACATCGTGCTGCTCACCTTCATCTCGGGCAATGTCGCGGCCGGCTACTTCGCCGCGGGTGACAAGCTCATCCGCGCGGCATTGAACATGCTCTCGCCGCTCAAGACCGCGGCTTATCCGCGAGTGAGCTTTCTCATGCATCATGCGAGAGAGGATGCCTTCGCTTTCCTGCGCAAGATGTTCGTCGTACAAGGGCTGATCGTGTCGCTGATATCCGTCTGCATCTTTTTTGGCGCGCCACTCGCAGTAAAGCTCTTGTATGGACCGAAGTTCTTGCCTACCGTAGAGGTGTTGCGCTGGATGGCGTTCGTGCCGTTGATGGCCGGCCTGTCGGATCTCTTCGGTGTTCAGACGATGCTTCCGCTCGGCATGAAGTCGCAGTTCAGCCGCGTGCTGATGGCGTGCGCCGTGTTGAACTTCGGCCTGCTCGCCGTGTTGGCGAAGCTCTTCGGCGAACAGGGTGCAGCGGCCACGGTGTTGATCGTCGAGACGCTCTCGGCGGCGGCGATGGCCTTCACGCTGCATCTGGGAGGCGTGTCGTTCCTCAAGCGCCCGATTAGCGAAGGGGCGGGTTCGGGAACCACGTGAACCGTATGCAGATATGCGCAGTGATGATTAATCTGATCGGCCAAGTTCTTATTCAACCATCGCACGCTCCGAAAATTGACGTGTTATAAACGGTAACAAGTGATTCGATTTCGTAACGCATTCTTTCAAGCGAACCGCTTTCATAAAGCGCTGTTTTGCACCCCGGGCGCGAATTAGACGCGTTCGATTGCGTATTACCCTAAAAGTTGCATTTAAGTATGTGAGTCAGCGAACCGACCCGATCAGTTCGAGCCGATATCTTATTGGTCCAAACAGTGTTTAAATAAGCGAGCCTGCCGAATGGAAACGGAAGAAACGACAGTCGAGCACGTGCAAAAATTGGCGCATCAGGCCGAGAACCTGCGTATGCAATCGGTCGCGGTCCCGCTCAAGGATCTGCAAATCCTTCTACAGATATGCGAAGCGGCGATTGCTCAGCAGAATGCTGCCGCAACGAAATGATGTTCACGAGCGGGTATCGTCAGTCCCGCCACGCTGACGTTGATACGTCCCGGGCATGGACCGAGGAAAGTGCCCAAGCCGGCCAGCAACATGTCCGGCTGTAAGAACTCGAAGCTTTATACTACCGGCTTTACGTCGCACTGCAGTGAGGCTGCTTTATCGGCTGATCTGCGTTTTGGCGCGATGCAGAACAATCTTCGCAAAGACCGACATCGGGGCGCCCATCCGGCCAGATTGACTGGTCCGGGATTTTGCGGCAGGTAAATCGAGGCTTGTCATCAAGCTCGATGGGGTTCCTCGCATCCCTGTACGCCAGGAACGCAGAGTGCTACGCCGGATCCCGTGTGTATTTATCGCATGCGTATTACATCGCGATTAATACGCCGACACGCAAATCCCGGCCTTTCATGTTCCTTCGAGGTGGTCATGTACGTCCGCCTTGGATGCGTTCGCCCTAACCGAGTGTGTCGCGTCACTTTTCCATAACGATTAGACCATTCCTTCTCATTGCGTATTGCCGCGGGGCTCGGCGAGGCGCCAATTGAAGAGTTGAATATGAAAGAGATCGTCCATATCACCGAGGCCTTCGGCGGCGGCGTGCTGTCCATGCTGACCCAGCTTTCGAACCGCGCCGCCGCGGCCGGCGTCGGCGTAACGATCTTTCATTCGATCCGGCAGGAAACACCGAATAACTTCGCGAAGCTCTTTCATCCGGCGGTAAAGCTAACCTACGTCAGCATGTTCCGCGAAGTGAGCATGAAGAAAGACCTGAGCAGTTTATGGAACCTCGTTCGCAAGCTGAAGGAGTGCGATCCATCCGTAATCCATCTGCATTCGTCGAAGGCAGGCGTTCTGGGACGCGCCGCTGCACGCATTGCCGCGCCGCGTGCACGCGTGTTCTATTCGCCGCATGGTCTTGCGTTCCTTCGCCGCGACGTATCGCCCCTGAAGCAGTTTGCTTATCTGAGCTTCGAGCGCATTGCCGCGCGACTGGGCGGAACCATTGTCGCGTGTTCGGACAGCGAGCTCTCCGAGATCGAGACGAAGATGCATGCGCGGCGGGCGCGCGTGATCGAGAACGGCGTGAACGTGCAGGAGATTCCGCCGCGCGTCGAAAAGAGCGCCAACGGGATTCTTGTCGGCATGAGCGGCCGCGCGATGTTTCAAAAGAATCATGAAGCGTTCGTGAAGCTCGCGACGGAGCTGCACGACGCTTCCACCCGCTTCCTGTGGATCGGCGGCAATGAAGACGAGTTGCCGGCAGGCACACCAAAGGGCGCCGTGTCGTGCAGCGGCTGGGTGACGCGCGATCGCGCGCTCGAGCTCACGTCCGGGCTCGATATCTATGTGCAGACATCGAGATGGGAAGGCATGCCTATCGCGCTCATCGAGGCGCAGGTCGCGGGCATTCCCGCCGTGGTGACCGATGTAGTCGGCAACCGCGATGTCGTTCAGCATGGCGTGACGGGCTTCGTCGCATCGAGCGTCGACGAGATGGCGAAATACATCGCGCTGTTACGCGACGACCGGACACTGCGCGCTCGCATGGGCGCAGAGGCGAGAGCATCCGCCAGCAAGCGCTTTTCGATGGACGCGATCTTCCGTCAATGGCTCTCGATGTACGAGCTCGACGCCGTCAAGCACGCACGTGCGCCTGTCGACGCCGACGAGATCGCCTATGAAACCACCTCCGATTCACAGTTCTGACGCCCTGATATGGACACATCCATCGCCAGCAACAAACTCGTCTATAACGGCCGCTTCACGAGTCAGAAGACCACCGGCGTGCAGCGCGTCGCGCGTGAACTCGTCGCCGCGCTCGTGAAATTACCGCAAGGCTCGCATGTGACGCTCGCCGTGCCACCGCAAGGCGGGCTCGATCCCGTGCAAGGTGTGGAGACCGTGAAACTCGGCTTCGGCAAGGGCGTTTTCTGGGAGCAGGTCGTGCTGCCGCTCTTCGCCGGGCGCTCGCGTATCGTGAATCTCTCGAACTCGGGCTCCATCTTTCGCGCGAACCAGATCATCTACATGCACGATGCCGCGGTGTTCGATACGCCCGCGCACTTTTCGTGGAAGTTCCGCACCTGGTATCACGTGATGTTCTGGATTCTCGCGCGCACGTCGAGCTGCGTGCTGACCAATTCGAAGTTCTCGCGCGACAGGCTCGCGCATCATGTCGGCGTGCCTGCGGAGCGCATCGGGGTGGTGCCGCTCGCAGCCGATCATCTCGATCACATCACGCCGGATACATCCGTGATCGAAGAACTGAAGCTCACGAAGCGCCGTTACGTGCTCGCCGTGAGCAGCATGAATCCGACGAAGAACTTCAAGCGTCTCGTCGAAGCATTCACGCGCCTGAACGATCCTTCCATCGATCTCGTGATCGTGGGTATGAAGAATGCCGCGATTTTCGGCAAGGCGCACGATCTCTCGAGCGCGCCGAACATCAAGCAGGCTGGCTATGTCAGCGATGAAAAGCTGAGAGCGCTCTATCAGCGCGCCGCCTGCTTCCTCTATCCTTCTATCTACGAAGGCTTCGGCATTCCCCCGCTGGAAGCGATGCGCAACGGCTGCCCGACGCTCGTCGGGCGCGCGGCCGCCTTGCCGGAGACGTGCGGCGACGCATCGATCTATTGCGACCCGTACTCGGTCGAAGATATTTCAAACAAGCTGCGCGAGTTGCTTGCTTCGCCGGAATTGAGTGAAGACCTCAAACGTCGCGGCCTCGCGCACGCCGAGCGCTTTCGCTGGACGGAAAGCGCCCGCCTGCTGATGCAGTTCATCGACAAGCCATGAGAGCGAAGGGGGAAAGCTGGTGAGGTTGGGAATTTATTGCGACTCGGGTATCAACGGCGGCCACGAAAAGATGCTCAAACGATTCATGCTCGCGCTCGTCGCGAGCACTCATGTCAAGACTTTGCATATCCTCGTGCCGACCGCGAACGAGCCGCTGTATCGCTATGTCAGCGATCTTGCGAACACGCATCCGAAAGTGAAGACCATCGGCCTTCCGCATACGGCCGAATCGATACGTGGCAATGTCTTCGCGCTGTGGCGCACGGTCCGCGCAACCGCGACGAAATTGCGTGCGCTGCGCCTGAACAAGCTGCTCATCGCGCAAGGCACGATCGCTTCCGGACTTGCGGGACTCTTCGCCGCGCGCCAAGCGCGCACCACGGCGGTCAGCTATCTACCGCTCGTCGACGAAGCGCCCGTGAACGCGGGCGGCCCCGGAAAGATCAAATGGCTCGTCAAGCGCGCGCTCTATCGCACGCCGAACGAATACGTCACTTTGAACGATCATTTGCGCGGCAAGCTGAAGGAACTCGCGCCCAATGCGCGCGCGATGATCCTCGAGAACTATGTCGACGATCGCTTCAGCCGCTCGGCGCTCACGAAAGAAGCCGCGCGCGCCGCGCTCGGCCTGCCCGACGACAGCACGACGATCATCGCGCATGTCGGCCGGCTCAACTTTCAGCAGAAACGTCAGGATTTCCTGATGCAGGCCATCGAACGCCATGCCGATGCATTCGCACGTACGCTCGTGCTGATCGTCGGAGAAGGACCGGATGCGGGGCGCCTGCAAGCCATGATCGACGCGAGCCCGGCGCTGTCCTCGTGCGTGCGCATGGTCGGGCCGCAGAAGGACGTGCTGCCGTGGATCGTCGCAAGCGATGCGCTCGTGCTGCCGTCCGCTTACGAAGGCGTGCCGCTCGTCATGATCGAAGCGGTGCTCGCGCAACGGCCCATCATCGTGTCGCGCGTGTCGGGGCTCGATTCATATCTGCCCGATGCGCTGCTTTTCCCCGCCGACGACCACGATGCATTCGTCGAGCGCATCTTCGCGGCGCGCGATCTTCCGCTCGCCGCGCTGGCGCAGGAATTCAGGCGTCGCTTTTCCCGTGAAGCATTCGACGCGCAGGCGCAAAGCGTTTTGCTGCACGAGGGCGACATGGGCGCTCAGGCTCCGTCGCAACGTTCCAACGTGCTGATCGAATGACAGTGCGCACTTCCCGAGGGTCGAACACCGATGCGAACTCTGCTGGCTGCCGTATCCCTCTTCGGTGCGCTTTGCTGCGCATCCGTGCTGATCTACGCGCGCAGCGGCACATCCGACGCGTATCACAGCGGTCGCTCGGCGAGCTCCACGGAGCACGCCGCGAGTGTCCCCGCACCGAAAATCGCCTGCGGCAACGGATCGAAAAGCGTGTTCTACGGCATCGCGGGACATCTGGAACATCGCGGCGTGTATCGCATGAGCGACTATGACTTGCAGATTTCACAGCTCCGCGATCTCGGCGTCACGATGTACGCGCAGGATGTATCGAGCGAAGAAAGTGCTCACAGGGTCGCGGATTTCGCACGCGCGGCGGCGAAGCAATGCATCGGCGTGCTCGCGCTCGTTACGCCCTTCGAGCCGGAAAAGCGCGCGAACGAGCAGGAAACCTTCGAGCGGGGCTATGCCCTCGGCAAGACGGCGGGCCGTCTCTTGAAGGGTCTCGTTACGTACTATCAGGTCGGTAACGAATACGACAACTGGACGATACTCGGCTCGGACCGCAGCGGCGAGCATCCGCAGGACTACGACAATGCGATGTTCATGAAGGCGCGCGGGTCGATTCTCGGCTTGATCAAGGGCATTCGTGAAACGAATCCGGACGCGAAGATCCTGCTGACATCGTTCAGCTGGCTGCACTACGGCTTTACCGACATGCTGTACGCAGGCACGCAACCCGACGGCACGCACGGTCATCCGATTCCACATTGGGACATCACCGCGTGGCACTGGTACTCGAACATGGGGTCGATCACGGCGGCGGGCGACAAGAAGGTCAACGTGCTCGAACGGCTGCGCGACAGCTACGGCAAGCCCATATGGATCACGGAGTACGGCGTGCGGCCGACCCATGCCGATCCGGCCGGCTATCTGATCGGCAAGGATGCATTGAAAGGCTTCGTGTCGCTTGCGAAGACGTACAACATACAGAACGTGACCTTGTACGAACTGTATGACGACCAGCGTTACGGCGGCGATGGCAACTACGGTGTGATTCACGACGACGGTAAAACGCGCAAGTCGCGCTTCAATACCGTGCGGGATTTCATCAAGGCCAACCCGATGCCGTGAACGCGCAACTTTTTGGTGCTACAGACAAAGCATGAGCAAAACCGGCGATTATCGCGCGAAATGGCGGTCCCGCAGGAGGCGTCCAGGCAATTACTGCGCATTTAACGTTCGCTACTTAACAGACGCGCGCAGTTTGCAGCCCGAAGATACGCTTGACGCTTTATTTTCCGGACTTACCGTTTCGTTGACAGCAAGCGATTCGTAACGGGATTCGCGAATTTCATCCGCCGAATCTCGAGGCGCGACGCCGAGGCACGGAGTGTGCTTCTGTCAGATGTCGCACTCCGACGAGCCCACGTGCTTCGTCATGCGTACTCGAAGCAACATACGCTTCGCCCGCTTTTTTCAGAGCCTCTCGCGTCTTTAGTCTGGAAGTTCCGACGGCCACGCGCCGGATCAATAACACGTAAGACGTATCGCGGACATGCCGCGCGGGCTTTCTGTTTTTTCTCAGCCCGGGAAACAACGGTCAACTTATCGAACTGAGGACGGCGCCTTTGAACACCCTCTATGTGAACTCCGGATCTTCGCGCCCCGGCAAGGACGACGGTGAATTCACCGCGAGCGACATGCTCAAGCTCCTGCGCGATCACCTTGGCATCCTCTTCCTGTTCATCGGGATCACGGCCGCGCTCGCGACCGCGTATGCGTTTCTTGCCAGGCCCATCTATTCTTCGGACGTGGTCGTGCGCGTGGATCCACCCGATCCGAACGCGCTCGGCATCGCGCCGCAGAACCAGATGCAGATGCAGCAGTCTCAGCCGACGGTCAACCAGCTCGCGCCCGCGGAAATCTCCGTGATGCAAAGCCGCTCGGTGCTCGAACCCGTCGTCAAGCAGTTCCATTTCGACATCAAGGTCAAGCCCAGCACGTTCCCCGTGCTCGGTCAGATCGCGGATCTGTTTGCGAAGAAGGGACATCTTTCTCCCGCATGGTTCGGCCTCGATGCATACGGCTGGGGCGGTGAGTCGCTGCAGATCGGGCGCCTCGACGTGCCGCCCTCGCTCGAAGACCAGAAGCTCGATTTAGTTCTGCTCGACAACAACCAGTACGAGTTGCGCGACCCCGACGGCGCGATGCTCCTGCGCGGCACGATTGGCCGTCCGGCATCGGCAAACGGCGTGTCGATTCTCGTCAACGGCGCGCTCGGCCATCCGGGCGTGCACTTCGACGTGACGCGCCTCAATACGCTCGACGCCATCGCGCTCATGAAGAAGTCGATGAAGGTGGCCGAGTCCGCGAAAGACACGGGCGTCGTGCAGATCACCTTCAACGCCGACGATCCCGCTCTGACCGCCGATGTCGCGAACGCGCTCGGCCAGGCATATCTGACCGCCGCTGTTCAGGCTCGCCAGGCGAACGACACGAAGACACTCGAATTCATCCGCGGAGAATTGCCGCGCCTCGAAGCCGATCTGCGGCGCGCCGAAGGCAACCTCAGTTCGTTCCGCTCGAAATCGCAGTCGGTGCAGCCGCTCAACGAAGCGCAGGCGTATCTGCAAGGCAGCATCGTGTCGTTGCAACAACTGGCGAACCTGAAGATACAGCGCACGCAGGCGTTGCAGCGCTTTCAACCTAACAGCCCGCAGGTGGTCAACCTCAATCAGCAGATCGCCGAACTCGAGGCGTCGAACAAGCAGATTCAGCAGCGCTTCGACAGCATGCCCGCTTCCGAGCGCCAGAACGCGACCCTCACGCGTGACGCACGCGTGGCCGAGACCATTTACATGGGCATGGTGAACAAGGCGCAAGAACTATCCGTGCGCCGCGCGAGCACGAGCGGCGGTGCGCATATCGTCGATAACGCGCTGCGTCCGTACCGGCCGGTGAAGCCGAACAAGCCGCTCGTGATCGCGGCGGGCACGGCCCTCGGCTTCTTCATGGGCACGTTCTTCATCTTCCTGCGCCGCCACGCGATGATCGGCGTGACCGATCCGATGTTCGTCGAGCGCCGTCTGTCTGTGCCGGTATTGGGGGAAGTGTTGTACAGCCGGCAGCAGGCGATGCTGGATCACGAGATCGCCGTGTCGCCGGTCGAGCATGCGCCGCTCACCTACTCCGGGACGCAGAACGGCGGTCCGCCGAAGGCTCTGCCTTATGTTCATCTGCCGGAACACGATGCGTTCGCGATGCCGCACGTGGCCGATACGGATCGCGATGCCCGCGTGCTTGCTACGCGCTTCCCGCACGATCCGGCTGTCGAGGCGCTGCGCGCGGTGCGCACGGAGTTGTACCGCGACCTCGCCAACGCGCCGAACAACATCGTGATGCTGACGGGTCCGATTCCGTCGGCGGGCAAGAGCTTCGTCGCGGCGAATCTGTCGGTGCTGCTCGCGGAAATCGGTCTGCGCGTGCTCCTCATCGACGGCGATATGCGGCGCGGCCATATCGCTTCGTTCTTCAAGCAGTCGAATCCGGGCGGCCTCTCGGAAGTGCTCAAGGGCGAACTGGCGCTCGGCGACGCGATCCGCTATGTCGGCGTGCCGGGGCTGTCGTTCATGTCGTGCGGCGGTTATCCGGAGAATCCTTCCGAGCTGTTGATGATGCCGGGCTTTCGCAACATGCTTGCGCGCATGAGCGAACAGTTCGACCTCGTGATCCTCGATACGCCGCCCTTCCTCGTCGTCACCGATGCGGCGATCGTCGCGAGCGATGCAGGTTCGACGGTGCTCGTGCTGCGTTCGGGCATTCAGAGCGAGGAAGAAATCGAGGAAACCGTGAAGAAGGTGCAGCGTTCGGGCGGCAGGCTCGTCGGCTCGGTCTTCAACGCGATTCCGCGACGCCCGAGCAATCGCCGCAGTTATGGATATGCGGCGGCATATACGAGCACGTTCAGGTCGGCGCACTGACAGCGCGCGCATAATGAAGCGCAGCGATTGAAGGCATCGCGCCGCGTGCCCGTCACGCGGCGCTTTACGTTGTATTGCTGGTGTGGGGCGTGATGCGTCCATCCGCTGCGGGAATCGTCCGCGCGACCGGACGTGGAACGACTTCGAGCGCTCGCGGCATTGCGCGCAACGCGCTCATTGCAGGCGAAGCGTGGCGACGATCAGACGGAATGTTCATACGTCTTCGCGGGCCACGATGGATCGCAAGATGGCGATGCACTCGCGTCGTCAACGGGGTCGATGAGAGAGACGCATATGAGCGGACCTTTTTCGTTCGGGAAGCGGCTCGTGCAATGCCCGCGCTGCCGCAGGCAGGTGGCTGTGGGCCTGAACGTGTGTCCGCATTGCGACTTTCATCGAGTGCGCAAAACGGTACCCATACCGGCGCCCGCGCCCGCTCCGGCGCCGCGCCTCGTCGTCGAGCAGGCACCGCTCGCAGAGGCGCCACGCATGCCGTCGCGTTCGATGCTCGTGATCCTGCTCGCCATGCTGGCGACGTTTCGCCGCCGAGCCTGAGCGGATAGGCCGCGATGATCGAGCCGGCAAGCGTATTGATTGCCTTGATTCACGCCTTATTCGGCACCGACCTGATAACGACTGACAGTCCGCTTTGAAGCGGGCCCATCCAACCTTCGATGATGAAAGAAAAAGCGGCGCTGACCGACCTCTACTACCGAATCTGGGCCTTCGCGATGCCGGTGACGTCGTTCCTCGTCATGCCTTCGATTCAGGGCACGACGATCGGCTATCTGATGTGCTTCCTCTCCGTGCCGCTCGTGCTGCTCTTCGGCGGGCGCGCGCGCAAGAGCTGGATGCATTTCCTGGGCGCGGCGGTCGTCGTGTGGCTGCTGATGCTCTGCACGTCGCAGCTCGCTGACGTGATGGCCCCGTTCGATCCCGACTTCAGCAAGATCGTGCTCGTCGACGACACCGATCCCTTCACGTTCATCATGCGCAAGAGCATGTTCACGCAGTCCCTCTATGTGGCGGCGGTCGTGCTCTATGCGGCTTACGTGTACCACTACTACAAGCCGACGTGGGACCAGTGGCTGCTCGCCGCCGTCACGCTGTTCGCGCTGTACGGCATATTCGAAGTGGCCTATTACATCGCCACCGGCCAGCCGGGCGACTTCATCTCGAACCGCGCATTCGGCGATCAGTTCGGCAAGGGCATCGTGCGCTCCGACGGCACGGTGAACGGCAGCTCGTTCCAGCAGATCAACATCAAAGGCATTCCGATCCAGCGCCTTAAAGCGCTCACCGGCGAGCCGTCGATGTACGCGATGTCCATCTTCCCGTTCTGGGTCTACTTCAACGCGACCTCGCGCGTGCGCTGGCCCGTATGGGTCATCGGCCTGTCGCTTTTGATGACCACCTCGTCGACGGTGCTGATCGGCTATGCCGTGTATTCGATCATCCGCGTGCGCAAGCTCGGCATCAATCCGGTCAAGGCGCTGATCGGGCTCTTCGTGCTGTGCGTGATCGCCTATCTGCTGCAGGATTACATCGCGGATCTCTTCAAGCAGATGGTCACGGACAAGCTCGAACAGAAAACCGAATCGGGCTCGGACCGCTCGCTGCTGTTCCTCCAGTCGATGCGCCTGTGGGTCGATGCGTCGCCGCTCAATCAGATCTTCGGCATCGGCTTCGGCTATATCCGCTCGACCGATCTGTTCTCGACGCTGCTCGTCAATACGGGTGTCGTCGGCACGGTCTTCATCAGCACGCTGATGCTTTATCCGGCGTTCAGGCTCGACTGGGATCCCCGTGGCATGGCGCTGCGTCAGTGCTGCGCGGCGACCTGGACGATGATGATGGTCTCCGTGCCCGAGTTCGCCTATCTCGCGCCCTGGACGCTGGTCGCGATGGCGTACGTGCGCGTGCGCGCGCTCAAGCTCGCGAGGCAGCACGACGGCGACAGGGCTGCCGCGGCCGCGAGGCAGGAGGCGCAGGATGGCGCGTCGATCGGCACCGCGATCGGCAGGCACGTGAGACCGGACATCGCCACGCGCATCGGCTCGCGCTTCGGCCCGCGTGGCCGCCATCTCTGAGGCCTGCGCGCCGCGCCCCGCTCCTGGCGACGTTCTACAATGTCGGTTTCGACCACCGGCCATCCATCGTCGATGGCCGGGCAACCAGGGAGCAACCATGTCGATTGTCACGACCGATTCCGGTCTCAAATACGAAGACGTCACCGTTGGCGAAGGCGCTGAAGCCGTCGCAGGCAAGACGGTCAGCGTGCACTACACGGGCTGGCTCACGGACGGCCAGAAATTCGATTCGAGCAAGGACCGCAACGACCCGTTCGCCTTCGTGCTGGGCGGCGGCATGGTCATCAAGGGCTGGGACGAAGGCGTGCAGGGCATGAAGGTCGGCGGCGTGCGCCGTCTCACGATCCCGCCGCAACTCGGCTACGGCGCGCGCGGCGCAGGCGGCGTGATCCCGCCGAACGCCACGCTCGTGTTCGAAGTGGAATTGCTGGACGTCTGAGCGACAACGGCATGAGCGCGCCGCTTCATCGTCCCGCCGTGTCGCTGCGCCGCTATGAGGCTGCGCAAGCGTCGGACGTGCACGACTTTCATCAGATCGTGCTCGGTCTCGACGGGTCGATGGAGATGGCCGTCGATGGCAACGGCGCACGCATCGATTGCAGCGGCGCCTGGATCATCCCGGCAGGCGCGCGCCACGACTACTGGGCCGACGGCGATAATCGCCAGCTCGTGATCGATCTGCCGGCCACGTCTGTCGCGGTGCCCGAGCGATACTTCGAGCGGGCGCGCGCGGTCGCGATCGACTCGCGCGTCACGCAGGCAGTCGCCGAGGTCGCCCGTCGTGCGAGCGGCGATACGCCTTTCTCCGATCGTTTCGCATGGCAGGCGGCCGCGCATCTATGCGGCGCGCTGATGCACGACACCGACGATTCCATCGACATGATGCGCGGGCTCGACTTCGCGCGCATCGACCGATGGTTGCGTCTGCATCTATCCGAGCCGCTGCGCATCGCCGATCTCGCCGTGCATTGCGGCTTCGGCATGCGCCGCTTTCATCAGCTCTTCAATGAGGCGTTCGGCGAGACGCCGCATCGCTATCTGCATCGGCTGCGGCTCGACACGGCGCTCACGCTGCTCGCCGACCCGCGCCCGACGCTCACCGATATCGCACTCGATGTCGGCTTCGCCGATCAAAGCGCCTTCACGCACGCGTTCTCGAAACGCTTCGGCATTTCGCCGGGGCAATGGCGCAATGGCGGCTTCAAGTCGCCGCGCGACGCCTAACCCAGACCGCGCGCCAGATCGGCGCGTATAGCCGCAGGATCTTCGAGACTACCGCAAGACGAATCAGGCCTTCGCGTATGCCGGCGGCTTCGCGCAGCTCGGATGTGAGGCGCCCCTGCGTCGTCGTCGAGAGATGCGTGATCGTCGTGCGCGTGTCGCCGAGATTGCCGGTGATCGAGCACAGTCTGGTACCGGCGCGCACGGCGAGCGTGTCGAAGCCGAGGTTGTCGTCCATGTTTTTCTCCCCTGTTTTCAGGCTCCAAACGCAAAAAGCCCGCTTGGTCCTTGCAGACGAAGCGGGCTCTCATGAAGCGCTGAAGACTTACTCGACCGATAGTTGCAGATGCAACTGTGAGCGCGTCATGCCGCCCTCTTGCGCTTCGCTCGCCGCGTCGCGGTCCGATTGCGACTGCGGCGCGAGGCGCGCGGTTTCGATGCGATCGAGATAATCGGTCGTCACATCGCCGGTGATGTAGTTGCCGTCGAAGCACGATGCTTCGAATTCCTTCAGCGCCGGGTTGATGTCGCGGATCGCACTCTTCAGGTCTTCCACGTCCTGGTAGACGAGATAGTCCGCGCCGATCATGCGCGCCACTTCCTCATCGCTGCGGCCGTGCGCGACGAGTTCGCCGCGCGTCGGCATGTCGATGCCGTACACGTTCGGGAACTTCACCGGCGGCGCAGCGGACGCGAAGATCACCTTGTTCGCGCCGGCGTCGCGCGCCATCTGCACGATTTCATGCGAGGTCGTGCCGCGCACGATGGAATCGTCGACGATCAGCACGTTCTTGCCCTTGAACTCGATGCCCATCGCGTTCAGCTTCTGGCGCACCGACTTCTTGCGCACAGCCTGACCCGGCATGATGAAGGTGCGGCCCACGTAGCGGTTCTTGAAGAAGCCCTCGCGATACTCGACGCCGAGCTTCGCGGCCACCTGCATCGCGGCGGGGCGCGACGAATCCGGAATCGGCATCACGACGTCAATCGGCACATCGGGCAGCACGCGCTTGATCTTCTCGGCGAGATAATCGCCCATGCGCAGACGCGCGTTGTAGACCGGCACGCCATCGAGGCACGAGTCCGGACGCGCGAGATACACGAGCTCGAAGATGCAGGGGTTGAGTTCGGGCTTTTCGGCGCATTGATGGTTGTGCAGATTGCCTTCTGCGTCGATGAAGATCGCTTCGCCCGGCTCGACATCGCGCACGAACTCGAAGCCGATGCCTTCGATCGCCACCGACTCCGACGCGACCATCCACTCGACGCCCGTCGCCGTCTCCAGCTTGCCGAGCACGAGCGGGCGGATGCCGAACGGATCGCGGAACGCCACGAGCCCATAGCCCGCGATCAGCGACACGATTGCATACGACCCCTTCACGCGACGATGCACGCCCGCGACGGCCTTCCACAGTGCGGCGGCGTCGAGCTGGAGCCCCGAACTCGCCAGTTGCAGTTCGTGCGCGAACACGTTGAGAAGCACTTCGGTGTCGGACGCGGTGTTGATGTGCCGGCGATCGATCCGGAACATCTCGTCCTTCAGCTGCATCCAGTTCGTGAGGTTGCCGTTATGCGCGAGGATGATGCCGAACGGCGCGTTCACGTAGAACGGCTGTGCTTCTTCCTCGCTCGATGCCGAACCGGCGGTCGGATAACGCACCTGGCCGATGCCGACATTGCCCGGCAAGCTGCGCATGTTGCGCGTGCGGAACACGTCGCGCACCATGCCGTTGGCCTTATGCATGTGGAAGTTGTTGCCGTTCGCCGTGGCGATGCCCGCCGCATCCTGCCCGCGATGCTGGAGCAGGAGCAGGCTGTCATAGATCAGCTGATTGACGGGGGTCTGGGAAACTACACCTACGATGCCGCACATGGCATGGTCCTTCAAAGAGTCGAAACGGGTAGACAAGGCGTTGCCCGGATCTCATCGACGCTTCTCTCATTATTTGGCCGTATCGAGGCCGGGCCGAAGCGTCATCGAGCCGTCGCGCATTCCTCGTGTAGCGGGCCTTGCGTCTATTGTGCGGCGGCTGGCGCCAGG
Source organism: Caballeronia turbans (assembly GCA_001544655.2). Lineage (GTDB taxonomy): Bacteria > Pseudomonadota > Gammaproteobacteria > Burkholderiales > Burkholderiaceae > Caballeronia > Caballeronia turbans. Next base: position 23,632 of record FCOD02000044.1, read on the forward strand.
CCGCTCGGTTCGCGAGCGACGTGCACATACGCGGCGAGCGTATCGGGGAGCAGCGGTTTCAATTCGCGCACGCCCTGCTCGGCCATCGGCCGCAGCAGCGCATTGCGCCAAAAATCCTTTTCCGGCAGTTCGGTCAGGCCAGCCAGTGCGACCAGAACCACTACCAATATAGCGCCTCTCACGAGGCCGAACAGCAAGCCCAGGGAGCGATCCATACCGCGCAGGCCGGTCACTTCCGTGATGCGCGTCAAAAGCGCCGATAGCACGCTCGATATGAGCAGCACCGCCGCAACCACCAGCAGAAACGCCACGAGCCATTGCGTGAGCGCGCCGCCGGGCCATGTCGACGGAATATACGGCACGACGAGCCCGACGAAGCGCCCTGCGATCAGAATGGCGGCAATCCAGCCGACCAGACCGAAGGCCTCGGCCAACAGGCCGCGCCACATGCCGCGAAGCGCGGACAGACCAATCACAGCCATCACGCCGTAGTCGAAAGCGGTGAACATCAAATCTGCTTAATTCGATGAGCGAGTGCCGCCGCCGAGGCCGGCCTGGCGCACCTTTACGAGGGCCGCCTGCGCCGACGCGCGATCGGGGAACGGACCCGCGCGCAACAGCGATTTGGTCGCGCCATCCGACTGCTTGCGATGTTCGAGATATGCGGGCACACCCGCAGACTTCAATTTGTTGACCCAGTTCTGCGCGGCGGTTTCGTCGTCGAACTGGCCGATTTGCAGCACGAAACGGCTGCCCGCCGGCGACGACGGCGTATTCGCCGCGCCTGCGGCTGCGTTCGCGGCGGTGTTTGCGTTGTCTTCCTCGGACGGTTCCGTGGCCTGCTGCTTCGCGTTCTGGCTTGCGGCGGCGGCAGGCTTCGACGGCTTCGCTTCAGTCCTGGCTTGCGCCTTCGTTTCGGGCTTCGGCTGTTCCGTTGCTTCGGGCTTCGGTTGTGCCGTAGCGGCGGCCGCAGCGGCCTGCGGCTGCGTCGCGCCAGCGGAAACGCTGCTCGAAGCGCCCGCCGGCGCATCATGCGCGACGCCGGCTTGCGTGTCCGCCTCGGTCGCGTCGCGTGATTGTTTCGCGGCAGGCGACGGGCGATTGGGAATATCGATGGAAATGTCGTCGGTCACGGGCTTCGGACGCGAATCCAGCACCATAGGCAGGACGATGACGGCGGCCAGCACCAGCGCGATCGCGCCGACAAGCCTGCGGCGCGCGCGCTGTTTCTCGGGCAGGGTGGGATCGAGCATCATCGCGTCGGCGTCGGTGCGCTCCGAACGGCGCGTGCGGCGCTCGGTACGGACGGTGTGACGCGAGCCGCGCGAGGAATCGGAGTATGCGTCGCGACCGGAGTCGTCTTTCTTGCCGAACGAAAAGAGTCCCATGTATCGCTTGGTGCTGACGGCCGACCGTCTGGATGATGGCGCTAGTTATGCTGCGTTCGACGGTAGGCCATCACGCCGGCTACCGTGTAGAAACTGCCAAAAACGACGATTCTATCATTTTCGGACGCGCGCCTTAACGCATCTTGAAAAGCTGCGGCTGGCGTTTCGAAGCTAGAAACGCTGCTGTCCGGGCCGTCGTTGACACCGGCGTCGCGCAATGCGTGCTCCAGTTGCTCCGCCGACGCGGCGCGCGGCGTGGGCAGCGCGGTGACGTTCCAGTGGTCGATCTCGCTCGTCAACTGCTTCACGACGCCTTCGATGTCCTTGTCGCCCATCGCGCCGAACACCGCGTACGTGTACGGAAAATAGCCCATGTTGCCGAGATTTTGCGACAAAACGGCGGCAGCGTGGGGATTGTGCGCAACATCGAGAATGATTTGCGGCTTTCCCGGCAGCACCTGGAAGCGGCCCGGCAGTTCGACATTGGCGAGTCCGAGGCGAATATCCTGAGCCGAAACGGGCAAGCGATCACGCAACGATTCGAGCGCGGCCAGCGCCGCCGCCGTGTTGATCAGCTGATTCGCGCCGCGCAGTGCGGGATACGCCAGCGCCGGGCGCCGCTGCTCGCGGCCGATATAGCTCCATTGCTGGCGCTCGTTGCCCGGCTGCGCTTCATAGCGGAAGTCCCGTCCGACGAGCCAAAGATCCGCGCCGATCGCCTGCGCATGATCGATCAGGCTTTGCGGCGGCGACGGGTCGCCGCACACAGCGGGCTTGCCCGGCCGGAAAATGCCCGCCTTCTCGAAGCCGATCTTCTCGCGCGTGTCGCCGAGATAATCGGTATGGTCGATGTCGATGCTCGTGATCACCGCGCAATCCGTATCGACGATATTCACCGCGTCCAGACGTCCGCCGAGCCCGACTTCCAGAATCACGGCATCGAGCCCGCGCGATGCGAAAAGATGCAGGATCGCGAGCGTCGTGAATTCGAAGTAAGTCAGCGAAACCGGTTCGGGCAGGCTCGCGCGCGCCTTTTCCACCGCCTCGAAATGTTGGAGCAGATCGGCGTCGCTCGCCTCGGCGCCGTCGATGCGCGCACGCTCGTTGAACGAAAGCAGGTGCGGCGAGGTATGGCAGCCGACGCGATAACCCGCGCGCAGCAGGATCGTTTCGATGATCGCGCACGTCGAGCCTTTGCCATTCGTACCGCCGACGGTGATGACCGGGCAGTCGAAATGCAGGCCGAGCGCGTCCTTCACCTTGCCGATACGCGTCAGGCCCATGTCGATGCCGACCGGATGCGCTGCTTCCAGATGAGCCAGCCAGGCGTCGAGGGTGGGGAAAGTGTTCATGTTCGAGATGGGGAAAAGCAAAACGCCGCGCGGAACCTCAGGGCTCTCGCGCGGCGCAGCGCTGCATATCAGCGATTCAGGCGACGGAATCGGCGGGTTGCCGCGTCATCAGCGCCATCAATTGGGCAAGTTCTTCGCGCATCTTGCGGCGATCCACGATCATGTCGATGGCGCCCTTCTGCAGCAGGAATTCGGCGCGCTGGAAGCCTTCCGGCAGCTTTTCGCGCACGGTCTGCTCGATCACGCGCGGGCCGGCGAAGCCGATCAGCGCCTTCGGCTCGCCGATCACGACATCGCCGAGAAAGGCGAAGCTCGCGGAGACACCGCCCATCGTCGGGTCGGTCAGCACGGAAATGAACGGCAGCTTCGCATCCGACAGTCTGGTCAGGAGCGCTGTGGTCTTGGCCATTTGCATCAGCGAAAGCAGGCTTTCCTGCATGCGCGCGCCGCCGGACGCCGTGAAGCAGATGAACGGCACGTTCTGCTCGATCGCATTGCGCGCGCCGCGCACAAAGCGCTCGCCGACCACCGAGCCCATCGAGCCGCCCATGAACGAGAACTCGAAGCACGCGACGACGCACGGAATCGTGTGGATCGCGCCGCCCATGACGACCATCGCGTCGGTTTCGTCGGTATCCTCCATCGCTTCCTTGATGCGATCCGGATACTTACGGCTGTCCTTGAACTTGAGCGCATCGACCGGCACGACTTCCTGGCCGATTTCGTAGCGGCCTTCCGGATCGAGCAGGCGGTCGAGCCGCTCGCGCGCGCCAATGCGCATGTGATGGCTGCACTTCGGGCAGACATGCAGGTTCGCCTCGACGTCGTTGCGATACAGCACCGCCTCGCACGACGGGCACTTCACCCAGAGGCCCTCGGGGATGCCTTTGCGGCTCTTGGGATCCGTTTGCTTGATCTTCGGCGGCAGCAGTTTGTCGAGCCAGCTCATCGTTTTTCCTTGACTGATCGGTCGCCGCGCGGCGCACGTCCGAATCGGACGGCCCGCGGCGGCGCGTATTTTACTGTGCGGCGTCGAGTGCCTGACGAACTTCGGCAATGAAGCTCGTCAGTGACGCGGCCGCGGCGTCCGGCTTCGCCTCTTCGAGCAATTGCACGAGGCGGCTGCCGATGACGACGGCGTCCGCGACATCGGCGACGGCACGCGCGGTTTGGGCGTCGCGAATGCCGAACCCGACGCCAACCGGCAGGGGCACATGCGACTTGATGGCCGGGATTTTACTCGCGATGCTGGAAACGTCCAGATTTGCCGCGCCGGTCACGCCTTTCAGCGATACGTAGTAAACATAGCCGCTCGCGATCTTGCCGACCGCCGCGACCCGTTCGTCCGTGGAGGTCGGCGCGAGCAGGAAGATCGGATCGATGCCGGCCGCGCGCATGGACGCGCCGAAGCTCTCGGCCTCCTCGGGCGGGTAATCGACCACCAGCACGCCGTCGACGCCCGCTTCCTGCGCGGCTTTCGCAAAAGCGTCCGCGCCCATGCGCTCGATCGGATTCGCATAGCCCATCAGCACGACTGGCGTTTTGTCGTCGGTCTGACGGAAGCGCTTGACGTCGGCCAGCACGCTCTTGAGCGTTACGCCGCGAGCGAGCGAGCGCTCGGACGAACGCTGGATCACGGGGCCGTCGGCCATCGGATCGGAAAACGGTACGCCCAGTTCTATGACGTCCGCGCCGCCCTTGGCGAGTGCGTGCATGAACTCCACGGTCTGCTCCGGATTCGGGTCGCCCGCGGTGATGAACGGAATCAGCCCTTTCTTGCCCTGCGCGGCCAGCGCCGCAAACGTGTTCTTGATACGGGACATGGGAATTCTCTTGAACGTATTCGTTGACGTCAGACGCCTGGTCGACGTCTGACGCGATTAGCGACGAAAAAAGCGCTATTCGGCCGCTTGCGCAGCGGTATCGGTCGTCGCGAGCGTCTTGCGACGCGCGCGCACGGGCTCCTCGGGCTTGAGGCGTGCGGCCCGCGCTTCGGCGATGCGGCCTTCCGCGATTGCGCAGTACTCGGCGTTGATCTCGTAGCCCGTGAACTGCCGGCCGTGACGCGCGCATGCGACCGCCGTCGTGCCGCTGCCCATGAACGGATCGAGCACCCGGCCGCCGGGGGGACAACTCGCGAGCACCATGCGCTCGACGATCTCCAGCGGCTTTTGCGTCGGATGATCCACCCGCTCGGCGTGCTGCCGATGCAGACGGGAAATGGACCAGACATCCTTCGGGTTATAGCCGAGCTCGAGCCACTTGCTGCCTTCGAAAATCTTGCGCGAGCGTGCCTTTTTCGTCTCTGCGTCGTAGGGGATGCGCACCGGATCGAGATCGAAGTAATAGTCCTTCGATACCGCAAAATAGCCGATGTTATCGTGCACTGACGTAAATTTACGCGTCGTTCCGCCCATGCTCGGCACGCGCCGGTCCCAGACGATCTCGTTGATCATCAGGAGACGGCGCTTCAGGAACACGAACAGTTCGGGCGAGTATTGCCAGGTGCAGAAGATGTAAAGCGAGCCGCTCGGCTTGAGCTTCGGGATCGCCAGACTCAGCCAGCGATAGGTCCACTCGAGAAAAGCGTCGCCCGACAGCATGTCCGAATCGTTCCCGTAGTCCTTGCCCAGACCATAGGGCGGGTCCGCGACGATCAGATCGATCGACGCATCGGGAATGTGTTCGGCATCGGTCAGGAAATCGCGATTGCGGATGTCGCTGCCGGCGCTCTGGAGGGCGCCGACGGACAACGGCTCGTCGATAACGGTGCGCATCGGTCAGGTGCTCAGAACTGGATGCCCGATCGCTCGGCGACCGTATGCATGTCCTTGTCGCCCCGGCCCGACAAATTGACGAGCAGCACCTTGTCACGCGGCAGCGTTTTCGCGAGCTTCGCGCCGTAAGCGAGCGCGTGGCTCGACTCGAGCGCCGGGATGATGCCCTCGATACGGCAGCAGTCGTGGAAGGCTTTGAGCGCTTCGTCGTCCGTGATGCCGACATACTCCGCGCGTCCAGCGTCCTTCAGCCACGCGTGCTCGGGGCCGACGCCCGGATAATCGAGACCCGCCGAGACCGAATGCGTCTCGATGATCTGGCCGTTTTCATCCTGCAGCAGATAGGTGCGGTTGCCGTGGAGCACGCCGGGACTGCCGCCCATGAGCGACGCCGCGTGGCGGCCCGTATCGATGCCATCGCCCGCCGCTTCCACGCCAATCAATTTGACGCCTTTGTCGTCGATATACGGATAAAAAATGCCCATCGCGTTCGATCCGCCCCCAACGCACGCGATGACCGCATCGGGCTGACGGCCCGTCATTTCGGGCATCTGCACGCGGCATTCGTCGCCGATCACGCGCTGGAAGTCGCGCACCATCATCGGATAAGGGTGCGGACCCGCGACAGTGCCGATGATGTAGAAGGTGTTCTCGACGTTCGTCACCCAGTCGCGCATGGCTTCGTTCAGCGCATCCTTGAGCGTCTTCGAGCCGGATTCGACAGGAACGACCGTCGCGCCGAGCAGCTTCATGCGATACACGTTCGCGGCCTGACGGCGCACGTCCTCTGCGCCCATATAGACCACGCACTCCATGCCGAAGCGCGCGGCGATGGTCGCAGTCGCCACGCCGTGCTGGCCCGCGCCAGTCTCGGCGATCACGCGCGGCTTGCCCATCTTGCGGGCGAGCAGCGCCTGGCCGATTACGTTATTCACCTTGTGCGCGCCGGTATGATTCAGATCCTCGCGCTTCAGATAGAGCTGCGCTCCGCCGAGCATGTCGCTCCAGCGCTTCGCGTGATAAATCGGCGACGGACGGCCGACGTAATGCTTGAGCTCGTACTCGTATTCGGCGAGAAACTCGGGATCTTTCTGTGCTGCTTCATACGCGACGCGCAGTTCATCTAGCGCGTGGATGAGCGTTTCGGAGACGAACACGCCTCCATATTGGCCGAAGTGGCCTCTTTCGTCTGGCAAATCGTACATTGCGTCACTCTCTCGGTTACGTGGCCGACAGCGCGGCTCACGTTCCACATCACCCGGCATCCGCTTCGCGCACTGCGCGCACGAATGCCGCCATTCGGGCGGGATCCTTCACGCCCTTGGCGCCCGGCACCTCGATGCCGCTCGAGACATCGACCGCGTACGGGCGCACACGCCGAATGGCGTCACTGACGTTTTGCGCGTTCAACCCACCACTCAAAACGGCCCGATGCCCGAGATCTGTTGGGATAAGTGACCAATCGAATACCTTTCCACCGCCGCCGAAGCCCTCGACGAGAGCGTCGAGAAGAAGGCCGCCTGCGGCTTTGAACTTGAGAGACGATTCTATCAAATGGCTTGTGGACGCATCAGGCCCAATTCGCAGTGCGCGCCAATAGGATAAACCCGCAACTGCTGCAAGTTCCTCGCACTGCTGGGGGGTTTCGTCGCCATGAAACTGCAGCAGCGAAAGCGGCACATTGGACGTGACTTCGCGAATCCATTCCGGCGTCGCATTGACGAAAAGCCCGACGGATGACACGAGCGGCGGCACGTGCCGCGCCAGCTCGACCGCCTGCGCGACGCTCACCGAGCGCGGGCTCGGCGGATAGAACACGAAGCCCACGGCGTCCGCGCCGAGTGCGATGGCGTGCTGCACGTCTTCTACGCGCGAAAGTCCGCATAGCTTGATGCGGGTGCGATGCAAATCTCGTTCGGTCATTTCGGCTCTGCCCACATGGCGCTCCAGGGCATGCTGGCGATATGCGGCGGCGGCACCGCGAAGTGTTCAGGATAGCCGACCTCGGCCAGATACAGGCCGTCCGGCATGAAGGTCGGCGCGGCGGCACGGCGGTCGCGGGCGGCGAGGACATCGGCCATCCACGAAACCGGATGACGGCCGCGTCCGATCGCGACGAGGCACCCCATCAGATTGCGCACCATGTGATGCAGGAACGCGTTGGCGCGAAAGCGAAAGTGAATGAAATCACCCTGCTCGCGCACGTCGATCTGATAGAGGTGCTTCACGGGCGTCTTCGATTGACAATCGGCCGCGCGGAACGACGAAAAATCGTGCTCGCCGATCAGGCAGGCGACCGAATCGCGCATCGCGTCGACGTCCAGCGGCGTGTGTACCCAGCCCGCGCGTTTCGCCAGCATCGGCGAGCGCACCGGATTGACATAGAGAACGTAAAAATACGTGCGCTCGAACGCGGCGAAGCGGGCGTGGAAGTCATCGGGCATCGGCTTTGCCCATTGCACGGCGACGGTATCGGGCAAAAACGCGTTCGTGCCGCGGACCCACGAGAATTCGGTGCGATCGAGTTCGGTGTCGAAATGGACGACCTGGCCGAGACCGTGCACACCCGTATCCGTGCGTCCGGCGACGACGGTAGAAAGCGGCGTCTGCGCGAATTCCGCGAGCGCGCGCTCCAGTTCGTTCTGCACCGTCTTGCCGTGCGGTTGAGACTGCCAGCCGCAAAACGCCGAGCCATCGTACTGAATGCCTAAAGCGATGCGCATCTTCAGGAATGCGGGGCGAGCGTCGAGAGGAGCGTGGCCGCCTGCTGGCGCGTCGCGGGATCGTTCGATTCGATCACTTCCTGCAACAGCGTGCGCGCGCCCGAAAGATCGCCCAACTCGATGTATTCCGCCGCCAATTCGAGCTTGTTGCGCGCGATCGTCGCGAGTTGCGCGGGCGTCAGCGCGGGCAGCGGCTCGGTGGCGCTCGACGCGCGCCCGAGATCGAAGTCCAGGCTGAGCGGCCCGAATCTCGTCGCGCCGAGGCCGGCGACCGAAGCCGCGCCAGCCGTGCCCGCTTCGATCTGCGCGGCCGCGGACTGCCGCTGCGTTTGCGTATGCCGCGCCGCGTCCGTCTGTGCTACCGGCTGCGGAACGAAGGGCACCTGCTCGATCGGCTGCGGGCCAGTCGGGGGCGGCTGCAGCGCTCCGAGGCGTGATTCGGGCGACGGCGCATCGGCGGGCAGCGACGACGTCGCCGGCTCCTGCTCCCTCGCGCCAGGCGGCTTGATCGACAGTTCCATGCGCGGCGGCAGTTCCATTTCGAGCGAGCCAAGCGCGTGAATCGCATCCTGCGGGAACTTCGGCATCGGAAAACGGTGCGCAACCGCCGGCTCTTCATCCGGCGCAATACCCGATTTTTCCGCTTCGCGCGCCGCCTGTTCCTCGATGTCGCGCTGCTCTGCGGCGCGATGCTCGGCCGCTTGCTCTTCGGCCGCACGCGCCTGCAGTTCGCGCAGTTCGGCCTCGCGCGCGATGATCTCGCGGGCCGCAGCCTCGCGCGCCTGATCTTCGCGCTCGGTGACCTGGCGCAACTCGGCCTCGCGCTGCCCGGCCTCGCGGTCGGCCAGATCGCGTGCGAGCGCTTCCCGCGCGGCGGCTTCGCGCGCGTGAATCTCACGCTCTTCGGCTTCCTGTAAGGCGGCCTGGCGCGCCGCGGCTTCGCGCTCCTCGATTTCCCATTTCTCGGCTTCACGACGCGCCGCTTCGCGCGCCGCGCTCTCACGCTCGTGCTGGGCGAGGTGTTCGGGCTGCTCTTGCGTTTCCGCTGCGCCGATCGGCGGCAAGAAATCAGGATGACGGGCCGCCGGCGCTAGCGGCGCGAACGGCTCTTCGCGTACAGGTCGGTTCGCGTGGCCGGGCGCTGCAGCGGACTCGGTGGCCGGCTTCGCCCCGGTCGCCGGCGGAGGTTGATCCTCGGAAGGGGCGGCGGGCGGCTGAGCCGCTTCGGCGTGCTCGACGCTCGTGGCGGCGGCCGCCAGTCCGGACCGGTCAGGCTCGGATGGTTTCCCCGCAGCGCTGGCAGCCGATCCTGCCGTCGATGCCTCGCGCGCTCGGCGCATCGCTTCATTGCGCGCGGCGGCGTCGGCCTGTGCTTCTTCCAGACTTGCAAACGTCCTCGGCGCGCGATCGACGTCCTCGTTACTTGCAGCGGCCTGCCGTTTCTTCCCGCGTCGCATTCTGAATAGCAGGAAAGCACCCACGGCGATCACGATGGCGACGACGAGCGGCGATAGTCCGATGGTCGCCGCGGTCGCGCCGCTGCCGGTGCGGTTGTCGCTGGCCGGCGCGGGCGCCGCCGCAGCGGGTGCGCTTGCGGGCGTGGTGCTTGCCGATGCCGGCTCGGGCGTGGTCGATTCCTGCGCCGCCGTTGCGCTCGCTTGCGGCTCGACGGCCGATGCCGGCGCCGCATCCGACGCTATCGCGCCCGCGCTCTCCGACACTGGCGCCGGGGCTTCTGCAGGCTGATTCTGCTGCGCTTCCGGCGCCGACGCGACGCTCGAAGCCACCGCACCGCTCAGATCGGCAGGCACGTTCAGTACCGCTCCGAGCTTCAGCTTGTTGATATCGTGATTTGAGAACGCGTTCGGATTGGCGTCGAACAGCGCACGCGCCGCCTTCGCGCGAACGTCACGATCCTTCGATCCGGTGAGTTGGCCAGCAACGTCGCTAAGCGATTGTCCGGGCTTGACCGCGTATGTCTGCCCCGTTGCGGCGGGAGCGGCGGCGTCGCTTGCCTGAGCGAGCGCATCGCCAGGATTCGCCCAAAACATCGCGCATACCGCGAAAGTTGCCGCGGCGCACGCCGCACGCGATGACAAAAGGAGAGACCGGCGTGGTCGTTGGATCATTGAGGCTCCGGGTACGGCAAAAATTGAAACATACGGCGCAAAACCAACGAAAAACCGGCTTTGCAATAAAAACTGCGCAAAAACAAAAAGCGCCGCGAGAACGCGACGCTTTTGGGTTTGGCACGCGCTTCCAGGCGCGTAGTTTACTTTACTTGTCGAGCAGAATGCGCAGCATGCGGCGCAGCGGTTCGGCCGCGCCCCACAACAGTTGATCGCCGACAGTAAATGCCGACAGATACTCGCCGCCCATCGCCAGCTTGCGCAGACGGCCGACGGGCACCGTCAGCGTGCCCGTGACGACCGCGGGCGACAGATCGCGAACCGATGCTTCGCGCTCGTTCGGCACCACCTTCACCCAGTCGTTCGCCGAAGCAAGGATGCCGTGCACTTCGTCCAGCGGCACGTCCTTCGTGAGCTTGATGGTGAGCGCCTGCGAGTGGCAGCGCATCGCGCCGATCCGCACACAAAGGCCATCGACTGGGATCGAGCCCGGCGTGCCCATTGCCGGCTTGCCGAGAATCTTGTTGGTTTCGGCGCCGCCCTTCCACTCTTCCTTCGACATGCCGTTGCCGAGATCCTTGTCGATCCACGGAATCAGCGAGCCCGCGAGCGGCACGCCGAAGTTGTCGACGGGCATGCGCTCGCCGTTCATCGCGGCGAGCACGCGGCGGTCGATGTCGAGAATCGCGGATGAAGGATCGGCCAGATCTTCCTTCGCGGAACCGTAGAGCACGCCCATCTGCTGGAGCAGCTCGCGCATGTTCTGCGCGCCCGCGCCCGAGGCGGCCTGGTATGTCATTGCGGTCGTCCACTCGACGAGGTTCTCGCGGAACAGGCCGCCGAGCGCCATCAGCATCAGGCTGACCGTGCAATTGCCGCCGATGAAGTCACGGCCGCGCTTCACGAGCGAATCCTTGATGACGTTCAGGTTGACCGGATCGAGGATGATGACCGCGTCGTCCTTCATGCGCAGCGCCGAGGCCGCGTCGATCCAGTAGCCTTTCCAGCCCGCCGCGCGCAGCTTCGGATACACCTCGTTGGTGTAGTCGCCGCCCTGGCACGTGATGATGGCGTCGCACTTTTTCAGATCGTCGATGCTCGTCGCGTCCTTGAGCTTCGTCTCGTTTTTGGCGAACGACGGCGCGTTGCCGCCCGCATTGCTGGTGCTGAAGAACACCGGTTCGATCAGGTCGAAATCGCCTTCCTGCTGCATGCGTTGCATCAGGACGCTGCCGACCATACCGCGCCAACCAACGAGACCTACGTTCATGACTAACCTTTGACTGTGGACGCTTCCCCGCATCTTTACCCGGCGTGGCCGCGCGGGGAAGACGCTCGGACACGAGGGACGATCAGCGAATCGTGATCGATTTGATGGAGATTTTCGTAATGCGCGTTTTAGCCGTGGCGTTGATAGCCACGATGCGCGTGCCGATGGCGAGTTCCGTCGCGACGGCAGATGAGCCGCGTCCGATGGAATCCAGAGAGAATTGAGTGTTCTTCGCCATGACCAAAGAATATACACGATAACCCGATGTTTTCGTCACGCGCTTGCGGTGCGGCTCTTAAAATCGTACGGATCGTGCTTGAACATCGGTAAAAAGAGACGATCGGCCGCTCTTTTGCCTGCAACCGCCGATCGTCTTTCCGGCGATTACAGCGCCTTCAGCACTGCATCGCCCATTTCCTTCGTGCCGACGATCCGGCCGTCCGCCGTCGCGATATCGCCGGTGCGATAGCCCTGCTCCAGCACCTTCTTCACCGCGCTTTCGATGCGGTCCGCCTGCTCGGTCTTGCCGAGCGAGTAGCGCAGCATCATCGCGGCGGACAGAATGGTCGCGAGCGGGTTGGCCACGCCCTTGCCCGCAATATCCGGCGCGGAGCCGTGCGACGGCTCGTACAGGCCCTTGTTGTCCTTGTCGAGCGACGCCGACGGCAACATGCCGATGGAACCCGTGAGCATCGCGGCTTCGTCGGACAGGATGTCGCCGAACATGTTGCCGGTCACGACGACATCGAACGCCTTCGGCGCTTTCACGAGCTGCATCGCGGCGTTGTCGACGTACATGTGCGACAGCTCGACGTCCGGATACTCCCTGGCGACGTCGATCATCGTGTCGCGCCACAATTGCGACGTTTCCAGCACGTTGGCCTTGTCGACGCTCGTCAGCTTCTTCTGGCGCTTCTGCGCCGCCTGAAACGCGACGTGCGCGATGCGGCGCACTTCGGGCTCGGAATAGCGCATCGTGTCGAAGCCTTCCTTTGCGCCGGCAAACGGGCCCTCCGGCGCTTCGCGCAAGCCGCGCGGCGCGCCGAAATAGATATCGCCATTGAGCTCGCGCACGATCAGGATGTCGAGGCCGGACACGATTTCGGCTTTGAGCGACGACGCGCCCGTCAGTTGCGCATAGCAGATCGCCGGACGGAAGTTCGCGAAGAGTTGCAGATGCTTGCGCAGGCCGAGGATCGCCTGCTCGGGACGTAGCGCGCGCTCCAGCTTGTCGTATTTCCAGTCGCCGACCGCGCCGAACAGGATCGCGTCGGCTTCCTTCGCGAGCGCCAGCGTCGAGTCGGGCAGCGGATGGCCCTTCGCCTCATAACCTGCGCCGCCGACCGGCGCTTCTTCCAGCTCGAACTTCTCGCCGAGCGCGTTCAGCACCTTGACTGCTTCGGCGGTGATTTCCGGACCGATCCCGTCGCCGGGCAATACTGCAATCTTCATCGTCTCTTCCTTCCGTGATCGTTATTCGATTTATCCGACGAGCCGGTTATTCAGCCACGGCTGCTTCGCCAGGCGTTCCGCCTCGTATTGGCGAATCTTGTCGGCATGACGCAGCGTGAGGCCGATATCGTCGAAGCCGTTCAGCAGGCAGTACTTGCGAAAGCCCGGCACGTCGAATGCGTACTCGGTGCCGTCGCCCGTGCGCACGACTTGCGCTTCGAGATCGATCGTCAACTGGAAACCGACGAACGCGTACGTTTCGTTGAACAGCTTGTCGACTTGCTGCTCCGTCAACACGACCGGCAGCAGGCCGTTCTTGAAGCAGTTGTTGTAGAAGATGTCCGCGAAGCTCGGCGCGATGATCGCGCGAAAGCCGTATTGATCCAGCGCCCACGGCGCGTGCTCACGCGAGCTCCCGCAGCCGAAGTTCTTGCGCGTGAGCAGAATCGATGCGCCCTGATAACGCGGCTGATTCAGCACGAAGTCCGGATTGAGCGGACGCTTGCTGTTGTCCTGGCCGGGCTCGCCGACATCGAGATAACGCCATTCGTCGAACGCGTTCGGGCCGAAACCGGTCCGCTTGATCGACTTCAGGAACTGCTTCGGGATGATCGCGTCCGTGTCCACGTTCTCGCGATCGAGCGGCGCAACGAGGCCGCTATGCACAATGAATTTTTCCATGATCTTTCTCTGTATCCCGTTTGATCACGCAAGCTTGCGCACGTCGACGAAGTGGCCTTCGATCGCGGCGGCGGCGGCCATCGCGGGGCTCACGAGGTGCGTGCGACCGCCCGCGCCCTGACGGCCCTCGAAGTTGCGGTTCGACGTCGATGCGCAGCGCTCGCCCGCCTCCAGCCTGTCGGCGTTCATTGCGAGACACATCGAGCAGCCCGGCTCGCGCCATTCGAAGCCGGCGTTCGTGAAAATCTTGTCGAGGCCTTCGCGCTCGGCCTGCGCCTTCACGAGACCCGAGCCCGGCACCACCATCGCGAGACGAATGTTCGACGCGACGCGCTTGCCCAGCGACTTCACGACATAAGCGGCCGCGCGCAGGTCTTCGATACGGGCGTTCGTGCACGAGCCGATGAAAATCTTGTCCGGCTTGATCGATTCGATCGGCGTGTTCGGCTGCAACGCCATATAGGTCAGCGCCCGCTCCATCGCGTCGCGCTTGACCGGGTCCTTTTCCTTCTCGGGATCGGGCACACGGCCGTCGATAGACGTGACCATTTCGGGCGACGTGCCCCACGTCACTTGCGGCACGATCTCGGCCGCGTTCAATTCGACGACGCGATCGAACTGCGCGTCCGGATCCGACTTGAACTGGCGCCAGTATTCGACCGCCTGATTCCATTCCACGCCCTGCGGCGAGTACGGACGGTCCTTCAGGTAATTGATGGTCGTATCGTCGACCGCGACCATGCCGGCGCGCGCGCCCGCTTCGATCGCCATGTTGCAGACGGTCATGCGGCCTTCCATCGACAAGGCGCGGATGGTCGAGCCGCCGAACTCGATCGCGTAACCCGTGCCGCCCGCCGTGCCGATCTTGCCGATGATCGCGAGCACGATGTCCTTCGCCGTGCAGCCGCGCGGCAACGTGCCTTCGACCTTCACGAGCATGTTCTTGCTCTTCTTCTGCAAGAGCGTTTGCGTGGCGAGCACGTGTTCCACTTCCGACGTGCCGATGCCGTGCGCGAGCGCGCCGAACGCGCCGTGCGTGGACGTGTGCGAGTCGCCGCAGACGATGGTCATGCCGGGCAGCGTCGCGCCCTGCTCCGGCCCGATGATGTGCACGATCCCCTGGCGCAGATCGTTCATCTTGAACTGCGTGATGCCGAAGCTATCGCAGTTCGCGTCGAGCGTATCGACTTGGAGCTTCGAAACGGGATCGGCGATGCCGTGCGAGCGGTCGGTGGTCGGGACGTTGTGATCGGACACTGCCAGATTCGCGCTGATTCGCCACACCGGGCGCTCGGCCAGCTTCAGGCCCTCGAAGGCCTGCGGGCTCGTCACTTCATGCAGCAGGTGACGGTCGATGTAGAGGATCGAGGTGCCGTCCTCTTCCGTGTGGATCACATGCGTGTTCCACAGTTTGTCGTAGAGAGTCTGTGCCATGGTGAGCGCTTTCGTATGTGACTGCGGGGAAAGTTTTGCTGGCGGCAGGGCCGGCAGCTTGTCCGGCGATTATGCCACTTCCTGGTACGCCGCGGGTACTACGCTACCCGGAAAAACTTATTAAAAACATAGGGTTATTGTGGTGGTACCAGTACCCGGATGGGAACTACCCGGCTACGCCGTTCGGTCGGCTGTCCAGCGCGGCATCGTGCCGTACGCACAGTATGCGCTTGGCTACGCGACGGTCTGGGTACTTGCGTCGTGGTTTCGCCTCGGAAATGCACGACCATTTGCGGACGGTCATCGTGGCGCCGATGACTTCGAAAGGCACGTCGTCTCGTCGGGAAAGAAAGCCGTCGCAGACAAGGCGCATCGAACGCGCCTCTTACATTGCGAGACTAAGATCAACCGCTCAAAAGCAGAAAGCCCCGGCAGTCACCCGCCGGGGCCTTCACATCAATCTCAAATCCGATTCGGCTTACCGCTTCGCCAACGGCTTCACTTCACGCGGCGTCTGACCGATGAACAACTGACGCGGACGGCCAATCTTCTGCTCCGGATCCGCGATCATTTCGTTCCACTGCGCGATCCAGCCGACCGTACGCGCCATCGCGAAGATGCACGTGAACATCGACGTCGGGATCCCCAGCGCGCGCTGCACGATGCCCGAGTAGAAGTCGACGTTCGGGTACAGCTTGCGCGACACGAAGTATTCATCTTCCAGTGCGATCTTTTCCAGTTCCATCGCGAGCTTGAAGAGCGGATCGTCGTGCAGGCCGAGTTCGTTCAGCACTTCGTGGCACGTTTCGCGCATCAGCTTCGCACGCGGGTCGTAGTTCTTGTACACGCGGTGACCGAAGCCCATCAGCTTCACGCCCGAATTCTTGTCCTTCACCTGCTTGATGAACTCGGGGATGTGGTCGACCGAGCCGATCTCTTCGAGCATGTTCAGTGCGGCTTCGTTCGCGCCGCCATGCGCCGGGCCCCACAGACACGCGATACCGGCCGCGATGCACGCGAACGGGTTGGCGCCCGACGAACCCGCGAGACGCACCGTCGAGGTCGACGCGTTCTGCTCGTGGTCCGCGTGCAGGATCAGGATGCGGTCGAGCGCGCGCACGAGCACGTCGTTGACCTTGTACTCTTCGCACGGGTTCGAGAACATCATGTGCATGAAGTTCGCGCTGTACGACAGTTCGTTCTTCGGATAGACAAACGGCTGGCCGATGCTGAACTTGTATGCCATCGCAACGAGCGTCGGCAGCTTCGCGATCATGCGAATGGCCGACACTTCACGGTGGCGCGGATCGTTGATGTTCAGCGAGTCGTGATAGAACGCCGAAAGCGCGCCCACCGCCGCCGTCAATACCGCCATCGGGTGCGCGTCGCGACGGAAGCCGCGGAAGAAGAAGTGCATCTGCTCGTGCACCATCGTGTGACGCGTGACCGTGTCCACGAATTCCTTGTTCTGCGCCACGTTCGGCAGTTCGCCCTTCAGCAGCAGATAGCAGGTCTCGAGAAAGTCGGCATTCACGGCCAGCTGCTCGATCGGGTAGCCGCGGTACAGCAGCTCGCCCTTGTCGCCGTCGATGTACGTGATCGCGGAATTGCACGCCGCCGTCGACATGAAGCCCGGGTCATACGTGAACTTGCCGGTCTGACCGTACAGCTTGCGGATGTCGATCACGTCCGGGCCCATCGTGCCCTTGTAGATCGGCATTTCGACGCTCGGCGAGTTGTCGCTGAACGATAGCGTGGCTTTAACATCTGACGGGGTCATAGCACATCCTCAATCGAAGTATGGATACAGGTTTTCGATAATTTGCACGACGGAAGCTGCGCGGCAAAACTGTTCGATCGGCCTGTGTGCACTGCAACAGGCCTATTTTGCAAAACTCCGCGAATTCCTGCTGAAATCACACGGTGCGCAGCATGTCCAGCAGGCGGATTACGTCCGGCGTCGCGAGGTCGCCTTCAGGCTCCGTGCGCGCCAGCAGCAAGTCCATCAGTTCGTTGTCGCTCAGCTCCAGCAGGCGGGTCAATGCGGCCACGTCGGCGTCACTGAGGTCATGCTCATATCGGCTGAAGAAGCGATCGAAGATCAGATCGTTTTCCAGCAGGCCGCGCCGTGCGCGCCAGCGAAGGCGCGCCCGGCGAAGGGGATCGGACTGATGCGAGTTGTCTTGATTGTCGACCATCACATAGCCCATCTCAGACAGCGCGGCGCACCATCAATTCCTTGATCTTGCCGATCGCCTTGGTCGGATTGAGCCCCTTGGGGCACACGT
>FCOD02000070.1 GCA_001544655.2 Caballeronia turbans
GCAATAGGCGATCGCGATGTAACCGCCGCGCATCGGATTGCCGATGAGGTCAATCGCGCGGGTGGCGAGGCGATCGTATTCGAGTTAGATGTGACGCGCGAAGACAGCGTCCGAGGAGCGATTACGGGGGCTGTCTCCGCCCTAGGTGGTTTGGATGTGCTCTACAACAACGTGGGCGGATCTGCAGTCAAAGACGGGCCAGTTACTGAAGCTTCAGCAGAAGAGTTCTGGCGTTGCATCAATGTGGATTTGTTTGGCACTTGGCTGGGCTGTCGCCATGGCATTCCGGAGCTGGTGCGACGCGGGGGAGGCTCCGTAATTAACACCTCTTCAGTTCTTGCACTGATAGGTTCGCCGAACAAGGATGCCTACACAGCCGCCAAGGGCGCGGTCGCTGCACTGACGCGATCAATGGCGGTCGAATATGCGCCACACAAGATCCGCGTCAACGCAATTGCGCCGGGCATCACCCGGACACCACGCGTCGAGCGTCTGCTTGCAGAGGACGGAGTGACCGCACGGCTCGCACAGGGCTATCTTCTTGGCATCTGCGAGCCGATTGACATCGCGCATATGGCACTTTACCTAGCGTCGGATGAATCACGGATGACGACGGGACAAGTCTTGTCAGTTGATAGCGGCGCATCCATCGCTTAGCCAACTAGAGCGAAAATAGAAAAATCTCAGGAGACGGAAAATGCAACGACGAAACGATTTTGGCGCTTTTTTCCTTGGCGTCACACTCTCAATGGCGGTGGTTCCAGCACATGCGGATGACGTGCTCAAGTTCGGCGTGAGCGCACCGATGTCAGGTGCCGCGGCAAACTGGGGCATCGGTTGCGACTGGGTCGGCCAAAAGGTCGCAAAGCACATTAACGACAACGGCGGCATTCGTGCTGGCGGCAAGTCTTACAAAGTGCAACTGACTACCTACGACAATCTGTACACTGCCGCTGGTGGCGCGCAGAGCGCACAGGCTATGATCAACCGAGATGGCGTACGTTACATTGTCCAGAGCCTTGGAACCGCGCCCGTGCAGGCGACGCAGAGTCTATCGGAGCGTTCGGGCGTAGTTCTCTTGACAACTGCGTGGGGCAAGACAATCAAAGGCCCAAAGTTCCCGCTGACGTTCACCAATTCAAACACACCGTATGAGATTTTTGGACCGCTCTTTTCGCTCGTGAAGCAACAGCATCCGAACGTCAAGACCGTGGCCTTGCTCAATCCGAACGATTCAACCGGCCAGCAGGCCGAAGCGCAATCCAAGCAGGAGTGGGCAAAGCTCGGCGTGAGTGTCGTCAGCTCCAGCTTCTATGAGCGCGGCACGACGGAATTTCAGTCCATTGCGACGAAAGTGGCCGCTGCCAAACCCGATGCTGTTGATCTCGGCGGATCGGCGCCCGGCGACGCTGGCAGCGTACTGAAGGAACTGGCGGTTCAGGCCTGGGCGGGCGTAAAGCTGTATCCAGCGGGCACGGGAAGCGACACTCTCGTGAAGGTGGGCGGCAAGAGCGCCGAAGGCGTCTATATGGGCCAAGGCGCCGACTTCTCCGGCCCGACAGCGACCAAACTGCAGCGAGATCTAGATACCCAGGCCAAACAGGCGCTTAAAGAGCCGCTCAACATCCTGCAGATGGGCGTATGGGACGGCGTGATGGCGATCAAGGCCGGTATTGAAAAAGCTGACAGCGTTGATCCAAAAGCGGTAGCCCGAGCACTGCCGTCGGCGAAGCCGGACACATCGTATGGACCGGTGGGTTATGGCGGCAAGGCGACCTATGGCTCGCCGCAGCAACTGCTCGTGCCCGTGATCATCACCCAAATCAGAAATGGCAACACGGTCGAAGTGCGTCGAGTGGATTCGCCGGACGTCAGCGGCAGTTAAGCGGGGGTGATCTCACGACCCTCAGATCGGTGCTGCACCGCTCGCGGACCTACCGCACATCTGCACAGAAGGGGTGATCTCCATGACGTTATTTCTTCAGCTTGCATTGAACACGTTGCAGGCGGGCTCGGTATACGTGCTGTTCGCGCTAGGCCTTACGCTGATATTTGGCGTGATGGGCGTAGTGAACTTCGCGCACGGTCAGTTCTTCACGCTTAGCGCCTTACTAACGAGCGTACTGGTGCCGTCGCTGCAAGAAGCGCTGCACATCGGCGTCGCCGTGTCGTTCTTGGTGTCGAGCGTGCTCTCAATCGCCGTCGTGCTCGCGTTGGCACTCGCTGTCTATCAGTGGGGCTTCCGGCAGTACCTGAGAGATATGGTCGGCTCGTTCATCCTCTCGGTCGGCATGCTGCTGTTTTTCGAAGGCGCCTTCTTATGGATCTTCGGCGGCGTGCCGCGGGTGGTCCCGAACATCGCACCCGGCGAGCTACGCATCCTTGGTGCCGCGATCGAACTGCAAAGACTGATCGTTTGCGTAGTCGCGGTCTTGGTCGCGATATTGCTGTATGTGATGCTCGGGTATACGCGCTTTGGCCGCGCAATCCGAGCAACCGCTGAAGACCCCGGCGCTGCCACGCTCCAAGGCGTGCGGTACAAGCGGACACTGCTTTATGGCTTCATTATAGGGTCGTTTCTCGCCGCTGTCTCCGGTTGTCTGATCGCGCCAATCACGGTGGTAACCCCGGCTGTCGGGAACGACTATCTAGTCAAAGGTTTTATCACGATTATCATCGGCGGGTTGGGCTCAATTCCCGGGGCTATTCTTGGCGGACTAACGATCGCGTTTCTCGAAAGCGTCGTCGGTTATTACCTTGACGGCACTATGGCGACGATCGGCATGTTCTGCCTAGTTGCCGTGCTACTTCTGTTCAGACCACGGGGGATGCTCGGCCATGTACAGAATTGACCACAAGATTATCGTGCTGAATGCCGTGTTGTTGGTCGCGGCCATCGGGGCGCTCAGTTATTTCGAGCCGACGTATCTGACGCAACTAGTCGTCTGGTCGGCGATTAACGCCGTTCTCGCCGCCGGTATGCGCTTCGTATTGCTCATCGGCGAGACGAACATGGCATGCGGCGCAATCTATGGCTTCGCTGCGTATCTCACCGCGATCGCCGTGACGAACGGTTTGGACGTAGTCCCACTTGTGCTAATTGCATCGAGCGTCGGCGCGGCACTACTTGGCCTGCTGTTCGGTTGGATGACCTTGCGTGTGAAGGGGCCGTATTTCATGCTGATCGGTTTCGCGTTCACCGAGGTCGTCCGTCTAGCATACACGCGTATCGATTTCGTCGGCGGCAACTCTGGCATGGTTGGCATCTATGCTCCGATGTCGCTCGAACCGTGGATGCCGGCGATCAGCGTGTCGGTATGCTATCTACTTTTATGCGGTCTTTACGCGGCGGAGATGTCGTCGTTCGGTCTGCTAATGCACGCCATTCGCAACAACGACAAGGTGGTTGAGACGCTGGGCGTTAGCGCTCTACGCGTGAAGCTCTTGTGCTTCGTAATCGCCGCGTTGGTGGTCGGTGCGGCGGGATCGATACACGCATACAGCTATCACGTCATCAGCCCTGGCGATTTCAGCTTCCTAATTCCGGTTTACGCGCTTGCATACGCGAAAGTCGGCGGTGAGCGTCATATCGTTGGACCGGTGATCGGCGCCATCTTCCTCACGGTCGTCTCGCAACTCGTGCAGGGCTCGGGCGCGCTGCAGTATGTGCTGTTCGGCGGAGTCATCATTTTATCGATGCTCGGCGTGCGCGGCGGACTGATCGACGTCGCAAAATGGATTGGTTGCTGGTGCCTAATTGGCGCAAGGCCCGGTGTTTCGAAAGACCGTGCGAGCGGAGAACTTGGATGAATCACCAGGATTTGCAATCGTCGCAACACACCCCGCATCCATTGCTGGCGGTGAAGGGCTTGACACGGCGCTACGGCGGACTCGTCGCGGTTTCCAATCTGAATTTCGAGATTCGCGCGGGCGAAATCCTCGGGCTGATCGGTCCGAATGGGGCCGGGAAGACAACGACATTCAATCTGCTCTCGGGTCACGTGAAACCAAGCGGTGGGGAGCTGCTCTTCGACGGCGCCAGCATTGCAGGTCTCGCGCCGCACGCGATCAGCCGACGTGGATTGGTTCGCACCTTCCAGCACGATAGTTTTTTTCGTGACATGACAGTGCTCGAAAACCTCGTAATCGCCGCAAACCGGCAGTGGCGAAAACGCATAGATCGGATAGAAAGCGCGCATGCGATTGCAGCGCGAGTAGGTCTGGAAAAACATCTTGACATGGAAGCCGGGAGTTTGCCGCACGGAATGCAGCGGCTGCTGAGCGTCGGCATTGCGATCTCGACAAAGCCCAAGCTGCTCGGGCTAGATGAGCCGCTGACCGGACTGCATACCGTCGAAGTTGCGAATGTGCTCCACTTACTTCGCACGCTATGTCGGGAAGACGGCACCACTATCTTAATCGTCGACCACAATATGAAGGCGATGATGGGCATATGCGATCGTTTCATCGTGCTCCAATACGGCAAGATGTTGGCACAGGGCAGCGCGCAAGAAGTGCGCAATAACCCCGAGGTGATTCTCGCTTATCTGGGGACAACACAATGACAACGACAACTTCTCTTTCAGTGCGTGATCTGCGGGTGCGCTACGGCGGCGTGACAGCCGTTGACGGCGTCAATCTCGACTTGCCCCGTGGCGCCGTAGTCGCGCTGATTGGCTCGAACGGGGCCGGTAAGACTTCTGTGATGAACGCGGTGATGAATCTCGCGGGGGACAGTTCCGGCACCCGCGTCTTTAACGGCAATGATATCTCCAAGATGCGCACAGACCAGATCGTCGGTCTCGGAATGGCGCTCGTGCCCGAAGGGCGGCGACTCTTTCCGTACATGACGGTTGCGGAGAATCTCACGATGGGTGCGTACCTGCGTCGCGACTCGGCGGCGATCCAACGCGATAGGGACCGCGTATTAGAGGTTTTCCCCGCGTTGCGCGAGAAGCTCAATCAGCCGGCGATGTCGCTGAGCGGCGGGCAGCAGCAAATGGTCGCGATCGGCCGCGCGCTGATGTCGTCGCCGCGCCTTTTGCTACT
Source organism: Caballeronia turbans (assembly GCA_001544655.2). Taxonomy (GTDB): domain Bacteria; phylum Pseudomonadota; class Gammaproteobacteria; order Burkholderiales; family Burkholderiaceae; genus Caballeronia; species Caballeronia turbans. Next base: position 5,050 of record FCOD02000070.1, read on the forward strand.
TGATGAGCCGACCATCGGACTCGCACCAGCCGTGGTCGATCTAATCGGTACAACCATCCGCGCGATCAATCGAGATGGAGTGGACGTACTCTTAGTCGAGCAAAACGCGTCGGTGGCGCTCGATCTGGCGAGCTACGCCTACGTAATTGATGATGGCAATGTGGTCATGCAGGGCTCATCTGAAACCCTGAAACACGACAATCGGGTTCAGGCCGCTTACCTTGGTCTTTGAAGCGGCGAGACAAGCCTATCGGAGCGTATATGGATCACCGACCGAAACCAGTTTGGGCGCCTACTGACCATGACGTCACGACTGCGCAGGTTACTTCACTCGCGGAAACGCTTGGACAGAAGGATTTTGACAGCTTGTACGCATGGTCAATCGCCCATCCGGACGAGTATTGGGAAGGGGTGATGCGGTGGCTTGGCATACGTTGGCGGGAGCCGTACTCATCATATGTCGACCTATCTCAGGGCAAGGCGTTTCCGCGTTGGTTCCCCGGTGGCAAGATCAACTGGGTCGAGAGCATTTTCGCGCCTTGCATGAACGACGGGCGCAGCGAACGCCTAGCAGTCGTCGCGGAGGACGAGGGCGGGCGGGTCGTCGCACGTACTTTCGCGCAATTGCACGACGATGTCCGTGCGTTCGCGGCGGGGCTGCAGACAGCTCATCTCGGCGCGGGTGACCGGGTCGGCCTGCTCATGGAAAATAGCTTGGAAGCGGTCGTCTCGTTCTTGGCAATTTCGTGGATCGGTGCAGTCGCTGTGCCGCTCTTCTCTGGGTTCGGGGCGGACGCTATTGTCGCGCGGCTAATGGGCTGTGAAGCGAAAGGGTTAATTTGCACGGCCGGATATACGCGGCGCGGAAGGCCGGTGCGAATGGGCGAGACGATCGAGGCATGCGCGGCGGCACTCGCCTCGCTAAGTGTGGTGATCACCAAGCCCACGCGCGGTAAGCCGCTCGAACCCATCGCTGGGACGCTGAATTGGTATGACGTAACAGCGGCGGGCCGCGCAGATCCACTTGTCCACCCGCTGCTCGTTGAAGCGGATGCGCCCTTTATGATCGTCTATACGTCGGGCACCACTGGCAAGCCAAAAGGCACGGTGCACACTCACGGCGGTTTCCCGCTGAAAATTGGCCACGACGCTGCGGTGTACTTCAACCTCGGCCCAGGCGATACGTGGCTGTGGCCAGCCGATATGGGGTGGGTCGCCGGTCCTATCACGATTGCAGGTGCGTTGTTGCGGGGCGCGACCCTGGTGTGCTACGACGGCGCACCGGACTGGCCTGACTGGTCACGCTTGCCGCATTTAATTCGCCGGCATAACGTTACCCACTTCGGCGCGTCGCCCACACTTATCCGCTCACTCGCAGCGCATCGATCGTCGATCTCGCGTTACGATCTCGAGTCCATCCGGCTTGTAATCACAGCGGGTGAGGTGATCGACGCCGATACTTTCTGCTGGTATGGCCGCGCCTTCAACTGTCCCGTAATCAATTTCACAGGCGGTTCTGAGGCTTCGGGCGGACTGCTTGCGAACGTGGTCGTCAAACCGATCTTTCCCGGCGGCTTTAACGCCGTAGCACCGTCAATCCGGGTCGACGTACGCGGGGGCGACGGACAACCGGTGCGCGGCGAGATCGGCGAATTGGCTGTGCTCGAGCCGTTCGTTGGGATGACGCGCTCGTTCTGGAACGATGCTGAACGTTATTTGGACACATACTGGCGCAGCGTGCCCGATATCTGGATTCACGGCGATCTTGCGATCCAGTACGACGATCACATGTTCTTCCTTTACGGCCGTTCCGACGACACGCTTAAGATCGCGGGCAAGCGCGTAGGGCCAA
>FCOD02000071.1 GCA_001544655.2 Caballeronia turbans
CGCACCAGCGTCTTGCGATAGGCCTCGGGCATCCAGTCCTGCGGCTCGATCTTGCCGTCGGCTTGCATCACCGCGTCGAAGCGGGCCTGTTCGGGTGCGGCGGCGCCAGGGGCCGCTTCGCTTGTCTGCGTGGGGCTCGGGAGGTCGAGGGATTGGGTGTACATGGCGGCACTCGTTCCTGATTAGTCGCTGTCCAGCGATTATAAACCGACCGGACGGTCGGTAAATGGGTATTTGAAGCGTACTCGGGTAATTCCGCACGGATGGGGCGCGAGAATCCACGCGCTATTAATCTAGTGCAGCCGAGGGGGTGCCGGACGGCGAAAGAAACGAAAAGCGGCGGCGATGCGTCGCCGCCGCTTTTGCGAAGGGGAATCGGAGGAAAAGTGGACGCTTATCGCGTCTGTTGCGCGGCGAAGTCTTCCGCGTCGACGTCATAGCCCGACGGCTCCCAGCGCACCGCGAGCAGCGCGACGAGTCCCGCGAGCGGCGCGGCGGCGATGATCCAGAAGACCTTCGTGCCGAGCGCTGCCGACAAAACCGGGAACAGGAACAGCGAGACCGTCGAGCTGGCGCGCATCAGCGTCTGATTGAAGCCGACACCGACGCCGCGCAGCGAAGTCGGATAGCTCAGCGACGCAAACGTCATGCTGTGCGAGCCCGGCCCGACGCCTTGGCCGAGCAGGAACGCGGCGAGAAACGCGATGGCGATCACGACCTCGGCGCCCGTCGACGGTTTGCCGACGATCGCAAGCCCGACGAGCGCCCCGAGCTGAAACGCGTAGCCGACGACCGACAGCTTCCACGCGCCGTATTTCGGCACGGTGCGCACGGAGAACAGCCCGCCCGCGAACGCGAAACACAGATTCAGCGCGAGTGACGCGAGAATCGTGGTGAGCATCGATTGCGCGAGGAAGCTCGAGATGATGACCGGCAATCCGAACGCGACGGCGTTATAGGCAAACGACGATGCAATTGCGATGACGGTCGCCAACACCGTCCGGCGCAGATAGACGCCGCGCAGCAGCGCGCCGTAGTTGCTCCACGTCGCGCGACGCGCCTTGATCGGCGCGACAGTCGTTTCGTCGACGCGGGCATCGATGCCGTAGGAACGCTTCAGAATCGCGGCCGCGCCCTTGAGATCGCCCTGATTCGCGGCCCAGACGGGCGATTCGCTCATATAACGGCTGCGAATCGCGATGATCGCGATCGCCGGCACGGCGCCGAATCCGAGAATCAGACGCCAGAGCCAGCCCGCGTTGTGCTCAGGCAAGACCGCGTACAAGCCGAGCACGAGCAGATACGAGACGCTGATCGCCGCGTACCAGACCGGACACCACATCGCGACGCGCGCCGCTTTGTTGCCGCGGCCCTGCAGGCGCGAGAACTCGGCGAGAAACGCCATCGCGACGGGCAGATCGATCCCGACGCCCAACCCCATCACGAAGCGCGCCCCGCCGAGCACCCAGGCGTTGGGCGCGAGCGCGCAGGCGATCGCAGCGACGACGAAGAAAAACATGTCGGCCATGAAGACGCGATAGCGCCCGACCTTGTCGGTGAGATAGCCACCGAGGAACGCGCCGATGATCGCGCCGAACGTGATCGCGGCGGCGACGAAACCGGAGCCGGTCGGCGTCAGCGAGAACTCGCGGGCGATGTCCTTCATCCCGAACGCGAGCGCGCCGAGATCGTAGGCATCGAGAAAAATCCCGCCGAGCGCAATGGCGACGACGACGCGCGCGTCGCTGCCGATCGCCGCGCCGCTGTTGACGAGACGGGAGACATCGGCGGCGCTTTTGATGACGGGGCGCGGATCGTCGGTGACGGCACCGGCGGCAGCGCGTTCGGGCGCGAGGGAAACGGACATGATCAGGCGATTTCGTAAAAAGTTGTCGATGCAACGAATCGACGGATCGTACTGGCCGAACTGCGGCCGGCCAAATTCTTTTTTGTTATTTAATGACTTACGACGGGTCTGCGATGCTTTTCACCGGCGTGGCGGTCGGCGCAAAGCCGGTCCGGCGACGTGCGATGCGACAATGTCGCTCCGTTATGTCATTACCAATCAGGCATGTCGTCAGTTGAAAACATCGAATCGGTGCGTGTCGCGGTGATCGGCGGAGGGCCGGCCGGGCTCATGGCCGCGGAGGCGCTCGCGGCGGGCGGCGCGCGTGTCGATGTGTTCGACGCGATGCCGTCCGTCGGGCGGAAATTCCTGATGGCAGGCAAGGGCGGCATGAATCTGACGCATTCCGAGCCTGCCGATGCGTTTCTCGCACGCTACGGCGCGCGAAGCCCGCACATCGCGCCGCTGCTGGCGCGTTTCGATGCAGGCGCGCTGCGAAACTGGGTGCATGAGCTGGGCGTCGAGACGTTCGTCGGCAGTTCGGGCCGCGTGTTTCCCACCGACATGAAAGCCGCGCCGATGCTGCGTGCGTGGCTGCATCGGCTGCGCGCGACCGGCGTGACGTTTCACATGCGGCATCGCTGGCTCGGCTTTGCCGATGAAGGCACGTCGCTATCGCGTTTCGCGACGCCAACCGGCGAAAAGCGCGTCCTGCACCAGGCGCTCGTGCTCGCGCTCGGCGGCGCAAGCTGGCCGCAGCTCGGCTCGGACGGCCGCGCGCTCCCGGTGCTCGCGGCGCGCGGCGTGCCGGTGCGGCCTTTCGTGCCGTCGAATTGCGGTTTCGACGTCGCCTGGAGCGAGCATTTCAGCAGCCGGTTCGCTGGCGAGCCGCTCAAGTCCGTGGCGATCGGCCTGCCGCGTCCGGACGGCACGCCCGACTGGCGCGCCGGTGAATGTCTGATCACCGATCAGGGCATCGAAGGCAGTTTGATCTACGCATTGTCGGCGCCGATCCGCGATCGGATCGCCCAAAGCGGCGGCGATGGCACGACGATCCTCCTGGACCTCGCGCCGCAACTTTCCGCCGGGCGCGTGCGCGACGAGGTGCTGCATCCGCGCGGCGCGCGATCGATTTCGAGTCACCTCCAAAGCCGCCTGCATCTGACGGGCGTGAAAGCGGGTTTGCTGCGCGAATGCGTGAGCAAAGGCGAATTCGCGGATCTCGACACGCTCGCCGTGCGAATCAAGGCGCTGCCGCTGCGCGTGCTGCGGCCACGTCCCATCGAAGAAGTCATCAGCAGCGCAGGCGGCGTCGAATTCGAGGCGCTTAACTCGCGCTCGATGATCAGCGCGCTGCCCGGCGTGTTCTGCGCGGGCGAAATGCTCGACTGGGAAGCGCCGACCGGCGGCTATCTGTTGACGGCTTGTTTCGCGAGCGGACTCGTCGCGGGGGAAGGCGCGCTCGCGTGGCTCGCCGAACGGGCGTAGCGACTCATGCGGCGACGAGCCGCCACAGCGACGTCACTTCCGCCGAGCGTGCGGCGTGCAGCGGATCGGCCTTGTCGCTCGCACGCGGATGATGCGGCTTGATGTCGATGCGCCCATCGACCTTCAGGCCGGCCTTGTCGATCCATTCCTGCAACTGGGCGCGGGTACGCAGTCCGAGATGCTCGGCAAAGTCCGACAGAATGAGCCAGCCTTCGCCGCCCGGCGTCAGATGCGCGGCGAGGCCGTCGAGAAACGCGCGCAGCATGCGGCTGTCCGGATCGTAGATGGCGTGCTCGATCGTCGCGCCCGGCCGCGCGGGCAGCCAGGGCGGATTGCAGACGATCAGCGGCGCGCGGCCCTCGGGAAACATGTCGGCCTCGACGATCTCGACCTGACGATCGAGCCCGAGCCGTCCAATGTTCTCGCGCGCGCAGGCGAGCGCGCGGGCATCGACATCGGTCGCGACGATTCGCCCGACGCCGCGCCGCGCCAGCACCGCCGAGAGCACGCCTGTCCCGGTGCCGATATCGAACGCAAGTTCTTTCGACGGAAGCGGCTGATTCGCGACGAGATCGATGTATTCGCCCCGAACCGGCGAGAACACGCCGTAATAGGGATGGATCCTCCCACCGGCCGCGCCGATCTCGACGCCTTTCTTGCGCCACTCATGCGCGCCGATCAGCCCCAGCACTTCACGCAAGGACACGACCGACGGCTCATCCGACGGCGGTCCATATGCCTCCTCGCACGCCTGGCGCACGTCGGGCGCGCGGCGCAACGGGATGGCGTACTGCTCGTCGAGCGGGAGCACCAGCATCGCAAGGGTGCGCGCGCGCTGCGATTGCGCGAGGCGGTGGAGGTTGAAGGCATCGATCGGCGAAATTTCCGCCGCCGGCTTTTTCGCCTTGCGCGGCTTGTTGTCGATACGGCGTGCCATCGCCTGGAGCAACTGCCGCGCATTCTGGAAGTCGCCGCGCCAGAGAATTGCCGTGCCTTCGCAGGCGAGCCGGTACGCGTGATCGGCCGTCATCTGGTCATGTCCGATCACGACGCGCTTCGCTGGCGGATTACCGCTCTCCGATCTCCAGCGGGCCGAGCGGCTTTCGCCGTCCTCATCCCAGGTGAGGTGTTGCGGTGCTGAGGTTTTCGATTGCATATCTATATAGATGCCTGATGCGGATGTCGTCGCGCTGGCGAAAAATGGACTGGCTGCATTGTGAGGCCAATTGGAGCGCATCGCCGCAGCTTGTTCATGTTGGAAGCAATCTGCGGCGCGAGCTTTGTGACACTTCAGGCACAATCGAGCCTTTTCCGCACGCCATCGCCGAATGAAGCTCCGAGTTCTCGCCGCGATCTGCGCGGCCGCGCTTGCCGCGCAATTCAATTTCGTCCCGCACGCATTCGCTGCCGACACCGCCGACGCGCCTGCCAACGAACATTGGGTCAGCGCGTGGGGCACCGCCCTGCAGTCGATTCCGCAACTCGCGAACCTGCCGCCGCTCTATCGCGCGCCGGATGTCGCGGGTCGTACTGTCCGCCAGCTGATTTATCCGCAACTGGATGGAAAACGGATGCGCCTGCGAATCAGCAACCTGTATGGCACCGAACCGCTCGTCGTCGAATCGATGACCGTTGCACGGGCCGCCGCGGGCAACAGTGCCGCGATCCGCGCTGGAAGCGCTCGCCCCGTGCTGTTCGGCGGACACAAGAGCGTAACCGTCGCGCCGGGTGCCCAGGTTACGAGCGATACGATTAATTTCGATGTCGACGCCTTCCAGCCCGTAGCCGTCAGCATGTTCATGGGGAAGGATCAAAAGCTCGTTGCGTGGCATCGTGTGGCGAGTCAGGTGAATTACATCTCGACGCCGGGCGATCGTACCGAGGATGCATCGGCGGGCGCCTTTCGCACGCGCTTTACCCAGTTCGCGTGGCTGACCAACGTGGCGGTGGAAAGCCCATCCGCGCAGGCGATTGTCGCGATCGGCGATTCGATCACCGATGGCATGCGCTCGTCGGTCAATGCCAATCGGCGGTGGCCCGATGCACTCGCGAAACAGGCGGCGCGTGAGGGCGGCGGGCGGACGGTCGTCATGAACGCGGGAATCAGCGGCAACCGTCTGTTGAGCAACTCGCCATGCTACGGCGAGGCGGTGGTGAGCCGCTTCGAGCGCGACGCGCTGCGCCAGCCGGGCGTGCGCGCGGTCATCGTGCTGATCGGCATCAACGACATCAATTTCATGGCGATGCCCGCGCACGCCGGCCTCGATTGCGACGCGCCGCACACCGAAGTCAACGCCGATGCGCTCGTGCGCGGGTATCAACGGCTGATCGCGCAGGCGCACCAGCGCGGCATCAAGATCTACGGCGCGACGCTGACGCCGGCCTCGCTGCCGCCCGAGCGGGAAGCGATCCGTACCGCGGTCAACGAATCGATTCGATCGAGCAGGGCGTTCGACGGCGTGATCGACTTCGATCAGGCGCTGCGCGATCCGGCGCGCCCGAGCGTGCTCCAGCGCCGGTACGACAGCGGCGATCACATCCACCCAAGCGATGCGGGCTACGCGGCAATGGCCGCCGCAGTGCCGATGGAATTCCTCACGGGCGCGGCGAAGGCGATGCATTGAAGCAGGCAGAAAAAAATTGGTTGATCGCCTTGTTATTCGAGCCTGCTTGACCTAATATTCAGCCCCTCGTCGCAAGACGATGGGCCGCCGAGCGAAACACGCGGCGTCCGAAGTCGGCAGATTTTGAAGCGAAAGCCAAAAAATAGTGTTGACAGGGAGAAAAAGATTCTTCATAATCTCGTTTCTCTGCTGCTGATGCAGCGGCGTAAGACAGAAGGTGAGGTAGGGGTCTTGCGATGTGCTCTT
>FCOD02000073.1 GCA_001544655.2 Caballeronia turbans
GTTTCGCCGGTCCGTGGATGCAACTAATCGTCTATGTTTGCATACCCCTGGCATCGCAACGAGCTCTGCAGAGATCTTGGGTTCGGGCACAGGGACTTTCATGAGAGAGTGGCGGTTGGCGAACGGAATCGGCAGGGTGCGCCGTCGGGGTGTGTTGGGTGACCTCGCTTAGTTTCACCAGTCTACGCGGTGCTTCTCTTCGGTCTCCTGATGGCGCCGATCGTCGTCGACGTGCAAGTAGATGCTGGTTGTCGTCAGCGAAGCATGTCCGAGGTTGTCGCGCACCGTGCGCAGATCCACCTTGCGGTCAGCCATGTGCGAGCCGGCGCTGTGTCTGAGCCAATGCGCGGAAGCCATCTCAAGCAGATCGGCCCGCGCGCTCGCCGTATCGTCGCGCTCGCGTAAGCGCGCCGCAGCGCCCGCAAAGACGTCCTTTACGATGGCGTGCAGCGCCGCGCGCGTGAGTGGCGCGCACGTCTTGGTGCGTTCGCTCGACGCCGTGGCGCCGATCGGCAAAACGAGTGGCGTGTCTTCGTTGGGCGACGGCAGGGCGCTCAAGCCGAGGTGCTGGCGATAGCGGGATAGCTCCATCATCATCTCGCGCGTGGCTGGCACGAGCCGTCGCTTGTCGCCTTTGCCGTGAACGGTCAGCCACCAGCGCAGCGCGCCATCCGCATCGTGTCGCACGAAGAACTGGCCCATGGTGTTGGCACCGACCTCCGCAATGCGCAGCCCGCCGAGATAGAGCAGGGTGAACAACCATCGGACGCGGTACGCATGGGCTTTTTCCCGGTCCGTTTGCTTGGGCATCGTCGCAATGAAGTCCTTGACCGCCTGCCACACGCTCGGCTCCAGATAGCGGGTGATACGAGGCGCTGCGTGGCGCGTGCGTTGGCGCGAGAGCGAGAGCGGATTGCCGGCGAGATAGCCGGCCTGCACCAGCCACGAGAACATCACGTTCAGGATGACGGTTGCCTGGCGTTGGCTGGACGACGATAGCGGCCCATAAAACGGCCGCCAGCGCGCGTCGCTGCGCGGATGCTTGCGCCCGCCCCCGGCCACCCACGTGCCGGCAGGCCGCGGATCGGCCAGAAACTGCTGATAGCGCAAGCAGTCTTCATGGGTCAAGGAAGAGAGCGGTTTGCCCATCTCGACGACCGACCAGAGCAGGAGCCGTTCGGCTTCCTTGCGGTAATTCTCGAAGGTGGTTTTCGTGTCGACAAAGCGTGACAGCCATGCGCGGATCGCATCGAGGTCGTGATCGGCGGCAATCTGGGGGCGCCCTGTCACAGCCCGATTTAGGCCCGCGGAGCCGTTCAGCGTCGCTGGGATGACGAGTGTTTCGAGCGGTGCCGGTTGCAACGCATAGGGCGGTGAGGTTGGCATAGGGGGCTTTCAGGTCAATGTTCGTTTTGGCGGCAGCTCGGCATAGGAATCTCAACATTATACGGTTAATGTCAAATCGAAGCCGCCGATGAGTAAGATAAATAGCGAAATACGTTGTACTATCCCTGAATTCTCGGCTGTTACCCGCTTATGTCCGAACCCCTTTCCGACGAAACCCGTCTCGCGGCCGATATCGAGCGCCTCAAGGTCGAGTTCCCCAAGACGCGCGAACTCTATCGCGAGGTGTGCGCGCTGCTGTTCTTCCGCTTTGGCGTCGCGCCGACGGCCAATCGCCTCTACAACCTGGTCCGCCGCGGCACCATGAGTACGCCGGCTAACGTGTTGAACGAGTTCTGGGCGGAACTGCGCGAGAAAAGCCGGGTGCGCATCGAGCACCCGGACTTGCCGACGGACTTGAGCGAAGCGGCGGGCGAGCTGATCGGGACACTGTGGACCCGGGCGACGACGTCGGCGCAGGCCGAACTCACGTCGCTGCGCGACGAAGTCGAAGCGCAGCGTGCCGAGGCCGAGCAAAGGGTCGTCGCCGCGCGGGAAGAACTGGGCCGAACGGAAACGGCGCTCGAGCAGCGTACCGCGGCGCTGCTCGCGGCCCAGGTTGAGATTCGGGAGCTGGAGCGGCAGCAGGCGCAAGAGGCCGCCAGGCGTCAAGCGCTCGAGGCGCAGATCAAGCGTCTCGGCGAGGAGGCGGTGGCGCGCGAGCGGGAACTCGAAAAAGTGCGCGACACCTTCTTGCGCGATCTGGAGAAGCTGCGGGAAACCGCCGGCCGTGCCGAGGAGCGATTGCGCGCATCGGAAAAGCGCGCGCTCTTGGAGATCGATCGGGAACGCAGCGCCACAGCCAAGGCTCAGAAGGAACTGGCCGAGGCGGCCAAGCGGGCGGAAAAGCGAGAGGCCGAGCATCGTCGCGCCGTCGACGCGCTGCAGGCGCAGCAGGGCGACACGCGCCACCAGAACGGAGTGCTTCAGGGCAGGCTCGCCGCGCTCGAAGCGGCGCATCACGCACTTCAGGAACAGTTGAAGTCGCTGCGCACAGCGGCGCGGCCGTCCACGCGCCTGCCGACAGCCGAAGCCGGTTCGCCAGCGAGGCGAGGCGCCCGGAAGGCAGCGGCTGGTAAAACGGCGAGAGTGAAGGGTCGCACGTAGATAATGACCAGACTACAGAATTGCGCCGGCGGGTGGCGCGATGCAAGGGATGCGCGCCAGCCGCGTGGTCGGCCAAACGGAGCGAACAGATGCGAAGATCGGCGGAGAACAAATTGCGGGTGGTGGCGGTGCGCATCGACCCCGTCATCGAACAGCGGTTGCGGGTGCTGGCAGAGGCCACGGGGCGCAAGCAATCGTTCTTCCTGCAGCGCATGATCGAAGAGGGCATTGAAGCCATGGAAGCAATCTGGCTGTCGCCGCAGATGCTAGCCAAGGTCCGAAATGGTGATTTGCCTGAGCTGCTTGACGCACGCAGCGCGACCTCGGATCTGTTCGACCTAAATGTGACCGACGCAGACTAGCAGAGGGCCGCCATCCGAAGTGTGACCAGCGTTCGGTATGATCGGGTTCATTTCTAACAGAGAGGAAGCGTTTCAATGAACAAGCAGGAACTGATTGACGCTGTGGCGTCCGGAGCCGGTACGAGCAAGATCGCCGCAGAGGACGCCATCAATGCCGTGTTTGAGACGATTGCGAAGGCGGTGGCTGCGGGTGACGCCGTTCAGCTGATCGGCTTTGGCTCGTTCGGGACCGGAGAACGTGCCGCGCGCACCGGTCGCAATCCGCAGACCGGCGAGCCGATCGAGATCGCAGCAGGCAAGACGGTCAAGTTCACCGCTGGCAAGGCGTTTAAGGACGCCGTCAACCAAGCGTGAGCCAAGGGCGGAGCCGGTCATGCCGCCGACTTTGAAGAGTTGCGCGTCGAGCGGCCGCAGGCTATTGAGCTTGACTGCCGTGAGACGTTCAGTGCCGTCCGCGTGAATCGATCGGATCATGATCCGTCGGCCACGCGCTTCGCCCAGCACCTCGACGATGCGGTCCTCATAGCGCACAAGCGTGCCGCGAGGCGGTTTGCGTTTGATGCGGCTGCGACCGGTCGAAGAAGGCATAGGGCGTCAAAGCTCGTGCGTCGATCGCATGATGCCAATTCGCAGCGGCGATACCACATCGTTTAGCCGGCTACGGCACAAACAGAGAGGGCAAAGGTTATGCGCCGCATCGTGGTACGTTCTTCGCCGGTCCACGGACGCGGTGTATTTGCACTCACCCAGATCGGGGCTGGTGAGACAATCCTGGAATACAAGGGCAAGCGCCTGTCTTGGGCACAAGCGCAGCGCCAGTATGCGCGTTCGGCCGCCGAGGACGGCCACACGTTTTACTTCGACCTTGACGACGGACGCGTGATCGACGGCGCGCAGGGCGGCAACTCGGCGCGCTGGGTCAATCACAGTTGCGCGCCGAACTGCGACACCGAGCAAGATGGCAGCCGGGTTTTCTTCCACGCGCTACGCGACATCAAGCCGGGCGAAGAGTTGTTTATCGACTATCGACTTTTTGTGGAAGGGCGAAAAACTGCTGCGCTCAAAAGGCTCTATGCGTGCCGCTGCGGTGCCGACACCTGTCGGGGGACGATGCTGGCCGCGTCCTGAAAGCGCCCACGAAACGACGAGCATCTACTACCGACTATCGCACATCAACTGCCGCACCTGCTGGTGTCGCGACGATTTTGGCGCTGCACTCTGCTGACGGAACGTGACTGTCATGCCCTCACCGAAATGGACCTTCGCTTCGCGCTTTCGACGCAACGCATTCGGATGGCGATCGTCGCTGCCCATCCAACGCCTGAAGGAGGCGGTATCTGAGATTCGTTCGACCGCCCGCGCCGATGGTGCGCTTGGTGCGGAAGGGGCCGTTCTTCTTCTTGAAAGACTGTCGCCCGCACTTGAGCAAGTCGACAGTTCTTCGGGCGCACTGGGCAGCGCGGTCAACCGTGCTATCGAGGCGCTCGTCCCAATCATCGCAGCCGCCGACGTTGAGCCCGCAGCACGGGAGCGCTGGCTGGAAAGGCTTTTCGAGGCGTTGCAGGACGATCAGATGCCCTACATTGAGAGCCTCGGCGAACACTGGGGAACCTTGTGCGTGACGCCCTCGTTGGCATCTGACTGGGCCGACCGGTTGTTGCCGCTCGTCACCCATGTGCTGGAGGCGGAAGGATTCAACTACTTCGTCGGCGTGGTGCCGTGCTTGAGTGCGCTCTACGCAGCCGGCCGCTTCGAGGAAATCGTTGAGCTTGTGCGGCGCGATCGCCTAAGTTCCTGGTGGTATCGGCGTTGGGCCGTCGACGCGCTGGTCTGCCTCGGACGTCCGGGCGACGCACTTCGCCTTGCTGAAGCGAGCCGAGGGCTGAATGCGCCCGAATCCGCAATCGCGCGCACCTGCGAGACGATCCTCCTCGAGTCCGGCATGACCGAGGAGGCCTACGAGCGCTATGCGTTTGCCGCCAATCGTGCAGGCACGTACCTCGCAACGTTCCGCGCGATCACCAAGAAATATCCCGGGAAAGCCCCGGCAACGATCTTATCGGACCTGGTTCGAAGCGAGCCTGGGTCCGAAGGCAAATGGTTTGCCGCCGCCAAAGACGCCGGGCTGTTCGATCAGGCCATTGCGCTGTCCAGACAGAGCCCCACCGATCCCAAGACGCTCATACGCGCCGCGCGAGATTGCGAGACGAAGCAGTCCCGTTTCGCGATGGACTGTGCGCTGTGCGCACTGCAATGGATGGAGGCCGGCTACGGCTATGAGGTGTCGATGACTGACGTCACCGATGCCTATGATGCCCTCATCGCCGCGGCAAGTGCGAATCAGGTCTCTAAAGGAGCGGTGGACGATTGCGTGCGAAGCCTGATTCGCAATGCGGACTCGCTGGTTGGGCGAGCGTTGCACACGCGCATGGAGGCCGACCGGCGCTAGACAAGAAGAGAACAGGCTTCTGCTGACGTAGCGCGTCGGCGCCGCTTGCGCATTCGCGGGAGCCCGGCAAGAACCTACCTCTAGCCAAAGTCCAATACACGGCTGCGCATGCTTCCTTGACTTTTCGTGAGCCTCGATACGCTGGTCTCAACGGATCAGGAGACGCACAGCGTATGAAGTCAATCGTAGCAAAGCGAAATCATCAAGTGCCGGATACTTCAGCCGACGTGCCGAAGCGGACCTCCCTGGAAGCGGATCGTGAACTCGCGCATATACAGAAAGTGGTGACGGCAGTACGGGCAACATCCGTTCCGTTGCCGATAAGCGTTCGGTATTGGAAAGTGCGCCTGCATGAGCTTCGCATTGGCTACATGTTGCTTCCCGTCCAACTTGCCCGGCTGTCCGCGCTTGAGATTGACGTCGAGAATATCGCACAAGGACAGGCGGACGTCGGCGCGGGCGACGGACGCCGCGTGGCGTAGTGAGTCAGGCCGGCAAGCGGTCTGTGACCGATGCGGTTCTTACGCGTCGACCCCGACAACTCGGCATTCGCGCACGAAGCCCCGCGCGCAGCGCGAATTCGATTGTCCTGGCGCCCTGTGTTCATAGGTCGTGACGTTGCCGCTAGAGCAGAACCGCC
>FCOD02000103.1 GCA_001544655.2 Caballeronia turbans
CCTAGTGTCTTGAGTTAAAAATTCGTTGCCTTATTTGCGTGATGTACTAACCTGGATTGCAGGGTTCGCAAATAAGCGAGGCGACGATGAGAGGAAGACCGAAGGCGCCACTGGTTCTGAGTGGGTCGGAACGCGAACAGCTCATAGCGTTGACGATGCGGCGCAAGACGGCACAGGCACTTGCGCTGAGAGCGCGTATTGTGCTCGCTTGCGCCGAGGGCTTCGACAACAACACGGTCGCGACAAGACAACGTGTCACCTCGCATACGGTTTCGAAGTGGCGTTCGCGATTCATCAGTTACCGCGTGGACGGGTTGCTCGATGCCCCGCGCCCGGGCGCACCGAGGACGATCGAGGACGCGCAGGTGGACGCGGTCGTCGCACGCACGCTCGAATCCGTGCCCCCAGGCGCGACTCACTGGAGCACGCGAACAATGGCCCGCGAGATGGGAATGTCGCAGACAGCCGTGTCGCGGATCTGGCGTGCCTTCGGATTGCAACCGCATCGGCAGGCGACCTTCAAGCTCTCCACTGATCCATTTTTCGTCGACAAGGTGCGCGATATCGTCGGGCTGTATCTGGACCCGCCGCTCAAGGCGATGGTGTTATGCGTGGACGAGAAGAGCCAGATCCAGGCGCTGGACCGCACCCAACCTATGCTGCCGCTGGCCCCGGGCATCCCTGAGCGACGCACGCACGACTATATGCGTCACGGCACGACCACCCTGTTCGCGGCGCTGGACATCTCCACGGGCGAAGTCATTGGCGAACTGCATCGGCGTCATCGCAGCAGTGAATTCCTGCAGTTCCTGCGCACCATCGAAGCCAACGTGCCACCCCACCTGGACATCCATCTGGTGATGGATAACTACGGCACGCACAAAACCTCCTCGATCAATACGTGGCTGGCTCGCCATCCGCGTTTCCATGCGCATTTCACCCCCACCTCTGCTTCGTGGATTAACCAGGTCGAACGATGGTTTGCCACGCTCAGCGAGACATACATCCGCCGAGGCACGCATCGCTCCACCCGGCAACTCGAACAGGCGATCCGCCAATACATCCAGATCAACAACACTGATCCGAGACCTTTCAACTGGACCAAATCGGCCGACGACATCCTCGCCAGCGTCAAGCGATTTTGTCTACGAATTTCTAACTCGGGACACTAG
>FCOD02000074.1 GCA_001544655.2 Caballeronia turbans
ACACTTGTGGACCTGGGGTACTTGTCCCACGACGGTAAGTTTTTTTCACCGCTGCCTCGGATGCTGCGGCTGGGCGGCGCATATCTCAGTACGTCGTCGGTTGCGCAGATCGCGCAGCCGCTGCTCGCGGCTGCGCGCGACGAGCTCCAGGAGTCGGTATCTCTCGCCGTACTCGATGACGGTCAATCAGTGTTTGTCGGACGCGCCGAGGCAATCCGCATCGTATCGACCGGGGCGAAGCTTGGCGGCCGCCTCCCTGCTTATTGTTCTGCGACAGGTCGAGTATTGCTCTCCCAGAAGACGAACGAAGAGATTGAGCGCGCCATCTTGGCGTTGCCTATGACAAAGCTCACTTCCCGGACGATCAATGAGCCTGAGCAGGTGCTCGATTCTATCCGCCGCGTTAATTCAGACGGCTACGCCATCAGCGACGAGGAACTCGAACTGGGGATGCGAGCGATCGCCGTGCCGGTTCGGAATCGAGAAGGGACCATCGAGGCAGCTTTGAGTGTGAGCGTGTCGTCAGCGCGCGTAAGCGCAAATGAATTGACCGGCCGTTTCCTAACGGTCTTGCTTCGTGTGGCAGAAAGGATTGAGAAAGCGCTATGATCGCATTCAATGCCCCACTCACGGTCCGTGAATTTCAGGTGGTCGTAATGGAAATGCAACTCCGCCGAATTGTCATCGGCGGGTAATTTTATACACGCAACACGACGCCCTATTCCGCAGTCGCTTTCGCTCGGAGTGCCGATTGTTCCAGCACCGGACAAAGAGCCCGAGACAACAATGTTGCCTCATTGGCGCTTGAGCACACCTCCCTAGATAACGTGCATGTGCTAGTCAGTTTCGCGGCAAGCCAGAACGACAACAGGCTCGGGTGCCGGTCGAGGAACGTCTTCAGCTTGGGTATGACGTGCATGCGCGCGAAGGTCACGGCGGCGCTGATACGCAGCACACCGGAGAGCCCGGTAGACGCGTCGCGCACCACGTGCTCAGCGAGGTCCACTTCCTCGATTGCTGCGCCTCGCATGTTCGTAAAACTGAAGCAGGCGAAGTTTGAGCCCGCAGACCGACGAAATACCGCCGTTGGCGGCATCTCCGAGGGGAGGCAGAACCGCAGTTCGGTCAGCGATTTCGTCGTTAGCCTGAGCGACGTTCCGGCCGCTCCGCGCGCGCGGCGGCGACGCCTTGCTCTACCTTCCGACTCGTGCAATAAGCGTTGCGTGCGCTCCAGAAGATCGCGTCCCTTCGGCGTCAGCGTCAGTGAGCGAGCGGTCCGGCTGAACAGGCTGAGTCCGAAATGCTGCTCCAGCCGCTGGATGCTCTTGCTGATAGCCGATGGCGAAACGGACAGCGAACGCGCGGCAGCCGTATAGCTGCCAAGCGATGCGGCACGCGCGAAAGCAATCAGCCCCGTCAGTCTTTCGACAACGATTTGTTCCATGATGGCATCATTAAACGAACGACAGCCCAATTATCAGCCCTGGTTTCCGTTGCGCGCGCGATGGCAATAGTCAGTACTATAAAGTAAAGCGAGTCGTGATGCGCGGCGAAGACCCCTCGCCGATGCAAATCCACGAAACTCACGGTCCGCCGCCGCTGCCCTCCCCGCCATCGCTCGGAAACTCAGGCCACGTCCTCGCCGCCGCGCATGCAGCGCCGATACTCATTTGACGCTGCCGGGACATGTCCATAGACTTCCCGTTCTCGATACCGACGCAATATTTATGATCATTCATCCGGAAACATCCAATCCGGACGGCTCAGCGCTGGACATACCTGTGCCGCCACGCGACTTCGGCACGACGCGCCGCATGCTTATCGCGACATTGGTCGCTTCGATCGTCACGCCCCTGCTTTTTCTGGCTGTGTATGGCTATTTCGGCTTTCAAAGTCGGTTTTCCGACTCGTCGGAAGGCATCGACCGACTTTCGCGGGTGGCCGAAGAACAGGCGGTGAAGGTCTTCGATGTCAGTCAGGAGGTGTCGCTTCGCGTGCTGACCATGGTGGGCGGCGACGGCGATGCGGAAATACGCGCGCGACAAAAGTCGCTTCACGACTTTCTTGCGGATACCGCACAGCGGCTGCCGTCGGTCGCCGCGATCACGTTATTCGGGCGCAACCGCAATCTTTTAGCAAGCAGCAGCGCCTACCCGGTCGGACTGCAATCCATCGACGAACGCCTCATCAGTTTCTTCGACAGGCCCGTGGGCGGCGCAAAGATGGCCGTTTCGCAACCCGAACGGACTCCGGCCCCGGTCATCGACGTCTTCAACCTTACGTTTCCCCGTTACGACGCCGCAGGTCATTATCTCGGCGCTTTGGTCATTTCGCTTCGGCGGGACTATTTCCTCTCTTTCTATCAGCGGCTGACCATCCATGACAGCGCGCTGACCATCGGCCTGTTTCGGGGCGACGGTACGACGCTCGTGCGATTTCCCGCTCCGCGCGCACGAAGACCGCCCACGAACAATCAGCCTCTGATGGAAGCCGTGCACGTTAACGGCAAGAGCGGACGCCTCAGAATTTTTTCGACGCTCGATGGCGTGCAGAAATTGCTCGTCTATCGGCAAGTGGGAGACTATCCGCTCTATGTGACGAGCGGGATTCCCGTTTCCGTCGTGATGTCGAGGTGGCTGAAGCACGACGGTCTCATCGCCATCGCAACGCTGGTGCCTTGTGTCGGCATCTGGCTGCTGGTCGCGTTCAGCCTGACACGCCTCAGACGCGAGCGAACGGCATGGGAAAGATGGAAAGCGGAATTTGGCATGCGTCTTTCGGCGGAGGAGACGACGCGTCAGATGAAGCGCATGGGCGCGCTGGGCAATCTCGTGGCGAACGTCGCGCACGACTTCAACAATCTGTTGATGGTCGTGAAAGCCAATATGGAACTGGCGCGGCGCAAGGGCTTCAATGGGCTCGAGAAGGAAGTCATAGCGGTCGAACGCGCCTCGGTGACGGCCGAGGGCCTGGCGAGGCGGCTGCTCAGCGTGGCGCGCAAGCAGCCCCTGCGTCAGGAAGTCGTCGATGTCGGCGCATGGCTCGAACAGGACGCATCGCTGATTCGCATGTCGCTCAGCGACCGTATCAGCTTGCATATCGACGCTCCGGAGAGCACTTGGTCGATTTACGTCGATCCGTCCGAACTGCAGTCGGCATTGATCAACCTCGCGGTCAACGCCAAGGATGCGATGCCTCACGGCGGAAAATTCGTCGTGCGCTGCGAGAACAGCATCGTCGAAACGGGCAGCGGCAATCTCAAGCCCGGCGAGTATGTACTGGTCTCCTGTTCCGATACGGGCGTCGGCATGGCGCCCACGGTCGTGCAGCGCGCATTCGAGCCGCTCTACACGACGAAAGCCGCGAATGCGGGCACCGGACTCGGTCTCGCGCAGGTCATCGCGATGTGCGAGCAGGCAGGCGGGACGGCGCGTATCGAGAGCATCGTTGGGGAAGGCACGACCGTATCGCTCATCCTTCCGCGTTCGACAGAAAGCGTCGGCACAAATCCCGTCGCATCGCCTCTTGCTCCCGCGCCCACGACAGCGCCGGTAAAAGGCTCGATTCTGCTCGTCGAGGATAACGAAGAGGTCGCAGCCGGACTGTCGGCGGTTCTGGAAGTGTTCGGCTGGCACTCGCGGCACGAACTGACCGGCGATGCAGCGCTCAGTCTACTCGAGGATGGCGCGACCTTCGACCTGATTCTTTCCGATGTGCAGATGCCGGGCTTGAATAGCGGGATCGACGTCGCGGAGAAAGTTCGCCGGAAGTGGCCACAACAGACCATCGCGCTCATGACGGGCTATGCCGATGAACTTGAACGCGCGAAACATGTCGGCGTGACGATTCTTTCCAAGCCGTTCAATATCGACGACTGGCAGGCGCTGCTGCAGAGCGTGAAACTGTCGCGGCCGGCGGGTGCATAGCGTTGCGATCGTCCGTTATGGAATGCTGTGCTCGGAACCACATGGCTACAGGAAGCGAATATGGACTTTGCAGAACGCATACAGCACGCTGGCCAACAGGTCGACCTTGCGCGATGCCATTTTGTTGCCAAGCAATCGATTGGCCGCCTCCCTCGTCACAACAGGTAGCTTAAACCACAGCCGAACGCAGTCGATAACCTCGATTCGATCGCTGCACCAGCAGTTGCCGAGGATTCAAAGCGATGTGCGCATCGAATGAAGCGCATCAACGGCTCGACAAGCATCGGCAGGCCGTTAAGGTAGTAATTCAAATCGGCAGGATTGCGGCGCGAGTAGACTATTGGATTGTCTCCTAGCGCAAATGCGGCATCCTTTTGCGCATCCGGACCCGGCGGTTACCCTCGCGATGGTAACGCGAACGATGTCGAACTTGACACGATTGGGCAAACGCATGCGAAGCAACGGTTACCGATGGCGGTGTGCAAACAGGTTGTCCGTCGGTCACCGGTCTGTGCGTGTCCGAAGTGCCATTATTATTCTGCCAGTCGCGAGTCCACCCCCGCGCCGGGCGGTATCAGAGCCCCTCCGGTGATACACGACCAATCTGCGTAAAAAGGTTCCTAATCAGGCGACATTTCGTCGCCTGATATGAACCTCCAGCTTAGCGTTAGAAAAATCGACCTCGCCGCCCGCTCATTCCGTGGCGGCAAGCGGCTGCATAAGCGTCGGGGAAGAGCCTTCTAACCACAACCCATCTTCGAATGTGGCCGTTTCAAATTTCCTGGAGTGCCTCCTTATAACGCACAGCCTTGGACTCGTAGTCCTTCGCGTTGGTAAGAACCGCCTGAATCTCCGCGCCCGTAAGTTGGCGTACAGCTTTCGCGGGCGAACCGATGATTAGCGAACGAGGCGGAAACACCTTGCCCTCAGTAATCAACGCGTTGGCGCCAACGATACAGCCTTCTGGAATATATGCATCGTTCAGAATCGTCGCGTGGATGCCAATCAGGGTGCCGCTCCCCACTCGACACCCGTGCAACACGCACGCATGGCCCACGCTTACATTGTTGCCGATGTCGACGGGATGGCCGGGGTCGGCATGCACGACCGCTCCGTCTTGGATATTACTGCCGTCGCCAATCGAGATTGCATCGTTATCACCGCGTAGCACGGCTTGCGGCCAGACGCTGCTGCCGCTACCGATGCGCACGTCACCGATCAGGACGGTATTGGGCGCAATGTAAGCATCGGACGAAACTCGGGGTCGCTCATCGGCGAGAGAAAAGAGAGTCATATGAAAGGGTCCTATTCGACGTTGTTTGTAATGGGTGCCACCTGACGTTTGTCTGCCGCTTTTGGAAAAAGTCGATCAAGCGCCATCACGATCGGCGGCGCTGCCAACGCAATGTAGATATTGTCGATGCCATATGGATCGCCCATCGCGTACCACGCTGTGGTCGCAAGGACTGCGCACAGCAGCCCCAATGTTGCGCCCCGGCTACTGCTGAATAACGGCAGGTAGAAACCGAGCACTGCCACCACCGCTATTGACAAGCGAATCGCGCGCGTGAAGAAGGACAGGTGCAGCACCTCGGGAAAGAAGAACACAAACGCGAGCGGTACGAAACCAATTGGAATCGCCAGCAATCGAGACATCCGAAATTCCTGTTCAGGCGAAGGGTGACGCATCGGGCTATAGAAATCTTTTACGATCAAGGACGAGATAGCAAGGCATACGCTGCACACACCGACGAATACCGATGCGGCCAGCGATATTGCAACTATTGCCGCGAGTACCGGCGACATATATGTCATGAAGACCGGAAAGGCGTAAAGGCTCTTCATTCCGGGAAACAGATACTTCGCGGCCACACC
>FCOD02000111.1 GCA_001544655.2 Caballeronia turbans
TGAACTGCACCCCAAAAGTTGGACAACCGTCCAACGACTTGGGGTGTTTTTTATGAGCAAGCACAGCGCGCAATTTAAGCGAGCCGTCGTCGAAGACTATCTGTCAGGCAAATATGGTGGTAGTGGAGCAGTGGCGTATCGGCATGGTGTAGACCACGGTACAGTGCGGATTTGGGTGGCGGCATGGCGCGCGCACGGCGAGGCGGCGTTGCAGAAGAAGTACAGTCGCTACGACGGCCAATTCAAGCTGAAGGTGCTGCAGTTCATGCACACGAAGGCACTGTCGTGTCGAGAGACGGCTGCAATCTTCGATATCCGCAATCCGAGCGTGATCAGTGTCTGGAAGCGCCGGTATGATTCGGGAGGTATGCAGGCCCTTGAGCCGCGCCCCCGAGGACGCTCCGTGAAGCAACCCAAGTCATCTGCGCCGCCTGTGTCGTCGAAATCCGACGAGGCGCGCACGAAGGAAGAGCTCCTGAAGGAGCTGAACTATCTGCGCATGGAGAATGCGTACCTAAAAAAACTCGATGCCTTGATCCGCTCGGAAAGCCCCACAGCGCAGCGCAAAAAGCGCAAATAGTGGCCGGGTTAAGGCATGAGTTTCCGCTCGACGGCTTGCTGAAAGTGGCGGGCCTTGCGCGCAGCACGTTCTATTACCAATGCAAGGCCTCGCAGAAGGCGGACAAACACGCGCAGCTCAAGGCGCGTATCCGTTCTGTCTTCGAGCAGCACAAAGGGCGTTATGGCTATCGGCGCATCACCAGCGCGATCCGGCATCTGGGCACGCGCGTGAATCACAAAACTGTCCAGCGGTTGATGCAGCTTATGAAACTGAAGTCGCTGG
>FCOD02000075.1 GCA_001544655.2 Caballeronia turbans
ACTATGAACAAATCGCTGGAATGCCGATGGCAGCGTAACTCCAGCAAAACCGTCTCCGAAATTCCCGGTGCGCTTCAATCGCAATCCAGGCATATGTACTCGCGCTCGACGACGAGATGGCCAATCATTGGTCTTGAGGCCGGATTCGAGGATAGTGGGCACTCAGGGCGTTGGTTCGTAAGACTGCTGGCAGCCTTATGACAGACCCTCGCATTTTATCCTTTCAACGACGGTTCTTAACCGTTTGTTCGCTTTCCGACTCGCCACCGAAAAGCTGACATGGGCGACCCAAACGTCAGCTCTGTAGAAGATTTATCGAGCTGGCGCTCTCGGCCCTGAAGAGACGTTCAGGAGAGGTCCGAAGTCTAATTTGATCGTCGCTTGCGAGCCGGGAATCGGACATTCGGCTCGGTAGCTAAGGCACCCGCTCGATCACGAGGGGTCATCGCCGGACGCGGTGCACGGTTGCGAGCGACGATCTTCTCCGACTACAGTGTAGCCGCCGTCAATGCGGCCGCGACCAGCCGCGCCTGTTCCGGACGATGCGCCGCGACCGAAGAATGCGCGCCGGCTGGCGTCGCGGTGCGGCATACATCGCGCAAGACGCAATTGGCGGGGAGCACGGTCTCCAGTTCGTCGCGAACGAATCGCCATGCGCCCTGATTGCGGTCCTCCTCCTGCGCCCACGCGATGCTGCGCAAGTTGATGAACCGGGCGAGCACGCGCCGAAGCTGGTTTTGCGGGAACGGATAGAGCTGTTCGATGCGGATGATCGCCGTCGATTCGTCCCGGGAAGCGTCGCGAGCATCGCGCAATTCGTAGTAGAACTTTCCGCTGCATAGCACGACGCGTTCAACGGCACTTGAGTCTGCGATGCGTTCGTCGTCCAGCACGCATTGAAATGCGCCAGCGGTCATCTCTCGCAGCGGCGCATGTGACGCCACGTTGCCGTAAAGCTTCGACTTCGGAGACATGACGATGAGCGGCCTCCGGCGTTCGGCCATCGCGTGCTGGCGAAGCAGATGGAACCATTGCGCCGAGGTCGAAGGCACGACGATCCGCATGTTTTCGTCCGCGCAAAGCTGCAGGAAGCGGCCGAGATAGCCGCTCGAATGCTCCGGACCGACGCCCTCATGACCATGCGGCAGCAATACGGCGAGCGCCGACTCATAACCCCATTTGAACTCGCCGGCCGCGATGTACTGATCGATGAAAACCTGCGCGCCGTTGACGAAATCGCCGTACTGCGCTTCCCAGACAGTCATCGTAGCCTTCGTTTGCACACTGTAGCCGTACTCGAATCCAAGCACGGCCTCTTCGGTCAGCGGAGAGTTCACGATGTCGAACCGTCCCTGCTTCCCGGCGATGCCGCTAAGCGGCACATGCCGGTGGCCCGCCTCGTCGTGCGCATCCTGCGCATGCCAGACGGCGTGCGATGCATGAACGTGCCGCGCCCCACGTCGAGACCCGATAGCCGGATGTCATGCCCGGCTTCGAGCAAGGAGGCATACGCCATGTTCTCGGCGAAGCGCCAGTCGGCCGGACGGTTCTCGTCCGCGACGGTGTCTTGCCACTTCGCGAGCATCGTAGAAACGATCGGATGCAGCGACAAGTTCTCCGGCACACGCGTGATCGCGGCAGTGAGCGCCCGCAGCCGGCTCAACGACAGTTGCGCGCCGGGCCGAACGGTCGGCTCGCCGTTCGTCTCGCCACTTTCAGGCGCAGGTGCGTCCGCAACGGCGGTGTTCGATCCGAGCCTGCGCAGCGCATCGTCGCGCAAGGCGGGAAGCGCGGTGCCGCCACCGGTGGCGATGTAGTACAGCTCCGTCACGGTCGGATGCATGTCGATCGCCATCTGCAACAGCGGTTGCGTGACTGCGGGAACATCGTGCTCCGAATGCCCGAGGCGGCGATAACCGATCAGGTCGATCACAATATCCGCCCCGTGCTCCTTGCGATAGTCATACGCCAGCCGCGCTGCACGGACGACTTCTTCCGGATGATCCGCGTTGACGCGGACGACCGGTGCGTCGATCATGCGCGCGATATCGGTACAGTAAGCGTGGTCGCTTGCATCCATCCTGTTCGGGGTGGTGAAGCCGATCTGGTTGTTCAGGATGACATGGACGGTGCCGCGCAAATCATAGCCGTCCTTGCGCGTCATATTCAGCGTTTCCATGACGACGCCCTGGCCGGCGAACGCGGCGTCGCCATGAACTGCGACGGTCAGACAATCCTCGCCTGGATGGTCATCCTGCCATGCACGAGCCATGCCGCTGACGACAGGATGAACGCTTTGCAAATGCGATGGGTTGTGCGCCAGAAACACGAGGACGTCGCCGTTCGGCGTGCGCTTTACGACCTCACCGCCCAAGTGGTACGGCAGGTCCGTTTGAACGACCGGGAGATCCGAGTCAGGATCGAGACGATCGATCATTCCCACAGCGGAGAACCCCATCACGGTGACAAGCGTATTCACCCGTCCGCGATGCGGCATACCGAGAAACAACTGTTGCGTGCGGTCGCTTGCCGCGCTTGCGATCAGCGTGTCGAGAAGCGGTACCAAGCTCTCGCACCCCTCCAACGAGAAGCGCTTCGCATCTTCGTGGCGTGCCGCGACGAGCCGCTCCCACATTTCGGCGTCGAGAAGACGCCGCAGCAGCGCCTCGCGCTGTTGCTGCGTGGGCGGGGGGAGAGCGCGATCGCACTCCATCCGCTGGAACAGCCATGCACGGCGCGACTCATGGCGCACGCCGCTGCAGTCGAGCGCCAGCGCACCGCAGTAAGCGCGCTTGAGCTGTTCCTCAAGCTCGCCGACCGTCGCCGCCGATGCGAAGGATGCGTTGTGAACGGCGATCGTCTGCGATGCGTCGAGTCCGTGATGGAGCGGCGACAACGCCGGCGCGTGTCCCGGCGCGGAGAGTCCAAGCGGGTCCAGCGTCGCCATGAGATGGCCATGGTTGCGGTAAGCGTCGATCAGGGCCGCCACTGCCTGCGCTGCGGCGTCAACATTCTTTGAGCGGTCGGCGGCGGTTTCGTGAACCGGAGCTTCGTCGATAGGGTCTTGGTACATGGTATGGGCTGGGTGTCGGATAACGGTTATTCGGATTCGCCGTTCTCCCCGCGCCCGATCGAGACGCAATCCGGGCGAGATCAGAGGAGAAGCTCGGTCGACAGACCGCGAGTCGGCTCGGCGAGCGTCTGGTTCCGCGCTGCCGGTCAACTGTTTTTGCAGGGCCGGAATGCTGGTCCGGCCCCGTGTCTCCGTCCATCCTGCAAGAACCTTCAGCGAGTGCGCCGTTCGCGACGGCGCCGTATGGCGATCAGCTGGTTGCGAGCATCGGCATGGTGGGCGCCGCGTCCGCTTGGCTCACTTCTCGTGCGAGCTTCGGCGCCTCGGCGGCGTCGAGCTTGAAGGAGGCGACCAGTTGTGTCAGTTCAGCGGCTTGATCGCGCAACGACTGCGCGGCGGCTGCGCTTTCTTCGACGAGCGCGGCGTTCTCCTGCGTAACCTGATCCATTTGCGTGACGGCCTGATTGATCTGCCCGATGCCGTCGCTCTGCTCGCGGCTCGATATACTCATTTCACCGACGATGCTCGTGACGCGCGAAATGCTGCTGAGCACTTCACGAATGGTTTGGCCTGCTTCCTCGACGGTCTGGCTGCCCGTATCCGCGAGACCGACGGAGTTGTCGATAAGCGTCTTGATTTCCTTGGCAGCCACCGCGCTTCGCTGGGCGAGGCTTCGGACTTCGCTCGCGACGACGGCGAAGCCGCGTCCGTGTTCACCGGCCCGCGCCGCTTCGACAGCAGCATTAAGCGCGAGTATGTTCGTCTGGAAAGCGATGCCCTCGATCACCGTGATGATGTTCACGATCTCGCGCGATGAAGCGTTGATGGCGCCCATCGTATCGACGACGCGGTTCACGGCTTCCCCGCCTCTGCCGGCAATCACGGAGGCATCCGATGCGACGCGGTTGGCTTCCAGCGCGTTGTCGGCGTTTTGCTTCACGGTGGAGGTAAGTTCGTCCATCGCGGCCGCCGTCTGTTCAAGGGCGCTGGCCTGCTGCTCGGTACGGCTCGAGAGGTCCATGTTGCCGCTTGCGACTTCCTGTGACGCGTGCGTAATCGTTTGCGTCGCCGTGCGCACATTACCCACAATGCCGTGCAGGTTCTCGATCATTCGCTTGAGCGCGCCCTGCAGTCTGCCGATTTCATCCCTCGACGCGACGTCGATGCGATGCGTCAGGTCGCCGTCCGCGACCGCTTCGGCGAGGTTGACCGCTTGACGGATAGGCCTCGTAATGCTGCGTGTGATGACGATGCCGGTGCCGATCGCCGCGAGTATCGCGGCAAGCGAGAGCAGCACCATCTGGATGCGCGCATCGCGGCCGTCTTCGGCGGCCTTTGTCGCGGCTGCCTGCATCAGCGCGGCCTGATAGTCGACCATCTTGTCGACCAGCAGGTAGTAGTCGTCCTGTTGGCGGGCGAGATCGCCGAGATACAGCTCGCGCGCGTCCTGCTGCTGGTTGCCTTTGACGAGATCAAAGAATTTACGGACGCTAGCGCCATAAACCGTACGCGCGCCGATCTGTTCCTTAAAAAGCGCCTTGCCGTCATCGCTCGACAGGAGTTTTTCAAGCTTCGCATACGCGTGTGCATTGGCGGTACGGATCGCCACGTATTCGTCCATAAAGCGCTTTGCCTGATCCTCCGAGGAGGCGAGCAAGAGCTTGCTCAAGATGCCATTGGCCTTGTAGCCATTAGTCTTGATGGTGTTGCTCAGCGCGATCAGCGAATAATGTTCGCTGACGACGCTGTCCATCTTTTCGTTGCTCGATTCAAGATGCGCGATTCCCAGTGCCGCGGTGCCGATCATAAGCGCAACGACTACGCCGAACGCGCAGCCGAGGCGAACTCCGATTTTGAGGTTTCTGATCTGCATGATTCAGTTGCTCCACTTTTTTCGACTGTCCCCATTCGGGGACGCTGACTCCGTCCTATTCCAGTACTCGCTGCACGAAGCGGGCGCGATCCGGTGACGGGGATTGAAAGAAACCACCGACCGAACGTCCCTGGCGGCTGTCAGGTGATTAACGGCGATTCTTCACAGGAATTAAGGGCTTATTACAAAATTTGCACGTATAGCCGCCGTTGGATGTAGGCGCTGCATTCATCGACAGCTTCGGTCGACAAGGTGGAGGCGAAGAGGGGGATCGGGGGCGGCTACCCCTGCTCCTCGGCGCGAAGCGGCCATTCGAAGTCTGCGGGCCCGGTGACCGCTTTGGGTCGAGGCTGTGCGAAAACAAGTGAGGCATCTCGGCGAGGCAGACGGACGGACCTGGTCAATCGACGAGCGGTCGGATA
>FCOD02000080.1 GCA_001544655.2 Caballeronia turbans
CGACATCAAGCCGGGCGAAGAGTTGTTTATCGACTATCGACTTTTTGTGGAAGGGCGAAAAACTGCTGCGCTCAAAACCCTGTATGCGTGCCGCTGCGGTTCCCACGCCTGTCGAGGGACGATGCTGGCCGGGTCCTGAACTGCCGACCGAATGGTGTCCACGCACCACCGACTATCGCACCCCGACTACGGACCTGCTCGCGACCGCGACGACTTCGACGCACTGAAATGCTGCCGGAACGTGACTGTCATGCCCTCATCAAAATGGACCTTCGCTTCACGCTTTCGACGCAACGCATTTGGATGGCGATCCTCGCTGCCCATCCAACGCCTGAAGGAAGCTGTCTCCGAGATTCGTTCGGCCGCCCGCGCCGATGGTGCGCTTGGTGCGGAAGGGGCCGTTCTTCTTCTTGAAAGACTGTCGCCTGCACTCGAGCACGTCGATAGTTCATCGGGCGCACTTGGCAGCGCGGTCAATCGTGCTATCGAGGCGCTCGTCCCGCTGATTGCCGCCGCCGACGTTGCGCCCGCAGCACGGGAGCGCTGGCTGGAAAGGCTTTTCGAGGCGTTGCAGGACGATCAGATGCCCTACATTGAGAGCCTCGGCGAACACTGGGGAACCTTGTGCGTGACGCCCTCGTTGGCATCTGACTGGGCCGACCGGTTGTTGCCGCTCGCACGGCACCAGTAAGCGACTCGGCACAACCGTTTCCCACTGCTGAATATTTCGACGCATGATGGGCGCGTTCAGCTTGACGGAGACAGTCAGCCATGTCGAACGCAGCGGGCCGCACGCATCCCCATCGGACGTATGCGCAAGAATTCAAGCAGCAGGTGATCAGAGAGACATTGGAACCCGGCATGTCGGTGTCGATTGTTGCGCGACGGCACGACATCAACGCCAATGTGGTGTTCGCGTGGCGCAAGCAATACCGTGAAGGCAAGCTGGTCATACCTGCAATCGAAGTTGCGCCGAGCGTGCCCAGCACGAAGCTACTGAGCGTCGACGTGATCGACTCAGCATTGGTACTGCGGCCGCCTGAGCCCGCAGTGGCGTCGCAAGCGCCGAGCGGTATACCGATGCCGGCGCCCGTGTGCGAAATCGAGGTGGAGATCGGCAAACGGCGTGTGAAGATTCGCGGCCTGTCTGCCGAGCGCGCTGAAGCGTTCCTGCAGGAATGCCTGAAGTGATCGCGCTGCCGGCAGGTACGCGCGTGTGGCTCGTGGCCGGCGTGACAGATATGCGCTGCGGCTTCCAGGGGCTGGCCGCGAAAGTGCAGACAGCGCTCGAAGAGAATCCGCTGGGTGGCAACGTATTCATCTTCCGCGGCCGCCGCGGCGATCTCGTGAAGCTGCTTTGGGCGACCGACGATGGGCTCTGGCTGCTCGCAAAACGATTGGAGCGAGGCCGGTTTGTCTGGCCACAGGCCGACGGTGGAAAGATCCATCTGACGAGCGCACAGCTGTCGATGCTCCTCGAAGGCATCGACTGGCGACACCCGCAACGCACCGCTGCTCTGTCGATGTTGTAAACCACATCGAAGGCTCGTAAACTGCGACGCATGTCCCAATCTGCGCCGCTTCCCACCACCGTCGCGGAGCTCCAGGCTCTGGTGCTCGAGCAGCAGGCGTCAATCGAGAACATGGTGCGGGAGATCGCCGCACGGGACGACGAAATCGAACGCCTGAAGGCGCAGATCGACAAGCTCAGGCGGATGTACTTCGGGAGCAAGTCCGAGAAACTGGCCCGGCAGATCGATAAACTTGAGGCGCAGCTCGAAGACCTGACGGCCGGTCAGGGCGCTGCCGAAACGCGAGGGCATCGAGACAAGACGTCGACGGCGCCGCCTGGTCGAACGCCCACGCGAGAGCCGCTGCCGCCGCACTTGCCACGCGATGAAATCGAACTTACACCGAATGCGGCTTGCCCTAAGTGTTCCACAACGATGCAGCGACTCGGCGAGGATGTTTCCGAGCAGCTCGCGCGCGTAGCGGCTGCGTTTAAAGTGATCCGCACGATCCGTCACAAGCTGTGTTGTCCTGACTGCGGCCACATCGAACAGCCCGCGATGCCCAGCCTGCCCATCGAGCACAGCATCGCGCATCCGAGCCTGCTGGCCGACATTGCGGTATCGAAGTTCGCCGATCACCAACCGCTGTACCGCCAATCGGAGATTGCGGCACGCGACGGCGTGACGCTGGATCGCGCCAGCATGGGCCGCTGGATCGGGCAGATCGCCGAGCTCTGTGGACCGCTTGTTGAAGCAATCCAGCGCTACGTGCTGGTCCCCGGCAAGGTACACGTCGACGACACACCGGTTGCGGTGCTCGCGCCAGGCAACGGAAAGACGGTGACCGGTCGCTTCTGGGTCTACGTGCGCGACGATCACCGCTCGGGCTCGACCGAGCCCGCTGCGGTATGGTTCGACTTCTCCTCGAATCGCAAAGGCGTCCATCCTCAGACCCGACTCGCCGCATTCCGTGGCATCCTGCAGGCCGATGCTTACGCCGGTTTCGATCAACTGTATGCGAGCGGCGAGATCCACGAAGCGGCATGCTGGGATCATGCGAGGAGGTACATTTACGATGTTCACGCGCGCACACCGACTTCAGATACCCAGCAACTGCTCGAGATGATCGGCGAACTCTATAGCATCGAAGCCGACATCCGCGGCAAGGCGCCTGACGAGCGTCTGCGCTTCAGGCAGGAAAAGAGCAAGCCGTTGCTCGCGAAGCTCGAAGCGACGATCAGGGTGAAACTCGCGACGCTATCGACGAAGTCCTCGCTCGCAAAAGCAATCAACTACTCGCTGAACCACTGGGCGGCGCTCGTGTTCTACTGCGAGGACGGTCGAGTCGAGATCAGCAACGTGCTTGCCGAGAACGCGCTGCGCTGTGTCGCCCTCGGACGCAAGAACTATCTGTTCGTCGGCTCGGACAGCGGGGGCGAGCGAGCCGCCGCGATGTATAGCTTGATCGGGTCGGCAAAGCTCAACGGGATCAACCCGCGCGCCTATCTGGAATACGTCCTGACCCATATCGCTGATCACAAGATCTCACGCATCGACGAATTGCTGCCTTGGAACGTGGCCGAGAAACTGAAGCCGGCCACTCCACCTACGCCCCTAACCGGGTAGATCTGGATAGATTTGCGTGAATCGTGTCCACGATCGCCGATCATGGACACGATCCCCTGTGATCTATAAGAATTCCACTTCGACAGCACCATCATGCCCCACGCGCGCGCGAATCAGGAACTGGCCCAGCCGAGTCGCTTACCGGCACCACGCCGACGAAGTAGTTGAATCCGTCCGAGGCAGACCAGCGCGTCGACGGCCCAACGCCGATACCACCAGGAACTGGAGCGGTGGACGATTGCGTGCGAAGCCTGATTCGCAATGCGGACTCGCTGGGAGGCCGACCGGCGCTAGACAAGAAGAGAACAGGTTTCTGCTGACGTAGCGCGTCGGCGCCGCTTGCGCCTTTGCGTGAGCCCGGCAAGGACCTACCCTCCAGCGACACGGTCCGACACGCCCCCGCATGCTTCCTTGACTTCTCGTGAGCCTCGATACGCTGGTCTCAACGGATCAGGAGACGCACAGCGTATGAAGTCAATCGTAGCAAAGCGAAATC
>FCOD02000082.1 GCA_001544655.2 Caballeronia turbans
GTAATGTTCAGAATGCTGCCACCGCCCCGCTCTCTCATTGACTCCGCGACCTGCCGGACCATGCGCACCGGGTACATCAGATTTTGTTCGACGGCGCGATGCCACGCTGCATCGTCGAAAGAGAGCAATGGGCCGACCGGCGGCGCACCGTCGTTGTTCACCAGCACATCAATGCCCCCGTGGACAGCGCGAACAGTCGTTGCAACTCTTTCGCAGTCCTCCGCCTT
Organism: Caballeronia turbans; assembly: GCA_001544655.2. Lineage (GTDB taxonomy): Bacteria > Pseudomonadota > Gammaproteobacteria > Burkholderiales > Burkholderiaceae > Caballeronia > Caballeronia turbans. Next base: position 228 of record FCOD02000082.1, read on the forward strand.
GCGGCAATCCGCTGGGATCCACGTCACCTGGTTGCCGGTCATTTCGTGAATTTCGTGGGCCGCGCGCTTCAGGTCTTCCTCTCGACGCGCGGTGATCACAACGCTGGCGCCCTCTGCGGCGAGTGTGCGCGCGATACCAAGACCAATTCCCTGGCTGCCACCGCCGACGATCGCCACCTTCCCTTTTAGTTGGAGGTTCATTGCGTCTCCTCGCCGGCGAGAAAGCGCTCGGCGTTCAGATAGAACACACTTTCAAGGACTTCCTGCGCATAGCCTTCCTTCTCCCAATCGGCGCGCAATCGATTGTAGGAGTAGAGGGGATAATCGGCCCCAAACATCACGCGATTACGCAGTCGTCGGCTGATTTCATGCTTAAGGTCGGTCGTAAAGTACTTGGGAGACCACCCGTGCAGTTCGTACCATATATTGCGCTTATGCATTAAAACTGCGATGGTTTCCGTCTGCCATGGCCACCCAGGGCGTGCCGCGACTATGCGAAGCGACGGAAACTTCGCCGCGACGAAATCGAGATGACGCGGATGACAATTGTCGAGCAGTATTCCGCCTCCGCCAGGCAGTCCTGCGCCTAGTCCGGTGGTGCCGACGAAAATCAACACTGGCGTTCCGGTCTGCGCACAAAGATCGTAGAAGGGAAACCAGATAGGGTCGCTCGCAGGAGCGGACCCCGAACCCGACACCGCGTAACCGACAAAACCTGGGGCTGCCTCGATGCACCGACGCAACTCCCGCACGCCCGCGTCGCGATTCAACGGATCAACATGCAGCCAATGCCCGGCGATTACGTCCATGCCTTTGCGCTGGACGTCGAACGAATAGTCATGCAACGGCGCGACTTCTTCGATCGGTATGTATTTGGTGTAGCCCAAATCTAGGACAACGCGCGCGTCGTTGTCTCGGAAGTGCTGGACCATTTCCGCCTCCGAGTGGTAGACGGGTTCAGAATTCCATGTCTTCTTTTGCTGCGCAAGCTCTTCGGGCGTTCGCAACGGAAAGCCGCGGCGCGTGCCCCAATGCGAGTGCATATCGACGATTTTCATATTTGGTCCACCTATATATGCGACCGCGCTGGAAGCCGCGGTCCCCGAGGGGCAACCACGGCCCCGACCAAAACACCACCAAGACCGCACCTGACTGAGCGCTCAGTATACTCCGCGCGACGCTTTCGTCAATATCTCGCCAGAACGGCTCTGCGAAGGGCAATTCATGCCTCGTCCCTGAAGTCGTGCGAAGCCGCGTCTTGCCGTCGGGTTTAGGGTCTGCAAGACAGACATGACACACCTATTAGTGACTTAACGTCACTAATGAAGTGCTTAGCGAGGTATTTTGCTTGTTGGCGCCGACATCGAGAATGGTGCCCAGACCGATCCGATAACCAAGGTCATCGTCCTTATACTGGAGAAAACATGTCTTTCCGACTTCAACGCCGCGCTCTACTTAAGAGCGCATCCTGTCTGCTGGCTGCGGCAACATTGGCGCCACTGCAAGCGCGCAGCGCGAGCGCTGCCACGAGTAGGCACCAATCTGCTGCCATTTCGAAGTCCACTGCACGATTCGACTCGATCGACGCATCCCTCCGCAAAGCGGTCGACGACAGCACAGTAGCCGGGGTGGTTGCGATAGGAGCGACGGAGCAAGGCGTCGTTTACTCGGGTCATGCCGGTCATGCAGATGCCGAACGCTTGAGGCCTATAACGGGAGACTCGATCTTCTGGCTCGCCTCGATGACCAAGGCAATCACTGCAACGGCGTGCATGCAGCTCGTCGAGCAGGGAAGGCTCAAGCTCGAACAACCCGCCTCGGAACTGCTGCCGCAACTAAGAACGCCGCAGATCCTCGAAGGATTCGACACAGCGGGTCATCCAATACTGCGGCCAGCGCGCAATGCGATCACGGTCCGTCATCTGCTCACGCATACTTCCGGCTTCACCTACAGCATCTGGAGCGACCGCCTCACCGAGTACGAGAAAGCGACCGGAATGCCAGATATTGGCTACTCGCTAAATGGTGCGTTTGCGGCACCGCTCGAATTCGAACCGGGCGAGCGTTGGCAGTATGGGATTAGCATGGACTGGGTTGGCAAGCTGGTCGAGGCCGTGACCGACCAGTCACTTGAAGTCTACTTCCGAGAGAACATTTTCGCTCCGCTTGACATGAACGATACCGGGTTTCTTATCGGCACCGCACAGAAGCGACGGGTCGCGACGTTACACCGTCGTCAAGGTGATGGAAGTCTCAAGCCGGAACCGTTTGAGATGAACCAGCGCCCAGAGTTCTTCATGGGCGGAGGAGGCTTGTTCAGCACGCCAAACAACTACATGACGTTTCTGCGCATGCTTCTTGGAAATGGAACATATCGCGGTGAGCGCCTCCTGCGTTCCGACACAGTTGCCTCGATGTTCCGCAATCATATTGGTGATCTCCCAGTTGGCGAGATGAAGACGGCCCAGTCGATATAGCCGTCGTGATGCTCCCTGAGCATGACGTCCCAGGCCTCAAACGGCTTGCGGTGCTTGTAG
>FCOD02000030.1 GCA_001544655.2 Caballeronia turbans
GCAGTCGAAGGATCAGGAACGTGCGCGGCGTGTGGCCATGAAAATGCGCGCGGGCAGCGTCTACGTGAATTATCCGGCCTGGGATGCGGGCTCGCCGTTCGGTGGCTACAAGCAGTCGGGCAATGGGCGCGAATACGGCGAGTGGGGACTGGAGGCGTTTCTCGAAGTAAAGGGGATCGTCGGTCACGGGGCATAGTCGGCATGTGCGTGACCGGGGCGCGTATGCCATGCGCCGCGTCCCGGTCTGGCCGCGTGCCTTTTCTAGGCAGATTGAATGCGCCGTTCGATCTTGCCGAGCCGCACGACGGTTACGCCTGGACGCAACTGCCGCAACGAAGGCATCACGAGCATGCAATCGTCATAGGGCGTCGCGACGGCGGCTCCCTCCGACCATCCGATCACGCTGCCCGCTTCGTGAAACACTTCGAGGCCGGTGTAATCGCCCGCAAAACGGAAGTCCATGCTTTTCGCGACGACCGGTTCCGTCACGCGCACGACGAGCATTTCTCGTGGTGACGGCTGAATCCAGCCGTCGGGCACATCTTCCTTGTCGATGACGCCGGAGAGCAGCAGAAAACGCGCGGTCACGTCGCGCGCCACTGTCACCGCAGCCGCTTCCCAATGCTGTCCGCATTCGATCAGCAACGCGTTCTTGCCGCTCGACGGATCGCCGAAGCCTTCGTAATCGCGCATGCGCCGGCCTTCTGGATGGCCTTCGTCGCAGATGACGGTCGCGGGCGTGCCGAGCAGCGCCGACAATTCGATGCCCTTGTCGAGCGGTCCCGCGACGATCAGCGGCTTGCTCTTTTCATGCATCGAATGAAGATCGAGCAGCAGATCCACGGTGTCGATGACAGGCCGCATCGCGCGGGCACGGCGCAGCTCGCTCGAATCGCGCGAGGTGTCGTCGAGCGCTTGCGCGGTCCAGACGCGATTGAAATCCTGATCGACGAAACGCGACGCATCAGGCTTCTTCGCGTCGAAGCGCCCGTATGCTTCGACATTTGCGAAGGCAAGCGTGAGCCTGCCGCGACGCGGTCTCAATCGAGCGCGCAGCAAGGCATCGACGACGATCGCGCCGCACACTTCGTTGCCGTGCGTGAGGGCGTTGATCATCACATGCGGACCGTCGATGCCCGAGTCGAACGTATGCACGTACGGCACGCCCGCGTTGCCCGCTGCATGCGCGCTGATATCGGGGAACGTGATTTCGATCGGATAGGCGTTCATTCGAGACCGCCCTGGCAGAGATATTTGATCGACAGGTAATCGTCGAGGCCGTACTTCGAGCCTTCGCGTCCATAGCCCGATTCCTTCACGCCGCCGAACGGCGCGGCTTCACTTGAAATCGCGCCTTCGTTGATGCCGACGAGGCCGGCTTCGAGCAGCCGCGAGACGCGATCGATGCGCTTGAGGTTCTGGCTGTAGAAATACGCTGCGAGGCCGAACGGCGTGTCGTTTGCGGCGCGGATCGCTTCGGCTTCGTCGTCGAAACGGAAGAGCGGCACGACCGGGCCGAAGGTTTCCTCGCAACTCAGTTGCATGTCGGGCGTGGCACCGGCGAGCACGGTCGGGGCGTAGTAGTTCGGGCCGAGTTCGGCGAGACGTTTGCCGCCCGTGAGCGCGCGTGCGCCGCGTTCGAGCGCGTCTTTCACGTGACGTTCGATCTTGTCGACCGCGCGCGCGTTGATCATCGGGCCGATCTGCGCGTCGGGGTCGGTCGCGGGTGCAACCTTCAATGCGGCCACGCGCTTTGCCAGCAGATCGGCGAACTTGTCGTACACGGACGACTGGACGTACACGCGATTGGGGCACACGCAGGTCTGTCCGCCATTGCGGAACTTCGATGCCATGAGTCCCGCGACGGCGGCATCGAGATCGGCGTCGTCGAATACGATGAAGGGCGCATTGCCGCCGAGCTCCAGCGACAGCTTCTTCAGCGTGCCCGCCGATTCGCGCGCGAGATACTTGCCCACCGGCGTCGAGCCCGTGAAGGTGATCTTGCGCACGCGGCCATCTTCGAGCCAGTCGGCGACCGCGTCCTGCGCGTTCTCGCGCGATGCGCCGATCAGATTCAACGCGCCCGCCGGCACGCCGGCTTCATGCGCGAGCATCACGAGTGCGAGCGCCGTGAGCGGCGTGTCTTCCGCGGGCTTGCCGACGACCGTGCAGCCTGCCGCGAGTGCGGGCGCGATCTTGCGCGCGATCATCGCGAGCGGGAAGTTCCACGGCGTGATTGCAGCGACGACGCCGACAGGCTCCTTCACCGCGCTCATGCGCTTGCCGCGCTGCTGCTGCGGAATGATGTCGCCGTAGATGCGCGTGGCTTCATCCGCGAACCATGCGACATACGACGCGCCGTACATCACTTCGCCGCGGCCTTCCGCGAACGGCTTGCCTTGTTCGAGCGAGATCAGACGCCCGAGCGCATCCGCGTTTTCGACGATCAGCGCATGCCAGCGATGCAGCACGGCCGCGCGATCTTTCGGCAGCGTGTCGCGCCAGGCGGGAAAGGCGCGCGCGGCGGCATCGGTGGCGGCGCGGGCATCGGCGGGGCCGCTGTCGGCCACTTGCGCGATGACCTCGCCCGTCGCGGGATCCGTGACGGCAAAGCGCTTGCCGCTCGCGGCGGGAACCCACTTTCCGTCGATGAAATTGTCGGCGCGAATCAGATCGCTCAACTCGTATCGTTGCGTCATGATGGTCTCCGGAAAAGATCAGGCGAGCAGATGCGCGATGGCCTTGCCCACTTCCGTGGTGTTCGCGCGGCCGCCCAGATCGCCGGTATGCGGTCCTTGCTTCAGCACGGTCTCGATGGCGGAGAGCATCGCGTCGTGCGCGCCGCGTTCGCCGAGGAAGTCGAGCATCATCGCGGCCGACCAGATCATCGCGACCGGATTGGCGATGTTCTTGCCCGCGATATCCGGCGCGGAACCGTGCACCGGCTCGAACAGCGAAGGGAAGTTGCGCTCCGGATTCATGTTGGCCGAAGGCGCAATGCCGATCGTGCCCGTGCATGCCGGGCCGAGATCCGAAAGAATGTCGCCGAAGAGATTCGTCGCGACGACCACATCGAAGCGATCGGGGTTCAATACGAAGCGCGCGCACAGAATGTCGATGTGCTGCTTGTCCCATTTGATCTCGGGATACTGCGCGGCGATTTCGGCGGCGCGCGCGTCCCACCACGGCATGCTGATCGAAATGCCGTTGCTTTTGGTGGCGACCGTCAGCGTCTTCTCGCGCTTTTGCGCGAGATCGAACGCGAACTTCAATACGCGCTCCGCGCCCTTGCGCGTGAAGATCGACGTTTGCGAGACAAACTCGCGATCCGTGCCTTCGAACATCGTGCCGCCGACCGACGAATACTCGCCTTCGGTGTTTTCGCGCACGATCATGAAGTCGATGTCGCCCGCCTTGCGATTCGCGAGCGGCGAGGGCACGCCGTCGAAAAGACGCGCGGGGCGCAGGTTGATGTATTGATCGAACTCGCGGCGGAACTTCAGCAGCGAGCCCCACAGCGAGATGTGGTCCGGCACCGTGTCCGGCCAGCCGACCGCGCCGAACAGGATCGCATCGGCGTCTTGCAGTTGCGCCTTCCAGTCATCGGGCATCATCTGGCCGTGCTGCGCGTAATAATCGCAACTCGCCCACTCGATATGCCGGTACTCCAGCTCGATATTGAAGCGCTCGCTCACGGCATCGAGCGCGCGCAATGCTTCGGGCATCACTTCCTTGCCGATGCCGTCGCCCGGAATCACGGCAATACGATATTTGCTGGACATGTGCTACTCCGCGTGAAGATGATCGACGATAAAAGCACGCACGTGCAAAACGCGCGTGCGTGCATTCATGCTGAAAGAATGAGGCGCGCGCCTCAATGATGATGCTGCGAGAAGAGTGTTTCGAGCGGGTAGTGCGTCTTCACGAACGACGTCTTGATGATGACGTAGCTGAAGTACTTCTCGATGCCGATCCCACGTTCCAGCAGCCCTTCTATGATGCTCTGATAATGGCTCACGCTGCGCGTGACGAACTTGAGCAGATAGTCGTAACCGCCGCTCGCGAGATGGCATTCGACGATCTCGTCGACATCCTTCACGGCATTCACGAAGTTGATGAAGTCTTCGCGGCGATGATCGGCGAGCGTGACTTCGGTGAAGACCACCTGCACGTCGCCGAGCTTTTCGAGTTGAATCTGCGCGCCATAGCCGACGATATAACCCGCTTTCTCCAGCCGCTTCACACGAATCAGGCAAGGGCTGGGCGAAAGACCGACTGCATCGGCGAGCTCCACGTTCGTGATGCGCCCGCGCTTCTGCAATTGCGAGAGGATACGCAGATCGATTCGGTCCAGCTTGCTGTCGGTGCTCATCGCGGCGGGTTCGGTCTCGCATGTCGGCGGTCGGTCGATGTTATCACGCAGCCGCGCGGGAACTGAAGCCCGATCCGCCTTTCAGCGCGTCGCGCACGTCGCTTTGCGCGAGCACGTCATCGAGCGTTTTCGTGAGGCGCTCGAACAGCATGTCGAAGTTCGCTTGCGTGTAGCACAGCGCCGGTGCGAAGCCGAGAATGTTGTCGCCGAACGCGCGAAACACGAGGCCGTTGCCGTAGGCCGCGGCGGCGATGCGGTCCGGCAGCTTGAGCGATACATCGAAGCTGCGCTTGCTGTCCTTGTCGGCGACGAGTTCGAGCGCGCCGAGCAAGCCGCGATGACGCGAATCGCCGACGAGCGGATGATCGAGCAACGCGTCGAGTCCTTGCGCGAATCGCGGCGCCTGCGCGTGGCCGTTCGCGAGCAAGCCGCCTTCATGATAGAGCCGCATCACTTCGAGCCCGATCGCCGCGCTCACCGGATGCGCGGAGTACGTGTGGCCATGTCCGATGACCGCGGACGCATCGGCGCCATCGGCGATGCCGCGATAGACCGCATCGGACATGAGGACCGCGCCCATCGGCGCATAGCCCGCGGTCAAGCCCTTCGCGACCGTCATCAGGTCCGGCTCGACGCCTTCCCCCTGGCACGCGAAGAGCGGACCGGTGCGGCCGAAGCCGGTGATCACTTCATCGGCGACGAAGAGGATACCGAGCTTGCGGCACGCATCGCGCATCGCTTTCAGCCAGCCCACCGGCGGCACGATCACGCCCCCCGAGCCTTGAATCGGCTCGCAGAAAAATGCGGCCACGTTGTCCGCGCCCAGCTCCGCGACCTTCGCTTCGAGCGCCTGCACGGATGCCGCGATGAGCGCGGCGTCATCGGCGTAATCATTGCGATACGCATACGGCGAAGGAATGTGATGCTGATTGGGCAGCGGCAGATCGAAGTTGCGATGAAACGCGGGCAACGCGGTCAGTCCGGCGCCGATCGACGACGAACCGTGATAACCGCGTTGCAGCGCGATGCAATGCTTCTTCGACGGACGGCCCGTTGCGTTGTAGTAGTGCGTGATGAAGCGCAGCGCGGAATCGACGGCATCCGAGCCGCCGAGCGTGAAGTACACGTGTTGCAGCGACGCGGGCGCGAGTTCGACGAGCTTTGCGGCCAGTTCGATCGCGGGTTCGGAGCCGAAGTGGAAATAGCCCGTGGCGTAGGGCAGTTTCGCCATCTGCTTCGCAGCGGCCTCGACGATGCTCGCGTGCCCGTAACCCGTATTCACGCACCACAGGCCGGAGAAGGCGTCGAGCAGCTGTTTGCCTTCGATATCGCGCAGGAATACGCCATCGGCGGAATCGAGCACGGTCACGCCGCGCGCCTCATGCGCGCGATAGCTGACGACGGGATGAATCAGATGCTGGCGGTCGGACTCGACAAGCGACTTGATCGACATGATGCGGCTCTCTTTTCGCGAAGGGGGCGGAATGGCTCTTGACCGCTTCATACTATCGGCAGAGCCGTATCGCGCGCATCGCCAAAAAAATCGCAAAAAAGCAAATTCGCGGCGTTTTTCAGGGGCGCGCAGCATTTTGTGCTGCGCGCCCCCGACGACGGACTCAGTAGCCGCGCGTGCGGTCGATTTCGCCGATCATGCGCTCGCCCGCGCGATGGCGTCGCAGGTTCTCCAGCACCACGTCGACGGCGCTTTCGGGCCGCGTCGCGCTTGCGATATGCGGCGTCAGGCGCACGCGCGGATGCGTCCAGAACGGATGCGTCGGCGGCAAGGGCTCGGGATCGGTGACATCGAGAATCGCGGCATGGAGATGGCCGCTGTCGAGCGCATCGAGCAAATCCTGCTGAATCACGTGCGGGCCGCGCCCGACGTTGATGAACGATGCGCCTTTTGGCAGCGTCTCGAACACGTGTTTGCCGATGAGGCCGCGCGTCGCCTCCGTGAGCGGCAGCAGGCACACGAGGATATCGGTGCGGGCGAGGAACGCATCGAGCGATTCGATGCCCGCATGACATTCGACGCCTTCTATCTCATGCGGCGAACGGCTCCAGCCCGCGCAGTCGAAGCCGAAAAGACGCAGCGTTTTCAGCACCGCGGTGCCGAGCATGCCGAGGCCGAGCACGCCGACGCGCCGCGTCGACGCCGCGCGCACGGGCATCTCGCGCCATACGTGCTCGCGTTGCTGCGCGGCGTAATCGAAGAGATCGCGATGAATGGTCAGCACCGCCTGCGTCACATATTCGACCATGCCTTCGACGATGCCCGGCTCGGTCATCCGCACGACCGCGACATGCGGCGGCACGCCCGACAGATCGAATTGATCGATGCCCGCGCCGACCGAGAAAATCACGTCGAGATTGGGGAACGTCTGCATGACATCGGCGGGCGGCTGCCATGCAGCGAGATAGCGCACCGCGGCGGGATCGCCGATATCGGGCCACACGCGGAAGGCCACGTCCGGCGCTTTTTGCGCGAAATGCTGCGCCCATTGCCGGCCGCGTTCGGGATCGGCTTTATAGAGGATCGTCATCGCTGTCAGCACAACGCCTGATTGATGATCGCGAATTGCGCGACGGATGCATCGTGCGGCGGCGTGCCGTTGCGCGCCATCTTGATGACCGTATCCACGCGCTCGAGCCCGATGCCTTCGAGCCAGTCCGACAGACCGCTTTCATCCGGCGTGTCGATGCGCGTGAACGTGCCTTCGCGGGAAGCGAGCGCATGCGCGATGAGCGCCCGCGCGCGTCGCGCGTGCTGCTGATCGGCGGTGACTGCAACCACCGGGCCGATCGCATGACCGCGCCCGAACTCGCGGATGAGCGAGAAGCCGAGCATTTCGCCGTCGCGTTCGAGCACGACGCCTCGTGCGACGTTCAGCAACGCAGGCAAAAGCGCGCTTCGGTCGAGTCCGCTCGCGCGCGATGCGAGATCGGCAATGGCGCGCGTATCGCCCGGCTCGATCGCGCGCATTCGCTCGCCCGGCGGCAAGTCGATTTCAGGCACGTCGAAATTGGCGGATTGATGCTGATGAATCGCGCCGATGCGCCTGAACCCGAGCTTGGCGTAAAGCGGCTCGCCCGCAGGCGTGGCATGCAGCACGGTGATGCGCTTGCCGAGCGCTTCGAGCAGCAGTTCCATCAACTTGCGGCCGATGCCCTTGCCCTGGCAATCCGGCGCGACGATCACCATGCCGAGCGATCCGCCGTCGTCGCCATACTTCCAGCACAGCGCGGTGCCGACCACGCGCTCGCCGTCCTGCGCGATGAAACCCGCGCCGGCGTCGAGCACGAAGCGCCAGTCATCGGCGCGATGCGGCCATTTGACTTCCACCGAGAGCGCATGCGCCGCGGCGATGTCATCGGCGGTGAAGGGGCGATAGAGAAGAGCGGATGTTTCAGCGGCGGACACGGCATGCTCCACGTATGAGGATGCCTGTCACTTTGACATGCGGCGCCGGCACACTGATAGGACGATCCTGCTGCGTCAGGTGGTCGTCGTGCGCCCTCGCATCCCGAGCCATGCGAGGCCGGCCGCGCCGAGTCCAAGCGCCGCCGCCGCAATCCATAACGCGATGGAGAAGGAGCCCGTGTGCGCCGCGATCGGCGCCGCGACGAGCGGTCCGGCGATTTGTCCGAGCCCGTATGCGGCGGTCGCGTATCCCATCAGGCCCGCCGCGGCTTCACCGCGCAGCCGGCGCGCCTCGCGCATCGCGAACAAGGTGATCGCGGTGAAGGGCAAGCCGAGCAGCGCACTGCCGATACCGAAGCCGAGCGCGCTCGGAAACACGATGCCCAGCAAGATGCCGAGCGCCTGAATGAGATAGCACGCCGCCGACAGCAGCCGGTTATCCCACGACAGCGGCAGCCGCGCGGCGATCAGCGCGCCGGCGATCAGCGCGAAGCCGAACGCGGGCCAGAACAGGTCGGGCCACGGCGAGCCCGGCAACGCCTGTCGCGCGATGACAGGAAGAAAGGTCGCGGTGATGATGTAGCCGAAACCCGCGAGGCTGTAGAGCCCGACGAGCCCGATCGAATCGGCGCGCGACGATGCGGGCGCCACGCGATCGGCGGCATGCGCGCGCTCGCGCGACGCCGGTGCCCGATGCGCGAGCGTCCTCCATACGAGCGCGCCCGCCACGCACGAACAGACCGCGAAGCCGATCCATACCCACGGCGCCGGCACGCCGAACGCCGCGGCCGCCGCACCGAGCAAACCGGTCGCCACGATGCCGACGCCGGGGCCCGCATAGATCACGCCGCCGAGGCCGTGCGCGTCGAGCTCGGCGAGCCGCCGCAAGCCCCATTGCGACGCGAACACGAATGCCCACGCGCTGACAACGCCCGCCGCGAACCGTATCGCGGCCCACAGCCAGAAGAGATGGACGAGGCCCATCGCGAGCGTCAGCACGATGGTCCACGCGAGCGCGAGGCGCACCATGCGCGCGTGATCGATGCGGATCGCCGCGCACGACAACGCGCCGATCAGATAGCCGGCGTAGTTGGCCGATGCGAGCCAGCCGCCGTGACGGATATCGAGCGCGCCGCTTTTGAGCATCAGCGGAAGCAGCGGCGTGAAGGCGAATCGCCCGACGCCGAGCGCCACCGCGAGCACGACGGCGCACGCGAGCGCGGCATATCGCGCGTGATGAGCGGGCAACGACGATGCTTGAGCGGGCGATGCCATAGTCGATAGGCGAAGCGGTAATGCACCCATCCTAGCTTGATCGTAGTATCTTGAAAAATGAATAATCGAGATACAACCAATCTTCTGGAAAGATCATGGATCTGTCGGCATTGACGATTTTCCGGGCGGTCGTGCGCGAGAACGGCGTGACGCGGGCAGCGGCGAAGCTCAATCGTGTGCAGTCGAATGTCACGACGCGCATCCGTCAGTTGGAAGAGACGCTCGGCACGGATCTTTTCATCCGCGATGGCCGGCGTCTCGTGCTGACGCCGGCCGGCGAGACCTTGCTGCCTTACGCGGAACGTCTGCTCGCGCTCGCCGAGGAAGCGCGGCACGCGGTCAGCGAGAATCGTCCGCAAGGCCGTCTGCGGCTCGGGACGATGGAAAGCACGGCCGCGAGCCGCCTGCCGCGCTTGCTGGCCGCCTACCACCAGCGCTGGCCGCAGGTCACGCTCGAACTGGCGACGGGCGTGACCCGCGCGCTCATCGAGAGCGTGCGCACCTTCGAAGTCGACGCGGCTGTGATGGCGCGTCCCATCGAGCCCGACGCGCTTGCCGCCGAGCAGTTCGAGTCCGTGCCGGTGTTCGAGGAAGAGCTGGCGCTGATCACGCCGCGCGGACAGCATCCGGTGGCGATGGGGCGCGAGTCGGCGGGCCTGACGCTCGTGGCGTTCGAGCGCGGTTGCGCTTACCGCTCATACGCGATGCGCTGGTACGAGCAGCAGGGTATCAGGCCCGCGCGGGTGCTGGAGCTGGGTTCGTATCACGCGATCGTCGCGTGCGTGGCGGCAGGGGCGGGCGTCGCGGTGGCGCCGCGCTCGGTGCTCGAGCTCGCGCGGCTGGATGGCGAAGTGGACCTGCATCCGATGGGCGAGCTCGGTCGTGTGGATACGCTGCTCGTGTGGCGCAAGGGGCATTTCTCGGCGGCGCTCGACGCGATGCGCGAACTGCTGGTGGGCGGAGTGGCCGCGTGACTGCTTGAGATGTTGCATGGAAGTCGAGTTCGGACATAATCGATATCAGCGAACTGAACGTTGACGTGAGGTCGATCCATGCAACTGCAAACGGGTAACCTGTTCGGCTTCGAGGCAAAGCACGGCAGCGAAGAGCGGATCGACATGCTCGTCACGGGACAGCGCCTGAACGTGGAGCGCATCGTGTCGATGGGACACGCGAGTCCCGAAGGCTTCTGGTACGACGACTCGCGCGCCGAATGGGTCGTGTTGCTGACGGGCGCGGCCGTGCTCGAGTTCGAGGAGGACTCGACGCGGCACGACATGCATCCGGGTGACTACGTGCTGATCGAGCCGCATTGCCGGCATCGCGTCGCGTGGACGCATGCCGACGAGCAAACCGTATGGCTTGCGATCTATTACGAACGATGAAGGCGCGTCGAGCGTGATGCGACCCGCGCTCACAGCAGACGAGGATCTTGCGTCGCGGGTTGCGGCGAAATCTGCAATGGCACCGGAATGTGCAGTTCCTTCAAGAGCGCGGCGGCGCTGGGCCACGACGCCGGCAGCGACGGCGGCAACTCGGGAATCGTGTTGCCGCCGCCCGGCAGGGTCACATGCGCGATCCCGCCGCGCACGGCGGACATCGCTTGGCGGTCGATCGTGTCGACGCAAGGCAGATCGGTGATGGTCAGAGTGGTCATGGCGGGTCTCCTGGCAAAAGTGAAGTGAATGGCGACATGCAATTCGCCACTCATTCATTTGCACGCGGCGTGCCAATGGGTGCGAAAGTCTCTGTTCATAGGCGTCGAGCGGGTTCAGGTTAAGCGCGCAAGCGTGTCACGCGACGGCTGGCGAGCAACAGGTCGATCGCTTGCTGTCGGCGAGAGACAGACTTTCTCCCGTCAAGTCGCATCGCACAGCCTGAACGATTGTCCAGTTCGGCAAATCAGGTCCAGCGAGGAGTGGCGAAACTCATGATGAAGCTCGGGGTGCTCGGCGTCGGCGATCTGACCGAGAAGATGATTCGAGGATTGCATCGTAGCGGCACCGATACGGCGTTTATCCTTTCGCCCAGAAGCCGCACGAGGGCGGAAAGTCTCGCGAAGGATGTCGGCTGTGCGTTGATGCGCGATAACCAGGAAGTCGCGGATGCCGCTGATGTCATTCTGATCGGCGTTCGTCCGGGGCAACTCGACGAGCTCGCGCAGGAGATCACGCTGAAGCCGGGCATCCCGCTCGTTTCCGTCGTCAGCGGCGTGCCCGTCGGCGATTTGCAGCGTATGTTCGGCGCCCGGGAATGCACCCGCGCCATGTTGTCTCTTGCTGCCGAGATCAATCGCTCGACGGTCGCGGTCTATCCCGCAAGCTCAGCGATGGCGCCATTGCTCGCTGCGCTGGGAAATCCGGTGCTTCTCTCGACTGAACGCGAATTCGAGCTTGCCACGGTGGGCGCATGCATGAACGGATGGTTCTATTTTCTGCTTCACGATCTGCAGCAATGGTTCGTTCAGAAGGGCTTCACACCCGACGATGCAAGACAGCTCGTGCTCAGTGGCGTTGAAGACTGCGTTGCTTACTCGCGATACAAAGCATCGTCGGGAATCGGCGAAATCGGTTCATCCATCGCGACGGCGGGCACCTATACGGCGCAAGGACTGGAGGTGCTGGAAAAGCTCGGCGGCAACGCGGCGTGGAAAGCCGCATGCGAGCATGTGTTCGATCAGTTGACCGCGAAGTAACCCGCGGGCGCGATCGCTCACTCGAACTCGAAGTTGCGCCGCGCGTAGAAGCGCTGAAGCTCGTGCTTTTTCGGCCGTACGCCCGTGAAGACTTCGACGTACTCCGGAATGCGCATCATGCGGACCGACATGTCTTCGTCGGGTTTCGTCGAGACATAGCCGGCCTGCGTGAAATAAGCCACGCGCGCGCGGACATCGGCTGAGCGCGGCGCATAGTCGAATCGCTCGAACAGGGCAGTGAGCGCCGCAATGCGTTGCGCATCGTCCTGCGCCATCTGCGCCGCAATTTCCGGCGATTGCTGCGCCCAGTTGCGTATAGCGGCCTCGAATCGCGAGTCGAAAATAGTGTCGTCGAACCAGCAGTCGAATACGTTCAGCATCGCTTCGCACACACTGTCCGCATACGCTTCCGTTCGTTCGATCCAGTTGCCTGTGTTCTTCTGTTTCCATCGGTCGAGCAGTGCGGCGAGCAGTTCCTCGCGATCCTTGAAGAACCAGTAGAAGCTGGTTCGCGAAAGATTCAGCTTTTTTGCAAGCGGCAGGATGCGCACCGCATCCACGCCTCCTTCGAGGAGGCCTTCATACGCCGCATCCAGCCACATTTCGGCGGAGCCGCGCACCACGTCGAGCGTCTCGTCCATTTCGTTTTTTCCCTGGTCGATCATGCGTCACAGTCAATGTACACCATTGTCTCCCTACTTGACACATGTGTACAGTGGTTCTACTCTTCACCACGACAGGCGTTTCGTTCCCACTCGCTTCGATGAGGCATCCATGTCCACGGACCCGCTGCTGCAGCCTTACACGCTGAAACACCTCACTTTTCGAAACCGGATCATGACGACGTCGCATGAACCGGCCTACGCCGAGGATGGGATGCCGAAGGAGCGCTATCGCGCCTACCACGTCGAGCGCGCGAAGGCCGGCATTGCATTGACGATGACGGCGGGCTCCGCGGCGGTATCGAAGGACAGCCCGCCGGTCTTCAACAACATCCTCGCGTACAAGGACGAAGTCGTGCCGTGGATGAAGGACCTCGTCGACGAGTGCCACGAGCACGGCGCGAAGGTGATGATCCAGTTGACCCATCTCGGCCGCCGCACGCGCTGGGACAAGGGCGACTGGTTGCCTGCCGTCTCGCCGTCGCACAGTCGCGAGCCCGCGCACCGGGCTTTCCCGAAGAAGCTGGAGGACTGGGATATCGAGCGCATCGTCCGGGACTTCGCGGATGCGGCGGAGCGCATGAAGGCCGCCGGCCTCGACGGGCTGGAAATCGAATCCTATGGTCACTTGATGGACCAGTTCTGGTCGCCTCTGACGAATACGCTCGAAGGTCCGTATGGCGGTTCGCTTGAGAACCGCATGCGCTTCACGTTCGACGTGCTGCGCGCGATGCGTGAGCGCGTCGGCGAGCGCTTTCTCGTCGGCATCCGTTATACGGCCGATGAGATGCTCCCGGGCGGCATCACGAAAGAAGAAGGCATCGAGATTTCGAAGCGCCTCAAGAACAGCGGCCTCGTCGATTTCCTGAATGTCGTCCGCGGGCATCTGGAAACCGATGCCGGGCTCACCGACGTCATTCCCATCATGGGGATGAAGAGCGCTCCGCATCTCGACTTCGCGGGCGAGATCCGGCAAGCGACGGACTTTCCCACGTTTCATGCGGCGCGCATTCAGGACGTCGCGACGGCGCGCCATGCGATCGAGTCGGGCAAGATCGACATGGTCGGCATGACGCGCGCGCATATGACCGATCCGCATATCGTGCGCAAGATCATCGAGCGCAGGGAAGACGATATCCGGCCCTGCGTGGGCGCGAACTATTGTCTGGATCGCATCTATCAGGGCGGCATGGCGCTGTGCATCCACAACGCCGCGACGGGCCGCGAACTGGAGATGCCGCACACGATCGAACCCGCCGCGACGAAGCGCAGGATCGTCATCGTGGGTGCGGGGCCCGCGGGTCTTGAAGCTGCGCGCGTCGCGGGCGAGCGCGGGCACGACGTCGTCGTGCTGGAAGCGATGAACGATCCCGGCGGCCAGATTCGCCTCACCGCGCAAAACGTTCGCCGCAAGGAGATGATGGGCATCATCGACTGGCGCATGGCGCAGTGCGAAAGGCTCGGCGTCCGGTTCAGGTTCAATACGTGGGCCGACAACGAAACGGTGCTGGCGGAAAATCCGGATGTGGTGATCGTCGCGACCGGCGGCATGCCGCACACGGAGGTCTGCAGCGAAGGGAACGAGCATGTCGTCTCTTCGTGGGACATCATTTCCGGCGATGTGAAACCCGGCGCGAATGTCCTGATCTTCGACGATGCCGGCGATCACGCCGCGCTTCAGGCGGCCGAAACGATTGCACAGGCCGGCGGCAAGGTGGAAGTGATGACGCCCGACCGCTCTTTCTCGCCCGAAGTCATGAGCATGAATCTCGTGCCCTATATGCGCTCGCTGCAAAAACTCGCGACGACCTTCACGGTGACGTTTCGCCTCGAGTCCGTTCGCCGCGAAGGCAGCGAACTGGTGGCGACGATCGGCAGCGACTACGGCGGTGTGAAGAAGGAGCAGCGCCACGATCAGATCGTCGTCAATCACGGCACGATTCCGATGGACGAACTGTATTTCGAACTCAAGCCGCTTTCGAAGAATCGCGGCTCGGTGAACTACGAGGCGCTCATCGACGGCAAGCCGCAAAGCGCGCAGACGAATCCCGAAGGGCGCTTCCAGCTCTTCAGGATCGGCGACGCGGTGTCGGCGCGCAACACGCACGCCGCCATCTACGATGCGCTTCGTCTGGTGAAGGATCTTTAAGCGTTACTTCTCGATCTGCTGATTCCAGCGCTGATCCCACTGCGCGCGATTCGCGTTGATCGTGTCCCAGTCCACCACGGTCACTTTCTTCACGAGTGCGTTCAGGTCGCCGAGATTCTTCTCCATCTCCGGCGTCATCTTCGCCTGCGTGTTGGTGGGAATCTGCTTGCCGGCTTCGGCCGCCTTCGTCTGCGCGGGCGCCGAGAGGAGGAATTGCGCAAGCTTCTGCGCGAGCGCCGGATCCGGATTGTTCTTCACGACGCATACATCGACGAGCAGCAGCACCGCGCCTTCCTTCGGCGCGACATACGCGACCGGTAGACCCTTGTCCTTCAGATCGCCGATGGCGGTCGGCGTGAGCGGAAAGAGGCCGGCTTCGCCCGTCGTGATCATCTCCGAGAGCTTCGCCGAGTTCGGAATGTATTCGACGACGTTCGGGCCGACTGTCGTCGCCCATTTGGAAAAGCCCGGCTCGACGTTCTTCTCGCTGCCGCCGAGGATGCGGTTGATCGCAAGGAAGCCATGCAGGCCGAACGTGCTGCTCGAGGCCGACTGGAACACCACCTTGCCCTTGTACTTCGGATCGGCGAAATCCATCCACGAGGTCGGCGGCGCCCAGCCTTTTTCCTTGAAGAGCTTCGTGTTGTAGCCGATGCCGGTCATGCCGAGCTGCACGCCCGCGCCCATGTCGTCCTTCAGGCGCGCGAACGGATAGAGCTCCTTCAGCACGGGCGAATCGTCGAGCTTCTGGCACACGCCCATGCTGACGGCGCGCGCCATCACGCCGTCATCGAGGAACGCGACGTGGATTTGCGGGCTGTTGCGGTTCGCGAGCAGCTTCGCGAGCACGTCCGAGGATGTGCCCGGCACCACGACGACCTTCACGTTGTTGGCTTTCTCGAACTCGGGCAGAACCTGACTCGTATAGGCCTTTTCCATCGGTCCGCCGTTCATGCCGATATAGATCGTCTTGCTCTGGGACCAGGCGGACGGCGCAACGCCGAGCGCGACGAGCGCGGCAATCGAAACGAGTGTGCGGGGCAGCTTCATCGTGAGTTTTCCTTGTTCTGGCTGAGTGAGTGGCTAATGAGTGACGGATAGAGGCATCGAACTGAACCGTCCGATCGAGAACGCGTCGATCGGCGTGCTGGTCTCGCCCTGCGTAACCAGTTCGGCGAGCACTTCGCCGACGCCGGGCGCGAGCAGGAAGCCGCCGCCCGAAAAACCGAACGCATGCAGAAGGCGCGGCGTGGTGCGGCTTAACCCGATGATCGGATTGCCGTCCGGTGTTTCGCCTTCCACGCCGCTCCATGTGCGGATCAGGAGCGCATCGCGCAGGGCGGGCAAGAGCGCGCACGCGTCGCGCATCACGGCGCGCGTCGTGGCCGTCGATGGCTGCGCGTACTCGCCGTCGCCATGTCCGCGCCCGCCGCCGATCACGCAGTTGCCGCGCTCCACCTGACGCGCATAGATGCCGCCACCGACCACGCCGAGACTGTGCCCGATGAAAAGCGGCAGCGGCTCGGTTACCCACATGTTCGGGTAGATGGGCTTCATCGGCGCGCTTTCGCCGAAGCTCCCCGCGATGCGGTTCGCCCACGCGCCCGCGCTGTTGACGAGCCAGTCCGAACTGATGCGCTCGCGGCCCGCGCGCATCTGGAAGCGCGTGCCGTCGAAGGTGATGTCGGACAGCTCGGTCTGCTCGCGCACGTCGGCGCCCGCGCGCCGGGCGGCATGCGCAAAACCCGGCGAGACGAGACGCGGATTCGCGTGGCCGTCGCTCGGGCAGAGCGAGCCGCCGATCGCCGCAGGACCGAGCCACGGATAGCGCTGGCGAAACGCCGGGCCGCTCATCACGTGCGATTCGACGCCGTGTTCGCGCGCCATCGCGGACCATCGATCGAGCACGTCGAGATCGGCTTCGCGCCGCGCGAGACGCAGATGACCCGACACGACCATCTCGCCGTCGATGCCGATCAGCTCCGGCAAGCGGCCATAGACGCGCCGCGCGCGCACGGCGAGCGGCAGCTGTTCCGCCGTGCGTCCCTGCGTGCGCACGCCGCCGTAGTTCACGCCGCTCGCCTGCGCGCCGCAGAAGCGCCGTTCGATCAGCGCGACGCGCATGCCCGATTTCGCGAGCGCGAGTGCCGTCGACGAGCCGACGAGCCCGCCGCCCGCGATCACCACATCGAAATGACTCACACCCGCACGCGTGTCATTCATCGTGGGCTTCCTCGGGCTGCACGTGCACGCCGTCGTCGTAGAGCATCGGTGTGATCGGGATGGGCTTGATGGGCGCCTGGCTGCGCAGACGGCCGACATCGGCGAGCGGCTTGCCGGTTTCGGCGGCAAGCAGGGCGATCGCGGATTCGCCGCACATGCGGCCCTGACAGCGGCCCATGCCGATGCGCGTCAGCGACTTCAACCGGTTGACTTCCGTGGCGAGCCCGCTGCGGATGCACGCGCGCATCGTGCCCGCGGTGACGTCCTCGCAGCGGCACACGGTCATGTCGTCGGGCCAGTGCTGCGCGGCGTTCACGGGCGGCGCGAATGCATGCTCGATGCCCGCGCGGAAAACGGCGATGCGTGCGAGTTCGCGTTCGAGTTTCGTGGCATCGGGCTGCGCGCTTCGGTGCGTCACGATGCCGATGTCTTCGATCAGCGCGAGTGCGGCGCGCCGTCCCGCGAGCTCGGCGGCGTCCGCACCGGCGATGCCCGCGCCGTCGCCGGCGAGATAGACGTTGCGCGCCGAGCTGCGGCCCGCCGCGTCGCGCTCGGGGAGCCAGCAGCGATTGAGCGGGTCGAAGCGAAAGCGGCATCCGGCGAGATCCGCGAGCTGCGTTTCGGGGCGAAGGCCGAAGCCCATGCCGACGGCATCGCAGTCGAGCGAGCGTGGCTCGCCGCGACGCGTGCGCCAGCGGATGCCGCGCACGGCATCGTCGCCATCGATGCGATCGAGCGTCACGCCGCGTTCGATACGCACGCCGTGCGCCTGCAGCCATCCGACGTAATACACGCCCTTGGCGAACATCGACGGCTGGCTCAGCATGCGCGGCGCGGCGGCGGCCTGACGCGCGAGCGGGCTCGTATCGAGCACGGCCGCGACCCGCGCGCCCGCCTTCGCGTATTGATAGGCGACGAGATACAACAGCGGTCCGGTGCCCGCGAACACGACGCGCGATCCGATCGCGCAGCCTTGCGCCTTCAATGCGACCTGCGCGCCGCCGAGCGTGAATACCCCCGCGAGCGTCCAGCCGGGCAGCGGCACGATGCGATCCGTCGCGCCGCTCGCGATGATCAGATGCGTGAACGGCACGCTCGTCTCGCGGCCCGCGTGAAGGGTGTCGAGGCGGTTCTGTTCGCACGCCCACGCGAGCGTGTCGGGACGATAGTCGATCTTCGGCAGCAGCTTCGCCATCGCGTCGTGCACGGCTTCGGCTTTCTTCGCCTCGAAGCCATAGAGCGTCGCTGCACTGCGCTTGAAGCCGGCGCCGGCGGGCGGCTGTCGATAGATCTGGCCGCCCCAGCGCGCGTTTTCATCGATGACGACCGGCCGCACGCTCGCCGCGACGAGCGTCTCTGCCGCGCGAATGCCCGCCGGCCCCGCGCCGACGATCACCACACGATGCGCGCCGCTCATCGAACATCCTCCGTGACGACACGCATGCCCGCCTCCACGCGCGTCGAGCATGCGCGCATGCGCTTGCCGTCTTCGCCGCGCACCCAGCAATCCTGGCACGCGCCGATCAGGCAGAAGCCCGCGCGCGGCTTGCCGCTGAATTCGCTATGCCGCACGTGTCGTTGCCGCATGAGGATGGCGGTCAGGAGCGTATCGCCCGCGAGCGCTTCGGCCGGCACGCCATCGAGAACGAAGGGAATGCGCGCGCGATGGGTCTCATCGAGACGGACGAATTGCGGCGCATGATGAATCGTTACGGTGCTCATGAGTGGGTTCAGTGCTGGCCGATCAGAATGCGGTTGAGCCCGTACACGCGGTCGAGAATCAGCATCGCGCCCGCGGTGATGAAGATGACGAGCGCGGAGACCGACGCCATCATCGGATCGATCGATTCGGTCGCGTACATGTACATGCGCACCGGCAGCGTCACCGTTTGCGGCGATGTGACGAAGACGGACATCGTCAGCTCGTCGAAGCTGTTGATGAACGCGAGCAGCCAGCCTCCGGTGATGCCGGGCAGGATCATCGGCAGCGTGACGCGGCGGAAGGTCGTCCACGCACTCGCGCCGAGCGACGACGCGGCGTGCTCGATGCTGCGGTCCATGCCGCTCACCGACGCGAGCACGAGCCGCATCACGAACGGCGTGATGATGACCATGTGCGCGAGGATCAGCCACGCGAACGAGCCGGTTACGCCGATCAGCGCGAAGAAGCGCAGCATCGCGATGCCGAGCACGAGGCCGGGAATCACGAGCGGCGAAAGCAGCAGCGCGTTCAGGAAGCCGCGCCCGGGAAAGCGCGCGCGGCCGATCGCGAGTCCCGCGGGCAACGCGACGACGAGCGCCAGCGTCGCCGATGCGAACGCGAGCTTCACGCTGTTGAAGAACGCCGAGATGAAGTCGGGATAATCGAGAATCGCGCGGAACCAGCGCAGCGAGAGGCCGCGCGTGGGCAGCGTCAGCGTTTCTTCGGGCGTGAACGCGACGAGCACGACGATGACGAGCGGCGCCAGCACGAACAGGATCACGATCGTATGGAACGCGAGCGCGACGGGACCGTTTTTGCGCATGATGGATCGCCTCGTTCAGCCCATGCTGCGCGTGTAGCGCCGCTCGAGCACGCGATAGTAAGTGAGCATCACCACCAGATTCGCGACGAGCAGCAGCATTGCGATGGTGGCGCCGAGCGGCCAGTTCATGGAACTGAGGAACTGGTCGTAGACGGTGGTGGCCGCGACCTTCAGACGGCGTCCGCCGAGCAGTCCCGGAATCGCAAAGGCGCTCGCGGACAGGCCGAACACCATCAGACTGCCCGAAAGAATCCCCGGCACGAGTTGCGGCAGCACGATGCGCCACAGCGTGACGGCGGGCGAGGCCATCAGCGAGAGCGCGGCGTTTTCGGTCTGCGGATCGATGCGCTGGAGCGCCGTCCACACCGGGATCACCATGAACGGCAGCATCACGTGAACCAGCGCGATGACGATCGCGAACGTCGTATAAAGCAGCTTGTACGGACCGAAGCCGAATGCGCCGAGCAACTGATTCACGAGTCCGTTCACGTTGAGCAGCATGCTCCAGCCGAACGCGCGCACGACGACCGAGACGAGCAGCGGCGCGAGGATCACGAGCAAAAAGATCGAGCGCCAGGGATCGCCCATGCGCGACAGGATGTACGCCTCGGGTGTGCCGATGACGACGCACAGCAAGGTCACCAGCGCGGCGATGCCGAACGTGCGCGCGAAGATCGTGTGAAAGTACGACGACCCGAGCACTTCGGCGTAGTTGTGCAGATCGAACGCGGCGACGGGGCCCATCGCCGGATCGAAACGATAGAACGTGAGCGCGAGCGTCATCGCGAGCGGCACGATCACGAGCACCGCGAAGAGCAGGAGCGCGGGCGCGCTCATCATCCACATCGGCAGATAGGCATGCCACGGGGCGCGCCGGGTGCGTTTCGATTTCCCCGTTGCGGCGGGCTCGGAAGAGCGCAGCGTGCTATCCACGAGCGGCCTCCTGCTGGATAAAGCGGATCGACTCCGTGTTCCAGTCGATGCCTACTTGCGCGCCTTCTTCGAGCGGTTCGTCGCCGTGATTCTGGCAACACACGAGCATTTCGCCCGCGCGGCTGTCGAGCCGGTAAAGCCATTGGCTACCGAGGAAGAACCGGCTCGTCACGCGGCCGGGCAGACGTCCGCTGCCCGCCGCGCCGAGCTTCAGTTTCTCGGGGCGGATGCACACGGTCACGGCATCGCCGACGCCGATCGCGCGCTCGCGCTCCGGCAGTTGCGAGGTCGAGCCAGTCTCTGCGAGATCGTGGCCGAGATCGATGCGAATGGCCTCGCCGTCGCGCGCGACAATCGTGCCGCGCAGCATGTTGGCCTTGCCGATGAATTGCGACACGAAGCTCGTCTCGGGACGCTCATACGCACGATACGGCGTATCGACCTGCGTGATGCGGCCCGCTTCCATCACGACGACGCGATCGCTGATCGACAGCGCTTCCGACTGATCGTGCGTGACCATGATCGTCGTCGTGCCGATCTTGCGCTGAATGCCGCGCAGCTCGAACTGCATGTCCTCGCGCAGCTTCGCGTCGAGGTTCGACATCGGCTCGTCGAGCAGCAGCACGGGCGGCGCGATGACGATCGCGCGCGCGAGCGCCACGCGCTGACGTTGGCCGCCGGACAGTTCGCGCGGAAAACGATGCGCGAACGCGTCGAGCCGCACGAGCGACAGCGCCTCGCGCACGCGCTCGCGGCGCTCGCTCTTGTCGATGCCGCGCATCTCCAGCCCGAAGCTCACGTTCTGCTCGACGCTCATGTGCGGAAAGAGGGCGTAGCTCTGGAACACGATCCCGAGTCCGCGCCGGTTCGGGCGCATGTGCGTGATGTCGCGGCCATCGAGCATGATGCGCCCGCGCGTCGCTTCGATGAATCCCGCGATCATCTGCAAGGTCGTGGTCTTGCCGCAGCCCGACGGCCCGAGCAGCGAGACGAATTCGCCCTTCTCGACCGACAGATTGACGTCGGCGACGGCGTGCAGATCGCCGAACGATTTCGAAAGATCGGTCAACGTGAGAAACGACATGGCCTGCCCCTTCGGCGCGGCGCGCGCCGGCGATGTACGACTGATTCCGATGAAATGGACTCTAGCCAGCCAAATTCCGAAGCGTCAATTTAAAATTCCAGTGAGTGATTGAAAGTTGATGCCAAATTTCGAACAGCGGAATTGTTTGCTTCTTAGACTGTGGTTTATTCTGCTGAACGTGATCTGGGTAATCCCTTAGATTGCGCAACCCGCGCGGATCGGGTCGAATAGTGGCGGAAAGAGCGCGCAGCGCGGCCATTCCATCGAATGGAATAAACGAGGCGAAGATGAAGGCTTCTGACGAAGGAAACGGAACATCGGCGCCGGAAACGCCCGGCGTCGGCATGCTCGAGCGTGCGTTCGCCGTGATCCGCGCCCTCGGCGAGGATCAGGCCGAAGGCAGTCGTGTCACCGCGCTCGCGAAGGCGGTCGGACTCACGCAGGCGACGGTGCACCGCATCTTGCACGCGCTGATCGCTGAAGGCGTCGTCGAACAGGACGAAGGGACCAAGCGCTATCGGTTGAGCGTCGACTTCTTTTCGCTGGCGGCGCGCGCGGGCAACCCGAGCCGGATGCGCACGCTGTGCCGGCCTGCGCTGCTGCGGCTATGCGCGAGTCTCGGCGACACCATCTTCCTGCTCGTGAAGAGCAGCTTCGATGCGGTATGCCTCGACATGTGCGAAGGCCCGTTCCCGATCCGCTCCTTTACCGGCGACGTGGGCGGACGCGTGGCGCTGGGCGTCGGGCAGGGCAGCCTCGCGATTCTCGCGTTTCAACCCGAGGAAGAGCGCGAGGAGATCATCCGCTTCAACGTGCCGCGGCTGCATAACTATGGCGTGTTCGACGAGGTCTATCTGCGCACCGAGATCGAGCGCGTGCGTGCGCAAGGTTATGCCGGGCGCAACAGCGGGCTGATCGACGGCATGGCGGGCGTCGCGGTGCCGATTCTCGATCGTTCCGGGCTTGCGGTCGGCGCGCTGAGCGTCGGCACGCTGTCGACGCGTCTCGGCGAAGACCGCCTGCCGATGGTGGTCGAGTTGCTGAAGCGTCAGGCCGCGATTATCGGGCCGCAGATCAATCCGTTCGATGTGGCCGCGCGTCGCCCGGTCCACGGTCTGACGCGCGCGATGGCGACCCGGCCGTTGTCCGCTCCGGAGCAGTAGCGCTCACGGGCTCAACCGGCTCACCGTGCGGGCGTTCGATCCATTGAGCAGACGGAAACGGATCGATCCCTGCTACCAGGAAGCCACGAGACGTCGAGTTCAAGAGGAAAGGAACATGAAACGGCTTCGGACATTCGTATGCGTGATCGTGTCGTGCTGCATGAGCACGGCGTATCCCGCACACAAGACGGCATCCGCCAGCGGCCATCACACGAAGGCCACATCCGCTCATGAACGCGGTCTCGACCGCTCGGGCAATCCGCGCAAGGGCAAGGCTTCGTACTATGGCCACAAGTTCTACAAGAAGAAGATGGCCGACGGCACGCAGATGAATCCGCAATCCGACGCGGCCGCCAGCAAGACGCTCCCGCTCGGTACTAAAGCACGGGTCACGAATCTCGAGAACGGCAATAGCGAAGTGGTGCAGATTCGGGATCGCGGCCCGTATGTGAAGGACAGGATCGTCGATGTTTCGCCGAAGACGGCGGACAAGCTCGGGATCAAGAAGGAGGGCACGGCGGCGGTCGAAGTCAAGCCGATCGAAGTTCCTCAGCCTGATGGCACCGTGAAGCTGGGCGCGGGGGCGCGCTAGGTGCGTGCATTTTCCGGGACGGTATGGGCTTTCGCCGGATGCCGCTTTCTACTTGGTTTATTTGCAGAGGGGCAACGCCAATAGACCGACACGCTAACGGGAACCGGCGAAGCCCGATTAACACACAACGCGATGACGCGCCGTACTCTCACTCCTTCTCACGCAACCGGAGTTCCTTCACGCATGACGAGAACCAACGAATATCAGCAGCCCATCGGCGAAGCGGTGATCGACTGGACGCCGCGCGAGCGGCCCGCGCGCATCGCCATCGAAGGCAAGCATTGCCGCATCGAGCCGCTCGATGCGGATCGCCACGCGGCCGATCTCTTCGACGCCTATGGACAGGCCCCGGACGGCAGCGACTGGACCTATCTCTTCGTCGGACCGTTCACGGACTTCGACGCGTTCCGCGACTACCTGACGAAAGCCGCGGCATCCACCGATCCGCTTCACTACACCGTCGTCGATTCCGCGAGCGGCAAGGCGGTCGGCACACTCGCGCTGATGCGCATCGAGCCTGTGCATGGTGTCATCGAAATGGGCAGCGTCACGTTTTCGCCCTTGCTCAAGCAGACGCGCATATCGACGGAAGCGCAGTATCTGTTGATGCGTCATGTCTTCGACGACCTGGGGTATCGGCGCTACGAATGGAAGTGCGACAGCCTGAACGCGCCTTCGCGCAAGACCGCGCTGCGGCTCGGCTTCGAGTTCGAAGGCATCTTCAGGCAGGCGATCGTCTATAAGGGACGCAATCGCGATACCGCCTGGTACGCGATCATCGACAAGGACTGGCCGCGCATACGGCGCGCTTTCGAGCGCTGGCTCGCCGACGACAACTTCGACGCGAACGGCAAGCAACGTGCATCGCTTGCGCAGTTGCGGGAGGAGGGCGGCAAGTGAATCGAATGCCGCCCCGGTGACTTGCTTTTACTTGCCGATGCCGAGCAGTTCGACCTCGAACGTCAGGTCGCTGTTCGGCGGGATCGCGCCGACGCCACGATCCCCGTAGGCGGTTGCCGCGGGGCACGTCAGCTTCGCCTTGCCGCCGACCTTGATCTTCTGCACGCCCTGGGTCCAGCACGGAATCACCCGGTTGAGCGGGAAGGTCGCGGGGCCGCCGTGCTTGCTCGAACTGTCGAACTCGGTGCCGTTGGCAAGCGTGCCGCGATAGTTGACGCTTACCACGTCGTCGGCTTTCGGTTGCGCACCCGTGCCTTGTTTGATGTGTTCGACGACCACGCCCGATGGCAATTTGTCGACGGCGTTGGCGGCGAACGCGCTCGATGCGATGACCGATGCTGCGAGCAAGGCGATGACTGTTTTCATGCGATAACCTCGTTGGACGGAACGCCGATTATATCGGTAGCCTTCCCGCCTCAATCCGGCCGCGCCTGCGGGCATTCCGCCTGATACCAGCGATCGACCTGACGCTGCGCCGCGTGCAGATCGTCCGGATAGTACGGATCGAAAAACTTGGATGGGTCGTATCCGGCCCGCTCCAGCGCCGCCAGTTCGCTCAGGTTGCGCTCGCGCGTGGGCGGCGCGTGGTTCCTGAGCGCGGTGAGGTCGCGGCATTGCGTTGCGCTCAGGTTCGTCGCACTTTGCTGCGTGCCGCCCGCGACGCAGCCGGCGAGCGAGATTGCCAGCGCTGAGAGCGTCGCGCGG
The DNA here is from genome assembly GCA_001544655.2 of Caballeronia turbans. Taxonomy (GTDB): domain Bacteria; phylum Pseudomonadota; class Gammaproteobacteria; order Burkholderiales; family Burkholderiaceae; genus Caballeronia; species Caballeronia turbans. The sequence continues at coordinate 24,760 of FCOD02000030.1, forward strand.
ATTTTCAGTAGTTTGGTCATGTCGTGCTCCTTCTGCCCGTGTCTGAAGGTTACTGCATACACGAAGCGTCCATCCGAAGTATCCCTGGTACGGCCTGAAGCGCATCGTCCATACCCGGCGACGACTACGGTTGCGCCATTGTTTGCATTTCGCAAATGACGCATTCGCCGGTTCGGCCGTTCTTTTCAAACCGTGTCTGGGCCACTCTCTGTTGCGTCGGCGAGGCGCACTGCGACGAATCCGCCGGCGATTCTGACTCAGGAGACAAAGATGACCTCGAAACGGTGGGATACGTCCTACGAATGGAAAGCGGTGACGCTCCTTGCGCTCGGCTTCGGCCTCGTGGGCCTCGATCGGTGGCTGATCGCGCCGCTCTTCCCGGCGATCATGAAGGACCTGCATCTCACCGCGCAGGACGTCGGCAACTGCATCGGCGTACTGGGTCTCTCATGGGGCGTGTTCGCGGCGCTGATGGGCGGCATCTCCGACAAGATCGGGCGACGCAAGGTGCTGATCCCCGCGATCATCGCTTTCTCGCTGCTCTCCGGTTTCTCGGGCGTCGCGGGCGGTCTCGCCAGTCTGATCGCCGTGCGCGCGCTCATGGGCGTGGCCGAAGGCTCGTTCTGCCCGACGAGCTTCGCCGCGACCGCGGACGCGTCCCATCCGAAACGGCGCGGCTTCAATCTCGGGCTCCAGCAAAGCGGCTTCGCGCTGTTCGGGCTCGCGCTTTCGCCGATCATCGCCACGCAATTGCTCAACGTGGTCTCATGGCGCTGGGTCTTCGCGCTCGTCTCCGTTCCCGGCCTGATTCTCGGGCTGCTGATGTTCTTCGTGATTCGCGAGCCGCGAGCGATCGAGCCGGCGTCTACGGATCGGCAGGCGACGGTCGCAGAGGGCAACTGGCGCGACGTGCTGAAGCGTCGCAACATTCCCGTCGCCATGATTGCGCTCTTCTGTGCGATGACCGGAGTCTTCGTGCTCGGCGCGATGCTGCCGCTTTACCTTACCGAATACCTTTCGCTGGACACTCAGCGCATGGGCATCGTGGTGTCGGCAATCGGCTTTGGCGGCTTCGTCGGGCAGTTCGGTCTGCCGGGGCTTTCCGATATCGTCGGCCGGCGGCTCGCGAGCATCGCCGGCTTCGCGGGCACGGCGGTCATGCTGTATGTGTTTCGCGGTCTCGGGGCGCAGCCGCTCGTCCTCTTCGTCGTGCTGTTCGTCGCGTCCTTCTTTACGCTGGGCCTCGTTTCGCTGCTCTCCGGGCCGGTCGCGACGGAGGCGGCGCCCGTTGGCATGGTGTCGACCGCAATCGGCATCGTGGTGGGCGCAGGGGAGATTTTCGGCGGTGGGGTGGCGCCGGCGCTCTCCGGATTCGTCGCGACACGATTCGGCATCCAGAATATTCTCTGGCTACCGATCTGCGCCGTGCTGCTCGGTATCGGCGTAAGTTTGCTGCTCGAAGAAACCGCGCCCGCCAGGGTGCGCCGCAATGCGCGGGCGGTCGAGCTCACTGGAAGCGAGCAGCCCGAGTAAGTGTGCCGCCCGGGAGCCTCGCGCGCAGCGGATACACTGACATGCTGGACACGATCGAAAGGAACCAGCATGGATCGTTTTCTCAGCATCGAGGCCTTCGTGCGGGTCGCGGAGACCAGCAGCTTCGCGGAGGCCGCGCGTCAGCTCGGGGTGGCCAGCTCGGTGGTCACGACGCGCATCCAGCAGCTCGAAAAGTTTCTCAACGTGCCGCTGTTTCATCGCAGCACGCGGCACGTGCGGCTGTCCGACGTCGGCGAGGCGTTCTATCGGGACTGCGCGGAAGTGGTGGGACGCGTCAACGAACTGACCGACCAGATGCGCGAGTTGCGCGCAACCCCGACCGGGCGGCTGCGCATCCAGATGCTGCCGGGCTTCGCGCTGGGTCACTTCGGCGCGTCGATGGCCGAATTCAATCGACGGTATCCCGGTATCCAGCTCGACGTGATCGTCAATGACCGCGTCGTCGATCCGATCGAGGAAGGCTTCGACGTCGCCTTCCAGATTTTCCCGGCGATCTCCGAATCCTTGATCGAGCGGCGTCTTTTCACCGTCCGGCGTTTGTTTTGCGCGGCGCCCGCGTATTTGCAAGAGCATGGCGCGCCGCGGCATCCGCGTGAATTGCTGGATCACAGGACGGCGCTCTATTCGGGCTATCCGTCGCGCAATCGCTGGACGATGACGCGCGGCGACGAGGTCGTCGAAATCGAATTGCCCGGCATCATCCGCTCCAATTCCGTCCATCTGCTGCACGATTACGCGCTGACGGGCGGCGGGATCGTGTGCCTGCCGACGCTGGTGGCGAGCGCGTCGCTGCTGAATGGGGCGCTCGTGCCGATTCTGGCGGACTACGCACTCTCACCGATGAACTTTGCAGCCGTCTATCCGGCGACGCAGCGTCAGGGGCTCAAGGTGAAGGCGCTGGTCGAGTTTCTCGCCGAGCGACTGGGCCCGGAGCCGGCGTGGGACGTGCCGCTCATCGAGCGCGGATGGGTTCAGTAAGCCATGCAACTAATCGTCTGTCCCGCAACCAGCCTTTGAACGCTGCCAGTCACCGACGCTGCGGCCCGAACATCCGCGACAAGGCCCGTGCAAGCGCCTTCACAACGGCGTCGGCGGTTGGGCGATGCATCAGCGCGATGTCCATCGTCTCGATGGCCGGCAGCCCGCTTTTCGTCGTCAACACGACGTGATCGGGCGCAACGGCCCGCGCCGGGAGAAGGCTGATGCCCAGACCATCGGCGACGGCCGCCTGAATGCCGCTCAGACTCGAACTGATGAAGCTCAGGCGCCAGCGTCGTCCGATGCTTTCGATCGCGTTGGTCATGTCGTCGCGATACAGCCCGCGTGGCGGGAAGGCGACGAGCGGAATCGGATCGAGTCCGATCGACGGACTCTTCGCGCTGTCGATCCATCTTAGTTGCTCCGGCCAGTTCGCGACGGCCTCGCGGCTATTGCGCCGCTGCTTCACGAGGACCAGATCGAGCTCACCGCGATCGTAGCTGTTGCTGATGTCGCGGCACAGTCCGCTCGTCACTTCGAGCTTCACCTGCGGATGCTTGCGATTGAACGCGGCGAGCATGTGCGTCGTCGGCCCGCCGACGAAGTCTTCCGGCACGCCGAGACGCACCGTCAGGCCGACGTTCGCACCGGATAGCGCCTCGATCATTTCATCGTTGAGTGCGAGCATCCGGCGGGCGTAGGCGAGCAGCGTTTCTCCGGCGTCGGTCGGAAGGACGTCGCGGCTGCCGCGTTCGAGCAGCTTGTGTCCCGCCATTTCCTCCAGGCGACGCACCTTCTGGCTCACTGTCGACTGCGTCGAATGAAGCCGTGCGGCGGCTGCGGTGAAGGTGCCGCAATCGGCCACCATGACGATGGCTTTCAGCAGATCCAGGTCGAAGAGCGGGGTACGGGCTTGGGGAACGTTTTTCATCGACCCGGTCGATCTTTGAATTTCGGACTTTGACTTCTATCACGCGTGACCGGGCGCTGGCAATCACACAGCGTTCGTTCGGGCGGCACGCCCGATTAAAAGCGCGTGCCGCATCGCGCGAGAAATCAGCGCAGTGAGTTGAGCGTCAGCTTCATGTGACGGTTGACGTCCTTGTACAGCAGATAGCGGAAACGGCTCGGGCCGCCTGCATAACACGCTTGCGGGCAGAATGCGCGCAGCCACATGAAGTCACCGGCTTCGACTTCGACCCAGTCCTGATTCAGCCGATAAACCGCCTTGCCTTCCAGCACATAGAGACCGTGTTCCATCACGTGCGTTTCCGCGAACGGGATGACGCCGCCGGGCTGGAACGTGACGATGTTCACGTGCATGTCGTGACGCATGTCGCTGGTATCGACGAAGCGCGTCGTCACCCAGCGTCCTTCGGTGCCGGGCATCGGAATCGGCTCCACGTCCTGCTCGTTCGTCACGAACGCTTCGGGCAGCGGCACGCCATCCACGGCTTCATAGTGCTTGCGGACCCAGTGGAAGCGGGCGGTATCTTTATGACGATTGCGCAATTGCCAGTTCGTGCCGGGCGGAATGAACGCATAGCCGCCGGTCTTCAGCACGTGCAGGGTGCCTTGCAGCGTTACTTCGATTTCGCCTTCGACGACGAACAGCACGCCTTCGGCTTTCGGGTCCTGTTCCGGATGCTCGCTGCCGCCGCCGGACGCCACTTCCATGATGTATTGCGAGAACGTTTCGGCAAAGCCCGACAGAGGCCGCGCCAATACCCACAGACGCGTCTTGTCCCAGAACGGCAGATGACTGGTGACGATATCGCGCATCACGCCTTTGGGGATGACGGCATATGCTTCGGTGAACATCGCGCGATCGGTCAGCAACTCTGTCTGTGATGGATGACCGCCATGAGGCGCGTAGTAGGTATTGGTTGACATAGGTAAGTCTCCGTTGGGGTCCACGCCGTCGCACTGAAGGCGACGCCGTGCTGGACCTGTACAAAAATATAGGAGACGCGGGGTATCGACAAATTAAATGTTCGAATGCGGGGTATCCGTTTTCTGAATGGGATCGCAGCCGGTGCTGCGCTCGAGGTCGGCGATGCGCTTGCTGACCGCCGACAGCGTCATGCTCGTGCGGTCGGCGGCGCGCGTGAGACTGCCGAGCTCGGCGACGACGATGAAAAGCCGCAGTGAGTGCAGATCGTAGTGAAAGTAGCTCGTCATGATGTGACTTCACGGGAGGCGTGCCGTGCCGTTATGAAACGTCGGTCCGATGCGCGTCGCAGGAGACGATCGCGGCAAATTCCATCATTGGCTAAGGAACATCAAAAAAGTGCAATGCACATGCCGACGCCCGTACTCAGGAGCACCACAGCGAGCGGCGGTAATCTGAGTTTGAGCGTGATGCCGAGAGCGATAGCCCAGAAAACAACGTCGGCCAGCGAGCGCACCGTGGTGGTCCATAACGGATCATAAAGCGCATGCGCAAGCAGCCCGACCACCGCCGCATTGATCCCGGCGAGCGGCCCCCGCATGGCCGTGTGCCGGCTCGCTGCTTCCCAGAAAGGAAGCGCGCCGGCGACGAGCAATAGCCCGGGAAGAAAGATGGCGATCGTCGCGATCGCCGCGCCGCCCCACGATTGCGGTACGCCGATGCTCCATCCGAGAAACGTTGCAAACGTGAAGAGCGGCCCCGGCAACGCTTGTGCTGCAGCATAGCCGCCGAGAAAGAGGTTCGTGCCGATCCAGCCCGAGTCGACTGTCGCCGCTTTCAGCAACGGAAGCACGACATGACCGCCGCCGAACACCAGCGCGCCGGAACGAAAGAAAGCATCGAATAAGCGAATGCCTTGAAGTCGCGTGACGTCGGCGACGACCGGAAGGACGATCAATAAGACTGCAAAGGTGCTCAGACAAGCGTATGCCGCGACACGCGAGAATGGCACGCAAAAGATGCTCGCGGAGTCGATCGATGCGGCTTCGGTTTCATACGCAATCGAAGGTCGCAAGAGCAGCGATCCGAGAAACGCGCCTCCGAGGAGCACCATCCATTGGCTCCATGCCAGAGGCGATATGAAAAGACATGCTCCGGCGAGCAGAGCGATGGCGGCATGTCGCACTCCGGGGCACAAGCGCCGCGCCATGTCGAGCAGCGCTTGAGTCACGATCACTACGGCAGCCAGCTTCAGGCCGTGAACGAGCGCGTCTCCGAGCGTGTTATGAAAAGCGAAGGGTGCTGCGATCGCGACGGCGACCATGGCGACGACAGAGGGCAATGTGAAGCCGCACCATGCCATGAATCCGCCCAACCAGCCGGCCCTGAGCAATCCAATCGAGAATCCCACCTGGCTGCTTGCCGGGCCGGGCAAGATCTGACACAAAGCGACGAGTTGAGCGAATTGCGCATCATTCAGCCATTGCCGACGCGTGACGAATTCATGGCGAAAATAGCCGATATGAGCGGTAGGACCGCCGAAAGACGTCAAGCCAAGTTTCAGGAAGGCGAGAAAGACCGATCGCGCAGCGCGCGAGTCAAAGGATTTCGGCTTCGCTCGTAGCATCTTTTCATTCTTCTGTTGCGACCGTGGAAGCGTGCATTATGACCTATGAGGGCAGCGGTCTTGTCGCGTCTTTGCAATCGCAGTGCTTTGTGCCAGGAGCGGAAACATTTAACGCAAATCAAATGACGACCGCCTCGCGATCTTTAACCTGTACCTTCAAAGCAAGCATTTGCGAGTCGATGCAATGGGAAAGATCATTGGATTAGTCGGCGTCGTCGTGTTGATAGTTATCGTCGTTGCTGTCCTTGTCGTTCAGTGCACGATTTGGCGAAACGCCGATTAGAGAGAATCGACGGGATTCGCCAAGGCGTGTCGCTGACAGCAACATATCTGCTCAATGCGACAGAAGAACAGGAAGCGTCGATACCTGCAGGAGATTGTTGGTCACACCGCCCAGCACCCTTTCGAGTCCACGCGAATGCGCATAGGCGCCCGCGACGAGCATGTCCGCATGCACACGGTTCGCTTTGTCTATCAACGTCATCCCTGTGCTTTCGCCGCTCACGCGAGGCGTCGAGGAGAAACTCGCGCGAATGCCTTGACGATCCAGATAAGCGGAAATTTCGATACCTGCGGGCGCTTGTATGTCTCTATGGCGCTCGACGGTCATGATCTCGACGAATCGGGCACGACGCAAGATGGGCAGCGCATCGGCGACTGCGCGCGCGGCTTCGCGGCTGTCGTCCCACGCAATGACCACGTTCTCGCCGATAGTCGCAAAGTCGCCCGTTCGCGGCACGAGCAGCACCGGGCGTCCCGCACCGAGCACGACGTCCTCGACGAAATGCCGCGCAACGAAAGCATCGGGATCGTCAGGATCATCCTGTCCGAGCAGGATCACGTCGGCATGGCGGCCATGTAACGTGGCGGCATCGAGTACGGAGCCTGCCGGCGCACGCCACTCTGCGTTGATACCGGCCAGTTCGGCAGCGCGCTCGAATGCTTCGCGCGCCCGGTCGAGCGAGGTTCGGCGCTGTTGTTCGTATCCGTTGCGTAGCAGGGGCTCTGCCGGCTCGAAAAGGTGATGAACGAGGTCCTGACAAACCAGATAGAGACCGATGACATGCGCATCGAAACGGCGGGCGATGTCCAATGCATACCGGGTCCGCACATCGCAACGCCGGCTGTTATCCAGATGGACGAGAATGGTTTTCCAGTTCATGACGTCGTCTCCTCGAGAGCCATCGAGCCATAGGGTCTTTCGTGCGATCTCGCGGGCACGAGCAGGACCGGGCACGATGCGATACGGGCATCAGTGGGACATCAATACCGGCACGGTCATCGACGCGAGGAAGGTTCGCGTGGCGCCGCCGAGCACGAGTTCCTGCCAGCGCGCATGTCCATAGCCACCCATGACCACCAGGTCCGCATTCAGATCGGCAGCGCGGGAAAGCAGCATTTCACCCGCGGATGCGTTCGGAGTAACGCCGCCCGATGAGACTTCGGCCTTGATGCCATGCCGCGCGACGCAGGCCGCGATGTCCGCGCCCGGAATGCGGTCGTCGCCTGCTTCCCGCCGCGGCGTATCGACGCTCACGATCGAGACACGCTCGGCCGTCTTCAGAAAGGGCAGGGCGTCATGCACGGCGCGGGTCGCTTCGCGGCTGCCGTCCCAGGCGATCATCGGATGTTTTCCGACCGAGGCGAAGAAGCCCGTGTACGGGACAAGCAGGACCGGTCGGCCCGAGGTGAGGATGGTGGTCTCCGGAAAGTGGTCGCCGACGTAAGACTCCGGATCGGCCGCATCGTCCTGGCTGACGACGATGAGATCCGCGCAGCGCGCAAAACGGGGAATGGAATCGTTCGCTCGTTGCTGTGTTTCGATCCATTCACCCGACACGCCCGCGCGCTTGATTTCCGCATGAAACAGCCGCTCGATCGCACCGCGCTGTTCGCGCCGCCTGGCCGCGTGTTGCTCGTAGTACTCGGCGGTACCCGCCATGATGTTGAAGGCGCGCGGGTCGGGCTCGAACACCGCAAAGAGCCCGATGACATGCGCGCCGAAGCGCTTGGCGAGCTGCAACGCGGTTTCCAGTCTGGGATGCGCGCGCACGCTGGTGTCCAGGTGCACGAGAATGGTCTTGTAGCTCATCGGATGGCTCCTCGAGTCGAATTGCGCTGCATGAGTGCACATGCCCGCGTGTTCTTCACTGGCACCCAGTTTATGGAGGCGGCTCGACGGCGCGGTTGACTCAGGTCAACGGCGCCGCGCTTTATCGAAGGGACCGGTTTGGATTGACTCAGGTCAATCGGCAACACCATGACGGGGATACAGTGGCCTCGTCAGATCGTCATCATCGAAATGTCATGAATGAGTCGCGGAGAATGCAGATGTCCAAAGTGCTCGTAGTTTGCTTTTCTCGCAGCGGCACAACGCGTGCCATAGGTGCGGCATTAGCGGAGCGGCTGCACGCCGACTTCGAGGTCATCACGGAACCGGTCGATCGCTCGGGGCCGTTGGGCTATTTGCGCTCTCTCGCCGATGCCGTGTTCACGCGAAGTGTGCATATCGAGGAATCGCGCCGCGATGTGGCGAATTACGACGTGGTCGTTGTCGGGACGCCGGTATGGGCCGGTACGATCAGCGCGCCGGTACGCGCATGGCTCGCTATCCACCGGCGCAAGCTGCCGCATGTGGCCTTTTTCTGCACGCAGCAAATGCGAGGCGATGCCAAGGTTTTTCGCGAGATGACGAAACTCGCCGGCAAGCAGCCGGTCGCGCGTTGCGCCCTTACAGCCCGGCTGGATGCACAGGCGAAACAGCGCTTCATCGAGATTTTCGTGGATCGTATCGAGCGCACGCTGGCGCGAATCGACAATCTCGAATGGGCCGTGTAAGCGGTTAATAGGAAATCGGAGTTATCAATGTACCGGAACATCATGGTCGCACTCGACGGAAGCGAACCGTCGCAACGTGCATTGGACGAAGCGATCCGTTGTGGAAAGGGCTCGCAAGCGCGAGTGCGCGCAGTTTTCGTCGCGGATGCGGCGGCGCTGTCGTCATATCCGGTGCGTCATCGCAACGAGGTGTTCAGCAACGCGCGCCGCATGCTCGACGGCGCGCGGGAGCGCGTTCAGGCGGCCGGTCTCGAATGCGAGACACAACTGCTGGAAACCGAAAACACAACGGACACGGTTGCGCGATGCCTTCAGCGCTTCGCGACGCAAACGCAAGTCGACATGGTTGTCATGGGCACGCACGGCCACACCGGTATTCGGCGGCTGGTCCTCGGCAGCGTCGCCGAAGCATTCTTGCGACATTCGACTTGTCCGGTGCTTTTGATCCGATCACTCGCTCAGGCGTGACGCAACGCTTGCTGAGACCCTGCTGGGCTACGGGATGCTGTCGCTCACGTTTGCGAGTATCGATGACAGGCCGGCATCGTCGATGAAAAGCTTTGATGCGGAGCACGAAATGAGGAAGCAGTGCATGGGGACAGTATTGCTTCTGGGACTGGCGGCTTGCGCATCCGATGCACGCTGGAACCAGTTTCGGCAGACCGAGCCCACCCTCGTGGAGGCGCGAGAGTTTGCAACGATCGACTGCTCGGGAAGCGACGAATGTGCGCAACGTTGGGACCGCACGCGCCAGTACGTCGCGCGCTATTCAGCCACTCGCATACGTCATGCGGATGCGGCTGCGATCGAAACGGGCCGGCCGCTCGAAGCCGGCGTGGTGTATCTGTGGGCTACGCGTACGCCGGCGGCACCGGGCAGCGGGCGCGCGCGCATCAGCTTGAAAGGCATGTGCCGCGGCATGTATGGCATGGACGGCGGCCCCGGCTGGCTCTACGCGCAATGCGCCAGTCAGATTCGCAGCATCGAGATGAATTTCCGGGGCTTCGTCCTGGCGCCGGCTGAAGGCTGCGCGGACGATGCTGCGTGATCGAGCATCACTTGACATGAGTCAATTCGGTTACGCATTGAAAGCGGACGATGAGTGGACGTCGCAACGTGCGAAGAACGCCGGATTCATCAGCAAAACCGGCAAGGACAAAGTTCGGTGGGGGAGGAAGATCATGGGGCTCGGCATGCAAATCGCCTATCAGGGCTTTGTCGGTAGTAACGACGTCGAACGCGCGGCCGGTGTCGAACTCGTGCGACTCGAGCGCGCCGCGAAAGACATCGCGAACTGCCATCTGACGATCGAAGCGTATCGGGATCAGTCTGGAGACCGCCGCTATGATGCGCGGCTCGATCTCGTGACGCGTGATTTCGATCTTATTCCAGTTGAACACGCCTCGGACCTGGATGTCGGCGCGGCGATTCATCAGGCATTCGACAACGCGATGCGCTGTCTTCAACACATGCGCTTTTCGTCGAACTGAGGCGTTCGGCTCACGTTGCGAATGGGCCGGGACCGCGTGTCTGTGCGCTTCCTTCACCCAGGACGTCGGGCTCGTCGGAAAAGATCTCGTGTTCAGCAAGCGTAGTTTCGCTGTCGACGCACTGGATGTGCCAATACCCTGCGTTCGGGGCACGAGGCGCGTTTGAGTCGCCGCAGGCAAAGACTACGGCTCGTCCGCGCTCGCACGTCACAAGTTCCGCGGTGCCGGACACTACTTGCCGCGCCGCGAGCACCAGGCCCTCGAGCATGGCGACAGGAGCAGAAACGTCGGGACCGCGCAGCAGGGTGCCGCCCGGCGTGAGTTCCCACGTTCCCCATGATGGCAGCTCGATGCGGTCATGCGCTTCCCGCGACCAGCGTCCGCGTTCCTTATCGAGCCATAGCACCGCAAACGCCGATTCGGCTTCTCGATTAAAAGCGTCGAGCTTGATGGTGATTCGCATAACGGTCTCCTGCGAAGTGGTCAATGACGCAATACCCACTCGACTAACGTATGGGCGTCTTCAGGCGAGAGCGGGCCGCCACGCTCCGCGGGCGAGGGCATGGCCATGTTTCCCCAATGCGCACGACCGCCGACGCGCAGTTTGTGTTCGAGCATGATGTGCGCGCGTGGGTCGTCGCGGTAGCGGTTGGCGATCTCCTGAAACGATGGAGCGAGGAAAGGCGCATCGTTGGTGTGGCAGAACATGCAATGCTGCTGGTCGATGAGTGCGCTCGGTTCGGGCTGGGCGAGCGCGCGCGATGCGATGAGCAGCAGTGCGGCAAGAAGCGCACCCAGTGCGACATGTCGGGCGTGAACGCGCGGGCCATCGGATCGCGCGCGATGACCGAGAAAGCGGTGAGTGTGCATGATCGGTGAGAGAAGTGTTCACACATTGATCATGCGGGTGCTTCTCTCGCGGGCGTTGATCTGAGTCAACGCCGGTCATGGGTCGAACGCAAACACTGAGTGGTGTACGAGCCGACATCCGCGAGGAAGCGCGATCATGAACATCAGCTTTCCAATCCAGGCGCCCGCGTATCTCGGCGATGAGCCCGCGCTCATGTTCTGGGCGCTCGTGGACGACACGCGCATTGAATGCACCATATCGGCGGAAGCGCTCCAGGATCATTTCGGCGCAGCGTCCTCGCGCGAGGACGACCTCCAACGCGCGTTCGAGATGAACCGCGCCGTCATAGAAGGGGCAGCAGAACAATTGCTGACCAGCGTCGGCTGCAGACCGGTCGTGCTTCGCAGCGGATACTTCCGGTTCAGCAGTGGAGGCGCTGCTGCGGGCACGCATCGGACGCGCCCGGTCAGGTGACGGTTTCAGTGTGCGGCCGACATTCCGCCAGGCGTGCAGACACAGATCCGCCGCTCACACCCTTTCGAGCCCTGCCTGATCCAGTATCCGCACTTCCTTGCCGCGCGCATCGACCACGCCGGCCTTTTGCAGTTTGGAGAACATGCGGCTCACCGTCTCCAGCTTGAGGCCCAGATAGCTGCCGATCTCCTCGCGTGTCATGCGCAACAGAAACTGTGCGGGGGAATAGCCTCGCGCCTTCATGCGCGTCGAGATGTTGAGCAGGAAAGCCGCGACGCGTTGCTCGGCCGTCATCGTGCCGAGGAGCATCATGAGGTTGGATTCGCGCACGATCTCGCTGCTCATCAGTCGATGCACGTGATGCTGGATCGTCTTGACCTCGCGGCAAAGCAGTTCGAGCAAGTCGAAGGGGATGATGCAGACGACGCTGTCTTCGAGCGCGATCGCGTCGCACCCGTGGTGATCCGAGCTGACTCCGTCGAGCCCGAGCGCGTCGCCTGCCAGGTGAAAGCCCGTGACTTGCTCGTTGCCGTCACGATGCATGACGACGGTTTTGAAGCAGCCGCTACGCACGGCGTAGACGCTCTGAAAGGCATCCCCGGATCGATAGAGCGTCTCACCGCGCCGCACGGTCCGGGTCGAGCAGATGATCGCGTCGAGCCGCTCGTATTCATCCGACGAGAGACCGCTCGGCATACACACGTGCTGCATCGAGCAGGTCGAACAGCGCGCACCCTTGCGTGTTTCCGAGCTATCCGCGATCTGGAAAGTGCGGCGCGGGACCGGCGCTTCGGATTGTCGGAGGATGGATCGGCCTTCGCTCACTGGGAACATGGTGTGTCTCCTGTCGAACCGGGGTTCGCGCGCGCGAGGCGGATGCCGGGGAAGTCGGCGTCTCGATGCGCGGCGGATGATTCCATGCGTCGAATTATTGGCCGCGCTGTCTCGAAATTAAATCGGCGGCGGCGGAAAGTTCGGTAGGGATTTCGGCAGGCGTGTAGGGAAATCCTGACGAGCGAACGCTTACGCGTCGTCGTTATCGTCGTCGAAAAGCTTGTGGCGCACGGCATAGCGCACGAGGGCGGCCTCGTGCGGCATCTGCATTTTCTCGAGAATGCGCGCCTTGTATGTGCTGATGGTCTTCGCGCTCACGGACAGCGCCTCGCCGATCTGGTTGATGGACTCGCCCGCGCAAAGCCGCTGAAACACCTCGAACTCCCGGTCCGACAAGCGTTGATGGGGCAGCGCGTCGGCAGGCTCGGTCAGGCTTTGCGCGAGGCGCTCGGCCATCGAGAGGCTCACGTACACGCCGCCCGCGGCGACCTTGGTGACGGCAGCCAGTAATTCCGCGCTCGCGCTTTCCTTCGTCAGATACCCCGACGCACCGCCCTTGAATGCCCGGGCGGCGTATTGCTGTTCGGCATGCATGGTGAGTACGAGAATGCGTAGCGCGGGCCTTTCATCCTTGATCTGCTTGAGGAGGTCGATGCCGCTGCGGCCCGGCATGGACAGATCGAGCACCAGCACCTGCGCCGGCGTCGAGCGCACCAGCGCGAGTGTGCTCGCCGCGTCGCAGGCTTCACCGGCCACCTCGAAACCACTCGCGTTGCCGAGAATGTGGCGCAGGCCGTCGCGCACCATCGCGTGATCGTCCGCAATCAGCACTCTTGTAGTCATGGTTGCGATTCCCTCTCCGCCACCGCTTCGCGTGGCAGGACGACTGTCAGCACGAAGCCGCACTCGGGCGTCGAATCGATGAACACGCGCCCGCCCAGTGCATGCGCGCGTTCACGCACCCCGATCAAGCCGAACGATTTGCCGTTCGCGGCCGGCAAGGACGAGGCGCCGATGCCGTCGTCGCCCACGCGCAGCACGCAGTTGGCAGCATCGGCGTTGAGCGACACTTCGACGCGGCTCGCGCGGGCGTGTCGCACGATATTCGCAAACGCCTCCTCGATGATACGGAAGACCGCGGTTGCGGCATCCGCGTTGAACGCGAGATCGCCGGTATCGAGATTGTGCCTCACGTCGATGCCGTGGCGCCGGATGAAATCATCGACAAGCCAGTCGATGGCAGCCGATAACCCCAGGTCGTCCAGCATGACGGGCCGCTGATCCGATGCGATGCGTCTGAGCGAGGCGATGTTGCGGTCGATAAGCCCAACCATGTGCTGAAACTGAGCGGCAACGTCTTCATTCAGCAGTGTGTGCGCGCCAAGCTGTGCGTGCAGCGCGAATATATTCATTTTGAGCGCGCTCAGCGTTTGCCCGAGATCATCGTGCAAGTCGCGTGCGACGCGGCTCTTTTCCTGCTCGCGTACTTGCTGGAGATTGGCCGAGAGCGCGCGCAATTCTTCGCGCGAACGCTGAAGCTCGGCCTCGGCCTTCACGCGCTCGGTGACATCGCGAAGAATCACGGTGAACAGCTTGCCGTCGTCATCTTCGACCTGCGATATCGATGCCTCGATGGGAAACTCCTCGCCGTCGGCGCGCAGGCCGTATAGCACGCGCTGCGGGCCCATCTGACGATCCGATACCCCCGTGCTTCCGAAGTGCCGGACCTGGTGCTCATGCGCCGACCGGTAACGCTCGGGGATGAAGCGCGACAGCGGCCCGCCGATCGCGTCGCTCGCCGCGCACCGGAACACGCGTTCGGCCATGGGATTGAACAGGACAATACGTTGCGTCGAATCGACTGTGATGATGGCGTCCGTCGTAGACCGGATGATGCCGTCGAGCCGCGTGTGGCTCACGGTTGTCGAACCGGCGCTCGCCCGCCTGACGCGTTGCGTGGAAAGTAGAAGGATGGCGCTCGCAAGCAGCAGGGCGCAGATCGCGGCGGCCGCCAGCAGCCACGCCCGTGCTGCGACAGACAGCGTACAAATCGAAGGCAGGTATTGAACGCCGATCCAGCACACGCCGAAGAGTGTCGCTCCCGCCAGCAGTGCTTGCCCGGTTGCTTCGCGCGACGAGGCTCGTCGAACGTGCTGGCCGTTCGCTTGCGCGGGACTTCGACCTTCGTTTTCGCTCATACGCTTCGGCGGTCCGTGCTTGCGTGTCGTGAAGCTGCGCAGTAAGGGAAGTGCGAATTAATTATAGGGTCGACGCGCGCGCCGCCGGGATCAGTCGGCAGTTTCTGCGGTTTGCTCCCGGCGTTGCGCGTCCTCTTCGGCCTCGCGTCCCGGCACGAGCATCACGGGACAATGTGCAATTCGCATGAAACGCTCGGCGACGCTGCCCAGCACCAGGCGCCGCCAGCCGCGCCGGCCATGCGTACCCATGACGACGAGGTCGGCGCCGAAATCCTCGGCACAGCGCAGGATGCGTTCCGCGATGTCATCGCCGGTCAGCTCGACTTCGCTGATGCGCGGCGTGCCTTTCACGCCTTCGCGCACCATGCGCTCGACGGCTTGCGCGCCGAGGCGCCGGCCCTCTTCGAGAAGCGCTTCGCGCATGTCGGGATAGAAGGTAGCGGCGGCGTCATACGCGATCGGCTGCAAATCGACGACATAGAGCGGCTGCAGCTCGGCGCCGTTCGCTCGCGCGATTTTGATGGCTTCATCGAAGGCGTGCGCGGAAGTGACGCTACCGTCGATCGGCGCGAGTATGCGGGTGTACATGGGGGGCTCCTCGAAAGGTGAAAGAGGTGCGGTTCAGTGGGACATGAGCACGGGTATCGTCATCGCGCAGCACCGTCCGGTGTCCTTCCAGAGGACCACTTCCTGCTCGTCGGTTCGATCCGGTTGCCGGCGCTTCCGCTGCGCGCTGGCCTGCATGGGGAGATTCTGCGGATCGTGGAGCAGATCTCCGTTGACTCAAATCAAACGATGGCATCGCGAAAACAGATGCGTCATTCATTGACCTGGCTCAAGGCCGCGCTGCGCGCTGCGCTTAGCATCGGCGTGTCGGGCTCGCTGCAGGCAACGGAATGATTGAAGCGCCCGATGCTTCTACGCCGGAACGATGAAACGGGCGCGGCATGACAACTGATATTCGCTTTATCCAAGGGAGAACCGCCATGTCGCTCAAGGGATCCATAGACGATGCCGATTGGACCGTCACCTGCTGCACGGAGCAAACGCCCCGAGGTGTCGAATGTTCGATCAGCGTCGAGCAGCGCAACGTGGAGGGTGGCCGCTTCATGCATCGCTTCAGGCACGCGAGCACCTTCGATAACGAACGTGAAGCCGTAATTGCCGGGCTGCGCGAAGGCATGGCGTGGATTCGTCTAAAGGCCACCCATACGATCAACGTCTAGCCGGATTCGATTCGATGCAGCCAGTGGCCGCTCGGTGGATAACCTCGAATTCAACTGAATGCCTTGCATTGTCGCGCCATTGGAGGCGCCATCTTTTAGACATGACCGGCTGGGTACGCGCGTCAGGCGAGGGCGATTCGACACGAGTCAATGAAACATGCCGAACGCGATACGCCGCATTGGCTTGATCTGCGTCAGGCGTCGTGTCATAGCGAGCGGTAGGCGGTGCGAATCGAATCCGCGGGCCGCGCCGGGAGGTAAGTTATGGAAGCAGACAAGGACACGCCGGCGCGCGCTGGCGGCTTCAGGCGCGTCGTTCTTTGCGTCGATTCCTCCGACGCGTCTCGCTGCGCCGCCGCTTTTGCGCGGCATTTCTTACGGCCTGACACCCAACTCACGATTGCCGCTGTGGCACTCGACCCGCATCTGCTCGCACCCCACGCGGCGCTCGCCGGGCTTGATTTCGGCGCTGCGCACAAAGAGCTGGTGGAAGATGCGAAATGCGCGATTGCCGAGTCGAGCAGTGCGCTCGCGGGCGCGACCGCCTCCGTGCGAGCACGGGTGATCGATCTCGCGAAAGAGGGCGGCGATGTTGCGCATGCGCTCGCAAGAGCCGCACAGGCAGAGCACGCGGATCTCATGATCCTGGGTACCCGGCAACATCACGGTCTCGTGAGGTGGCTCGATCCGTCCGTGACAGACAGGCTGAGCCAGCTTGCACCTTGCGCGATGATCGCGGTGCCTGCGGGTTACGACGCCGCGCGCGACGCTGGCATTCATCGGATTCTGTTCGCGGTCGATGGCAGTCCGACGTCGCTCGCGGCGGTGAACCTCGGTGCCGCGCTTGCGACGCCTGACACGCGGATACGTGTGGTCTATGTCGTCGATCGCGCGGTACGTTACAGCGATTTCGTACCCGTGACCGCGCTCGAGGACGCGTTCGTCAAGGAAGGCGAGTCGGCGATCGCAGCGGCGGCAGGGCGGCTGGCATCTGCGCCCAACGTCACACGCTCGCACGTGTCGGTCGATCTGATCAGCACGGACATCAGCGCCGACGATGTCTCTCATGCGCTGCTGCGCGAAGCCGAACGCTGGAACGCCGATCTCATCGTGCTGGGAACGCACGGCAGACGTGGCGTGATGCGAGCGTTCGTTGGCAGCGTCGCCAACCGGGTGGCGAGCCTCGCGAAGATTCCCTCGATGCTGGTTCGCGACCAGCACGATCGAGTTGCAAGCAGTTGATGCATGTCAACGGCGTGCAGAGCGCGCGCGGTATCGTGAACCACGCACGCGAGAAAGTGCGTGATGGATGTGTCGAAAGACGACTTTCCCTCATGTTCCGATCACTTAGCCGCCTGGAGATGAAGATGCAAGCACGCGACGTAATGACTACCTCTGTCGTTTCCGTGACGCCCGATACGACGGTGCACGAACTGGCGATGTTGCTGACGAAGCACCGTATCAGCGCCGCACCTGTCGTCGATCAGGAACAGCATGTCGTCGGCATGATCAGCGAGGGCGACCTGCTCCATCGCGAGGAGATCGATACCGAGAAGACGCCGTCTCGCCGGTCCTGGTGGCTCGAGATGCTGGGCTCGGATAGCGGCGCGGAAGACTACATCAGGTCGCACGCGCGCAAGGTGGGCGAGATCATGAGTCGCGACCCCATCTGTGTCAGCGAGGACGCATCGCTCACCGAGATTGCTTCGGTGCTCGAAAGCCATCACATCAAGCGCGTGCCTGTGTTGCGCGAAGGGCGCGTCGTGGGCATCGTGAGCCGTTCGAATCTCGTGCAGGCGCTGGCTTCCGCGTTCGTTGAGCCGCGGGCTCCCGCGACGAGCGATGCGGAAATCCGCGCAATGCTCATGGGCGAGCTCGCCGGACGCGGCTGGGCGTTCCCGGGGCGCAATATCGTCGTGCGCGATGGCGTGGTGCATCTGTGGGGCACTGTCTGGTCGAGCGATCAACTGGATGCCATGCGCATCGCGTCGGAGAGCATTCCGGGCGTCAAGCGGGTGGAGGATCACACCATCCCGTACCCGATCATGCCGGGCATCTGAGCTTGCGTGGGCACGGCGTCATCGCGCGCCGTGCGATTGGCTACGAGCCGAGGAGTGCATCCATGATTCAGGAATTAACGCTCGACGCACCGGTATGTTGCGAGGGCGGCTGCGTCCAATTCACCGGCAGTCTGGACGGAAGACCGCAGACCTTCCGCGTCGAGGGCGACGTGTTTCGCGAGTTGTTGCAGGTCAGGCATCTCGACGAAGCAAGCATGAAGAATCTCTTCATGGCCGACCCGGAGCACTTTCTGTTCGTCGCGGCCCGCAAGCTCGGCGAGCTGGGTCCGAGCAACGCGCCCATTCACTTGACGCTTGCCGATCTGCTTCGTTGAAGGCGACGGGTCCGTCCGGTCAGTACGACATCAGGACCGGAAGCTCGGCTTCGCGGAGCACGGCCCGCGTGAAGCCGCCAAGGAGTGTTTCGCGCACGCGGCCATGGTGAAATGCGCCCATGACGAGCAGTCGCGCGCTCTGCGATTTCAGATAGGAGGTCAATGCCTCCTCGACATGTGCGCCCCGCGGGACGGAGAGTTCGATGACGTTCGCGCGAACCGCGTGCCGGATCAGGCTTCGCGCGAGGTCCGACGCGGCGCGCCCGTCGCCGAGCGGCGGGTCTCGGTCAGTGCGGATAGATACGATGTCCACGCGCCTCGCCCTTGAGAGCAACGGCAGTGCATCGTAAGCGGCGCGCGCGGCTTCCCGGCTGCCGTCCCATGCGATGACCGCCGTCGCACCGAGCGGGCTCGGCGAGTTCTTGCAGGGCCAAACCAGTACCGGGCCGCCCGCACCCATGATCGTGCTTTCGGGAAAGCGGTCGGCGAGATAGGCGTCGGGCTCGTCCGGATCATGTTGTCCCACGATGGTGAGATCGGCGCAGCGCGCATGATCGATGACCGAAGATCCTCCGGTCATTTCGCTTGCCCGCCAGTCGTGCTCCACTTTGGTCGACGCGAGGCGCACGCGGAACATGTGCTCGGCGCGCTCGCGCCGCTCGCGGCATAGATCCGCAAGCGGCACCTCGTAGCGGTGCTGGCGATCCGCCTGGTAGTAGAAGCGCGGATCGAGCGTGAATTCGGAGTACACGCCGTACAGATGGGCATCGAAGCGTTCGGCGAGCGCGACTGCGGCGTCGAGCCGGTGCTTCGCGTGCGTGCCCGTATCGAGTTGCACGACGATCGTCTTGAAGGTCATGAGAGCCTCACAATCTGCTGTGCGGGTCATGATGTCGTCCGCTTCATTGGCTCAGCACCCACTGAACGAGCTTGTGTGCGTCTTCCCTCGAAAGGGGGCCGCCGCCTCGCCCGGCTGCGGAGGGCATCGCCATGTTTCCCCAGTGCGCCTCGCCGCCCTGGCGCAGTTTTTTTTCCAGCATGTCGCTTGCGCCGGGCACGTCGCGGTAGCGGTCGGCAATCTGCTGGAACGAGGGCGCGCGGAAAGCCGTGTCGACCTTATGGCAAAACATGCAGCGCTGCGCGTCGACGAGCCCGAAAGGTTCCGGCGTCGTGAACGCGAGGCAGGGGCCGCACACACTCACGCATACGAACGCGCCGAGCGTCCGGGTCACGTGAGAGCGGGCGTGCCGAACCGGGCGGCGCCGATCCGCCTCTGGCTCACGCAATGACGCGATCGCAGGCTCGAACATCGTGCTCACGCGTTCTGATGTGCTTCAGCGACAGCGGGCACCGCATTGGCGATCAGACGATAGAGGCTCGCCAGGCTCTCGCCTTCGAAAGTCGCCTCGCCGAACGGGTCCAGACGGCGCTCGACGGCCGCATCGAGGCATGCCCAGTCGGCTTCAGTCAGAAAACGTTCGGCGGCAGGAATGATGACCGTCTCCTCGACGCGCCTGTGGTTCGCGCAAAAGTCGACGTATTGCTCCATCAGCGTGCGCAGACCAAGCAGCACGGCTTCGCCCTTCAACTCGAAACGGGTGAGCGCGTGCTCGAGATTGCGCAGGCGCACGTCGCCTTCGATATGCTCGCATTGCAGTTCGTCCAGCACGTCGTCGAAGTCGTCCGTGCGGCTTCTTAGCGCAGCGAAGAGGAAGCGGTCTTCCATCGGGTGATGGAACTGTTCCGGATACTCGCGGATGTAGTAAAGCATTGCGCGCAGCACGATGGGATCGGGCGGAGAGCCGCCCTCGCCGAGCATGCGGACGAAGTCGAGCATGGTCTCGGTGACGGAGGCAAGCCGCTTGTGATCGAGACGGATCACGTGTAGTGCGGCGCGTTCGGTTGTGTCGTTCATAGTGGCTCCAGTGCGACCATTCATGGGCTTCGATGAGCGTGCGCGAAGTGTCCGACCGTCTGCGCCAGCAAGGGGCTCGACCCGACCGGCAGCTTCAGATTGGCCGCGAGCGCCGTGCGGTTCATCCAGCCACGAGCACCCACGGCCAGCCCCACCGAAGCGCAATACAGATAGACGTTCTGCACGATCGCGCCGGCGCTTGCATACGCGAAGCTCTCGCGCTGGCGGGCGGGCACGTCCTGCATGCGGTTCAGATCGGCGACATAGACGAGATCGACGGGCGCATTCGAGAGGAAGTCTTGGTATCCCGTCGTTGCGCGCAGATCGAACGGCGCGGCGAGCACGAGCCGGTGTGCGTCCGGGTCATACCGATACGAGCCCGTGGCAAGCAGCACGTAGATATCGATCTCATAGCCGCCGAGCGCGGACGGCGCCGTACGGCCGCCCTCCGCGTCGCGGTTGATGCCATTGGCGGCCCACAGCAACTCGCCGAGCACATCGAGATTGATGGCTTCATCCGAGAATTCCCGTGAGGTCCGGCGCGCGGCGAGCGCATCCAGCAAGGGCATGCCGCCGAAGCGCAGCGGCCGGGGAAGAACGATGACGGCGTTCGGCGCCGTGTCGAGCGGACGCGGTGCCGGTGCATTCAGCACGGCGCCGATGCGAAAGAGCGGTCTGACCATGATTGCATGCTCGCCGATGAAAGCATCCGATGAGAGGGAGTTGACTGATTCTTTCACCTCGCGTGACATCGCGATTGATCTGGATCAGTCCGCATGCGCCTGACGGTACCGCTACGCTCGAACGCGCTCCCACTCTCGCTTGACTCACATCAACGAATTGCCTGCGCTCAGGCTTATGCTGGCCCGAATCCAACGGACCGATCATGCAGACCCATTGCCCGTCGAAACTTCGGCGAGGCTCGGTGAACTCACCCGGCGCATCGAACGCGAGTCGATGGCACGCCTGCCGCTCTTTGAAGAGAAGCCCCGCACTCGAACCCTCCTGTCGACGAGAGCAAGCGTCGAATGTCATGTCGAGCAGATCGTCCTCACTTCACTTTTACGTCGTCGGTGTCGTTGCGCTCGGGCTTGCGGCCGGAGCAGGCCTGTTCACGGCGGGGCGGATCGCCATCGCGCACGCGCTCTGGCTTGCGTGCGTGGCGCCATCGTTCGCGATCTTGTGCTTATCGACCGCACAAAAGTTGCGTCGGCGCGAGGCGGGCGTCGATGTCCTCGCGCTGCTCTCGATGGGCGTCGCTGCTCTTACCGGCGAATATCTCACCGCGGCAGTCATCTCGCTGATGGTGGCAGGCGGAAGGGCGCTCGAAGCGTTCGGGCAGGCGCGTGCGGGCGCCGAGATGACGGCGTTGCTCACGCTTGCGCCGAACTATGGGCACCGGTACGAAGCGGGAGAATGGCGTCAGGTCGATCCGGAGGCGATTCGCACGGGAGACCGCTTGCTCGTCCGGGCCGGAGAGCGGGTGCCGGTAGACGGCACGCTCAAACAGGAAGCGGAACTCGATGAGTCGGCGCTTACCGGCGAGGCGGCCATACGGCCGCGAGGCGCCGGCGAGCTCATTCAAAGCGGCGTGTTGAACGCGGGCGCGCCGTTCGAAATGATCGCGACAGCGGCGGCGCGTGACAGCACGTTCTCCGGCATCATCCGTATGGTCGAAGCGGCGCAACAGGCGCGCAGTCCGACCGCGCGTCTCGCGGATCGATACGCGATATTCTTCGTTCCGCTCACGATCGTCGTCGCGGGCGCATGCTGGATCTTGACCGGCGACGTGATCCGCGCGCTGGCCGTTCTGGTCGTCGCGACGCCTTGCCCGCTGTTACTCGCCGTGCCCATTGCGATCGTTTCGGGTATGTCCGCTTGCGCCAGGCGCGGCGTACTGGTCAAGAGCGGCGACGCCATTGAACGTCTGGCGCGAGCACAGATCCTTTTCTTCGACAAGACTGGCACGCTGACGAGCGGACGCGCCCGGCTCGTCTCGATCGAGAGCAGTCCCGGCATCGAACCCGAACTCGTTTTGCAACTGGCCGCTTCGCTGGCGCAGGCGTCGGCACATGTCGTGGCAGAAGCGCTCACGGTGGCGGCACGCGAGCGCGGCCTCTCGCTCGTTGCGCCGTCGCAGGTCACCGAGTGTCCAGGAGCGGGCGTGATCGGCACAGTCGATGGCAAGGTCGTGGTCATCGGTTCATTCGCGCATGCAGTCGCCCGGGCGCAAGCTGCGCCGTGGAGCGCTGCGGTCCTGCGCCATCTCGGTCATGAAGGCGGTTCGGCCGTCTTTGTGGACGTGGACGGCGTGATGGTCGGCGCACTCAGGCTCGCCGATCCCATCCGGCTGGATACGCCCCGTGCATTGCGCTTGCTCAGACGCGCAGGCATCAGGCGAATCGCCATGCTGACGGGCGACCGGAAGGATGTCGCGGACTGCATCGGCGCGAGTCTGGGCGTCGACGAAGTCCATGCCGAACAGACGCCCGGCGACAAGCTCTCTTTGATCCGTTCTGCCCGCGCGGAGGGTGTGGTCGTCATGGTCGGCGACGGCGTCAACGATGCGCCCGCGCTCGCGGCCGCCGATATCGGCGTAGCAATGGGCGCGCGGGGTGCCGCGGCCTCCGCGCAGGCTGCTGACATCGTGCTGCTGACCGATCGGCTCGACCGCCTCGTGGAGGGCCTGGAAATCGCCAGACGATGCCAGCACATCGCCGTACAAAGTGCGGCGGCGGGCATGGGATTGTCGATCGCTGCCATGATCGTGGCAGCGCTCGGTTACCTGAGTCCACCGTACGGCGCTGTGTTGCAGGAAGTGATAGACATCGCCGTGATCGCAAACGCGCTTCGTGTCCTGCACATGAAGTCCAGGTCGCGCCAGCATGCGCTGCCGCGAGGCGATGCGGAGCGCCTGCGAGCCGCCCACCTCGGACTCGAACCGGTATTGGGTGAAATCAGGCGTCTCGCTGAAGGTTTGCCTGGGCTTCCGAGGCAAGCAGTCTCGGCGGAGCTGGAAAGAATCAACGAACTCCTGGTGCGTGTTCTGCTGGCGCACGAGAAGGAGGACGATATCCGTCTGTATCCAGACCTCGCCAGGCGGCTCGGCGGTGAAGACCCCATGGCGGCGATGGCCGGCACTCACGCGGAGATCTTTCGCACTGTTCACGTGTTACGGCGCATAGCGGCCGATCTTCCGGCAGACGGACCGGACGAACGGTGCGTACGAGAGTTGCAGCGACTGCTGTACGTCCTCGATGCCGTCGTCCGCCTGCACTGCGCGCAGGAGGACGAGCTTTTTCATGCACTCGATGACAGCGCCTGAGCAACGTGCAGCACTTAGCCGAATGCGGAGTTGACGAGCAATAGCGGTGTGCACGTGATGCCCACCACGCGGCGCGCAACGCTGCCGAGCACCCAGCGCGCGGCTCCGCGCCGGCCATGCGTGCCCATGACGAGCAGGTCGGCACGCCACGCGTTCGCCTCGCGCACGATTGTATGAGCGATATCGTCCCTGCACTGGCTGGTGCTCACGATCTCAGCGGTTTTGTGTCCGGGAACGTGATCGAGCACGCGTCGCGCGATCGTCATGGCCGACTTGCCTTCTGCCATGAATGCTTCTTCGAACAAGGCAAAGGGCAGAGGATTGTCGAACCGCGCGGCTTTGTCGATGACGTAGATCGTTTTTATGCAAGTTTCCGATGTCGCGAACTTCGCGCCCACGCGAAGCGCCGGAACGACCTCGGTGCTGCCGTCGACAGCGAAGAGAATGCGCCGCGGACCTTTCTCATCCGTCGCTGCGAAAGACTCCGGAACGATCAGGAGAGGCAGCTTGACATTGGCGGTCAGCGGCTCGGCTACGTTGCCTTCGATCCAGCGCAGCAATCCGTGATGCTGACGCGCACCGATGACCAGCAGATCCGCATTCCACTTCGTCGCTACTTCAGCGATCGCATGCACGACGTCCCCACCTTGCTTCGATAATTCGACAAGCTCGGTATCGGCATGAAGTCCATGCCCGGCGAATTGCGCCTGGGCGTGACGCAGCATTTCGCGGCCGCTTTCGATCAGATCGCGGCGGACCGAGTCGAGTGAAAGCGGGATTCTGTCCGGAAGCGGCAGCGGTACATACGGGTTATCGACCACGCTGACAAGACGCACGAACGTGCCGGGTGAGACGAAGCTGCAAGCGTAGCGAAGCGCGTTCTCCGATGCAGGCGACGTGTCGAGGGCGATCAGTACTCGTCGCGGCCGATAGGCCTCGGCCTTATCTTCAGTGGGTTCCATGTTCGTATATCGGGCAGTCGTCTCGGCGTGCCCTTCTGTATGCGATAGCACCATCTTGATTGCGCCCGCGTCGGGGAGGTTGATCTAGATCAGATCGGCGCAGCTTGCGATCGCATCATGATGGATGGAAGGCGGACCAACTGGCCGGTTCGCCTGCACCGTCTTGCGTCAGATTTCTGCTAAGCGGCGCGTCAGGTTCATATCGGCGCTGACACTCAACCCGACGCTCCGCTCCGATAGCGGCGATATAGCGGCAATAGCGAAATGAAAAAGCGAACGGATGCGTCGAATGCATCGTGGTTTGCCCCAATCGTGATCCTCGCGTTGGGAGCACTGCTGGTCCGCCCATTCATCGGCCCGGTCTTGTGGGCATTCCTTCTTGCCTATGCAACGTGGCCCTTGTACATATTCATGCGTAAGGGCATGCGCGGCGGCGCGTCGTTGAGCGCGCTGATGATGACCGTCTCGGTCGCGCTGGTCATCGTCGGATCGACGATTGCCATTGGAGTGCCGTTGACCCGCGAGGTCGTCGAAGTCGCTAATCGATTCGTCGCGTGGAGCGGCGGGGAGCCGAAGCGGCTTGCCTCAGTTGTCGCGGATGTTCCGGTCGTCGGCGCGAGACTATCCGAGCTGATACGCGACGCGCCAGCCTTGAGGAAAGATGTCGCATTTCCAGGCGACGGATGGTTGAGCGCCCTGTCGAAGGCGGGCCGCCTGGCAGGCCGCAATGTGCTGCACTTCGGCTTTACTTTCATTGCGCTCTATTTCACTTATCGGCATGGTGAATCGCTGATTGCGAAGGTACGTCGGTTACTGGAACCGCTTATAGGTCCAAGGCTCGAAGCCTACGTCGCGGTACTTCGCAGCGTGACGCGCGCGGTGCTAATCGGGGTTCCCCTCACTGCAATCGGGCAAGCGGCGTGTGCCGGCATAGGTTACTGGGCGGCAGGCGTCGATGAGCCGCTATTGCTTGCGTTGCTGACGGCATTCGCGGCGCTCGTGCCGTTCGGCGCGCTCTTCGTTTGGCTGCCCACCGGCGTCGCGCTGCTCATGGAAGCAAATCTGTGGGGCGGCATCGGTCTGCTGCTTTGGGGCGCGCTGGTGGTCAGCTCGGTCGACAATGTCATCCGCATGGTGGTCATCGGCAATGCGGTGCGCATGCCGTTCGCCCTGGCGTTGCTCAGTATCATCGGAGGCGTTGCCGCGTTCGGACTCATTGGCCTGTTCGCGGGCCCGCTCGTGGCGGAGATGCTGCGCATGCTATGGGATGAACGAATACACCCTGCACCGAAGACCGAGACCCGGAGCAAACTCGCCTTCACGAAGTCTATGTCTGGCCGCTCGTTACGCCTTGACCGTCATCGTCCGACGAGCGCCGCGCGCGCGATGATGCGCCGAGGAGCGCGACGACGTCGCGACTCGGCGCGCGCTGCAATTGATCCTTATCAAACGAGTCTGGCTCGACGGCGGTAGTCTGGTTCACCGTGACAACGTCAAGGACTCGTGGGTCCGTTCGCGGGCGACTGATGTCTGCCTCGGCATGCGCTTCGCTGTCACGGCCGGTCTGATCAATGCGTTGTGGGACGATTGACATGAGCACGCTGACGATGTCGCCGACGAATGTTTCCGCACCCCGCTCAACCCTGCCGGCAGAACGGCGCGCAGAGGGCTCGCCCCAAAACGACAACGCGCTGATCGTCGCAATCGACGATGCGCTTCGGCTGGACGCGCACCTTGCATCGGAACCGGTGATCGTAGATGTTCATGACGGGCGCGTGACGCTTCGGGGAAGCGTCAGAAGCTACGCGAATAAGCGGGTCATATGCGAGATCGCTGGCGCACTGCCGGGCGTTGACTCCGTAAACGACTGCATCGTAGTGGAACTGTCGCATGAAGCGCAGCGCACGGATGCCGCGCTGGCGTCGGATGTGCGCGTGGCGCTGAGATGGGAGGCGTGCCTTCCTGCGGATGCGATTGAAGTTGCGGTAGAGCATGGCTGCGTCACCTTGTCGGGCGAGATGCCGTGGTCCTTCCAGCGAAAACTCGCGGAGCATGTCGTCGCGCATTTGACAGGCATCACCGGAATAGTCAACCTGTTGCGGGTCAGTGACCGGCAGATGCAATTGCAGGCGACGTCCGGTATCCACGCGGCCATGCGCCGTGCGGCCGATATCGAGGCAGACGATATCGAAATGCGCGTCGCCGACGGCACCGTCACGCTCCGAGGCACGGTATCGTCGGCGGCCGCGAAAAAGGTCGCATACGAGGCGGTTCGTTCGCTCGATGGCGTTCATACGGTGCTCGACGAGACCCGCGTCAGGCACGACGACTGACTGACGGCGACGGCAAACCGACAGCGGGTGTTCGTTGCAACCACGAGCGCGTCATGCCCGTGTACGTTTCTTATTATGCTGCCGGCGGCAAGCGCGTTCGCAGGAACGAGCAGGTGACGAATAGGAAGAAGTTTGCGTAAGGGCCGAGCCACAGCGCGACGCTGACAATGCCATCCATTCGTCGTCCATCTTCAAGCAGGCGGTCGCATAGCGCTCGGCGAACCAAGCGGCCAACGTCTCTCCGGCTGGCGTTGCTTCGTTGGACGACGTTCGCTCCGCGCGCACCGCTGCGGCCGCTGGCACCCCGGAA
The DNA here is from genome assembly GCA_001544655.2 of Caballeronia turbans. Taxonomy (GTDB): domain Bacteria; phylum Pseudomonadota; class Gammaproteobacteria; order Burkholderiales; family Burkholderiaceae; genus Caballeronia; species Caballeronia turbans. Next base: position 51,960 of record FCOD02000030.1, read on the forward strand.
GCGTAGACGCAGCCAAACGCCCAGGCGGGCAGGCGGGTCGCCGATCGCCGAAAAGTATCAAGGCGACTTCTCGGTCATGCCCCCTCAACGCGAAAGCAGCGCGTGTAGCGTTAAATCATGTATGACGTTAAACCCATTGTTGACATAGATATCAGTTTGCGGTTTAATCTTCCGAAACGGAGGCGCGGACTACCCCCGTGATGAGAGCTCCAACCTGCGTATTCCGAGAGAGGTGCAGTTTGAAGGCAGTGGCAGCAAGCTGTTTGTAACCAGAGCCGTTGCTATGAAGCGGAAACGCCTAACACGCGCGGAGCGCAAAGAGCGAACGCGGGAACGGCTGCTCGACGCGGCCGAGACAATGTTCGTACGTAAGGGGTTGGCTGCAACGAGCGTGGACGACATCTCGGAGGAGGCCGGATACTCGCGTGGTGCGTTCTACTTTAACTTTGAGAGCAAGGCTGAAGTGCTAATCGAGCTGTTGCGGCGGGACGGCGAACGGACTTGTTTGAATTTGCACGCGATCACGAAGAAGGGCGGCACGTCCGATGAAGTGAAGGAACGTGCCACTGCCTGTTTCACCGATTCCCTCAGGCCCGATTCGTTCAGTCTTTGGGCAGAAGGTGCTCTTCTAGCATCGAGGGATGCTGCGTACCGAGATCCCATCAATGCGTTGCGAAACCAGAGATTAGCCGCTACGGGTGAGTGCATTCGGAGCCTACGGGCGGCCAATAAAGCGGAATTGTCGCGCGGACAGACAGAGGCACTGGCGATCGGGATGGCGAGTATCAGCGATGGCATTATGTTCTTCAACATGATTAACGGGCCAAACATGTGCGGCAAGGGCTTAAGGACTATTGCTGTCGCCTTCTTATCGTGGGTCATTGAGCACGGCCCCGAATACGAAGACGATAAATGACTGAACTTTTGCCCCGGAGTTAGGGGGGGCTGGGCCGATTTCGACCGCTGGAAGCCTGACATCCTTAACAAATAAGGGCAGCCAAACCATATCGTTTCGACAGAGAGGCGCTTTCTACTATTAGGAAGCCAAAGTAATTTATGCGGACCATGCGCGATCATGCATGCAACGTTCCCGGGCGAAGAAGCGCAACCAGCTAGCACCCGGATGAGAGTACCTTTGACTACTTACCATCGCCAGTCGTTGTTTTGGGGCGCCGTAGCCTTGTTGGCCGGTGTTTTGCTGTGGGCATTGCGTCCTGTTCTAACACCGTTTCTTCTCGGTGCAATCATCGCGTACGTTTTACAGCCGGGCGTGGAGTGGCTAGTTCGACATCGCACGCCCAGGGGCCTCGCCGCCCTGCTTATGATCTCTCTGATCGCAATGCTTATCGGGTTGTTCGCATTGTTAGTATTTGCTGTCCTTCAAAAGGAAGGACCTGAGCTTGCGAGGCAGCTTCCTTCAATGGTGCAGAATCTCGACGCCGTTCTGAGACCGCGGATGGCTTTACTGGGAATTGACTACTCGGTCAATCTGGCGAATATCCGTGAGGCTTTAACCGCACGTTTATCAGCAAGCGAGCAAGGCGCTGCTCCCTCGGCTTGGGAGTATCTGCGCACAAGCGGCAGCCTGATGGTCAGCGTCGCGGGGAATGTGGTGCTCGTGCCCCTCGTTCTTTTCTACCTGCTCTATGACCGGCATGAAGCGTTCGAGCGCATAGAGAGCTTTGTGCCGCGACGCTGGCTCGCGAAAACACGGGATTTCATTGCGGAGATCGATCAGATGATGTCGCAGTATCTGCGCGGGCAACTGCTCGTCGTCGGAATACTCGCGCTGTTTTATCCGGTTGCGCTAAAGATCGCCGGGTTGGACGTCGCACTGCCCGTCGGTCTTCTCACAGGGCTTGCCGTGTTCATCCCTTACATCGGGTTCGCGACCGCGCTGGCATTGGCGCTTCTGGCTGCGTTTCTGCAGTTCGCAAACTGGTACGGGTTCGGAGCCGTGATTGTAGTGTATGGAGTCGGGCAAATCTTGGAGAGCGTCGTTCTTACGCCCCGGCTCGTCGGCGAGCGCATTGGCCTGCATCCGCTTGCCGTCATCTTCTCGTTACTTGCTTTTGGCGAGCTGTTTGGTTTCTTTGGCGTTCTGCTTGCATTGCCTGCCAGCGCGGTGTTCGCTTCTGCTTTGCGGGAACTGCGGCGCCGTTATCTGATGAGCGCATTTTACCGGACCCGAACATACCAAGATCGGGGACCGTAGCGCAGAAAGTTTGCAATGGCCGGGCGTTCCGCGTGCGATCTCTCGCCGAATGCGGGGCTTCGCTGAATTCGAGTTCTTGTAGCGAGTCAGCGACGCATCAGGAGCTTTCTTGTTCTCGCTCTGCTGGCGAGGCTTGCTTCTCGCGGCCACGGCTAGCCCGATCAGCGCTGTTGGCATTTCTACCTCGACTCATCACCTGCCTTGTGAACATCGTGAAACTATCCGGACCCGTCGCGCTAAAACGGGCGCGCTCTTTGTTACCCTTCTTGTTCCGGTCGACGCACCGGTTACCCGTTGTCGTCGCGGCGTGCGGCGCAATCCTTCTTTCGGCATGCCACCAGCGTGAAGCCGTCGTGCCGGAAGCCAAACCGGTTGTCGCCCTTGCGGTTCATCCGGATGCGAACAACGCGAGTGCCTCGTTGCCTGCGCAGGTCCAGGCCCGTTACTCCACACCCCTGTCGTTTCGCGTGGGCGGCAAAATCATCGAGCGACGAGTGCGCATCGGCGATTCGGTCAAGGCGGGGCAGACGGTTGCGTTACTTGACCCAACCGATCTGCGCAACAACCTTGCCAATGCAAGAGCACTGTTGGCCGCCGCCGAGCATCGGCTCAGCTTCGCCAAGCAGCAGCTTGACCGTGATCAGGCGCAGGCGCACGCGAACCTGATCGCCGCAGCGCAACTAGAGCAGACTCAGGATGCCTATGCGACGGCTCTGGCGCAGCGCGATTCGGCGCGAGCCCAGATGGCGCTCGCGACCGATCAACTGCGCTACACGGCGCTGACAGCTGACCATGACGGTGTGGTCACATCGGAGGATGCCGATACCGGACAGAACATGCAGGCCACGCAGGCCGTCTATCACGTTGATTGGACGGGCGACGTCGACATCGTCTGTGACGCGCCGGAACGGGCACTGAACGCGTTGACGATCGGGGCACGAGCGCGCGTCACATTGCCGGCGCTGCCGGGCAAGACGCTCGAAGCGCGGGTGCGTGAGGTGTCGGCCGCGGCCGATAGCGAAAGCCGCACATGGCGGGTGAAGTTGACGCTGGCTGCACCGGGTCCGCAAGTGCGCCTTGGCATGACGGCAAATGTGATGTTCGACGTGGCCGACGATAGCGCTTCGGGCGAGCCGTTCACACTGCCGGTGACAGCGCTCTTTCACAAGGGCGAGAATCCGGCCGTCTGGGTCGTGCGTAACGGCAGCAATACGCTCGAGCTGCGCCCGGTCACGATCGAGCGATATGACGAGCGCACGGTCTCGGTGAGTTCGGGCCTGCATGACGGCGACCGGGTCGTTCTGCAAGGCGTGCATGCCGTGAGTTCAGGCCAGCAGGTGCAGGCGGTGCCTCCGCTTCATCAGGAGAACTTCCCGACATGAACGCGCGCGACCATGAAAGCGCGCGCGCGAGCGCGCCCGTGAATGCTTCTGATAATGCCGCCGCTGGCGGAACCGGTTTCAATCTGTCTGCCTGGGCGCTGCGGCATCAGCAGCTTGTGATCTTTCTGATCGGTCTGATGACGCTCTTTGGTGTGATCGGTTATACGCAGCTAGCACAATCGGAAGATCCGCCGTTCACCTTTCGGACGATGGTCATCAAGACCTACTGGCCGGGCGCTGCGTCCCGCGACGTGCAGGAACAGATCACGGACCGGATCGGTCGCCAACTGCAGGCGGCCCCCTATGTGGACAATATCAAGAGCTATTCGCGCCCAGGCGAGTCGATGATCTTCTTCGCGATGAAGGACTCGGCGCCTGTTAAGGAGGTGCCCGAGACCTGGTATCAGGTGCGCAAGAAGGTGGGCGACATACGGGCAACGCTTCCGAAAGGCGCGGTAGGACCATTCTTCAACGACGAGTTCGGCGACGTCTACACGAACATCTATGCGCTCGAAGGCGACGGCTTCACGCCCGCGCAACTGCATGACTACGCAGACAAGCTGCGTACCGTCTTGTTGCGCGTGCCTGGCGTGGCAAAGGTCGAATACTTCGGCGATCCCGATCAGCACATCTTTGTCGAAATTTCGAATGCGCAGCTGACGCGACTGTCGATCACGCCGCAGCAGCTCGCCCAGGCCATCGATGCGCAGAACACCGTCGCACCCGTGGGCACTATTACGACGGCGGACGACCGTGTGTTTGTACGGCCGAGCGGCGCTTTCAAGGATGAGCAGGCGCTCGCGGACATGCTGATCACGGTGAACAAGCGTGCGTTCCGCCTCGGCGACATTGCGACGATCAAACGCGGTTACGACGATCCGCCAGTTACCCAAATGCGCCTCGGCGGTCAAGCGGTACTCGGCATCGGCGTGACCATGCAAAAGGGCGGCGACGTCATCAATCTCGGTAAGGCACTGGACGCGAGGACGGCTGAACTGCAGGGCTCATTGCCAGCGGGTCTGAAACTCGCGGCCGTCTCAAGCATGCCGCATGCGGTTAAGCATTCAGTAGACGACTTCGTCGAGGCGGTTGGCGAAGCAGTGGCGATCGTGCTGGTTGTCAGCCTCATCTCGCTGGGCTTGCGAACGGGCATGGTCGTCGTCATCACGATCCCGATCGTCCTGGCAGTGACGGCGCTATGCATGCACTTGTTCGGCATTGGATTGGACAAGGTGTCGCTTGGCACGCTCGTGCTCGCGTTGGGGCTGCTCGTCGACGACGCGATCATTGCCGTCGAAATGATGGCCGTGAAGCTCGAGCAGGGTTGGAGCCGCGTGCGCGCGGCGGCCTTTGCGTACACGAGTACGGCATTCCCCATGCTGACGGGCACGCTTGTGACCGTCTCGGGCTTCCTCCCGATTGCGCTTGCGAAATCGAGCACGGGCGAGTACACGCGCTCGATCTTCGAAGTCTCGGCCATTTCGCTCGTCGTCTCGTGGTTCGCAGCCGTCGTGCTTGTGCCGTTGCTGGGGTTTCACCTGCTTCCGGAGCGCAAGGATCATGCGAGCGGCGGCCACGACCATGAACACGACGTCTACAACACGGGCTTCTATCGGCGCCTGTCGGGCTGGGTCGCGTTGTGCATTGACCGACGCTGGGTCGTGCTCGGGGTCACCGCCGTGCTCTTCGTCATTGCGATGGGAGCGTTCACGCGGGTCCCGCAGCAATTCTTCCCCAACTCCGAGCGCCCGGAGTTGCTCGTCGACCTGAGGCTCCCGGAAGGTGCTTCGTTCGAGGCGACATTACGTGAATCAAAGCGTTTGGAGAAAATTCTCGATGGTAAGCACGGGATCGACCACTTCGTCGACTTCGTCGGCACCGGTGCGCCGCGATTCTATCTACCGCTCGACCAGCAGCTTCAGCAGCCCAACTTCGCGCAGTTCATCGTCACGGCCAAAGACGTGGAGACGCGCGAGGCGTTGATGCACTGGCTCGACGGGAAACTGGAAAAGGACTTTTCCGGCGTGCGCACACGCGTCGCGCGCCTCGAAAACGGGCCGCCTGTGGGTTTCCCGATCAAGTTCCGCGTGAGCGGTGACGATATCGCAACGGTGCGCACGCTGGCGGACACCGTTGCGCAGAAGGTCCGCGCCGACTCACGGACGCGCAACGTCCAGTTCGACTGGGACGAGCCGGCCGAACGGTCAATCTCGTTCGAGATCGACCAGAACAGGGCCCGCCAGCTTGGCGTCACATCGGAGGACGTGTCCAGCTTCCTCGCCATGACGTTGTCCGGCTACACGGTCACGCAGTATCGCGAGCGCGACAAGCTGATCAATGTCGACCTACGTGCGCCGAAGAGCGAGCGCGTCGACCCCGCGAAGCTTACGAGCCTCGCCATCCCGACACCGAACGGCGCGGTGCCGCTCGGCTCGCTCGGGCATGTGCGCAACACGTTGGAATACGGCGTGATCTGGGAGCGCGATCGCCAGCCGACCATCACCGTGCAGGCGGACGTGCGCGGCGACGCGCAGGGCATCGACGTCACGCGCGACATCGAGCGCGCACTTACCGCTGTGCGCTCTAAGCTGCCTGTCGGATATCGGATCGAGGTGGGCGGAGCGGTCGAAGAGAGCGTGAAGGGCCAGACGTCGATCAACGCGGAAATGCCGCTGATGATCATCGCCGTGCTGACGCTGCTGATGATCCAGCTAAAGAACTTCGCGCGCACGTTTATCGTCGTGCTGACGGCGCCGCTGGGGCTTATTGGGGTGGTGACTGCACTGCTGCTGTTCGGCAAACCGTTCGGGTTTGTCGCGCTGCTCGGTGTGATTGCGATGTTCGGCATCATCATGCGCAACTCCGTGATTCTGGTCGACCAGATCGACCAGGACATCGCGGCGGGGCACGCGCGCTACGACGCCATTATCGGCGCAACGGTGCGGCGCTTCAGGCCCATCATGCTGACGGCCGCCGCTGCCGTGCTCGCGCTGATCCCGCTACTTCGCTCGGGCTTCTTCGGACCCATGGCGACTGCACTGATGGGCGGCATCACCGTCGCCACCATGCTGACGGTGTTCTTTTTGCCAGCGCTCTACGCGACGTGCTTCAGGGTGCGCCGCGACGAGCGCAGTGCGCAACCCGTCGTCGTCGAGCATGCGGAGGTTTGATCATGAATTTTACATACAAGACATCCGCGGTGGCTGTGGCCGCGGCACTCACTGTGACGGCTTGCTCGTTCGGGCCCAGCGGTGAGCCGCCGGCCACGCCGTCGCCCCCGCGCTATGGCGCCCAGGCGCAGCCGTCGAAGACCGCGGATGCGGGTGGTGTCGTACAGACATTCGATGTCGGCGCAACTGCGGTTCCGCAATGGTGGCATCTTTACCGTTCCGACGGCCTCGATGCCCTCGTCGACGAAGGCTTGCGCAACAGTCCGACGCTCGCGGCGACGCAGCGCACGCTTGCTGCAGCACAAGAGGAACTTCGCGCGCAGGTGGGCGCATCGACGCTGCCGTCCATCGACGGCGCCGTGCAGGTCGAGCGCGCGCGTTCACCCGTCGTGCCGGGGCTTGGCCCTGAGCAGGTGCAATACAACTTCTTTGCCGGGCAACTGCTCGCGCATTACACGTTCGACCTGTTCGGCCAGACGCGGTATATGAATTCGGCGAGCGCGGCCCGTGTGAACGCGCAGGCGTTTGAACTGGAGGCGTCGCGTCGTGCGCTTGCCGCGAACATCGTCGGCAGCGCGATCAATGTGGCGGCGCTCGACCGGCAGATCGCGCTCAGCGAGCGTCTCGTTGCGGTGTCCGGCGATGCCGCAAACGAGGATCAGCAGCGCTATGCGCTGGGCTCGGTCTCGCGCGCACAGGCGCTTGCGTCGAAACAGGACGCCGCTGCCATCGCGGCGACGCTGCCGGCGCTGCGTCAGCAACGCGCGCTCGCGATCCATGCGCTGGCGGTGTTGATCGGCCGCACGCCGGACAACGCGCCGAGCGTGCCCGATCTCGATAGCCTGTCGCTGCCCGAGCATGTACCGGTTGCCGTGCCTTCGGACCTGCTGCGCTCGCGTCCGGATATCCGGGCCGCCGACGCGGCCGTCAAGGCAGCAGCGGCCGACGTGGGGGCTGCAACCGCGCAACTCTTTCCGAGCCTGTCGCTAACCGGATCGATGGGGCGCGGGGGCTTCAGCTGGCCAGCAGTGCTCTCAGGCGCGGGCGGCCTGTGGGCTATCGGCGCGGGCCTTTCGCAGCCGATCTTTCATGGTGGCGCGCTGTTCGCACAGCGCCGCGCATCGATCGACGCATACGACGCCGCTGTATTGCACTACAAGTCGACGGTGCTCTCTGCCTTCCAGGATGTGGCGAATTCTCTTGCCGCGCTCGATAACGACGCGCAGACGCTCGCTTCGAACGAGGCCGCGACAGAAGCCGCGCGTGAGGCATTCGACGATACGGCGTCGCGCCATCGCATGGGCTCACTGTCTTCGGCGGCAACCCATGCTACCGAGGCAAGGTATCTCAACGCCCAGATAGGTGCCACGCGCGCAGCGGCCCAGCGCATGAGTGATACAGCGGCATTGTTCCAGGCGATGGGCGAACTACCCGCGGCTCAGCAGACGGCTGCGTCAACGAAAACTTCAACGCAATGACGGCATTGTTGAACGTGCAAGGGCGATCTGGCCGGATCGGATCGTCCTCGCCGTTCAGCCCGAACCAGACGATAGGCGTTTGGAACATACAACGACAGACGCCCCGCTGCGGAAAACGAGTGTCAGAGGACGCTGCGCTGCCTGTTCACGTCATCGGAGCGCGGCGCGACGGTATTGTACGCGCGGCCGTTGGTCAGTCCTGCCAGAGCATGACCAACGGATTTGCTCGCTTCGCGATCCTCAATTTTCCTCGACGGCTTCATCGACGATGGGCAGTGGCCGCGCCGCAATCTTTTCCGCCTCAGCGCGCTTTAGCCCGAGCGTTTGCAGCAACATCGCTGCCGTGCGCTCCGGGAAGTGCTCGCCGCTGAAGCCGAGTTCTTTCAGCACGCCCGCCGCGTTCGCGCCAGGCGCGACGAAGTTCAGCTCGGCGGCGATCGCGCAGAGGACCGTGCCGCCCACTGCGAGAAATCCGATAAACGGGTCGGCAACGACGAACCGTTTTGCGGCAATGCCGTTGCCGATGTCGCGCAGTAGCCGCTGGCCCAGCCCGCGGCTCATCGCGCGCGCAGAAAACCCTTCACGGATCAGGAAACGCCCCCACACCGGATCGTGCCGCGCCCGCAGGACAGTGTGGCGCACAGAGACGGCGACCACCTCTGCGGGGTCGGTAATGCCGCCCGCAAGGCGATCGAGCATGTTCGCGAATTCTTCGAACACGTTATCGACGAGCGTCGCGTAGATCGCTTCCTTCGATTCGAAGTGGTTGTAAAACGAGCCGAAACCGACGTCGGCGGCCTCGGTGATTTCGTTGATCGCGACGCCCTCCATGCCCTTTTCGGCCATCAACCTGAGGGCGGCGTCGAGCAGACGGGAACGTGTCTCGCGTTTGCGGCGCGCGCCGCGTGGCTCCCGCTCTTCTGCGACGGGAGGCGGAGTGACGGGTGCAGCAGCGCTGGAACGTTTGGCCGGCCGGCGATTTATCGCGTTCGTCATGGTGATCCCAAGTCTGGTTATACCCGCAGTATAGATTCAAACCTCTATATTGACAAAACGATCATCGATGAGTTTAATGTCACAAACGGCCAGAGAGAGCCGGCCTTGTAAACGGAGACGGAGTGACTGTGGAGACAACATCAAAGGAAGGTGCCGGGCCGTTCGCCTCGCACGGCCGGGCTGGTCAGCGGATCGAAACGCTTCCGCCAGCGGCGGATGTTCTATTGGTGGGTTGCGAACCGGTGGGCGCAACCCTACGACGCTTTCCTTGCCAGGACAGCACTGCTGGTTAGCCAGTGAGCGCGACACTGCCTGGCGTCTCGAAACCGCTATCCACACCGCGTGAATATTCTATGAAACTGACCACTGCGCATCCGGCCCGCCACCCCAATCCCACGACCAAAGCGTCGGCATTGGCCTATCTGATATTCGATCGGCCAGACCTTGAGAAAGCCGAGCAGTTCCTCAATGACTTCGGGCTTCGAACCGTGTCGCGGAGTGAGGCGCTCCTCCTCTTGCGGGGAACGGGCGCTTCGCCCTTCTGCTATGTCGTTCGGAAGGCTTCGAAAGCCCGGTTCGTCGGCTTCGGATTGCAGGTCGATAACAGGGCCGATCTTGATGCACTCGCAAAACTGCCTGGCGCTTCGGGTGTCGAACGGTTCTCCTTGGCAGGCGGCGGCTATGTAGTACGACTGGCGGACCCGTCAGGTTTTCGCGTGGACGCGATATGGGGCCAGGAGCGCACTGCGCCGTTGTCCCATCGGCCAGCATTGCCGTTCAACTCCGTAGATGCGACCGTCCGCATCAATGGGACGCAGCGGCCGCCCGAGAATGCTCCGGAAATTGTCCGGCTCGGACATGTCGTGCTCGAACTCGCCGACTATCAGGAAACGTGCGCATGGTACACGCAGCATTTCGGCTTCATCCCGAGCGATGTGCAGGTGCTTCCCGATGGCTCGCCCGTCGTTGCGTTCATGCGGCTCGACCTGGGTGACAAGCCGGCCGATCATCATACGCTTGCATTCGCACAAGGCTTTCAGCCCACCTACAGCCATAGCGCGTATGAGCTCGTCGATGCCGACGCGGTCGGCATGGGTCAGCGCGTCCTGCGCGAGAAGGGCTGGACGCACGCGTGGGGGATTGGCCGACATATCCTGGGCAGCCAGATCTTTGACTACTGGCAGGACCCGTGGGGCAACAAGCACGAGCACTATTGCGACGGCGATCTGTTTACCGCCGATGTGCCGACGGGCGTGCACGCGGTGAGCCGTGAGGCGATGGCACAGTGGGGGCCGACGATGCCGCGCAGCTTCACGAAGCCGAGCTTTACCCCCGCGAGCATCGTGGCGCTCTTCAGAAACCTGCGCCGTAGTCCCGATCTGACGCTGAGCAAGCTGCGGACACTGGCGAAGATTTTCGCCTGAACCAACCTCTTCCATGGCACCTGGAGATCAATAAATGGCACTTCACGTTCTGCATTACTTGCATGATGGCCGCGCGCAGTGGGGCGTGGTTGCTCATGGCGCCATCACCCCAATTCCCGGCGAGTTCAAGTCGACCGCTGAGTTTATCGAGGCCAACCCGGTTGAACGGTTACTGATGCTCGGCGCTCCGACGATTCCGGAGTCCAAAGTGCAATGGCTATCGCCCGTGACGGCCAATCAACAGTTCATCTGCCAGGGTGCGAATTACCGCGAGCACATGATTGAGTCTGGCATGGACCCGGACGTGAAGAAATTCAATATGATCTTCACGAAGGCGACAAGCTGCATCGTCCCGGCGAATTCGCACGTGGTGAAACCAAGCGAAGTTCGTTTCCTGGACTACGAGATCGAGCTCGGTTTGGTACTCAAGCGCGACATCACCTCCCGCGAAACGGTCACCGACGAGAACCTGCATGAATACATTGCTGGCGCCGTGATCGTGAACGATTACTCCGCGCGCGATATCCAGATTCCGCAAATGCAGTTCTACAAGGGCAAGAGCTATCGGACGTTTGGTCCCATCGGTCCTTATCTTTGCCTCCTCGAGAAAGAGGACTTTCCAAAGTTAAAGGAGCTCGTGTTGACGCTGACGGTCAACGGAACGGTCCGCCAGAACGACACCACGGCGGGTCTCGTCTATGGTCCGGCAGAGACGTTGACGGAGCTTTCCCGCATACACGACTTGCACGCCGGCGACCTGCTCGCAACCGGTACGCCCTCCGGCTGTGCACTGAGCATCCCGTCACCCGAAAAGCAGCGCGCCGCGGCGCAGCTGCCTGAGGTCGAAAAATGGCGGATTTTCTTGAAGATGCAGGAGGAGAGGCCGCAATACCTGCAGGTGGGGGACGTCGTAGAAGCGCACATTGCCAGCTCCGACCGCTCGATCAATCTGGGCGTGCAGCATAACGTTGTTGTCAAAGAGGCAGCATGAAAGGCGTCGCACACGTACAGGACGTCCTTGCTATCGAAGCGCAGGGGCAGGAGGCCGATCTCCCGTCGAGCACTTACGAGATGATCTGCCGGGGTGCCGCCATCAATCCATCGGCACTGGCACTTTCGTTCTTCGCCACGGCTGACGACTATCGAAACGCCGAAAGCTGGACGTATCGTGACCTTGTGCGCGATGTCACCCGCACCGCGAACCTGTTCTCCCGACTGGGCGTTCAACGCAACTCGGTTGTTGCCTACGTACTACCCAACCTCCCCGAGACGCACTTCGTGATCTGGGGCGGCGAAGCGGCCGGGATTGTCTGCGCCATCAATCCGCTGCTTGAAGGTGAGGCCATCGGCGAGCTGCTGATCGCGTCAGGGGCAAGCGTGCTTGTCACACTGGCGCCGATGGGCGGGGTTGACCTTTGGCAGAAGGTGCAGTCCGTGTTGCACAAGGTTCCTGCACTACGGCATCTGGTGCTCGTCAATCTGATCGACCGAATGCCGGTCGAGAAGCGATTCGTGGCGCGGATGCTCCAGCGTGGCGAGTGTTCGCGGTTGTATGGCGAGGGCGGTGTGCGTAGCGTGGTTCCTTCGCAGATTGACATCCACGATTACAGCACCGCGATCGAACATGAGTCGGGCGTTGCGCTCAGCGGCACGCTTCGAATCAGCCCCGATGACATATCGTCCTATTTCTGCACGGGCGGCACCACGGGATTGCCGAAGATTGCGATGCGCCGGCACGGCAACGAGGTGGCGAATGCGTTGAACGCGGGTAAATTCTTTGGCGAGAGCATCGGCCCCGGCAAAGTGATTTTTTGCGGATTGCCGCTGTTCCATGTCAACGCCGTGACGGTGACAGGGCTGCTGGGGTTCTCACGCGGCGCCCACATCGTGCTCGGCACACCGCAAGGCTATCGGGGCGAGGGTGTTGTAAGGCATTTCTGGGAGATTGTCGAGCACTATCGCATCAACTTCTTTAGCGGTGTCCCGACACTCTACGGGTCGCTGCTGGACGTTCCGGTTGGCGAACACGACATCAGTTCGCTCGAGTATGGCCTGTGCGGCGCCGCCCCTATGCCGGTTGAATTACTGCGCACTTTCCAAGATCGTACAGGAATAAGAATCCTCGAGGGCTACGGCCTTACGGAAGGTACCTGCGTGAGCAGCGTGAATCCGCCGTTTGGCGAACGCAGGGTCGGTTCGATCGGACTTCGTCTTCCCGGGCAGGCGATGAAGGCAGTGCTGGTCGATGAAACCGGCCGATATGTACGGGATTGCGATGCGAATGAGGTCGGCCAACTGGTGATCTCCGGCCCCAACGTGTTCGTCGGCTATAGCTGCCCAGAGCAGAACCATGGCATCTGGATAGAGCTGGGTGACGGCAGGAACTGGCTTAACACCGGCGATCTCGGTCGCTGCGACGCCGACGGCTACTTCTGGCTCACCGGCCGGAAAAAGGAGCTGATTATCCGGGGCGGACACAACATCGACCCGGCGGCAATTGAAGAGCCACTGCATCGCCATCCCGCCGTCCAGGTCGCTGCAGCCGTGGGGCGCCCAGATATGCACGCGGGCGAGTTGCCGGTCGCGTATGTTCAGCTAAAGCCAGGCGCAGTCACGACCGAGGCGGAATTGGCGGAGTTTCTGCGTCACGAGATCAACGAACGGGCCGCGTTTCCAAAAGGAATACGCATCGTGGATGCGATGCCGCTGACGGGCGTCGGCAAGATCTTTAAGCCCGCGCTAAGACGCCGCGAAACGGAAGACGCCGTACGGATGGCATTAGTGGAGGCGGGCGTCGAGGATGCAGCTGTTAGCATCATTGAGGACGCCTCGCTCGGGATGGCACTCTACGTCGAGCTTCCCAATCCCGCGCGTGAAGCATTGGCGATATCCGCGCTTGGGCGCTTTCCGTTCGCATTTACGGTCTCTTCCGCCGCGAAGCCATCTCGGGTAGAGCAACGCTGACGGGCGAACTGCATCGGAGATGCCCAGGCAGCCTAAGGTACACGAACCACGATATCAGCGGGCGCATTCGGTCACGCCTACTCGCCCCGGTGGCGAGCTTCAACTGCGAGCGTAATGAGCTACGGGCCTGGAACGGTCAGGTGAGGGAGAGGATGATTGTTGTGACGGAAAGGTCCTTGCGATCGCTTGTTGAAAAGTGGCTGGGGCCAACCTCTGCGGTACCGGTTCGTGTTACCCGATTCGGTCATGCGGCCTCGAATCGGAAACACGGCGTGCGTATCAAGCTGATGTTGCCGACAGGGCCGGTTGAACTATTTTTCTTCCGCCATCGCGACGGTGCTTGGTGCGTGTTCCCGCCCGAGGCTGAACGCCTTGCGTTGCGCGCATATTAGCGCGTGGGAAGATTGAAGCATTGAATATCCGGAAATATAGGCGGGACAAGGCGTAGAGATGCGACGGTGTCCGCTCACGGCACCCGGCGAAACGGGGAAGACAGCGCTGCAAAAGAGAACGAGAAAACGAGTCTCAACAAAACGTGTAGGAGGTGGCAGCGGTGTTAAACAGCACGTTCTCATAGCTACTTAGTATAACTACGTAAATACATGATTTCTGGTCCTCGTGCCCGGGCGATGACTGTGAAAAGCGTCCCACGACCCGTGACGGTGCGCGGATTGGTTCCAAATTGACGCACCGGGCTTGATAAAAATATCCAAGCAACGAGACAGGAGAAGACACTTGAGGAATTACAGGCGAACGATCGGCTCCGCCGGCATCGCGGCACTTATCTGCTCGGCTGCGCTCACTGAGATCGCCTACGCGCAGTCCGCCGGGAGCATCACACTGTCGACAGGTTGGCTTCACGTTGCGCCCCAGGGCGACGCAACGCCACTTACCGTAGAAAAAATCGGGGGCGTCGGCGTGAGTCAGCAGCTGGCCGGAAGCGGGGCGCATCCGAGCTCAACGGACACAGTGGGCATCGCCACTGAGTACTACGTCACGGACAACATTGGTGTCGCCATGCTCGTTGGGCTGCCACTCACAGTCAATCTGGTTGGCGATGGGACGCTACAGAAGTATGGCAACCTCGGCTCGACCAAGCCGATGCCGCCCGCCATTGAACTGCGATACCACGTGTTTTCAGGCGCGTCGAAATTCCGTCCATTCATAGGCCTTGGCGTGAACTACACGTGGTTCACTCAAGTTCGGATATCCAATAGCCAGTTTGTGACCGATAACCTGGGACCCGGCGGTTCGGCGCACGCGGAGCTCAGTTCATCGTGGAATCCCGTATTCGAAATCGGGGCGAGTTACGCGATTACAAAACACTGGTCGGTCGGAACTTCGGTCGGCTATATCCCCGTGAAGACGCACCTTACCTTATACGGGCAGACCGCAACGGGAACACAGGTCGTTTCCACCTCGACGCTACGACTCAATCCACTTAACGTCTATCTGAACGTCGCCTATACGTTCTAGCGCGTACGGGTCATCAGTGCGCCAACCGAGAGGGCTGAATGCTCATTAAAGACATGGAATACGTCATGTTTCGCGCCCCCGGACTCGCTTTTGATCCGCGCTTTCATCGCCGACTACGACATATCACGACGCGCGCTGCCACGATAAGGCCCGCTCTTTCCAGGTCTACAACCCTCAACGCAGCATGACGAGGTTCGCCCGGGCTGCTTGGACAATTGAAGATGCGGTCAGTCGTTTGCGGCGAGCTTCAATTTGGATCGGATCATGAAACGACAGATTCTGAAGACGATACTTTTTGCGTTGCCCAAGGTCCTTGATCTGACGGCACGCCGCTTTCCCGCCTATCGTGATCGCTTGAAGGAGCGTGATCTTGTGGCGTGGATCGGACTCGCGGACGAAAGCATTGGCCGCGTCATCAAGTTCAGGAACGGGCGTGTCCGGTCGCGCGCCGGAAGGCATTCGCGGCCCGACGTGCGCATGGTATTCAAGGATGTCGCCACGGCACTTAAGTTCCTCTCGCCCAGTCCGGACCAAGGCGAGATCATCCACGCCGCCAAGAACTTCAAAGTGGTCACTGAGGGCGAGGACGAACTGTTGGTCTGGCTGTTGCAAAACCTGGGCATGATGCAGACCGTCGGCCTGCCGATGGGCATGCCTATGCGTGACGGCACCCACCGCTACACGACATGTACTAATGGCGGGCCGCTGTTCGTCTACGTCAAGGACGACCGCGTCGTTCGGGTCACCCCCATCGATCTGGATAGCAAAGATGCGCCAAGTTGGGTCATCGAGGCGCGCGGACGCCGCTTTAGCCCGCCGCGGCGTGGCTTGGTCGCGCCCCATGCATTGACGCTCAAATCGCTCGTCTACTCCGACAAGCGCATCCTTCATCCTTTGAAGCGGGTCGATTTCGATGCTGATGGCGAACGCAATCACCAGAACCGGGGAAAGTCCGGCTATGTCCGGATCAGTTGGGACGAGGCCTTGGACATCGTCGCCAAGGAAATCAACCGGCAGAAGCGGGTTCACGGTCCCGGTTCCATCACCTTCCCGATGTCGTCCCATCACCAATGGGGCAATGTGGGTTATTACCTCAGCGCGCTGACACGCTTCGCTAATCTGATTGGCTTTACGCGGGTCGCCGCCAATCCGGACAGTTGGGAAGGCTGGTACTGGGGCGCCATGCATCATTTCGGCAACTCGATGCGCATCGGCGTGCCGTCCGGCTATGGCGGCATCGAGGATTGTCTTCAGGAAGCCGACATGATCGTCTTCTGGTCCTGCGATCCAGAAAGCACCAACGGGGCCTATGCGGGTTTCGAAGGGACACCGCGGCGCCTATGGGCCAAGGAACTCGGCATCGAGTTCGTTCATATCGACCCGCACTGCAATCCCACTGCCCAACTGCTGGGCGGGCGCTGGATTCCCGTTCGACCGCAAACCGATGCCGCCTTGGCTACGGCGATCATGTACGTGTGGGCCGTGGAGGGCTTGTACGACAAGGATTACATCGCCACCCACACGACCGGATTCGACGAGTGGAAGGCCTATCTGCTGGGCGAGACGGACGGCGTTCGAAAGACGCCCGAGTGGCAGGAGAGCGAGACCGGCGTGCCCGCCAAGGACGTCCGAGCGCTGGCGCGCCTATGGGGGAGCAAGAAGGTCCATCTCGCCGTTGGTATGACTGGCGCGGGATTCGGTGGAGCAGGCCGTGGCGCGACCGGAGCGCAATGGGCGCGCTGCATGATCATGATGATGGCGATGCGGGGTTGGGGTAAGCCGGGGGTCAATTTCGGCTGCCTTGAAGTCGGTGCGCCTCACGACCTCCATTTCTATTTCCCCGGCTATGCGGATGGTGGCATTTCCGGCGACCTCGCGTGGACCGCGAATGCGGTCAACAATTACCAGCGCATGCCGCACATTCTGACCATGAACCCGGTCAAGCAAATGGTGCCGCGGCAGCAACTGCCCGATGCCATCATCAACGGCCAGGCGATCGGCTATCTTTGGGACGGCATTTCTCAGGAAGCCCAGTTCGCCCCATTCAGCTACCCCATGCCTGGGTATTCGCCGATCCACATGATTTATCGTTACGGCGGGTCCGCGTTTAGCACAGTGACGAATTCCGGACGTTGGGCCGAGGCTTACCGGCACCCCAGCATCGAGTGCGTGGTCAACCAGTCGATCTGGATGGAGGGCGAAGCCCAATTTGCCGACATCATCCTGCCTGCGTGTACTGCGCTCGAGCGCTGGGACATCGGTGAATGGTCGAATTCCGGCGGCTACGCGCACCATGGGCATGGCACGGTGAATCATCGCATGTTGATGCTGCAGCACAAGTGCATCGAGCCTCTGGGTGAGTCCCGTTCGGACTACGACATCTTCACCGCCATCTTGACCCGGTTGGGCTTGGGCGGCGTATTTACCGAGGGATGCAGCGAGTTGGATTGGGTCAAGCGAGTCTTCGACTCATCGGATCTGCCCGATCATGTTTCGTGGCGCGAATTCTGCCGCAAGGGCTATTTTGTCGTGCCCCCCGAAAAGCCCGAGTTGCGCCATCCGGTGGACATGCGTTGGTTCGCGGAGGGCCGCCGCAAGGACCTGCAAGAACCGCATCCGCTACCGTCCCAGTTCGCCGAGAAATTCGGCATGGGCCTGCAGACGCCAAGTGGCAAGCTGGAATTTGTGCCGGAGTTGCTGAAGCGGCACGCCGCAGACAATCCCGAGCGACCCGCGCTCAACCGATACATCCCTTCCTGGGAGGGACTGCGCTCGGAACAGGCTCAGCGCTATCCGCTGCAGTTGATCGCCACCCACAGTCGCTACAGCTTCCATACCCATTGCGACGGGAAGAATTCCTCGGTCAACAGTGTCGAAGACCATCGCGCATTAATCGGCGGACACCGCTTCTGGCTGCTGAGACTTAGTCGAGCAGACGCGGTCATCCGGGGCATTTCGCATCGCGACCTCGTCAAAGTTTATAACGACCGAGGCGCTGTGATCTGCGCGGCCGATGTCTCTCCCCTGGTCAATGCGGGAGTCGTCAAGTCGTACGAGGCGAGCGCCGAATTCAAGCTGATTGAAATCGATGGCGAGCGCGTCGAAATCGGAGGTTGCATGAATATGCTTACCCCTGACCGGCCGCAAACCGCCGGCACAAGCAGCATGAGCCCTAACTCCTGCCTTGTACAGGTCGAAAAGTGGAAAAGTGCCGAGGCGTTCATGCTCGGTCGCGCAGCATGAGGAACATAGAGTGAACAAGTGGAACCTGATCGTCAAAGTCGGGCGTTGCGAAAACTGCCAGAATTGCGTCATCGCCGGACGGGATGAGCATGTCGGCAACGACTTCCCAGGGTATGCCGCGCCCGCTGCGGCAGATGCCGTCAGCCCCCTGCGCATATTGCGCCGGGTTCAGGGCGACTCGCATATGGTCGAGACCACCTATCTGCCTGTGATGTGCAACCACTGCGACGAAGCACCGTGCATGCGGGTGGGCGGCGACGCCATTCGCAAACGCGCCGACGGCATCGTCATCATCGATCCGGAGAAGGCGCGGGGCCGCAAAGACATCGTGAAGTCGTGCCCGTATCAGGCGATCGTCTGGAACGAAGAACTGCAACTGCCGCAGACGTGGATTTTTGATGCCCATCTACTCGACCAGGGCTGGCCTCAGCCACGTTGCCAGCAGTCATGCCCTACCGATGTATTCGAGACGGTCAAGGTTGATGATGCAGCGATGTCCGAGAAGGCCCGGCGTGAGGGACTCAAAGTATTGCGGCCGAACTTGGGCACGCAGCCGCGTGTGTGGTACAGCGGCTTGGAGCGTTGGGAGACCTGCTTCATCGGCGCGAGCGTCAGCGCTCGTATAGGCGACGTGGTCGAGTGCGTACCGGGTGCCGCGGTCGCCCTGTATGTCGGCGATCAAAAGCTGGCCGAAACCGTCTCGGACGATTTCGGTGATTTCCGGTTCGGCGGCCTGGCCAAGGGAAGCGGCACGTACCGTGTCGAAATCCGTCATGCGCTCGGCAACGCCTGCCGGGAATGCGAGTTGGGCGAAAGCGCTTATTTGGGCGAGATCAGCCTCGCCCAGTCGACCATCGACGTGGAACTCGCGTAATCATCGTGATCGAGTGGACGACACGCTGCGCGATTCGCACGCTGCCGGAATAGTCTCTTGCCCCGTCTCCGCTGTTCCGTGCTTCACTATCTGGCGCGTGGCCACGTTCTGAACCGTCCTTCGGGCATTTCGAGCGACAATCTCATCATGCTTCTACACGGATAGGCCATGGAACGTCGAGCACCGCTTCCCCCGTTAAATCCCGCCCGGGCGTTCGAGGCGACCGGACGCCTGCTGAGCATCTCCAAGGCCGCTGACGAGCTGGCCGTGACGCCCGCCGCCGTCAGCCGGCAGGTGCGTACGCTCGAAACTTACTTGGGCGTCGATTTGTTCGAGCGGATGAAAGGGCGACTGGAGCTGACGTCGGCGGGCGCGCGGTATCTGGCGGAACTCATGCCGCTGTTCGCATCGCTGCGCGAAGCCACCGACAGCCTGCGTTCCTCCGAGCGTCGCGCGCGCGTGCTCAAGATCCGCTCGCCCGCGACGTTCGCGGTGCGCTGGCTGATACCGCGTCTCGCGAGCTTTCATCGGCTGCACGAAAACATCGACGTGCAATTGACGACATCCCCGGCTCCGCTGAATTTTGCGCGTGAGGACATTGACGGCGGCATTCAGCTAGGCGACGGCAAATGGCCCGGCCTGCGCGTGCAACGTCTGATCGCGAACGAGCTCGTGCCGGTCGCCGCGCCATCCAGGCAGGTCAAGGCACGCTCGCAGTTGCAGGGCGAGACGCTTCTGCACACGCTCGCGCGCCCGGAAGACTGGACGCTATGGCTGAAGGCAGCGGGCTTTCCATTGAACGCGCGGCGCCGCGAAATGCGCTATGAAACGTCGCTGCTCGCGTACCAGGCAGCGATAGAAGGGCATGGTGTGGCGATGGCGCAGAAGGCGCTGGTGCTCGGCGAACTCGAAAGCGGTCTGCTCGTCGCGCCGTTTTCGTTCGAGCTCGATCGCGGGCATCACACCTACTATTTCGCGTGGCCGACGGCGCGTCCGCAATCGGATGCACTGAAGATCTTCCGCCGATGGCTGCTCACGTTGCTCAGCGAATAGCTCTGACAAGCCGCCGACCCTTTAACAAAAAGTCAACGGCTCGTTTCTAAATTGTAGATTGTCCGGTAGGGCGGTGGGTACCTATTCTCGTCAGCATGATTCGTCGCGGTGGCGAATCACGAGACAGGACAATCACAAATGCCAAGAGACAGCCTCAACGGCGTGCGGGTGATCGATTTCTCGCACGTTCTCGCCGGACCGGTCTGCTCGATGACGCTCGCCGATCTCGGCGCGCACGTCGTCAAGATCGAGCCGCCTGACGGCGAGATCGGGCGACGCATCGGGCCCCCGTGGATAAGCGGTGAAAGCCCGGCCTTCATCAGTGTCAACCGCAACAAGCACAGCGTCGCGATCGATCTGAAAACCGACGCGGGGCGCGAGGCCGTTCGCCGCATGCTGGGGAATGCGGACGTGCTCGTCGAAAACTTCCGGCCGGGCGTGATGGCGTCGATGGGACTCGACTTCGACACCTTGCGGCACCCGAATCCCCGGCTCGTCTACTGCTCGATCTCCGCATTCGGACAGACGGGCGCGAATCGCAAGCGGCCTGGCGTCGATGGCGTGATCCAGGCCGTCAGCGGTCTGATGAGCACGCTCGGCACGACAAGCGACGAGCCGCTGAAAGTCCCGATCCCCATAGCGGACATGATGGGCGGCTATCTCGCCTCGATCGCGATTCTGGGCGCACTGCATCAGGTCCGCGCGGGCGGCGGGGGGCAGCATCTCGACGTGAGTCTCTACAACGCGACGCTGATGCTGCAGCAGATCGGCTTCGCCGCGTTCTTCGCATCCGGACGCGAGCCGGACAAGACCGGCAGCGCCGCGCCCTATGCGTGCCCGAACGAGGCGTTTCCGACGCAGGACGGCTGGATGATGGTCGTCGCCTACCACCCGCAACGATGGCGCGCGTTATGTGAAGTGGTCGCAACGCCTGCACTCGAAGCGGATCCACGCTTCGCCACGAACGACGATCGCGTGCGCCATCGCGCGACGCTGCATCACATACTCGCGGCGCGTTTCGTCGAACGCACGACTGCGGACTGGATGGAACGGCTCGCGGCGCGCGACATCCTCTGCGCGCCCGTCGCTACTTACGGCGATGTCATCGAAACAGCGGAATACGCCGAATGCGGACTGGCGCAGACGATCGATCATCCGGTCGCGGGTCCCATGCGCACGCATGGCTTCGCGCTCGGCCCGTCGGACCGTGCGAGCGCGCCGGACATGCCGGCGCCGCTGACGGGCCAGCACACGCTGCAAATGCTGGAACGATACGGTTTCGCCGAGAGCGAGATCGCGGGACTGCTGAACGCGGGCGTGATCCGCGTGAGCCGCGCCCCGCGCGAGACGTGCAACGAAGACCGCAAGGTGAGCGCATGAGCGCCGCGATGATCGTAAGCGAACGGCGCGGGCGGGTCGCGCTCGTTCGTCTCGCGTCGGAGAACCCGCTCAATCCGCTGACCGATGCGTTGATGGATCAACTCGTCGATGCCTTGCTGCGCATCGAAAACGATCCGCAAGTTCATGCGACCGTTCTGACCGGATCCGACAAGGCTTTCGCCGCCGGCGCCGACATCGTCGCGATGTCGAAGCTCGATTACGCGAGCGCATTCTCGAATGACTACATCGGACGTAGCTGGGACCGCATCCGCACGGCGCGCAAGCCGCTGATCGCGGCGGTAGGCGGCTACGCGCTCGGCGGCGGCTGCGAACTCGCGATGATGTGCGACATCGTCATCGCCGCGGACGACGCGCGCTTCGGCCAGCCCGAGATCAAGCTCGGCATCGTGCCGGGCGCGGGCGGCACGCAGCGTCTGCCGCGCGCGGTCGGCAAATCGACGGCGATGCTCGCGTGCCTGACCGGCGAACCTTTTAATGCGAGCGAGGCGTTGGCCTATGGGCTCGTGTCGATGGTCGTCCCTCGCGAGCAGTTGATCGACGAAGCGCTGCGCGTCGGCGAACAGATCGCGCGTCATTCGCTGCCGGTGATCGTCGCGATCAAGGAAGCCGTCGATCGCGCGTTCGAGTCGTCGCTGTCGGAAGGGCTGTTGTTCGAGCGACGGCTTTTTCACGCGGGCTTTTCGCTCGCCGATCAGAAAGAAGGCATGGCCGCGTTTCTCGAACGCCGTCAGGCCGCATTCCAGAACCGGTGATCGCCGGAACAATCAGGAGACTTTGTCGTGTCAACTCAATCGAACGATGCCGATTCACTGGTCGAATCGTCCGTCGATGACGGCGTGCTCGTGCTCACGCTCAACAGCCCGAGCAACGGCAACGCGCTCGACGTCGCGATGACGCAAGCGCTATCGGACGCACTCGAGCAGATCAACGACCGGCGCGACGTGCACTGCGTGCTGCTGCGCTCGTCGTCGCCGCGGCACTTCTGCACGGGCGGCAACGTGAAGGACATGCAACGCGGCAGCGATCTCATGAGCGGCGGCGTCGAAGATGTGCGCGACCGCCTGCATCGCAGCTTGCACAGGATCACGCGCGCACTGAGCGGTCTCGACGTGCCTTCGGTATGCGTGGTCAATGGCGCCGCAGTCGGTGCCGGCTGCGATCTCGCGTTGATGTGCGATATCCGCATGGCAAGCGCGAACGCCGTGTTCGCAGAGAGCTTCCTGCGGCTCGGACTCGTGTCGGGCATAGGCGGATCATGGTTTCTCGCGCGGATCGTGGGCTATGCAAAGGCACTCGAACTGACGTTGACCAGCGAGTTCATCGATGCTGAAGCGGCGCTGAACCTCGGCATCGTGTCGAAGGTCGTACCGGCAGATGCGCTCGACATCGAGGCGTTGTCGCTTGCGAAGCGCATCGCGCAAAACCCGCCGACGGCGCTGCGCATGGCGAAGCGGCTCGTGCGCGAAGCGGCTGATGCATCGCTTGCGACGACGCTCGAAATGGCGGCGAGCATGCAGGCCATTCTGTTGTGCGGCCGCGAGCACAAGGAGGCTGTCGACCGGTTTCTGCAGCAGCAGGCGGCGAAGAAGCGCACGCACATGTGATGCGCCGATACGGCCACGGCGTCGATCGCGCGTGGCCTCACAAAACCGAATCACAGGAGACGACCATGTCCACGACTTCCGGCGCCCGCAATGCCAAGCCCGGCATGATGCGGATCATCGCTACATCGAGCCTCGGCACGATGCTCGAGTACTACGATTTCTTCGTCTATGTCGCGCTGACATCGACGCTGACGCACTTGTTCCTTCCGTCGACCGACCGGACCGTCGCCGCGATGGCGGGCGTCGCCACCTTCGGCATCGCGTATGTCGCGCGGCCGCTCGGCACGATCATCTTCAGCCCGATGTCCGACCGCATCGGACGCAAGAAGACGTTCGTCATCACGCTCGCGATCATGGGCATCGCAACGGTGGGCATCGGCTGTCTGCCGACCTACGCAGCGGCCGGCTTGCTCGCGCCGATCGGACTTATCTTGCTGCGCGTCGTGCAAGGCATCGCGCTCGGCGGCGAATACGGCTCTGCCGTCGTCTACGTGATGGAGCACGCGCCCGCAGGCCGCAAAGGCATGGCGACGAGCGTGCTGCAAAGCACCGCGAGCCTCGGCCTTTTGCTGGCGCTGGTTATCGTGTCTGCGCTGAAGTTCGCGCTCGATGCAGCGGCGTTCGAATCGTGGGGCTGGCGCGTGCCGTTCCTGATCTCGGCGCCGATCGTCGCGGTGGCGACATGGATCCGCCTAGGCATGAAGGAAACGCCCGTATTCGCGGAGATGAAGGCGGCCGGCCGTCTGTCGAAATCGCCGTTGCAGGACACGTTGTCGAGCGCGACGTCGTGGAAGGCGATTCTCGTCGCGATGTTCGGCGCGCAGGGCGGAACGTCGGTGTCGCTCTATACGTCGATCGTCTACATGCTGTACTTCCTGCAGAACGTATTGAAGGTCGAACCGTCGCGCGCGAATTTGTGCCTCGGCGTTGCCATTGTCGTGGCCGCGCCGCTTTATCCGGTGTTCGGCCGTCTGTCCGATGCGATCGGCCGCGCGCGTGTGATGCTCATCGGCATCGTGCTATGGATACTCGCAGCGTATCCGGCTTTCGCGGGCATCAGGACAAACGCGCTCGCAGGCAGCTGGGCCTCGGTGACGCTGCTCGTCGCGCTGCTCGCCATGTTGACCGCGATGATCATGGCGCCGCTGCCCGCGTTCATCGCCGAATGTTTTCCGCCGCAAAGCAGGACTACGGGCTTCGGACTGTCGCAACAACTTGGCAATGTGCTGTTCGGTGGATTCCTTCCGTTGATCAGCCTTTCGCTCGTCAATCTGACGGGCAACCCGCTTGCAGGCGTCGGGTACTCGATCGTGTCGCTGTTGCCGTGTCTTGCCGTCACGTTCTTCTGGGGACTGCGGCAGGATCGGCTCATCCGTCAGCGCAATCGCGAAGTCCAATGCGCAAGTCCTGCGGACGCGGTGCAGTTGCCGGTGCGCTGAGCCAACGATCACGCGAGGCGCGGCATCGTGATGTCGCGCCTCGCGTGGTTCAGGCGAGACCGGCCATCAGTGTGTATTTGACATGCCCATATTCCTCGATTCCATGATGACTGCCTTCGCGTCCGTAACCCGATTGCTTCACGCCGCCGAACGGCACCGAAGCCGTGCCGACCGAGCCGGAGTTGAGAATCACCATGCCCGCCTCGATGTTGCGCGAGAGCCGGAACGAACGGCCCAGATCGCGCGTGAACGCATAGGCGACAAGACCGTACTCGCTGTCGTTGCTGCGCGCGATGAGTTCGGCTTCCGTCGAGAAGCGATAGACCGGGAAGACGGGACCGAAGATTTCGGTCGATGCGATCGGCATGTCGTCCGCGACATCGACGAGAATGGTCGGCGCATAGAAGAGTCCGCCTTTTGCGTGCGGATGTCCGCCGAGCACGACCTGGGCGCCACGTTCGCGCGAATCGTCGACGAGTTTGGCGACCTTTTCGATGGCCGCGCGATTGATCAGCGGACCGACGACGAATCCGTCCTGCAATCCCTGATCGACCGGAATCGCTTCGACGAGCGCCTTCACGCGCTGAACGAACGCGTCATGCACACTCGCCTGAACATACACGCGGTTCGGCGAGATGCAGACCTGCCCGCTGTTGCGCAGCTTCGCGGACACGAGCGCTTTGGCGGCTTCGTCGAGATCGGCGTCGTCGAAGACGATGAACGGCGCGTTGCCACCCAGTTCCATCGTCATCTTCTTCAGCGTGCCGGCGCACTGCGCGGCGAGCAGCTTGCCGATCGCGGTCGATCCCGTGAACGAGATCTTGCGGATGCGCGGATCGTCGGTGATGAGCTTGCCGATTTGCGCCGGGTCGCCCGTGACCATCTCGAACACGCCTTCCGGAATGCCGGCGCGGCGCGCGTATTCGAGCAGCCTGTACGCAGTCAGCGGCGTTTCCTCGGAGGGCTTCAGCAGGATCGTGCAGCCCGCCGCGAGCGCGGTCGCGACCTTGCGCGTGATCATCATGAAGGGGAAATTCCACGGCGTGATCGACGCGACCGGTCCGACCGGTTCCTTCGTCACGATGACCGCGGCGTCTCTCGCGTGCGTGGGGATGGTGTCGCCGTACACGCGCTTCGCCTCCTCGGCATACCATTCGACGAAGCCCAGGCCATAGTCGATTTCGCCGAAGGCTTCCGACATGCACTTGCCGTTCTCGCGGCACATCAGTTCGGCGAATGCGGTCTTGTCGGCGCTGACGACGTCGAACCATTTGCGCAGCAGTGCGCTTCGTTCGCGCGCCAGCGTGCGCGACCACGCTGGAAAGGCCGCGCATGTCCGATCGATGGCCGCGCGCACCTGCGCTTCCGAATGATGTTCGACTTGCCCGACGAGTGTGCCGTCGGCGGGATTGATTACATCGATCATGCTTTTTTCTCCGAAGTAAGTGAGTCTTCTCAGGGCATCGAGGCATCGCAATTCGCGCATGCCGATGCATGATCGAATGTTAGGGATGTGGCAACGTGACGGGAACGTCTGATCGTCTGCGAAGCTTGCCCGATTCTATGAACACACTGTTATCGAACTCGAAGCATGAAAATGCACTGCCCTTCCAAATTGCCGATGATAGAAACCGAAGCCGCTGCACTCGCTCGCGTGCACGCTTCGATGGTGAGCCGGCTGCTGGAACTCGCGCCAAACGAAGGCTATAACGCGACGCCGATGCCTGACATTCGCCTGTTGCGGTCGAATCGTCCGCTCACGCGCACGCCGGTGCTGTACGAGCCGGGGATCGTGGTCATCGCGCAAGGCTGCAAGCGCGGCTATCTCGGCAGCAAGGTTTATGTCTACGATGCGCAGCACTATCTGGCCGTCGCCTTGCCGCTGCCGTTCTCGATGGAAACCGACGCGACCGCCGACGAACCGTTGCTCGCGGTGTACGTGCGCCTCGATGCGACGCTTGCCGCCGATGTGTTGTTGCAGATCGACGAGCGCGACGGCGTGGTGCCGGGCGAGCCGGGCGGCATGGCCACGACGAGGCTGGATGTGGCGCTCGGCGAAACCATGGTGCGGTTCCTCGATGCGATGCGCGATCCCCTCGAAGCCGCGGTTTTGGGGCCAACCCTCGTGCGGGAGATCTACTTTCGCGTGTTCATCGGCGAACAGGGCGCTTCGATGCGTGCGGCGCTCAACCTGAATGGAAACTTCGGGCGCATATCGAGAGTGCTGCGCATGATTCACTCTAGTTATGCCGAGGCGCTGACGATCGAAACGCTCGCAAGGGAAGCGGCAATGAGCGTGCCGTCGTTTCATCTGCACTTCAAGGCGGCCACGAACACTTCTCCGCTGCAGTACATCAAGTCGACGCGACTCCATCAGGCGAGGCTGTTGATGGCGCGGCAAGGCATGACAGCTGCTGCGGCAAGCGCACGGGTGGGCTATGAGAGTGCGTCACAGTTCAGCCGCGAATTCAAGCGGCTCTTTGGTGGCACGCCTTCGGAAGAATTGCGACGAATGAAACAGCATTCTGCAGTCCCGGAGGCGGGTCCGGGGTCCGCGCTATATGTTTCGTCGCATTGATTCGGCGGTTGAATGGTTTCGACTATCGTCTTTTTGGAATCTGGACGATAGAGGCTCGAGCGATGTCGAGGTCCGTTGACGATTGGATCCGGCGGGCGCCGTTTGAATTCATGGCGTCAGGAGCAGCGACGGACGGGTGCCGCGGCCACTGTCGGGCGCGGGCGTCAGCACTGATGCCGTGGGAAACTTTCGGGGATGGCTCGAGGGTCGGCACAGTTCGGCCATGAAGCGTCATGCGCCCGCACCGTTGCTGGGACACTCAGACGTCGTCTCCACCCGGCGGATTCAACCGGTCGATGCAACACAATAACGCTATTATGCGGCGGGAGTGTTGCGATGAAACAGAGACGCCGAA
>FCOD02000046.1 GCA_001544655.2 Caballeronia turbans
GTTTCGCCGGTCCCTGGATGCAACTAATCGTCTATGTTTGCATACCCCTGGCATCGCAACGAGCTCTGCAGAGATCTGGGGTTTGGGCACAGGGACTTTCATGAGAGAGTGGCGGTTGGCGAATCGGAATCGGCAGGGTGCGCCGTCGGGATGTGTTGGGTGACCTCGCTTAGTTTCACCAGTCTACGCGATGCTTCTCTTCGGTCTCCTGATGGCGCCGATCGTCGTCGACGTGCAAGTAAATGCTAGTCGTTGTCAGCGAGGCATGTCCGAGGTTGTCGCGCACCGTGCGCAGATCTACCTTGCGGTCGGCCATGTGCGAGCCGGCGCTGTGCCTGAGCCAATGCGCGGACGCCTTCTCAAGCAGATCGGCTCGCGCGCTCGCCGTATCGTCGCCGCGAGTTGGAGTGGCAGCAGGCCGAAGAGGCTGCCACGCGCAAAGCGCTCGAGGCGCAGATCAAGCGTCTCGGCGAGGAGGCCGTCGCACGCGAGCGGGAATTGGAAAAAGTACGTGATATTTTCTCGCGGGATCTGGAGAAGCCGCGCGAGACGGCCAGCCGTGCTGAGGAGCGCTTACGCGCATCGGAAAAGCGGGCGCTCCTGGAGATCGATCGGGAACGCAGCGCCACGGCCAAGGCTCAGAAGGAACTGGCCGAGGTGGCCAAGCGGGCGGAAAAGCGAGAGGCCGAGCATCGTCGCACCGTCGAAGCGCTGCAGACGCAGCAGGGCGACACGCGCCATCAGAACGGGGTGCTTCAGGGCAAGCTCGCCGCGCTCGAAGCGGCGCATCAGTCACTTCAGGAGCAGTTGAAGTCGCTGCGCACCGCGGCGCGGCCGCCTACGCGCCGCGTACCCGCCGCCGAAGTCAGTCCGCCTGCCAGGCGAGCCGCTCGAAAGGCAGTGGCTGGCAAAACGGCGAGAGTGAAAGGTCGCCCTTAGATAATGACCGGATGGCGCGGACGGGTGGTGGTCTACGATCGAAAAGCGCGCTAGCCGCGTCGTCGGCTGACAGGAGCGAACAGATGAGAAGATCAGCAGAGAACAAGTTGCGGGTGGTGGCGGTGCGCATCGACCCCGTCATCGAACAGCGGTTGCGGGTGCTGGCAGAGGCCACGGGGCGAAAGCAGTCGTTCTTTTGTGTGTCACGAACGCAGGCGTGAGCCTGCGGTGCTGTACCGAAGATGGGAGTAGGCCTGACGATGCACCCAGCGAAGTCAAAGATCGTGTATTGCAAGGATAGCAATCGAACTGGCACCTATGCGCCCGCGATCCGCTGCGTCTGCCGCAGCGTAGACGCCATGAGATATGCCACGCGCAACCCCGATAAAGACGCGCTTTCTCTACGGAACATGGGCGTGGCAGAGATCTTCGGACCGGGGACAACCGTACACGAGATCGTCGCGCGGCTCGTGCGGCTGGTCGAAACGAGCCGCTTCGGTGTGTCGGCCTGGTCAAGATGCGTCACTGATCTAGACCGAAAGAGCTCTACGGTTGACTCAGGTCCGCGTGCGCGGTGATCACTGCTGCCTGCCGCCGTGCGCCGACCGACCGTGCGATGGCTGTTCCGATCGCGAGCACTAAAAGACATGCGGTAGGAACAAGCATCGGCGCAGTGTGGCTCTCGCTGATCTTGCCGACATAGGGCATGAGGTTTTGACCGAAGGAACCTCCGAGATTTCCGATGCAGTTGATGGCCGCAACACTCGCTGCGGCTCGAGCACCCGAGAAGAAGCGCGGCGGAAGCGCCAGAAGCACGGATACAGCAAAGGAATACACGCCCCGCCGAGGCACAGTGCAATGAAGCGAAGGGAAACGGTTGGCAATATCAGGCTCGAGGCGAAGCAAACGACTCCAACGCCCGCAACGACGGTCATCGCTCGGAGGACAACGCGCTCTCGTTTGAGCTTGCCCGGCAGCCACAGCAGGAGCAAGGCTGCCAGTGCCCACGGAATCATGTTGAGCAGTCCGTTGACCGTCGACGAGACGCCGTAGCTTTTCACCAGTGTAGGCATCCAGTAGGTCACTCCATAGAGTGACGTCGACATCAGCATGTAGGTTGCAGCGAACATGAGAACCTTGGGGTCGATGAATGCAGCCCAGGGATGCGACGCCTTCGCCTCGGTAGGCGCCTCCCTTTGAAAAGCCGCCAGTACAATTTCCTTCTCCGCCTGCGAGAGGAATGGCGCGACTTGAACCGAGTTCGGAAGATACTTCAGCGCGACAAAGGCGATGAGGATGGCCGGAATGCCGGTTGCGATGAACACCCACTGCCAGCCCTGCAAATCCCACGTGCCGCCGAGCGAAAGCAGCAGGCCACCGACAAGCGACCCCAGCATGTTTGCCAGTGCGCTACCCAGGGTGAAGAACCCAAGCACGCGCGTTCGATAGCTCTGCGGGAACCATTGCGTGAGGTAGTAGATCACGCCAGGATAGAAGCCTGCCTCAGCTACTCCGAGCGCGAACCTGTAAAAGTAAAACAGGGGCAGCGACTTCGTAAAGGCGAGCAAGACAGTGATGATGCCCCACGTAATCATGATTCGCGCCAGCCATGTACGCGCTCCAAAGCGGTGGAGCGCCAAAGTGCTCGGCACTTCGAACAGCAGATAACCGATGAAAAACAGTGATGCGCCAAAACCGTAGGCCGCCTCGGTCATCCCCAATGCTTGCACCATTTCAAGCTTTGCGAATCCGACATTTTGCCGGTCGATGAACGCGATGAGGAACATCACGATGAGCAGCGGCATGAGTCGCCACGCCATTTTTCTCATCACATGCTGTTCAGAAATCGGAATCGAATCCATGTACCCCCCAGAAATGTCGCCTGCGACACCGGTCCCTCGTGGAGACGGGCAGTGGCATCCGACACAAGATATAAACATATATATCTGTATATCTCTGGATGACACGGGCGAACTATGAGGTGTTACCCGAACGATGCAGGGAGCAGCCGGAGCGCGAACATAAGTCGGTCGGGGCGCAAAAAGGCACGCGCGGGTTGCGCGTAAAGCCGGGAGAAAGTTGTCTGTCAAGGAGTCCGCGCACGGGCGGGCTAGAGAGGGAGGGTTACCGGATTTCTACTTGATATTGGAACCCTGTCGCGGCGCCTCGCGTTGTGCGCCATTCAATCGGTGTTCCGGCGAAGTCCAGCGCCACTCGATTGACCATAATAACGGGGCTGCCGACGTCAACGTGAAGTGTCGCCGCATCCTCTTGATTGGCCTGTTCGACGGTCAGGGTTTCAGTAGCCGATGCCACTATCTGCCGGCAAGCCCGCTCGTAGAGGGGGTACATGAGGTTCCCGAAATCGTCGAGCGGAAGTGTCGCCAACGCATCGAAGCGGGGTCGGGAGAGCCAGATTTCCTCGCGGAGAACCGGTTTCGAATCGATGAGACGCACTCGGGACAGGTGAATGCTCTTTTCGGTCGGCTCCATTTGGAGCGCATCGCGAATCGCCTTGTTCGGCTTCACGATCTCACGCTTCAAAACTCTGCCGATCGGCTGGACTGCTTGGCCTTCCGCCGATTTGAACCGAAAGAAGCGAAAGAGGGATGAATCGAACCGCGGTCGACGCACAAATGTTCCTTTCCCTTGCGTGCGCGTGACGACGCCTTCTGCTACGAGCAATTCGATGGCTTTCCGTAGCGTACCGATCGAGACGACATAGGCCTCGCAAAGGTCGGCCTCGGTCGGTAGCGCCTGCTCGGGCGTCCATTCCCCATTGGCGATTCGACGCACGAGGTCGTCGCGGATCAGCTGATAGCGCGGAAGCCGTAGGTCGGCATTAGCGTGGAAGGAGGCCGTGTTCATGATTCATATAGTTAACCACAACTCTAGCTCTCCGTGTGGATCACAGCAATCTCTGCGGGTTAATCCCCCGACGGATCAGGACAAGTCCGTGCCATCCAACGCACGATTCGCTGGTTTCGGGGTTTAAGACCGTCGCTTGCGCGTCGCAGGCCTTCGGGCTTTTTTGGTTTTGGGGGAGACGGAGCGCTGGCTGGCATCTTTCGGCAAGCGCCGAGGATCGCCAAGGAGCTCGACCAGCCGTGTCTCGCATTCGGAAAACGAGTACCCGCGCCGCTGCGAGACCACGAAGGTGAGGGGGCGCATGTGCCATGCGCGCCGTTGAAGTTCGACAAGGCTTCCATTCACGAGGTCTTCCGCGACGATGTGATGCGGCATGTGCCCCCAGCACAAGCTTCCCTTTAGCAGATCGTGTTTCGCGCCGAGGTCATTCACTCGCCATTGGCGTTCGCTGGCCCTGTTGTGTCTTTTCTGCATCGGGCTGATTGTCGGTTACGACGAGCTGGATGTGCCGGCCAAATTCCTCCCGCGGGATGGGCCCCGCGGTTGCGGCTAGCGGATGCGATGGCGCGCAGACGGTCACCATTCGCGCCTCACATAAATGCTGCCTTTCTATGGTGCCTGGGCTCAACTCCGGCACGTCGGTGATCGTCACTGCCAACGCGCACGTGCCTTCGAGAACCAGACGCTCGCCGCCTTGCATCGTCGTCATGCGCAGATTGATTGCAACCGTTGGAAAGTCGGCCTGCAGGGTACGCAGGCATTCGATCAAATGCGCACGCGCAAAATAGGTATCCACGGCTATCGAGACCTATGGGACCCCGGCCTCGGCGATCGACGCCGCGCGCATCTTCATTTCCTCGGTGCGTGAGATCACCCCGCGAGCATCGGGCAAGAGGCTGCGGCCCGCGGCCGAGAGCGTCGCTTTCCGAGTATTGCGCTCGAACGGCACCACATCAAAGGCGCTCTCGAGCGCGTTGATCGCGTGACTGATCGCCGACTGTGCACGCCTCAGTTCCCGTGCAGCCCCGGAAAAGCTTCCCTGGTCGCACACGGCGACGAAGGCCCGAAGCTGATTGATGGTGACGTTGTCGAGCACAGATATCTAAAAAGTAGATGGCATTTATAGATATTCAGTCAATTGGCTTCATGAAACAAGAGTCTCAGAATGGTGTTTGTCACTTTTGTTTCGAAGGAAGCACGACATGAACAGACTGAATGGAAAGACCGCTGTGATCACCGGCGGCGCCACCGGCATCGGCCGCGCCACGGCAAAGCGCTTCATCGAGGAAGGCGCCTTCGTCTTCATCTTCGGCCGCCGGCAGGACGCGCTCGACGCCGCTTTGGCTGACCTTGGGCCCAATGCCCGCGCGGTGAAGGGCTCGGTCTCGGATCCGGCCGACCTCGATCGACTCTATGCGGCGGTGAAGGCCGAGCGCGGAACCCTCGACATCGTCTTCGCCAATGCCGGGGCGGGAAGCCAGCTTCGGCTAGGCGAGATCACCGCCGGGCACATTGACGAAACGTTCGACACCAATGTGAAGGGTTCGATCTTCACGGTCCAACAGGCGCTGCCGCTAATGGGCGAGGGCGGTTCGATCATCCTGACCGGATCGAGCGCCGGCACCACGGGCGCCCCGGGAATGAGCGCCTATAGCGCGAGCAAGGCCGCAGTGCGCAACCTCGCTCGGACCTGGGCGGAGGACCTGAAGGGCACCGGCATCCGCGTAAATGTGCTGTCGCCCGGGGCGACGGCCACCGAACTCGCGAAGGAGGCGCTGGGCGAGGAAGGCCAGAAGGCTTTCGCCGCGATGACGCCGCTCCAGCGGATGGCCGATCCGGCAGAGATCGGAGCGGTGGCCGCCTTTCTCGCGTCGCCGGACAGCAGCTTCATGACCGCCAGCGAGGTCGCCGTCGACGGCGGCCTTGCGCAACTCTGACGCGCTGCGCCCTGCCGGTCACTCCATTCGATACTCGCGGCTCGCAGGGCGTTGCAAACCAAGGAGATTAAATGAGCTACGCAATTATTGGTTTCGGCAAGATTGGCCAGGCGCTTGCCAAGGCGTTTGCCCGAAGCGGCATCGAAGTATGCGTCGCGACCACTCGCGACCCGGAAAGCTTTGCCTCCGCTGCCGCCGCCATCGGACCCACGATCGTTCCAACGAAACTGGCTGAAGCGGTCGAGGCGGACATTGTCTTCTTGGCTGACGTTTCGAGTCGCACCAGGATGTCACGAAGGCGTTGCCGAGCTGGCACGGGAAGACCATCGTCGATGTGACCAATGCATACGGCGTGTCCCCCGAGGAACTGGGAGGACAAGCTTCGTCCAGGTTCGTCGCGCAGGCTTTCGCTGGCGGAAGGCTGGTCAGGGCTTCAATCATCTGGCCGCCGCGGTCCTCGCGTAAGACCCGTCCGTACATGGTGGGAAGCGAGTCGTGTTCCTGGCGAGCGACAATGACGGCGCCGCAGCGGAGATTGGAGCGCTTGCGGAAGATCTCGGTTTCTCGCCGATCGAACTTGGCGGACTTTCGGAAGGTGGACTGCTCGTGCAGGGGCGCGGAAACAGCTGGGGTCAACTGATCTTCAAGGACCTGGTCAAGTTCGACTGATGAAATGGAGAGAACTCGATGAGCACTGGAGAGAATGTCCGGATCGTGAAGGATTTTTTTGCAGCAATCGGTCGCGGCGACGAGCAAGGTCTGCTGGCGTTGGCTGCCGAAGATATCGAGTGGATCATTCCGGGCGAGGACTGGCCGCTGGCTGGCACGCACCGCGGGCACGCGGGATTGGCGAAAGTGCTTCAGAAGGCTTCGAACGAGGTGGAAATGACATACCTGGCGCCCCCCGAATTCGTCGCGTAGGGAGACCGGGTTCTGGTCATCGGCGTCGCTACGGGCAAAATCAAAGCGACGAATAAGACGTTCAAGGACGATTGGGTCTTCGCCATTACCGTTAGAAATGGCAAGCTCGCGAACATCCGGGAATATATCGATACGCAAGCCCTGGCGCGGGCCAGCGAGACGGACGCGACCCCTGGATCCTGACCCGGCTTTCGGCATGGTCATGAATGCTCAGGCGACCGTTGCCTCCGGTGGATGCTTCGCAACATAACGTCCCGGCGCGGGCTCGATCGGCGCGAACTTCGCGCTGCCCAGTTTCTTCGGCGCGGCGACCTGCTCGCCCGCGTACGTTTGCAGCCACTTGCTCCAGTGCGTCCACCAGCTTCCCGGCTGCGAAGTGGCCGATTCGAGCCACGCTTCTGGTTCGTCGCCGAGCTTGCCGTCGATCCAGTAGGAGCGCTTGTTCCTCGATGCAGGATTGATCACGCCCGCGATATGTCCGCTCGCGCCGAGCACGAACTGCGTCTCGCCGCCCAGGAGACGCGTCGACTGGTACGCGCCCTTCCACGGAACGATGTGATCCTCCTGCGTCCCGAAGATATAGCTCGGCATGTCGATGCGCGCGAGATCCACCGGCGTGCCGCACATGGTGAGCCGCCCCGGCTGGCAAAGATTGTTCTCGAGATACATGTTGCGCAGATACCAGGCGTACATCGGCCCGGGCAGGTTGGTGCCGTCGGCATTCCAGTAGAGCAGGTCGAACGCCTGCGGCGCGCCGCCCTTGAGGTAGTTGTCGACGACATACGGCCAGATCAGGTCGTTCGCACGCAGCGTCTGGAACACGAAGCCCAGTTCGCCGCCCGAATAAATGCCGCCGCGCCCGATGGTCTGCTCGCGCTGCGTGACGCCCGCCTCGTCGATGAATACGCCCAGGTCGCCGGGATCGCTGAAATCGAGCATCGTCGTGAGCAGCGTGAGGCTCGCGACCGGATCTTCGCCGCGCGCGCGCAGTACCGCCAGCGCCGACGACAGAATCGTTCCGCCGACGCACCAGCCGACCGCATTGACCTTGTCGGCGCGGCTGATCGCCTGGCCCACTTCGATCGCTTTGATCGCACCGCTCTCGATGTAGTCGTCCCAGGTGATGTGGCCCAGGTCCCTGTCGGGGTTTCGCCACGACACGAGGAACACAGTCTGCCCCTGTTCGCACGCGAAGCGCACGAACGAATTCGCCGGCTGCAGGTCGAGGATATAGAACTTGTTGATGCATGGCGGCACGATGACGAGCGGCCGCTCGGCAACCTTCTCCGTGAGCGGCGCGTACTGGATCAGTTGAAACAGTTCGTTCTCGAATACCACCGATCCCTTCGAGACCGCCACATTGCGCCCGACTTCAAAGGCGCTTTCATCCGTGATGGATATGCGTCCGCGCCTGAGGTCTTCGAGCAGGTTCGCGAACCCCGTGCGCATGCTCTTGCCCTGCGTCTCGATCGCGGTTTGCATCGCCTCCGGATTGGTGACAGCGAAATTGACCGGACTCATCGAGTCGATGAACTGGCGCGCGTAGAAACGCAGCTTGTGCTTCTCCTTCGCGTTGATATCCGCGGCTTCGACCATATCGTTGAGCAGCTTCGAATTGAGCAGATAAGTCTGCTTGAGGAGGCTGTACCACGGATTGTCGTGCCAGGAATCCGACTTGAAGCGGCGGTCGCCGCGCTCTGGCTGAATGGCGGGCTCTGGCTTCTGGCCGGTCGCGCTCGCCATCATGCCCGCATAGAGCGCCATCTGCTGCTGCCAGTAATGCGCCTGAGCCTGCGCGAGCGCCAGCGCGGGCAATGTCCTACCGGACTCCGAACGCGCGTCGGTCGTGTTGCCGGCCACGCCCATATAGGCTTCCAGCAGCGTCTGCCCGGATTTGAAAAACCCCCGGACGAACTCTTCCGGCATGTTGAACGGCGAGGCCATGTTGTCTCCCTGGGGTCATCGTCAAAAGCACGCCGCGCGCCTTGTCATCAGACAGGGCGCGCCGAAGTGCAGCATTCCGACTGGACGAAACCGCGCTATTTTCGCTGCAGCATCTTCTTTATTTCGTCTACGTGTTCGTTGGCGCGCTGCGTGATGTTCGCCATCGTGTCGGCCTGCGACTTGCGTGCGATTTCCGCGAGATCCTTGATGTCTTCGAGCGCTTTCACGCAGGCATTGCGTACGAATTCGTTTTGCTTGCCCGGATCGCTGATGCCGGTTTTCGCCGCTTCCTGAATGTCCTGCATCGCGCGCGTGAGCATGTCGGTCTGCTTCCGGGCGAGTTGGTGCATGGACTCGTACGCGGTCTTGTTCGCTTCGACGATAGCCTCGATGTCCTTCTTGCGCGATTCGACCAGTGCCGACATGTCGACGCCGGGCACCTTGAACTGTTCGAGCATCCTGGTCAGATCTTCGAAGGGATTCTTTGGGTCAGCCATGACTGTCTCCTGGGTTGTTTGTGTGATGCGGAGGGCTCGGATCGCGATGCTGGATTCGCGGAACGCTCGTGCGGTTCGCCGGCTTGGTGGCGCCGTCGAGACCCAGGCCTCGCGGACATCACTTTACGCCGTCCGGGCGCAGCGTGCTCCGTGCTTTGCACAAGATGTTCCGTGATTACGCCGTGTATAGCGTGATTAGAAAGATTGCGAATCGGTAGCCTAGAACGATGAGGCCAGCCGTCAGCGCCAAAGTTGCCGCTTTAACGAGCCTTGTCACACCGTGAGAGCCGAAGACTGGCAACAACGCCAGGAACACATAACCGCCACAGAGGCTCAGATTGATGATCGAAAGAAGGTTGTCGACGACGGGTGAACCGAGTCCGAGGCCGCCGAGACGGACCTCGATGGCCGCGACGCCGAGCGCGAGCGAGAACAGCAACAGCAAGAACGCATAGAGATGGAGCGAGAAAAAGGCAATGTGACGAATGGCTTGCGCGCGCGGAGGAAGGTCGTCCACAACAACAGCGTGAACGGAATCACCATGAGAATAATGAGTGACTTGGCATTGAGCACGGCCGCACGATCGAAAATGGACGTGTACTGAGGCAGGTCCGTCCGTAGTTTCGCGACGCGTTCGGCCACCAGCGACCGCGCGAGCGGACTCCGGTCCTGAAGATAAAGATGGGACTGCAGCGTCGAGCCGAAGACCTGGGTGTCGGTCAGCGACTGCATCGCGAAGAAAAACGCGTTGGCGCTGAGAAACAGTTGGAACGGCGGCACATAAGGCATCCGCTTTCCGTTCAAATGCGCGACCGTCAGCTCGCCGGGATGACGCAGCAAAATCCAGATCGTGCGGAGCAGGCGCCCGTCGATGGTCGTTACCGCGTGCAGGACCTTCGCTCCGATCCCGCGCAGGGTAAGGTCGGAAGGCCGGAGCGGGCTCTCGCCGCACATCGGGCAGAACGGTGTGGTGACGCGATTTGCGCACGTCGGACATATCCAGGGTTCGGTCGCAGACATGACGTCCTCCGTTGGACCGCTCGTACACATGGACTAACAGAGTCGATTGTGAGCCCTGCGACCGTATCATCTGCGCGATGCAGCGACGAATCTCACCCGTCAAGTGGGTGCCACGGGCTCTGCGCCATAGAAGCAGTCTAGACGACGAACGGCTCCGCACGGGCGCGGTAGCTCGGACTCCCGAGCTACCGCGTGCCACTACTACACGGCGCGCTCAGGCAACCTGGACAGCAATGGCCCGAGACCTTCTGCAATCGTCAAATGGGAAATCACGGCATCTCGGAGCTTCGGATACGGAAGTTCTGCGATCATCGCCGTCTGCACCGCGGCCAGCACTTCTCCCGCTTCCGAGCCGATCATCGTGAAGCCGAGAATGCGGTCGTCTTCCGCGCCGACGAGCACCTTCATGAAGCCCTGCGTTTCGTCGGTCGCTTCGGTTCGCAGCACACTGCTCATCGGTAGCGTCGCGACGCGCGCGGCGATGCCCTCGCGCCGCGCATCGGTTTCGCTCAGGCCGACGCGCGCGAGCGGCGGATCGGTGAACAGCGTGTATGGAATCAGCCGATCGCCGGTGCTGCGGTGTCCGCCCGCCATGTTGTCGCGCACGATCCGGAAGTCATCGACGGAAACATGCGTGAATTGCGGGCTTCCCGCGACCTCGCCGATCGCCCACACATCGCGCGCCGACGTTTGCAACCGATCGTTCACGCGGATATAGCCGCGCTCGTCCAACTCGATGCCTGCACGCTCCAGGCCGATATCGGCGGTGTTCGGAATGCGCCCGGCTGCGACCAGAATGTCGCTGCCCTCGATGGTCTGCTCGCCCGAAGGCGTGCGCACGACGACGCGCACCTGCGTGCCCGAGTGCCCCTCGACGCGGATCGTCTGCGCGTCCAGCACGACGTCGATCTCTTCCGCGCGAAGTATGCGCAGCATTTCGTCGCCGATGTCCGCGTCTTCGCGGGACATCAGTCGTGCACCGCGCTCGATGATCGTCACGCGGCTGCCGAAGCGCCGATACGCCTGCGCCATCTCGACGCCGATATAGCCGCCGCCCATCACGATCAGATGCGATGGCGCGCGATCGAGATCCAGCGCGCCGATGTGCGTCAACGGATCGGCCGACGCCAGGCCTGGCACATCCGGAATCGCGGCATGCGTGCCGACGTTGACCACCACCTGATCGCCGCCGAGCGTGCGGGTGCCGCCGTCATTGAGCTGCACCTCGATGGTCTTCGGTCCGACGAACCGTCCGACGCCCATGATCAGCTCGGCGCGGCTCGATGCATACGCCTGTACGTGAAACGCGGCTTCCCGTTCGACCATGCCGCGCTTGCGATCGCGAACCTTCGCCATATCCACGGCGACGGGTCCCGTCGCTACGCCGAAATTGGCGGCATGCCGCGTCAGATGCGCCACGCGCGCACTCCAGATTTCATTCTTGCTCGGCAGACACGCGACGGCGGGACACGAGCCGCCTACCCACTGCCGCTCGACCACGGCGACGCGCTGCCCCGAGCGCGCCAGATGCCACGCCAGAAGCTTGCCGCCCTGACCACTACCTAGAATCAACGTATCGAACTGTTCGATCTGAGACATGACCTTCTCCCAATCAGCTAACGGATGAATCGATGTGGAGCGGACGAATCCGCTCGCGAGTGTCTGCATTACTCGACGGGCGGAAAATCGACGTCGGTGTCGTTGATGCGGTTGAACGTGTTGGTGAAGATCGTCATGGCAATCGCCAGCGATATCTCCGCCAGTTGCGAATCGCGATAACCTGCCGCGCGGATGGCGGCGAGTTCGTCAGCGCCGATCGTGCCGCGCGTCGTCTGCAAAAGCCGCACGAAGCGGATCAGCGCATCGCGCTTGAGATCACCGGTCAGCTGGCCGGCGCGAATCTGCCTGAGCGCTTCCGGCGTCAGACCGGTCATCTTGCCGAGCATCACGTGCGCGGCTACGCAGTAGTCGCAACCCGTCTGCTCGCTGATGAGCAGCTTGATGGTTTCCA
Organism: Caballeronia turbans; assembly: GCA_001544655.2. GTDB lineage: Bacteria > Pseudomonadota > Gammaproteobacteria > Burkholderiales > Burkholderiaceae > Caballeronia > Caballeronia turbans. The sequence continues at coordinate 12,138 of FCOD02000046.1, forward strand.
GATCCTGCTTGCTCAGGCTGCTGGCGGCCAGCGCGCCTTCGGCGTCGAGCGCGGCGTTCAGCGTCGCGGGCGCGAGATGGCCGAGCGCCGCGAACAGATTCGGCACGCTGCCGCCCGCAATCTTGCGAACGCGTGCGTAGACGTCGGCGGTGTCGCCCGTAGCGTTGGCGACGGCGGGAATGGAGATGCGACTCATGGTGGACCTCATTCGGCGGTGGTTGGGAGCCTCCACTTTAGGGTCGCCGGATGAGCTTGTTGAGTCGCTAAATTCTCAATATCATGCTCAAAAGTCTCATCGTTTCATTCGAGGTAAGCATGTCGATGTCGATCGATTGGCTGAGCCGCCTGCTCGGCATGATGACCGTGCGCGGCCAGCTCGAACTTCGTTGTTCGTACGGCGCGCCGTGGGAAGTCATTTACGCCGATTCAGACGCGGGCGAGATGCCGTACCACATGGTTCTCGGCGGATCGGCCGTGCTGGAGACGCCCGGCGGCGGCAGGCCGCAACATCTGCGCGCCGGGGACATCGTGATGCTCACGCACGGTTCGGCGCATACGCTTCGCGATGGCAGCGGGGCGCGGCCGAAACCTGCCCGGCAACGCGCGGCGCTGAACCTGATCATCAGCGAAAACAAGGGCGCCGGCGAGCGTCTGGACATGCTGTGCGGACGGATCGTCCTGGCGCCGCCGCATGACCGCTTCGTTCGTGCATATCTGCCGGCGCGGCTCGTCGTCCGTACGTCGACAGCGAAGGGCAGCGGACAGGGCGCGGCGCTGGAACAATTGAATGGTCTCGTCGCGTTGATGCGCACGGAATCGATCGCCGACAATCTCGGCGGCTACGCGATGATGAACGCGCTGTCGGCGGCGCTTTTCGCGCTGGCGTTGCGTGCGAGCGCAGAGTCCGACGAAGCGCCCGCCGGTCTGCTGACGGTCGCGGGACATTCGCGTCTGTCGCCGGCGCTCGCCGCGATCTTCAACGAGCCGGCGCGCGACTGGACCCTGCCGGAACTGGCGAGTCTATGCAGCATGTCGCGCGCAACATTGATCCGTCATTTTCAGAACAAGGTGGGACGTTCACCCATCGATCTGCTGACCAGCATCCGAATGGCGCTGGCGGCAAATGAGTTGAAGAGGCCAGGCGTATCGACCGAAGTGGTGGCCGAGACCGTCGGCTATCAATCCGTGGCGGCCTTCAGGCGCGCGTTCAGTCAGCACTTCGACATGACGCCGGCGCACTGGCGGCGCTCGAATGTGGACACGCAGCAGGCGCGTGTCGAAGACTGAGGATACGCGCCCGCGCTTACAACCGCGTTCAGGCGGAGAACTGCATCGCCAACTCGTCGTCCTTGATGCTGGCGATGGGTTGCAGTATCGAGCTATTGAACTGCCTCGGTTCGCGCCCGCTCGCGAGCATCATCGGCAGATCGGGATTGGCGAGCGCGCCGCGTCCGACCGTCACGATGTCCGCGCCGGACCCGAGCGCACCGGCGATACGCTCGGCCGTATGCAAGCCGCCGTTCGCGATGATCGTCGCGTTCGGCGCGCAGCGACGCGCTAGCGCGATGAGGCTGTCGCGTGTGCCTTCGAATGCGGGCTGCCACGCTTCGTGCTCGGTCACGTGGATGAAGTTCACGCCTGCGTCGGCGAGCGTGCCGAAGATCACTTCGGCGTCCGCCTCGCGGCCGGGCCACTTCGACGCGAAGTCGTTGACCTTGCCCTGTGAGATGCGGATGCCGACCGGCACTGCATCGCCGACGCCGAGCCGCACCAACTTCATGACATCGACGAGCAGTTGTACTCGCGCTCTCGTGCTGCCACCCCAACGGTCGTTTCTGAGATTCGTTTGTGCGCCCAGAAACTGGTCGAGCAGATAGCCGTTCGCGCCGTGAATTTCCACACCGCTGAATCGCCCGATATTCACCGCGCGCTGTGCCGCCTGCACGAAGCCGCTGATCGCTTCATCGATCTCGGCATCCGTCATCTGTCTGGGCTCGGGATACGGTCCATCGCCGTAATAGAACGCCATCTGTTCGCCTTTGGGCCGAACGGCCGATGGCGCCACCGTGTGCTTGCGATAAACATTGCCCTGACTCAGCGCGCCTGCGTGAATCAGTTGCGCGAACACGCTTGCGCCATGTGCGTGCATGTCGCGATTGAAGGCTGCCCATGCGCGCGCCTGTTCGTCATCGGCCAGGCCAGGCTGAAAACGGTATCCTTGCGAAAACGCCTTGTCGGTATAGATACCTTCTGTCGTTACAAGACCGAAGCCGCCTTTCGCGAACCGACCGTAGTAGTCGAACATCGTCTGTGTCGGATGGCCGTATTCGGTAGCCGTGATGCGCGTCATCGGGGCGACTGCGATGCGGTTGCGCACCGCAATGCCGTTGCCGTCGTACGGGGAAAGGATCTGCGAGGTGAAGTCGTTCATTTCGCGTCTCGTCAAGGAAGGAAAGTGACTTCATCCTAGGCGTTGGGAGGGCAGGAAAACAGACATCGAATGGTGAAGCCGCCGTAACTTTATCGGATATAAACCATGTTCCTTCCAGACGTTCAAACCTTCCTCGCCGTCGCGTCGGCGGGCAGTCTTTCCGCTGCGGCGCGCCAGCTCGACGTCGTTCCCATGCAGGTGTCGCGACGCATCGCCGCGCTGGAAGAAGATCTCGGCGTGCGTCTTTTTCATCGCACGACCCGGTCGCTCACGCTGACTGCCGAAGGCGAAGCGTTCGTCCCGTTCGCTACGGCGATGGTGGATGCGGAATCCGGCGCGCGCGCCGAGCTTAGCCCGTTGCCGGGAAAGGCGTCGGGCGTGCTTCGTCTGACGGCTCCAAGCGGGTTCGGACAATCGGTCGTGCTGCCCATGCTTGCGAGTTTGCTCGAAGCCAATCCGGAGCTTCGCATCGACCTCGATCTTTCGGATCGTCAGGTCGATATCGTCGGGCAGGGCCTCGACGTGGCCTTGCGGATTGCGCCCTTGGAGGACTCCGAGCTGGTGGCGAAGAAGATCGCTCCCAATCCTCGCCTCGTTTGCGCCGCGCCGGCCTATCTGAAGAAACACGGGCGACCCTCGACGGTTGCCGATCTGGACAATCACGCCTGCATCCGACTGAGTGCGGTGCGACGGTGGCCGCTTGTCGTCGACGGAGCATTGATCCGCAAGCGCGTGGATGCTTGTTTCACCACGACCAGTGTCGAAGCGGCGCGAACCGCTGCCGTGCAAGGTCTGGGACTCGCGCAGTTGACGTATTGGGACGTCTTCCGACAGGCAATTGGGAGAATTCGCGTTCATCCATGGTACCCACAGTAGCGAAATGCAACGCTCGATGGGTTTACGGAAATTTGTAACAGCTATCGGGAACGTCGCCTGGAGAAGGCGCGCCGCATCAACTCGTATGATGGTACTGCCGGGCCGGATGACGTCGTACCGCGTCGATGTCGATGCCGTCTAAAAGCCAGTGCAGTTGTTCGGTCGTCAACTCGATCACGGGCTGCTTCCGGGATGGCCACGCGAAATGGTCTGCCTCGAGGCGTTTCAACATCAGCCAGAAGCCCGAGCGTTCGTATAACAACAGCTTGACGCGGTTGCGTTTCCGATTATGGAAAGCGAACACGGCGCGAGCGAAGGGGTCGAGCTGCATCGACTGCTCGACCAGCGCCGTGAGGCTATTGATTCCCGCCCTAAAGTCAATCGGTTCGCGATGCAAATAAACGCGAAGGTCGGAATCAAGGCGGAACATCAATGCTCTCCCAGCGCGGCGATCAACGCCGCGACGAGTGTCGCATCATGCCGTGAGCACTCAAGTTCGACGGTTACCCCGTTCGGGAGATGCGCTGACAGGCGCGCCGTTGGTCGCGACGCAGTCGCTGATTGCTTGTGACTAGACGCCGGCGGCGCAGAGCCCTGTTCAATAGCTAGGACCGGGATGAAGGCCGCCGCTGACGGCTCGACCGTATTTCGTGCTGCACGAGCAGAGTTTGCTCTCTCATGTAGCCTTATCCACTTGTGAAGCTGGTTTGCGTTCACCTGAGCCCTAAGTGCGAGCCCAGCGATTGACGCTCCTGGTCGCAAGCACGCCTCAATCAGTCGGCGCTTCCCGTCAGGGTCGTATCGTCGTTTGCCGTTGGAGCACTCTCGAATGACTCGAAGTGGCAGAAAGTCAAACTCATCGTCGCTCATGGCTTGCGTCCGCAATGTGGGTTGCGGACGCAATCGTCGCTCTTAGAAGCCGACAAAGATAGGTGTGCTCGTTTTAGCGCTTACTCTCAAACAACCAGCAGCATGGCACCTTCCGGCACCGCCTACTACAGGATGACCGAGTGCCGGCTGAACGTTCGCGCCTCTCCAATCGGAAGCACGGTCCGCTCATACTTCGTTGATGACATCGGCAGCAGCGTCGTCTTGGCGGTGTCCTGATATTTCATTTTGTCTCGCGAATTGACACCCAGGGGGAGGGTGATATCCACTTAGGCTGCTATGGCATTGGCTAGAGTTCGGTCTTCTGAGCTATCGCTTCCGCCCTCAGGTCTCGCGGTTTGCCTCGAGGTAGGCATGACCACCGCGTCCCCTTCAATCACCACCTTGTTGAGCACGCGACAGATGGTGGTCAGTGACACGCGCCTCTTCTCAGGCAACAATGCAACCACCGTCACGGTGGCGTGGACGGTATCGCCGGGCTTCACCGGCGCCTTAAAGCGAAGGGTCTGGCTCAGGGTTCCCGGCCCGGGCAACCTGCCGGCGATGGCCGCTGAGATGACGCTCGCGGTCAACATGCCGTGCGCGATTCTGCCCTTGAACCGGGTGGTCTGCGCAAACTCTTCCTTGATGTGCATCGCGTTGTTATCGCCAGAGACCGCGGCGAACAGCACGACGTCCGCCTCGGTGATGGTCTTCGCAAACGTAGCGCTCATCCCCGGTTTCAAATCTTCGTAGTCGTAGCCGTTAAGCTCGTTCATAACTCCTCCGTGGTAGCGGTAGTCAGGCGCGAACCGACGCCTTTCATGACATGACTCGTGGGGCGCTTCCAACCGATCAAGCGCCGACGACTCTCCTACTGCGAGCCGGTACTGGAGGCTGATGAATGTCGAGCAGCGTCACGCCTCAGGCGATCTTTTTAAGGTCGAGGAGGTCCGCCGCTTGCAACGCGCCTTTTCGCTGACCCCCAGCCCCTTTCTGGATGAAGCCAAAAGGTTTACCCAGCGGCAGCAGCACCCTGCCAAAGTAGGTGTTCAAGAACACGGCGCCAGCGCAATACAAGCCCAGCAATGAAATGAGCAGCTCCGAATAGGCGGCCAGCAAGGAAAAGAACTCGCGGTGGATACCCAATATCGAAAGCCCCAGCGACGGCAACAGAATATTGATCAGGCGAGCACCGCGTGAGCTTCTAATCTGACAAGGTTTCATCTCGACAAGCCAAAGCCATGAGTGCGTCGCGCACGCCGGGTCGACGATCTACGCAATAGACGTGTCGTTCGCCCAATCGGCGGAGATGGACGTGAAGCCTATCTAAATGAACTCCACACGAGTTTTTTGCTGCCGCACAAGGCGGTTGACTGTTGTCGCTGCCCCGGGACGGATCATCATGCGTCCCCTGATTTCCAGCGCCTGATCGACATCGGAGGCAAGCTCGAGGTGGATCTGCCGCCGGCAAGCCGGGAAGCCGCCGGCCGTGGCGCGAAATAGTGGCGAGCACACGTGTTTCCACGTTCAGTCAGCGATTGAACCAGCGGTATTGGAGCGCGACCGCGATGGTCTGGAAATTTCCGCCGATGCGTGTCGTTAACCCACGCGACCATGCGAGTTTGGTTGACCATTGTGCAGCAAGAGGAACCGACAACGTGATCCCATAGCGAGTACTGCTTTGCAGATCCGCGTTCTGGGCGCCGTTGATGCTTGTCCGGCCGCCCGTGAGATACGTAATGTCTGCGGCAATCCACAGTCCGGGCCGCCACGTGTAGCCTCCATGCCATTGGAACACGGCCAGCGGAGCCTGACTTCGTCGCTTGCCACCAAAAAAGTCTGTATTGTCGGTGAACACCCACACCCCAGCGGCGCCTTCTACAAACCAGTTGCCGACTGGCTGAGACAATCCGAGCTCAGGTTTAAACGCCCATCGGTTCGAACCCACATTAATGATACGGGCTGGCTGATATTGACCGGTCGGCGCCACCATGCTCAGGCTGGCGCCCAGTATGGTGCTCGGGCTACGCTGGGCAAATTCCTCTGGCGTGAGCGCGGGACCACCCAGCAGATTCGCGGCAAGCCGGAACCGTACATCGCCTAGCCCCGAACGCCAGGCCTGGCCTGGCACGCCTGCTACATTCCCCGTCAGGTTCGCATTGGCATAAGGAAGCAACACAGCAGCGCTGGCGACATGTCCCGCGACGCCAAAGCTGTGAGAATAGCCCAGTGAGTACGTATTGATTCGGGCTTGAAGATCGGTGATGGGCAGCGACGGGTCCAGCGAAACGTCGCCGGTTGATCGAGCATAGCCCGCCACCACGAAGTTCGTTCCAACCGGGACGGCCGAATAGCTGCGCGGCTCCATTTCCTGCGCGGACGCTAGTATGGACCACACAAGCAGTATTCCCGCCCACCGAACTGGAAGCGCCAAATATTTCTTTTTGTCGAACCGCAATCCGCAGGGCGTCCGACACGGACTGCGCAATGCGAGTCGATCGACGCTCCCGGCATTGTCATAAGTTGCTCGCGCCCGCTTGCAAACTGAGCGACGTACGGAGCGACCAGGCTCGATGCGCGAGCCGGATGCGCGCGTTTGACGTCCGAGAAAATCTCGGTGGTCGAGGAGTAGCAATATCTGTTTAATTACATCCCTGATTGTTCGCGGTCTTAACGCATGTCTTGCCGCTTGGGCTCTTGTATACGCCCTTGCCATTTTTGGTCTTCGCTTCTCCGCCCTTGCTCGTCTGGGTTGTGGTTACACCGTCCGAATCCTTCTCAGACTTCCAGGCGGTGCCGGTGTTGCGGTCATAGCCGCCGGCTTTCTGCCCGTTATCGCAGACTGTGCGCCCGGTGGCACTTGTTCTGCACTCGGCGAATGCATTAGAAGAGAGGACTACACATGCCAATATCACCATGATTTTCATCGTCGTCTCCGGACATTTTCGGCACAAGACCGTCGCTTTGGCGTGTGCGTGATTGAATGGTAGTGCATCGCTAACGTTATCCGGGCAATTGAATGGAGGGACGACGGTAGAGCCACGACTGCGAACATCATCGGCTCGCACTGTTCCGCAGTGGCAATCCTCGCATGGCAAGCTCCGCCGACACGGGTCAGTCGCGGTGTTGAAAGTCGGTGCGAACGGTTCGTTCGATACGACAACGGCGACCGCACCAGTCAATGCGATCGTGCTGACAATGCTGGTCTGTGGGAGATTTGTCGCTCTCGGGAACGAAGGTCTCGTGACTCAAAATTTGAGTGCGGCGATGGCCGCATTCGTTTCGCGAGGTCTCGGGGCCGGTTGCTGAAATCGCAGTTGGCGCGCCGTGCAACCGCAGCTCGAACTTCAGCACCGACCCTCAACGGCCATATGTCGGCCGCTCGCGACTGACCGCTCCTGCGATGCCTTCAGACACCGGGAGATGATCGCAGACAGTTTTTGCGTCGGAGCGTCCTGTGCCGTCGGTGCACCGAGGAATGTGTAGGCACGCCCATGACGATGACTGGCTGATCGCTTCCTCACCGACGGCCAAACATGGGCGAACTGCGGCTCGCGAGCGCAAGTGCCTCCGCGCATTGCAGAACCTTAGGCCCGAAGGCGTCCATACGCTCGCGGGTCATCCGTATGGACGGCCCGGCAATACTGACAGTGCCAATCGGCTCGCTTTTTTCGTCGATGCGGATTGCAGCCGCAACCGCGCTGGTCCCTGCCTCATAGGCATCGAAGACGACGGCAAAGCCGCGTGCTTTTGTCTGCGCTATTTGTTCCATCAACGCTCGCAAAGTCTGCGGCGCGCCTGGGCCCATCTCGCGAGCGCGGTCCATTCCTTGACGCGACACGAGTGCCAGCGCCCGGTCTTCATCGACGGCCGCGAGAAACGCAAGCCCGTTCGCCGTCGCAGGAAGGTAAATCTCCAGACCGGCATCTGGATCATAGCGCAACCCGGTTCGCGCACCTTGCGCTTTCGCCACCCAAATCAGATCGTCGCCTTCCACGACCGCGAGGCGAACCAGTTCTCCGCTCACTTGTGCCAGATCGTCGAGCAAGGGCTGCGCGGCGTCGGTGATGCCGGTCGCAGCGAGATAGCTCAAACCGAGCGACGCCAGCTTCACAGTCAGCATGTATTGCGAGCTGTTCGGGTCCTGCTTGACGTATCCGCTCTCTTTCAAATCCGCCAGCACTCGATGCGCGGCCGTCCTTGGAATGCCCAGACGGTCGCCCACTTCTGACATTGGCAGGCCGTGCACGTTGTGCGCCAGAAGCTCGACGATGGCCAAGGCTCGGTCTCGGACTGCGGTCATATGCACCTTAAGCGTGATGACGATGGATCGAAATTTTAACCCATGTGGCTTTGCGATTCATCTGGAACGACAATCCGGGTTTACGCTCGATGTGGATTGATAATCCACTTGGTAAAGTAATCCAAATAACAAACCGCGAAGGCTGCCCCGTGAAACTTGCCATCGATTCATACAGCTATCACCGTTATTTCGGCGAGGTCTATGCCGGCCTCGAGCAGGATCCCGGAACGCGGATAACTATGCGGGGCTTCCTCGACCGGGCGAAGGCACTGGGCGTCGCGGGTGTTTCTCTGGAGTCGTGCTTCATGCCGAATCCGTCGCCCGAAGAAATCGCCACGTTGCGCGCCGACCTAGACGAACTGAGACTCGAGCCCGCGTGGGCATGGGGCCACCCGTCCGGCCTCCGCTCGGGCGACGCACCCGAGGAAGTTGCCGACCTGAAGCGCCATACGGAAATAGCCGCTGCTGTGGGCGCGACGGTCATGCGGATCTGCTGCGGCGGCCGCCGCACCCGCCCCGACAACTGGAGCGACCACAAGGCAAAGCTCGTCCCACTTCTGACCGACGCCGCCGCGCATGCGAAGGGGCACGGCGTCGTGCTCGCCATCGAAAATCACATCGACATGCTCGCGGACGAACTGGTGGAGCTGATTGATACGATCGATTCGCCGTGGCTCGGCGTGTGCCTGGATACCGCGAATAACCTGCGCATGCTCGAAGACCCGGCCGTCGCGATTGAAAAGCTCGCGCCCTACGCCCGGGCGACCCACGTTAAGGACATTGCTGCCAAGGGTGGCGATCCGCGCGATTTTGCGTTCTGGCCGAGCGTGCCGGTCGGCCGAGGAATTATCGACATGCCACGCGCCTTCGCCGAACTACGCAAACACGGTTACGCAGGACTGCTCGCGCTGGAAATCGACTATCTACATCCCGCTTACGAGAGCGATGAGCAAGCCATCGCCGAAAGCATTCACTACATGCGAAGCCTGCTCTGAGCATGCCCGTCGCTCGCCAGAAATCCACAGGAGACAACCATGCCATTCGAGAAACAACTCAACATTCAGGAATTCCTGGATTCCCGGTCTTTTGGGCCCTTTCACTGGAAGATACTGTTATTGGGCCTCGTGGTCCTGATTCTCGACGGATTTGATGTTGTCGCGATGGGTTTCATCGCGCCCGCAGTCGTCGCCGACTGGAAGCTCACACGCGCCGCGCTCGGGCCGGTGCTGAGCATGGGCTTGTTCGGGCTCGCGATCGGCGCGTTGACCGGCGGTCCGCTGGCGGACCGGTTCGGCCGTCGCAAGGTCATCATCGGCGCAATTTTCTTCTTCGGGCTGATGAGTCTCGCTTCCGCATGGTCGCCGAACGTCGAGGTGCTTTCGATCATGCGCTTTCTCACGGGACTTGGACTTGGCGCCTCTCAGCCCAATGCCGCGACGCTTGCCTCCGAGTACGCGCCCAAGAAGTATCGTGCGCTGATGGTGACGGTGATCTATTGCGGATTCACGTTTGGTGCGGCCGGTGGCGGCTTCCTTTCGAGTTATTTGATCCCGACTCACGGCTGGGCATCGATTCTGGTTGTCGGCGGCGTTGTGCCGATCCTGTTTGCGCTCGTCCTGTGCTTCATCCTGCCGGAATCCGCGAAGTTTCTCGCAGTCAAACACGGTGGCCGACGCGCGCTCGAACGTATCGTCAACCAGATCGAACCCAACGCGGTCGATGCCTCGACGAGATTCATCACCGCGGAACGCGAGCACGCCGGCAAAGGCGCGATCAGACTTATCGTTGCCAAGCCGCACACGACTGTGACGCTCGCTCTTTGGGTCGGCCTCTTCATGAACCTGATGACGGTCTACTTCCTCAATAGCTGGCTGCCGATCATCGTGAAGGACAACAACTTTTCGCTTGCCGATGCCGCGCTGGTAGGCGCCATGCTTCAAGTGGGCGGAACGCTTGGCAACATCATCATCGGTTGGGAAATGGATCGCTTCAACCCGCACAAGGTGATGATCGGCACGCTCCTCGCTGCAGGCATCTTCACCGTTGCGCTGGCGAAGATGAGTCCGGGCCTCTACGGCCTCATGACCCTGGTTTTTCTGTTGGGCTATTGCATCAACTCAACGAACACTGGCTGGACCGCAATGGCCGCCGGTTACTATCCGACCGAGATGCGCGCCACCGGTACGAGCTGGATGACTGGCATTGGTCGCTTCGGCGCGATCTCGGGCGCGTCGATCGGCGCGGTTTTGCTCAGTTTCAAGTGGAATTTCGGGCAGTTGTTCCTTGCCTTGACCGTGCCAATCGCGATCGCCATCGTCGCGGCGTACATCAAGGGCCGCCGCAGCGCGGGCGCAGCGCCGGTGTTGCGCAACGCCACTACTCACTGATTCTCGGAGACCCTTTTTCTCATGTCTGATTCGAAGATTGGTCTTATTGGTGCAGGCGCGATTGGTCGTGCGCATCTTGTTGGCGCAGCGGGCGCCGAGGGGCTCGAAATCGTCGGCATCGCCGACCCGAATCCGGCGGCGCAGGCGCTCGCCGAGGAGTTCTCGATCCCGTGGTTCAAGGACCATCGCGCGCTCATCGACGAGACGAAGCCTGACGGCGCAATTGTTGCCACGCCGAACGCGCTGCATGTTCCCATGGCGCTGGAGTTGATCGCCGCCGGCACGGCAGTGCTCGTCGAAAAGCCGATCACCGATACGGTCGACGAAGGCTTGCGTCTCGGGCGCGCGGCTGCCGACGCCGATGTTCCTCTGCTCGTCGGCCATCACCGGCGGCACAATCCGATCGTCCGCACCGCGCGGGCTTTGGTTCAGGGAGGACAACTCGGGCGGCTCGTCTCTGCATCGGTGCTAGCGACTTTCCTCAAACACGACGCCTACTTCAACGAAGCTTGGCGCCGCACGCCTGCTGCGGGACCCGTCCTCATCAACCTGATTCACGAGATCGACCTGTTGCGCTTCGTATGCGGCGAGATCGAAAGCCTGCAGGCTGTTACGTCGAATGCGATTCGCGGATTCGAAGTCGAGGACACGGCGGCCACGCTGCTGTGTTTCAAGAGCGGAGCAATCGCAACGATTACCCTGTCAGACAGCAGTGCTGCGCCGTGGAGTTGGGATCTGTCGTCGGGCGAGAACCCGGCCTTTCCGAAGACTCCGGTCGAGAGTCATTTTTTGTGCGGAACTGAGGCGTCTGTCGCCTTGCCGACGTTGCGGATGTGGCGTTATCCGGGCGAGCGCGGCTGGTTGCAGCCGCTGCAGGACGAAGAGGTGCACTTCGACGCGGCCAATCCGTACATCGAGCAGATGCGACACTTCGGCGCGGTGATTCGGCGAAAAGAGCAACCGCTGACCGATGCGTTTGACGCGACCAGAACCCTCGAAGTCACACTGGCAGTTCGCGACGCCGCGCGTTCCGGTACGACGATCCGCTTTGGGTGATGCTAACGCATCGACAATCGGGAAGAGCCGCGATTAAGACGCGGTAACAAGAATGAACCCGGTGCAAAGGCTCGAAATGCATAAGTTCTATTCGACTGTCTGATCGGCTATCGCTGGTTGTTCGTGCTGACGGCGGTCGTTCGTGAAAGGCGAATGGCCGCATTCGCCCCGTCTCAAGTTATCGGCGGCAACGATTCGAACGTCGGCAGATGGCCGTTTGTTCGCGTTCCGACTCGCCACCGAAAAGCTGACACGGGCAACCCTAACGACAGCCCTGTAGAAGGTTCATCGAGCTGGCGCTCTCGGCCAGTGAGCGACGTTCGACGGGGATCTCGCTTGGTCACTCCGACGTCGGCTTGCCCCCTGGCAGCAGACGTTCCATTTGCGAAGGCGACCAGACTCCTGCCTCTTGCGGGAAAGGGGTAGTTGCCCGCTTGCTCACTTTCGTTGTGATGTGTTTTGATTCACGCATTCGCGTTGAAGGCAGCGACGAAGAATCCATCGCGCGCGGGGCCGGCTACCGCTTTCGCGCAGCGGACTCGCGAAACGCGTATTGCGTCATCCGATCCTGACGTTCGGGCGCGGGACGGCACCGCATCGCGCGCTGGAGGACATCGTCGACAAGCTCGCGCTCGCCAACGGCGTGCCGCTCGCAGATACGCGCATCACCGGTTGGACGTCGATTTCGGTGATCGTGCAACTCGTGCGCGATGGCCTCGGCGTGGCGGCAACCGACGCGCGGATGCGCCGCTTTTCGTGCTCGGCGCGGCGAACGCGACATGGCGGCTGTCACGAATACTGCGAGTAGTCGGATCGACGCTTGATCGAGCGGCCAAGACACTCCGCCTGGCAAGAATGTCGCGTCGCTCGAGCGGACGCTCGCCGGGCTGGTCGCCCTTTGAGCGCGATCCCGCTCAAAGGGGCGCCCGGTCAAGTTGGATTGGGCGGATCAGGGATAGGCAGCCGCCGCGGCGAAATAGAGCACGACCGCTGTCACGACCACCGCAGTAAAGCCTAGATGAATCGCCACTATCGTCGCCAGGACTGCAGCCACGACGGACGTGCATGCGTTGACGCCCCACGCCCAGGGCACGAGCGTTTCGGCACAGCCGGCAACGCGGTTGAGCCCAAGCGGAAAGGGCATGCCCATCGCAAAGCCGAGCGGCGCGATGAGCAGCACGGCAATCGCTATTCTGACCGGGTCGGATAGAGGTATCAGGAACGAGAACAGATGGGGCAGCACGAGCAGGTAGCACAGCGAGATGGCAGAAAGGGCCACGATGGCGGTCGCCGCAGTCGACCGGTGCTTTCTGATCGTGCGCGGCCGTGTCGCGGAACGGGCGACCGGCACCTCGCGACCCTGCAGGCGCTGCGCGTACCGGCTTCCAAGTCCCGCGAACGAGAGGAACGCACACAGCACGACCGCCACAGCGTAGAGCGGGTGGCTCAGGAGCAGAACGAACTTCTGGATGAACGCGATCTCGATGAACATGAAAGCGAAGCCGATCGCGACGAAATAGATCGCGACTCTGCTTTCCGATATCGCCGCCACCGAAGCTGTGGCGTCATTGCGGGAAGTGGCGTCCAAACGCGATGAACCGTGAGCCGTGCCCGTCCGGCGCTTCATCACCCACAGAGGAAAGAGGATCAACACGAAGGCCATGAATGTCGCCTGCAGCAGGGTGGCGATCAGTACCGGGTATCCCCATTCCAGCAAGGTCATGCCGCCTCGCCCTTTCAACGCGAGAAACTCGGGCAGCGATCGCCATTTGAAGAAGTGCAAGAAGTACGGCTTGTCGTCCGTGGCGGGGCGGATATCGAACTTGTAGCGCGCCCAGAACGTTTCTCGCCCGGGACTCAGCAGAGCGTGCGCGGCTTCGAAGAAGTAGGGCCTTTCAAGTACGTTGTAGCGATTCGCTTCTGCGGCCTGCATCCCCGGGTAGTATTCGACGTCGAACGAACGGGCATGGCAGAAGCTGCGCAGCGCGGCGATGTCCCTGTCATCGAATTCCCCGTTTTTGACCAGCAGCGTCGCGGTTTTCCATCCGCGGATCAGCATGAGCCGTCGATATGGTTGTCTTACACCGGCGTTCTCCATCGCCAGTACGGCCGTCGCAAACAGCTTGAGGACGTCGCGCGGGGGCAGCGTGACCCAGCGAGTGATCGCCAGTATGCCGCCTACGTTGAGATGACGCAGATAGTCCTGAAATGCTTCCACCGTGTAGAGGTAACTCTCGGAAAGGGAGTAAAGCCCGGCCGAGGTGGCACTGAAGGAGTCTAGCAGCGCGACCTGGATCAGGTCGTAGCGCTCACCGCGCGCAGCGACGAAACCACGCGCTTCGCCGGCGAATAGGCGAACGTTCGGTGCGCTGTACGGCTTGCCGGAAAAGTCGGCAAAGCGGTGCTGAACCGCTTCGACGATCTGTGGATTCAGTTCGACCGCGTCGATTGCGCTCGCTTCGTGATACAGCGCCTGCAATACGTCGCCTCCTGCCCCGCTGCCGAGCACGAGGACTTTGGGCCGCCGCAGCAGGTGATAGGGGAGCGCGGAGGTCATAGAGTCCAGATAACCGAGCGGCTCGCGCCGCCCGTCATAGCGATTGAGCGCGGACAGTCCGTCGCCGTCGGTGAATACGCCGAGTTGCGGCGGCGGTTCCATCGTCGCGTTGAGGCTAAGCCCGGGCGCATGTCGGAAGGGAATCGAGGGGCTTTCCACCACCGTGACGACACCCAGCGGGCTTGAGCTTTCGGCGACCACGTGCGCATCCTTTATGCGCAGAGCCTGGCTCAGTTCCTTGTACTCCGATGGCCGCAATACGATCCAGTCTCGCGGCAGGCCGGTGGCCAGCATGGCTGCGGCGCCGAGCAACAGGATCGGCAACCACTTCCGGTGCCAGCGGCATTCGACGCATGCCAGCGCCGCTGCCGTGATGCCTGCAGCGCCCAGTACCCGCAGCGCATCCAGCGGACGAAGCACGAACAGCGCGCCGATGATCGCGACGCTGCCCACGCCCGCTCCGCCAATGTCGAAACTGTAGATACGCGGGATCTGGTCATTAAAACGTGTGAAGGTGAGACAGAGGCTGGTCGCGGCGCAGAAGAAAGGAACGAAAAGGAGCACGTAGATCAACAGCAGGCGCAAAGGTTCGCGCGGATTCCAGAGAATCTCCAGCGGGTTGAACGCAATGCGCTGCGCGAACGCGAACGAGGTGACCGCAAAGACGCCGAACAGGATTGCACCGGCTACAAACACGGCTGCGAACCGTGGCACGAGCCAGCGCTGCGCAAGCGAGACCATCGCGCCGGCTGCTCCGTAGCCCAGCAGCGCCGCGCTGATCATCATGTACGCGAAGTGATGCCATTGAATGATCGAAAAGAGCCGCATCAACAGCAGCTCGTAACCGAGGGCAGCGGCTGAAAGCAGCGAGACGGAGAGCAACGGCACGGCAGGCATGATGGCATGAACCTGAAGGGGATGCGGAGGGCGCGCGCTCAGCCATGCTGCGATGCGGGTTCGCGCGATCTCGTTGGGTCGCTCGTTTCAATGCCCGACGAGAGGCACGAAGCGGACGGGCAGTATCTGTCGGGTGGAGACGGTCCCGTCGTTCGCCTTCGTGATCAGCAGCAGGTATTGCGTCAGAAACTGCGCGCCTACGGGAATGACAATCCTGCCGCCGGGCTTCAACTGCCGCACGAGAGGAGGGGGGACGTGGCTCGAGGCGGCGGTGACGATGATGGCATCGTAGGGCGCGTGGGCTTCCCATCCGTAATAGCCGTCTCCTACCTTGGTTTCTACGCGCTTGTACGCAAGCCGTTGCAAGCGCTCCTGAGCCGCTTGGCCCAGAGGCTCGATGATTTCGATCGTATAGACCGCTCGCGCGAGGGTCGAGAGAATCGCCGCCTGATACCCTGAGCCGGTGCCGACTTCCAGCACGACGTCAGTGGGCTTGATCATCATCAGGTCGGTCATCAACGCGACGATATAGGGCTGGGAAATGGTCTGGCCATAGCCGATGGGAAGAGGCCGGTTCTCATAGGCGTTGCGCTCGTCGTCGGGTGGCACGAACTGGTGGCGAGGCACTTGGTTCATCGCGGCGAGCACGCGCGGATCGATTGCGGCTCTGCCGGTTGCGACGGAGGTTTCGGTCGCAAGCTCCGAGATGTTCCTGATCATCGTCGCACGAAGGGACGCGAAGTCATCGGCGGCGTGAATGCCAGAAGGCATCCACGCCAGTGTGATTGCGGGAATCAGGATACGCAGCCAGCGCAGCATGACTCGTTTCACCGTCCGGCCCCAGTTGGCTGTCTGCTGAAATTCTACGCCCGCGCACGCGAGGTCGGGCAGGGCGCGTCCGGCCGTTTGTCGTATGTTTAGCGCAGACTTCGAGCGCGTCGTCGTGTCGCCGCCAAAGGCCACATTGCCTCTGGAAAGGCAAAGGTCCGCATTCGAGTGGTAGAGCAGATCGGGACGGGAGTGAGGGGCGTCGACTTGGCAAGGGTGAAGAACGGCGTAGGCGTGCCGGAGCGCGACAACGAACCCGTTCCTCCAGCGAATAGTCGGGCGTGGTGTACCTCGAACTCGAGGGCATCGACGTTGACTCGTTCGCGCGTGAGGCTTGCTCGCGTGTACGCGGCGGTTGTATTGCGATTGCCCATCAAAACGGCGACTCAGGCCAGGCGGTCGCACAGTTGGACCACCTGGATAGTTGCGGGAGCGCGGGACTGTCTGAACGGTTCCGAACGACTCCGGTTGACCAAAGTCGGGACTACGTGCGCTAACGCACATTGCTTGCACGGCGGAAAAGCGCGAACCAAATGTTGTTGGTGTTGTGCGAATTTTCAACTATAAAAGGTCTCGGGAGTCTCAGCGAAAGGACGGCGTTCGTGCCACCACGTTCGACGGGCAGAGGGGTGCTTTCATGGTAAATCACCTACCGAAACGATTCGCAATTGCGGCAGTGCTGTTCGTTCTAAGCGGCAGTGCCCTCGCGAAGACTGAAACCTGCCATCCGGCATCAGAAAAGCAGATTGCTGCGTTGTTTGATCGCTGGAACGATTCGCTTAAAACGGGTGATCCTCAGAAAGTGGTGGCGAACTCCGCTCCACGCTCGGTTCTATTGCCGACCGTCTCGAACAAGCCGCGCGTGTCTGTCGATGAGAAATTAGACTATTCCAAGCATTTTCTCGAGAGCGAGCCCGATGGCACCATCGACTTCCGCGAAATCATGATCGAGTGCAATACCGCGATCGACGCCGGAACCTACACCTTCAAGTTCCGGGACGGTTCGATCGTCAAAGCGCGCTACACGTTCACCCACGTCTGGGACGGGCACAAATGGGTGATTACTAGCCATTATTCTTCCAAAATGCCGGAGAACCAATAAGCGGCGCCGGTGCGATTTGCCCTCGTGAACCACTGTGTCGAAACAGACACCGCCAGCATCACGCCGAGGCCGCCGTCCCCTTGCGGTGGTGACATCGTATGAAATTAATTCTTCGCTGGGGCGACGGGCGGTTTCGCCTATCCTTCGTTTGGCCCAACACCGCTTGCGATAGCTAAACAACGGCGCCGGCTGAATTAATCGTATCAAAGTCGGGCAACGCCCGGACAAAAGCGTATCCCCACTAGGTTTTCTAAGGAGTACTACTTATGGATAGGCGAGATTTTATCAAAAAGACCTCCGCGGTTGGCGCAGCCATTGCGACGACGAACGCCGCCGCCCAGGGCGCCGGGGACGGCCCAAGCGGCAAGCCCAACATCTTGTTCATTCTCCTGGATGAAATGCGCTTTCCCCGGGTGTTTCCGAAAGGGGTTCAGGACGCACGCGAGTTTCTCAAGGCCTATATGCCCCGAACGTTCGATTTGTGGAAGAGGGGAGTCAAATTTTCGGGCCACTACACCGCAGCCTCGGCGTGCAGTCCCGCGCGCGCCGCGCTCGTCACCGGGCTGTACACCCACCAGAATTGGTTGCTCACGACCATTTTGGATTCACCCGACACCAAGGTTTCGATCCAGCCGGTGCTGAACCGGCAGTTTCCAACCTACGGCAAGGTCCTGCAGTCGCTCGGCTATATCACGCCCTATATAGGGAAGTGGCATCTGTCGATCGTGCACAAAGGGCAAAGGCCGCTCGGGCTCTACGGCTTCGAAGGGATGACGTACCCGGATCCGACGGGCAGCAACCTTCAAGGCACAATTGGCGACCCGGGACAAGGCTACCTGAGCGACACGAACATCGCGGACCAGGCAACGCAGTGGTTGCAGCGGCGCAGGCCGGCCGACCCGCCCTGGTGTTTGACCGTCGGCTTCATCAATCCGCACGACAAGGAGTTCTTCCCCGCGGGCACGGAGTTCAAGCGCTTTACGGAGCTTTTTGCTTCGAACAACTACAACCCGAATGGCTATTCCCAGTGGATCGATTACACCGCAGGGCCCCCGACGTACAACTGGGAGTTCAACCCGCTGCGCAATCCGCCGCAGTACGGGTATCCGGCAACTGCGCCGAACTGGGAGTCTGCCTCGCAACTGTCGGCCAACAAACCGCCGATGCAGACCTTCAACCGCACGCTGCAGGAAGCCGTCTGGGGTGGCGTGCAGGACACGCGAGGTACGGATTTCGAAATCTCGGCTTATCCAGTCAATCCGAACCTGCCGCCGCCCTCCGAGACGAAGGGGGTTGCCAAGGCGCCTTTCAACTATTGGAAGCGCGGGCTCGATTCCTACACACAGATCATGTCGATAGTAGATTCAAAAATTGGCGCGGTCGTTGACTCATTGCCGCCTGCGGTCGCGAAGAAGACGATCATCGTGCTGACCTCGGACCATGGCGACTATGCAGGCGCTCATGGCTTGATTTCGGGTAAGACCGGGACGTGCTACGAAGAGGCGTTTAACGTCCCGCTCATCGTGATGGATCCGACCGGGCAGTACAACGGGGATCTTGACGTCGTTCGCAGCGGCCTGACCTCGTCAGTTGATATCCTGCCGATGTTGGCAACCTTTGCCAACGGCGGCACGCGAAGCTGGATGACTGGAGATTATGCGCAGCTGTACGGGAACCGACACGACTTGCTTCCAATGCTGAAGAGCGCGAGCGCGCCAGGCCGGCCGTATGTGGTCTTTGCATCCGACGAGATCGTGCCAGAGGTCTACAACTTCAATTCTTCGGCATCGCACATCATTGGCGTGAGAACCGAGGCGGGCAAACTCGGAACGTACTCGTACTGGGCGCCGTCGACGACCACCATCAGCGGATCGAGCGATCTTGAGTATTACGACTACGCTACCGAGCACGGCAGGCTCGAACTGGACAATCGGTCTAGTTCTCACGCGGCGCAGGAAATGTATCAGAAGCTAATAAACGAGATCCTTCCGAACGAGCTGCAAGCCCCGATCCCGGGGAAGTTCGTCGCCGCGCAGAATACGGCGCAGTCGCGATATCTCGAGTACATCAGCCTCATCAACAGCGGAGGGAACTTCGAGCTGCCGTTCAAGATCGGGGACATCTGAAGCATCAGCGGTGCATCGAGGAAGGCCCGCATCGCCGGCGACGACAGAGTTCGTTCTGCGTGGACGTCGACACCGGCAAATTGGCGTGCTCCTCGATGCGTTTTTAACTGCAGGAAGCCGCGCCGCCGACTCCGCGCTCGCGCGTCATATGCGTTCTCGCAGATGCGCGTGGCGGTCTCCGCTCCTGAAGCGGTCCGCGTGAGAACCACGCTAACCTGGGCTTTCGAGATTCCCGACGGCGACAACGGGACCCCATTGAGCGCGCACCGGTACCACGCGATTGACGCCGATCTTTGTCGCCTTATCTCCCCCGGCATGAAGGCGAGGTTACCCGCTCGCTTCACAGGAGTAATCCCTGCAAGGACGTCCTTGGTCATGCCGTAATCAGCAAGTCGGTCAAACATCGGGGACTCGGTTGGAGCTGGGGCGACCGCGTTCACTCGAATGCCCAAAAACGCAACCTCAAGCGCCGCCGATTTGGTCAATCCTTCGACAGCATGCTTGCTCGCCGCGTAAATTGCGCTGGTGGGGAATCCGACCTGTCCGCCGATGGAGGACAGGTTCACAATGCCTCCAAAGCCTTGGCGTCTCATCGCTCTGAGCTCGGTGATTCATGTCCCACACCATCCAATCAAGCAGATGGACCAGTTCGTGACTGGGAATTTCGGTCAGTTCCGCGCGGGTCATGACTTTTGCCCTCGTTGGCAGCGTTATGCGTTCCGGATGCGACCCGCCGAAACCGTCTGAGCAACATCCGCGTGCTCCATTGAACAAGCATCGAGAGCACAAGCGCGACGCCGAAAGTAATGCTAGTTCCTTGGAGAGGAAGCAGCATGGCGAGCGTCATACAGAATGCAGCAAATGAGAAGCGACCGACAACCATCCCTCGCAGCAACGAAACGACAAATTCTGAACCGCAAGCCCGATCTGATGCACCATTCTGCCATCGCGCTAACATCGGATGGTAAGGTATCGGCCTTCAACACTTATTGCTTAACACGTGAGGGAAGCCGTGAGCCGTACTTCATTTGACGTTATCGTTGTCGGCCTCGGTGCGTTCGGGAGCGCGACGCTTTATCAGCTGGCGAAACGAGGCGCGAGCGTCCTCGGTATCGACCAGTTTGCACCGCCACACAACAAAGGGTCGAGTCACGGCAACACGCGAATCACACGGCTCGCGGCAGGCGAAGGTGCAGACTACATTCCGTTCATCAAGCGCTCCCATGACATCTGGCAGGAGCTCGAAGCGCAGACGGGCAAACGGCTTTACCACCGTACCGGCTGCTCGTCGCAACGGCCATCGGCGACGCCATCCGCCGCCGCCACGCCTACGCGGCATTGAGCATCGAAGTGAAGTGAATGAGTGTGCGATATCTATCGATTAGCATGACGAATCGATAGCCTCGACATGCGTGAGTTTCAAGACCGACCTACACGAGGAGGGCGATGACACCGCCGATCCTCGATGCACAAATTTAACGATGTCAACTGGAGGAGAAATGGTGAGAAGTGGAATGAGACGGTCGCTGACCGCATTGACGTTGGTGGGGCTGTCGAGCGGCGCCGCGTACGGACAAAACAGCGTCACGCTGTACGGTTCCGCTTGACGGCGGTCTGCGCAATCTGGTGAACGGCACCAAGGCAGGCGGCGCGGCGCTGACGATGGCCTCGAACGGGATGTACAAATCGAACCGTTGGGGCTTTGTCGGCACGGAGGACCTGGGCGGCGGATACTACGTTCGCTTCAACCTGGAGGCGGGCTACGTTCTCTCGACCGGCGCGAACAGCAGCACGACCAACCAGATGTTCCAGCGTAATTCGACGATCGGTGTCGGCGGGGCGTTCGGACGGGTCGATATCGGCCATCAATTCACGTTGCAGCACAGGCTGATCAAGGAGTTCGAGCCGTTCGATCTCGACTATCTTTCTGTCACCGAAGCGGCGGCGATCGCCGGAGGCACGAGCGGACGGGACGACAACGCGATCTACTACCACGGCGACTTCGGTCCGTGGACGGCACGCGCGGACTACGCGCCGGGCGGCGTGCCCGGCAGTCTCGCCAGCGGTGTTGCCTTTCGCCGTAAAGGAGCCGGGTGTTTTCGGCGTAATGGCGCCAGAGAAAGGCGCCTGTTTCGGGGCTCGAACGGGGATCAAGAATCCTTGTTTTTACCTCCTTTCGCAAGTGCTGATTTGTTGCTCTCGGGCATCGGACGAGGGACGCGATAGCTTTCACCGTCGAGCACGACGCGGTATGCCGCATGTCGCAGGCGATCGAGCGTTGCGGCGCCGAGCATTTTGTTGGTCGCGAACGCGTCGCCCCATTCCGTAAAATCCAAATTACTCGTTAAGACAGTCGATGTACGCTCGTACCTCTCGGCAATGAGATCGTGGAAGTCTTCGTCTTCGGGCGTGCGCATGGGTTTCAGTCCAAAGTCGTCAATGATGAGCAACGGCACCTTGGCAAGCGCCTGGAATCGCCGTTCGTAGGAGCCCACGGCTTGCGCGTTGCGTAGCGTGCTGAGAAGCCGGGTCTGGGTCATGAACAGGACATCGTGACCTTGCCGGGCGGCCGCATGGCCCAGTGCCTGCGCCAGATGGCTTTTGCCCGTTCCGCACGGACCGGCGATCAGCACGCTGACCCTCTCATCGATGAACCGGCAGGTCGCGAGATCATGGACGACGGCGCGATTGAGGTTGGGTAGCCGGTCGAAGTCGAAACCCTCGAGTGTCTTCTGTCCACGGAAGTTGGCGCGGTGCATGCGGGCGTCGAGCTTTCGATGATCGCGCCGTGCGATCTCGTCCTGGATGAGCAACGTCAGGAAGTCTGTATAGGCAAGCTTGCGGTCGATGGCTTCACGGTTGCGTGCTTCGAGCGTGTCGAGGATGCCGGATAGTCGCAATTGCTTAAGAGAAGACGTGAGTTCGGGAATTGGATTCATGTTCAATGGATCAGGAGAGTCTGGGTATCGCGGCAGAAGCGGCCGCCGTGGGTGTAGGTGGTCGCGCCCGATTCAACAGGTTCGTTCGACAGCCAGGTCTGATCGAGGCCTTTCTGCAAGATCAGCTTGACGGCTTTGTAGCTTGGATTGCCGAAGTGATTCGCGCGACGGCAGGCCGCCTCCAGGCGAGATGCGCCGAACTGCTGGGCGAAGCGCAGCACGCCCTGTACGGCGCGCAGCTTGATGAGAACCCGATCGCCAAAGAGCGCGTGAACAAGCGCGTAGCAGGACGGCCCGATGCGTTGCGCTTCTCTCAGGCACCATTGGGTGTCGTGCATTTGCCAGGCCTGTGCTGCTGGCGGCATGTGATCGGCCACAGTGATACGCGTTCCTGGCGCAGTTTGGCGGACATGCGATGCCGACAGTTCGTGCTCGTAGTAGAGCTGCACCATGGTGGCGGTCGCCTTGAGCCATAGATCTTTACCGGCAAGCCGGAACGGCACGGAATAATAGGCGCGCTCAAATTGCACATGGGCGTCGCGATGGACCTTCACGCGCGCCCAGGTTGCCAGCTCCGGTGGCACATCGGGAAGCGGCTGCAACAGCGCCTGTTCGACACCTTCGAAACGCTTGAGCGGCACCTCGCGCGTCGTGCCATGGGTCCGGGTGCTGGCCTCTTGCATCACCCAGGCTTGCGCTTGCCGGTTGGCGTCGTCAAGATCACGGAATTCGCGAAGAGGAAGGAAGCTCGACTTCACGTATTTGACGCCCGATTCGACAATTCCTTTTTTAGCCGGGTCCCTCGGCGGACATGGATCGACCTTGAACAAGTACCCTTCGGCGCATTGCGCGTAAGCGCGCTGGACTTCGGGTTCGTAGATACAGGCCTTGACGATGGCACACTTGGGGTTATCTATGATGACGCGTCCCACTACGCCATTGAACCATTCGAAGGCATGACGGTGACATAGCAACCATGTGTCGACGCTCTGGTCGCGGACAAATTCAACGTATTGATGCCGCGACCAGCACAGCGTCATCACAAAGAACCACGTTTTGTGGATCTCGCCGGTGTGCGCATCGGTGATGGTCGGACCTGCGCCGAAATCAACCTGCGCGGCTTCTGCAGGTTTGAACTCCAGCCGCATCGGTACGTCCGGCGTGAGCTCCGCCTTCAATTGCTGAAGCAGCCTGTAGACGGATGAGTAACTTCCCGCGTAGCCGTGGTTGCGCACCAGCGCGCTGTGAATCGTCGTGCCGGGGACGCCTGCGTCATGCCACTGGGCAATCTGTTCGCGCCACGGCTCGGCCGACGAGATACAGCTCGTGGGCAGGAACTCCTTGCGGCTGAACGCTGTAGCAAGCTGCGCGTCATCCGGCAGAGCGTTGTCCGGAGAAAGCCACCCGCGCTCGGTCGCGATCTCCCGCACGGCCGCGAGCTTCTTACGGCCCATGATCTTCGACCGGTCGATATCCCGGTCGGAGTCACCCTGGCGCATTCGCACCAGAACCTGTCGATATTGGTACATCTCGAACTTCCTCTTCAAGCCACCCTCCGGAGCAAATGCGTGCCAGGAGAGTAGCGGTTGGCGAAGTTCGAGCGCCCGACTCAGACGCCAGTGGCGCGTTTACGGCGAAAATCTACCGGCGCCTATATGCCGAAAGACTTGTGGCGCCTAAACGCCGAAAAGTCCCTGGCGCCTTTACGCCGAAAACGGTTTGGTTCCTTAACGGCGAAAGTTCACACTCCTCAATTCGCCGATCAATCGCATCCTCGGTTGGAGTATGGTGGGACCAGAATTCGTTCAGGTCAGTAAGCTGCGAGCGCTCGACCTTGCCATTGAGGTGTGGCGAGCGTGGCGGAATCGGTCGAAATTTGATGCACTCGGTCATCAAACGCCGCTGCACTGATTCGGCGAAGAACTCGCCGCCCCTATCAGTCTGGATACGCTGGATAGGAAACGGCATTTCCTCGATCACGCGATCGAGGAAAAGCAGTGTATTACGGGCATTTCTGCGGGGATAGACGGCCAGTACGCGGAAGCGCGAGCAGTCGTCAATGGCCGTGTACTGATAGACCCCTCGCGCAATCTTCATTGTGTCCATCTGGACCCGATCCCCCGGAACCGGGCGGCTATACCGTTTGGGATGTGCCGGCCGCCGGGAATGTATCAACGGCTTCACAGACGCTTCGCATAGGACCTTGTGAATGGTTGCAAGGGACAACTCTCTTTGTTCGTAGAGCCGCAACTCGTTCTGGATTCGCCGTGCTCCTTTGTGCTCGGCACGCAGTCGTAAAATCGTCGCCCGGTCAGCCTCAGAGACCTTCCTGTTTGGACTGTTGAGAGGGCGGCGACTTTGGGAACGAAGACCTTCTTCTCCGGCTTCCTGATAACGTCGTAACCATTTGCGAAGTGTCGGTCTCGAGATACCACACCGTGCGCATACGAGACCGGCGTTGCCAGTCTCGTGATACATCAATACCCATCGTAATCGTGTCGCAATCTCACGGTCCATCGCTTCATTCTAGTGTGCTGAGTTAGAAGTTCGTTGAATCAAGTTTTTGGTCGCTCAGGAATGACGAAGTGTTGGTTAAAGAGCCG
>FCOD02000093.1 GCA_001544655.2 Caballeronia turbans
TAATGCCGTTCAGTTAAGGTCTTTTCTTAGATAACGAACGGTGTACCGTTTAGGGCGGGATTTGACGACCCGGTCGCATGCGCGTCCGGGTCGTTTTTCGTTGGGGAGAGACTTGAGCCTTTCGCGCAGGCGCTGAAGGCAGGCGGGTAACTTTGCAAACGCCGGCGTGAGGGCCGCCCACATCATCTCGTGCTGAATCGTGTGGAGGGCTCGCACGAAGCTGATATCAGTCGGCGCAAGTTTCGCCTCCCGTGCGGCGCAGGCGATCTCGCGGCGAATCAGGTTGTAGGCGATCAACGCGCCCCAGATCTCCTGATAGACCCCTGCGACGGTGCGGCTGCGCAAGGTCAACTCCGAACCGAGCATCGATTGCTTGAGCTCCGCGTAACTGGTTTCGATCTGCCAGCGGCGTTCGTAGCAGGCGACGATATCGGCGGGTTTGAAGCGTCGGC
Organism: Caballeronia turbans; assembly: GCA_001544655.2. GTDB lineage: Bacteria > Pseudomonadota > Gammaproteobacteria > Burkholderiales > Burkholderiaceae > Caballeronia > Caballeronia turbans. Next base: position 453 of record FCOD02000093.1, read on the forward strand.
GATCCATGAGCGAAGTCAGCAGCACGCGTTCGCGTCCCCGCGCGTCGATGGCACGGATCGCCCGCACACTCCAGAATTCGGGTAAAGCCGGACATTTCTGGCGCGCCTGCGGCGACACACGCATGCGCACCATCGCATCGTCAGCGCTACCCGAGACGACTTCCCAGCAGGTATTGGCTTTGGCTGGAATCAGGAAGTGGCGATTGCGCGCGTTCATCGTCAGGCCACACAGGATTTCCGCGGCCAGAAAGCCTTTGTCGAACACCGTCAGTGAGTCTTCCGGGATTTGCGCCAGCAGGCTTTTGGCGTACACCATTTCGTTGGTGTCGTAGCGACCGAAATTGATATCGGCAATCAGGTGCGTCGGAATGGCGGTGAGCGTCACGGCGCGCACCTGCGGATAACTCGCCACCTTGCCGCTGGCGTAGCCCTGCGCGCCAAAGTGCTCGCGGTTGGCCGGACTGTCGGGGGTGCGCAGTGTGGTGCCATCCATTGCCCACAGACTCAAGCCCTTGAACGCATGGTGGGCCGCGTCCTGAGTGGTCCACGCTCGCGCGGTCTGTGCAAACAGCCACGCCATCGGCGCTTCGCCAATACGTTGGCGCGCCTGCGCCGCAGCACTCTTGCTGACAAACGGGGCGGCATCGTTGGGCAAGGCCAGATCGAGGCTATCGAGTACCTCGCTAATCGACCAGTGGCGGTACATCGCCAGCGCAATGACCAGCCACACCACCTGTTCAGCCGGTAGGCGACGGCGCCGAATGCTCGCTGTCCCGGTCGCCTGGACTGCGCGTTCGATCCACGCGTAGGGCAGATGCTCGGCCAACCGTCGCAGATCGGCCGGCTCTTGTGCTTCGATCAGATAAGTGAGGTGGTCGGCAAGCATCGCACCGGAAAGTTAACAGCCCGGCGCTCCGTTTACAACCACTTCTCACCCCATAAACAAAAATGCCGT
>FCOD02000083.1 GCA_001544655.2 Caballeronia turbans
GCCGGCCTTCGCCGGTTACGGACTTGGTTGCTGCTACACGTCCGGTTGCGGTCATTCACCCACTGGCGCTGGTGAACGGGACATCGGCACGCCTCAATGAGTCTTCAGGTCCCTAAGCTGCCGCTCCATTTAGCGCTGTCATAGAGGCGGCTTCCAAGGTACAACCGACGTTCGAGCGTTTCCCAGGGACCGAGTTATTGATCTGTGCGTGCGTGTCTACTTCAGACTTGTGTGTAGCGCATTCAACGCTGAGAAAAGATACGGCCTTCATTGGTAATGATACATGTTTCCTCAGTCGCGTCGAAATTTAAAATCGATTACCGACAAACACCTGAACCTGTGAGCGATCGGCGGATCTCTATACAAAAAGGCTTCTCAGTCGCCGAACGGCCCGCTTGCTGGCCAACGCGCGGCCGGGGCAAATAGCGCATCGAGCGATTGGTATCGACCTCCGCTTGTGCTCTAAGAAGCGAGGGTCGATAGTGCTGGTCTTGAGCCCGGCCTTTGGCGACATGCGGCGTTCAGCCGGCGTGAGGCTGCTGCATGCAGCAAGTCTTGAGGACCCGAAGCAGCCACTCACGAACGTCTCAAGCGGTCGTTCAATGCAGCGAACAAACCAGTGGCATACCTCGCGATTCTTGTTGAAACGTTGAACTGCACGACTGCCTCCCGGTCAAGCAAGAACGTGATTGACACGATAGTCAACACAGAAAGCCCCAACCCAGCGAGTACGTCTGCGAGATAATGTCCTCCTTGCGTCGGCGTGGAAGCAATCATGAGCACATCAAGAATGACCGCCGGACAGAACAGCAACCGGATTCGGCGGAGCGAGTAAGCGAAAATAACAGCCAACGCCGTGTGAAACGACGGCAGCGACACAAGCCCCTGTGTTCGTTGCAGGTCAAATTTTCTCATCGATCCGTCTCGCAGTACCGAGAAGTCCGATACGCTAGACAACGCATCAGTATCTGACACTTTGAAGTGCTCAAATGCACTCGTGGCCGGGAACGCCGTGGAAACTATAAGAAGGTAGATGCTTGAAAGGGCTAGCAAGAAGAAAAACATTGACAGCTCTTCGCGGCGTCCCAATAGACCCAAAACGGCCGGAATCGCAATCAGTTGCCAAAATCCGCTGGCGTATGCTACCCCGAGGATCCGGCGGACGGCGGAGTGCGATTGAACCCAACCATATACCGCTGGCCAATCGAAACCAATTATCCGATCAAAACGAAGTAGACTGTTTTCTATGAGTGGCATATCCGTAGTAATGCACAGATAAGACAAAATGCTCGTCGCTCGGATAAAAACAATCAAAAGGACGAACCATGCCACCGTGTTTGCGACTTCGTGATAGCGCAGCTTGGCGCAGATTTGCCTGTAGCGCGGGATATGCTGAATTCCGTACAACACCGCGCAACCACATGTCACTGTCAGAAGGACCTTGCCTTTTCCTTTCAGCTCGTCTGAAAACACTACCGAGTATCCTCCCAGTTGAAGCCAGAAGACATCGACGAGCAAGACGATGCCAACGATTGCCCATCCATACAAGTATCGTTTGCGGTTGGACGATTGTGGTTTTCCAGTGTTCAGAGTTGATTTTCCATACATGACAAAGCCCCGACGAACGTTTTATTGGAGGACGAACCCCATAAGCCCGACGTCGATCCTGAGGGATATGGACGAACTCGCCGTGTCGTTATTTATAACGGCAAAAAGACATCGAACTGTAGGGCGATCGGGGGAACGAGGAGAATGGAGGAATAGTCAACGATGTCGTCTGCTGTATTGATCGGCCGCTTCTGGACGACCCCGGCCGGACAGCCGACATACGCCCTTCGGCCTTTGCCAACCTTCGTTGATTTGCATTGAGACGTCGGCTAAACGATGCGAACCGGCCAAACGGTCGGTAAAGCTCCCAGCCGATGTCGTCTGCCATACGTTTTTATATCGGATCAACGAAGTTGGCCAATTTTAATGGGTCCGCGAAGGGCGGAGCATGGCTCCATCGACAACCTATGGGGCGTGACATGGCGCAAGGCGAAACGGTTCTGGTACGTGGGGCGACGGGCGGCATCGGCGGGGAAATTGCGCGGCGATTGCGCGATGCGGGCTGGCGCGTGCACGGGCTGCGGCGTGGCCCGGGGCATCAAAGGGCGGCGGCATCGAATGGATTCACGGCGATGCGATGAACGCGGCCAACGTGATGCGCGCGGCACAGGGCGTATCGGTGATCGTGCACGCGGTAAATCCGCCGGGATACAAGCGCTGGGCCGAACTGGTGCTGCCGATGATCGACCACACCATCGCGGCGGCGAAGGCGCAGGGCGCTACCATCGTGTTGCCGGGCACGGTCTACAACTTCGGGCCGGACGCGTTTCCATTCATCGACGAAGACGCGCCACAGCATCCCGTCACGCGCAAAGGCGCGATTCGCGT
>FCOD02000087.1 GCA_001544655.2 Caballeronia turbans
GTAAGCGCTAAATTGAGCACACGGCCTACGTATGAGCGTAGCCCAGCACCGTGAATTTGCTAGCGGGCAAGCGGCCTGGAATGACTGGCGACGTTGCGCAAGGGGTTGCTGACGTTAGCCGACATGACTGGTGACCTGTAAAAAGCTCCATGGCAGCAGATCGCTGATGTCGGTCTCGGGTGCTCGTTGAGGCAGTTGCGTAAGGACGTGACGCAGGTACGCGTACGGCTCGACGTTGCACGCGCGGCACGTAAGCACGAGGCTGTAGATGACGGCGCTGGCTTTAGCTCCCGCGACCGTGTCGCTGAAGAGCCAAACTTTTCTGCTGGTGGCTATTGCCCGTTCATTCTGCCCATATCGGGCAGGAAGTCGAAGTTCATTATCGCTGGCATCCGCTATATAGGCGTCGCGTCAAAGTCAGAGATGTAGAGCATCGAGGCGGAAGCCCGGTCGTTCACGTGGAGACGGACGGTGGCGTAGTCAAGTTGATGGCGATGTGGATGCTCGATGCCCCTACATGTTCGGCGATGGTTCTCGGCGAACCGAGAGTTTCCGTAGCTGCACTGCATAACCTGCATCAATTGCTGGTCGATCGGCATTTGCGGGGAAACTCCCAGGAGGGCTCCATCAACGTCCGGGAGAAACGCAATGGGCAATCTGCCAAACGTCGTTCCAGCAGGTCAACAATCGTCGCAGTCGATACCGCAGCAGATGAGCATAACGTTCGATGCGCCCGAGCTCCAGGGGATGAGCATGGTGCAACGAGCAAACGCACTCAGTCATCTTGCGATTCTGCTGATGCGGGCCGCCGGCATCAAGACTGCGAAGGAGTGTGACGATGACGAACGTTGATTGTTTGCCCGCAGATCTTCTCAAACGCAAGGCCGTGGTTTATGTCCGGCAATCGACCCAGGCGCAGGTCCAACTGAACGTCGAGAGCCAGCGCCGACAGTATGAACTCGTTCAGGAAGCAAAGCGCCGTGGCTTTCGCGACGTTGAAGTCATCGATGATGATCTGGGGCGCTCGGCAAGCGGCACGGTTGCGAGGCCGGGCTTCGATCGCCTGGTCGCATTGTTGTGCGCAGGCGATGTCGGTGCGGTGCTTTGCCTGGATGCCTCACGTCTTGCCCGTAACGGGCGTGACTGGCATCATCTGCTCGAACTCTGTGGTCTCGTTGAAGCGAGAGTAATCGATCTCGACGGTGTATACGATCCCTGTCGAGCAAATGACCGGCTGCTACTTGGCATGAAGGGCAGCATCAGCGAGTTCGAACTCAACGTGCTTCGAACGCGCATGCTTGACGCCAAACGCGAGAAGGCACAGCGTGGCGAGTTGCGTATCAGCCTGCCGGTTGGCTATGTCTGGCATCGTGACGTTGGTCTGGGTTTCGATCCAGATGCGCGGTTACAGGAAGTCATACGCCTGATCTTCACCCGCTTCCAGCAACTGGGTAGTGCGCGGCAGGTCCTGTTGTCGATGAGGGCCGAGCAGGTTCACTTCCCGCGCCCGTCCGACGGCCGAACGCTGACGCACTTCGATTGGACCCCGATCCGATATCGTAACGTGATCTCCGTGCTCAAGAATCCGTTCTATGCTGGTGTCTACGCGTATGGAAAGAGCGGCAAGCAGATGACGATCGTCGAAGGTCGCGCGCGCAAGAGCTACAAGCACCGCAAGCCGTTTGAGGCCTGGGACGTCATGCTCAGGGAGCATCACGACGGCTATATCGACTGGGCCG
>FCOD02000090.1 GCA_001544655.2 Caballeronia turbans
TGTAGCTCCTGGACTGGGTTTGGTTGGATGAGCATCAATCGTTGCGCTCGCAGCTACATATGCGAGGGCTGTGCCAGCCAAGGCTAGAGGATCTGTTCGGTTAGGCTAATGCATTGATTGTTAATCAAAAATATCCGAGACGATGCAGGTTTGAAGGCAACTGTGGATTGCACGACACGGGGCAAGTTGTTGGTGGCGGAAAAACAGAAGTGGGGACGTTGTCGGTGGGCGACGAACAGGGGGCGGTATTGGCAGCGGTAAAAGTCAAAACGCAATGCGAACAGGTAGGGGCCCGTGAGATCCCGATTCAAACAAAGTTATCGGCTTCGGAATGAACGACGTGAAGTTTTAATTCGGAAAACGAACGTTATGCAATGTGATGCGGACGCGGATGTTGAGCGTCGCAGTGGGAAGAGGGATTGAAGCGCGAGAGAAAAGAGAAAAGAGAAAAGAGAAAAGGGAGAAGGAAATGAATCCTTCTCCCTTCGAGGATGCCTGTCTTTACAGCTTCACGCCTTCGAGCAGGCTGCCGACCGACGAAAGCGACTTCGTGACGTTCGTCAGATCGACGTTCGTGTGGGTCGAAGCATCGACTTGCGTCACCGGCGCGACGTTGGTCTGCGGGCTGGCGAAAGCAAAGCCGCTGATCGAGTTGGCGTTGATGCCGTTGTTCTGGAAGATGCTCCCGCCGCCGACGATGGCGCCCATTTCAGCGCGGCCGAGTTCTTTGCTAGCGGCGAGGTTTTCGATCTTAAGCATGATGTGTCTCCTGGGACTGTGTGGGTTGGATGAGCACCAATCGTTGCGCTCGCGTCTCTATATGCGAGGGCCGTGCCAGGCGTTGCTGGAAGGTCTGTTCGGTTAATCCAACTCGTTGAAAATCAAGCCGAATAAACGCTGGAGAGCGTGAGACAGGCGATTCGCGGGGCATCGGCGGTATGGATTCGTTGGATACCGGGAGACAGCTTGCGCGGACGTGTCGGCATGGCGCTGACAACTCGAATCGACGGTTATCGAAACACCATCGACGCAGTAGCGTGGCGACTGCGCAGACGTTGTCCGCGTTGCCGAGTACTCGGTGATGACCCGTGCGAAAGAGAGAAACGGCCGCGTGAATTCGCGCATTGCGCGCGAGGGCCTGCGAATGAATGTCGAAGCAGGAATGCGAAGAGAGGGAGAAGGAAACGTCGTGGTTCCTTCTCCCTTCGAGCGGTGATGCTTTTACAGCTTCACGCCGCCGAGCAGGCTGCCCACTGCGTCGAGCGACTTCGTCACGTTCTTCAGATCGACGTCCGTATGCGTGGAGGCATCGACCTGCGTCACGGGAGCGACGTTGGTTTGCGGGCTCGCGAAGGCAAAGCCGCTGATCGAGTTGTAGTTGACGCCGTTGTTCTGGAAGATGCTTGCGCCGCCGACGATAGCGCCCATTTCAGCGCGGCCGAGTTCTTTGCTGACAGCGAGGTTGTCGATTTTCAACATGAT
>FCOD02000091.1 GCA_001544655.2 Caballeronia turbans
TTCGGGCCGGACGCGTTTCCATTCATCGACGAAGACGCGCCACAGCATCCCGTCACGCGCAAAGGCGCGATTCGCGTTGAAATGGAAGCGCGTCTGCAACGCCCGAGCAAGGAAGGCGCGCGAGTGCTGGTCGTGCGCGCGGGCGATTTTTTCGGGCCAAAAGCGGGCAATAACTGGCTCGCGCAAGGACTCGTGAGGCCTGAAAACCCGGTCACGAAGATCACGAACTCGGGTGCGCGAGGCATCGGGCATCAATGGGCGTATCTGCCCGATGTGGCTCGCACGATGGTTAAGCTGCTTGCGCACCGCCACTCGCTCGATGCGTTCGCGCGCTTTCACATGAGCGGTCATTGGGACGAGGACGGCACCGGCTTTGCCGACGCGATCCGCCGCGTGGTCGCGCGCCGCACCGGGCGCGCGCCCGCTGTCGTCGGCTTTCCGTGGTGGCTGCTCGCGCTCGGCGCGCCGTTCAATGTCACATTCAGGGAACTTCAGGAAATGCGCTATCTATGGACGACGCCCGTGCATCTGAATAACGCGCGGCTCGTGCAGACGCTCGGGCACGAGCCGCATACACCGCTGGACGTGGCCGTCGAAAAGACGCTCATCGGCCTCGGATGTCTCACGCCTGATGTTCAAGCTTCGATATCGAGCCTCGCTTCGTAAAGCGAGCGGCCGTTCAGATCCCTGCGGTACGTGAACCTGCCGTCCGGCTTAGCTTCATTCGCGAGATGCGCCGCGGGACAAGTGCATGAGCGTTGCAGATATGCCCCTCGCCTACCCGCTCGTGCCTCGGTACGAAGATCGCGGCGTGCGGCAGCGTGTTCACGGCAGCTACCAGATTTTCTATCGCATCACTGGGCAACCCGAGCGCATCGACGTAATTCACGCCCTGCATAGCGCCAGAGACATCGCCGCTATCCTTTCCCTGAAAACACCCACGAAAAAGGCCCAGGACGACTTAAGTGCTGGGCAAGCCATCGGCTAGGCCGATGGCGGAGGTGTTGTTAGGTAAACTGGCCGTACCACCACAGCGGCCAGTCCTCTTATTGCGCAAGAGCCTTTTGGCTCTGCCGGTCGATTAGTGACCGAAATAGACAGGAGCGATGCTATTGCCGGTGTGAGCTGGGCCGCCCGAAGCCGACGCAGTGTCAGCCACGCCGCCGTAGCTCGTTTGCCCGTTCTGCGCTGCAACCTTTGCTTCGGCTGCTTGGATCTCGGCCGGATACGTCACGCGATCCATGCTTGGGTTGTATCCAGCACGTTCGAGTTGGACCAGTTCTGCCTTTACTTGCGCGCGGGTCACCGGTTGGCTTTGAGCAAAAGAAGAAACTGCCGGGATAGCGAGTGCAACGAATTGAAGGCGTTGGAGTTATTACAACAGGCGGTTCTGCTCTAGCGGCAACGTCACGACCTATGAACACAGGGCGCCAGGACAATCGAATTCGCGCTGCGCGC
>FCOD02000084.1 GCA_001544655.2 Caballeronia turbans
GACGCGGTGATGCAAGCCGACGGCAAGATCGAGCCGCAGGACTGGATGCCCGAGGCCTATCGCAAGACGCTGGTGCGGCAGATTTCGCAGCATGCGCATTCGGAGATCATCGGCATGCAGCCCGAGGGCAACTGGATCAGCCGCGCGCCGAGCCTCAAGCGCAAGGCGATCCTGCTCGCGAAGGTGCAGGACGAAGGCGGCCACGGCCTGTATCTCTACAGCGCGGCTGAAACGCTCGGCGTCTCGCGCGATCAGCTCGTCGCCGCGCTGCACGCGGGCCGGGCCAAGTACTCGAGCATCTTCAACTATCCGACGCCCACCTGGGCCGATGTCGGCGTGATCGGCTGGCTGGTCGATGGCGCGGCGATCATGAATCAGATACCGCTGTGCCGCTGCACCTACGGGCCGTATGCCCGCGCGATGATCCGCATCTGCAAGGAGGAGTCGTTCCACCAGCGCCAGGGCTTCGATGCGCTGCTCGCGATGATGAAGGGCACGCAAGCGCAGAAGGACCTCGTGCAACAGGCGGTGAACCGCTGGTGGTGGCCGGTGCTGATGATGTTCGGCCCGAGCGACAAGGACTCGATTCACAGCGGCCAGTCGTTCGCGTGGGGCATCAAGCGCATCTCGAACGACGACCTGCGCCAGAAGTTCGTCGACGCGACTGTCGAGCAGGCGAAGATTCTGGGCGTCACGCTGCCCGATGCCGATCTGAAGTGGAATGCGCAAAGAAACGCGCACGACTACGGCGAGATCGACTGGGACGAGTTCTGGCGCGTGGTCAACGGCGACGGCCCGTGCAACAAGGAGCGCCTCGCCACGCGCGTGAAGGCGCACGACGCAGGCGCGTGGGTGCGCGAAGCGGCACTCGCCTACGCGGAGAAGCACAAGGCCCGCGCCCACAAACAAGCTGCATGAACAGGGAGACGATGAAGATGAGCAAGGAATGGCCGATCTGGGAAGTGTTCGTGCGCAGCAAGCAGGGACTCGATCACAAGCATTGCGGCAGCCTGCACGCGCCGGATGCGGGTGTGGCGTTGCGCATGGCGCGCGACGTGTACACGCGCCGTCAGGAAGGCGTGAGCATCTGGGTGGTGCCGTCGGCGGCGATCACCGCATCGGACCCGGCGGACAAGGGCGAATTGTTCGAGCCCGCGGGCGACAAGATCTATCGGCATCCGACGTTTTTCGTGCTGCCCGACGAAATCAATCACATGTAAGGGCGAAAGAGCCATGAGTCAGGACCATCTCGCCTACGTGCTGCGTCTGGCGGACAACGCGCTGATCCTCGGGCAGCGCAATGCCGAATGGTGCAGTCACGGCCCGGCACTGGAAGAAGACATCGCGCTGGCGAACATCAGTCTGGATCTGATCGGCCAGGCGCGGCTCTTGTACACGCACGCGGCGTCGCTGGAAGCCGCGCTCAATGGCAGCAGGAAGACCGAAGACGATTACGCGTACTTTCGCACCGAGCGTGAGTTCGCCAACTACACGATCGCGGAGTTGCCGCACTTCGGGCCGCTCGCGGGCACGGCGCGCGCTGAGCGCGATTACGCGGTGACGATCGTGCGCAACTTCCTGTATTCGTCGCTGATGATCGAAGTGTGGAGCGCGCTGCAAACATCGAGCGATGCGCAACTCGCGGCGATCGCGGCGAAGTCGATCAAGGAGACGAGCTATCACTTGCATCATGCGCGCGACTGGCTGGTGCGTCTGGGCGATGGCACGGACGAGTCGCATCGTCGCGCGCAGGCCGCGCTCGACTATCTGATGCCGTACACGCGCGAGTTCTTCGCCACCGATGCAAGCGAGCAGGCCGTCGCCGATGCGGGCATCGCGCCGCTCGCGAGCGAGTTCGAAGCGGCATGGCGTGACGAGGTCGCATCGGCACTGGAAGAGGCCACGCTCACCGCGCCCGAAGAAGTGAAGCACGTCACCACGGGCAAGCACGGTGAGCACTCGGAGCACATGGGCTATCTGCTCGCGGAGATGCAGAGCCTGGCGCGTCAACATCCGGGCGCGAGCTGGTAATGAATACCGCCAACGCAACCATCGAACGCGCGTGGGATGTGCTCGAAGCGGTGCCCGATCCGGAGATTCCGGTGGTATCGATTCGCGAACTGGGCATTCTGCGCGAGGTACGTCACGGCGACGATGGCGTGCTCGAAGTGGTGATCACGCCGACGTACTCGGGGTGTCCGGCGATGTCGCAGATCGCGGAGGATATTGCGCAGGCGATCTATCGGGCCGAGCTCGGTGCGCATCGCATCGAGACGGTGCTGGCGCCCGCGTGGACGACCGACTGGATCACCGACGAAGCGCGCGAGAAGCTGCGCCGCTACGGCATCGCACCGCCGACGGGAGCGTGCA
>FCOD02000095.1 GCA_001544655.2 Caballeronia turbans
AGCGCTCGTCGAAACTCACGACCACCCGCTCGCTCACCGGATGACATTGGCAAGTCAGCACGAAGCCGTCATCGATTTCATGTTGTTCGAGCGTGTAGTTCTTTTCCATCTTCACTTCGCCTTCGAGCACTCGGGCGCGGCACGTGCAGCACACACCGCCCTTGCACGCGTACGGCAACGCGAGTCCCGCTTTCAAACCCACATCGAGCACGCTCACGCCTTCATAGGGCAGCCGCAATTTGCGCTTCTTGCCGTCGATGATCAGCTCCAGATCCGCCGCCGGCATGCTGTCCGTGATCTCGATGTCCGGCGCCCCGGCTTGCGGCAACGGCGTGCCGAAACGCTCCACGTGAATCTGCTTCGGCGCCACGCCCGCATCCTTCAACGCCGCTTCGGCTGCATCCATCATCGGGCCGGGGCCGCAGATGAATGCCTCGTCGATTTCCTCGGGCGAGAGCAGCGTCTCCAGAAACGCCTTGCACTTCGCCTGATCCAGCACGCCGTTGAACAACTCGACGTCCTGCAGATCGTCCGAGAGCACGTGATACAGCGAGAACCGGTCCATATACCGGTTCTTCAGATCCTCGAGCTCCTCGGCGAACATGATCGCGTCGACGCTGCGATTGCCGTACACGAGCGTGAAGCGGCTCGTCGGCTCCATATCCAGCGTCGTCTTGATGATCGCCAGCACCGGCGTGATGCCCGAGCCGCCCGAGAACGCCACGTAGTGCTTCGCGTGATCCGCGTTCAGATGCGTGAAGAAGCGCCCGTCGGGTGTCATCACCTCGATCTCGTGGCCGGGCTTCAGGGTATCGAATGCGAAGTTCGAGAAGCGCCCGCCACGCACGCGCTTGATGCCGATGCGCAATTCGCCGTCGCGATCGTAGTCGGTCACGCCCACGCAGATCGAATACGAACGGCGCGTCTCCTCGCCATCGATATGCGTCTTGAGCGTCACGAACTGACCTTGCGTAAAGCGAAACGCATCGCGCAACGCCGGAGGCACTTCGAACAAAACGGTGAGCGCATCGGCGGTTTCGGGGCGGACCTCACGGATGCGCAGCGGATGGAATTGCGGAGTCGCCATGTTTTTCGGCTCGCTTTTCAATGGAGTCAGTTCAGTACGGCTTGAAGTAATCAAACGGCTCGCGGCAGTCGATGCAGCGGTACAACGCCTTGCACGCCGTCGAGCCGAATTGCGCCAGCTTCTCGGTGTGCGTCGAGCCGCAGCGCGGGCACGCGATCGTCGCTTTCGTATAGGGCACGAAGCGGATGGGCTTT
>FCOD02000094.1 GCA_001544655.2 Caballeronia turbans
TGAACCGCCCCGGAAATGTAGGAGACTTCGGATCTTGGCTGTAACGGGAGATTTGAAGCATGGAAAGCGAAGGCAAGACAAGGAAGCCCACCGGCGCGCGATATTCGGACGAGGTCCGTGAGCGAGCGATCCGGATGGTGTTTGAGCACCAACACGAGTATCAAACGCAGGGCGCGGCGATCCGCTCGATCGCCTCGAAGATGGGGATGTCACGCGAGACGGTTCGCAACTGGATCGTTCAGGCTGAGCGCGACCGTGGCCAACGAGCTGGCGCGACAACTTCGGAGCTGGCGCGTCTGAAGGAACTGGAGCGCGAGAATCGTGAACTGCGCACGGCCAACGAGATCCTGCGTAAGGCCTCCGCATATTTCGCGCAGGCGGAGCTCGACCGCCGATCGAAGCCATGATCGCGTTCATCGACGAGCATCGCGACGTCTACGGTATCGAGCCGATCTGCCGCCTGCTGCCGATCGCGCCGTCGACGTATTACCGGCACGCCGGGCGGCGCAACGATCCGGAGCAATGGCCGGCCCGAGCGCGTCGCGATATTGAACTGAAGGCCCTCATCCGGACGGTCTGGGACGAGAACTTTGGCGTGTATGGAGTGCGCAAGGTCTGGCGCCAGTTGTTGCGCGATGGCGTGAAGGTCGCGCGCTGCACGGTTGCGCGCCTGATGAAGGTGATGGGCCTCGAAGGTGTGCGGCGTGGGCGCCGGATCAAGACGACGCAGCGCGACGATGAGGTGCCGTGCCCGTTGGACCGGGTCAAACGTCAGTTCCGGGCCGAGCAACCTAACGCGCTGTGGGTCGCGGATTTCACCTATTGTTGGACATGGTCGGGCTTTGTCTACGTGGCCTTCGTGACCGATGTGTTTGCGCGCCGTATCGTCGGTTGGCGCGTGTCGGCATCGATGAGAACTGACTTCGTGCTGGACGCGCTGAACCAGGCGTTACACGATCGTCAGCCGCCGCCCGGACTCATTCATCATAGCGATCACGGGTCTCAATATCTCAGCATTCGGTACACCGAACGTTTGGTGGACGTTGGCGTTGAGCCATCAGTCGGAACTGTCGGTGACTCCTACGACAACGCTCTGGCCGAAACGATCAACGGCTTGTATAAGGCCGAAGTTGTGCATCGGCGTTCATGGCGTACGCTCCAAGACGTCGAGCTCGCCACGCTCGAATGGGTTCACTGGTATAACCATCATCGGTTGCTCGGCCCGCTCGGGTACATGTCGCCGGCGGAGGCAGAGGAAGCTTACAATCGGAATCTGGCGCGCTCCGCTCGCGCGGCGTAGCGCCAAACTCGGCAGTCTCCGACAAAGCCGGG
>FCOD02000072.1 GCA_001544655.2 Caballeronia turbans
ACTGGACCAAATCGGCCGACGACATCCTCGCCAGCGTCAAGCGATTTTGTCTACGAATTTCTAACTCGGGACACTAGAGACGGGATAAGTCGCCGACCGCATGAGCAGACGGAGACGACAGAGAGCGCGAACGACGTTACTGGCCAACGACTTTTCGCAATAACCCTTCCCGACAAGGCAAGCGACGCAATGGCCTTGTTGCAGCCGAACAGTCCGCCGGAAAGCACCCCCGATCTGAGGTGCCGATGACGACGTGGCCTCTATTAGCTTGCGTCCAGTCGGTCACTCAAGTCGAGTATTCTGCGCCTGCGTGGTCTCACGCAGCATGCCAGCGCACTGCGTCAGCCAGGCAACGCTTTTTGCTTCCCTGATGCCCCGACGTCTCGCGTACCCATCCGTTTCGTCGCCTGCAGCAACGCTTCCGCCGGCGTGAAGTAGTGAAAAATAAATCGGCCGACTTTTCAATGATCATGTGGACCGGCCCGGACTGCGGTTCCACACGAATACGCGCTTGAATTCGCGATCCGCGGAGCCGGCGATGCATCAGCGCTCGTGCTTATTGTAATCGCTACGCATATGTGCCAGCGTTCAGCTGTCACGTTCCGTCATGCGATGCGCGGGCTCAACTGCAACCGATATCACCGGCGGTCGAAAATCACTTGCGACCTGCTCATAAGAGAACTGCGAATACGCTGAGACAATGCATACAAATTCCGAATAGTCGTTCGCACGGAAAGGGCATGTCATGACGAGACTCCGTTTTTTTGCCGCCCTGCTGATTGGGATCTCGGTGCTTCTGCCGCCGGCGCGGGCCGAGTCAGGACCGAGTGCGCCCACTGTCGCACCAGCATCCGCGCCACCGGGTGCTGTCGCGAAAACCCGCCAGATGAACATCGCGGCCAAACCATGGACGGGCGACTTTGACGCGATGCTCGAGCGCCGCGTGATCCGCTTTCTTGTGCCGTACAGCCGTACTTTGTACTTCAACGACAAAGGCCGAGAACGTGGCTTGACCGCTGAGTTCGCGCGAGACTTCGAACGGTACGTCAACAAGCGCTACGCCAGCCACCTCGGAAAACGCCCGCTCACAGTCCTTCTGATACCAACTACCCGGGACAAACTCCTGGCGAACCTTCAGGCCGGGCTGGGCGATATCTCGGCGGGCAACCTGACGGCGACCGATGAGCGCCGCAAGTTTGTGGACTTCGTTGCGCCGCGTGACCGCAAGCCGGTCAGAGAACTGATCGTGACCGGTCCTGGCGCTCCGGCTATCGCCAAGCTGGACGACCTCGCGGGGAAGCAAGTCTATGTACGCAAGGCGACGAGTTATTTCGAGAGTCTAACGGCGCTCAACGACCGGTTCAGGAAAGCAGGCAAGCCGGTCATGCAGATAGTGCTGCTACCGGACGCACTCGAAGATGAGGACACGCTCGAAATGCTGAACGCGGGAATGCTTCGCATGGTGGTGGTCGATGACTGGAAAGCAAAGCTGTGGGCGCAAGTCCTGCCTCGGGTCAACATCAGGGAGGATCTGGTAGTACGCAGCGAAGGCTATGTCGGTTGGGCGATCAGGAAGAACAGTCCTCAGCTGCAGGCTGCGGTGACTGAGTTCTATAACGAGTTTGCTAAAAAGCAGGGTGTCATCGACTATCGGCTCGCACAGTTCATGAAGCGTATCAAGCAGGTCACCGATGCTTCGGGGGCGGCGGAGAACAAGCGTTTCGACGAAACACTTGCCCTCTTCGAGAAGTACGGCAAGCAGTATGGCTTCGACCCGCTGATGCTGGCCGCGCTAGGCTACCAGGAATCGCAGTTGAACCAGTCGGCCCGAAGCCACGTTGGCGCGGTCGGAGTCATGCAGTTGATGCCAAAAACAGGCAAGGAAATGGCGGTTGGCAACATTGGCGTGACCGAATCGAACATCCATGCGGGAACCAAATACATGGATCGGCTGATGACACGCTACTTTCCGGATGCGCACTTCGATGACACCACTCGTGCAATGTTCGCGTTCGCAAGCTATAACGCGGGGGCGGCAAAAATTGCAAAGATGCGCACGGAAGCCGCGGCACGCGGGCTCGATCGGGACAAGTGGTTCAATAACGTCGAAATCGTAGTCGCGGAGAAGATCGGCATCGAAACCACAACGTACGTACGCAACATCTACAAGTATTACGTTGCATATCGCCTAATAGTCGATTCGCAGGACGCGCGCGACAAGGCGATTCGCAAAATGCAGCCCGGTGAGTGACCGTTGCCCGAGCGGAGTCGACCCCAGATGTACGACTGACGTTGCGGGCGAGAGCCGCTTCATGGCGGTTGAGCCCTCCCCCTCGTCAGATCGGCGAAGATTTACATTTCCGCCAGCTACCGGCGTCGCAACCGACGAACCGGGATATGCCAATCGCCGAGAGCGAAGGCGGAGCTCCATGGGGCACTGGGTCAGGCGATGCGTTGGCGTTTCGCTGGCTGCATCAGGAACTCGCCGAAGCGCTCACGCAACTGATTCTTCGTAAGCGCTAAATAGAACACACCTATCATCGTCGGTGTTTAAGGGCGACGATTGCGTCCGCAACCTACATTGCGGACGCAAACCATGAACGACGACGAGTCTGATTTTCTGCCACTGCGGGTCATTCGAGAATGCTCCAACGGTAAGCGGAGGTACGACCCCGAGGGTAAGCGCCAACTGATCGAGGCGTGCTTGCTGCCGGGTGCGTCAATCGCCGGCCTCGCACTCAAGGCCCAAGTAAACGCAAACCAGCTGCACAAGTGGATTCGCCTGCATGAGAGGGCAAAGTCTGCTCGTGCAGCCGAAGACACGGTCAACCCGGCAACGACGGCGTTCATCCCTGTGGTTTCTGTGGAACACAGCTATCCGGATTCCAATCCCCAGTCGTCAGCGCTGCCAGTGTCATCTAGTCACAGGCAATCGGCGACTGTGTCTCGACCCATGGCGCGCCTGTCGGCGCAACTGCCAAACGGGGTAAAAGTCGAACTTGAGTGCTCACGACACGATGCGACACTTGTCACGGCATTGATCGCCGCACTGGGAGCGCATTGATGTTCCGCCTTGACTCCGACCTCCGCGTCTACCTGCACCGCGAGCCTGTCGACTTCAGGGCTGGCATCAATAGCCTCACGGCGTTGGTTGAACAGTCGATGCAGCTCGATCCCTTCGCCCGCGCCGTATTCGCGTTTCATAACCGCAAACGCAACCGCGTCAAGCTGTTGCTGTATGAGCGCTCAGGCTTCTGGCTAATGTTAAAACGTCTCGAGAAGGACCACTTCGTGTGGCCGCGCCGCAAGCAGGCAGTGATCGAGCTGACGACCGAACAGCTGCACTGGTTGCTTGATGGTATTGACGTCGATGCGATGCGCCGTCATCCCGCGCGACAGGTACCATCATACAAGCTGATGCTGCGAGCATTGCTGGGCGACGTCGTCGACAGCCGTTACAAATTTCCGTAAACCCATTGTGCGTTCTGATTCGCTACTGTGGGTAGCATGGACGAACGCGAATTCTCCCGATTACCTCCAGCCGCGCAGGCTTACATTCGTGAGCTCGAGGCCCGCAACCGCCAGTTGGGTGAGCGAGTTCGCCATCTCGAGGAACAATTCCGGCTTGCGCAACACAAGCGCTTCGCACCGAGCAGCGAGAAGCTTCAGGATCGTATCTTCAACGAAGCCGAGCAGACCGCAGCCGAGGATCCTGAGGATGACACGGGCGAACTCGACTTGCCTTACACGGGTTTGCCGGAAGCGCCGGAGCCTGCTCGCCGCAAGCGAGGTCGCAAGCCTCTGCCGGCGGATCTTCCCCGCCAGCGCATCGAGTACGACCTGCCCGAAGAACAGAAGATCTGTCCCTGTTGCAGCAACGCAATGCATCGTATGGGCGAGGAAATCAGCGAGCAACTGCATATCGAGGTGAAGGCCTCAGTCTTGCAGCATGTTCGCTTCAAATATGCATGCCGTCGTTGCGAGCGTTTCGCCGAGCGTACGCCGATCCTGGTCGCGCCGATGCCGGCGCAACCATTACCGGGCAGTCAGGCCAGCCCCGCGATGATCGCCACAGTAATGACGGGCAAGTATGTCGACGGCACGCCGCTATACCGAATGGAAGACGCGCTCGGCGCGCGAACATTCCGGTGGGCCGAGGTACATTAGGACACTGGGTCATCAAGCCAACGCAATTGCATCTGGAGCGCCTCTACCAGTCGTTACGCAAGACCTTGCTGTCGCAGCCACTGATCCATGGCGACGAAACAACCGTTCAGGTGCTGAAGGAGCCGGGCAAAACCGCACAAAGCCAGTCTTATATGTGGCTGTATCGAAGCGGGCAGGATAGCGCAGAGCCGGTGGTGTTGTTCGACTATCAACCCGGACGTGGCAAGCAATATCTCCAGACGTTTCTCGCGGACTACAAAGGCATGGTGATGTCCGACGGCTACAGCGCGTGGCGAGCGATCAAGGGCGTGACTCACTTCGGCTGCCTTGCTCATGCGAGACGCGGATTCGTGGAGGTCCTGAAGACGCAGAAAAAACCGGGCAAACGTGCACAGCAGGCTCTCGAATTCTTCCAGCGACTCTATCGCGTCGAAGCACTCGCAAGAGAGAAGCCGCCGAGCGGCGAAACGCGCGCCGCGTATACATTACGATTACGACAACAGCACAGCGTTCCGCTGCTTGAAGCATTTAAAGCCCGGCTGGACGAGCAGGCACCGCAAGTGCCGCCCGAAAGCTCACTGGTCAATGCCATCAGCTACACGCTTAACCAGTGGGAGTATCTCAGCCGTTACGTTGCCGACGGGCGAGCCCCGGTTGACAACAACATTGCCGAACGCGACATACGACCGTTTGCAATGGGGCGTTCATTGTGCACCTCCTTCCGAAACCTCGATAAACATAGGGATTTGTCCGTCGGCATCGTTGCGACACGGGCGATGTTTGCGTGCCAACGCCGCCGTAACAGCTTCGCTTTGCAGATCGCTTGCCCGGATTTGCCATGGGGCGTCAGGCATCACCTGCTCGGCAGGCAGCACTCGCTCCTTGATCAGACGGCGGATCACGTGACTGGTTACGCCAAGGCGTTTCGCTGCCTCGAACATCGTTAGCCACTCTCCATCCTTCTGCGCCGATTTGTAGGCGTGAATATCCCTTACCTGACGCATGGCGCTGACGCGCTTCGCCGTCCAGGTCATGCCCTGTCCGGTGCGAATGCCCATCCGGTTCAGCGATGCAGCGATATCCTGATCTGACCACCGGCCCACCATGCCGCGTATGACTGCAAGCGCTTCATCGGACGTACTGCACCCATGCTCACCGGTCTTCGGCTTGCGGATGCGGAGTTCGGAATGTTGGCCGCCTTGCCAGTGGATCGTCAGGGTGACCGCCCGTGCAGGCTCGTCGACATCGGCAACGATATCAACGATCAATGCGCGAACCAACTGCTGACGTGTGCGCATGGTGACGCCCGGCGCGCTCCACGCTGCGCGAAGATCCTCGGCGAGCTTCGTAAAGTCTGGCATGGGAGCCTGTCCCTCCGGTGCGCCCGCCGTCTCCAGGCGCACCTGGCAGGCCTGTACACGGCGCAATGCCACTTCCCCAGTTCTTCTCCAACTGCGCGGCAATCAGGCGGTTCTCGGGATCACAGGCGGCGTAGCGCCGCTCAGCCAGCGCGGCCTCATACCGTGCCTGCTGCAGTTCGAGCTCCATGATTCGCCGCTGCTCGTTCAGGGTATCCATGTGCATTTGCTCGGCCTGTTGTGCTGCTTCGATCGCCAATGGCTCCACGACACGTAGCAACTCCTCGCCGATTGCGGCATCGATACGTGAGCCGCCGAACGTCATGCATCGCGGCGGCATGTCGAAGCGATTGCATCGGTAGACTGCCTGCGGAATGCGCCCAGTATAGGCCACTGACAGGCGACGCCCGCAACGTGCGCAGGCAAGCAGGCCAGCAAGAAGCGCGCGCCCACCACGGCCGGATTTTACGTCGCCAGCCTTGCCGTAGGCATTGGCTGCAAGCTTCTCCTGGTTGCGCTCGAACTCGGCCCAGTCGATATAGCCGTCGTGATGCTCCCTGAGCATGACGTCCCAGGCCTCAAACGGCTTGCGGTGCTTGTAG
>FCOD02000096.1 GCA_001544655.2 Caballeronia turbans
GGGCGGATTCAACCGGTCGATGCAATAGCTTGATGGAATCGTTCAGCTGGTGTCTCGTAATCTAGCGTCTTTCTTGGGCGCTCGTTCAGCCTTCTCGCCACGGCATTGAGTTTGGCTTGCGAATAAACCGACAGATCGATGCCTTTTGGGAAGTACTGTCTCAACAGCCCGTTCGTATTCTCATTGGAGCCGCGTTGCCACGGATGCTTGGGGTCACAGAAATACACGGCAATGTCAGTGGCGATGGTGAACCGTTTGTGCCCCGCCATCTCGGTGCCGCGATCCCAGGTAAGCGATTTGTAAAGCTCTTGCGGAAGCTTGCCGGCGTGTTTGATGAGCGCGTTGGCCACGGTTTCACTGTCCTTGCTGTCAATCTTGACCAGCATGACATAGCGTGTGTGTCGCTCTACAAGCGTTGCAATCTGGCTGTTACCGCTGCCGCACAGGAGGTCGCCTTCCCAGTGCCCCGGAACGGCGCGGTCCTCAACCTTAGCGGGACGTTCACTGATCGAAACAGCATCGCGGATACGACCATGATCCTCTGTCTTCTGCGTGTGATGACGTGAGCGACGCATGGCACGGGTGCGCCGCAGGTGCTCCAGCAGCTCTTTTTTCAGCGCGCCGCGTGCTTGAATAAAGAGCGTCCGATAGATCGTTTCGTGAGACACGTGGAAACCCTCGTTGCCCGGCCATGTTCGCTTTAGCCATCCGGCGACCTGCTGCGGCGACCATTCCAGTTGCAGCTTTGCCGCCACGATTTTTGCCAGCGCCGGTGTCGCGACCAGCTTGCACGGCTTCGGGCGCAGCGCCCGCTGCCAGGCAAGCTCATCGCCGAAGTCGGCCCGATAGCCTTTCTCGCCGCTGTTGCGCTTGATCTCGCGGCAGATCGTAGACGGCGCTCGCGACAGGCGCCGTGCGATCGATTGGATCGAATCATCCGCTGCGAGACCTCTTGAGATTTCTTCGCGCTCGGCAAGCGTGAGCGACCGCTTCGATCGCCGTCGCGGTGGAGGCCGGATTCCTCCAGTTTGCGCCAGTATTCCCGCTACGGATGAATGGTTACGATCGAATAGCTGCGCAATATGCTGCAGCGACTCGCCCGCACGCCAGCGCTCCCACATCAACGCCTTCTGACTCTCACTGTAATAGATTCGGCGTCTCTGTTTCATCGCAACACTCCCGCCGCATAATAGCGTTATTGTGTTGCATCGACCGGTTGAATCCGCC